>CAVTBA010000012.1:0-417046 GCA_963732835.1 uncultured Actinomycetota bacterium
CTGATCAGCAGTCGCCCAACGTGGCGAACATCGACGACCGCGCCCGCTTCGTGCGGAACGGCCTCGCCGCCGACCCTCGCGGCGCTGCCCGGGAGCGAGCCCAGTTCGGGACCTGGCTCGAAACGCATTTCACCCTCGGGGCCGGCCGGTTCAGCGACGTCCTGCTGGCAGCGAACGAAGCCATCGACCGCACGCCGCACGGAACCCGCGTCACGTTGACCTGGACCGATCTGACACAACGGTCCGACGCTTGAGAACGCGCGCTACGTGGCGCGCGCCAAAACCTGCTGGATGCGTTCCTCCCGCGGCAGCACGGGACCGTCGTCGAGGGCCTCGTCGATCCCGAGCTCGGCGAGCCCGGCTCTGGTCATCAGCGAGGTGCCGTAGGCGGCCAGGACGAGTTTTTGATCGTCGCTGTGCCCGTCCTCTATCAGCATCGCCCCGATCAGGCAGATGACGGCCATCTTGTACGCGTTGAAGGCGCGATACCACTCGCGGTTTTCGACCTTGATGCCGCTGGCCTTCTGGTAATTCGCGAGCAGGGCGTCGATCGTCGGCGCGGCGGGATGGCTGTTGATGCCGACCGGCTGCACCCACAGCATTTCCAGCCAGCCGATGTCGGTCAGGGGGTCGCCGACCGTGGTCATCTCCCAGTCGAATACCGCGCTCACCTCCCCGCCCGTGAACGCGAAGTTGCCCGGTTTGGCGTCGCCGTGCACCAGGGTGACCGTCGGGCATGGCGCAGGTTGGCGTTCGCGCAGCGCCCGGTGCAGCCGTTCGAGGGCGGGCAGCGAGTCGCGCTTGACCCGGTCCAGCTCCGCGCCCCAGTGGTCGAGTTCTCGGTCGAGGTGGGTGCCACCGTCATCGAGCGCGTCGAGCCCGGTCTGGGTGAGGCCGACCGAATGGATCGCGGCGAGTTGCTCGACCAGGCTCTGGCACATCCGCACCACGGTGTGGTCGGCGACGTCGGCCGGCGCCTGCATCTCGTAGACGTCGCCGGCGGCGCGTTCCATTACGAAGAACGGCCGTCCCAACACCTCGCCGGTCTCCTCGAGCCACAGTGCCCGCGGCGCGCGGACCGCGGTGTCCTGCAATGCGCGCAGGATGCGGAATTGGCGCGCCAGGTCGTAGGGCTCCAGCAACGCGGGCGGCTTGGGCCGCAGCCGCAGCACCACCTCCCGGCGCGCCTGCCGATCACCGTCCTGCGTGATCACCGTGAGCATCAGCATCTCGGCCGAATGCCCGAAGCTCACCCGGTTCAGGCCCTCGACGCGGACGTCGTCGCAGTCGGGCAGCCGGGTGCGCAGCCAGGCGGTCAGGCGCTCCCCGAAGTCGGCGTCCACCGTCACTGACGAACTCCTTCGACGTCGCCGCCGGCCGGCAGGCGCTCGACCGGGGTCTTGTCCTGGGTGAACGCCGACATGTCCATCGCCGTCCAGTTCGGGTACCGGCGGTAGCCGTCGCCGCCCAGCAGCAATTCGAAGACGCCCCAACCGGTGTGGCCGCCGCGCTGGAAGCGCATCAGCTGGTCCAGTGCCATCGACTTGCCTTCGGTCTCGGCGAGCTGCTCGAGATCGCCGCTGTCCCAATGAAAGTGGATGAAATACGCACCGGCGCCGAGGTCCTCGTACTGACGGTGCGCCATCGGCAGGCCGTAGTAGGCGTTGACGTGTTGGTGCGGGGCGTCGGCGGTGACGCGATGGGTCCCGCCGTCCTCGTCGGTGAACAGCAGCACCGCGCGGGCCGGCCGCTTGCGATCACCGTCGAACTCGACGTCGTGGTCGATCTTGACGAATCGCTTCGACACCGTGCCGTCGGCGAAGGTGATGCCGCCGTCGACGTATTGCACTGTGCCATCGGCTGATTCGATGATCCAGGCTTCGATCGCGTGGTCTTCGAAACCGGCGTCGAGCCACAGCCAGAAGTCGATCTTGTCGGAGACGCGCACGCCGAAGGTGCGGTCGCGACCGCCGTGGAATCCGTCGACGCTGACGCGCTCGCCGTCGATCCGCACCCAGCCGCTCCACCGTCCGGGCTCCTTCATGTGATACATGTCGGCGAGCAGTCGGCCGTCGTCGTCCATCACCTTCATGGGCAGGAGCTCCCACATGGGGGCGGTGGGTTCGTAGTAGAGCTCCCATTCGATTCCGGACCCATTGGGTTCCACGTCGAGCCGCCACTTCTTCAGCGGCTCAACGCAGGTCCAGCGCATCGGCCCGGCGCTCAGTTCGGCGCGGTCACCATCGGCGACCGGCCGGCCCGACAGCAGATCCCAATGCCGGCCGTCGGCGAGACTGACCTTGACGTAGCCCAGACCGCTGGCGGTGTTCGGGTTGTTGCCGTAGCCACTGGCCAACAACATCGTGCCGTCCGGCGACGCCGCGAAAAAGTAGCATCGATCCGACCACGTCGGGTCCGGGTCGTGCACCGCGTCGAACGTCGTCGGAAGCTGATGAGTGAACGACTCGTCGGCGGCGGAGTAGACCATGGTTGCCCTCTCTGGCGATGTGCTTGATTCGCAATGGAATTCGTTGTTCTCCACGACGGATCCCGTAACATCTGCGCCATGGAACCGAGCCGCCGTTGGGGCGACGACCGCGCGATCCTCGACGACGAGGAGGCGCGCAGGCGCATCCTGGACGCCGCGGGCCGCTGCATCGTGCAGCGCGGCAACACTCAGTTCCGCATGGGCGAGGTGGCCGACGAGGCGGGGGTGTCGCGGTCCACGGTCTACCGATATTTTCCCGGCCGCGACGACGTCCTGCTCGGCCTGATCCTGACGCGGGTCGATCGCGCCCTGGGCGAGTTGGTGCGCTCGCTGGCCGCTCCCGACGATCCCGTGCGGTCCGTCCCCGAGATGGTGCTGGCCCGCGTCGAGTCGGTGGACGGCGATCCGCTGAACGAGGCGCTGTTCGCCGCGGAGAGCACCGCCGTGGCGACGGCCCTCGAAAAGGGTTCGGAGCCCATCGTGGAGACGCTGTTGCGGCACTACGAACCGCTGCTGCATCGGTGGAAGTCGGCGGGCCGTCTGCACGCCGATCTCGATCCGCGCTCGGTGGTCCAATGGCTGCACGCGACCACGTTGTTTCTGCTCGCGCCCTCGTGGCGATACCGCCCGGCCGCCGACAAGCGCGAGTTCGTCGAGCAGTTCGTGGTGCGGGCCCTGGTACCACAGATCAGACAATAACCGCGTATTGTCTGATGTCCAGACATTCGAGTACTTTTGTCTGACCCCGTGCCGCGACGCCCGACCGGCTCGCGGTGCGGGTGACACGTCCGCACCGAGAAACGAATGCATATGAATAACCCCGTGTCGCAGGCACTTTCGGCCGTCGGCTTGGCCGCTCACCTGGGCCGCGGGGTGGGCCGGGTGGCCACCGACGCGGTGGTCGGGGGACGGTTGGGGCTGCCCCGGCGGGTGCAGGACATCGACGCGGCGGTGCTCTCCAAGGTGATGGGCACCACCGTCAGGTCGGTTCGCGTCCTTGGCAGCGACGCGGGGACGTCGTCGCGGGCGCGGCTGGTGCTGACCGGAAAGAACGTCCCCGACTCGGTGTTCGTCAAGCTCGCGGCGAAGACGGCGGCCACCCGCCTGATGGGTGAGTTGGGCCGGCTCGGGCACACGGAGGTGCGGTTCTACAGCCAGCTCGCCCCGCAGGTCGTCGGCGTCCCGTATGCGTACGGTGCGGCGTTCGATCCGTGGACCGGGCGCTACCTCGTGGTGCTGGAAGACCTCCCCGCCGAGTCGTACGAATTCCCCGACACCTTGCACCCCCTCTCGCCCGACCAGGCCAGCTCGATCGTCGAGCTGCTGGCCGACCTGCACGCCACCTTCTGGGAACGCCTCCCCCGCGACGGTCGCGGCCCGCTGGGCTGGCTCTACACGCCGTCCGGCGACGTCACCTCCTTGCTGACCGGCTCACTGATGCACGCAGCCATCAAGCGCCTTGCCGAGCGCACCGAGATCTCCGGTGAGATCCCGATTGAAAACGGCCGCTTCATCGCCGACAACTACCGTGCCGTCGCCGCCCTCATCGACACTCCCCCGCACACCGTCATGCATGGCGATGCCCACCCGGGCAACATGTACTTCCAGGGCGGCAAGGCCGGGCTGCTGGACTGGCAGGCGGTGCGGCGCGGGCACCCGTCCCGGGAACTGGCCTACACGCTGGTCACCAGCCTCACGCCGGAAGATCGCAGGGCGACCCAGCGCGAGCTGCTCGACGACTACCGCCGCGCGCTCGCCGCGGCCGGTGGGCCCGAGCTGGACCGCGACGACCTGTGGCGGCGGTTCCGCCAGGCCGCGCTGTACGCATACGTGGCCCCCCTGATCACCGCGGGCATGGGCGGGATGCAAGTCGAAGACATCGCCATGGAAGGGCTGCGGCGCGGTGTCGCGGCGCTCGACGATCTGGAAACGGTCGCGGCCCTGAAGAGTTCTTTGTAATCACCAGACACGTCCGCGATAGCTGATCCTCGTCAACAGCATGAGGCCGACAGGGACCGCGAGAAACGCCGCCATCCGTAGCGGCTGGAAGGTATACGCAAGTGTCTCACCGTAAAAGCGCTCGGCGACGAGAAACGGGAAGATGGCCTGCGGCATGCCGATCGTCCAGTACCACCGCAGCGCACTGCCCCGCAGGGGAGCTACCTGATTCCGGGTCAGTTCGTGCCAGTAGGAGATCTCTCCCCACGTGCTCCGCATCAGCCAAGCGAACGAGGCGAGCAGCGCGAACTTGGGCACCACACCGGTCTCGGCCATCCGGACGAAACCGATGACGATGAGGGCTTCGAGTGCCAGCACGATGGTGCCGTTGCCGACCGCCAGTGCGTGATTCCACGCAGGGATTCGGTCGTCTGGGCCGGCGAGCGGTTGGGTTCCCCGCATATTCGGGTCGTTGACCGCGTGCGCCCGGTAATAGAACCGCTCGAAGACGTTCGTTGCGTCCGGCATCAGCCGCTTGCCGGTGATCAGGCCGGCAAACCAGTTGAGACCGAGGTCGGATCCTATGCCCGTGTAAAGGACACCGGCGACGAGAAACCAGTCATACCAGCCCACTTCGCCGACCCTATCAACGCCGGGCGGCTCGGAAAATCGTTGACTGCGCCTATCTCCAGGAATATCGTCAGTAGTTACGCTACTTGGAGTAGCGAAATGCTGCGGGTCTTGCGCGTCGACCGCCCCTGGCGACAAGGAGAATCTCATGTTCGACCTGAAGATCGTTGGTGGCACCGTCGTCGACGGCACCGGCGCGGAGCGCTATCACGCGGACATCGGCATCAAGGACGGCAAGATCGTCGACGTCGTCCGCCGCGGCGCCAATGACGCCGTAATGGGCGGTGAGGCCGCCGAAACCATCGACGCCACCGGGCGTGTGGTGGCTCCCGGCTTCGTCGACATCCACACCCACTATGACGGTCAGGTGAGCTGGGACAGCCTCCTCGAACCGTCGAGCGGTCACGGGGTCACCACGGTGGTCACGGGCAACTGCGGTGTCGGCTTCGCCCCGGTCCGTCCCGGGACGGAGAAGTGGCTCATCGAGTTGATGGAGGGCGTCGAGGACATCCCCGGCACCGCGCTCACCGAGGGCATCACCTGGGGCTGGGAGACCTATCCCGAATACCTCGACGCCATCGGCAAGCAGAAATTCGCGGTCGACGTGGGCAGCCAGGTCGCCCACGGCGCCATCCGCGCCTACGCGATGGGCGAGCGCGGCGCCCGCAATGAGCCGGCCACGCCCGACGACATCGAGGCCATGGGCCGGCTGGTCACCGAGGCGATCGAGGCCGGCGCGCTCGGCTTCTCGACGTCGCGCACGATGGGCCACCGCGCGATGGACGGCGAGCCCGTTCCGGGCACGTACGCGGCCGAGGATGAACTGTTCGGCCTCGGGCGGGCCATGGCCGCCGGCGGCCGGGCGGTGTTCGAGCTGGCCCCGCAGGGATCCGCCGGCGAGGACATCGTCGCCCCCAAGAAGGAACTGGACTGGATGCGCCGGTTGAGCGGTGAGATCGACCGGCCGGTGTCGTTCGCGCTGATCCAGGTGGACGCCGACCCGAACCTGTGGCGCGAGATGCTGGACCTGTCCGCGGACGCGCACGCGGCGGGCAGCCGACTGTACCCGCAGGTCGCCGCGCGCCCGTTCGGCATGATGATCGGGTTTCAGGGCCACCACGGCTTCAGCCATCGGCCCACCTACCGCCGGCTGAAGGCCGAGTTCGGCCGCGAGGAACTCGCCGAGCGCCTGGCCGATCCCGCGGTGAAGGCCGCGATCCTGTCCGAGGACGACCTGCCCGCCGACCCGACCCTGTTGTTCGACGGCATGTTCGCCCTGGTGCAGCACTCCCTGCACCGCCTCTACGCGCTCGGCGACCCGCCCGACTACGAGCCCACCCCGGACCGCACCGTCGCCGCCATCGCAACGGCCCGCGGCGAGGACCCGCTGTCCACCCTCTACGACCTCATGCTCGAGTCGGAGGCGACCTCCATGCTGATGCTGCCGCTGTTCAACTACGCCGACGGCAATTGCGAGGCGATCCGGGAGATGCTGCTGCACCCCGCCGGCGTCCTCGGGCTTTCCGACGGTGGCGCGCACTGCGGGATGATCTGCGACGCTTCGTATCCCACGTTCCTGCTCACCCACTGGGCGCGGGACCGGCGCCGGGGCGAGAAGCTCTCGTTGGAATACGTCATCCGCAAGCAGTCCCGGGATACCGCGCACCTGTTCGGTCTCACCGATCGCGGCACCATCGAGCCGGGCAAGAAGGCCGACATCAACGTCATCGACATGGACGCGCTGACGCTGCACCCCGCGGCGATGGCCTTCGACCTGCCCGCCGGCGGCAACCGGATCCTGCAAGGAGCCAGCGGCTACGCGGCGACGGTCGTGAGCGGGATCGTGACCCGGCGCGACGACGTCGACACCGGGGCCCGTCCCGGGCGTCTGGTGCGCGGAGCGCGTTAAGGCTCCGCGCATGAACGCGCCCGCCGGCAACCCGGCCCGCGCCCGCGACGTGGACGCGATCGGCACTCCGCCGGAAAGCCCGACCCTGGTGCCGGCGCAGCGGTATTACTCACCCGCCTTCGCCGCGCTCGAGGTCGAGCGGATGTGGCCGAAGGTCTGGCAGCTCGCGTGCATGCTCGACCACGTCGCCGAGACGGGCGACTACTTCGAATACCGGTGCGGACCGTACGGGGTGCTGATCGTGCGCGGTGACGACGGGGTGCTGCGCGCCTTCCAGAACGCCTGCCGCCACCGCGGCAACTCGGTGTGCGTGGGCTCGGGCTCGGGGCTGAGCGAGCTCAAGTGCGGCTATCACGGGTGGACCTGGGACCTGGCCGGCACGCTCAAGCGGGTGCCCAACCGCAAGGGCTTCGGGTCACTCAAGATGTCCGACTTCCCGCTGGTGCCGGCCCGGGTGGACACCTGGGCGGGGCTGGTCTTCGTCAACCTCGACCCCGACGCGATGCCACTGCTCGAGTACCTGGAGGCGGTGCCCGACGACATCGCCTGGTGCCGGCTGAGCGACTTTCGCTGCTACGCCACGCTGACCGTCGAGGTCGACGCCAACTGGAAGACGATCGCCGACGGCTACAGCGAGACCTACCACGTCCAGACGCTGCACCCGGAATTACTGCGATGCGTCGACGACATCCACGCGCCACAACAGATCTGGGGTCACACCGGCAAGTCCGACCAACCCTACGGCGTGCAGAGCCCCCGCTTTGACGGCGCGCTGAGCGACGAAGAGGTCTGGGACGCTTACGTTTACACGCAGGGCGCGCTCATGGGTGCCGCCGAGGGCACCCCTTTTCCCGCCGACGAACGCCGACCGGGGCAGACGGTCCAGGACCTGATCGCCGAACACACCCGGGCGTTCGCCGCCAGTCGCGGGGTGGACCTCGATTGGGCCGACACGGACCGGATCACCCGGCTGCACCAGTACAACGTCTTTCCGAACATGACCCTGCTGGCCAACGCCGACCACCTCACCGTCATGTGCTCGCGGCCCGGCCGCGACCCGGCCGCCGGCCCCGATCGAGGCGAGCTGGTCATGTTCTTGATGACGCGGATGCCGCCGGGCGCTGCGCGCGCCAAGCCCACCGATGTCCGGGTGACCGCCGATGATGCCGAGCCCGGCGTCGTGCTCACCCAGGACATCCGGGTGCTCGCCGGCCTGCAGCGGGGCATGCATCAACCGGGTTTCACGCACTTGGTGCTGTCCAGCGAGGAACGGCGCGTGATCAACATGCACCGCAACCTGGAGCGTTATCTGGACCTGCCGCAGTCCGAGCGCGTGAGCGGCGGCGCGGCGAACCAATCGCCGTCGACATAATTCGTGTAGACACGCCGTAATCGGCCCGATGCGATTTAGAATCCGTTTCGTGATGACCCCGTCAAACCCGTGGGGGGACGACCGAGGGCAACTCGCGCATCAGCTACAGATGCGATATCAACCACTCGCGCGAAGACGCGCGCGGCGAATGTGTCAGAGCTTCCAGCGGGTCGGCGTCCGGACGGCGCCGGACCGCCTGCAGGAGATGCTGGCGGGAGCGCCCCTTGCGGCCCATGAAGTCACGGATGTCCATTTCGCGTTGATCGCGCTGCAGTTCGGCCGTGAAACGCGCGCCGCGCGCTACAAGCGGCTGAAGCGACAAGGCACCCGCTCGCTGATGTTCGCCGGGCTGGTCCTGGTGGTGTTGAACTTCCTGATGTGCATGGCTTACCTATTGCTGAACCTGGCGGAGCAGGGCGCGCCCCTGTGATCCGCTGAGGCCCCTCAGCGTGGGACGACGATGCCGTTGTCGTAGGCGTAGACGATCGCCGCGGCGCGGTCCCGCAGGTCGAGCTTTCCGAAGATCCGGCCGATATGGCTTTTGACCGTGACGCCCGAAATGCAGAGTTCGTCGGCGATCTCGGCGTTGGAGAGACCCTTGCCGATCAGTGTCAGCACGTCGAGCTCGCGGGTGGTCAATTCGGCGATCGCGGTGCCACGCGGCCCGGTGGCGGCTTTGCGATACGTGGTGAGCACGCGCGCGGTGACCGCGGGATCCAGGTAGCTGTCGCCCCTGGCGACGGCCCGCACGGCGCGGATGAGTTCCTCGGCGGACGAATCCTTGAGCACGAACCCGGCCGCCCCGGCGCGCAGCGCCTCGGACAGCAGCTCGTCCTCGTTGAATGTGGTCAGCGCCAACACCGGCGGGGTCCCGCCGAGCCTGCGCGTCGCCTCGATGCCGTCGACCCGGCGCATGCGCAGATCCATCACGATGACGTCGGGTCGGTGCCCGGCCACCGCCGCCGGCACCTCGTCACCGTCGGAGCACTCCGCGACGATGACGAATCCGTCCTTGCGGCGCAGGATCCGGCGCAGTCCCGAGCGGACCAGATCCTGGTCGTCGACGAGCAGGACGGTGATCTCTTGCGTCTCTGAGGTGTGTGGGATCACGCCTTGCACCACCACGGGCGCCAGCCGGCGTCACCTTCGTGCAGCGGTATGTCGGCGCGCACCGACCATCCCTCGTGGGTCGGGCCGGCGTCGATGGCCCCGCCCAGCAGCTCGACGCGCTGGCGCATCCCGCGCAACCCACGCCCCTCGGGGGAAAGCGGGGCGGCAATAGCCACCGGTAGCCGGTTTTCGACCGTGAGGCTCGCCGACGCCACCGAGACATTCAGCGCCACTGCCGATTGCGAGTCGGGCGCATGTTTGGCGATGTTCGCCAGCGATTCTTGGGTGATGCGGTACAGCGCGAGGCCCACCGCCGCCGAGACGCGGTCGGCGGCTCCGTCGATGCGCAGCGTGACGTCCAGCCCGGCGCGCTGGAAATCCGCGACGAGGACACCGACGTCGTCGATGCCGGGTTCGGGTGTCGTCGGCGTGGCCTTCGTCGGTGAGCTGTCCAGGAGCCCGACCGTGCGCCGGATGTCGGCCATCGCCTGCCGGCCCAGACGTTCGGCCTGTTCGAGCGCCTCGACCGCGTCGTCGACGTCGCGGTCCTGCTGCAGGCCGCGGCGCGCGCCCGTCACATGCAGCAGGGTGATGCTCAGCGAGTGGGCGATGACGTCGTGCACTTCGCGGGCGATGCGCCGGCGCTCGTCGGCCGCCGCGTGCTCGGCCAACAGCTTCTGTGCCTCGATCTGTTCGGCCAGCAGCAGCCGTTGGGTGCGCATCACGTAACCGAGCAGCCAGGCCGCCGCGATAAAGCCCAGGTACAGCGCGACCGCGTCCAGGCGGTGCAGTGCGGACGCGGTGAGCAATATCGCGACCGCCGACATGGTGGCCAGGAAGCCGCCCGCGATCGAGCTCAATGCCGCGACGGAGAGCACCATCATCACCAGCCATGCCGGGGCGAAATCGGCGTGAATGGGGGTCGACGTGGCGAACAGCATCATGGCGGTGGCCGCCGACCAGCTCGCCCACATCAGCACCGGGCTCAGCTTCATGTTCAGGAAGAAGAAACACAGCGTTGGTGTGATGGTGACCGCGAACGCGGCCAGCCCGACAGCCAGATCGGCGGTGGGGCGCTGCCAGATCGCGATCACCCCGCCGCCCACCTCGGTGATGTCGACGGCGAGAAACGAGGCCCAGGTGATACCGACGGGAATCAGCTCGCTTCGCCGGCGAAGCTGTTCCCGCAGGTAATTCGTTGCGGCGCGCGACATCGTCCAATCGTAAAAGAGCGCGCCACCTGCCCACACCATGCCGTAGGCGGCAATCGTCTCCACCCGTGGTAGGAGGCAAAGACTGCACTTCGGCACGACGCGGACCGGCCGGTCGCTTTCCTAGCGTCGAGACATGACATGGACACTGCTGCACGACCGGATGGCCTTCATGGCCGATGTGATCAAAGCCGCCGAGACCGACCCCGCGGCGGCGCTTGCGTCGGCCGCCGACTCACCCGAGATGGCTCGGCTGTTCGGTGACGAGGAGGGCCTGCTGCTTTCGCTGGGACAACGCTGGATCACCATGCTGGTGGCCAAGCTGGACCAGGCGGCGCACGAGGGCTTGGGGGCCGAACAGGTGCGGGCCGACCTCGAGGCGGCCGAGCCCGGCCTGCACGCGCTGGTGCGGATCGGCTCCCGGCGGTCGCTGCGGGTGCGCTCCCTGTCCCGGGGCGAGCACGTCGCCGTGGGCCTCTTCGGCGGACGGACCGGCGATCGGCAGACTGTTGCATGACGGAAAGGGAATCCTGACGCGGCTCACCGGCCGCTACGCCGTCCTGATCGTCGGCCTGTGGGTGTTGGCGGCGGCCGCCGCCAACCTCGCGGTCCCCCAACTGGAGCGAGTGGTCGACTCGCACGCCCGATCCTTCATGCCCACCGACGCGCCGAGTGCTGTCGCCGCCTCGCGGGCCGCCCGATTGTTCGACCAGACGCCGAGCAACAACTTCGTTTACGTTGTGCTGGAACGCAATCAAAAGTTGACGCCACGCGACCGCCGCTTCTACGACGCAATGACGACGGCGCTGGGTTCCGATCGGCGTCACGTCTACGCGGTGACCGACCTGTGGTCGCAGCCCGCCACGGCCGCCGGTGCGCAGAGTTCGGACGGGCGGGCCGTCAGCGTCATGGTGCGGCTGGCCGGAATGCTCGGCACCGCCCAGGCGCGCGATTCGGTGGACACTGTCCGCGCCACCGTCCAGAAACTCTCCCCGCCGGCCGGCCTGGAAGTCCATGTCACCGGGCCCGGCGCCACGATCGTCGACGAATTCTCCGCGATCGACCGACAGATGCTCGGAATCACCGCCGCCACCATCGGTCTCATCCTGCTGTTGCTTCTGATGGTGTACCGATCGCCGATCGCGGCCGCGATACCGCTGATCTCCGTCGGGCTTGCCCTGGCGCTGGCCCGCGCGGTCGTCGCCGCGTTGGGACAGTCCAATGTGGTTGAGGTGTCGCTGTTTTCGGTAGCGCTGATGGCGGCCATGACGCTCGGCGCCGGCACCGATTACGCGATCTTCCTTGTCGGCCGCTATCACGAGGGCCGCCGCCGCGGCGTCGCGCCGGGCCAAGCACTGACGGACGCGTACCGTTCCATCGCGCCCGTTGTGATCGGATCGGCGCTGACCGTATCGGTGGCGCTGGCGTGCCTGGTGTTCGCCCGGGTGGGTTCGTTCCGCAGCGCCGGATTGCCCTGCGCCATAGGCATTCTGGCGACCATGGTGGCCGCGCTGACCCTGACGCCCGCGCTCATGGGCCTGGCGATACGCCGAGGGTACCTCGAACCGCGGCCGTCGAAGACGGCGCGGCGCTGGCGTCGCGTCGGGACGGCCGTGGCACGCTGGCCCGGGCCGATCCTGGTCACCGCCGGCGGGTTGACCCTGCTGGCCGCGCTGCCGCTGGCCGGCATGCGGGTCGGCTTCAACGAACCCGCCGCCACGCCGTCGTCCACCGACTCCAACCGCGGCTACGCCAGCGCCGACCGGCATTTCGCGGCCAACTCGCTGTTGCCCGATGTCATCGCGATCCAGGCCGACCACGACCTGCGCAACCCGGCCGGCCTGATCGCCATCGAACGAATCACGCGCCACATCATGGCCGTACCGGGTGTGCGTGCGGTGCAGTCCGCCAGCCGCCCGGACGGCAAGGTCCCCGAACAGGCGACGTTGAGCTATCAGGCCGGCGTCCTCGGCCGTCAGTTCGGCGACACCATGGACACGCTTACCCAACGCCTGAAGCGAGTCTCCGAACTGGACGGCGCGCTCGCACAGACCCAGCGCGCGGTGGACGGCCTCGGGAACGGATTACGCGGTGGCAGCGCGGGGTTGGCCGACATGTCGGGTGCCGCAGAGGACATGCGCGCCGGTATGGACGGGCTGCAGCGCAACGTCACCACCGTGTCGGGTTACCTCGACCCGCTGCGGGAATTCGTCGGGCGAACCCCCGACTGCGCGGCCAATCCGATCTGCTCGACGGTGGACCGCGTGCTCCAGCCCGTCGACAGCCTGGTGCAGACGTCGACGCGCCTCGGTGCCGGCGCCGCAAAGCTGACCAGCGGCTCGAACACGGCCGCCACCGCGATGGCCACCCTGCCGCAGAGCGTGGCCTCGATGAAAGCCGCTTTGGGGCACGCACGTTCGGCCACCCATGACCTACTGAGCCTGAGCGATACGCTCGGGCCCCAGATGCGTCAGCTGACCGACTACCTGAGCGAGATCGCAACGCAATTCCAGGGCAGCGCGGCGGCGGATTTCTATCTGCCGCAACGGGCCCTGACCGACCCGCGCTACACCGCCGCGTTGGGACACCTGATCTCCGAGAATGGCCGTGCCGCTTACCTGCTGGTGTACGGCGACGGGGCGGAGTGGGGTCGCGACGGGGCCAGCCGGGCGGACCGGGTCCGCGCCGCCATCAAGGAGGCGACGAAGGAAGGCACCCTGACCCCCACGGAGATCGACCTTGCCGGCGTCGGCCCGGTGACCGCCGATCTGCAGCGCTTCGTTGCCGGTGACACCAAGCTGCTCGTGGGCGCCGCGTTGGTCCTGATCTTCGTCATCGTGACGGTGATGCTGGGTAGCCCGGTCGCGGGGCTGGTCGTCGTCGGGACCGTCGTCACCTCGTACGCATCGGCTGTCGGCGCCAGCGTGCTGATCTGGCAGCACCTGCTTCACCAGGATCTGCACTGGGCGGTCGCCCCGATCGCGTTCATCGCGCTGATCGCCGTCGGGGCGGACTACAACCTGCTGCTGGCGTTGCGCATCAAGCAGGAAGCGGCAGCGGGCCTAAAGACCGGCATCATTCGCGCCTTCGGCGGCACCGGTGGGGTGGTCACCGTCGCCGGGATCGTCTTCGGGCTCACCATGCTGGCGTTGCTGAGCAGCAGCGTGCTCAGCATCGCCCAGATCGGAACGACCATCGCGGTAGGGCTCTTGTTGGACACCCTGGTCGTGCGGGCGTTCGTCGTGCCCTCCATCGTGGCACTGCTGGGCCGCTGGTTCTGGTGGCCTCGCATGCTACCCCGCCGGGCCGCCGTCGCCGTGGAAATACCTGCGCCGCGGCCGGTTTCAGTCGCTACTGCTGGGGCAGGGGGGCGGTAGACGGCATCCCGACCAGCACCCCTTCGACGTCGCCGTCGGCACTCACCATCAGGCCGCGCCCCGGTGGCAGCGCTTGGGCGCGGACCATTCGGTTGATCCGGTTTTGCGGGTCGTTGTCCATATACAACTGCGCCACCTTCGCCGAGTTCTGGAACCTCATCCACGGATCCATCTGCAGCGTCGCCCAGTTCGCGCTGTTGCGGGTGGTGAACACGTGCAGCCCGATCTGCCGGGCGCGTTCCATCAGCTTCCACAACGCCGCCCCCACAGGGGGTTTGGGTGGGTAGCTCTGATCGGGGCGCAGGTCTTGGACATCGTCGATGAGCACGAAGTGCCGGGCGCCCTCCCACGGCTTGAGCGCACGCAGCTCCTCCTGGCTCAGGCCCTTGGGAGGCAGTCGGGGCAGCAGGATCTGTTGCGCGAGTACGGTTATCACTTCGTCGATCTCGTCCTGGTCGTAGGCGTACGCCCGCACGTAGCCCGGCCCGCTCAGGTCCCGCAGACCGTGCGGGGCCGTTTTCGGGTCGATGAGCGTCAGCTGCGCTTCCTCGGGAGTGAACCGGTTCATGATCGCCTCGCCGATGGACACCAGCGACAGCGTCTTGCCGCAGCCCTGCCGGCCCAGGATCATCAGGCCAGGGCTTTCCCGGAGCTTGAGCGGAACCGGGCCCAGTTCGTGCCGCTCGCCGATGGCGAACGCGATCGACAGGTCTTGAGCTTGAAGCGCACTCGGATGCGCCGCCGCGTACTCCAGGATCGCCCGCAACTCCACGCGCTGCGGAAGGCGCTGTAACGTCGCGTGTTTGGTCACGCCGGCGACATCGGCGATCCGCGCGCCGACGTCGACGATGCTCACCGGCGCGCCGGTGGCGGGATCGGCCAGCGCCGGGACACCCACCCGCAGCTCGTGCAGGCTGTCCGTCAGACCGAAGCCCGGACGGGTCAGCGTCCGCCGCGCGGCGTCACGCGACTCGAGCGACGAGTGCCCCATCTGGCTTTCGCTCGGGTCGGCCAGTCGCAATTGGATTCGCGCCGTGGCGTTTTGCAACAGACTCTGCCGCTGCCCGTGAATCCACCCGCCGGCACTGCACATCACGTGCACCCCGTACTCGGGACCGCGGCTGCTCAACGAGATGATGCGATCCCCCAAGACGGTGTCCTTCGAGTACACGTCGTCGTAGTCATCCACCACCACGAACACGTCACCGAACGGGTCGTTGGGGTCGGTTCCGCCCAGCCCGTCGCTGCCCGGTGCGAACCGGCGCTCGCGGAAGCCGTCGAGGTCGATCTTCAACCGCCGGAACGAGTCCTCGCGCGCGTCGATCAGGGCGTCCATGCTGCTCAAGATGCGCTCGATGCCCTCGGCGTCCTTCGGCGACACGATGTCGGTGACATGCGGCAGCGACGCCACCTGGGCCAGGGTGGCACCGCCGATGCAGAAGAACGTCACACGCGCCGGGCTGTACATCGTTGCCGCCGAGGACATCAGCGTCATCAAGGTGGTCGTCTTGCCCCGCTGCTTGGCCCCCACCACGATGACGTTGCTGCGCAGGGCGTCGACCGCGTGCACGATCTGCTTGGACTCCTCGGGGATGTCCATGACGCCCACCGGGAACATCAGCCCCGCGTTCTGGCCATAGTCCACATGCCACGGCTTGCCCCGGTAGGCCGACACCAGAATGTCGACGGGCTCGGGGTCCTCCAGCGGCTCCAGCCAGGGCCGCCGCGGCGACCGGTGCGGAACGTGTTGCAACGACTCCCGCAGGATGTCGACAATCTTCTTACGCTTGAAACCGTCGTCGTGGTAAAGGAATTCGTCCGGCTCGGTGTCGACGGCGGCGGCGGCCTCCAGCGCGGCGGCGTCGGCTGCCTCGAGCGGCTGATACAGCCAGTTGTAGAGCCGCGGCTTGGTCAGCGTCATGTCGACGGTGGTCGCGACCTCCTTGCCCTTGGGCACCACGAAGGGTGCCGAGAGGTAGAAGCAGCGGAACGGTTCGAGGTCGCGCGGCCCCACCTTCAGCAGGGCGAAGCCGTTCTCCTTCGACGGCAGGTGGTAGGCCGCGTCCGAACCGATCACCTCGCGGCTGTCGTCACCGGACTCGGCGCGCAGCGCGATCCGGAACGCGATGTTGGACTTGACCTTCTGCAGCGAAGACAGGTCCAGCCGCTGCCCGCCCAACATGAAGAAGACGTTGGCGCCGCGGCCTTCCTGGCCGATGTGGATGATCAGGTTGATCCACTTCTCGTGATTGGCGAAGAGTTCCAGGTACTCGTCGACGATGACGAGCAGGACCGGAACCGGCGGTAGGTCCCGTCCGGCCAGCCGGATCTCTTCGTAGTCGTTGGCGTCGCGCGCGCCCACCGACGTGAACAGCTCGTAGCGCTGCTTGATCTCGCCGTCGATGACCCTGCGCATCCGCTCGGCCAGATGCCGCTCGTCCTTGCCGAGGTTGGACAGGGCAGCCACCACGTGCGGGAGGCCCAGGATGTCCTGGGCCGCCGATTCGAACTTCATGTCCACGAAGATGACGTTGAACGCCTCCGGTGAGTGCGTCAGCGCGATGCCGTAGACCAACGACAGGAAGAACTCCGACTTTCCCGAGCCGCTGGTCCCGATGACGACGGAGTGAAACCCGAAGCCGCCGAAGTCCTTCGCGCGGATGATGATGTTCTGCAACTCGCCGGTGGGTTTCGCGCCGACCGGGATTTCGCACCATCGCTCGTCGCCGCGACCGCGCCGCTCGGCCCACAACCGGTCGACGTCCAATTCGCGGGGATCGATGATGCCCAGGCCGCGCAGCAATTCGGCTGCGCCACCGGTCGAATCCGCGATCTCGCTGCGGCTGGTCGGTGACCACCGCGCCATCGCCCGCGCATACCGGTAGGCGCGGTGGATCGACAGCTGGTCGGCGTGGGCGAAGAATTTACCCCGCACCCGCAGCAGCGGTGCCGGGCGCCCATCCTCGCCGTCGGCGTCGAACCCGTTCCGGCCGAACCTGACCTCGCCGTTGACCGGCACGCTGTGCCGCTCGCCCATCTCGAAGACCTGGTCCTGGGCGAAGCCCACCCCGGCGCCCACCCGGGACGCTATGCGCAACAGGGTGATTCCCGCTTTGCCGACCTGTCCGACCACGCTTTCCCACGCGTCGGGGCTGCCGGTGTTGTCGTCGACGATCACCAGGTGCGGTCCCAGATCGACTCCGGCGGCGCCGGTTTCGAGCGCCGACCCCATTGCCGTCGGGCTGGCCGCCGCCAGCGGAGTCCACGCTCCGCGCTTTCCTTTCATGTGCAGCTCGGCGCCGAGGGTTTCCTCCAGCTCCTCCGGCGTGGCGAACACCAGGCGCCGGAAGCCGCACGCGTCGAACAGCTCGTCGTGCAGGTCGTGCGGCAACCACACCATCCAGGACCAGACCTCGGGATTGCGGGTGACCACCATCAATTTCAGGTCCCGCGGGTTGTGGAACACCGCCAGTGAGCACACCACCGAACGCATCAGCGAGCGCAGTCGGTCCAGGTCCTCGCCGACAAAGCTGAAGCCCGGCGCCGAGCGCAGGTTGACCACCTTGGCGATGTCGCGAATCTTGCGCTGCTCCAGGATGAAATCGCGCAGCGCCTGCCCGGTGACGGGTTCGAGCTCCTCATCGGAGGCAATGTCGGGCCAGGTCACCGACAACACCGAGTCGGGCGCGTGCTGCACACCGGTGCCCAGCCGCACCTCCAGGAAGTCGGCATCGCCGCGACCACGTTCCCACATCCGCGGGCCGCCGATGATCGCCCCCAGCCCGCGCGGATCCGAGTGCAGCGCGCTCTGCCACTCGCGCTGCGCGCACACCGCGGTCTGGATTTCGTCACGGTTGGAGTCGAGGTCGCGAAGGTAGCGGCGGCGGCCCTTCTCCATTTCGCCCCAGGTGATCTTGCGCGCCCGCCCGAAGCGCCCGGAGAACGCCAGCATGCTGAACGCGCCGATGCCCATCAAGGGGAAGAACCCGGTCGACAGGCTGCGCACCCCGGACACGTAGAGCATGACGATGGTGCCGATGAGTGCCACGATGAGCGCCGGCACCCCGATCATCACCCAGATGTTGCGGGGCTCGCGCTCGGGCAGTGCGATCGGCGCATTCGGTGCCACCCGAACGGGTTTCGGCGGTTCGATCTTGACCCGGTTGATGGGAAACGCTTTCTTGGACATCCCCTAGCCTCCCGCCTTCGCCGAAGTCGTCACCACAGCCGCCCTGCCGAGCGCGGGCACGGTGTCACGTGCCACGAGCGCCGCGTCCCTCGACAAGGCCGGGCCGGCAGCGAAAGTACGCAGCAACGGCCACGGCGCCTGCACCGCCGAGGCCGGGTCGAGGCCGAGCGCGCGCAACGTGTCCTCGTTGGCGGCGATGCCGAACCGCACGCCGTTGTCGGACACCCAGAACAACGATTCGCGGGAATCGGACGTGATCACCCCGCTGGTCGAGGTGACGAAGTTGGCCGCCCCCGGCAGCACCAGCACCTGGTTGGCGACCACCGACGCGGGGTCGCGGTCGTCGCGCACCAGGTGCACGATCCGGTCGTCCAGGTACGGGTACACCGGAAGGCCCCGCCCGTTGTAGATGACGACGCGGGCCTGTGGATCCGTCGAGCCCTTCTCCCACCCGACGCAGGTGGTCGGATTCGCCGCCGTATCAATGAAATTCAGCCGCTTCGTCGGGTAGTAGTCCACGGCGAGCGTGTTCACCTGCGGGATGTTGACCAGCACGTCGGGGGCCACCACGCGGGGGGCCGTCGACCCATAGGAGTTGGCGCTGCGGAGCAGGTCGGCGACGAAGCTGGTGATCTTCTGCACCCCGTCGGGCAGCAGAACGTAGAACTGCTTGCCGCCGCCGGCGGTTTGGGCCTGCAACACCGCACCCACCTGTGAACCCGAGACCCAGGTCGACGGCGCGCCCGCCTGGGGAACTTCCGGGACGCGCAGTGGCTCGGTCGCGGGCAGCCCGTCGTACAGCGCGCGCGAAATCTCCACCGGCGACGTCACTCCCGGGTCGAGACCCAGACTCAGGGTGATCGCTCTGCTGGCCGGATCCACCTGCGAGCGCTTGCCGCCCCAGATCACATAGGTCTTGCCCTCGAAGGTCACGAGTACGCCGGCATCGTCGGCCAGCGGTGCCGCGCGGCCGCCGCCATCGAGCGTGCCCGCGATTGACGTGACGACCGGCTTCTCCCCGCTGCGCGGACGCCCCGCGGTATCGCACACGGCCCATGCCGAAATCGCACCCCGGTTCACCGTCATCGCCGCCGGCGCCCCCGGGATTCCGATCAGCGGCCCGGTCGGATATTTCGCGATCTCGCTGCGCTTCACCCACGTCGGTGGGTTCGCCGTCCCCGTGGCCAGCCGGGCGGATGTCAGATTGAGCGCCGGATAGAGCCGGCCGTCGATGCGTGCGTAGATCGCGCCGGAGTCGCGGTCGCCGATGATCGCTGACTGACCAACCGCGCCAGTCGGTTTCAGCACATTCAGCAGCATCATCCACCCGGCGACGATGGCAACCAACAACATCGACAACACCAACGCGGCGGTCTGCTTGCGGTCGTCGTGCTTCATGCGCACCGAGAACCGGGTGGTCGCAGAGCGCAGCCGTCGGTTGTAGAACAGGTGACCGGAATTCTGGTCCCGGTTCGACAAACTCAGCGGCATGCTCAATACCCCTTCGGTGATCGGCGAGGATCGGCCTGCTGAATCAGATCAGCCAGATTCGACGCGTCAACCGCGACGCCGTAGCGGCCCATCGCATAGTTGATGAACGCGCACGCCTGCGCCACCAGATTGTTGATGTCGCGTGAGGTTCCCGGCTGGTGATAGGCCGCGAATGTCGGTCCGATGAACTGCCAGGCGCCCCTGCTCGGCGTGCCCCGCGCCGCGTTGGAGTCCCAGTCGTTGACCGCGCTGGCGTTGTAGTTGGACTCGCGGCGAGCCACCAAATCCATGCCCCGCTCCCAGCGGGCACGGGCCGCCGGGTCGTGAATGCCCTTGATGTCCAAGGCTTTGCGGATCGCCGCCACGACCGCTGCCCGCCCGTTGCCTTGGCGGCCTCGCATTGCCGTCCGCCTCTGTCGGTAGCGCAGCCGCCTTACTCGAAGGGCCAGGAGCCGGGCCCGTCGGCGGGCGTTCACGATGTGCCGGTGCTGCGCGCGCAGCCGCGCCGCCATCCGCGCCATCGCCTCACGCCGCGCCATCGGGGTGTCGGCCGCCGAGGTCGCGTCGGCCTTGGCGTCTTCCAGGACCGCCCGGGTCGCCGCCTTCGCCTGAGCGTGATCGGCTCGCGCCGCCGCCATGATGCGGGCGAACGCGCGGTCGGTGTCGGCGGACCGGCGGAGTTTGTGCAGCGTGTTCGCCGATCGATTCGCTGCGGCTTCCGGGAGGCCACCGGTTCTGGCCGCGGCACGTTCCTGCGGGTGCCGACCCGAGCGGCGATGGTGTCACCGGCGAACAGATCGTGGCCGCGGGCCAGCGCCGCCACCGCCTGCATCGTCAGCGGATCAGTCAACGACTGCCCCACCCTGGTCCCCTTTTTCCCACACCCTCTGGCCGCGAAATCCGTACTCAATAGCATGCACGAATAGGCAGTTCCGCTGTCAATAACGAGCACCCCAATGTGGCCCCTGCTCGGCTCAATTACGTAGCGACCCTACTGCCGTGCCCGCGGCCCGACCACTCACCTTCAATCGGAGTGAGGGGCGGTCAGTCCTTGGCCTCGTCCTCGGTCGGCATGATGACGATTCGTCTGTTCGGCCGGTTGGTGACCACGGTCGGTTTGTCCTCGCCCGGCTTGGGGCCCGGCGGGCTCGGCGGCATCGACAGGCGGCCTTTGACGGGCTGGCCGTTGGGCACGCCGGGTGCCGAGATGCGCTTCTCCGGAGGCTTCTCTTTGTTGCCGCCGTCGCCGCCCGCGCCCATCGCGCCCGGCGGCATCATGCCCATCCCGCCCATGCCGGTGGGCCCCGACGCGGTGGGCGCGCCGCTGACCGGCGGCATCGTGGCCGCCTTGGCCGCCCCGGCAGGAGTCGTCGGCGGGGATGACGTCGGCACGGGGGGCGGACCCAGCGAGCTGGCCGGGGTGGTGCCGCCACCGCCGAGGCCCGCGCCCCCGCCGCCCGAACCGCCGCCGGCTCCAGAGCCCGGGCCGACGCTGTCGACGAGATGCGGGTCGCCCGCGAGGGCACTCGCTCCGTGGGCGCCCTGAACGGCGCTCATCAGCGGCTGGATGGCGCTTTGGCCGGCCTGCATCGCCTGCTGCGGCAGCTGCGTGAGCGGTTGCATGATGCCGCCGACCGCGCCGCCGAGGGCGCCCGTGATGCTTTGCAGCATCTGCTGCATCATCTGCGGGGCTTGCTGGCCGACGTTCTGCATCTGCTGCTGTGATTCCGCTTCGTTCGCGGGGAATTTCGCGGCCGCGTCGGCGGCGTGCGCTCGGCGGTCTGCGTCCGCTGCGGCGGCGTCCGCCGCGTCCTTCGGCACGCCGGCATTGGCTGCTGCTATCGCCGTTTGACTAGCCGGGCCGCCAGCGGGCGAGGTGTCGGGCAACGGGGCGGGCGGTGGGCGCCAGCGGAGGCGATCAAGGACGGGCCTCCAGCCAACCATGCGTAAAAGGGTGGGTCGGCCTCGATCGTCACAGTTCCACCCCGCTTTCATTCTTCGACTCCACGGCATCGACAGCGCGAGACTTATTTTCTCATAAGACGCGCTGAGCGGTAGTCACCTTGGCGTCGGCAGTATCCAAGATCAGCAATGACTAGCAGCGACGTGCGTTCTATGAGCCGCCCTGCCCGGTGACACGCGGCAAACCAAGCCAAGTGGTAATTCGCGAGGTACTCGTGCTCGTCGATTAGCGCCTCAATCGCCGCCAGAAGCATCCAATCCCCAACCGAGGCTAAGTCGTGGTGCGGGTAGGCATTCAGAACCGAGTGCTGAACATCTGCGATGCATTCGCGTAATAGGTTGCGCCTCGCTGTCCAGGACACCCGTTTTGCGCACCGCCGGTGTGGCAATGGCCTGTGCGATCCTCGGCAAACCATCCCGACGACGCACCGCTTCGACGAGCGTCGGCCCGAGTTCATCTAGTTGCGGCGCGGCAGAGCGTGCTAGCCGATCACCCGTCAGCGGTGGCTCCTCGGTCGCCGGCTCGGCAACATACGCGTTCGGGTGGTAGGCAGCCGCAACCACGATGGCGCCGAGCAAATCAACCGCGCTGGCATCACGGCGTCGTGCCGAGGATTCAAGCAAAGTGACGTGGGCAGGAAGCCGGACGTGCGGGGGAATCCATCCGCCGGCCAGGTCGGTGACCAAGAGAGTGGTGGTGCCGTCGTCGCGCAACCCCGCAGCCCAAGCCAGCCGGGGCTCTTGGCGGGCCACCGCGTCGACAATCCGTTGTAGCCGTTGTTGTTCGACCGCTCTGTTCGATGCGGCCCCGGCTGTCGCGCCCGTTGCCGCGGAGAGCGCCGAGGCGCCGGCCATCGTCGAGGAGCCTGCTCCGGCCTGCCCGGCGGCCGTTCCCTGCGCCGCGCGCTCTACCGGGGAAACCAACGGCCCACCCGCCGACGGGGACGAACCCGGCGACGGTGCGACCGGCGCACCCGAGACAGGTCCCGCAGGGGCCGCGGGCATGGTCGCGGGGCGGTGTCACCGGTGGACGCAGGTCAGAGCCGTAAGCGGGCAACGGGCCCGCAGGGCCGCCGGCAACGGGCGCCGCCGGTGTTGACCACGAGCCCCCAGGCATGACCGCGGGAGCTACCGACGTGGTTCCCCCAGTCGTGGGTGCGGCAGGAGCATCAGAGGCCGGTAGGGGCGCGTCGACTGGAGCGTGTGCCGGAATAAATGCTCCGCCGCTTGGAACGCTTGGCGCCACCGGCGGAGTTTCGGCCTGTGGAGCTGGGGGTGACCCGGCCTCCACCGCATTCATCGCCCCTGCCGACAGCGATTGCCCACCAGCGCCCGCCGGTTGCCCCGTCGCCATTCCGCTCGCAAACGATTGGCCTAGCCCGGGTGACATGCCCTGCCCGGCAGCGGATGGTGACATCGATCCACCGGGCATCGCCGACATCCCGGGCGTTGTTTGTCCACCTGCACCTGGTAGCTGGACATTCGACGAAAGGGCCGGAGAGGTGGTGCCACCGTGTGAGGGGCCGCCTGGTAATGCACCTCCCGTCCCGGGGCCCCCGGCGAACCCAGTGGTTGCTGGTGCCGGCGCCTGCGGTCCGACTCCAGTGGCACCCCCACCGCTTCGACCGCCACTCGGACCACCCGAAGTTCCCACCGACGCTTGGGTAGGTTCCTGTACGCCGGCGCCATGGACTCCCGCCGCTCCACCTTGATGACCGCCGACACCGACAGGGCCGCCAGCACCGCCAGCAGCCGGATTCACGTCTTCCTCGCCGATTGGCCGAGGCCGCGGAACCTGGCCAACGCCGAATCCATTCTCCTGCGCCCATGCTCGGGCGTCACTATGGATACCTTCGTTCGCCAGCATCGGCTGCGTAGCGGTCAGCATGTTGTTTACAGCGATGTCGGATGCGGCTTCCGCTTTCGCGTTGTAGCTGACTTGGGCAGCGTGTATTTCCGCTAATTTCGCAGGTTCTGGTTCCTTCGATGCGAGTATTCTGTCAATTTCTTGGTTTCCCTCAGCTGCTAATTGCGCCAGCCTTGATCGCAGGGCATCAATTTGATCAGCGCAGGCATTTAAAGCGGCAGCCTTATCTCGATATTTTTCAGCCAGGTCCAAATGGAACTGTTCGCCGTGGTAGTAGCGAGCACCGAGGTCGTCGGCCGTGCGGCCCTGGTTATGTGCCGTCAGGGCGGTCCGCTGATTGCGCGAGACTCTGTGAGTATTGCTGCTGCTCGCCGCACGCTTGATTCCAATATTCGAGCAGCATCGCGCAGAGCCGTCGGTGGCGCCGGCCACCAAGGCCCGATCAGTGGAAGTGTCCACTTACCCGGTGGCAGGTCAAGCCCCACCGCATACCTTTTTCATCGCAGCATCTTTGGCATTGGCGTCATCGAGCGCTGGCTGCCAGAGCGAGTTGTCGTTTAGGCTCGCGACCGCCGCGAGGTTGTTGTACGCCCCAGCCAACGCAACTGCTGCAGCCCGATCGTTGGATGTAATCGCCGGGGATGCGCCCACTGCGTTCTTCTAATAGCATCGCCCCGTTGACCTCCGCGATACCCGCACGCTCTGGACTGGTGCCGTTTGTCTCTATCTGTACAGCACGAGCTGCTAGCCGATACGCGTCACACAACTTCTGGTGCGCGGCCTTGGTGTCTGCGGTGGTGTAGGTCGGCGTTGTGGTCATCGAAGACGGGGTCGACACCGATGGCCGTATGAGCGCCAGAATCAGCGCAGCAGCGCCTAACAACATCGCAATCGCAGCCAGCACGATCGCAGGCCAGGAAGGTGAACGTCGCATTGCTTGAGGCGGATAGGCAGGCGGCCACTGTCCGGCACCGGACGGCCGTATCGTCGACCCCTCGCCAAAGGCCGAAGGCAGATCCCCCATACGCCCTCCTCGCTCGCCGGCTAAAGGCAGGTTCGTGCCCGCCGTTTACATATCACCGTCAATAGTGGGACAGCCAGCGCGACGGCAGCAAATCACCGAGCGATACTGCGCTTGGGTTGCACCTAGTCGCCCGCATGCAGCATCCTGGGGCGCAGCTGTATCTGCGCAGCGCTCGGACTTAGCCGCCGCTCTGGAAATGATCTCTACACCTGCCGGATTTTCGCATCTGGGCCAAGGGTGTTGGCCGCATCGCACATGCATAGTCGATCGAGCCGCCAACACGTAAGATCGGCGACGGTCAGTTACCGGACGGTACGTCACCCGCCGCCGCAAACCTTTTCATCGCATAGTCCTTGGCTATAACGTCGTCAATTGCAGCTGGATATTCGGCGTCCGTGGCGACCACGCCGTTCCCCTTTGCGGTAACCGTTGCGTAAGCGGCCGCTAAGATCCTCGGCGGTGCGGCCCTGATTGTGTGCCGTCAACGTGGTCCGCTGATTGCGCAAACCCTGTGCGTATTGCTGCTGTTGTCCACATGCTTGACTCCAATATTGAGCAGCCTCTCGCAGACTCACTGGCGACGCTGGCCACCACGGTCCGATCAGCGGCAGTGTCCACTTGCCCGGCGGCAGGTCAAGACCCACCGCAGACCTTTTTCATCGCCGCATCTTTAGCGTTTACATTATCGGCTGCCGATCGCCATTCGGGATCGTCACGCTGCTGCACCCAGCTAGCTAGCGCCTGTGCGTGTGTATAAGCCTCTGCCAGCGCGAGCGCAGCAGCTCGGTCGCCGGGGGACATCGCGGGAGCCGCGCGGACTGCCTGTTCCAGCATCACCGCGCCATTCACGGTAGCAAGGCCCGCAAATGCAGGATTATCGCCGTTCGTGTCGATTTGTACCGCGCGCGCCGCTAGGCGGTATGTATCGCAGAGCTTCTGGTGAGCGGCAGCTATCTCTGCAGCATTGTTGCAGGCGTCGTCGTAGATGAGGGGGTTGCCGTTGACGGCCTCAAGATCGTCACGACCAATGCAGCGGCAGCTAGGACCATGGCAAGAGCCGCTAATGTGACCGCTGGCCACGTGCAGAGCGTTGACTGACTTGAGGGGGATAGGGTGGCGTCCACTGCCCTGGGGCAGGCGGCCAACCTGACGCGATCTCACCAGATTTGGGAGGCAACTCTCCCGTCATGCGTCCTCCTCGCAGTCCATCAACCCACCACTCAGGATTACTTCGCGAATTGCTTACCTGCCGTCCCCTCGATTGTGGGACAACCGGCGGAACGGCAGCAAATCACTCCGGAGATTGAATCGCGCTCCTGCGCTGCGCTGAACCCGCGCACACGATGACGCGCCGTGGCAACCTCGAGCACCGTAGTGCTTGCGAGAAATCAACTTAGCCGCGCACTTTGGCCCCTGGGTCAGCTGAATCCTTCGCAGCATGAGCAGATCTTTCGCATCGTCTTACGCATCGTTTGAGTGGTCGGTGGGCCGCTTCCGCGACTCGTCACCAGGCTGCTGGCCAAGCCCACACAAGTCTTGTCTGGAACACTGGGCGAAGCTCACTCTCCGCCACATACCTTCTTTTTTCAACCAGCGTCCTTCACCAAACCTTAAGCAGCCCGATGCGCATACGACTGGCAAAGTCAATGGCGTCTGGCCAATCGATAGCTTCGATCCCTTGTAACGCGGACACTCACGGTCCGGCGCCCACCCGGCTGAGGCGATCAGACTCGCGGCGTCGACCCGTTCGCGCTCGGTCGCACCGCCTGCAGTTCGCCCGCGTTCTGCTGGTCCATGCTCGTGAAGCCCTCGGCCGCGTGATGCGCTTTCGCGCCGACATCGGTCAGCGTCCGCTGATGGCCCTGCAGGTTCTGCACGTGCTGAGTGTGCGCGGCGGTGACCGCCTCGTGGAATGCATCGGCGGCGGCGAAGTCACCGAACATTCCCGACGCCAATGGTCCGCGTGCGAGCTGGTCGGCTCCCTCTTGCGCATGCCCACCCGCGCGGTGTGACTCGTTGCCTCCGGAATGCAAGAGCGCTGTGTCGACGAACATCGCCACCCCTTCCGAAATCAGCCGCGGCTACACGCAAGGCGCTTCAATGCCCAGCCATATCGCATGTCACGCCGCTATTGACCAGGCTAAATACCCCGACCGCAGTGGTCAATTCACATCGTCCTGGCGGTCCGCTAAGCTCGCGGCGACCTCTTACAAAGCACTGGCCCCGTCGGCGAGACCGTCACCGTCCGAATCACTCAGCCGCACGTTCCACTTTCCGTCGCCGTCGGTGTCGACGTATCCGGTAACGCCGTCGCCATCCGCGCACAGCACCCGGTCGGCCATCCCGTCGCCGTTGGTATCAAAGAGCCGATCATTAATGTCGCCGTCCCCGTCGAAGTCGACCAGCGGGCCGCCGGTGTGCTCGGCGCCGTCGAGTCCGAACCAGCGAAGGGGCCGCCCCTGGTCCGTCGCCACTCCCCACGTCCCGGATCCATCATCGGTGAAGTACGCCTCGGGAGTGCCGTCGTTGTCTAGGTCGAGCATCGCGTGATCGGCGATGCCGTCGCCGTCCAAGTCTGCGAGTGCGTCGTCGTGCAGCCCGTCACCGTCGAAGTCCAACCCGAACGCATCGAGCCGGCCGTCGCCGTCGAGATCGAGGTCGAGGTCGCGGTGCCAGATATCCGCCGTGCCGTCGTCGCCAGAGATGCAGTAGTCCATAAATGGTCGGACGCTTGCCTTGTGCTGTGGGTTCCATGCACACGGACTGGCTGGTTACCAATCGGACAGGCGAACTCGCCGACACCCTGCCCCTAGTAGGCTTACAGACACGTTTGCGGGGAAGCGGATTCGGCTGGCGCTGAGCTGGGCGCCCCGCCCGCGCAGCGTTCGAGGCAGGCGATCGGGGGATGCCATGCAGTTCCTACACATAGACGTTCAGGCGCTGATCGGTGCCGCCGGGAGCGACCCATGGGCAATCAACAACAGCCTGCAAGCCGGTCAGCCGCTACAGGTTTCGAATCTGGCGTTGGCATTCCATAACGCGGGCCGTTGCACCGCAGAGGCGAGCGCTGCGTTCGATCAAGCCTGTCACCGCTTTGAAGCCGCTTGGAACCGGCAAAGCGGCGACCACCCCATCAACGACTCCGCCGAAGTGCAACGCGCCATCAGGACGTTAGGTGTACAGGCCGATCAGCTGCCCCGGATCGGTACTGACCTGGAGAACATCGCGGCCGCACTCGCCGAAGCACAGCGCACGGGCGCAGGGTTGATCGCCACCTTGGATGGCCAGCTGCGCGACATCGACAACGAACTCAGCAAAGCAATAGACCTAGAAAACACTGGCCATCTCACTGCTGCCGAAAAAACTCTCGTCGACCAACACATTCATAACCTCGACCAAGAGGCCATAACTGACGCCAAATCGGCTGTGGCAGGGCTTCAGTCGCTTCGCAACGGCTACTCCGACTTTCTGCAGAAGTCGCTGACCACACTACGTGCCCAGGACGGCTACGACCCCGCGCCGATCCAGGGAGTGGACGCGGACGGCCAACCCAGCCACGGCGCGCAAGAACAGCATGCCGTAGACGGTTACAACAAGAAACAGCGCGCGCTAGACCAAGCGCTCGTCGGCAGCCCCGGTGGCATGACACCCGAGAAGGCCGACGCCGCAGCACGTTTGCGCGACTACGCCACCGCCACAAGCCCCACCGCTGCCGCCGAGGCCCGCCGGCTCGCGAGTGAACGCCTCGACGATTTCGCCATGGCACACTTCAACGGCCCGCTACCAGTAGACCGCGTTCTGGGCAGCGACGCGCGAACACGCGCACAGATGCGGCTCGAATGGCAGAAGAGGCTGGAGCGAGGATTCTCCGGCGCGCCATCGATGGCCCCCGACCAAGTGACCCAGATGCTCGACAACAGCGAACAACAAGCCCGCGCCATCGTGACGCAACAAGCAGTGAAAGGCCTGGTTTCTAAAGGGATGTCGCCCTCCGCGGCCATGGCGGTTGCCGGCGGTGTAACCCGCGGGGTCCCGTGGGCAGACATCGTCAAACAGCAAGGGCAGATCATGACTCTGGGCGGAGCCGGTGTCGATGGCACTATCGCAGCACGAGGGGGTCGCCATGCGGTCGACGCTTTCACCCCTGCCGATATCGAGGCCTTCGAGAGAGTTGGCAAGACACTCAGTCGAGGAGGAACGCTCGTCGAGGTCGCGCTAGCGGCCAACGACTACATGCACGGCGCTGGGCTCGGCACCACCGTAGGCAAGACCGGCGGCAGCATTGCCGGCGGCTGGCTGGGCGCGACGGGGGGTGGGGCCTTGGCCGGATCCGCGATCGGGCCAGAGGGCGCTTTCGTCGGTGCGATACTCGGAGCCGCGATAGTTGGGTTCGGCGGCGAGCAGTTAGGCGGGGCTGTTGGTGGGCTTTTCGATAAATGACGCACCGATGAGGGCCGCAATCGGTTCGGCCCAATCGGTTTCGTCCAGCAGCCCGCCTTGGGCAACGGCCTTGCTGATCACCGGAATTTGCGTGGGGCTCGTCGCAGCCGTCGCGAGTGTTGTTGTCCGCGATCAAGCACTGCAGCGCAGGATCTACTGGCTTGGCTGGTTGATCGCGGCGCTGTGCTTTGCCTTGGCCGTTCTGCCACGAGGGTGGCCGGGCAGCTTGGCCATAGGACTCTTGGCGTTGTTCGCCGCGGTGGTCTACGCGTATCTGCGTACGCCGTTTCTCAAGATTGGTGGCCGGGTGTACGCAGTCTCCGGCATCGAAGAAGCGTCGGCGAGCGACACAGCGCAGTACCCACAATCCGCGGCCAGGGACGACAACTATCCAACAGCGTTGGGGCCACTACCCGCACGCAACATGTGGTGGATTCTGGTGGCGATGATGTGCATCGTCTCGCTGGGAATTTATCTGGTCGGCTGGACTTGGCAGACGATCCTCGGCGCGGTGTTCCTCACAGTCATGGGTGCGCTAGCCGGCGTTGACGACGGCTCACGCAAGCTGCCGATCGCACGCGGCCAACAGATCCAGGCCTTCATCGCGTCAGTGGCGTCGATCCTGCTGTGGCTGGCGCCACCGATTTGCTACTACCTCGGCTACCGAGTGGGGCAACGATGGCCCATGGGTCGGGGGCGTCACGCTGGGCGCCCGCCGGACGCCTGACCAGCGCTACCGGTTCCCGCGCGAGCGCCACCACTTCAGCAGCTCCGCGGTCGCCTCCTCGGTCGTCAACGGCCCGCGCTCCAGCCGCAGCTCTTTGAGGAAGCGCCATGCCTCGCCGACTTGCGGGCCCGCGGGGATGTCGAGCAGCTCCATGATCTGGTTGCCGTCCAGGTCGGGACGCACGCGCGCCAGATCCTCCTGGGCGGCCAGCTCGGCGATGCGCGCCTCCAGCCGGTCATAGCTCGCCTGCAGCCGCGCGGCCCGGCGCTTGTTGCGGGTGGTGCAGTCGGCCCGCACCAGCTTGTGCAGCCGGGGCAGCAGCGGCCCCGCGTCGGTGACGTAGCGGCGCACCGCGGAATCGGTCCACTTGCCCTCGCCGTAGCCGTGAAACCGCAGATGCAGATACACCAGCTGCGAGACGTCCTCGACCATCTGCTTGGAATACTTCAACGCCCGCAACCGCTTTCGGGCCATCTTGGCGCCCACCACTTCGTGGTGGTGAAAACTCACCCCGCCGTTGGCTTCGTGCCGCCGGGTGGCGGGCTTGCCGATGTCATGCAGCAGCGCGGCCCAGCGCAGCACCAGATCCGGGCCATCGTCCTCCAGCGCGATCGCCTGCCGCAGGACCGTCAGCGAATGCTGGTAGACGTCCTTGTGCTGGTGATGTTCGTCGATGGCCATCTGCATCCCGCCGACCTCGGGCAGCACCACCTCACCCATGCCGGTCTGGACCAGCAGGTCGAGGCCGGACACCGGGTCGTCGCCGAGCAAAAGTTTGTCCAACTCGGCGGCCACCCGCTCGGCGCTGATCCGCGCCAGCTCGGGGGCCATCGCCTCGATCGCGTCGCGCACCCGCGGGGCGACGGCGAAGCCGAGCTGCGAGACGAAGCGCGCCGCGCGCAGCATCCGCAGCGGGTCGTCGCCGAAGGACACCTCCGGTGCGGCCGGGGTATCAAGCACCCGATCGCGCAGGGCGGCCAAACCGCCCAGGGGATCGAGGAATTCACCCGGCCCGTCGGGCGTGATGCGCACGGCCATCGCGTTGGCCGTGAAATCGCGGCGCACCAGATCGTCGTCGAGGCGCTCGCCGTACTGCACCGCGGGTTTCCGCGACACCTGGTCGTAGGCGTCGGCCCGGAAGGTGGTGATTTCCAGGCGATGGCCGCCCTTGCCGACGCCGACCGTGCCGAAATCGATGCCGGTGTCCCACAGGTTGTCGGCCCACTGCCGCAGGATTTGTTGAACCTGCTCGGGGCGGGCGTCAGTGGTGAAGTCCAAGTCGGGACTCAACCTGCCCAGCAGGGCGTCCCGCACGGAACCGCCGACGAGATACAACTCGTGGCCCGCGGCGTGAAACGCCGAGCCCAGCTCGCGCAGCATGGGCGCGTGTTGATTCAGGGCAACCGCGGCGGCGGCAAGCAGCTCCACATCGGCTTCGGGCACGTTCGGTCAGCCTAGTCGGCCGGGGCCGAAAACCCCGTGTGAGGAGCCTCGCACGCGCTTGTGGAATCACTGGCAGGCAGCCACGGTGAATTGACCGGCCGACGTGCGGTAGTAGCGTTACGCGCTACGGCGAAGGGTGAAACGGCGGGGCAATGCGGTGCATCTGCAATACATAAGCAAGGGCGCACTGATCATGTTCGCGGGCGCCGACCCGTGGCACATCAACGGCACAATGCAAAGCGGTCGACCAGCCCAGATCTCGAATCTTGCAACCGCGTTTCATAACGCGGGCCAATCCACGGGGGAAGCAGAAGGCGCATTCAACCTGGCGCGCAACCGCTTCGACGCGGCCTGGATCCATCAGGACGGCGGGAATCCGATCAATGACTCGGCGGAGGTGCAGCGGGCCATCAATTCGCTCGGGGTACAAGCTGCTCAATTGCCCAAGATCGGCGCCGATCTGGAAAGCGTCGCGGCCGCGCTGGCCGAGGCCCAACGGTCCGGACGAGGCGAAATCTCAACACTGGAGGGACAGCTGCAAGGCCTCGACGCTCAGATCGGTGAGGCCATCGAGCTCGAGAGAGATCCCCGGCTGACAGAGTCAGAAAGGCAGCTGCTGGACCACTACATAAACGGGCTTGAGAAGCACGCGATCGACGACACCAAGGCGTCGGTGGACAAACTGAACCAAGTCCGCGATCAGTATTCTCGGCAGCTGCAAACGTCAATGGCTAACCTGCGCAAGCAGGACGGATACGAGCCACCAATCCAGGCCCTCGACGGCGACATCCCGGAAGCGCCCCCGCAGAACGCAGAGGAACGGCGTCGCAACCAGATCGAGGCGTTCAAGCAGGTCTTCGGCCGCGAACCGACGTCGGCAGCCGACTGGGAGACCGCGGCAGCTCTAGACCCGCAAACCTACGACCCGAAATTCAATGGTGCTAAGTCGCAGATCCGCGTGGTGAAGATTCGCCCCGTCCCCGGCCAAGGAGTGGTCCGTGTCTCGCAGTGGATCGAACAGCGGGATGTGACGAGTTCTCCTTTCGGGAACCGGGATCTTGGGAACGACCGCGGACCCAACATTAATTTCGATCCAGAAGACACCAAGGTAACGACCTACATCGACTTTGAAAACGGCCTCGTGATCCTGCGGCAAAATCCGTCCGTCGAAGAGACTTCGACCGGTGCTCCCGGCGCCGTCAAGGTGGGCACACCAACAGGTAGCGTTACTCAGCTCTCCGATGGATCAGTTCGCATAAAGTACGACGCCGGCAACCCTTTCGCGCCAGGGTTCACCGCCGATCCGAACGGTCCATTGGCGGGCCACACCATCACGGTCAATGGCGACCTGGTGTTCACGCCGGGACCGGAAGGTGTGCAGGTGAATGGCACACGTACTAACTACCCCTCGCTCGAGGCTTATCAGGACTTTCCAAGTGGCAGTACGCGGACGTTGTTGATCGACCCCGCACAGTCGGGTAGCTCGCTAGGCCCAGCCTTGAACCTGTTCCGGCACCACGACGTAGGTCCCCTTGGCGGCAAGGCGTTCGCACCGTTTGACACGGGCGGATGGAACCAGAAATACGATGTGCCGGTTCCTCTACCTACTACCGACTTTGGCCCAGTCACCGACATACCCTCGGTGCCTCCCCTGCCCACAGGCATCGCAGTTCCTGCATGACCGTCCAGCGACAGAAAGCACACAGTATGTCGAGTTCTGAGGGAGCGAACTTCTTCGACACGCGCGCCTGGCGCACAGCGACGTTGTCGGCGCCCTTTGTCGTCCAACTGATACTTGCGATGTTGCTCGTCGCCATGTGGCTGCTGGGCAAGTGGCCGTTCGACACGCACAGCGCGTACGCCGGTGAGCGCGTATGGATGCTGACCGCCACCGTCGTGACGACTTTGGTGTCGCTGCTTATCGGCGCCGCACTCCTGAGATCGAGATCGCCGCGTAATCGTGGTCTTGGCATCAGCATCTTGAGCTGTTCCGCCGTTGTCCTCGCCGGCGGAACTATTTTCGCTTATTTGGTCCTGCGCTAAGGCCACAGATGACGGATAAACCCGTAGTGGGCATACCAAATGATCGATATGGGCCCCTGACTTTTGCAGTAGCCATAGTGCACATCTTTGTGGTCGATCTCGTCACCTGGCTGTTTGTTCTGCCGATGTGGCCCTTCGTATTTGTCGTCCTCCCCGTAACGCTGGCATACGTCGGCATCAGCGCCCTCATCGCGCGGGCATCGGGCCGATGCGGTCAGATCGGCCGCGGAATGATGATTGGCAGCCTGTCAGGGCCACTCTCGCTCCTGATCTTCATTCCGGCGTTTATCATCGCCGGAGCGATCGGCCCGCTCTGAGCGACGCACCCATCGTGGGTGTAAGGCCATCACGCACCCCGCTAGCGGCGAGTATGTCCTGGGAGACGATGCCGTGCCAGCTACTATCGCTTGGGTGTCGGACGGCGAACAGCACAAGCCACGTCGACGCCGGGGGCGGCGGCGCGGTCGTGGCGCTGCCAGTTCGACCGAGAACCAGACGAACGGCCAAGCGTCCGCCGACTCGACGGCGACCACATCCCGCCGATCCCGTTCGCCTCGCCGCGCGCCGGACGGGCTTCGCACCGTGCACGAAACATCCGCCGGGGGACTGGTCATCGACGGCCTCGACGGGCCGCGAGACTCCCTGGTCGCGGCGCTGATCGGACGCGTCGATCGGCGGGGACGGATGTTGTGGTCGCTGCCCAAGGGGCACATCGAGCTCGGTGAGACCGCGGAGCAGACCGCGATAAGAGAGGTCGCCGAAGAGACCGGCATCCGCGGCAGCGTGCTGGCTGCCCTGGGACGCATCGACTACTGGTTCGTCACCGACGGCCGCCGGGTCCACAAGACCGTGCACCACTACTTAATGCGTTTCTCCGGCGGCGAGTTGTCCGACGAGGACCTCGAAGTGGCCGAGGTGGCGTGGGTGCCGATCCACGAGCTGCCATCAAAGCTGGCCTATGCCGACGAACGTCGACTGGCCCGCGTGGCCGACGAGCTGATCGACAAGCTGCAGAGCGACGGCCCCGCCGCACTACCGCCGCTGCCACCCAGCTCTCCCCGGCGCCGCCCGCAAACCCACTCGCGCACCCGGCACGCAGACAAACCGGCCACCGGCCGGAAGAACGGCCACGGGCCAGGGCCGTGACGGCATCCCGACTCCGCTTGTTGCGCCTCGCGGCGGTGATCGGCATCGTGGCTGGGTTTGCGATGCTCACCGGGCCCGTCATGCCGCGCGCGGCCGCGGGCGAACCCGGCGTCACACCGTTCGTCCGAGTTCGGATCGACCAAGTCACCCCGGACGTGGTCACCACGTCCAGCCAACCCGTCGTCACCGTCAGCGGCATGGTGACCAACATCGGCGACCGCCCCGTCCGCGACGTGATGGTCCGGCTCGAACACGCCGGCGAGGTCACCGCCTCCGCGGGCCTGCGCACCACCCTGGACGGCGACACCGACCAATACCAACCTGCCGCCGACTTCCTCACGGTCGCGCCCGAGCTCCAGCGCGGGCAAGAAGCCGGCTTCACCCTGTCGGCGCCGCTGCGGTCATTGACCAAACAGTCGTTGGGGATCGACAAGCCGGGCATCTACCCGGTCCTGGTCAACGTGAACGGCACACCCGACTACGGCGCCCCCGCCCGGCTCGACAACGCGCGTTTCCTGCTGCCCGTGGTCGGTGTGCCCCCCGACCAGGGCGGCGACCTGAACTCCGCCGTCGCGCCCGACACCTCCAAACCCGTGTGGCTCACCATGCTGTGGCCGCTGGCCGACCGGCCCCGGCTCGCCCCCGGCGTCCCCGGCGGCACCATTCCGGTGCGCCTGGTCGACGACGACCTGGCCACCTCGCTGGCCAGCGGTGGCCGGCTGGACATCCTGCTGTCCGCGGCCGAAGTCGCCACCAGCCGCGACGTCGACCCCGACGGCGCGGTCGGCCGGGCGCTGTGTTTGGCCGTCGACCCCGACCTGCTCGTCACCGTCAACGCCATGACCGCCGGCTATGTGGTGTCCGATTCGCCCGAGGGCCCCGCCCAACTTCCGGGCACCCCGACCCATCCGGGCGCCGGACAGGCCGCCGCGGCCGAGTGGCTCAACCGGCTGCGCGCCCTGGCGCACCGAACCTGCGTCGCGCCGCTCCCCTACGCGCAAGCCGATCTGGACGCCCTGCAACGCGTCAACGACCGAGGGCTCAGCGCGGCCGCCACCACCGCCGTCAACAGCATCGTCGACCGCATCCTGGACGTGCCCTCCGTCCGCGGCGCCACGCTGCTGCCCGACGGCCCGCTGACCAACCGCGCGGTCAACCTGCTCGGCACCAACGAAAGCACCGTCGCCATCGCCGCCGGCGACTCGTCCGCCCCGGACGCGCGGGGCTCCTCGGAGACCACTTTCGACACCGCGCCGCGGCGGCTGTCCCCGCAGGTGGTGGTCGCGCCGTTCGACCCCGCGGTGGGCGCAGCGCTGGCGGGGGCGGGAACCTCCCCCGCTGCCCCCACCTATCTGGACTCCTCGCTGACCGTCCGGCTCGCCCATGACTCGGTGACCGCGCGCCGCCAGGACGCCCTGGGCTCCATGTTCTGGCACGCCTTGCGCCACGACGACGCGCCGCGCACCCAGCTCCTGGTCCCCCCGGCGACATGGAACCTGCAGGCCGACGACGCGCACGTCATCCTGACCGCCCTCACCACCGCCATCCGGTCCGGCCTGGCGATACCGCGACCGCTGCCGGCGGTGGTCGCCGAGGCCGCGGCGCACACCGAGCAGTCCGAACCGGTGGGCGCTTACGGCTCCGCGCGCGGCAGATTCGGCGACGACGTCACCGCCGCGATCACCGGTCAGGTCGGCCGGCTGTGGGGCCTGACCTCGGCGCTGACCACCGACGAACGCACCGGGCTGACCGGCATCCAGTACACCGCCCCGCTGCGCGAAGACATGCTGCGCGCGCTGAGCCAGTCCGAGCCGCCCGACACCCGCAACGGGATGGCCCAGCAGCGCCTGGCCGTGGTCGGCAAGACGATCAACGACCTGTTCGGCGCCGTCACGATCGTCAACCCGGGCGGCTCCTACACCTTGGCTACCGAGCACAGCCCGCTGCCGCTGGCGCTGCACAACGGCCTGGCCGTTCCCATCCGGGTGCGGCTGCAGGTCGACGCCCCGCCGGGCATGACGGTCACCGACATCGGACAGATCGAATTGCCACCGGGGTACCTGCCACTGCGGGTGCCGATCGAAGTGAACTTCACCCAGCGGGTCGCCATCGACGTGACGCTGCGAACGCCGGACGGCATGCGGCTGGGCGACCCGGTGCGCCTGTCGGTGCACTCCAACGCCTACGGCAAGGTGCTGTTCGCAATCACCATGACGGCCGCGGCCGTGCTGGTGTTGCTGGCCGGACGCCGCCTTTGGCACCGCTTCCGCGGCCAGCCCGACCGCGCCGACCTGGACCGGCCCGACCCACCCGGGACCGGATCCGCGGACCTGGCCGAGGCCGGGGATCGGGTCGAGCAAGAGCACCGAGTATGAATCCCGCCCACCGGCAGGCCGCACCGCAACAGCAACGCCTGCCCCAGCCGCCGCGGCGACCCCGGATCCCGGGCTCCCCGCCCACGGGTCCCCTGCCGCCCGTCCCCGCGGGGATCGATCGCCGGCGACCGGAACTGTCCGACGCCGCACTGGTGTCGAGGTCCTGGGCGATGGCGTTCGCCACACTGATCAGCCGGCTCACCGGCTTCGCCCGAATCGTGCTCCTGGCGGCCATCCTGGGCGCCGCGCTCTCCAGCGCATTCTCGGTCGCCAACCAGCTGCCGAACCTGGTGGCGGCGCTAGTCCTGGAGGCGACCTTCACCGCCATATTCGTGCCCGTGCTGGCCCGCGCCGAGCAGGGTGACCCCGACGGCGGCGCGGCGTTCGTGCGCCGCCTGGTCACCCTGACGACCGCGCTGCTGCTGGTGGCGACCGCGTTGTCGGTGCTCGCCGCGCCGCTGCTGGTGCGGCTCATGCTCGGCCGCGCCCCGCAGGTCAACGAGCCGCTGACCACCGCCTTCGCCTACCTGCTGCTCCCCCAGGTGCTCGCCTACGGGCTCACGTCGGTGTTCATGGCGATCCTGAACACCCGCAACGTGTTCGGGCCGACGGCGTGGGCGCCGGTGGTCAACAACGTCGTCGCGCTCGCCACCTTGGCGGTGTACGCGGCCGTGCCCGGTGAGCTGTCCGTCGACCCCGTCCGGATGGGCAACACCAAGCTGCTGGTCCTCGGCGTCGGCACCACGCTGGGTGTCTTCGCGCAGACCGCGGTGCTGCTCGTGGCGCTGCGGCGCCAACGCGTCGACCTGCGCCCCCTGTGGGGAATCGACGAACGCCTCAAGCGGTTCGGCACGATGGCCGCCGCGATGGTGCTCTACGTGTTGATCAGCCAGCTCGGCCTGGTGGTCGGCAACCAGATCGCCAGCACGGCGGCAGCCTCGGGTCCCGCGATCTACAACTACACCTGGCTGGTCCTGATGTTGCCGTTCGGCATGATCGGGGTCACCGTGCTGACCGTGGTGATGCCACGGCTGAGCCGCAACGCGGCCGCGGACGACACCAAGGCCGTGCTCGCCGACCTGTCGCTGGCCACCCGCCTGACGCTGATCACGCTGATCCCGATCGTCGCGTTCATGACCGTCGGCGGGCCCGCGATGGGCAGCGCGCTGTTCGCCTACGGCCACTTCGGCGGCGTCGACGCCGGATACCTGGGCGCCGCGATCGCCCTGTCGGCCTTCACGCTGATTCCGTACGGGCTGGTGCTGCTGCAGCTACGGGTCTTCTACGCGCGTGAGCAGCCCTGGACGCCGATCGTGATCATCCTCGTCATCACGGCCGTCAAGATCGTCGGGTCCGTGCTGGCACCGCAGCTCACCGCTGACCCCAAGCTGGTGGCCGGCTATCTGGGGCTGGCGAATGGCATCGGATTTCTGGCGGGCGCGGTCATCGGTTACCTCCTGTTGCGGCACACCCTGCTGCCGACCGGCGGCCAGCTGATCGGCAAAGGTGAGCTGCGCACCATCCTGGTGACGCTCACCGCCTCCATGCTGGCCGGATTGGTGGCTCACGTGGCCGACCGGCTGTTGCGACTCGACCTGCTGACCGCGCATGGCGGCGGCGCGGGGTCGTTGCTGCGCCTGCTCATCCTGGCGGTCATCATGCTGCCGTTCGTGGCCACGGTCATGCTTAGCGCACGTGTCCCGGAGGCGCAGGCCGCGCTGGATGCCGTCAAGCGCCGCCTCGGCGGCCGCGCGTCGGTTCCCCGCAAACCGATGACACCGGATCGATCGTCTCGCCGGTCCCCGGTCACGTACCCTGAGCAGAGGAATTCGTCCCCGCCTGGGGTAAATGTGGTCCAGGAGCCGATCCGGCGCAGACCTCCGGAGCGGGCAACCCCAGCCCGGCTAGCGAAAGGACCGGAGGTGACCGACCGCCCTGTCGAGAGTGCCGCGTCGGGTGCCGAGCTGCCACGACCGGTCGCCGACGACTTCCAACCCGACATCCCCGCCGACCGCGAGCCCGCGCCGTCGCCACCGGGCCCGGCCGACCAGCGCAACGGCGACATCGCGCCCGAGCCGCGACGCGGGCCGGCCCCGTTCGATGCGCCCCGCGACCGCGGCGGCGACCCGGCGGCAGACGACGTCCATCTGATTCCCGGCGCGCGCATCGCCGGCGGCCGGTATCGGCTGCTGGTCTTCCACGGCGGCGCGCCGCCCCTGCAGTTCTGGCAGGCGCTGGACACCGCGCTGGACCGGCAGGTGGCGCTGACCTTCGTCGACCCCGACGGGGCGTTGCCCGACGACGTGCTGCAGGAAATTCTGTCCCGCACCTTGCGGCTGAGCCGGATCGACAAGCCCGGCATCGCCCGGGTGCTCGACGTGGTCCACACCGGCCACGGCGGCCTGGTGGTCTCCGAATGGGTGCGGGGCGGTTCGCTGCAGGAAGTGGCCGACACCGCGCCGTCGCCGGTCGGCGCCGTCCGGGCCATGCAATCGTTGGCCGCCGCCGCCGACGCGGCCCACCGGGCCGGCGTCGCGTTGTCGATTGACCACCCGAGCCGGGTGCGCGTCAGCATCGAGGGCGACGTCGTCCTGGCCTACCCGGCGACCATGCCCGACGCCAACCCGCAGGGCGACATCCGCGGTATCGGTGCCGCGCTGTATGCCCTGCTGGTCAACCGGTGGCCGCTCGCGGAGTCCAGTGTGCGTAGCGGTCTCGCCCCGGCGGAACGCGATTCGAACGGCCAGCCGGTGGAACCGATGGTCATCGACCGCGACATTCCCTTCCAGATTTCGGCCGTGGCCGTCCGGGCGGTTCAGGAGGACGGCGGAATACGCAGTGCGTCAACACTTTTGAACTTGCTGCAACAGGCGACCGCGGTGGCTGACCGCACCGAGGTGCTCGGCCCGATCGACGATTCGCCCGCGCCGGCCATCGCCCGCGCACCCGCGGGTCAGGATGACGCGGAGGCCTTCGCGCGCCGGCGCCGCAACGTGTTGATCGGTGTCGGCGCGGGCCTTGTCGTCATCGTGGTGGCCCTGTTGGTCCTGGCGTCGGTGGTGAGCAAGATCTTCGGCAACGTCGGTGGCGGCCTCAACAAGGACGAGCTCGGGCTGAACGGCCCGTCGTCGTCCGTGTCGTCGTCGGCCCCCAGCTCCGCTGCCGCCGGCAGCGTCGTCAAACCGACCAGGGCGACCGTCTACTCCCCCGACGGTGATGCCGACAACACCAGTACGGCCGGCCAGGCCATCGACGGCGATCCTTCCACCGCCTGGGCGACCGAGGTCTACACCGACGCCGTCCCGTTCCCCAACTTCAAACAGGGCGAAGGGCTCATGCTGCAGCTGCCGAACCCCACGGTGGTCGGTCAGGTCACCATCGACACGCCCAGCACCGGGACCAAGGTCGAGATCCGCTCGTCGGCCACGGCGTCGCCGGCGGCGCTGAACGACACCACCGTGCTGGCGCCGGCGTTCACGCTCAAGCCCGGTCATAACGTCATCCCGGTCCGGTCCGGCTCGCCCACGTCGAACCTGCTGGTGTGGATCTCCACGCTGGGAACCACGAACGGCAAGAGCCAGGCCGGCTTTTTCGAGATCACGGTGCAGGCCGCGTCCTGACGGCGCTCACATAGCCGTGCCGTGGTGAAGTGCCGCCCCGGAGCCGATTGGATACTGTCCGGCCGTGGGCTCCCGGGGAGACATCCAGCGCGAACGCAGTGATGCCGAGCTGTTGGCAGCCCATGTCGCCGGCGACCGCCACGCCTTCGGGGAGTTGTTCCTTCGCCACCGACGGCAGCTGCACCGGCTGGCGCGGCTCACCACCCGCACTGCCGAGGACGCCGAGGACGCGCTGCAGGACGCCATGCTCTCGGCGCACCGCGGGGCCGGCGCGTTTCGGCACGACGCCGCCGTCGGCAGCTGGCTGCACCGCATCGTCGTCAACGCCTGCCTGGACCGGCTGCGGCGCACCAAGGCCCACCCGACCGTCCCGCTAGAAGACGTCTATCCGGTGGCCGATCGGACGGCCCAGGTGGAGACCACGATGGTGGTGCAGCGCGCCTTGATGCGGCTTCCCGTCGAGCAGCGGGCGGCGGTGGTGGCCGTCGACATGCAGGGCTACTCGGTGGCCGACACCGCCGCGCTGCTGGGCGTTGCCGAGGGCACCGTAAAGAGCCGATGCGCCCGGGCCCGGGTGCGTCTCGCCGAGCTGCTGGGCTACCTGAAAGCGGCGCCCGACCCGGCCCCACCCATGGCCGGCAAGCAGCGCATGACGGACACTGGGGCGGATGGGTGAAGCCGACGACGAAGCCGACGAGCCGCCCCTGACGGTTGAGCTTCTCGCCGACCTGCAGGCCGGCCTGCTGGACGACGAATCCGCGGCCCGCGTGCGGCAACGGGTCCGCGATGACCCGGACGCGGAGCAGATTCTGCGTGCCCTGAATCGGGTGCGCTGTGACGTCGCCACGCTTGGCGCGGATCCGGCACCGGATGTGCCGCCCGAGGTCGCCGATCGCATCTCGGCGGCGCTGGGATCGGCGGAGGCGACCCCGTCCGTCGCCCACGCCGCCAGACCGCGGATGCGGCCCGGGCGGGTGGTCGCCGGGGCGGCCGGCGCCGCCGCGCTGCTGGCGGCGGTCGGCGTCGGCACCGCCGCGCTGATCACCGCCCCCGAGCCGGCGCCCAGCACCCCGGTGACCGCCGAGCACATCACGGTGTCGACCCCGCCGATGGTGATCCCGCTGTCGCAGGACGAGATCCTCGGCCTCCTTGACCAGAGCCCGGATTACGGCCCACTCGGCGACCCCGCACGGCGCGCCTCATGCCTTACCGGCCTCGGCTATCCGGCGGCCACGCAGGTGCTGGGGGCGCGGCGGGTCGAGATCAACGCCCGCCCCGGCGTCGTGCTGGTGGTGGCTGGCGACACTCCTCACAGCCTGGCGGTCTACGCGGTCGCGCTGAACTGCAGCGCCGCCGATACCGGCTTGTTGGCCAACACCCAGATCCCCCGCCCCTAGTGTGGTGGCGTGGGTGTTCGACGCGCCGGGGAACAGCCGTGCCTACGCTGGCGTTTGTAGGAATCCAGGGACGATCGTTGGAAAGGGTTCTATGACCGCCGACACTGTGCACGACGTGATCATCATCGGTTCGGGTCCTGCTGGGTATACCGCGGCGTTGTATGCGGCGCGGGCGCAGTTGGCGCCGGTGGTGTTTGAGGGGACGTCGTTTGGTGGGGCGTTGATGACGACCACTGAGGTGGAGAATTTCCCGGGTTTTCGTGAGGGCATCACGGGTCCGGAGTTGATGGATCAGATGCGTGAGCAGGCGTTGCGTTTCGGGGCCGATCTGCGGATGGAGGACGTGGAGTCGGTGTCGTTGGGCGGGTCGGTGAAGTCGGTGACGACGACCGAGGGCGAGACGGTGCGGGCGCGGGCGGTGATCTTGGCCATGGGTGCGGCGGCGCGGTATTTGGGGGTGCCCGGTGAGCAGGAGTTGCTGGGGCGTGGGGTGAGTTCGTGTGCGACCTGTGACGGGTTCTTTTTTCGGGATCAAGACATCGCGGTCATCGGTGGTGGGGACTCGGCGATGGAGGAGGCCACGTTTTTGACCCGGTTCGCGCGCAGTGTCACCTTGGTGCATCGCCGCGAGGAGTTCCGGGCGTCGCGCATTATGCTCGAGCGTGCGCGCGCCAACGACAAGATCACCTTCGTGACCAACACCGCGGTGTTGGGGGTGCAGGGGGATCAGACGGTGACGGGTTTGCGGGTGCGGGACACCGTCACCGGGCAGGAGTCCACTCTGGCGGTCACGGGGGTGTTCGTGGCGATCGGTCACGATCCGCGTTCGGAGTTGGTGCGCGATGTCCTTGACACCGATCCCGAGGGTTATGTGCTGGTGCAGGGCCGCACCACGGCCACCTCGATCGAGGGGGTGTTCGCCGCCGGGGACCTGGTGGACCGCACCTACCGCCAGGCCGTCACCGCCGCCGGCAGCGGCTGCTCAGCGGCCATCGACGCCGAACGCTGGCTGGCCGAACACGTCGAAACCAGCTCGCCCGCCCACAGCGACGCAACCGAATTTCCTGGCAGTACCGAGATGATTGGAGCACCTCAATGACCGACGCCGAAAAAGCCGGAGCCACAATCGAAGTCTCTGACGCATCCTTCTCCACGGAGGTGCTATCCAGCAATAAGCCTGTGCTGGTTGACTTTTGGGCGACGTGGTGCGGGCCGTGCAAGATGGTCGCGCCGGTCCTCGAGGAAATCGCGAGCGAGCGAGCCGAGCAGCTCACCGTCGCCAAGCTCGACGTGGACGCCAATCCGGTAACCGCGCGCGACTTCCAGGTGGTCTCGATCCCCACCATGATTCTCTTCAAAGACGGCCAGCCCGTGAAGCGGATCGTCGGCGCCAAAGGTAAGGCGGCGCTGCTGCGTGAGCTCTCGGACGCGGTTCCCAACCTCAGCTGATCGTGGTTTGAGTTCGCCGCACCACGCCTGGCGTTCAGCCTGGGGTTTTCCCGAATCTGCCAAGCATCTGCGACAATGGCCGTTAACTGTTGCCCAGATGCGAACCTGTCAGTGTGTCCCGGAGGGCCTTTGGTATGCCGAGTCCGCGCCGTGAATACGGCGATGCGCCGCGCTGTGGTGACCGCAGCGCAGCCGTGACCGAAATCCGGGCTACGTTGGCGGCGCTAGGGCTGCTCGACGGCGCCGAGGACGATCTCGCCACCGGCCGGCACGTGCCCGCCGAGCTCTTCGACGCCGAACTCGACCAGGCGGTGCGCGCCTTCCAGCAGCACCGCGGCCTGCTGGTCGACGGCATCGTCGGCGAGGCCACCTATCGGGCGTTGAAGGAGGCGTCGTACCGGCTCGGTGCGCGCACGCTGTATCACCAATTCGGTGCCCCACTCTATGGTGACGACGTCGCCACGCTGCAGGCCCGCCTGCAAGACCTCGGCTTCTACACCGGACTGGTCGACGGGCACTTCGGGTTGCAGACGCACAACGCCCTGATGTCATACCAGCGGGAGTATGGGCTCGCCGCCGACGGCATCTGCGGTCCGGAAACGTTGCGCTCCTTGTACTTTCTGAGCTCCCGCGTCACCGGTGGTTCACCGCACGCGATTCGCGAGGAAGAACTGGTCCGCCGGTCGGGGCCGAAGCTGTCGGGTAAGCGGATCATCATCGATCCGGGTCGCGGCGGCACCGACCTCGGTCAGCTGATGCAGGGCCCGTCGGGGCCGGTCAGCGAAGCCGACGTGTTGTGGGACTTGGCGAGTCGGCTCGAGGGGCGGATGACCGCCATCGGGATGGAGACCTTCCTGTCGCGGCCGGCCAACCGCAGCCCATCGGACGCCGAACGCGCCGCCACGGCCAACAACGTCGGCGCGGACCTGATGATCAGCCTGCGCTGCGAAAACCAGCCCAGCCCCGCGGCCAATGGCGTCGCGTCCTTTCATTTCGGAAACTCGCACGGCTCGGTGTCCACGATCGGCCGCAATCTTGCCGACTTCATTCAACGAGAAGTGGTGGCCCGCACCGGGTTACGGGATTGCCGGACCCATGGCCGGACGTGGGATCTATTGCGCCTGACCCGGATGCCGACCGTGCAGGTTGACGTCGGCTACATCACCAATCCTCATGATCGCGCGATGCTGATCTCGACGCAAACCCGCGACGCGATCGCCGAAGGTATCCTCGCCGCGGTCAAGCGGCTCTACCTACTGGGCAAGAACGACCGGCCCACCGGCACGTTCACCTTCGCCGAACTGCTGGCCCACGAACTGTCCGTGGAGCGGACCAGCCGGCTCGGCGGCTCCTAGCCGATCTCGACGCCCCGCAACGTATTTCCCGCCGCAGAGCCGGCTCCGACCGGCTGCTTGCAGCTGCGCGTTTTCCAGCAGGCGCTCCAGGGCCGCCTCGACTTCGGCCTTCCACCCGAGGCCCTTGTCCAACTCGAGCCGCAGCCGCGGGAAGTACGGATGTGGCGCCACCACAACGAAACCCGCGTCCTGCAAGAACTCCGCGTCGATGACGCAGTGGTCCACGGAGCAGTCGCCGACGGCCTCCAACACCGGCCGCACATCCGGGCTCGCCGCCAGCGGGTCCTGCAATTCCGAAGCCGCCTGCGTGCGCCCGAAAGCTTCCAGCGCCCGCACTCCACGCCGGACCAGTTCGTCGATGACTCGGGCGAGGAGCCCATGCGGCAGATCGTCGGCGGCCTGCCCGGGCTCGATGCCCATCGAAGTCAAGAGCACCGCGTCCGCGGAGACCGGAGCGGTGGGAAACCGCTGCGCCCGAGGCACCGCCCGCGGCGGCGCGTAGAAAACATAGCCGAGGCATGGCGGCTCGCTCTGGCTTCGGTCGTCCGTGGCCGCGGTGGCGACCTGGCCGCACGAGCCCCACTCCAGCATGACCATCGACAGCCAGGCTTCTTTTTCGAATTCCGGGTCGGCGAGATGATCGTGCTTACCGAGGGTCGCTGGGTCGACCTCCCAGAACACGCAGCGACGCGCGTGCTTGGGAAGCTGTTCGAAGGCTTCGAGGCGCAGCGGTGATGATTCGAGCGGACACTAGCCTCCTGGCTCCTGTGCGTACTGCAGCCAATTGCACCGGCAACCCCTCCAGGATAAGAGAGTAAGTCACATCGGGCCAGCTTTGTCGTCAAGGCGCCGCTCACGGCGCCAGGACGCTCAGCGCGTTACGGTCCCGCCCGGTTCGTTACCGAAAATGCTTGGAACGCATGCGCTTTCGTAATACCGCGGCGCCGGATGCCGTTTGTCGCCCAGCCGTAACCGCTCCGGTGTCACAGTGACGTAATTACAGGGTATGGCGGGTCAGGCCTTGGCGGCGGTCATCAGGTCGATGATTCGCTGCAGATCGTCCACGGAGCCGAATTCCACGACGATCTTGCCCTTGCGTTTGCCCAGGCTGACCATCACCTTCGTATCGAAGGCGTTCGACAACCGCTCGGCGACTTCCTGGAGGCCGGGCATCTGGATCGGCTTGCGCCGCTGCGGCGCCGGGGTGGTCGCACCGGCCCGGTTGGCCAGTGTCACCGCCTCCTCGGTCGCCCGCACGGACAACCCCTCCGCGACGATCCGGCTGGCCAGTTCTTCTTGCGCCTCGGGGCCGGCCTCCAGCGATAGCAGGGCTCGCGCGTGGCCGGCCGACAGCACGCCGGCGGCCACCCGCCGCTGCACCGGGATCGGCAGCTTCAGCAACCGGATCATGTTGGTGATCAACGGTCGCGAACGACCGATGCGTGAGGCGAGTTCATCGTGGGTGACCCCGAACTCGTCGAGCAGCTGCTGGTATGCCGCCGCCTCTTCCAAGGGGTTGAGCTGCACCCGGTGGATGTTTTCCAGGAGGGCGTCGCGCAGCAGATTGTCATCGCCCGTCTCGCGCACGATGGCGGGGATGGTGGCGAGCCCCGCCTCTTGGGCCGCGCGCCAGCGCCGCTCCCCCATCACGATCTGATACCGCGGGCCTGTCTTGGCTCCGGGGACGGCGCGCACCACGATCGGCTGCAACAGACCGAACTCGCGAATGGAGTGCACCAGCTCGGACAGTGCCTCGTCGTCGAACACCTGCCGCGGCTGGCGCGGGTTGGGTTCGATGTCGGCGGGTGCGATCTCGCGATACACCGCGCCCGCCGGCGCCAGGTCCGGTGCGGGCCCTCCGATCAAGACGTCCGCCGCCGCATCCCCCATCCGCGGACCGAGTGTCGCGGGACCCGAGTCGCCCTCGGCGGGGCCGGTCGGGATCAGCGAAGCCAGGCCCCGGCCGAGGCCGCCCTTCTTGCGTAACGGCTGCGTCATGGTCGTCCCTTCACGGATGGTGGTCGATCACGTTCGGCGAGTTCGCGGCTCGCGTCGAGATAGCTCATCGCCCCGCGCGAACCGGGGTCGTAATCGATGATGGTCATGCTGTAGCCGGGTGCCTCCGAAACTTTGACGCTGCGCGGGATCACCGTGCGCAGCACCTTGGTTCCGAAGTACCGGCGTACCTCTTCGGCCACCTGGTCGGCGAGCTTGGTCCGGCCGTCGTACATCGTGAGGATGACGGTGGTCACGTCGAGCTTGGGATTGAGGTGGGCCTTCACCATCTCGATGTTGCGCATCAGCTGTGACACACCCTCGAGCGCGTAGTACTCGCACTGGATCGGGATCATCACCTCGGGCGCGGCGACGAGCGCGTTGATGGTCAGCAGTCCCAGTGACGGTGGGCAGTCGATGAAGACGTAATCGAAGTCGAGGTCGTCCAGGTCGGCCAGGGCGGTCCGCAGCCGGTTTTCGCGGGCCACCATGCTGACCAATTCGATCTCGGCGCCCGCCAAGTCGATGGTGGCCGGGACGCAGAACAGGCGCTCGTTATGCGGGCTGCGCCGCAGCGCGTCCTTGACCGCGACCTCGCCGATGAGCACCTCGTACGACGAGGGCGTGCCCGATTGCCGGTCGGTGATGCCGAGCGCCGTGCTCGCGTTGCCCTGCGGGTCGAGGTCGATGACCAACGTCTTGAGCCCCTGGAGCGCGAGGGCCGCGGCGATGTTCACCGCGGTGGTGGTCTTGCCGACGCCGCCCTTCTGATTGGCGATGGTCAGGACCCGGCGGTGACCCGGGCGGCGCAACGGCGGATAGGTGGTGTGCAGTACCCGCATGGCGCGTTCGGCGGCGGCCCCGATCGGCGTATCGAATTCGTCCGATGTTTCACGTGAAACGTTCGCCGCCGGATCCCCCACGGCGCCCAGTCCCGGAGCCGGCGGGGCCTCCGACGCGGCGGGCGGTTGGGCCTGCGCGACGCTCGGGAACGGCCCCGGCATCGTCGGCGAATCTCCCGGACTGCTCATCGGTTCCCGGCCTTCCCGATCCGTGCCGGCTGGTGGCGCGGCTGCCTTCCGCGTCGCGCTATAACTACGGTTGCGGGGGGACGCAAATAGGTCGCGCCACATGTCACCACCCTGGCATCAACGGCGCCCGATGCTGCCATCACACGCCGGTACTGTTCAACTTCCTCGCGACCGCGCTCCCCTTTGAGGGCGAGCATCCGCCCCCCGGGGCGCAGCAACGGCATGCTCCACTTCGCCAATTTGTCCAAAGACGCAACCGCTCGTGACACCGCCGCATCCCTTTCCCCGAACCGGTGGCGCACCCACAGTTCCTCGGCACGGCCGCGGACCACTTCGACGGCTAACCCTAGTTGGTCGACGACCTCGCCGAGAAATTCGCTGCGGCGCAGCAGCGGTTCGAGAAGCACCATCTCGACGTCGGGGCGCGCGAGCGCCACCGGGATGCCGGGCAGCCCGGCGCCGCTGCCGATGTCGATGACCCGTTCCCCCGCCTCGAGGAGTTCGGCCACGGCGGCGCTGTTGAGCAGGTGCCGGTCCCAGATGCGATCCACCTCCCGCGGACCCAGAAGTCCTCGCTCCACTCCGGGGCCGGCCAACAGCTCCGCGTACCGCCGCGCAAGGTCGATCCGCGGACCGAAGATCGCCGCTGCGGAGTCCGGGGCGACACCGAGCTCAGCAGGGGCAGGCTTGTCCGTCGCGGGTTCGCCCGGGCCGACATGTTTCACGTGAAACATCCTCCGCTTTCCTGGCTCACGAGGGCCCGGCGCTCGAACTACACCGCTGTAACTCGCTAGTCGGCCAAGACGACAACGCGGCGCGCGGGCTCGGCGCCCTCGCTCTCGCTGTGCACACCGGGCACGGCCGCGACGGCGTCGTGAACGATCTTGCGCTCGAACGGCGTCATCGGGGCCAGCTCTTCGCGCTCGCCGGACTCCAGCACCCGTCGCGCCACCTTGTCGCCCAGGGCCGCCAATTCCTCGCGGCGCCGACGACGCCAATTGGCGATGTCGAGCATCAGCCGGCTACGGACTCCGGTCTTCTGGTGCACGGCAAGTCGGGTGAGCTCCTGCAGCGCGTCGAGCACCTCGCCGCCGCGGCCCACCAACTTGTTCAAGTCGTCGCTGCCGTCGATGCTCACCACCGCCCGGTTGCCTTCGACGTCCAGGTCGATGTCGCCGTCGAAGTCCAACAGGTCCAGCAACTCTTCCAAGTAGTCGCCCGCAATTTCGCCCTCGGCGACCAACCGCTCTTCCGGGTCGTCGAACTCGCCGGCGTCTGCGTCCGTGGCATCCTCGGGCGCCTGCTCCGCATCCAGCTCGGCATCCACGTCGGGTTCGGTGGTGGTGTCTGCGTCGGTCATGTCTTTCTCTCCCTCATCCACGGGTCCTGGCCAATCGGGGTCACCCTCCCAAGGCGGCCCGGTCCGGCTGTGTATCCCTTGTCAGCGTTTACGTCTCTTGGGTCGCGCGCCCGGTCGCGGGGCGCGGTTGGCCGTGCCGTCGTTTTGTCCACCCGGATTCGGGTTGTTCGCCTGCGGCTTCGGCGTGGGCGCTTCCTCGTCGGGGGTATCGGATTCCGGCTCCCCTGCCCCGGCGGTCGACGATCCGTTGCCGCCCGGCTGTACCGCCTTGGGGTTCCGCTTCGGTTTGGCCCCCGGTGCCGGCGCGTTGGCCGCTCGCCGCTCCAGCGCTTCCTGCTTCTTGGCCTCGTCCTCTTTTTCGATCATCCCGAACACGTAGTGCTGCTGACCGAACGTCCAGATGTTGTTGGCGAACCAGTACAGAATGATCGCGAGCGGCAGGAACGGGCCGCCGACGACGACGCCGAGCGGGAACACATACAGCGCAAGCTTGTTCATCATCGCGGTCTGCGGGTTGGCCGCGGCTTCCGCGCTCTGCCGCGCCACCGATGCCCGGCTGTTGAAGTAGGTCGCTATGCCGGCCAGGATCATGACCGGCGCCCCGACGGCGATGACCGCCGGCCGGCTGAAGTAGGTGAACGCGTCCAACCCGGTCCGCTGCGTCATGAACGCGCCGATCGGTGCGCCGAACAAGTTGGCATCCAGGAAGTGCCCGACATCCGTCGGGGTGAAGACGTAGTTTCCGGTGAGGCGGTTCTGCGCCACCGACAGGTGCGGCTGGCCGAATCCCCCGGTGGTTCGGTTGAACGACCGCAACACGTGATACAGGCCAATGAACACCGGGATCTGCGCGAGCATCGGCAGGCACCCGAGGATGGGGTTGAACCCGTGCTCGCGCTGCAGCTTCTGCATCTCCAGCGCCATCCGCTGGCGGTCCTTGCCGTATTTCTTTTGCAGCGCCTTGATTTGCGGTTGCAGCTCCTGCATCTGGCGCGTGGTGCGGATCTGCCGCACGAACGGCTTGTAAAGCAGCGCGCGCAGGCTGAACACCAGGAACATCACCGACAGCGCCCAAGCGAAAAAGTTCGACGGTCCCAGCATCGAGGCGAACAGCTTGTACCAGGCCCACATGATCCACGACACCGGGTAGTAGACGAAGTCGAGGCTGAAAAAATCAAACAAGAGTTCCACTCTCCCCTCGCGCCGCCGGGGGGACCCACGCGTCGCTGGCATCTTCGAAGTTCACCCGGCATCCCGGACGTTCCGGTATCGGATCCCATCCGCCCCGATGCCAGGGTCCGCACTTGGCGAGCCTGACCACAGCCAACCAACTCCCCCGCATCAAGCCGTACTCGGTAAGCGCGTCAACCGCATACTGGCTGCACGTCGGAACGAAGCGACACGTAGCCGGCCGCAATGGGGAGACCATGTGCCGGTACAACTGGATCAAAGAAACCAGCGCCCGTGCGGCCGTCGTGCTCACCCCGCGGACGGCCCGCGCCGCCGCGGTCACCGTTTCCGTCCCGCCGACTCGAGCGCTCGGCGCAAGCCGCGGCGCAGCTCCTCCTGCAGCCGCGCCGACGAGGCGGTGCGGCTGCCGGGCAGAGCACGAATGACCATCTGGTCGGATTCGTCGAGGTCGCCCAAAAAGGATCGCGCCACATGCCGCAGCCGGCGCGCCACCCGATGGCGTTCCACGGCAGAACCCACGGACTTGCCGACGATCAATCCGACGCGGGGGCCCGCTGCTCGGTCATCATCGGCCGCGCGGCGGACATGGACGACAACGTCGGGCTGCGCCGCGCGGATCCCGTGCTTCACCGTCGCGTCAAACTCCGTTGACCGCCTCATGCGGTTGCGTGCGGAAAGCACCGCCGAAAAACCCGACGTTGCGATCAGGCAGATAGCGCCCGGCGCCCCTTACGGCGCCGGCTCGACACAATCGAGCGCCCGGCGCGGGTACGCATGCGCAACCGGAAGCCGTGCACGCGGGCTCGGCGCCGGTTGTTCGGCTGGAAGGTCCGCTTGCCCTTGGCCACGACGTTCTCCTCGTTGTGTCTCGCATTTCCATCCGGCCGGCCAGACGTCTCGCTCAGGTTCGTCTGCGGGTCGGTCGGAGGTAATCTTGCTGCTGGCCGGCGCGGTCCCCAGGCAGACCTGGGTCGCAGCCGCATCGCCGACTTTCGGGCGACTGTTTGAGGGTACTGACCGCGCTTCGCCTGGTCAAACCTGGCCTGCCCCAACGCCCCCGCTCGCTCCGGCGGAAAACATCGACCCCGGCCGACCGGCCCCGGCCGGGTTCCGTGCCGGCGACGAGTTGAACCGGGCCCAACGAACCCTAAACAACCCGATTGGAATGCAGCAGAACGGTTGGCAGCCGCACGGAAAACTGTTAGCTTCTGCCAGTGTCGTTTTAGACTGCAACGGCGCTCGACAACGAAGCGAGGATGGTGGGTCGACTAGCTGCCTAGACAACCTTCAGGGTTTTCTTCCAGCACGGAGATCGCGAGCCGTCGCCGGTAGGTTGTGGCTCGCATACGCTCATCCTGTCCACACCTGTGTATAACTATGTGGACAGCCGCTTTGTCGCCAGGCGTGGTTGTACTTCGACCCGGGATGCTCGAGAACCAGGGGGATGCGTCGTTGACCGATGACCCCGGTTCAAGTTTCACGACCGTGTGGAACGCGGTGGTGTCCGAGCTCAACGGGGAATCCACCCTGGACGGTGCCGCCGCCAACCGCACCACCCTCGTCGCTCCCCTCACCCCACAGCAACGGGCCTGGCTCAATCTTGTCCAGCCGCTGACCATCGTCGAGGGGTTCGCCCTGCTCTCGGTGCCCAGCAGTTTCGTCCAGAACGAGATCGAACGTCATCTCCGCGCCCCGATCACCGATGCCCTCAGCCGCCGGCTCGGACAGCAGATCCAACTCGGGGTACGCATCGCGCCCCCCGACGATGACGCCGACGACGTTGTGCTTGCGCAAGCCGAACCGTTCCTCCAAGCCGACGCACCGTTTGCGGACGACGACACCGACGAGAACGACGAGAACGACGAAGCCGCTGAGAGCGCCAAACACAGTTGGCCGAACTACTTCACCGAACGCCCGCACCCCGCCGATCCCGCCGTCGCCGGGGGAACGAGCCTGAACCGCCGCTACACCTTCGACACGTTCGTCATCGGAGCGTCCAACCGCTTCGCGCACGCCGCGGCGCTGGCCATCGCCGAAGCGCCGGCGCGGGCCTACAACCCGCTGTTCATCTGGGGCGAGTCCGGTCTGGGCAAGACCCACCTGCTGCACGCCGCGGGCAACTACGCGCAGCGGCTGTTCCCGGGGATGCGGGTCAAGTACGTCTCCACCGAGGAATTCACCAACGACTTCATCAACTCGTTGCGTGACGACCGCAAGGTCGCTTTCAAGCGCAGCTACCGCGACGTCGACGTGCTGCTGGTCGATGACATTCAGTTCATCGAGGGCAAAGAAGGTATTCAGGAAGAGTTCTTCCATACCTTCAACACGCTGCACAACGCCAACAAACAGATCGTCATCTCGTCGGACCGGCCGCCCAAACAACTCGCCACCCTCGAAGACCGCTTGCGGACCCGGTTCGAGTGGGGCTTGATCACCGACGTCCAGCCACCCGAACTCGAGACCCGCATCGCCATCCTGCGCAAGAAGGCCCAGATGGAGCGGCTTGCGGTCCCCGACGACGTCCTGGAACTCATCGCCAGCAGCATCGAACGCAACATCCGCGAACTGGAGGGCGCCCTGATCCGCGTCACCGCGTTCGCCTCGTTGAACAAGACCCCGATCGACAAGGCCCTCGCCGAGATCGTGCTGCGCGACCTCATCGCCGATGCCAGCACCATGCAGATCAGTGCGGCGACCATCATGGCCGCCACGGCCGAGTACTTCGACACCACCGTGGAGGAACTACGCGGGCCCGGCAAGACCCGCGCGCTTGCGCAGTCACGCCAGATCGCGATGTACCTGTGCCGCGAGCTCACCGACCTGTCACTACCCAAGATCGGGCAGGCATTCGGGCGTGACCACACCACGGTGATGTATGCCCAGCGCAAGATCTTGTCGGAAATGGCCGAGCGACGTGAGGTCTTCGATCACGTCAAAGAGCTCACCACTCGCATCCGCCAGCGCTCCAAGCGCTGACGCCGGGCCTTCTCTGAGCCCCGTCCGGGCAATTAATTTCAAAAAACTTCCCGCACGCCTGTCACACCCGCCACACGCGGGGCTTGTGCGCAGGACTGTGCACAACGCGATCAAACAACGGTGCACCAAGCGGGGCGGGATGCACAGCCGCACTTCTTCCCCAACGGCCCAACACCAGGCCTGCAGTTGTCCACGCGGTGATCCACAGCCCTATCCCCCGCTCCAGCTGCGTCAAAACCGACCCTGTCCCCAGGATGCACAGCCCCTATTACTAGTACTGAGATCTCTTCGTCATTTCTTCTTTGAAATACAGCGCTGGGGACGCCCGGCTGAACCCCCGTCGCGGATCCGCCGTCAACCCGCCTTGTCGGGGTTGGCGATTAGCTTTCAAGATGGCCTCGGACGATCTACGGTTGTTCTTCGACTGCCGTTGCGGTCGTCGTTGGCATGACATGTCAGTGGCGCTCGTGGCGGAGCCCCGTGCTAGCGGGGGGAGGCTAGCCACTGGACTTTTGAAACGCTCGGTAGGTGAAGGGACGCTATGGACGCGGCGACGACAAGAGCTGGCCTCAGCGACTTGAAGTTTCGTTTGGTGCGGGAGTCCTTCGCCGACGCGGTGTCGTGGGTGGCGAAGAATCTGCCGACCCGGCCGGCGGTGCCGGTGCTGTCGGGAGTGTTGTTATCCGGGTCCGATGAGGGCCTGACGATCTCGGGGTTTGATTACGAAGTTTCCGCCGAAGCGCAGGTTGCAGCTGAAATAGCTACTCCCGGAAGCGTTTTGGTGTCCGGGAGGTTGTTGTCAGACATCACCCGGGCGTTGCCGAACAAGCCGGTCGACTTCTACGTCGACGGGAATCGGGTCGCGCTGAACTGCGGGAGCGCCAGATTCTCGCTGCCGACCATGGCCGTCGAGGATTACCCGACGCTGCCGGCCTTACCGGAAGAGACCGGGATGTTGCCCGCGGATCTTTTCGCGGAGGCCATCAGTCAGGTGGCCATCGCGGCGGGCCGGGACGACACATTGCCGATGTTGACCGGGATTCGCGTCGAGATCTCGGGCGACAAGGTGGTTTTGGCCGCAACCGACCGGTTCCGGCTGGCGGTGCGCGAACTGACCTGGTCCGCATCGTCGCCCGACATCGAAGCCGCCGTGTTGGTGCCGGCGAAAACATTGGCCGAGGCGGCCAGGGCGGGCGCCGACGGTTCCGAGGTTCGGTTGTCGCTCGGCGCCGGCAGTGGGGTCGGTAAAGACGGGCTGCTCGGAATCAGCGGAAACGGCAAGCGCAGTACCACACGGCTCCTCGATGCGGAGTTCCCGAAGTTTCGCCAGCTGCTGCCCGCCGAGCACACGGCGGCGGCGACCATCAACGTGGCCGAGCTGACGGAGGCGATCAAGCTGGTCGCGCTGGTGGCGGATCGCGGTGCCCAGGTGCGGATGGAATTCTCCGAGGGTTCGCTGCGGCTGTCCGCGGGCGCCGACGATGTTGGTCGAGCCGAGGAAGACCTCGCCGTGGATTTTGTCGGTGACCCATTGACAATCGCGTTCAATCCGACCTACTTGACCGACGGGCTGGCGGCGGTCCATTCGGATCGGGTGTCGTTTGGTTTCACCACGCCGGGCAAGCCGGCGTTGCTGCGGCCAGCCTCGGCCGAGGACAATCCACCCACCGGTAATGGCCCCTTCGCGGCCTTACCGACGGATTACGTCTACCTGTTGATGCCAGTTCGGTTGCCCGGATAGGTGTACGTCCGCCATTTGGGACTGCGTGATTTCCGGTCCTGGGCCCACGCCGACCTCGAATTGCAGCCGGGCCGGACGGTGTTCGTCGGTTCCAACGGTTTCGGTAAGACGAATCTCATTGAGGCGCTGTGGTTTTCGACGACCTTGGGATCGCACAGGGTAGGTACTGACACGCCGTTGATCCGGGCGGGTGCCGAGCGCGCTGTGGTGTCGACGATCGTGGTCAACGAGGGTAGGGAACTCGCCATCGACCTCGAGATCGCGGCGGGGCGGGCGAACAAGGCACGGTTGAATCGGTCACCCGTGCGCAGCACGCGCGAGGTGATCGGAGTCTTGCGCGCCGTGCTCTTTGCTCCCGAGGATTTGGCTTTGGTGCGTGGGGATCCGGCGGAGCGGCGGCGCTACCTCGACGATCTGGCGACGGTGCGGAGGCCGGCGGTCGCCGCGGTGCGCGCCGATTACGAAAAAGTCCTGCGCCAGCGCACGGCGTTGCTGAAATCCGCGGCCGGGATACGGAACCGGGGCGACCGCAGCGCCCTGGACACCCTCGAGGTGTGGGACAGCCGGTTGGCGCAACACGGTGCCGAGCTGATGGCCGCGCGCATCGATCTGGTCAACCAGCTGGCTCCGGAGGTGGAGAAGGCGTACCAACTGCTCGCACCGGCGTCGCGCCCGGCGTCGATCGCCTACCGGACCAGCCTCGGTGTACAGGCGGGAGTGGACGCGGGCGGCAACGGCCGCGAATCTCTCGAGGCCGCGCTGTTGGCCGCGTTGATGGAACGCCGCGACGCGGAGTTGGAGCGAGGAATGTGTCTGGTCGGCCCCCATCGCGACGATCTAGAACTGTGGTTGGGTGATCAGCCCGCGAAAGGGTTTGCCAGCCATGGGGAATCGTGGTCTTTTGCGGTGGCGTTGCGGCTGGCGTCGTATGAGTTGTTGCGAGCCGATGGGGGTGAACCCGTGCTATTGCTCGATGATGTTTTCGCCGAACTCGATGCGGCCCGGCGCCGGGCATTGGCGACGGTGGCGGAATCCGCGGAGCAGGTCTTGGTCACCGCCGCGGTGCTGGAGGACATTCCCGCGGGCTGGGCCGCCAGGCACGTGTACATCGATTTGCGGGATGACGACCTCGGTCGGGTCTCGGTGGTGCGGGCATGACCGGCGGCGACGAGAACGGTTCCGCCGGCGCCGCCGAACCACCGGCCCGGCTGCAGGGCATCGACTTGGTCCGGCGCACGCTCGAGGAAGCGCGCGCAGCGGCCCGGGCGCAAGGAAAGGACGCCGGGCGGGGACGGTCGATGCCACCGGCCGCCCGACGCGTGGCGGGACAGCGGCGAAGCTGGTCGGGGCCGGGTCCCGACGCGCGCGATCCCCAACCCCTGGGCAGACTGGCGCGCGACTTGGCGAAGAAGCGGGGTTGGTCGGCACAAGTTGCCGAAGGTACGGTCCTCGGCAACTGGGCGGCGGTGGTGGGTGCGCAGATCGCCGACCATGCGACGCCGACCGCGTTGAGCGACGGGGTGCTCAGCGTGGCAGCGGAATCCACCGCCTGGGCCACTCAGTTGCGGATGATCCAGTCGCAACTGTTGGCGAAGATCGCCGCGGCGGTCGGCAACGGGGTGGTGACGTCGCTGAAAATCACCGGGCCGACCGCGCCGTCCTGGCGCAAGGGGCCACGCCACATCGCCGGGCGGGGCCCGCGCGACACCTACGGGTAGCGCCTCGACCGGCCTTGACGATCCCCAGACGGCCTTTCATCAACAGGCCGCTCAAAGCCACTAGGACGACGTGAACTGCCTTGACGCACGTCGGGACGCGGCGGGAATAAAGAAATCGCCCGCACGGCGCGGTTAGCTGGGTAGAAACGCGCCCAGAGAATCGGTGCGGACGCCTTATCACGCTAGACTGGCGGTATGCGGCTGATGCGGTGACTGGAACCGCCCGCATGAAACCCCAAGGAGAGCATTCCGACCGTGGCTGCCCAGAAGAAGAAGGCGCAAGACGAATACGGCGCTTCAGCGATCACCGTGCTCGAAGGGCTGGAGGCGGTCCGCAAACGCCCCGGCATGTACATCGGGTCCACCGGTGAGCGTGGTCTGCACCACCTCATCTGGGAGGTGGTCGACAACTCGGTGGACGAGGCGATGGCCGGCTATGCCACCAAGGTCGACGTGCGGCTCCTGGACGATGGCAGCGTGGAGGTCGTCGACGACGGGCGCGGCATTCCGGTGGCTATGCATGCCACGGGCGCCCCGACCGTCGACGTGGTGATGACCCAGCTGCACGCCGGCGGCAAGTTCGGTGGGGAGAACAGCGGCTACACCGTCAGCGGGGGGTTGCACGGCGTCGGCGTTTCGGTGGTCAACGCGCTGTCCACCCGACTGGAAGTCAACATCCAGCGCGACGGGTACGAGTGGTTTCAGCACTACGACCGTGCCGTGCCCGGCACCCTCAAGCAAGGCGAGGCCACCAAGAAGACCGGCACCACCATACGGTTCTGGGCCGATCCGGAGATCTTCGAAACGACGCAGTACGACTTCGAGACGGTGGCGCGTCGTCTCCAAGAGATGGCGTTCCTGAACAAAGGTCTCACGATCAATCTCACCGACGAACGAGTAGAGCAGGACGAGGTCGTCGACGAGGTGGTCAGTGACACCGCCGACGCACCCAAGTCCGCCCAGCAGAAGGCGGCGGAATCGACTGCGCCGCATAAGGTCAAGCACCGCACTTTTCACTACCCGGGCGGCCTGGTCGACTTCGTCAAGCACATCAACCGCACCAAAAGCCCGATCCAGCAGAGCGTCATCGACTTCGACGGAAAAGGCACCGGCCATGAGGTCGAAATCGCCATGCAGTGGAACGGCGGCTACTCGGAGTCGGTGCACACCTTCGCCAACACCATCAACACTCACGAGGGCGGAACACACGAAGAGGGCTTCCGCAGCGCGCTGACCTCGGTGGTCAACAAGTACGCCAAGGACAAGAAGCTGCTGAAAGAGAAGGACGCCAACCTCACCGGCGACGACATCCGGGAAGGCCTGGCGGCCGTCATCTCCGTGAAGGTGAGTGAGCCGCAGTTCGAGGGCCAGACCAAGACCAAGCTGGGCAACACCGAGGTCAAGTCGTTCGTGCAGAAGGTGTGCAACGAACAGCTGACCCATTGGTTCGAGGCGAACCCCTCGGAGGCGAAAACCGTCGTGAACAAGGCGGTGTCGTCGGCGCAGGCGCGGATCGCGGCTCGCAAAGCGCGAGAGCTGGTGCGCCGCAAGAGCGCCACCGACCTCGGCGGGCTGCCGGGAAAGCTCGCCGACTGCCGCTCCACCGATCCGCGAAAGTCGGAACTCTATGTGGTGGAGGGTGATTCGGCCGGCGGTTCGGCGAAGAGCGGCCGCGATTCGATGTTCCAGGCGATTCTCCCGCTGCGCGGCAAGATCATCAACGTCGAGAAGGCCCGCATCGACCGCGTGCTGAAGAACACCGAAGTCCAGGCGATCATCACCGCGCTGGGTACCGGGATTCACGACGAGTTCGACCTCACCAAGCTGCGCTACCACAAGATCGTGCTGATGGCCGACGCCGACGTGGACGGACAGCACATCTCGACCCTGCTGTTGACGCTGTTGTTCCGGTTCATGCGCCCACTCATCGAAAACGGGCACGTGTTCTTGGCCCAGCCGCCGCTGTACAAGTTGAAGTGGCAGCGCACCGAACCGGAGTTCGCCTACTCCGACCGCGAGCGCGACGGCCTGCTCGAGGCAGGGCTCAAGTCCGGCAAGAAGATCAACAAAGAGGACGGCATCCAGCGTTACAAGGGTCTGGGTGAAATGGACGCGAAGGAGTTGTGGGAAACCACGATGGACCCGTCCGTGCGGGTGCTGCGCCAAGTCACCCTGGACGACGCCGCGGCGGCCGACGAATTGTTCTCCATCCTGATGGGCGAAGACGTCGACGCGCGTCGCAGCTTTATCACCCGCAACGCCAAGGACGTTCGCTTCCTGGATGTCTGACCCTTCCCAGATGCCGAGTCAGACGCGCCAACCCAAGAGGGGAATAGATGACTGACACCACGCTGCCACCCGGCGACGAGGCCGGCGACCGGATCGAACCGGTCGACATCCAGCAGGAGATGCAGCGCAGCTACATCGATTACGCGATGAGCGTCATCGTCGGGCGCGCGCTGCCGGAGGTACGCGACGGCCTCAAGCCGGTGCACCGCCGCGTGCTGTATGCGATGTACGACTCGGGATTTCGCCCGGATCGCAGCCACGCCAAATCGGCGCGCTCGGTCGCCGAGACGATGGGTAACTACCACCCCCACGGCGACGCGTCGATCTACGACACCTTGGTGCGCATGGCGCAGCCGTGGTCGCTGCGATACCCGTTGGTCGACGGGCAGGGCAACTTCGGTTCGCCGGGCAACGACCCGCCAGCCGCGATGCGTTACTGCGTTACCGCGGATGCGCTGGTGCGCTTGCCGTTTGGGCAGTCGACGCGAATCGGAGATGTCGTTCCGGGGGCGCGTCCTGACTCGGACAACGCCATCGATCTGAAAGTTCTCGATCGGCATGGCGATCCAGTTCTTGCTGATCGCCTGTTCCATTCCGGCGAACATCAGTCCTACACCGTGCGCACCGCCGAGGGCTACGAGGTTACCGGCACCGCGAACCATCCATTGCTGTGTCTAGTCGACGTTGCCGGCGTGCCGACGTTGTTGTGGAAGCTGATCGAAGAGATCCGATCCGACGACTACGTCGTATTGCAGAGGACCCCTCCCGTGGAGTTGGGGCCGGCGGAAGGGCATGACGTCATGGAAGCCCTTCTGTTAGGCGCTTTCATCAGCGAGGGGTTCGTATCACCGACGCGTGCGGGTTTCAACAACCTGGATCGCGACTACTTCGACATGGTTGTCGGCGCATACGATGCCGTGGTCGGCGGGCGACGCTACACGTCTGCTCGGACGATTGCTTCGGGCTCTCGGCTCTATGAGCTGGACATCCACAACCTCGAGCAACTCAAGAAAACCCGACTCGGCAGCATGTGTGGGGAGCGGTCGGCGGACAAAGCGGTCCCCTCGTGGTTATGGCAGTCCCCGGCCGCGGCCAAGCGGGCCTTCCTCCAAGCCCTTTTCGAGGGCGACGGTTCCTGTTCCGAACTGCCCCGCAACACGATTCAGGTCTCCTACTCCACGCGCAGCGCGCGGCTGGCTGCGGGCGTGCAGCAGATGCTTCTCGAGTTCGGTGTTGTGTCAAGGCGGTACCTTCATGCGACCGGCGAGCACAAAGTCGTCATCACCAACCGTGCGCAAGCCGAAAGATTCGCGACGCAGATCGGTTTCGGCGGCGCCAAACAGCCCAAGCTCACGACGATCTTGGGCGGCATGCCCGAGTGTGCGGGTAGGGACAATGACCATGTCCCTGGACTGGCTGCCTTCATCCGGAAGCACGCGGGCGGCTCCTGGGCTGACCGCGACTGGCTGAATCGCCACAACCTGGACCGCGTCCAGCGCTGGCGGACTCGCGGCGCTGAAATCCTCTCGCACATCGCCGATCCCGACGTGCGGGCTATCGCGACCGACCTCACCGACGGCCGGTTCTACTACGCGCGAGTCGCGTCCGTCACCGAAGCCGGGGTGCAGCCGGTATACAGCTTGCGTGTCGAAACCGAAGATCACGCGTTTGTGACCAGCGGATTCGTCAGCCATAACACCGAGGCGCGGCTGACGCCGCTCGCCATGGAGATGCTGCGTGAAATCGACGAGGAGACAGTCGATTTCATCCCCAACTATGACGGTCGGGTGCAGGAACCCACGGTGCTGCCCAGCCGGTTCCCCAACTTGCTGGCCAACGGGTCCGGCGGCATCGCGGTCGGGATGGCGACCAACATCCCGCCGCACAATCTGCGCGAGCTCGCCGAGGCCGTGTTCTGGTGCCTGGAAAACCACGAGGCCGACGAGGAGGCCACCCTGGCCGCGGTGATGGACCGCGTCAAAGGCCCCGACTTCCCCACCTACGGATTGATCGTGGGCAACCAGGGGATTTCCGACGCCTACAAAACCGGTCGCGGCTCCATCAGGATGCGCGGAGTCGTTGAGGTGGAAGAAGATTCGCGCGGCCGAACGTCACTGGTCATTACCGAGTTGCCGTATCAGGTCAACCACGACAACTTCATCACCTCGATCGCGGAGCAGGTGCGCGATGGCCGGCTCGCGGGCATCGCCAACATCGAAGACCAAAGCAGCGATCGAGTGGGGCTGCGCATCGTCGTCGAGATCAAGCGCGACGCGGTGGCCAAGGTTGTGCTGAACAACCTCTACAAGCACACCCAGTTGCAGACCAGCTTCGGCGCCAACATGTTGTCCATCGTGGACGGCGTGCCGCGCACGCTGCGGCTCGACCAAATGATCCGCCATTACGTCGCGCACCAACTCGACGTCATCATCCGGCGCACCACCTATCGGCTGCGCAAGGCCAACGAACGCGCCCACATCCTGCGCGGTCTGGTCAAGGCGCTCGATGCGCTGGACGAGGTCATCGCGCTGATCCGGGCGTCGGAAACGGTCGACGTCGCCCGGGCCGGACTGATCGAGCTGCTCGACATCGACGAGATCCAGGCCCAGGCGATCCTGGACATGCAATTGCGTCGCCTGGCGGCCCTGGAGCGCCAGCGCATCGTGGACGACTTGGCGAAGATCGAAGCCGAGATCGCCGATCTGGAAGACATTTTGGCCAAGCCGGAGCGGCAGCGCGGCATCGTGCGCGACGAGCTCGCCGAGATCGTCGAGAAGCACGGCGACGACCGTCGCACCCGCATCGTCGCGGCCGACGGCGACGTCAGCGACGAGGACTTGATCGCCCGCGAGGACGTCGTCGTCACGATCACCGAGACCGGCTACGCCAAACGCACCAAGACCGATCTGTACCGCAGCCAGAAGCGCGGCGGCAAGGGGGTGCAGGGCGCCGGCCTCAAACAGGACGACATCGTGCGGCACTTCTTCGTCAGCTCCACGCACGACTGGATCCTGTTCTTCACCACGCAGGGCCGGGTCTATCGCGCCAAGGCCTACGAACTGCCCGAGGCGTCCAGGACGGCGCGCGGTCAGCATGTCGCCAACCTGCTGGCCTTCCAGCCCGAGGAGCGCATCGCCCAGGTCATTCAGATCCGCAGTTACGAGGACGCCCCCTACCTGGTACTCGCCACGCGCAACGGCCTGGTCAAGAAGACCAAGCTGACAGACTTCGACTCCAACCGGTCGGGTGGGATCGTGGCGATCAACCTGCGTGACAGCGACGAGCTCGTCGGCGCGGTGCTGTGCTCGTCGGAGGACGACCTGCTGCTGGTGTCGGGCAACGGCCAATCCATCCGGTTCTCGGCGACCGACGACGCGCTGCGCCCGATGGGACGGGCCACCTCTGGTGTGCAGGGCATGCGGTTCAACACCGACGATTACTTGTTGTCGCTCAACGTGATTCGCGAGGGCACGTACCTGTTGGTGGCGACGTCCGGCGGCTACGCCAAGCGCACCGCGATCGAGGAGTACCCCGTGCAGGGCCGCGGCGGCAAGGGCGTGCTGACGGTGATGTACGACCGGCGGCGCGGCAAGCTGGTGGGCGCGCTGATCGTCGACGACGACAGCGAGCTCTACGCCATCACCTCCGGAGGTGGGGTAATCCGCACGGCGGCCCGCCAGGTCCGCAAGGCGGGACGACAGACCAAGGGCGTTCGCCTGATGAACCTCGGCGAGGACAACACGCTGCTGGCCATCGCGCGCAACGCCGAGGAAAACGCGGACGAAGTCGTCGAGGAAGCGGAAGGCGCCGCGGAGTCGGACGGCTAGCCGGTAGCAATCCCGGCGGCCCGGGGAACAGCCGGGCAATTAGACTCGGCCCGACCAGACAAAATGTGACTGCCATCGCCCCCGCGGCCCTGGTGGGAGATCTAAGGAGTCGGGGTGACCTCACCGAACGAGCCGGGCGCCCCCAAAACGGGCGACGGCCTTAATGGGGACGGTTCGGCCGAGCGCGCCGGTGTACACCGCGCGACGCCGCCCGCACAGGCCGGCCGCGCCCCGGACGCCGGGGATCCACCGCCGTGGCAGCGTGGCGGGCCCAGGCCCCCGCAGGCGCCGCAACGCCAAACCGAGCCGCCCGCCGAGGCGCGGCCGTCGGGACCGCCCAGCGGGGTGGAGGCCCGGCTCAACCGGTTCATCTCCGGCACCGCGGCGCCGGGCGCCGGCGCGCCCCCCCAGCCGAAGAACCCGGCGCACGACACCGACGCGCCGCCGGCGCGCGCTGACGGGCCGCCCGCGGAGGCCTACGCGAGCGAGTTGCCGGACCTGTCCGGCCCGACGCCGCGGGGTCCGCAGCGCAAGACGCGGCCCGACCGCACGCAGGAGACGTCGGGCCGGGTGGGATCCGGCCGTTCGTCGGCCGCGGAAGAGCGGGAGGGCCGCGAAGGCCGCGAAAACCGCACGCAGGTGTCCCGGCGACCGCGCGGCCCGGTGCGGGCCAGCATGCAGATCCGCCGCATCGATCCGTGGAGCACGCTGAAGGTCTCCCTGCTGCTCTCGGTCGCGTTGTTCTTCGTCTGGATGATCGCCGTCGCGTTCCTCTACCTCGTGCTCGGGGGCATGGGCGTGTGGTCGAAGCTGAACAGCAACGTCGGGGACCTGCTGAACAACACCAGTGGCAGCAGCGGCGAACTCGTCTCCAGCGGCACGATCTTCGGCGGCGCGGTGTTGATCGGCTTGGTCAACATCGTGTTGTTGACCGCGATGGCCACCATCGCCGCGTTCGTCTACAACCTGACCACGGATCTGATCGGCGGCATTGAAGTGACGTTGGCGGACCGCGACTAGCATTTTTGGGGGTGGGGCGGCGATTGCGGTAATCTCGTCGCTCGGCCGTACGCGTGTACGGGCCTATAGCTCAGGCGGTTAGAGCGCTTCGCTGATAACGAAGAGGTCGGAGGTTCGAGTCCTCCTAGGCCCACAACCATGTGCCCGTCAAGACGTTGCGTAAGACTTGCCCTGCCAATCACACTGATCGCTGTGGTGGCGGCGGTGGCGGCGGTGGCGCGGTCCCGACGCGGGGTCGAGGTCTGGCACGTGGCGGTGGACGACACCCCCGGTCAGCCACCCGGTCGCGTCGAGGGGCCTTAGCTCAGTTGGTAGAGCACCGCCTTTGCAAGGCGGGTGTCAGGGGTTCGATTCCCCTAGGCTCCACAAATCACGGGCGCGGCTGCGCGCTAACGTGGGACCGTGGTTGCCGGCGAGCCGACGCGCGTCTGGGAATTCGTCAACGCGCCGGCCGGATGCGCGCCGGGCGTGGCATCAATGGTCGGATATCGGGCCCTGGAGGCCCCCGGCGGCGTGCACCGCGGAATGCCCTCCGCAAAGCTGACGTTCATCGTCAGCCGCGACGACGGTGTGCGGGCCGCGGCAAGCCCGGAGGCCCTTAACGCCGCCCGGCCAAAGCCACTGCTCTTGGGCGGGTTGGACGTGACCGCCGCGCATGTGCGGCAGCAACGTGGCCAGGCTGGCGTGCAACTGGAGGTGCATCCGCTCGCAGCGCGCGCCCTGTTCGGGGTGCCCGCCGCGGAGTTGGGGTCGATCGATTTGGACGCCACCCTCGTGCTGGGTCGGCGTGCCATCGAATTGCGCGAACGCGCCGCCGACGCCCGAGATTGGGGGGAAGCGTTTGCCGCGATCGCCGAGTATCTGCTGGAAGCGCTTCGGCGACGTAACCGTGCGATGGTGCGCCCCGAGATCGCCTCCGCCTGGCGGATCTTGCAGCGCAGCCGCGGGCGGGCCTCGGTGACGGCAGTCGCCGACAGTGTCGGACTGAGCTCACGGCACCTGACGACGCTGTTTCGGCGGGAAGTCGGCCGGTCACCGAAGGCGGTGGCCATGCTGATGCGCTTCGAATATGCGACCGGCCGGATTTCAGAATCGGTGCGGCGTCACGGCCAGGTCGACCTGGCGGCCGTCGCGGCCGAGGCCGGGTTTAGCGACCAGGCGCACCTGACCCGCGAATTCACCCGCTTCGCGGGTGCGTCGCCGCGGCGCTGGCTGGCCGAAGAGTTCCAAAATATTCAAGACGGCGGCCACGCGTTCGCACCAGACTGCGACCATGACTGGTTCCAATCCGACCGTGTGGTTGACATTGCAGGCCCATGACGCGCCGAAGTTGATCGACTACTACGTGCACACCTTCGGCTTCGTCCTCGCCGCGCGCTACGGCGAAGGATCGCGCGTCGATCACGCCCAACTGAATTGGCCCGAGGGCACCGGTGGCATCATGCTCGGCAGTCACAAACCCGGTGCCGAGTGGTGTCGCGAACCTGGTGCCTCCGGCGGGTACGTCGTCACCACCGATCCCGCAGCGCTGTACGAGCGCGTCTGCCAGCGCGGGGCCGACATCGTTCGACCCCTCGCCGAAACCAGCTACGGCGCCAGGGAATTCTCGGTGCGGGACCTGGAGGGAAATTTGTGGTCCTTCGGTGACTACCCCGGCGAGGCCGCGCCGGCCGACCACTTCGCGTGAGACGGCACATCGGCGCCATCCGCATCACGGCCAACCTTCGGGCGCCCGACGGCAACGTGCTCAACATGGTGAGCCATTCGGACTGAGGCGCCAGCGACTTCCGCTCGGCGCACCGTCATGGGCGCGGCTGGACGTCGACGCTGGGCGGGCGCGACTGGGGGTCCTGAGGCTTCGCCCGCACCGAGCGCCGCACAACGCTGAACGCGACGGCGCCGCCGGCGAGCACCGCGACAGCGACCCCGGCGATCACCCACGGGCGCTTGCCGCGCCGCTGCCCCCGGCGCGCGTCCTGAAGCGCCTGAGGGAGCCCCGCGACCACCTCCTGGGCGGCGGCCAGCTCCTGGGCGAGGGTCTCTTGGGCCGCGGCGAGCTCCTTGGCCAGGCGCCCCTCTTGATATTTGCGACGAACCTGCGATGCGGTCGACTGCGCCGACTGGACACCCAGGCCGACGACTCCCCGGGTGACGTCCACCGGTCCCAGGGTCGAGTAGGTCAGCCCGCGAGCCAGTCGCTCCCGCGGGGTCAGCCGAGATTCCGTCTTCGCGCTCATGTGCCGCCTTTCTGTGCCTGCTGAACAGACTGCCAGCATAGGGACACCGGCGGAACCGTTATGTGCGCGGCGCGTTTTCGGCGGCGGCTTGGCTTGAGCGACACCGGGTGCGGGCAGGCCCGCGCGTAGTGGCAGACTCTCATGCCGTGACCAACAGCCCCTTTCAGACCGCTACCGCCACGCTCCACACCAACCGCGGCGACATCAAAGTCGCTCTGTTCGGAAACCACGCGCCCAAGACCGTCGCCAACTTCGTCGGTCTGGCGCAGGGCACCAAGGAGTACTCGACCCAGAACGCATCGGGCGGGTCCTCCGGTCCGTTCTACGATGGCGCAGTCTTTCACCGGGTGATCCAGGGCTTCATGATCCAGGGCGGCGACCCGACCGGAACCGGTCGCGGCGGCCCGGGCTACAAGTTCGCCGACGAGTTCCACCCCGAACTGCAATTCGACAAGCCGTACCTGCTGGCGATGGCGAACGCGGGTCCGGGCACCAACGGCTCCCAGTTCTTCATCACGGTGGGCAAGACTCCGCACCTGAACCGGCGTCACACGATCTTCGGTGAAGTGACGGACCCCGAATCGCAGCGGGTCGTCGAGGCGATCGCGACGACGTCCACCGACAGCAACGACCGCCCCACCGAGCCGGTCGTCATCGAGTCGATCACGATCTCGTAGGCCGGGGCGCACGGCCGGTCCGGACGGCGCGGCCTCAGGCTCTTGCTGCGGGGCCCGCGTAGCCGGCGGTCGTCAGCGCGTCGAGCACCTCCAGCGGGTCCGTCCCAAGGTCCCACCGGGAGAAGAGCACCAGCTCGTCGTCGGCGGTTTCGACCTCGAGCAGCCGGAGTTTGCGTCCAAAACGGCGGAACTCGATGATGCGGATGATCTTGATGTCGGAGGGCCGCAATAGCTGCGTCCGGAACCACCCCCGGAGCGTCAACCCGCCGGCGGTAATTGCCAGCTTCGGGCGCGCGCGCCACGTCGCGCCCGCAAACAAGAGCAGACCCACCGCGGCAATCCCCGTCAGAATCCGCCCCGGCACGTCTGTGACTAGGGTCACACTCGCGATAGCCATCAAGACGCCGGCGGCCCCACAACCAGCGATTCCCGCCGGGCGAGGCTCCCACTGTGTTTGCTGCATGCGCCCCTCATCCCCTCCCACCACGGCCTATGGAGTTATCCACAGACGCTATCAACAGTGGGGATAAATCACACGCGTGTGATTGGGTGGTCGGAATGTTGCTGGCGGAGTAACGAAGTAACCGAAAAATGAATTCATCCGGCCACTGGTCTGGGTCAGTGCCAGCGCATCGTCAGCAACAAACCGGTGATCATGAAAGCGAAGGCGATGGCGTAGTTCCACGGCCCCAGTTGCGCCATCCAGTTCAGCGCGGTCGGCGCCTGGCTGCCGACGGCGGCCAACTGGAACACCATCAGCCAGACCAGCCCGATCAGCATGAGACCGACGAACAGGGCCACGAACCACACGCTCGACGGCCCGACCTTCACCTTCACCGGCGTGCGGCTGACCGAGCCGACGGCGAAGTCGTTCTTCTTGCGGACCTTGGACTTGGGCATGATTACCTCAACAAGACGGTGAGCGGGACGGGGTGCAACGATAAAGACCGCAGCTGCACGCTTGGCTACGAGACTAACCCACCTGGCGCGGCGGCCAGGAAATTGGAGACCGATGAGCGACGGACGCCCGTCCCCATGGCGCTTCGGCGTCCCGGTGGTGTGCCTGTTGGCCGGACTGCTCCTCGCCGCCACGCACGGGGTGTCCGGCGGGGCCGAGATCCGGCGCAGTGACGCCCCACGGCTGGTGGATCTCGTCCGCGAGGCCCAATCGTCGGTGAATCACCTCAACGCCCAGCGCGACGCGCTGTCCGGCAAAATCGACACCGCGCACGGACGGTCGTCGGATCGCGCGTTGGCTGCGATGCTGCGACGCTCAGCCGAGCTGGCCAACGAGGCGGACATGAACCCGGTGCACGGGCCGGCCCTCGTGGTCACCCTCGAGGACGCACCGCGCGACGCCAATGGGCGGTTCCCGCGGGATGCGTCGCCCGACGATCTGGTGGTGCACCAGCAAGACATCGAGGCCGTCCTCAACGCGATGTGGAGCGCCGGCGCTGAGGCGATCCAGATGCAGGACCAGCGCATCATCGCCACCTCGGTCCCCCGCTGCGTCGGCAACACGCTGCTGCTCAACGGGCGCACTTACAGCCCGCCCTACACGATCACCGCGATCGGCGACGCGGCGGCCATGCAAGCCGCCCTGGCCGCCGCTCCCCTGGTCGTGCTGTATCGCCAGTACGTGGTCCGCTTCGGGCTCGGCTACCGCGAAGAGGTCAAGCCCGACGTGCAGGTGGTCGGCCACACCGAGCCGGACAGGCTGCATTTCGCGCAGCCCATGGGAACCATCGGTTACTGAGTTCCGGCGGACGGTAACCTGACACGGTGCGGATCCTGGTCGTCGACAACTACGACAGCTTCGTGTTCAACCTGGTGCAATACCTTGGCCAGTTGGGCGTCGAGGCCGAGGTGTGGCGCAACGACGACGCCAGGCTCGCCGACACCGCCGCCGTCGCCAAGCGGTTCGACGGTGTGCTGCTCAGCCCGGGGCCGGGCACCCCGGAACGGGCGGGGGCTTCCATCGGTCTGGTGGGCGCTTGTGCCGCCCAGCGCACCCCGCTGCTCGGGGTCTGCCTCGGACACCAGGCCATAGGCGTCGCCTTCGGCGCCACGGTGGACCGCGCGCCCGAACTGCTGCACGGCAAGACCAGCAGCGTCTTCCACACCAATACCGGTGTGCTCCAAGGACTTCCGGATCCGTTCACGGCGACCCGCTACCACTCGCTGACCATACTGCCGGAGTCACTGCCCCCGGTGCTGGAGGTGACGGCGCGCACGCGCGGCGGCGTCATCATGGGTGTGCGGCACAGCGAGCTGCCGATTCACGGTGTCCAGTTCCACCCGGAGTCGATCCTCACCGAGGGTGGGCATCGGATGCTGGCGAACTGGCTGGCATTCTGCGGCTGGGCGCGCAACGACACACTGGTCCGCCGGCTCGAGAACGAGGTCCGGGCGGCGGTGCAGCCCTATTTGCCGGCCGATCCGGCGGCTACTGGCCGAACTTCAGCGTGATGATCCCGTCCCGGTTGCAACCCGTGCCGGCCGGCGGGTCCTGATACACCACCCGGTGGGACTGGGAACCACCCGCGTCCACGTCGGGGCCCTTGTCCAGCACGCCCGTCCAGCCGAGCGCCCGTAACCGCGGCTCGGCGTCCGTCCAGAACATGCCGCTCAGGTCGGGCATCACAAACTGGTTGCCCTTGGACACCTGCAACTCGATCACCGAATCCACCGGAACCGTCTGCCCCTTGGGCGGATTGGTGCCGATCACCTCGCCGGCCGGCCGCGGGCTGTCCACCTGCGCCTGGGTGACCTTGGTGAAGCCGTAGACGGTGAGGTTCTTCTGCGCGACGTCCACGGTCTGGCCAGCGACGTCGGGCACCTGCTTCGTCTCCGGACCCGAACCGACGATGACGGTGATCACGTTCGTGATCGCCGACGTCTGATTGGCCGGCGGGTTGGTGCCGATCACCTTGCCCAGCAGCTCGGGGCTCGATGGCGAATTGGCTTGCTTGAACTTGCTGAAACCCGCGGCTTTGAGCTTGCCGACCGCATCCGAGTAACTCAGCGAGGAGACGTCGGGCACTTCGCGTTGTTCGGGCCCGGTCGAGACGTTGACCGTGATCTCGTCGCCCGCGCTGACCGACGCATTTGCGCCCGGATCGGTGCTGATGACGTGGTCCGGCGGGATCGTCGAATCGGGCTTTTGCAGGGTGCGCGTCTTGAAGCCGCGATTCTGCAGCGCGGCAATGGCATCGGCGGACACCTGGCCCCGCATGTCGGGCACCTGGACATCGCGGGTGGTGCCGCCGAAGGTGTTGAAGGCGATGACGACGACGATCGTCAGCACCGTCAGCGCGACGACCGCGACTATCCAGCGGCCGACCGACCCGCCGTTGCGGTCGTCGATGTGGCGGAGGGGTTGCCGGGGTAGCGGATCGGTGCGCGGACCGGGCTGGTTTCCGCCCGCGGCGAGCATCGAGCTCCGGTCGGCGGCGGTGAACACCTTGGGCGCCTCCGGTGTTTCGCCGTTGTGCACCCGAACCAGGTCGGCGCGCATCTCGGCGGCGGTCTGGTAACGGTTGTCGGGGTTTTTGGCCAGCGCCTTGAGCACGACGGCGTCGAGGTCTGCGGAGATCCCCTCATGCCGCTGCGACGGCGGAATCGGGTCCTCACGCACATGCTGGTAGGCGACCGCGACGGGCGAGTCACCGGTGAAAGGTGGTTCCCCCGTGAGGATTTCGTAGAGCACACAACCCAGCGAGTAGACATCGGACCGAGCGTCGACGTTCTCGCCGCGGGCCTGCTCGGGCGACAGATACTGGGCCGTCCCGATCACCGCCGCGGTCTGGGTGACGCTGTTGCCGCTGTCGGCGATGGCGCGCGCGATGCCGAAGTCCATCACCTTGACCGCATTGGTGTTGCTGATCATGATGTTCGCCGGCTTGACGTCGCGGTGGATGATGCCGGTCTGGTGACTGAAGTTCAGCGCCTGGCATGCGTCGGCGATGATCTCGATGGCCCGCCGCGGCGGTAGCGGGCCGTCGGTGTGCACGATGTCGCGCAGGGTGACGCCCTCGACGTACTCCATGACGATGTATGGCAGCGGACCCGTCGGGGTCTCCGCCTCGCCGGTGTCGTACACCGCGACGATCGACGGGTGATTGAGCGCGGCGGCGTTTTGCGCCTCGCGGCGGAACCGCAGGTAGAAGCTGGGATCGCGGGCCAGGTCGGCGCGCAGCACTTTGACCGCGACATCGCGGTGCAGCCGGACGTCGCGGGCCAGGTGAACCTCGGACATACCCCCGAATCCGAGGATTTCGCCCAGTTCATAACGGTCAGAAAGGTGCTGAGGGGTGGTCATCGTGATATCTCGTGTCGGGCCGGTGACGTGGTGGGCGTCAGTGGTTCGCCCCACCCGCGCTCGGCCGGCCCTCGTTGCAGTCCAGAATTCCCTATCGTCCCGCGATCCGTCCAATCAAGCCGCAGCGCCGGGCCGGGCGCGGAACCGCTGGGCGTCTTGCTCGGCGGTGGCGGCGCCGGCGGACCCCCGGTATCGGTGACCGTCGGAGGCGGCGGCTGCTGGGTGTCCGCGCGGGAATTGATGACGATGAGCACCGCGATGATGATCGCCAGCGCCCCGAGCACCCCGGCGGCCCACAGCAATGCCCGCTGACCCGAGGAGAAGGTGCGCCGGGCGGGGGGTGGGCGATGACCACCGGTGGACGGCCGGGATCGGCGCGGCGGCGCGCTGCGAGTGCTGGGCACGGCGGCCGCCCTGGTGGTCACGCTCGACGGAATGGCCGCCGGCGACGCCCGGCCGGGGGGCGGCGACTGGCTGGGCCGCGGCGGCCGGCGGCCGGCCCGCACCGCCGCCACGGCGTCGGCGAATGGCCCGCCGCTGCGGTAACGCATCGCGGGATTCTTGACCAGCGTGATTTCGATGAGTTCCCGCACGTTGGGCGGCAGCTCCGCGGGCAGCGGCGGCGGGGGCTCCTTGATGTGCTTCATCGCCACCGTGAGGGCACCGTCACCGGTGAACGGCCGCTTGCCCGACACGACCTCGTAGCCGACGACGCCCAGCGAGTACACGTCGCTGGAGGGGTCGCGTCGTGCCCCAGGGCCTGTTCGGGGGCGATGTACTGGGCGGTGCCCATCACCATGCCGGTCTGGGTGACCGGCGCGGCGTCGACGGCCTTGGCGATGCCGAAGTCGGTGATCTTCACCTGGCCTGTCGGGGTGATCAGGATGTTGCCCGGTTTGACGTCGCGGTGCACCAAGCCGGCGGCGTGCGCGACCTGCAGGGCGCGGCCGGTCTGCTCGAGCATGTCCAGCGCGTGCCGCAAGGACAGCCGGCCCGTGCGTTTGAGCACCGAGTTCAGCGGCTCACCGTTGACCAGCTCCATCACCAGGTAGGCGGTGCGGCCTTCCCCGTCCAGCTGGCTTTCGCCGTAATCGTGGACCTGGGCGATGCCGGGGTGGTTGAGCATCGCGGTGGTGCGCGCCTCGGCGCGGAACCGCTCGATGAACTCCGGGTCCTGGGAGAACTCCTGTTTGAGCACCTTGACCGCGACGCGCCGGCCGAGCCGGCTGTCCACGGCCTCCCAGACTTGGCCCATGCCGCCGGTGGCGATCAGGCGCTGCAGGCGGTATCTGCCTGACAGCGTCACACCAACTCGCGGGCTCATGGTCCTCCCTGTAGCGCGGCTTGGATCACAGCCCGTCCGATCGGCGCGGCGAGTGCACCTCCCGTCGCGGACAGGCGGTCGCCGCCATTCTCCACCAACACTGCCACGGCGACTTTGGGCGTCTGCGCGGGCGCGAAGGCGATGTACCACGCGTGTGGCGGCGTATTGCGCGGATCGGTGCCATGCTCTGCGGTACCAGTCTTGGATGCGATCTGCACGCCGGGAATGGCCCCTTTCTGCTGCGCGACCTTCTCGGCGCCGACCATCAGCTCTGTTAGCTTAGCGGCGACCTGGGACGACACCGCGCGGCGCTGTTGATAGGGAACGGTGGTGCTGATGTTGGCCAGGTCGGGACCCTTGAGGCTGTCGATCAGGTAGGGCTGCATCGTGATGCCGTCGTTCGCGATGGTCGCGGCGATCTGGGCGTTCTCCAGCGGTGTCAGCGCGACGTCCTTTTGGCCGATGCTCGACATGCCCAGCGCCGCGGCATCCGGGATGATCCCGACGGTTGATTCGGCGACCTGCAGCGGGATGACGCTCGGCGTGGTGTCCAGGCCGAACGAGCGCGCCATGCTGCGCAGCGCATCGGCTCCGGTGAGGATGCCGAGCTGGACGAATGCGGTGTTGCACGACAGGGCGAATGCCTGCTTGAGCGCCACCGTGGGCGCGTCGCCGCAGGGCCGGCCGCCGTAGTTCTCCAGGGTCGCGGTGCTGCCGGGCAGCGGAATGGACGCCGCCGCGGTCAACTGCTCGGTGTCGGTCGCGCCGGCCTGCAGCGCCGCCGCGGTGGTGATCACCTTGAAGGTGGAACCGGGCGGGTAGGTCTCCGAGATGGCGCGGTTGGTCAGCGGATTGTCGGGGTCGTCGCGAAGCCGCTGCCAGGCCTGTGCCTGCACCTCGGGATCGTGCGAAGACAGCAGATTGGGGTCATAGGACGGCGATGACACCATGGCCAAGATCTTGCCGGTGGACGGCTCGAGAGCGACGACAGCGCCCTTGCACGGGGGTCCGCCGCACCCTTGCTGCATCGCGTCCCACCCGGCCTGCTGGACGCGCGGCTTGATCGTGGTGTCGACGTTGCCGCCGCGCGGATCGCGCCCGGTGAAGAAGTCGGCCAGCCGGCGCCCGAACAGCCGCTCGTCGGACCCGTTCAGCAGCGGGTCCTCGGCGCGCTCCAGGCCCGTGCTGGAATAGCGCAGCGAGTAGAAGCCGGTGACAGGCGCGTACACGGCCGGGTTGGGATAGACCCGCAGAAAGCGGAAGCGGCTGTCGGTAGCCACGGAGTAGGCCAGCAGTTGGCCGCCCGCGATGATCTGGCCGCGCTGACGCGAATACTCGTCGAGCAGGACGCGCTGATTGCGCGGATCCGCGCGCAGCGAGTCGGCGGCGAACACCTGCGTCATGGTGGCGTTGAGCAGCAGCAGCACGATCAACGCCATGACGGTGATCGAGATGCGGCGCAGAGAGGTGTTCATACCTTCTCGATTACCTCGGTCTTGGCCGCCGCGATCGGGGAGTCCTTGCGCTCACGTCCCCGCAGGGGATGCCGGGCGCTGTTGGAGATGCGAGCGAGGATGGCCAGCAGTACGTAGTTCGCCAGCAACGACGATCCGCCGTAGGACATCCAGGGTGTGGTCAGCCCGGTCAGCGGGATGAGTTGCGTTACGCCGCCGACGACGATGAACAACTGGATGGCCAGGGTGGAGGCCAGGCCGGCGGCCAGCAGCTTGCCGAAGCTGTCCCGGGTCGCGATCGCGGTGCGCATGCCGCGCACGATGACGATGGTGTAGAGCATCAAGATGCTGGAGAGCCCGACGAGCCCGAGTTCTTCACCGAACGCCGCGATGATGAAGTCGGTCGACGCCGCCGGCACGGTATCGGGTTGACCGTTGCCGAGCCCGGTGCCGAAGATGCCGCCGGTGGCGAAACTGAACAGTGACTGCACGATCTGGTAGCCGCTGCCGTCGGGGTCGGAAAACGGGTCCCACCACATCTGCACGCGGACCCGGACGTGAGCGAACACGAAATACGCGATGACGCTGCCCACCGCGAACAGCACCAGGCCGATCACCACCCAGCTGAACCGTTGTGTCGCGAGGTAAACCACGACCAGAAACGACGCGTAGAGCAGCAGCGAGGTGCCGAGGTCCTTCTCGAAGGCCATCACGCCGACCGAGATCACCCAGGCCGCCAGCAGGGGGGCGAGGTCTCGCGGGCGCGGCAGGGTCAGGCCCATGAAGTGCTTTCCGACGCTGGTGAACAGGCCCCGCTTTGCGATCAGTACGGCGGAGAAGAAGATCAGCAATAAGATCTTGGAGAATTCGGCGGGCTGAATCGAGAAGCCGGAGAAGCGAATCCAGATCTTCGCGCCGTTCTGTTCGGACAGCGATGCGGGCAGCAGCGCGGGAATCACCAAGAGCACCAAGCCGGTGATCCCGCATATGTAGCCGTACCTCGCGAGCTGCCGATGGTCCTTCAGAAACGTGACCACGAGCGCGAACGTGACGACCCCGACCAGGGTCCACATCATCTGCTGGGTGGCGCTGGGGTGATGGCGGCCGCTGAGCTGGTTGTTGACCAGGTCGAGTCGATGGATCATTACCAGGCCAAGTCCGTTGAGCAACGCCACAATTGGCAACAGCAGCGGATCGGTATAGGGGGCGAATCGCCTGATTGCCACGTGCGCCGACCCGAATACGAGCATGAACACCAGCCCGTAGCTGATGACGTTCCAGCGCAATTCGCGATTCTGGTTGGCCTCGACGATGAGCAACGCGGCGACGGTGATCGCTGCGGCGAAGCACAGCAGCAGCAGCTCGGCATTGCGACGGGTGGGCAGCGGAGGCGTGACCGCGACGGGCGGCTGGAGTTGTGTCGTCATGCCACCGTCCGGCAATCAATGCCCGGCTGGAGGGGAGGCGCTGGAAGCGCGGTGACCGTCTGGGAAGTGGTTGTGGGGCCCACCGGCGACGGGGTCGCGGGGCCGCCTGTGGCAGTGGTGGGGGCTGGGGCGTTGGGGCCGGAAGATGCGGTGGTCGGTGGAGTGGTGGTTGCGGGCGATGTCGTGACACTTGACTCGGGGGTGCCGCCCCCGGTGGTCGGGGACCCCGGCGGCGACGTGGCGCGCGGCGACGGACAGGTGGGCAGCAGGTACTCGGCCAGCAATTGCCGTAGCTGTGACTCGGCCTGGTCCAGGCTGCCTCCCGGCAGCCCGGTCTGGACCTGTACCTGTCCGGGACGGCGCAGGTCCCGCAGCGTCATGAGCTGACAGCTCGAGTGACCGGATTGGCCATAACTGATCAGCGACAGTTCGTTGCGGGCGCTCAGGCAGCCGACCAAGTAGGGCTGTTGCAGGGGCACGCCCAACAAGGACCCCTGGATTCCGCGGACGACCGATACTCTGCCGTCGTACTCGGCGACGTAGTAGTTGCGCTGGATGACCCACCACCCGACCGCAAGGCCGGAGAGAACGAACAACACCGCCAGTGTCACAACGAAGAACATCCGCCGCCGGGGCCACCGGGGGCGGGTGGGCGTTTCCGGTTGTGGCGCAACGCGTTTGGCCGCCTCCTCACGGGGCCTGATCGCCGAGGCGCGGCCCGCGGAGGTGTTGGGCAACGTCATCTGGTCGTCGTCGCCGGAAACCGCGCCGGCGAGAATCGGTTGGGTCTGGCCGTAGTCGTAGTCGACTACGTCGGCGACCACCACGGTCACGTTGTCCGGGCCGCCGCCGCGCAGCGCCAGCTCGATGAGGCGGTAGGCGGCTTCGGCGACGTCGGGAATCTGCAGCGCCTCGAGGATGGTTTCGTCGCTCACCGGGTCGCTGAGCCCGTCGGAGCAGAGCAGGTAGCGGTCACCGGCACGCGCCTCGCGCATGGTCAACGTGGGTTCGACCTCGTGACCGGTCAACGCGCGCATGATCAGCGACCGCTGCGGGTGACTGTGTGCCTCTTCGCGGGTGATCCGGCCTTCGTCGACCAGGGTCTGCACGAACGTGTCGTCCTTGGTGATTTGCGTCAGTTCACCGTCGCGCAGCAGGTAGCCGCGCGAGTCGCCGATGTGCACCAACCCGATCCGGTCACCCGCGAACAGGATCGCGGTGAGCGTGGTGCCCATCCCCTCGAGCTCCGGCTCGGCCTCCACCTGCGCCGCGATGGCCGCGTTGCCGGAGCGCACCGCGGTGTCCAGCTTGGCCAGCAGGTCGCCGCCGGGTTCGTCGTCGTCGAGATGGGCCAGTGCGGCGATCACCAACTGGGAGGCCACTTCGCCGGCGGCGTGACCGCCCATGCCGTCGGCCAGGGCGAGTAGCCGCGCACCGGCGTACACGGAGTCTTCGTTGTTGGCGCGCACCAGGCCGCGATCGCTGCGCGCGGCGTATCGCAGGACCAGGGTCACGGGCGCAACTCGATCGCCGTTTTGCCGATCCGAATCGGCGTCCCTATTGGAACTCGTACCGCAGTCGTCACCTTTGCCCTGTCAAGGTAAGTGCCGTTGGTCGATCCTAGATCCTCGACGTACCATTCCGAACCGCGCTGAGACAGCCGGGCGTGCCGCGTCGAGGCGTAATCATCGGTGAGCACCAGGGTCGAGTCGTCAGCCCTGCCGATCAACACCGGTTGCCCGCTGAGTGTGATGCGCGCCCCCGCCAACGCCCCCTCGGTCACCACCAGATAGCGCGCGGCATCCCGGCGTTGCCGCGAAGGCAGCAGGGTGCTGCGCAATGCCAAGCCGCGGCGCACCATCACGGCGCCGGTGGGAGCGTAGATATCGGTCCGCAAGATCCGCAAGACGGACCAGATGAATACCCATAGCAACATTAAAAATCCGGCGCGCGTCAGCTGCAGTACGAGTCCCTGCATCTGGCGTCCTTTCCGTCCTGGCGTCGTCCCCCTGGCGCCCGTGACCCCGAGCACATCGAGCAACGTCACGATACTTGGACGGCGGTCGACGCGGGGCGAAGCACGGCAGCGTTGAGCCCGGCGGGTTAGTGGATCCGGACGATGATCTCCGAGTGGCCCAGACGGATCACGTCGCCGTCTGCCAACTGCCACTCCTGCACGGGCGCGTTGTTGACGGTGGTGCCGTTGGTCGAGTTCAGGTCCGAAAGGAGCGCCACCTGCCCGTCCCAGCGGACCTCGAGGTGACGCCGCGAGACGCCGGTGTCGGGCAATCGGAACTGGGCGTCTTGTCCGCGGCCCACGATGTTGGAGCCCTCACGCAGCTGATAGGTGCGTCCGCTGCCGTCGTCGAGCTGGAGGGTGACCGTTGTTCCGGCCGCCCCGTAGCCGCCGCCGTAGCCGCCGTAGCCGCCGGCCTGCTGGCCGTAGTCGACCGGCTGCCCGTAGTCGGCGGGCTGGCCATACTCACTCGGCTGGGCATACTCGGGCTGCTGGCCATAGTCGTAGTCGCGCTGCGCGGGCTCGGCGTATCCGCCGCCCTGACCCGGGTATCCCCCACCCGGGACGTTTTCCGCGTACTGCGTGTAGTCGCCGGGGCCGTAGTCCTGCCGGCCGTAGCCACCACCCTGCTGGTACCCCTGCTCGTAACCGGCGGGCTGCTCGTAGCCGCCGCCCTGCTCGTAGCCGGCGCCCTGCTCGGGGTAGGGCGGCCGTTGCTCGGGCGGAGGGTAGCCGCCCTCGTCCGGGCGCGCCGGTCCCCGGCCGTATTCGCCATAGCCGCCGTAGGCCTGCTGGCCGCCGCCGGGCTGACCACCGGCCGGAGGCCCGTACCCGCCGGCCTGACGGTAGCCCTGGTCGTAGCCTTGCCCGCCGTACCCTCCGGGCGCGGGGGGACGCTGCTCGTACTGCGGCGGGTAGCCGCCCTGGCCCTGCTCGGGATAGCCGGCGCCCTGGCCTTGGTAGCCGCGCTGCTCGGGGTAGCCACCCGGGCCCTGGTACCCGCGTTGGTCGGGGTAGCCACCCGGGGCTTGGTAACCGCCTTGTTCCGGGTAGCCGCCCTGCTCGGGGTGCCGGGGCGGCGGCGCGTAGCCCTGCTGCGGCGGGTAGCCGCTCTGCTCGGGCGGATACCCGGCGCGTGGGTCGGGTCCGCCCTGCGGTTCCGCGCCGCCGTGCGCCTCGTCTTGCGGACGCCCGTAGCGGTCGTCGTAATACTCGTCGCTGGGCCGCCCCGGCCCTTGAGCCCCGCGGTGGCTCGAATCGTCAGTCATTGGTGCTACTCCTCGTTCTGCGTCGAACGCACTACTTGATTGTGGCTGGACGGGATCGTTGACCGTCGGGCGGGGCTGCACATCGGGGTTGACAGCACCACGGGCGCGGTACTGGCCGGTACGCAGGTTCGACGACTGCTCGAACCGGACGACCACCTCACCATACGTTTGCCACCCCTGTTCATGGATGTAGTCGGCCAAGTACCTAGCGAAAGCTCCCGACGTGAGATCAGGGTCGGCGCCCACCTTCTCGAAGTCGTGCCTACCGAGGGTAATGATGTATTCGTTGGGGGCCAAAAGGCGATTTCCGTGCAGCCGTTCAACTCCGTCACGGGCTTCGCGGCGCAGGAGGGCCTCGACCTCCTGCGGAACGATCGACCCTCCGAAGACTCGGGCGAACGCATTGTCAACGGTCGCCTCGAGCTTGCGCTCGATCCGCGCCCCCAGCCCCCGTTGGCTACTCATGCTCGGCGTTCGCCCGCACTTGCCGCGGCATGTCGCCGGCGCGCGGCAAACGATTCGCGCGGTGAGCTGTCACTCCAGCATGGTATCGGGACGGCGCCACGTCGCGGCACCGTCGAAACTCTGAGAACTGCGTCTGCCCTGTTCAGAGGCGTTGTCCCCCAGCGACGCCCGCTGCAGAACGGCTTGCAGGGCCGACGAGGCGGTTGGGGAATGCGGCTATTAGAGTGGTATGGTCCATCGGTCGTTTTCCCGGGCGAGTGGCGGAATGGCAGACGCGCTGGCTTCAGGTGCCAGTGTCCTTCGGGACGTGGGGGTTCAAGTCCCCCTTCGCCCACATTTGAATATCGGCGTCGCAACGCCGCCGTCTAGCGTCCCCCGATGCGAGGGCCGTCCGCTATACCCATCGGGCGCGGTTACCGGTGACTCGCGCATCGGTGTTGTGAATTGACGTCCCTGCCTGCGCCAGTAGCGTCGTTGCCAGCTCAGGAGGGATGGCAATGTTCGTCGCGGTGGGACGCCCAGATTCGGCGAAGTTCCGACGACGAGCTCACATACAATCGGGCGTAACGCGGCGCAGCTTATGGCGGTGCCATGGGCCTGCCGTACATAGACATTGACGCGCTGATCGCCGAGGCCGGGGGCGACCCCTGGGCGATCAACCGAAGCCTGCAGGCCGGTGATCCCCGGCAGATCTCCAATCTGGCCGAGGCGTTTCGCGAAGCGGGCCGCTGCACGGCGGAGGCCGACCACGCGTTCGAGCAGGCCCGTAACCGCTTCGACGCGGCGTGGAACCATCAGACTGGCGACCACCCGATCAACGACTCCGCCGAAGTGCAGCGGGTGACGAAGTCCCTGGGTGTCCAGTCCCTGCAATTGCCAAAGATCGGTGTCGACCTCGAGAACGCCGCCGCCGCGTTGGCCGAAGCGCAACAGGCCGCAGCCGGGCAGATCGCCAATTTAGATTCCCAGCTGGCAGAGCTTTCCAACTTGCTTTGCCAAGCCGCCGCCATGCTGCGAGACCAGAGCCTGACCGCGGCGGATGTCGATGCACTGCACGCGTTCATCAGAACATGTGAAAGCGACGCCCTACGGGATACCAAAGCCGCTCTGGCTCAGCTGCATTCGATACGCGACGGCTACTCCGGCTGCCTGCAGAAATCTTTGGATGGCTTGCACACCGACGGGTACGACGGCGCCCCCCTCCATGGTCTCGACAGCGACGGCGTAACCCCGCCATCCGACGCCCAGCAGACTGCGCTCGCCAACATGCGACGGATCACGGACCAGGCTGTGGTGGATCAGATGGGCAAGGTGCGCGCCGCGCAGGCCGCCCTGGACAAGGCGATGGGTGACCTATATACCCACGGGCCCGGGTCGTCGGAGGGTGAGGCGGCCAGTGCCAAGCTGCCCAAGCTCAAGGCCGATCTCGCCAAGGCCCTCGATGACCTGGGCAAGATTCCCAACTACAACAACATCGATCCCGCGTCGGTGAGCACCACTCCCGACGGCCATTTGATGTTCACCTACAAGGTCGACGGGCAGCCGGTCCAGGTTTTCGGGCAACTCAGGGACGGCACGGGCGAATTCTTCGACCAGGCCACGGGCACGTCGTACACCTTCACCGGCGGCAAGTTGACCGGCATGCGCACACCGGATCCCGGAAAGGTGGAAGCCACCCCCGAACCGCTGTGGAGTGCCATCACCTTGGCTGTCGGCGGACCTGAACTCAAGGCCGGCGGCGAGGCGGCCTGGCAAGGCCTGAAGACGCTCTTCAGCCGCGAAGCGCTGCAAGGTCTTTCCGCCGACAACGTCCTGCCTCGCGCATTGAGCGCGGCCGAGATGCGCGCGGCAATCGCCGAAGCGGACCTTCCTCCGCACGGCTCACCGTTTCCGGACGTCAGCGGACAACCCGTGCCCGGTGTGCATCCGGGCCCGCCACCGGTCGTTGAGCACACGCCGCACCCAGGCGGGGGTGAGATTCCGCCCGAGCATGCTCCCGCGGGACCGCACGTGCCCGTGGCACCCGACAGCCCTCCGCCGGTGCGCCCCAATGCACCACCACCACCGCCGCTGCCCTCTGGGCACGAATTGTTCCACGGATACCACCCGGTCGAGTTGGGCCCGGAATTCACTCGCGCTGACGGCAGTGTCTTCTATCCCGACGACACGTTGGGGACCAAACCGTACGCGGTGCCAGGCACCGTCATTCCCGACGCGGCCCTCAAACCGGGCACCGTTCTCGGCCGGTTCGGCAGTCCTTTTGGGTCCTACTTGGCGCCCGAAGGAACGCCCTTTGCTGAATTGTCACTCCCGCCAGACAGTGCTCTTAAGCCCTACTACGAATACGTTGTGGGCGACCCATCACTCCTACCTCCTGGCTGGCACATTGAGCAATCTGAAGTAGCGCCTTGGTTCCATCAACCCGGTGGAGGCCAGCAATTTCGAATTATCAAACCCGACGGCACGAATGGTACGGTGGAGCAACTGGAACGCTATGGGGTACTGGTACGGGTACGGTGAAAATGGCAGATTTTTCTCGATTATCGACTAATTGGTCGTTGTGGGCCGCCCGGGCAGGATTGACGAATCCCTCGACTTCGACAAGCTGCGACGACTGCGAAGTTGTTTTCAACTCGGCCGATTATTCAGTGCATCTCCACGAAGACGACGGAGGTTGGAGTGTCGACGTCATTGACGATCGCGGGCAGAGGCGCAATGGTGTGGCTAAGTTTTCGACATTCGAACTGGTAGAGAAATATCTAATATGGGAGTGGGTGACTCTCGCTCGTTCCGACCTTGCTTCAGGTGCGCTAGGCGTTGATCTATATAAACTCGGGTACGCACCAGGCATTCAGGTAGCCGAACTGGAAAAGGGTAACGTTGAATTGTGCCTGCACGGGGCCTGTGCGATATTAGTGGTCGGCGACGCGGCAATTTTCAGTCACCTTATGAAATGGTCGGTGGAAGACATTCTCGATGTCGCCACGAAGGGGTAGCGCGTGAGATTTCCTCCAACGCCTACGGCGACTGCACCCACCGCGAGATATCCGGCGTAACCCAATCGGTGATGTCGTCGAATTCGGGATGCTTCTTCAGCACCGTGTCGATCATCGAGCACATGGGGACGATGCGCTTGCCTTCGCCGCGGGCCTCGTTGAGCGCCTGCTCGACGAGAATGGTCGCCAGGCCACGTCCGCCGTAAGCGGGGTCGATTTCGGTGTGATAGAAGACGCGCTGGTCGCCGCGGTCGGCGAAGTCGGCAAGGCCGACCTGCTTGCCTTCCACGGCAATGGTGTACCGGCCCTCCTTGAGGCTGACGGTGGCTTCTGCTCCGGTCTTATCGGCGGTCATTTGCGCTTCCCTTTCCTTGCGGTACAGGTCGAGGTCGCAGCCGTGTGGTCGGCAGCGGCGGCGCGGGCAGGCGGGCGAGCGAACTGCAGTGGCCGTGGACGGCGCCGAAGCGCTCGTCGCCGTCCTCCCACAGTTGACGGAAACCCAGGATGTCCTCGTGGCTACGCCCCACGAAGTTCCACCACATCACGAGCTCCTCGGTGAACGGTGTTCCGCCGAGCAGGAGCACCCGCGCGGGCCCATCGCCGGCGTTGCGCAGGTGCATCGACGAGCGGCCAGTGCTGAAGAAAGCCAGTTCGGCGACCGCCAGGGCGGCGTCATCGACACCGACGGCACCGCGATCGCAGAGCACCCCGTGCTCGAATGCCGGGTCGACGCCGATGTCCAGGCGCGCCCCGGCGTCGAGATCGATCTGCGCGCCCAGCAGCGGAGTGAAGGTATGCACCGGCGAGTGGTTGTCGGCCAGCTCTCCGAGGAACACGCGCATCGTCGCACCGGGCAGCGCTACCGGCTCCGGCACGTAGTGGGCGAAATCGCGACTCGTGTCGCGATCGGAATCGGGCAGCGCCACCCAGAGCTGCACACCGTGCAAGGCCGTCGGCGACGGAACCGATACCTCCGAGTGGCAAATGCCGGCGCCCGCAGTCATGAGGTTCAGCTCACCGGGACGCACCGTTGCATGCACGCCGGCGCTGTCGTTGTGCTCCACTTCCCCACCGAACAACCAACTCACCGTTTGTAGTCCGGTGTGCGGATGCGGCGGGACGTCCATACCCGCGGACGCCGGGCCGTAGTGGTCGATGAAGCACCACGCCCCGATCAGCGAGCGCTGGCGTTGGGGAAGCGTGCGATGCACCCGCATGGCGCGGGGCCCGCCCAGGGGGACCTCTCGGGGGCGCAGCACTTCGATGCCCGCGCTTGGCGCAGCAGCGCAGGCGACTTCGACCGGCGCCGGCTCAAGGTTGCTCATCGTCCACCTCGACCGTACCCAGGCCCCGCTACTTCCGTGGCGGGCGGAGCATCTTCATGGCCAGCCGCATGACCGGTTCGGGCACCCGGTCCTGCATCGACAGTGCGGTGTCGGCGGCACGGGAGCGCAGCGGGGTGCCGCGACCGAAGACGCGGTTGAGCGGTCCGCCGGACGGTTCGAGCACCACGTGCAGTGGCGGCGTGCCGACGGCGGCGCCCAGTGCGTTCGCGATGACCATCCGCTGGATCTCGCTGGTGCCTTCAAAGATGGTGTACAGCTTGGCATCCCGATACCACTTCTCCACCGGGTGATCCGTGATGTAGCCCCAGCCGCCCATGGTTTGAATGGCGCGCTCGGTGGCCTTGACAGCGACCTCGCTGGCGGCCATTTTCGACATCGAGCCTTCCCCGCGCTCGAAGGGGACGTTGTTGGCGGCCATCCACGAGGCACGCCAGGTGAGCAGCCGGGCCGCGTCGATCTGGGTGGCTAGCTCGGCCAGCGGGAAGGCGATGCCTTGGTTGTCGATGATCGGCCCGCCGAACGCCTCACGCTCGGTGGCATACGCCGTCGCGTACTCCAGTGCGGCGCGTGCGATCCCGATGGCCTGGGCGGCGACCATGGGGCGGGTCTGCTCGAAGGTGCCCAACGTCGCGGAGCCGGAACGCTTCCCGCCCGCCACGACTTCGCGCGCTTTGGCGAGCTTGTGCTCCAGTTTGTCTTGTCCGCCAAGCAGATTGGCGCCCGGGACACGGACGCCTTCGAACAGCAACTCCGCGGTGTGGGAGGCACGGCAGCCCAGCTTGTCCAGCTTGCGCACCAGCTTGAGCCCGGGCGTGCCACCGGGAACGACGAACAACGCCTGACCGCGATGGCCGAGTTCTTCGTCGACGACCGCGTTGACCACGTGCACGTTGGCGATCCCGCCATTGCCGATCCACATCTTGTGGCCGTCGATGATCCAGTCGTCACCGTCGCGGCGGGCGTGAGTGCGCAGGTTTCGTACGTCGCTGCCGCCCTCGGGTTCCGAGATCGCCAGTGCCGCAAGCTTGAGATCCCCTGGGGTCCCGAAGCATTCGGGCGCCCACTCCAACATCTGCTCCGGAGACGCGGCCTGCCCGATCGCCGACAGCGCCAACGCCGGCATCACGATCGCCAAACCGATGCCGGCGCAGCCCCAGAACAGCTCCTCCATGAACATGGGCAACGACAGGCCGGTCGGATCGCCGATCAGGTCGCGGTAGAACAACGGGCTGTAGAAACCTCGCTGGGCCGCCTCCTCCAGCACCGGCCACGGAAACTCCTGCCGTTGGTCGTAGTGGAGCGCCACGGGGCGAATCACTTCTTCGGCGAACTCGTGGGTCCGCCTGGCCAGGTCGTGCTGTGCTGCCGTCGGGGTCAGGTCGAACGTCATGGATCCCGCCTCTAGGTCGGCAGACTCGGTCGTGCCGAAGCTCTACCCCGTTGGCTGAGTCGACAAACGGCGCCTGCGCGGGAAGGAACGTCAGGCGGCCGAGCGGGGCCCGACCTGCGCGAGGGGCAGGTGCAGCACCACCGCGGCCACCGGAACGGACTCGTGTTCGTGATTGGCGAGCAGGGCCGCGTTCTCCGGCAGCTGGCGCGAATTGATCTCGCCGGAGGCGATGCGCCGCAGGACGTCGTGGGCCTGGGCCAGCTGTTCGCGCTTGCGGTACTGGCCGCCCGGCAGTTTGACGCCGGCCCACACGCCGTACTCCTCGCGGTGTGCGATGGCGTGTTCGGCGCACCGGCGCTGCTGCGCCAGCGGGCAGCGGCGCAGGCACTGGATGCGCGCCTCGACGGCCGACCGCTCGTACGCGCGGGCCTTGGCCGCGCCGTCACCACCATCGTCGTCGGGGTAGCCGAACCATAGTTCCGGGTTGGCAGCGCAGGGGTGTCCCATGTCGGTCTCCTTGTCGAGCGTGAAACGTAGGCAAAAGCGTATACAGAGATGAGGGCGCAGCGCAAGAGAAACGAGACGAAAACGTATATACAGAGGGATACGGTCCGCGCTGTGTAATATCCGGCCCATGGCCGGAGCGTGCGGTGAGCCGTGAATCGGCCGGCGCGGCGATCCGCGCTTTGCGGGAGTCGCGCGACTGGTCCCTAGCCGAGCTCGCCGCCGCGACCGGCGTGAGCATCATGGGGTTGAGCTTTCTGGAGCGAGGCGCCCGCAAGCCTCACAAAAGCACAGTTCAGAAGGTTGAGAACGGGCTGGGTCTGCCGCCGGGGACCTATTCCCGGCTGTTGGTGGCGGCCGATCCGGATGCGGAACTGGCCCGGCTGATGGCCGCACAACCGCCCGCCGCCGTGCCCGCCAGGCGCACCGGGCCCGTGGTCGTGGACCGTCACAGCGACACTGAAGTGCTCGAAGGCTACGCCGAGGCTCAGCTCGAAGCCCTCAAATCCGTCATCGATCGGTTGCCTGCGACAACATCAAACGAATATGAGACGTATATTCTGTCTGTGATCGCTCAGTGCGTGAAGGCAGAGATGCTCGCCGCCGGTTCCTGGCGGGTCGCCGTGAATGCCGGCGCGGACTCCACCGGCCGCCTGATGCAGCACCTCCAAGCCCTCGAGGCGACGCGCACGGCCCTGCTGAAACGGATGCCGTCCAGCTTGAGCGCGCGTTTCGACCGGGCCTGCGCGCAGTCGTCATTGCCGGAGACGATCATCGCCGCGCTGGTCGGCGTCGACGTGGAGGAAATCTGGGACATCCGCAACCGGGGGGTCATCCCGCCCGGAGCACTCCCCCGCGTGCGCGCCTTCACCGACGCGGTCGAGTCGGAAGGCCGACAGGGCGAGGAGGCGCAGTGAGCCAACGCGAAATCGAGGTGCTGAGCCGTGCCCACGACATGTTCGCCGGCGGCACCCGACAGCCGGCACTGGATGCGGGCACCGGGCATTACCGAAACCTGTTGCGCCCGATGGCCGGGATGAACGACCGATTGGCCCACGGAGGCTATCGGCTCGCGGTGGATCACAGCCGACAACGGCTCACAGCGGCCGCCGCGACGGACGCCGCCGCGGCCGACGTCATCGCCGGCGCCCAGCGGGATCGGGCCGAGGCCCGCGATCGGACGCGAGGTGTCCTCGAAGAAGCCCGCGCCGATGCCGCCGTCACCCCGGCGACGCCGATGGCCCAGCGCGAGGCGATGCGTCGCCGAGCGGCGCGACTGCGGACACAACGCGCGCACGTCCTGTCGGCCCGCCTCCGAGCCCGACGACACCTCGCGGAACTGCGGGCGCTGCGCTACCAACTCCTGCGCCACCGCGCCGCGGGATTGGGGCTGAGCGGGCGCGCGGCAATCGCAGTGCGCGCCGCGTTGTCGCGTCTGGGCCGACCCTACGTGTGGGGCGCGACGGGGCCTGACGAGTTCGATTGCTCGGGCCTGGTGCAGTGGAGCTATGCGCAAGCGGGAATTCACTTGGACCGCACCACTTATCAGCAGATCAACGACGGGATCCCGGTGCTCCGTTCGCAAGTCCGGCCCGGTGACCTCGTCTTCCCACACGCCGGACACGTCCAGCTGGCCATCGGCAACAATCTCGTAGTCGAGGCGCCCTACTCGGGTGCCTCGGTGCGGATCAGCCGGCTGGGCGCCAACGTCGCAATTCGCCGACCGCTATGACGAACAGGGTGAGCCGATGACGGAACAAGCCGGACCTTCGGTAGCCGCCATGCAGGCGCGGCAGTCGGAGCTGGCCGGCCAGCACGGCACGGCGGCCGATGCCGACCGCGTGCTGGCCGAAGTGCTCAGCAGCGCCCATGCCGCGATGCGAGAGGGCGCCAGGCGGCTGGATGCCATCGGCGAGCAGATCGACCATGCCACCGTGCACCAAGCGAACCTCGCGGTCGATACGCCCATGGGCGCCCGCGAGTTTCAGAGGTTTCTGCTGGCCAAACAACGCGAAATCACCGCGGTCGTCGAGGATGCACGCGAACTCAGCCGGGCGAAAAGGGCCGTACTGGAAGGCCTTCGGGACCGGTACGCTCCGACAACGTCCGGCTAGGCACGTGGCAGTGTCATCCACAGCCGCCCGGCGCAGTGAATTGTCGGCAGGATGGGGCCTGGGTACTGTCGCCGGGCATGGAGGGGCCGCAACGCATCCCGCAGGGACTCGCGGTGACTGCAGCGCCGGTCGCCTAGCTGATGTCCATGTACGAGGAGCTGCTTGCCGCGGTGAAATATGCCCGAGATCGCACCGGTGATCCGAACGCGTGGCAGGCGGGCCTGTCGCGCAGTGAGCTGGCGGCCGTGATCACCCCGACGACAGGCCCCGAACAGCTCCAGGCGATCGTGGGCAAGATCCGTCAACAACACGCGGCTTCGCCGGATGGCGAGAAGGGCGAGGCGGCGGAAGCCATCGCACACGCCGAAGCCGCGCTGGCACACCAGAATACGGCGAGCTCCCAGTTGGACATGCAAGTGATAACGGCCATCTTGAATGCCCACCTGAACGCCGTCGAGGGCAGCCAGGCGCTGACCAAATTGCAGCAGGAGACCGAAGCCGCGGTGCGGACGCGATCGGATCTGGACACTCCTGCCGGAGCGCGCGATTTCCAGCGTTTTCTGATCGGCAAGCTCCGAGACATTCGCGCGGTGGTCCTCGACGCGAGCCTCGACGACACGTCGAAATCGGCGCTGATGGCCGCGTGGACATCGCTGTACGACGCATCCAAGGGGCAAACGAGCAGTCCCGACGAAACGGTGCCGGCCCGGGCGGCGGGCGCCGCTGGTGCTAGCGCACCGCCGACGGAGGACCCCGGGTGGGATCCGGTGCTGGATTCGTTGCTGGCCGACGATCCGGGACTGGCCACCGATGATCTGTCGGGAGTGGGTGCGCCGGAGGGCGCGACCGCTCCGGCGGCGCCCATGGCTCCCGCGGTGCCGCCGATGCCCAACCTTGCTCCGGGGCTGCCGAGCTTCGGCGCGACACCGAGCGGGTTCCCGCTTGCCGGCCTGCAGGGTGATGACGAAATGGGTCCGGCGCTGCAAGGCCTCGATGACGAAGACCTGCTGGACTCCGCGGACCACGCGGATCCAAAGACCGACGGCCCATCGGATGAACCGGGCGACCACGAGGGCGACACCGGTCAGGATGCGTCGGCGGTCGGAGAAGATTCGCCCCCGGCCGGTCCCACAACGGTCACCTTGCCCGACGGTGAGACGGTGACGGCCGCCAGCCCGCAGTTGGCGGCGGCGATCAAAGCCGCGGTCGGCGGAGCGGCCATACCAGATGCGTTCCAACAGCAAGGAATAACGATTCCGCCACCGGGCAGCGCGGTCACCGAACCGATTGACGTGTCGCAGGTGGCTCCAGCCGACATCGGGATGTTCATCGACCGGCACGCTCTTGCCCTCGGCCCGGGCAAAGCCCTTCTCGATGGCCAAATTCAGGACATCGCCACCGTGAGCGGGCCAAGCTTTCTAGGCTGGGAGCATCCGCCGGCGGCGGCCGCAGCCGTGACCGCGCCGGCGAAGCCCGACACACCGACACCCACGCGGCCGGCGAGTTCGTCGACCACCTGACAATAGTGATCTCGCCGGCCTGGCCGGCGGCCGTGAACAGGAGACAGCGGATGGCAGATTCGATCCATGTGGTGCCCACGCACTTGCGTCAAGCCGCTGCGCGTCACCAGGAAACCTCCGACTACTTGCGCACGGTCCCGTCGTCGCACGAGGCGATCCAGGAAAGCCTTGATTCGCTGGGGCCGATCTTCGGTGAACTTCGCGACGCCGGACGAGAACTGCTTGAGCTCAGGCGCCAGTGCTACGAGCAACAGTCCGCGGACCACGCCGACCTGGCGGACAAGCTGACGGCGTCCGCGGCGATGTGGGAACAGCACGAACAGGATGCGGCGCGCAACCTCGGCGGCATCGCTGACCGCGGTCGATGACGGACGCGAATCCCGCTTTTGACACCGTTCACCCGAGTGGGCACATCCTCGTCAGATCCTGCCGGGGCGGGTACATGCACAGCGTTGCGCTGAGCGAAGAGGCGATGGAGACCGACGCCGAGACGCTGGCACGAGGCATTTTGCTGACCGCCGACGTGTCTTGCCTCAAGGCACTGCTGGAGATTCGCGACGAAATCGTGGCGGCCGGGCACACACCCTCGGCCGAGGTTCCGACCCCGCGGGATCTGGATACGGCGATCGAGAAGCTACTGGCGCATAAACTGCGCCGCCGCGGCAGCGCGATCTAGCCGGCTCGGACGGCCTACAGCAGCCAGGTCTTGGCCGCCTCGGGATCAGGAGCGATATCGGTGGGCGGCTCTACGGGATTGGGGCCGAACAACTCTCGCGCGCGAGCGAGCAGGGCACGCACTTCATCGAGTTGCTGCTGCAGGGCAGATTCAGCCATATCCCCACGCTACCCAGGCCGTCACAGCTGCACAATTCACCGACCGAATAGCCCATTCGCGGGCTGCCGGTAGGCTTAGCCGGTGGCGATCTTCGGTCGGATGACGGCGCGCCAGCGCCTCCGGAGAGCTACCCGGGAATCACTGGCGATACCGGCCTTCAGCTCTCCCATCGATTGCACCCCGTGGGTGATCGGTGGGCTTTGGCCTGCCGAGCTTTCCACGGTCACCGACGAAAACGCCACGCTCGCAGAGTATCTGAAGGCCGACCTGCAGCGGATCGCCGACAGCGCGAACGAGCAGCTGAAGATGCTCAAGCGTGCGGGTTTGGCCGACCAGCTCCGCCAGGCGGAAGAGGCCCGGGTCATCGATGAAGCGCGGGCGCGCGCCGTACGGCGCGTCGAATCGATGGTTCGCCAGCTGCGCGGCGTGAAGGCCGGGGTGCCCGCCGGATATCCCCACCCGCAGATCGCCGAGCCACTGTCACCGGACATGGATCAGACCCAGGTCATTCCCGCGGTCACGGAGGCGGGGCATTTCCCGGCTGCTCCCACCGGGGGCAGGCGTAAGCCCCGCTGGCGGGTCGCCGATAGGCCGGCTCCGGTCGTGCCGCAAGGCGTTGCGGACGAGCCCGAGGCGCCTCCGCATGAAACCGCCGCCCGTACGAGCGCTGCGGAGGCCGCCGCCACGCCGGACGTGGAGGAGACGCAAGTCATCCCCAACGTCACGGCGGTGGAGCCCGGCGTCGAAGCGCCGGCCGAGAGTGCGGAGCCCGCTCGGGAGCCCGTCGCCAACGGTCGCCACCACGTGGAGGCGCAAGAGCCGGCAACTTACCAGCACGAACCCGGATGGGCTCCGGACGCCGACGTTGAGGACGACGCCGCGGTGGCCTCGATGGCGGAGACGCAGATCATCCCCGCGATCACCGAAATCGAACCCGTGGTGGATGAGCCGGACCGCCGCCATTTCGCCGAGGAGGACAACGAGGACGACGCCGCGGTGGCCTCGATGGCGGAGACGCAGATCATCCCCGCGATCACCGAGGCCGAGCCCGTTGTCGATGAGCCGGCCGACCGCGCGGCCACGGCGGATTGGCAGCCCGTGGCCAACGGTCGCCACTACGGGGACGTGGAAGAGCCTGCACCGGGTCCGGACGAGGCGCAGCCGGCGCAGGAGCCGGAACCCGTCGCCGAAGCGGCCGCTTCGGTGCAGGAGACGCAGGGGATCCCCGCGATCAGCGAGGCCGAGCCCGTCGTCGATGAGCCGGTAGACGGCGGTCGGCACCACGTGGTGGTCGGCGAGCCCGCAGCGGGACAGGATGAACCGCAGCCCGCTAGGGATGCCGCCAGCTCTGACCGCGAAAAGAGCACCGCTGCAACGGCTTTCGATGTCGATCGGCTGAACCGGCTCCTCGAATTTGTGGTTCGCCAGGAGCCGCGGCTGAATTGGGCGGTCGGCGACCGTGCGGACGGTACGACGGTTTTGGTCACCGACCTCGCCCACGGCTGGATACCGGCGGGCATCACCCTTCCGGCGGGCGTGCGGTTGTTGGAGCCGGAGCGACGCGGCGGCAGGGTCGCCGCGTTGATCGGCGACGCGGCGCGCGTCGTGACCTACGCCCCCGGTGATTCGTTGCGCCGCTCGGTCGACTTCGCCGCGACGAAATCGTCGTTGGAACCGCGCGCGCTGCCCGCGATCGAGGATCTGGGCAGGGTATTGAGTGAGACCACGCGCCGCTTCGACGGGCTCCCCCGGATCGTGCAGAGGCTGGCGGACGCGGCCGCCGCGGACGCCGTGGTCATCGACCAGGAGGTCGACGTGCTGCGGGTGCACCTCGACACGGCGCGCTACCAGCTCTTGGTCCAATATCCGACCGTGAATCCGGCACTCCTGCTCAAGTGTCTGTTGATGGCCGCCACTGAAGGCATCGCCAGCGGAGACTTGGTGTCGGCCAACTATCACCTCGCCTGGTATCAGAAACTTGCCACCCAGCCGCCGGGCTCGTAGCCCGCGACTGGCGTTTCTCGTAACCCACGACTTTTGAATTGACGCTGGTTGGAGGGGGTCGACATACTGTGATCGTGTCGGGTTCGGGCGGTCGCGCGAATCTCAGCGACAAGGATCTCGTCGAATCAGTTCTTCGCGAACTGAGCGAGGCGGCCGACAAGTGGGAAGCCCTCGTGGCGCAGGCCGAGGCCGTCACCTACAGCGTGGATCTCGGCGACATCTATGCCGTGGCCAATTCCGACGGCCGGTTGCTCAAGCTGACTCTGCATCCCGGCGTGGTGACCGGTTATGCCCACGGTGAGCTCGCCGACCGGTTGAACCTGGCGATCGCGGCGCTGCGCGATGAGGCCGAAGCCGAGAACCGGGCAAGTTACGGCGGCCCCCTGCACTAACCGCAGCGGGCGCCGGCTCTTTTCGCGCGCTCGCGCGCTCATCGACCGACGCCGGGCGGGCCGGCGAAGGCTTGCGCGATCTCCAGCCAGCGCCGCGCGTCGGGCCCATGCGCCGTGATGTCGAGGGCGCTGAGCGGGCGCCGCTGAGTGACCAGAAAGCAGAAGTCTTCGGCCGAACCGGTGACCCGCTGGGCCGCCTCGGGCGGTCCCCAGCTCCAGGTGTCGCCGCCGGGTCCGCGCAGCTCGACCAGGAACGGTTCGGCCGGAGCGGGGAGATTGTTGACGGCAAAGGCGTAGTCGCGGGTTCGCACCCCTAGGTGGGCGATCGACCGCAGCCGGTCGGTGGCTGCCCGTTTGACGCCCAGCGCGTCGGCCACGTCCAGCCCGTGGGCCCAGGTCTCCATCAACCGCGCGGTAGCCATCGACGCCGCACTCATCGGTGGCCCGAACCATGGCAGCTTGCGCCCGGCGGGAACCATCAGCAGCTCGTCGTGCAACCGACCACGGGTGACCCGCCATTCGGCGAGCAGTTCGGCCGGCGCCAGAGCCGCCAATGCTTCGGCGCCCGCGTCGACGAAGCCGGCCGGGTCGGCGGCGGCGCCCTTGAGCTCCTCGGCGAACCCGGCCTCGTCGGTGACCGAGGTCAGCGCGACCCGGTCGGTCCACAACAGGTGCCCGATCTGATGCGCGATGGTCCAGCCCGGCGCGGGCGTCGGATCGGCCCAGCGTTCGGCCGGCAGCGGGGCGACCAGGGCGTCAAGCTCGTCGCTTTCGGCGCGTAGGTCGGCCACGATCGGTTCGGGACCCGCCATCATTGCCTCCGCTCGTCGGTCGCCCCCGCCGGATAGCGATTATTCGCCTGTTCGCCGCGCCGGCCCAGGATGCTGTGCATGGTCAGGCCGGCCAGGTAGAGCGCCGAGCCGAACAGCGCGAATGCGGGCGCATGCCCATCGGCGGGAATCAACGCCGCGGCCACCGTGATCGAGACGATGAAGGACACCCAGAACAGCGCATCCTGCACGGCGAACACGTGCCCGCGAAGGGCGTCGTCGACGTCCATCTGCATCGCCGAGTCGGCGCAGAGCTTGACCACTTGCCCGGTCACACCGAGGAAGAAGCCGCACACCACCATGATCGGCAGCAATAACCCCGCGCCGGCGACCTCGATGATGGCCGACGCCGCCAACGCGCCATTCGCCGTCGCGTAACGGCCCCAGCGGCGGACCGCGGGCGGAGTCAGCACGTTGGCCAGGAACGCGCCCAGGCCGGCGGCACCGAAAAACACCAGCGCGGTACCCAATCCCCCGGCTTGCGGGTTGGTCATGTGGTGGACCAGCACCAGGACCAGCAGGGAATTGATGCCGATCACCATCCGGTGAGCTGCCAAGCCGGACAGGGTGGCGGCGACCGTCGGCCGCTGCGCCACCGTGCGCGCGCCGTGCAGCCAGCCGGTGACCACGGCGTAGAACGCCGGTCCATGGATCGCCCGCTTGGTGTCGTCCGGGCCCAGCACACGGGAGCCGAACCGCACCGACAGCACCAAGGCGATCAGCACGGGGATCGCCGTGAGGAAGATGATCGCCGAAGCGCCCTTGTCGCCAGCGCCGAACAGGAACCGGGGAACGAGCATGAAGTTGGCGCCGATGAAGGCGGCGATGGCCCCGGACGCGTTGGCCAGGGCGTTCATCGTCACGACTTGTTCGCGCGGCACGACGTGCGGCAGTGACGCCGACAGCCCGGACGCGACGAACCGGGCCAAGCCGTTGGCGAACAGCGCGCCCAACAACAGCGGCAGGTCGCCGGCTCGGACGGCCAGGATGGTGCCGATCGCGGCGATCAGGATGAGGCGGCCGACGTTGGCACCGACGAGCACCAGCCGCCGGTCCCACCGGTCCATCAGCGCTCCCGCGAACGGCCCCAACAGCGAGTAGGGCAGGAACAACACGGTGAAGGCCCGCGCGATGGCCATCGGATCGGCGGCCCGGTCCGGATTGAACAGCAGCGCTCCGGCCAGACCCGCCTGAAACAGCCCGTCGCCGAATTGACTCGCCATGCGCACCTGAAGCAGCCGCCAAAAGTCTGGCAAACTGCGCACCGACCGCCATATTTCGGCGGGTGCGCTTGAGTGCATCCGGGATTGGATCACGAAACCGACTTCCACGATTGGGGCCAGCAAGCTCGCCACGGGCCGAGCCGCTTTACCAACAGTACAAATCTTCACGTCCCGCGCTTGATTCCCCCGGGCGGCAAGCGCCGGATGCGATGATGGTGGGGTGCCGCCGCCCGAGGATCCAGAGGACTATGTCGCGCCGGCCGCGCAGCGAGTGCGCGCGGGTACGTTGCTGCTTGCCAACACCGATCTTTTCGAACCGACGTTCCGGCGCAGCGTGATCTACATCGTCGAGCACAACGACGGCGGCACTTTGGGGGTCGTGCTCAACCGCGCCAGCGAGACCGCGGTGTATAACGTGCTGCCGCAGTGGACCAAACTGGCGGCCAAGCCCAAGACGATGTTCATCGGCGGCCCGGTGAAGCGTGACGCGGCGCTGTGCCTGGCGGCGTTGCGGGTGGGCGCCGATCCGCAAGGCGTTGCGGGCCTTCGTCATGTCGACGGCCGGGTGGTGATGGTCGATCTCGACGCCGACCCCGACACGATCGCGCCTCTGGTGGAGGGGGTGCGAATCTTCGCGGGCTACTCCGGCTGGACCATCGGTCAGCTGGAAGGCGAAATCGAACGCGACGACTGGATCGTGTTGTCGGCGTTGCCATCTGACGTCCTCATGGGGTCGAGATCAGACCTGTGGGGGCAGGTGCTGCGCCGCCAGCCGCTGCCGCTGTCGCTGCTGGCCACCCATCCGATCGACCTCAGCCGCAACTAGCGCCCCCAACGTTCGGGGCTTCCCGCCGGCTTCAGTGGCAGGACTGCGTGCAACCGGCGCAGGTTCCCACGCAGGCGGGTGCGGCCGCTTCTTGCTGCAACGCGAAGCGCGCGCTCTGCCATGATCCGGCGGCCAGCGTTCCGAAGGCGCCGGCGACACAGACGATCAGGACCACCACCGCGGTGTGCGGGGGCGCTGCCAGCGCCACCACTCCGCCGGCGGCCAGCATGATCGCCGCCGCCAGTTGCGCCGGAGCCATGGACCGCAGCGCCAGGGCGGTGGGGTCGACATTCTGGCTGCGCGCCAGCGACCAGGTCCCGAAACCGGCCGAGGCCACCGCCGCACACATGCACAGCACGCCCGCAATCAGCATGGCCTCACAATACGAGCCCGGACACCGGTCCGCTCAGTGGGCTCCAGGGGAGCCGCTGCACCGCTTAGTGCTGCAGAAACGAGAAATTGGGGAGTGGGGGCAGGCCGGGAACAAGGGCCAACAGGTTCGGTGTGGGCTGGCGGCTGGGCATGGGCGCCGCGGGTAGGCCCACCGGAGCCATGGCCGACGTCTGCCGGAGCGGAGCCGTGGCGGGGGCCTGCCCGATCGGAGCCGTGGCGGGGGCCTGCCCGATTTGAGCGGTGGCCGGAACCTGTGGCACCGGGGCCTGGGCCGGCACCTGCGCGGCCGGCGCCGGAGCCGGGGTCAGCGCGACCGGAGAGGCACCGGGGGTCTGGACCGGCGCCGGGACCGGGGCCCCGGGAACGGTGACGCGGAAGCCGTTGACGATGGCGTCGGTGGCCGGTGCGTCGGCGACGGCGACCGCACGATCGGTGGTCACCGACAGCGACACCAGGTACGTGTCATGTCCGGAGGTGGCGATGACGTGGCGCCGGGAGGTGTTCAGCGTCATGTCGCCGTCGCGGTACGTGCCTTCGACTATCGACGACGGGAAGCCACCGAAATCGGCCATCGAGGCGTTGGTGGGCTGCCAGGCGAGAAGTTTCTGGCTGTCGACATAGCCGTGGGTGATGGCCTCTCTGGGGTCGAAATCACCGACCAGCTTGTAGACAACCACCTGGGCATTCGAGGAGTAGATGCTGCTGCCCTGCCGGTCGGCGATCACCGCGAACGCGTCGGGCACGTTGGGGTCGGGCACCTGAGTCCAGCGAGCCGGCACCGGCAAGGTGATGTCAAGCGCCTTGAGCCCCTGAGGTTTCTGGGCCTCCAGCTTCACCCCCTTCGACTGCAGGTATTCACGAATCGTCCCCGACGCGGCGGGGGTGACCGCGGGGACCACCGGCGCGGCGGGCGCGGCCGCAGCCGGCACGGGCGCGCCCGGGGCGGTCGGCGACGCGACGGGGTTCGACACCGGCGGGGCGGCCAGGAACCTGTTGGTGGGCGCCTGCCCGGGTAGGGCGGTGACGTTCTGTGGCGCCGGTGCCGGGATGGCGGGAGCGGGTGATGGCGCGGGAAGCATGGGGTCTGCCGATGCCTGGGCGCCCGTCAGCACCGCCAGGCCGATCAGGCCGGCGACCATACCCCCGAGGAGCGCACGGTGGGCGGGGACGATCTCGATCATCTGCCTCGGTCCTTCCAATGGCGCACTGCCGTGGTTAGAGGCCGACTGTAACTAGAGGTCAAAGGTGGTGAATAGGCCCGAGATAGAGCTGGGATGAACCTCTGATCGGTGCGCAACGCAACCGAGATCATCCTGTGGCCCGGCGGGCGGGCTGGGGTTCCCTTATACCCTGTTCAGGTGACCGAACCCCCGACCGCCGCCGAGAGCAACCCCGGTGCCGTTCAGACGGACGCCGATGCGCCGACGTATCGCTACGCCGCGGCGCTGGCGGGCCGTATCGAAAGCACCTGGCAGGAGAACTGGGCGAAGCTCGGCACGTTCAATGTGCCCAACCCGGTCGGTTCGCTGGCCCCAACGGACGGCACCCCGGTCCCCGCTGACAAGTTGTTCGTGCAGGACATGTTTCCCTATCCCTCGGGCGAGGGACTGCACGTGGGTCACCCGCTGGGCTACATCGCCACCGACGTGTATGCCCGGTACTTCCGGATGACCGGACACAACGTCCTGCACGCGTTGGGTTTCGACTCCTTCGGGCTGCCGGCCGAGCAATACGCCGTGCAAACCGGCACCCATCCGCGCACCCGGACCGAGGCCAACGTGGTGAACTTCCGCCGTCAGCTGGGCCGCCTGGGCCTCGGTCACGACAGCCGGCGCAGCTTTTCGACCACCGACGTCGAGTTCTACAAGTGGACACAGTGGATCTTTCTGCAGATCTACAACGCCTGGTTCGACACCGCGGCCCGCAAGGCCCGCCCGATCGCCGAGCTGATCGCGGAATTCGACTCCGGCGCACGGCGTCTCGAAGACGGACGGGACTGGGCCGCGTTGTCGGCGGGGGAGCGGGCCGACGTGATCGACGGTCATCGACTGGTCTACCGCGCCGACTCGATGGTGAATTGGTGTCCGGGGCTCGGCACGGTGCTGGCCAACGAAGAGGTCACTGCCGACGGCCGCAGTGACCGCGGCAACTTCCCGGTGTTCCGGAAACGGTTGCGGCAGTGGATGATGCGGATCACCGCCTACGCCGACCGGCTTCTCGACGACCTGGAGTTGCTGGACTGGCCGGAGCCGGTCAAGACTATGCAGCGCAACTGGATCGGCCGTTCCACCGGCACCCGGGCGCTGTTCTCGGCGAGCAACACCAGCGGCGAGACGGTCGACATCGAGGTGTTCACCACCCGGCCGGACACCATGTTCGGCGCCACCTACCTGGTGCTGGCTCCCGAGCACGACCTGGTCGACGGGCTGGTCGCCCCGAGTTGGCCGGAGGGCACCGACGCGCGGTGGACCTACGGCGCCGCGACGCCGGGAGAGGCGGTCGCCGCCTACCGCCAGGCGATCGCGGCGAAGTCGGACCTCGAGCGTCAGGAGAGTAGGGACAAGACCGGCGTCTTTCTGGGTAGCTACGCGACCAACCCTGCCAACGGCAAGCCGGTGCCGATCTTCATCGCCGACTACGTGTTGGCCGGGTACGGCACCGGGGCGATCATGGCGGTTCCCGGCCATGATCAGCGCGACTGGGACTTCGCCCATGAGTTCAACCTGCCAATCGTGGAAGTCATTGCCGGGGGCGACATCTCGGAGGCGGCATACCCCGGCGACGGCGTGCTGGTCAACTCCGGCTACCTCGACGGAACGGACGTGCCGACGGCGAAGGAAGCGATCACCGCCCGCCTGGAGGCGGACGGCCGCGGCTGGGCTCGGATCGAATTCAAGCTGCGGGACTGGCTTTTCGCCCGACAGCGCTACTGGGGTGAACCGTTCCCGATCGTCTACGACGGCGACGGACGCGCACACGCGCTCGGCGAGGCCGCGCTGCCGGTTGAGCTGCCCGACGTGCCCGACTATTCGCCGGTGCTGTTCGACCCCGACGACGCCGACAGCGAGCCGTCGCCACCCCTGGCCAAGGCCACTGAGTGGGTGCACGTCGAATTGGACCTCGGCGACGGCCTGCAGCCCTACACCCGCGACACCAACGTGATGCCGCAGTGGGCCGGCAGCTCCTGGTACGAGTTGCGCTACACCGATCCGTACAACTCGGAACAGTTGTGCGCCAAGGAGAATGAAGCGTATTGGATGGGTCCGCGGCCCGCCGAGCACGGCCCGCAGGATCCCGGCGGCGTCGACCTGTACGTCGGAGGCGCCGAACACGCGGTGCTCCACCTGCTGTATGCGCGGTTCTGGCACAAGGTGCTATACGACCTGGGCCACGTCAGTTCCCGGGAGCCGTACCGCCGCCTGGTCAACCAGGGTTACATTCAAGCCTTCGCCTACACCGACTCGCGCGGCTCTTACGTCCCGGCCGACGAGGTGGTCGAGCGTGGCGGCCGCTTCTTTTACCCGGGCCAGGACGGCGAGATCGAGGTCTTTCAGGAGTTCGGCAAAATCGGTAAGAGCCTGAAGAATTCGATCTCACCCGACGAGATCTGCGACGAGTACGGCGCGGATACGCTGCGGGTGTACGAGATGTCGATGGGCCCGTTGGAGGCCTCCCGCCCATGGGCCACCAAGGACGTCGTCGGGGCGCACCGGTTCTTGCAACGTGTGTGGCGGCTGGTCGTCGACGAGCAGACCGGCCAGACGCGGGTGCTCGACGTGGACGGGCAACAAGAGCTCGACACCAACACCCTGCGAGCGCTGCACCGCACCATCGCTGGAGTCTCGGAAGACTATGCCGCACTGCGTAATAACACTGCGGCCGCCAAGCTGATCGAGTACACCAACCACCTCACCAAGGAGCACCGCGACGCGGTGCCGCGGGCGGCGGTCGAGCCGCTGGTGCTGATGTTGGCGCCGCTGGCCCCGCATATGGCCGAAGAGCTATGGCTGCGACTCGGCCACACCACTTCGCTGGCGCACGGTCCCTTCCCGCAGGCCGACCCGGCCTACCTGGTCGACGACAGCGTCGAGTACCCCGTCCAGGTGAACGGAAAGGTGCGTGGGCGGGTGGTGGTGGCCGCCGACGCCGATCAGGACACGTTGAAGGCCGCGGCGTTGTCGGACGAAAAGGTTCAGGCATTCCTGGCCGGGGCCAACCCGCGCAAGGTGATCGTGGTCCCCGGCCGGCTGGTCAACCTGGTCGTCTAGCTCGGTCGACGAGTCACCGGCCCCTGGGCCGCAGCACCACCTCGTGGACGTGGCCGTCTGGCGGCGTCGCCACCACGTTGGCGACCGCGGCCGCGACGGTCTCGGGCTTGAGGAACTTGGCGGGGTCATACGTGCCGCCCTCGTAGGCGACGAGTTCGCGCTGCATCTCGCTGTCGGTGCGCCCGGGGTAGACCGTGGTCACCCGCAGGCCGGGTTCGTCGGCACGGAGCGAGTCGGCGAAGGCCCGCAACGCGAACTTGCTGGCCGAGTAGGAGGCCATGCCGGGTGAGACGTTGCGCCCCGCACCGGAGTTGATGAAGATCACCTGACCACCGGCACGCCGCAGCGCGGGCAGCAGCGCCAGTGTAAGTTCCACCGGCCCAAGCACATTGACGGCGAACGTGGCGCGCCACTCGTCGACGTTTGACTCCGCGACATGACCGGGGATGGATACCCCGGCGTTGTGCACCAGCACATCGAGTTCGTCCACGATCTCGCACGCGGCCTCGATGTCAGCGGAGTCGGTCAGGTCCAGCGGGAACGTCGTCGAGCCGAGCCGCTCCGCGACGGCGTCGAGCCGGTCAGAAGGCCGGCCGGCCAGCAGCAGGGTGTGGGTGGGAGCCAGCGCCGTGGCGATCGCGGAACCGATGCCGCCACCGGCTCCGGTGATGAGTGCAGTTGGCATGTAGTGAGTCTACGGCTATCGCCAAACACGTTGCATGGCAGAGGCTTTCACGCCTCTTTACATGCCCGTGGCTCGCCCGCGGGGCCCGACGTGGGTTCCCCGGAGGCCAGCCGCTCGAGCGGTGCCAGCGCCTGCATCAGGGTGCCGAGGTCGGACGCCGGGAGCTGACTGAGCATTGCCGCCAGGGAGGCGCGCCGGTTGGCCAGCGACTCGCCGTGAACTGCCCGCCCACGCGGGGTGATGTCGACCAGCACCGCCCGCAGGTCGGACGGGTCGCGTGAGCGTTTCACCAGCCCCAGCTTTTCCAGCCGGCGGATCGCCACGGTGGTGGTGGGGGTCCGCACCCGTTCATGGGCCGCCAGGTCGGTCATCCGGATCGGCCCCTGGTCGAGCAGGGTGACGAGGATCGACAATTGCGCCAACGTCAGTTCGCCCGCGGCCGCGCCGCTCGGGTCCCCGCGCCGCAGAATCGAAAACAATTTGGACAGCGCACGGTGCAACCCTTCCGCAAGCTCCGTCACGTCGCCCGCGGTGGATTCGCTGTCCGCCATAAACGGGGAGTCTAACGCTATATCAGGCGCGTACAAGCTAGCTAAGCCTACTAATTAGTAGCAATGCGGGCCGTCAAAGTACTTGGGACAAGAAACGCTGTAGACGTTCCGTCTGCGCGGCTTCGAAAATCTGCTCCGGGGTCCCGGATTCCACGACCTTGCCGCGATCCATGAAGACAACGGTGTCGGATGCCGAGCGGGCGAAGCCCATTTCGTGGGTGACCACGATCATTGTCATACCGTCGGCGCCGAGGTCGGCGATGAGTTGCAGAATCCCTTTCACCGTTTCGGGATCCAGCGCCGAAGTCGCCTCGTCGAAGAACATCACTTGCGGGGCCATGGCCAGCGCGCGGGCGATGGCCACCCGTTGTTGTTGGCCGCCGGACAGCATGCCCGGCCGGGCATCGGCCTTGTGCTTCAAACCAACTCGCTCCAACTGAGCCAGCGCCAGCTCGCGGGCCTGGTCGGCGGACAGGCGATGCAACTTGCGCGGCGCCATGGCAACGTTTTTCAGCACGCTCAGATGCGGAAAGAGGTTGAAATGCTGAAACACCATGCCGATGCGCTGACGCAGCTCGTTGGGATCGTCCTGCAATACCGACCGGCCGTCGAGCAGGACGTCGCCGCTGTCGGGTTCGTGCAACCGGTTCAAGGTGCGCAGCAGCGTCGACTTGCCGGAGCCCGACGGCCCGATGACCGCGACGGTGGTGCCGGCGGGGGCCTGGAAGTCGACGCCGCGCAGCACCTTGTTCCCACCAAGGGTCTGGTGAATGTCCTTGGCGGCCAGTGACACTGACGCACGCGCCGCGACGGGAGAGCTCACGTGATCTCCTGGCCGAACGTCGTCGTGAGCATGTCGGCATGGTCGTCCGGGTCGGGGGTGCCCCGGCCGCGGCGCAGGCGGGCGTCGATGTAGTTCACCAAATGCGTTAACGGAATGGTCAATATCAGGTAGAAGAGGCCGGCCGCCACCAACGGCGACAGGCTCCCGGTCTGGGCGTTCAAATCCCGGCCCACCTGAAAAAGCTCCCGCTGATCGGCGATCAGGCCAAGGAAGTACACCAACGCGGAGGCCTTCAACAACCCGATGAACTGATTGACCAGTGCCGGCAGCACCCGCCGTATTCCCTGCGGAACCACCACCAGCCGCATCGCGGTGGTATAGCTGAATCCCAGCGCGCGGGAGGCCTCCAACTGCCCGGGGTCGACGCTCTGTATTCCGGAGCGCAGAATTTCGCCGATGTAGGCGGCGGCCATCAACCCCAATGCGGCGATTCCCAAGGGATAGGGATTCTTGTTGGTCAGTCCGCCGACCAAAGGCCCGACGCCCATTCCGATGAGCAGGATGATCACCACTTCGGGAAGGCCACGGAAGATATCGGTGTATACCCGCGCCGGCCAGCGCAGCCAGCGCCGATGCGAGATGCCGGCCATGGCCAGCACCATCCCCAGCGCCAGGCCGATCACGATGGCGCTGTTGGTCAGGATCAACGTGTTCGGCAGCCCCGTCGTCAACAGAACGGGGATGGCTCGTCGGTACATCTCCCAGTCGAAGAACGAACCTCGCAACTGGGCGAGAGTCGACCTGGGTGCGGCGGGACCGGTCGTCGCGCGGTGCTGGCTCGCGGCGATCGCCGCGAAATCGGGCAGGCTTGGGACGGGCGCGCCTTTCGACCCGGGTTTCCAACCCGGCGGCAGCGTGCGCGGCACCCATTGGCAGTACAACTTGGCCCAGGTGCCGTCGGCGATCACCGCGTCCAGCCCGGAGTTCAGCGCATCGATCAGCGGTCTGTTCTCCTTGGCGACCGCATAAGCCACGAAATTGCCTGGGCTGAAAGTGTTCGCGACAGTCACCGCCGGATCGCCCGGGCGAATGACGGTCGAGGCGAGGGTCCCGGGCGCCACCCACGCATCGATCTGGCGGGTCTTGAGGCTGGCGTACAAGGTGGCGAAGCCCGGATATTTGACCGGCTGCAGATGCAGCGTGTCGACGACGTAGGACTCCTCGACCGTGCCCTGCACGACGCCGATGCGCTGGCCGGCCGCCAGCTGGCTGAACGTGTGGATCGGTGAGCCGGGGGGCACCACGAGGGAGTAGAAGCCGAAGTCGTAGCCGTTGGTGAACGCGACCGTGCGACGACGCTGATCGGTCGCTTTCACCGATGCCGAGCCGACGTCGAAGCGCCGGGAGGCCACTTGGGCGAGCAGCGCGGAAAAGTCCGTGCTGACGAAGCGGAGTTGCAGATGCAGCTTGTCGGCGATGGCGCGCAGCAGCAAGTTGTCAAAGCCGCTGAATTCGCCGGTGGGATTGATGCAGACGTTGGGCGGGGCATCCGACAGCGTGCCCACCGTCAGCACACCCGGCGTGCCGAGGCCTAACGCGTCGACGTCAACCGAGGTGAGCGGTTCGACGGAGTTTGTCGTGTCCCGGTCTTCCTGCGGCGTGGCCTGGCTCTCGGCGAGATCCTTGGGCAAAGCCCTTGCGCTGTCCAAGCCGGCCGGCGCGCATTGGTTCCAGTCGGCGGCGGCGGGCGCGGCCGGCCCGCCTAATGCCATACCGCACACCAACACCGTGGTCGCGACGAGTCCGGACAGCCTTCCGCGGCGCTGGGTGCGCCGGTCCACGCGCGCATTCATCCCTGCCACCGTATCGACGGGGCGGCGGTTTCGTCGGGTGAGCGTCCGCTCTAGAGCGCGAGCGATGGTTCGACGCCCACGGCTTCGGCGTCGGCGCGTGCCTCGAGCGGTCCGGACACGACCGGGTCCACGTCATCGGCTGCGGTGAACACCCTGCGCCTGGACAGTTCGGCCAGCATTGTCTGGGCCATCAGGTAGGAGCGGCCCGCGCACGCGGCCCGTGCGGCCTCGGGATCGCGCCGGTTGATCGCGGATGTCTCGTCTTCGTAGAACGGCAACATTTCGTCGCGGCCGCCCTGATAAATCAGCCAAAACACCCGGGGGACCAGGCTTTGCGAGGCCCGGATCGTGGCGTGCAGCCGCGGTCCGGCGTACTCGTCGTTGATGGTGCGCCGGTACTCCGCGGCGAGGTCGCAGAAGGCCCGCGAATCCTTGGCGGTGCGCAGCGATCGCATGAGGGCGCCGAGTTGCCCAAGGATCCGCGGCGTGGGACTGGTGGCCGCGCGGGCGGACGCGATGCCGTTGAGCAGGCCCTCGAGCTCGTGGTGCTCGAGGACGGTGGCTTCATCGAACCGCTCGACGAACGCTCCGCGGTGATAGCGGGTGGAGACAATGCCGTCGTGTTCGAGTTGGACCAACGCCTCTTGAATGGGGATGCGGCTTACCCCGAGCCCCAGCGCAATCTCATTGCGATCGACACGGTCGCCGGTGCGCAACTTTCCCGTCAGCAAAAGGTGAAGGATGTGCGAAACAACCAGGTCCTTTTCTTTGACCCCGTATTTCTTCGGCATTTCGTTGTTGAGTCTCTTTTCAAACCCGGTTCGGCCATCAGCGCGAGAAGTTTCTCACGAGTGGGCTCGTACTTTCCGGTGTTTGACGGATAAACGGCCGGGGAGGGCCTCAACGACCATCGCGCCACCGGCACAGCGCTTCCGCGGCGCCCAGGTCGTAATCCGGACCGTCACACGCCACGGTCAGCAGCGTGACACCCAGGCCGACGAGCGTTTCGGCATTGTCGGTCAGCCCGCCGCGGTCCTGCACGGCGGCCGAGCGCTCGATGCTCGCCGGATCGCGGCCGACGTCGGCGCAGTGCCGGGCCAGGATCGCTGACTTCGCCGGGAATTCGTCGGCGGAGGTGAAGCTGTGCCAGGTGTCGGCGTATTCGGCGACCAGCCGCAGCGTCTTACGCTCACCCCCGCCGCCGATCAGGACCGGGATGTCGCGGGTCGGGGGCGGATTGAGTTTGGCCAGCCGCGCCTTGATCCGGGGCAGCGCACCCGCGAGGTCATCAAGGCGGCTGCCGGCCGTGCCGAATTCATAGCCGTACTCGTCGTAGTCCTTCTGCTTCCATCCCGAGCCGATCCCCAGCACGAGCCGGCCGTTGCAGACGTGGTCGACCGTCCGGGCCATGTCGGCCAGCAGCTCGGGATTCCGGTATGAGTTACACGTGACCAGCGCGCCGATCTGGATGCGCGATGTCTGCTCGGCCCAGGCTCCGAGCATGGTCCAGCATTCGAAATGCGCACCGTCGGGATCCCCGTACAGAGGGAAGAAGTGGTCCCAGTTGAAGGCGATGTCGACACCGATGTCCTCACAGCGGCGCACGGCGTCACGGATTTGGCTATATTGCGGCGCGTGCTGAGGCTGCAATTGCACGCCGATGCGAATGGGGAGATCGTCGCGAGTCATACGACCACCGTAGGCTCAACCCGCGTCGAGGACCCCCCGCAGCAGGTCGATGAGGGCAAGGGGCTGGTCGCTTTGCACGGAATGGCCGGAATTCTCGACGACGTGCGCCGCGCGGAAATGCTTTGTGCGACGGCTCAGTTCGGCCTCGTCGTCGTCGCTGACGAATCCCGATTTGCCACCGCGAATGAGGGTGATGGGTGCGGACAGCCTGTCCACGTCGTCCCACAGGACGTCGAAATCCGGGAACTTGCGGATGGTGTCGTACCGCCACGTCCAGTTGCCGTTGTCCAGCCGGCGTGAGTTGTGAAACACGCCGCGCCGCAGCGCCTTCACCTCGCGGTGCGGCGCCGCCGCGATCGTCAGATCCAGCATGGCCTGGAAGCTGGGGAATTCGCGTTCGCCGTGCATCAACGCCACGGTGCCCTGCTGTTCCTTGGTCATCTCCGAGTGCCGTTGTAGCGCGGACGGGGTGACGTCGATCAGGACGAGCCCGTTGACCAATTCGGGCGCCACGGCGGCCAGGCGTATCGCGGTCAGCCCGCCCAGCGACATGCCCACGACGAGGTCGGCGCCGGGGGCGTGCTCGCGCAGAGTGGGCAACAGGGCGTCGGCGTTCAGCTGCGGCGAGTAGTCGCCGTCCTCGCGCCATGCCGAATGGCCGTGCCCGGGAAGGTCCACGGCGAGTGCGGGCTCGCCGAGGCCGACGATGACGGTGTCCCAGGTGTGCGCGTTCTGCCCGCCGCCGTGCAGGAAGACGATCCGCGGCGGAGCGCTTCCCCAGCGCAGCCCGCTGATTTTGCCCTCACCGGTGCCAGCCTCGACACGCTGCACGTCGGGCAGCGGATCGGTGACGCCGGCTTGTTCGGCGTTCTCGGATACCAGCGAGAACTCCGACAATTCCGCCAGCCCGTCCTCAGAGATTTCGACCACGATCTACAGACACTAGCGCCGCCACCACCGGCCTAGAGGACGTAACGGCGGCGAATGGCGTGGAACCGCTCCCACATCGCGGTGGTGCGTTCCCCAGGACTCACCATGGCGGTGCCCGCCGGAAGGGCGGTGAGTACTTCGTCGTGCCTGACGAGCCGGGTGTTCAGCGCGGCGGGCTGGCCCTCGAGCATGTGCCGGTAGGTCAGGTTGCCGCATTCGAAGCCCTGGGTGTCGAGCCAGTTGTGCACGCCCGGATCGCGATGAGCCAAGACAAGGCGAACTCGGCCGTCCGCGTCGGTTTTCGTGCGGCTCGGCGTATAGCTCACCGGCCGGTACAGGTAGTCCATGCTGTTGAAGAAGACACCCATGTTGGTCAACATCCATAGGCCCTCGTGGGCGCCGAATTCGACGATCAGCGCCTCGTCATTTGCAAGCTCCCAATACATGTTGGCGGCGGCGCGGCCGCGCTTGCCGTCGGCGTCGGTCGCGTCGACGTGCGGGAAAGCGTTGGGATGTGTGGCGTCGACGCCGCCATGGGTGAAGGGAAAGTCGGGCCAGTCGGCCATCAGGCCGGTGACGAAATCACCGGCCCAGCCCATCGCCTCGACCATTTCAGCGGGCGAGGGCAGCGGCTTGGGGGAGTCCATGTCGATCCGCTCGATGCGAAGCCGCGCCGGCAGCTCGTCCCAGCGGTCGAACCCTTGGCGGACGAACAGTTTGCGTGACCCGGCGGTGGTGGGCAGCCAGTTCGGCCCGCGCTCCGGGCCGCCGATGTAGAGCTCGAATTCGCCGCCGTCGCCGATGTGGAGCTGATGGCCGAGCAGGTTGGCTTCCGGTGTGTCACCGAAGGGTTCGTGCAGCACCCCCGGGCCGGGTACGCGCGGCCCCTGAACCGTGACATTGAAAAATCGTGCGCTGCCGCGGGTACCGGTGAGCCGGTATGTCGATCGCCCGTCGATCCACGCCTGCTGGTAGGTGAAGTCGGCGCAGTCGCCGCCGAGCTTGCGGGTCGGGCCGCTGAAGGTATGCAGCGCGGGGAAGCGGGTGTCGTGGGTTTCGAGCGCCAAATCGAAGGCCTGGCCCAGGTTTTGGGTGAGGAACCGGTATGCATCGACGCGATGCTCCCCGGACGCCGGGTTGGCCCGTTTGAAGACTTGCTCGCCCGCCTGCTGCAGCCGCGCGCAGAATTCGGCCCACGCCGACCGCAGTGCCGCATCGTGGGGACCGTCACCGAAAGCCATGCTCATGCACCCAGCCTGTCGAGCATTGCGCCGACGACGTCACATGCGCGGCGGGCGGCCTCCAGGCGGCCCTCCCGGTCGATGCGGGGACCGATCAGTTCCAGGTCGAAACCGTGCGCGTAACCGCCGGCCAGCGCTTGGGCGACGAACGGTTCGATCGGAATCGTGCCGTCGCCGGGCACCGCCCTGCCCGGCAGCGCCCGGTCACCGAGCACATAGTCGCTCAATTGGATGAGCGCCGTCCGCGGCAGCGCCCGCTGCACCATCGCGTCGAAATCCCCCTCGGCCCAGCAGTGAAAGAGGTCCAGGCAGATGCTGAGATCGCCCATCTCGGCCAGCGCGACGGTGTCGCGCAGCGTGTGGGCGAGGTGGATGTCGGCGTAGAGGCTGGAAGCGTTCTCGATGGCCAGCGCGATCCCGGCCGTCCCGGCCAGCGTCACGCAGGGGGCGACCATGGCGCAGAACCGTTCGGCGGCCTGTCTCCAGGTGAGCTCACCGCGCCCGCCGGTGAGCAAGTAGACGGTGCGCGCGCCGACGGCGGCCGCGGCGTCGATCACGGTGGACAGCGCGGCTCGGGCGGCCTGTTGGTCGCTGGACAGTTCGCCGCCGGCGAACAGGTGGTAGACCGCCTCCACGGTGTAATCGTTGCGGTCCAACAGCATTGGAAAATCCGGGTTGAGCAGCTCGCTGTCCAGGATGCTCAGGCGGGACACGCCGAGCGCCGCCCAGTGGGCTTGCATCGCGGCGGGTGAGTCGCCATAGAAGGTGACGTCGTGCACAGACAGACGTTTGTGTGTGCCCGTCATGTCACGTCCGGTTTTCGATGGCGACGCCGAATCGCTCACGGAAAGCCCGGAATTCGCTGTGCAGCGCATCGAGGTCTTCGCCGATGTCGATCAGTAGTTGGGTGGAGTACTTGAATTTGCCGTAGCGGTCGCCCCGATTGGTCGCGAGATAGGTGCGCATCGCCGATGCGGCCTCGTCCGTGAGCTCGCGACCGCAGAACGCGTAGTAGCGCCGCACGGTGCCGATGTGGTCGGCGATGAAGTCGGTATAGCGAACGTGCAGGATGCGCGGATCGTCCACCATGGGGTTGCTCATCGTGTTGGCGATGCTGGCGCGGGTCATCTCGAGATGCTTCTTCGCTTCCGCATGCAGGTCGACCGTACCGACGATGCCGTCGGCGATGTCGGCCATCATCATGGTGCGCGACGCGGCGACCTGTACGGGGTCGCGGTGCAGCCAGACCATGTGCGCGTCGGGGTACGTGTCGAAGAGCTCTATGAGCCGGAAACCGTGAAAGCCCTTGAGTACCCAATATTTGTGCGGCCGACGGTATTGGAGCTGTTGCAGCATGGCCTTGTGCAGCCGGTATTGCGCCGCCGCATCGGTGGCCAGACCGCCGACCAGCGACTGCATCGGCACCCGCCACCAGGCGGTCGGCGTCATCACGCGGAAATCGAATGCCCAGGTGCGCTCGTCTTCGGGCAGGCCGTCGCCCAGCATGTCGTTGTAGGGGTGACTGTGCAGCCACTTGGGCATCTTGGCGTTGATCTCACGCCAGTCGGCGTCGGCCCGCCGCCGGCGGTCGTCGCCGGGACCGGCCAGGCCCGGTGGCGGTGACGGATACATCACTTCCCAGAAGCGCAGCGCCCGCGCCTGCGGATCGACGGACATCAGGGCGTGCATGAGCGTTGTCCCCGAACGGGGTTCGCCGGTCACGAACATCGGCTCCTCGATCACCTCGTCGGCAATCGGGTAGCGGTTGCGGTCTTCGATGAATTCCAGGCGCGACGTCAGCAGCCATCGACACACCTGCTGCGCTTGCCGGTTGCCCTCGCTGTCCATGCCGAGGCCGTTCAGGTGATCGACGGCGACGGAGAAGCGTTGCGGCAACGTGGGATCGCCGTAATCGCGCAGCCCGGTGTCGGCCTTGGCGTCGGCGAGTAGCCGGGCGGCATCCAGCACGGTCGTCACGACGGCCCTCCGCACAGCCGCAGCAGTTCGTCTTCGGCGGCGCGGACGTTGGCCGCGGACGACTCGGCGTACCTCAGGCCGGCCATCGCGCCGTAATCCAGGATCTTGGGCACGCGCAGTCCGGCGTCCACGTAGGTCTTGACGATCTTGGCGACTTCCGTCGGTGTCCCGTGCGGTACGGTGGCCAGCACCATTTCGGGCCGCGCTTTGTCGAGGAAGGTGAGGATCCGCTCGCGGGTGAGCACGGCCGGGTCGATGTCCTGGAACCCGCGCCACCGATCTCCCATGGGGTGCTCAAACCCGAAGCCGCGCAACGTCTCCGCCGATACCTGCAGCAGGAACGCCTTTACCAGGGGCGCTCGCAGGATCTCGGCGAGGGCCTCCTCGTCCTCGCCGATCAGACACACCTGGATGAAACACGGTGTGATCGCCAGCGGATCACGGCCGGCGCGCTCTGCGGATCCCCTTACCGCGGCGAGCATTTCGGCGTAGTGCTCCGGTGTCCAGGCGCCGGCCGGCCACCATCCATCGGCGTGCCGGCCGGCGATGTCCAGCATGCGCGGGCCACTGGCACCGATCCAGATCTGCGGCGCCCGGCCCGCGTAGGGCTCGGTGTCCAGCCGGGCATGGCGAAGAGAGTAGAACTGCCCGTCGAAATCGACCGGGCCGTCGGTCTCCCAGAGCAGCCGGATCACCGTCAGCGCTTCCTCGAAACGGCTGACCGGTCTCGAGAAGTCGAAGCCATAGGGAAGGGTGTTCTCGCTCTCGCCGCTGCCCAGGCCCAGGATGAAACGTCCCTTGGCGAGGTGGTCGATGGTCAGCGCAGTCTGGGCCAGCATGCTGGGGTGGCGGCGCACGGTGTCGACGACGGCGCTGACCAGCGGAACGTTCTCGGTCAGGACGGCGGCCGCGGCGGCCACCGCCAGCCCGTCCAGGTGGCGGTGCGGCGAGGGGGATGCGGTGGCCAGGTCGGTGAACTCGGGGGTCCAGATCGACTCGGGCCAGAAACTGACCATGTGATCGGGCAGCCAGATCGAGTGGTACCGGCCGCCGTCCAACTCTTTGAGCCGGGACAGGTCAAGCGGCAGCGTCGTGCGCAAGAACGCGGCGGGTTGAACGGTCATCGAGAGTTGAACGGCCATCGAGAGATGATGCTAAGCACTCGCACAGCGCCGCGTCGATGGTTTCGCGCCAACGGCCGCGAGCGTAACGCCGTGGCGAATTCCAGAGAGGTGAACATCGCCGTGGCGTTACGCCCGCGGATTCAAGAGACTTCAGCCCTCGATGATGAACTCTTCGAGCTGGGTGCGGGCGACGTCGTCGGGCAGCTGCTGCGGCGGGCTCTTCATCAGGTAGGCCGACGCGGGGATCACCGGGCCGCCGATCCCGCGGTCCTTGGCGATCTTGGCCGCGCGCACCGCGTCGATGATGACACCCGCCGAGTTCGGCGAGTCCCACACCTCGAGCTTGTACTCCAGGTTCAGTGGCACGTCGCCGAACGCGCGCCCCTCGAGTCGCACGTACGCCCACTTGCGGTCGTCGAGCCAGCCGACGTGGTCCGACGGGCCGATGTGGACGTCCTTGGTCTTGAACTCGCGCTGCAGGTTGGAGGTGACGGCCTGCGTCTTGGAGATCTTCTTGGACTCCAGCCGCTCACGCTCGAGCATGTTGAGGAAGTCCATGTTGCCGCCCACGTTGAGCTGCATGGTGCGGTCGAGCTGCACGCCACGGTCCTCGAAAAGCTTGGCCATCACGCGGTGGGTGATGGTGGCGCCCACCTGGCTCTTGATGTCGTCGCCCACGATCGGCACGCCCGCGTCGGCGAACTTCTTGGCCCACACCGGGTCCGAGGCGATGAACACCGGCAGCGCGTTGACGAACGCCACGTCGGCGTCGATCGCGCACTGCGCGTAGAACTTGTCGGCCTCTTCCGACCCTACGGGCAGGTAGGACACCAGCACGTCGACGCCGTTCTCCTTGAGAACCTTGACCACGTCGACGGGCTCGGCGTCGGAGATCTCGATGGTCTCGGCGTAGTACTTGCCGATGCCGTCCAGCGTCGGGCCGCGCTGCACCACCACGTTGGTGGGCGGCACGTCGGCGATCTTGATTGTGTTGTTCTCCGAGGCGAAGATCGCGTCCGACAGGTCGAAGCCGACCTTCTTGGCGTCCACGTCGAAGGCGGCGACGAACTTGACGTCGCGCACGTGGTACTGGCCGAACTTCACGTGCATCAGGCCGGGCACGGTGCTGTTCTCGTCGGCGTTCTGGTAGTACTCGACGCCCTGTACCAGCGAAGACGCGCAGTTACCGACGCCGACAATGGCGACCCGTACCTCCGACTGGGCCTCTTCCGCCTTCGGCGGCTCGTGCTCACTCATAGGGCGTTCTCCTAACTCCATAACCTCGTGTCGCAGCTGATGAAATTCGTGCAGGGGTTTTACGTCTACTCGGACAGGCCGGGCATCGCCCGCTCCGCAGCAATGAGCTCGTTGAGCCACTTCACTTCGCGCTCACTGGACTCGAGCCCCAGTTGGTGAAGTTGGCGGGTGTAACGGTCGAACGAGTTACTGGCCCGTGCCACGGCTTCACGCAGGCCTTCCCGCCGCTCCTCTACCTGACGGCGGCGACCTTCCAGGATGCGCATGCGCGCTTCCGCCGGAGTCCGGTTGAAGAACGCCAGGTGCACCCCGAAGCCGTCGTCGGTGTAGTTGTGCGGCCCGGTGTCGGCCACCAGCTCACCGAAGCGCCGACGGCCCTCGTCGGTTAGCTGGTAGACGCGCCGGGCGCGCCGAACCGGCGTTCCGGCCGGGGCGGCATTCTCGGCGATCAACCCTTCGGCCTGCATCCGGCGGAGGGCCGGGTACAGGGAACCGTACGAGAAGGCACGGAACGCACCGAGGAGGCCGGTCAGCCGTTTGCGCAACTCGTACCCATGCATCGGCGATTCGATCAGAAGGCCCAGGATGGCGAGCTCAAGCACCGAATCACCCCCTTTGCACGGTTGGTTACGACGGCTCGACGCCTCGCGTCATCGTATCGTCTCGATATATTCGCCACAACACCACCGGATGTTCGTTCGCTATTAGTCGAAGGTGCGCGGAATCGAGTCGCGCCGGGACCCGGCTGGCCTCTCCGCCCTCAAGACGGCAAGTTCAGTTGCTTGACGTTGCCGTCACCTGCGAAGACGATGTAGCCACCACCGTAGTCGCTGGAGACATACAGCGACAGCGAGAGGGCGCCCGGGGCGGTCGGGTCGGTCGCCGGTTCGATGTTCAGGTACTCGGTCTTGACGTCCGACGGCTTCATGTGGAGGGTCTGCGGAGCGCCGCGCATGATGCCCACCGTCGCCGTGACGTCGAACTTGCTCAGGTCAACGGGAACGGGACCGTCAACGGCGCTTTTGGCCGAACTGGTCGGGTCGCCCCAGCCGCCGCGGTAGGTGTAGGCCAGGACCCGGCGATCGTCGGAGGGATCTGGCCGGTCGAGGACCGCGTACGTCGGGTAGATCACCAGCCGGTACCCGACGGCGTCGCCGAACCGTTTCCGAGTTTGCTCGAACAGCCCGGTAAGCCCGCCCACCGAATGCAGTTGGGTGGGCGGGGTCAGGACCACGGGGCCGACTCCGTCGGGTTTTGCTCCGGGATCGGTGGTGAAGTCCAGCGGCGACGGGGTGTTGCCGTACAGGCCCCAGCCGATGCCGATGCCCAGCAGCACCGACACGGCGAAGGCGACGGCGAGCGAACCCCAGCCGCCGAATTTCGGCGGCGGTCGTGGGCGTTTGACGGCCGGCGTCGGCAGCGCGGTGCTGTCGGTCTGCAGGTCGGTCACCAGAGCCTGCAGGTCACCGAGTGTGACCGCCTTGGTGGCCGCGCTGACCCGCTCCCGGTGCTCCTCCATGGAGAGTTCGCCGTCGCTCAACGCGTTATCGAGGATCTTGCAGGCGTCTTGCCGGTTGGTGTCCGTCGCCCGGGTGCTCGCCGTCGGCCGACCGCCGAGCGAGGTCTCGAGCCATTTCGCCACGGGGCTGATCGTAAACGCCGGCCCCGGTCCGGCACAGAAAACACCGGCCGACTACCCGGCACGGGCCGCCACGGTTTTGGTTGCGTATCGGTGCTTGCCGATGGCGACGTACTCTGGTGGGCGTGCGACTGCAGCGACAACTGGTGGACTACGCGCTCCGGCGGCGAGCTCTGCTGGCCGAGGTGTACTCGGGCCGCACGGGTGTGTCCGAGGTGTGCGACGCGAACCCGTATCTGCTGCGCGCCGCCAAGTTTCACGGGAAACCGAGCCAGGTCATGTGCCCGATCTGCCGCAAGGAGCAGCTGACGCTGGTGTCGTGGGTGTTCGGCGAACACCTGGGCCCGGTGTCGGGCTCGGCACGCACGGCGGAAGAGTTGGTCTTGCTGGCCACGCGCTTCGAGGAGTTCGCCGTCCACGTGGTGGAGGTATGCCGAACCTGCAGCTGGAATCATCTGGTCAAGTCGTACGTGCTCGGCGCGGCGCGCCCGCCCAAGGGCACCCGTGGTACGCGGACGGCGCGCAACGGCGCGCGCACGGCCATTGAATAACGAGGGTCGCCACAGCCAGTCGTCCAGCGACGCGGATGGGCCGGGTGAGCGTGTGGGCAAACATGGAAGCGGCGAGCCCCCGCCCGACGCGCCGGCGACGCCCGGCCAACGCCGCGGGGTCCCCCCCGATGACCGGCTGACCACGATCCTCCCGCCGGTCGTCGACGACCGATCGCCCCGGCGGCCCGATCCCAGCGTCGAAGAAGTCAGAGCCGCCTTGGACGGGCCGCCGTCGACGCCCTTGCAACGGGATGCGCTCGAGGAAGTCAAGGCCGCGCTGGACAGCCGGACGTCGCCGCGCCGCGACCGGCCGTACGGCGGAGGCCGGCCACCGGACGGACCGCCGCCACCCGGGCCGCGGGGCCGGCCCGGCGGGCCCGACGGCCTCGGACCGGGGCCGCGCGTCAACTGGACCCAACAGATCAACTGGTCGTGGGTGCGGCGGGCGGCCTATCTGTCGGCGGCCGTGCTGGTGGTCTTGCCGATCGTCACGTTCGCCATGGCCTACTTCATCGTCGACATCCCCAAGCCGGGTGACCTGCGCACCAACCAGGTCTCCACCATCCTGGCCAGCGACGGATCCGAGATCGCCAAGATCATCCCGCCGGAAGGCAATCGGGTCGACGTCAACATCGACCAGGTGCCCGTGCACGTGCGCCAGGCGGTGATCGCCGCCGAGGACCGCAACTTCTACTCGAACCCGGGGTTCGACTTCAGCGGCTTCGCGCGGGCGGTGGACAACAACCTCTTCGGCAACGGCGACCTGCAGGGCGGCTCGACGATCACCCAGCAATACGTGAAGAACGCGCTGGTGGGTTCGGCTCAGCACGGCATCAGCGGTCTGATGCGCAAGGCCAAAGAACTCGTCATCGCCACCAAGATGTCGGGGGAGTGGTCGAAAGACGATGTGCTGCAGGCCTACCTGAACATCATCTACTTCGGCCGGGGCGCCTACGGCATCGCCGCCGCCGCCAAGGCTTACTTCAACAAACCCGTCGAGCAGCTCACCGTCTCCGAGGGGGCGCTGCTGGCGGCGCTGATTCGGCGGCCGTCGTCGCTGGACCCGGCCGTGGATCCGCAGGGCGCCCGGACCCGCTGGAACTGGGTGCTCGACGGCATGGTGGAGACCAAGGCGCTCTCGCCGAGTGACCGTGCCGCGCAGGAGTTCCCACAGACCGTGCCGCCCGATCAGGCGCGCGCGGAGAACCAGACGACGGGGCCCAACGGGCTGATCGAGCGCCAGGTCACCAAAGAGTTGATGGAGCTGTTCAACATCGACGAGCGGACCCTGAACACCCAGGGCCTGCAGGTCACCACCACCATCGACCCGAAGGCCCAGCAGGCCGCGGAGAAGGCGGTGTCGAAATACCTTGACGGCCAAGACCCCGACATGCGGTCGGCCGTGGTGTCGATCGACCCGCACGACGGGTCGATCCGCGCCTACTACGGCGGTACGGACGCCAACGGTTTCGACTTCGCGCAGGCCGGGCTGCAAACCGGTTCGTCGTTCAAGGTGTTCGCCCTGGTCGCCGCGCTCGAGCAGGGGATCGGCCTGGGCTACCAGGTCGACAGCTCGCCGCTGACGGTCGACGGCATCAAGATCACGAACGTCGACGGCGAGAGCTGCGGCACGTGCAACATCGCCCAGGCGCTCAAGCAATCGCTGAACACCTCCTACTACCGGCTGATGCTCAAGCTCAAGGGCGGGCCGCAAGCGGTCGCGGATGCCGCGCACCAGGCCGGCATCGCGACCAGCTTCCCCGGTGTGGACCACACGCTGTCCGAGGACGGCAAGGGCGGACCGCCCAACAACGGAGTTGTGCTGGGGCAGTATCAGACCCGGGTGATCGACATGGCCTCGGCGTACGCCACGCTGGCCGCCTCCGGCGTCTATCACCGGCCGCACTTCGTGCAGAAGGTCGTCAACTCCGACGGCCAGGTGCTGTTCGACGCGAGCAAGTCCGAGAACAACGGCGAGCAGCGAATCCCGAAGGCCGTGGCCGACAACGTCACCGCGGCCATGGAGCCGATCGCCAGCTATTCGCGCGGCCACGCCCTGTCCGGCGGCCGGCCGTCGGCGGCCAAGACGGGCACCACGCAGCTGGGTGACACCAACGCCGACAAGGACGCCTGGATGGTCGGATACACGCCGTCGTTGTCGACGGCGGTGTGGGTGGGCACCGCCAAAGGCGACGTTCCCCTCATAACCGCTTCGGGTGCACCGGTTTACGGCTCCGGGCTGCCGTCGGACATCTGGAAGTCCACGATGGACGGCGCCTTGAAGGGCACCTCCAATGAATCCTTCCCCAAGCCGACCGAGATCGGCGGCTATGCGGGTGTCCCGGCGCCCCCGCCCCCGCCCCCGCCGCCGGCGCCGTCGGTGACGGTCATTCAGCCCACGGTCGAAGTGGCGCCCGGCATCACGATCCCGGTCGGCCCGCCCACGACGGTCACTGTTGGGCCGCCACCGCCGGGAGGCGGCCCCGAGCCGGGTGTCCCGCCGGGCGGCCCCCAAGCTCCGCCGCCTGGCCAGCCGCCGCCGTGACCGACGCTCACCGGCAGACCGCCACCATTTCCCCGGCGCCGCTGGCCGCCGATCTGCGTAGCGTCGGCAACCGCGACTGCCCGAGCCGCACCGACTCGTTGGGCGCCGCTTTGGCCGAGGTGGTCGGGGGTCCGGTGGGCGGGCACGCGCTGGTCGGCCGTACCCGGGTGATGACCCCGCTGCGGGTGATGTTCTTGATCGGCCTGGTGTTCCTGGCGCTCGGCTGGTCGACGAAGGCGGCGTGCCTGCAGAGCACGGGCACCGGAACGGGCGATCAGCGGGTGGCCAACTGGGAGAACCAACGCGCGTACTACGAGCTGTGCTACTCCGACACGGTGCCGCTCTACGGCGCGGAGTTGTTGAGCCAGGGCAAGTTTCCGTACAAGTCGAGCTGGGTCGAGACCGACGGCAGCGGGACCCCGCAGACCCGCTACGACGGCCGGCCCGCGGTGCGCTACATGGAGTATCCGGTGCTGACCGGGATGTATCAGTACGTGTCCATGGCGCTGGCGAAGACCTACACCGCACTGAGCAAGCTGGCCCCGCTTCCGGTGGTCGCCGAGGTGGTGATGTTCTTCGACGTCGCGGCGTTCGGCCTGGCGCTGGCCTGGCTGGCCACGGTCTGGGCGACCGCCGGCCTGGCGGGGCGACGAATCTGGGATGCGGCCCTGGTGGCCGCGTCACCGCTGGTGATCTTCCAGATCTTCACCAACTTCGACGCGCTGGCAACGGCGTTCGCGATGGCCGGGCTGCTGGCGTGGGCGCGGCGCAAGCCGGTGCTGGCCGGCGTGCTGATCGGATTGGGCGCCGCGGCCAAGCTGTATCCGCTGTTGTTCCTCGGCCCCATGGTCGTCCTGGCGATCCGGACGGGGCGATTTCGCGCGTTGGCCCGCACCGCGGGGACGGCGGCGGCGACATGGGTGTTGGTGAACCTGCCCGTGTTGGTGCTGTTTCCGCGAGGATGGTCGGAATTCTTCCGGCTCAACGCTCGACGCGGCGACGACATGGACTCGCTGTACGCCGTCGTCAAGTCGTTCACCGGCTGGCGCGGATTCGATCCCAAACTGGGGTTCTGGGAGCCGCCCACCGCGCTGAACGCGGTGGTCACGGTGCTGTTCGTAATCGGTTGTGCGGCAATCGCATACGTGGTACTGACCGCTCCGCAACGACCGCGGCTGGCGCAGCTGCTGTTCTTGGTGGTGGCGGTTTTCCTGTTGACCAACAAGGTGTGGAGCCCGCAGTTCTCGCTGTGGCTGGTGCCGCTGGCGGTGCTGGCCTTGCCGCATCGCCGGATCCTGCTGGCGTGGATGACCATCGACGCGGTGGTGTGGGTGCCGCGGATGTACTACCTATACGGCAATCCGAACCGTTCACTGCCGGAGCAGTTCTTCAGTACGACCGTGTTGTTGCGCGACATCGCCGTCATCGCGCTATGCGCGCTGGTGATTCGCGAGATCTACCGGACCGACGAGGATTTGGTGCGCTGGGACGGCCGGGTTGACGACCCGTCGGGCGGTCCGTTCGACCGCGCCCCCGACGCCCCGCCCGGTTGGCTGCCGGACTGGCTGCGACCGCCCGGCCTGCGCCGCGCGACGGTCCCTGAAGCCGAGCCCGCAGCGCCATGACCCGCGCCGACGACGATGATGGCGGCGAAGCCGGGATCGGTGGGGGCACCACCCGCTTGCGGGGGAGAGTGGCGCCATGACCATGGTCGCAGTCCCATTGTTCCCCCGGGTGACCGCGCTCGACGCCGTGGGGCCCTACGAAGTGCTGCAACGCATCCCGTCGGTCGAGGTGGTGTTCATCGGTCACCGCCGGGGCGAGGTGCGGACGGAAAACGGAATGCTGGGCTTGAGTTGCGATGCGCGATTCGACGAGGTCACTTCCCCCGACGTGGTGCTGTTTCCCGGCGGGATCGGCACGCGGCGGCTGATTCACGACGACACCATTCGCGCCTGGTTGCAAGCGGTACACCCGACCACGAGGTTCACGACGTCGGTGTGCACCGGTGCGTTGCTGTTGGCCGCGGCGGGCCTGCTCGATGGGCTCACCGCCACCACGCACTGGCGGGCCAGGGACCTGCTCAACGGGCTGGGTGCCCGTTATGTGCCGGATCGAGTCGTTGAGCACCTGCCGCAGCGGATCATCACCGCCGCGGGCGTGTCGAGCGGCATCGACATGGCCCTGCGGCTGGTGGAACTCCTTGTCGATCGGCAGGCGGCGCAGGCCGCCCAGCTGCTGATCGAATACGACCCGCAGCCGCCGTTCGATTCGGGCACTCTCGCCAAGGCCGATCAGGCGACGGTGGACAGGGCCACCGAATACTTGGACGCCCGGCAGTAGCCGGGTAGCCCGAGCGCCCGGATTTCTCGCCTCACCCCGTCGTCCGGTAGCCTGGTGCGGTTGCCGACGCAGGCGACCCTCCTGCCACGGATCGACCGTGGCCGTGCAGACCAGAGGAGGTGGTGAGGTTTCCATGCGTCCATACGAAATCATGGTCATTCTTGACCCCACGCTCGACGAGCGCACTGTTGCTCCGTCGTTGGATACATTCCTCAATGTCGTCCGCAAAGACGGCGGAACCGTCGACAAGGTCGACATCTGGGGCAAGCGCCGGCTGGCCTACGAGATCGCCAAGCACGCCGAAGGCATCTATGTCGTCGTCGACCTGAAGGCCGAGCCGGCCACGGTGTCCGAGCTCGACCGCCAGCTGAGCCTCAACGAGTCGGTCTTGCGCACCAAGGTGATGCGCACCGACAAGCACTAACACCCGTGGCTGAGTCGTGGGCCCACCGTCGGTGGACTTGCGTAGGCTCAGCGAGGACACGTGCCATCCACCGTCGGAGAAGCGGACCCAGGAGGAAATTATGGCTGGTGACACCACTATCACCGTTGTCGGAAACCTGACCGCCGACCCCGAACTGCGGTTCACCCCGTCGGGTGCCGCCGTCGCGAATTTCACCGTGGCGTCGACCCCCCGGATCTTTGATCGCCAGAGTTCGGAATGGAAAGACGGTGAGGCGCTGTTCCTGCGGTGCAACATCTGGCGGGAAGCCGCCGAGAACGTCGCCGAAAGCCTCACCCGCGGGTCGCGGGTGATCGTGACCGGCCGGCTCAAGCAGCGCTCGTTCGAGACCCGCGAAGGGGAGAAGCGCACCGTTTTCGAGGTCGAGGTCGACGAGATCGGGCCCTCGCTGCGGTACGCAACCGCCAAGGTGAACAAGGCCAGCCGTAGTGGTGGCGGAGGCGGTGGCTTCGGCGGTGGAGGCGGTGGCGGAGGCGGGTCCCGGCAGGGATCGGCGCCGGCGAGCAGCGCACCGGCCGACGACCCGTGGGGCAGCGCCCCGGCATCCGGGTCCTTCGGCGGCGGCGACGACGAACCGCCGTTCTAAACACTTCAACAGCAAGAAACGGAAAGAAAGACAGTCATGGCCAAGTCCAGCAAGCGACGTCCCGCACCGGAAAAGCCGGTCAAGACGCGGAAGTGTGTCTTCTGCTCCAAGAAGGGCCAAACGATCGATTACAAGGACACCGGGCTGCTGCGCACATATATCAGTGAGCGCGGCAAGATCCGGGCGCGTCGCGTCACCGGCAACTGCGTGCAGCACCAGCGCGACATCGCGATCGCGGTGAAGAACGCCCGCGAGGTGGCTCTGCTGCCGTTCACCTCCTCGGCGCGATAGTCGCCGAAGCCCAAGCGAAAGTGCGAAAACGATGAAGCTGATTCTGACGGCTGACGTCGACCACCTCGGTACCGTCGGCGACACGGTCGAGGTCAAGGACGGTTATGGCCGCAACTTCCTGCTCCCGCGGGGTTTGGCGATCCTCGCCTCGCGCGGCGCGCAGAAGCAGGCCGACGACATCCGCCGGTCCCGCGAAAGCAAAGCGGTGCGCGATCTCGGGCACGCCAACGAACTCAAGACGGCGATCGAGGCGCTGGGCCCCGTCCCGCTGCCGGTGAGGACGGCGGTCGACTCCGGGAAGCTGTTCGGCTCGGTGACGTCCGGTGACGTCGTTGCGGCCATCAAGAAGGCCGGCGGACCCAACCTGGACAAACGAATCGTCCGGCTGCCCAAGTCGCACATCAAGGCCGTCGGCACCCACCCGGTGTCGGTGCACCTGCATCCCGAGGTCGACGTGGAGGTCGCTCTCGAGGTTGTCGCGGAGAGCTAAGCCTCCAACGTTTGCTCTTCCCCCGGCGGCGGCCATCTTCGGCCGCCGCCGGGTTCAGTTGCGCTGCGGGCACGCTTGCGCGTGTCGTGTCGGGTGGTCGCGGACGCGCACCCTAGCGAACTACTACTGCGGTGCATTCCAGAGACCCCATTTACCCTGCCGTAACGCTGCGAAAATATGGCCGAAAGCCAACACGCCCGGCGCAGTAACCTGCGACGACACGCCGTAGAGATTCTTGTCCACACGGATTTCGTCGCGTTACATGGCGCTTAACAGCAGCGATGTCAGAGCCCCTTGAATTCATACACAGGTTCTCCACACCCCACTCAACACAGGTGTCGACGGATATGCACACACGATGCACAGGTTCATGAACAGCGCCCCTTTCACCTACTAGCCAGCAACGTCTAACGTCGTCCCGGCGCGAGGCGTGCGAGTGTTGTGCGGCGAAAGTGTCGGCTCCTTGACTTACGCTGACGAGACCGGATTTCGAATGTACGTTCGGGTGCGTGGAAGGGGAGGAGGAATGTGTGGCTGTCGTCGATGACCTGACGTCGGGCATGGATTCTTCGGCGCCCAGTGAGGACTTCGGCCGTCAGCCGCCCCAGGATTTGGCGGCCGAGCAGGCGGTGCTGGGCGGCATGCTGCTGAGCAAGGACGCCATCGCCGATGTGCTGGAACGGCTGCGGCCCGGTGACTTCTACCGCCCCGCGCATCAAAACGTCTACGACGCGATCCTGGACCTCTACGGCCGCGGGGAGCCGGCCGACGCGGTGACGGTGGCCGCGGAACTGGACCGCCGCGGGATGTTGCGCCGGATCGGCGGGGCGCCCTATCTGCACACCCTGATCTCGACGGTGCCCACCGCCGCCAACGCGGGCTACTACGCCGGCATCGTCGCCGAGAAGGCGCTGCTGCGCCGCCTCGTGGAGGCCGGGACGCGGGTCGTGCAGTACGGCTACGCCGGCGCCGAGGGTGCCGACGTGGCCGAGATCGTCGACCGCGCGCAGGCCGAGATCTACGACGTCGCGGACCGGCGGACATCGGAGGACTTCGTTCCGCTGGAGGACCTGCTGCAGCCGACGATGGACGAAATCGACGCCATCGCCTCCAGCGGCGGCATGTCGCGCGGTGTGCCGACTGGCTTCACCGAACTCGACGAGGTGACCAACGGTCTGCACCCCGGGCAGATGATCATCGTCGCGGCCAGGCCTGGAGTCGGCAAGGCGCTCGCGCTGGACACGCTCCTGCCCACCCCGACCGGCTGGACGACCATGGGTGATGTCGCGGTCGGTGACGAGTTGCTTGGCGCAGACGGGCGGCCGACGCGGGTCGTGGCCGCCACCGACGTGATGCTGGGGCGGCCGTGCTACGAGGTGGAGTTCTCTGACGGGACAGTGATCGTCGCCGACGCAGAGCATCAGTGGCTGACCGAAACACGCGCATCCCGGAAATCAGCGCAAGCCGCAGAGGTGGGCTACAACCCGTCCAAAAACCAGCGCACCTTTGCGGCGGTGCGAACGACGGCCGAGATCGCCGGGAGCCTGCGCTGCGACACCCTGGACCGGCGGCTGAATCACAGCGTGGTCAATGCGTTTGCGCTTGACCTACCGGATCGCGAATTGTTAGTCGCCGCATACACTCTCGGCGCCTGGCTGGGGGATGGCACCACTGCCGCAGCCCAGATCACGACGGCCGATCCGGAAATCGTCATGCGGATCGAAGCGGACGGTTTGGTGGCAATTCCATCGCAAACCGCTCGGTACCGGTATCAGCTACGCCTACCGATTGACGCTGAGCCGGCTCCTCGCGAGTGCGTGGTATGTGGCAAGTCGTTCGTTCCCCAAACCAGTCAGGTGCGGACCTGCGGACGCTCATGCGGTGGCCGGGCACGGTTTGACTCCGCTCCGGTGCCGGGTCCAACCTGCGTTCGCTGCGCGCGACCATCGTCGGGGCTGCGGTTGTGCCAGAACTGCCATTCCTCTGTGGGGACATTGCAGGCGCAACTGCGAACACTCGGTGTGCTCGGCAACAAGCACATTCCGACCGAATATCTGCGGGGCTCCGAGACACAACGGCGCGCCCTGCTCGCCGGCTTGCTCGACACCGACGGGACCGTGACGGCGGGCGGCGCCGTCCAATTTTCGGTCACTAACCATCGGCTGGCGTGCGACGTCGCCGAGCTGATCGTCAGCCTTGGCTACCGCTGCCAAACCTCGACCAAGCGAGTCCGGGGCCGTCACGATTCGTCCAGCATCGCTTACACCCTGACCTTCTCCACGGAGGACGTGGTGTTCGCATTGCATCGAAAGGCCATAGCGCACAAGGAGCGCCGGGCCATAGCCGGCACCAAGCGCTCTGGATCGCGCTTCATTGTGGACGTCCGGCCGATCGAGACTGTTGCCGTGCGTTGCGTCGAAGTGGACAACGACAGCCACATGTATCTGGCGAGCAAGGCAATGATCCCCACTCATAACTCCACCCTGGGACTGGATTTTATGCGGTCCTGCTCGATCAAGCACCGGATGGCCAGCGTCATCTTCTCGTTGGAGATGAGCAAATCCGAGATCGTGATGCGGTTGCTCTCGGCGGAGGCGAAGATCAAACTGTCCGACATGCGGTCGGGCCGAATGAGCGACGATGACTGGACCCGGCTGGCGCGGCGGATGAGCGAAATCAGCGAGGCGCCACTGTATATCGACGACTCGCCCAACCTGACGATGATGGAGATTCGCGCCAAGGCGCGCCGGCTCAAGCAGAAGGCCGACCTGAAGCTGGTCGTGGTCGACTACCTGCAGTTGATGACGTCGGGCAAGAAGCACGAGTCACGCCAGGTCGAAGTCTCGGAATTCTCGCGTCAACTCAAGTTGTTGGCCAAAGAGCTCGAGGTGCCGGTGGTGGCGATCGCTCAGCTGAACCGCGGTCCCGAGCAACGCACCGACAAGAAGCCGATGTTGTCCGACCTCCGCGAGTCCGGATCGCTGGAGCAGGATGCGGACATGGTCATTCTGTTGAACCGGCCCGACGCGTTCGATCGAGACGACCCGCGCGGGGGAGAGGCGGATTTCATTCTCGCCAAACACCGTAACGGCCCGACCAAGACCGTCACCGTCGCTCACCAGCTGCACCTGTCGCGGTTTGCCAACATGGCGCGCTGATCGACAAAAGGTTCTTCTGTCGGTCCTCAAACCTGACGCCATCTTCTCAGCTTCGATGTCATCGTCGTGTCATCGATGACACGAAAGTGAGAACCGCGTGCTGGTGTAGATCCCAATTCTGATGTCGCTACCCGCGCGGTCGAGAGGCACGCGATTCTGCCCGTTTCGGGCAGCGTCGGCTTGTACGTCTACGACCAGACGGGCGTGGTGAAGCCCGTCAATCATGTCGGCCGGCGGCTAACGGCGGCGGCGATGCTCTGGACGAAGCTCGTCATGCCTTCTGATGAGTCCTGGTGCTGTGTCGCTGCGCTCGTAGTCATCGGATTCGTACTGGCACTTCGCTGGATCTACGCGGCGTCTTGACCATCTTCGTCAGTCCGCGTCGATGCGCTCGATTGATGGACCACGAACATCATCAATGGCTGGCTGACGTCCGGTCGAAAACTGAGCAGGTGTGTTTACGGGGTTGAGTCTGACAACCGACCAGGTTCCACGAGCATAAGATATCGGTAGTTATGCTATAAAGGTCCTTGTCATGAGATATCCGGCAGACCAGAAGGCCAAGGCGCGCGCCGCGCTGCTGCGTGCCGGCACGCGTTCGATGAAGGTCGCCGGCTTCAACGGGATCGGGGTGGACGGGCTGGCCGCCGAGGCGGACGTCACCTCGGGAGCGTTCTACTCGAACTTCGCCAACAAGGAAGCGATGCTCGAGGCGATCATCGAAGCCGCACTCGGTGAGCCATTCCTTTCCGATACCGAGTCCGGCAGCAAGGCCGACCGTCGCGCGAAGCTGGAAAGCTTTGTGGCGGAATATCTCAGCGCCTACCACGTCGAGAACCCAGGCGACGGTTGCGTGATGCCTACTCTCAGCGCCGACGTGGCGCGCGCGGGAGCGCACACGCGGGAAGCGTACCAACACAAAATCGCCGCGCTGGCGGGGCGGGTGGCGGAGGTGCTCGACGGCGGCGATCGTGACGGCCGGGCGTGGAGCATCGTCGCGCTGATGGTGGGGGCGGTTTCGATCTCGCGCGCCATGCCCGGCGCCGCCATGCAGGCGAAGGTGCTCGACGCCGCGCGGGAGACCGCGGACAGGCTCATTTCACCCGGGAAGCAACGCAAATGACCGGAGGCGGCATGTGGGCTTGGACCGCCTGCAGAGCCGCCCCGGCGCGCGCGTATCGCTACGGCAACCGTTTGCGTCGGCTCAACGATAGTTCGGCCGCCGTCGTGCACGACGACCAGCGGGCATCGCCGAACACGCCACCCCCGACGTCGTCTGGACCACTCTAGGCTCCAGTGTGGTGCCCGGCCGGACGACCGGGATGGCGACATCACCAGGCCTACTGACACCTCCGCCTAGTACGGAGCACCTCCCGCCGCAGGGATCCGCTCTCGACCGTGGCGCCGTCGCGGTCACGTTGCACGACACCGGTGAGCGCAATGGCAGGCGGCTCGATCCGGGCGCGATGGACGTCCTCACCATCCGTGACGACAAGATCTCCGCCGTCATGAGCTGCCCCGGAGGGTACGGCCGCGCCCCCGATTCGGCACCGCGCACAGCCACCAGCGATTCGGGGCTAGCCATGGGATAGCGATCGTTATATAGTGGTCGTTATTCTATGGTTCTCGACGGAAGGAAATCGGATGGCAAGCAGGCAGGCGGTCGAGTTCGCCGAGTTCTTGGCGGAGATCGGCAGGCGATCCTCGAATCCCAACTTCGAGCTGGAGACGATTCGTGACGTCACCGAGAACATTCATCTGGCGACGAAGGAACCCGAGGGGGTCACCTACGCCGAGGTGGACGCCGGCGGGGTCGAGGCCTTGTGGTGCGTCCCCGTCGACAGCGACCCGGAATCCGTCCTGCTGCACACCCATATGGGTGGAAGCGTGCTGATGTCGATGCATTCCGACCGGAAGGCTGCCGGACACCTCGCGAAGGCGGCCGGGTCCCGGTCGCTGGTACTGAACTTCCGGCGTTCCCCGGAGCACAAGTATCCGGCGCAGGTCGAAGACGTGGACAGCGCCTACCGCTGGTTGCTTGCTCAGGGTTACCGGCCCGACAAGATTGCCAGTGTCGGGCATTCGATCGGCGGCTATCTCGCGGTCGAACTGGCGCTGCGGCTGCGTGATCGGGGCGAGGCGCTGCCCGGGGCCGTGCTGTCCATTTCGCCGTGGACCGACGTCACGCTGTCGGGGGAATCCATCGAAGCCAACGCCGGGCGGGACAAGCTGCTCACGCGGGGGTTGCTCGAGCTGTTCCGGTCGTGCTGGCTCGAGGGAACCGGCGTGGAATTCACCGACCCGCGGGTGCATCTGCTCGGGGCCGACCTGTCCGGGCTGCCCCCTCTCGCGGTGTATTACGGCGAGTACGAACTGCTGGCCTCGGACGCCGTCGCCTTCTCGCGAAAGGCACAAGAGGCGGGCAACGACGTCGTCGTCCGGCGGGTCGACGAGGGGCAGCACTCCTTCATCATGGGGGCGGGCCGCGTCCAGGAGGTCGACCGCGCGATTGCCGAAATGGGTCGCTGGCTGCGTTCCACGCTGGGACTCCAAGCGGCGGTGGCCTGACACCGTGCAGCCGTTCGAGCTGACCTTGGCCGCGGCCGCACAGCAGATCGGGGCCAAAGCGCTGTCACCGGTCGAGCTGACCGAGTCCGTGCTGGCCCGCGTCGCGGCGGTCAACCCGCACATCAACGCGTTCAGCAACGTCACCGCCGAGCTGGCCACCCGGGCGGCGGCGCGGGCGGAACGCGAGATCGCCGCCGACCGCTATCGCGGGCCCCTGCACGGAATCCCGTTCGGGGTCAAGGAGATCTACGACATGGCCGGCGTGGCGAGCACCTCCAGCTCGCGCCTCCGGGCGGGCCGCATCCCCGACGAGGACAGCACCATCGTCGCGAGGCTGCGCGAGGCCGGTGCGGTGGTGGTGGGCCGCACCCACTCTCACGAGTTCGCGTACGGCGTAGTCACTCCCCAGACGCGCAACCCGTGGCGTCCGGACCGCATCGCGGGAGGGTCCAGCGGCGGGTCAGCGGCGGCCGTCGCCGTCGGGGCGGGCTTCCTCGGGTTGGGCAGCGACACCGCCGGCTCGATCCGAATTCCCGCGGCGCTGTGCGGCACCGTCGGGCTCAAACCGACATACGGTCGCGTATCCCGCACGGGCGTAACACCGTTGGCGTGGTCACTGGATCACGCCGGCCCGCTGACGCGCACGGTCGAGGACGCCGCCCTGGCGATGAACGTGATGGCCGGATACGACCCGCGCGACCCGGGTTCGGTGAACGTACCCGTGCCGGACTTTTCGGCCGAATTGGGGCGCGATGTCGCCGGGATGACGATGGGGGTCCCGGTGGACTTCTTCACCGAGCGCGTTGACCCGGAAGTCAGGGCTGCGGTCGAAGCGGCGTGCGGCCGGCTCGCGGATCTGGGTGTGCGGCTGCGCGAAGTCCGGCTGCCCATGACCGATGAGATGATGGCCGCCGAGTTGGGGATCATGCAGCCCGAGGCCGCCAGCTATCACCAGCAGATGCTGCGCGAACACGGCGATCTCTACACCGACGACGTACGCCGGGCATTGGAGGCCGGCGCGTCGGTCCTGGCGACGGATTACCTTGGGGCCCAGCGCACGCGGGGCCTCATCCGCCGCCAGTGGCAGGCGCTCTTTGACGACATCGATGTCCTGATCGCCCCGACGGTGCCGGTCGCGGCGATGGACGCCCGCAAGCCGGAGGTGACGTGGCCCGACGGGGTCACCGAGGGGCCGGTGGAGGCGTATATCCGGTTCTGCGCCCCCGCGAACCTCACCGGCCTGCCCGCATTGTCGGTGCCATGCGGGTTCACCCGAGCCGGGCTGCCGATCGGTCTACAGGTGATGGGCCGGGCCTTCGACGAGGCCACCGTCCTGCGCGTCGGCCATGCCTACCAATCGGCGGTCGATTCGCCATCTTGGCCTTCGCGGTTCGACCCGCGGGGCAGCCAATCGCCAAGAGATCAACACAACGAGGAGAACAACATTCATGAGTACATTTCTGGTGACCGGGCCGACAGGAGTTGTCGGCGACTACCTCACCCACCTGCTGTTAGAGCGCGGCCATCAGGTGCGCGCCCTGGCGCATCGGGCTGATCAACGCTCCGAGCGACTCGAGGAGGCCGGCGCTCAGATCGTCGTCGGCGACCTGCTGGACCTGGCAGCCGTGCGCGCCGCGACCGACGGCGTCGCTGGCGCCTACTTCAGCTACCCGATCATGCCGGGACTGTTGGAGGCCACCACCATCTTCGCCCAGGCCGCCACCGAATCCGGCGTCCCCATCATCGTCAATATGAGCCAAAAACCGGCTCGACCCGACGCGGGCAGCAACGCCTCGCGCCAACATTGGCTTTCCGAAAGGATTTTCAACAACTTTGCGGTGCCCGCGGCCCACATCAAGCCCACCTACTTCGCCGAGTGGCTCATCCAGTTCCTCGACGCCGACAACACGCTGCGGTTGCCGTTTGCCGACGGCCGCCATGCCCCCATCGCCGGGGAGGACCAGGCCTACGTCGTGGCCGGAATCTTGGAACACCCGCAGGGCCACGACGGCAAGGAATACCCGCTGTATGGGCCGGTGGAGATGAACCACTACGAGATCGCCGAGGAACTCAGTAACACACTCGGTGTGCAGTTCACCTACGAGCCGGTCAGCATCGATGCCTTCGCCGACACCATAAGGCGCCAGGGCTTCGCCGAGCACACCATCCAGCACCTCAAGAACGTCGCCGAGGACTACCGCAACGGCATCTTCGCCGGCACCAACGACGTGGTGGAGACGATCGGCAACAAAACATCTGCCAGCGTCAGCGAATTCGCCTTGCGTAACAAGGCGTACCTCGTCGACAAGCAGCGGTGGGGCTATTGGCGGTCGGCGCGCAGCTGAGCTCCGGACGCGCACGCCGAAGGACGTGCACGCTCTCTTCTTCGAATGTGATTGAACCGCTGACCCATTCCGCGCGTGATTCTAGGTATCTGCCGATATACCCAGCCAATCAGTCAGGAGCCCGTTGTGGATACTGTGTTGGAGCGGCGTTACGACGTCATCGTGTGCGGGGCCGGGTCATCGGGATCGGTGATCGCCGCCCGGCTGGCCGAAAATCCCGACATCAAGGTCTTACTTTTGGAGGCCGGTGGCGACGACGAGGTCCCCAGTGTGACCGACGCAAGCCAATGGCCGGCCAACCTTGGTAGCGAACGCGATTGGGGCTTCGTGTCCGAGCCGGACCCGCGGCTTTGTGGGCGCGCGATTCCGTTTTCCATGGGCAAAGTCCTCGGCGGCGGGTCCAGCATCAACCTGATGATCTGGGCGCGGGGACACCGTAGCGACTGGGACCACTACGCTTCCGAATCCGGCGAGCCGGCCTGGGCATACGAGTCCGTCCTGGATCTGTACCGCCAGATCGAGGATTGGCACGGTATCGGCGAGCCACATCATCGGGGCAGGGGCGGCCCGGTCTTCGTGCAACCGGCGCCCGACGCGCATCCGCTGGCCGCGGCGACGTTGGAGGCGGCCAGGGCAGTGGGGATTCCCACTCACCAGAGCCCCAACGGCCGTCTGATGGAGGAGAGCCGCGGTGCCGCCATCACGGATCTGCGCTGGCGCCACGGGAAACGGCTGTCGGTGTTTCGCACCTACGCGGCCCCGTACCTGGACAAGCCGAACCTGGCCGTGGTGCCGCACGCGCTGCTCACCCGGGTGATCTTCGAAGGCAACCGGGCGGCCGGTGTCGAGGTTGTCCATGGCGGCGCGGTGCATCGCGTGGCCGCCGACACCGAGGTCGTGCTGTCGCTTGGCGCCATTCACACACCCAAGGTGCTGATGCAATCCGGCATCGGCGACCAAGACGAATTGAATCGAGTCGGCGTCACCGTCCGCCAGCACCTGCCCGGGGTCGGACGCAACCTTCAGGACCACTTCGGGTTCGACTGCGTGTGGGAGTTTCCGGAGGACGTGCGGGGCAGCGCTCAGGTTGGGGCGGCGATGTTCTGGGACTCCGGTGGCGCTGACATCCAGCAACCAGATTTATTCGCATGTGTGGGGCCGTTCCCCAAAGCCACCGCAGAAAACGCCGCGAAATACGGCCTGCCGCAAAACAGCTGGATCCTGTTCGGCTCACCCACGCACCCCCACAGCCGGGGTCGGATACGGTTGTCCGGCAACGACCCGACCGACCCCCTTCGGATCGAAGCCAACGCGCTATCGCACCCCGACGACCTCAAGACCGCGATCGCCTGCATCGAAACGCTGCGCGAGATCGGCAACTCCCCAGAGCTTCGACCGTTCGTCGCGCGGGAGGTCATGCCGGGCAACTTGTCGGGTGCTGAACTGGACACCTATCTGCGCAACGCGGTCACCACCTACTGGCACGAATCAGGAACGGCAAAGATGGGCCGCGACACCATGTCGGTCGTCGACGGACAGCTCAAGGTCTACGGAGTCGAGAACCTCCGCGTCGCCGACGCCTCGGTCATGCCCCGTATCAGCACCGCCAACACCATGGCACCCTGTGTCGTCATCGGCGAACGTGCCGCACAATTCATCAAAGCCGAACACCAAGCCTGAGCTCGCGCGCTGCCGCGTACCCCGATGACATCGACAGCAGCAGAGGATTGCCTACCGGTATGAGCACTCCCTGTCAAGCTGGTGAAACGCGGGTCGCTACTTGCCGGCACGTACCGCGAACGTCGGTTGTTTGCGGCGATGCGGCGGCACAGATGGGGTGGTGCGCCATATGGCGGCTGCGGTACGGTTGGCGGCCGCGCGGGTCAGCCATTCTTCACCGCACGTCGACAACGCCGCTCTGCGGACACGGATTCGCGCTCAATGCCTCGAAGCACTAGTTTCCCTATCGTGGTTTCGTCAGCTGCGAGTGCCTTCGCGCGGTGTGTTGCTCCCTTCCTGGCTGTTGCGGCCGTTGCCTGGCTGGGTCTGTCTGCCGACCCGTCGCAGGTCGGTCCCGCCCCGGCGGTGCGCTTGGTCGATAGCGGCAACCCGTTGGCCGGAGCGCCGTTCTACGTCAATCCGAATTCGGCGGCCATGCGCGCCGCGCAGAGCGCCGACCCGCCGAGTGCCGAGTTGACCGCCATCGCTAACACGCCGCAGGCGTACTGGATCGTTCCGGGTTCTTCGGCAGCCACGGTCGGAAAGTACATTGGCGATGCGAATGCTGCCGGCGCCATCCCGGTGCTGGCGCTCTATGGAATCCCGCACCGCGATTGCGGCAGCTTCGCTGCGGGTGGCTTCGGGTCGGGTGCCGACTACCGAGGCTGGATCGACGGCATCGCATCCGACGTGGGCGCCTCGCGGGTGGCGATCGTCGTCGAACCCGATGCGCTCGCGATGGCCGACTGCCTCTCGGGTGATCAGCGTCAAGAACGCTACGACTTGGTTCGCTACGCCGTCGACACGCTGACCCGGGATCCGAACGCGGCCGTATACGTCGATGCGGGGCACCTGCGCTGGCACAGCCCCGAGGACATGGCCGCGCGGCTCAAGCAAGCCGGCGTGGACCATGCGCGTGGTTTCAGCGTCAACACCGCGAATTTCTTCACCACCGAGGACGAAATCGGCTATGGCGAAGCGATTTCGGGGCTCACGAATGGATCGCACTACGTGATCGACACGTCGCGCAATGGTGCCGGACCGGCGCCCGACTCCGAGCTCAACTGGTGCAACCCCAGCGGCCGCGCACTGGGCACTCCGCCCACCGCGGCGACCGCGGGCGCGCACGCCGACGCCTACTTGTGGATCAAACGTCCCGGTGAATCCGACGGGACATGCGGCAAGGGCGACCCAGCGGCGGGCACCTTCGTCAGTCAGTACGCCATCGACCTGGCCCGCAAGGCGGGCCAGTAGCGGGGGTCGCACGCTGGCCCGCGGCCCGGGCGGCATCAGTTGCGCGCTTGGCGTCACCGCGCAGTCACGCCCAATGCAATCGCCTCGCAACGTGAGGTCTTCACCCCCGCGACAGGGCCGGTGAAGATTTCCGGTGACGGGTTCAAACTGCCACCGGGCGTCAATTGCCGGCGTTACGCTCTGTGAATCGGCCAAGAGATTCGAGTTAGGGCATGAGCCATCTTGAGCGCCTCATCGGTGGGCTCGTTGCGGCCGCCGCGTTCATGATCGCCGCCAGCAGCTTCGCCGGCTTACCGGCTGCGTCCGCTGATCCGATCTGCGGTGCGCCGGGAACGCCGCCGTGCGCAGGTCCTAGTCCGTTGACGCCAGAGCAGCAGTGCGCCTTCATCGCTTGGCGATCGATGATGCCGTGCAACTGGCTCGGGGTGCAAGTGCCCGCAGGCACGCCCGGGAGTTGGGACAATCCGCCGGCGCCGTCACCAGCGCCACCGCCGCCACCGCCGTGATCCGCCGCCTGCCGGGCCGTCAGATCTTCAAATAGCCTTTGTCGGCGGGGATTTGGGCGGCGGTGACCAACGACGACGCATCGCTGGCAAGCCAGACCACGATGTCGGAGACCAGGTCGGGTGCCGCCAGCGACTCAGTCGGCAGCGCGCCCGGCGAGAAGCTGTGGATGTAGTGCGGATGGTCCTGAAAAGTTTGGTACATCGACAGGTCGTTGCCCATCGGGGTGTCGGTGCCGTATGGGTGCACCGAGTTGACGCGGATGCCGAATTCGCCGAGCTCGACCGCCAGCGAGTTGGTGAGCCCGACGACCCCGAATTTGCTTGCGCAGTAATGGCCGCAGCCCGGGACGGCTTTGATTCCGGCCGCGGAGCTGATGTTGATTATCGATCCGCCGTTGCCGGCCGCGATCATCGGGGGCACCACTGATTTCAGGGTGTTCCACAGCCCCGTCAAATTTGTGTCGATGGTCTCCTGCCACTGCTGGGCCGAAATCTCCCATAGCCGGCCCCAATTCAGCACTCCGGCGTTGGCCACGACGATGTCGAGCCGGCCGAACTGCTCGATCGCGTTCGCCACCACCCGCTGCTGGGCGGCCAAGTCGCGGACGTCGACCTCGTCGGCGAGGATCTTGCGGCCCTCGCCCTCGACCAGGCTGACGGTCTCGGCCAAGTCTTCGGGGAGTGCGGGGGGATAGCCGTTGTGTTCGGCGACCGGCGCGCAGGCGTCGATCGCGACGATGTCGGCCCCAGCACGGGCCAGCCGGACACAGTGAGAGCGGCCTTGACCGCGGGCAGCCCCCGTCACGTAGGCGACTCTGCCGGCGAGCGGGGCGACGGGATCGGTCATGCCGATAACTCCTCTGCTTGCTGCGCTGGCTCGGCGTGCTTTGCCGCCGATGATAGACATCGTCGTTCCGGGAGTTAACCAAATGGTAGAAAATCGAGATTGCATGTCGGAGAGATCAACCGTGTCCGGACCAGCGCGGTGCGACAGTTACCGAATGACAAGCGTCGCCATGATCGGCGCCGGACCAGGCGGGTTGGTGGCGGCGCTGGCTGTTGTCGCAAGGATTCGAGCCCACGCTCTTCGAGCGGGGTCCGACGCTGGGCCGGCAGTGGGCGGCGTCGGAGGAACGTAGCGACGGATGGCCGGGCATGTACACCAACAGCAGCCGATGACAGCCTTCAGCGACCTCGAGCACGACAGTGACCTTGTCTACCAACCGAACCGCGACATTCTCGACTACCTGCATCGCTATGCCGCGAAATTCGGTCTAACGCCACGCATCCGGCTACGCAACCGGGTCGAACTGGGGGTGCTATGCGACAGCAGCCCTTAGCCCGCGGCGGCCAGTACGTCGCGCACCGCGTCGTCGACCGTGACCAGCAAGTCAGCGTCTATGCCGGCGCGGCCGCGGTGAGCCTCTACGTCCGTGCCATCAACAACCACGGCGCGGCGGCGGTGGTGATGCTGTTCGCCGTGATTCCCGCGGTCGCCGCGGTGCCGGCGTGGCTCATGCTGGGGCAGCGCCCCGACACCGGTGTCGCGGTCGGCCTCGTCGTCGGCGGCTTCGCCTGCTGGCTCAGCAGCAGGGCGTCCGGCCCGCGCCGTGTGGCAGGGGAGAGCGCGAAGCACATTCCGCCGTTAGAGGCGTCGTGCGCGGGCGGCGCGGGAAGATAGCCTGCACGCCAAGTCTTTTCGCCGACGGAAGCGGCACGTTGCAACCTAACGCGTGCTCTCGTCGGCGGTGTCGTGCCGAGACTGCTGCAGGCCCGGCGCGTCGGGGTCGTCGCCCTGGTGCTCCAGCTGTTCCTGCAACCTGCGCTGGTCCTCGGTCGCCTGCCTGGCGTCCTCGGGGGCGGATGGCGGGTCGAGATTGACTTGCGAGTCCACGTGAGATCTCCTCTGACCGTCGGTGTCGCTCCAGTCAGGATCTCCCAAATGCCACGCTCCGAAACCTGCATAGGTCCGGACAGCACATCAGCGCATTGAGCCCCTCGAGTCGAGGCGCGCTAGCCGAGATGCGCGGACAGCAGCCAGGCCCCCATCGACTTGCGGCCGTTGCCCTCATCGCGGATGTCGGCGCCGGCGAAGGCCTGGAAGCCGTCCAGGAAGCTGTCGGGCACGTTGGCGTGGATCCTTGCCGGCCGGATCTCGTCAATCACCCAGTGCTTGGAGACCACGTCGCGCAGTTCGTCCTCGGTGACGGCGTTGACCGGGCCGTCGGCCGCCATGCCCGCACGGTCGAAGACCAGCACGAAGTAGGAGGCGCCCGGCGCGGCGGCCCGGACGATGGACTGCTGATAGCCGTCGCGCAACTCGACCGGCATCGAGTGGAAAAGGGTGCTGTCGACGATCGTGCCGAAGCGGCCGTCGTAGCCGGCGAAGGCGCTGATGTCGGCGACGTCGAATGTGGCACTGGCAAGGCCTCGCCTGGCCGCCTTCTCGCGCGCCAAATCGATGGCGGTGGGCGACTGGTCCAAGCCCACCGTGGTGAAGCCGCGCTCGGCGAGGAACAACGACACCGCCGCCTCCCCGCAACCGGCATCGAGCACATCACCGTGAAACTTCCCGGCCTCGATCAGGGCCGCGATCTCCGGTTGCGGCTCGCCGATGCTCCACGGCGGCCGGTTGCCCTCGCCCATCTCGGGCGCTTCGCCCCGGTAGGCGGCTTCGAACATCTCGTGAGTCGGCTGAGTCATGCCATCTTTTATATCAACCACCCTGATATGTGTCAACGCGGTTGATACAATCGGCGGCCCGACTACTTCAGGGTGGCCGTCAAATAACCGGAGTCTTCGCCGAACGAAGCCAGCTCATCATCGGGCACTTCGAACCCGTGGGCGGCAAAGGCCTGCTCGGTTGTTCGGATGTCGACCTGCCAGCCGTGCGCGGCCAGGTATTCGGCGGCGGTGTTGCGGTCTCCGGTGTAGAACAGTTCGGCCAGATTGATCTTGGAGCCCAGGCGTTGCGACCGCTGGGTCAGCTTCTGCGCCCAGTCCGACGGGATGTTGCGCAGATCCATGTGCTCGGTCGCGATCCGGCTGCCCGGTGCAGACAACGCGACGATGTTGTCGAACAATCGGTCCTGTGCCTCAGCCGGCAGGTAAACGAGCAAGCCTTCGGCGCTCCAGGCGGTCGGCGCGTTTGCGTCGAATCCCGCCTTGACCAGGGCGGCCGGCCAGTCGTCGCGCAGGTCGATCGCCACCGTGCGGCGCTCTGCGGCCGGAGCGGCGCCCAGGTCGGCCAGTACCCGCGTCTTGAACTCGATGACCTCGGGTTGATCGATCTCGTAGACCACCGTGCCGGCCGGCCAGGCCAGCCGGTAGGCCCTGGTGTCCAGGCCGGATGCCAGGATCACCGCCTGGCGAACACCGGATTCGGTTGCTTGCATGAAGAAGTCGTCGAAGTAGCGGGTGCGGACCGTGATCTGCTCATTCACGGCCTGGCGATTCAGCAGGGGATCGTCGGACCGGTCGATCTCGTTGTCGAGAAGCTTGACGAAGACGTCGCTGCCCACCGCGCGAACGAGCGGATCGGCAAAGGGGTCGTTCAGCAGGGGCTCGGGCCCCTTCGAGGCGATCGCCCGCTGCGCGGCGACAGCCGTCGCGGTCGCCCCGACGCTGGAGGCCAAATCCCATGTGTCGTTCTCGGTCCGGGCCACTACCCGACTCCTCTCCGTCATTAGTTAGCTCATTTAAGCGATAACGCCACTGTACCCGCCCCTGAGGCGAACTGGCCGTCCGACGGTGCGCGCGGGGATGACTAACGCGAGAGGACGTGTTGAGATCGGGTATGGCTGACGACATCGAACTGAGCCCGGAGGGGCTGGGTGCGCGAGCAGACCGAGCAGATCCTGAAGCAAGGCACGACCGACGGGGTCGAGATCCTTGATCGGCCCGTCGTTCTGGTGACCGTGACCGGAGCAAAGTCCGGCAAGAAGCGGTACGTCCCGATGATGCGCGTCGAAAAGGACGGCCGTTACGCGATGGTCGCGTCGAAGGGCGGTGCCCCCGCGCATCCCTTGTGGTACTTCAACCTGAAGACCAATCCCGAGGTGGCGCTGCAAGATGGCGATAAGGTCGTCACACTGAGGGCGCGCGAACTCGAGGGGTCCGAGCGCGAGCAGTGGTGGCAGCGGGCGGTCGAAGCCTATCCTCCCTATGCCGGATACCAGACCAAGACAACGCGGCAGATACCGGTCTTCGTGCTGGAGTAAATGCAGCTGCGCTGCAATCTATTTCGACAGCCATCCGCGCCAAAAGATTTGCATTCGATATGGGCCCGGCCCGCCGGGTTGCGGCTGGATTGGTTGCCCCATACCTTCGGTACGCATAGGGGCAGGCACGCCCCAGCAAACGACGACGTTTGTGACGACTGTATTCGCTTGTGCCGTAGGACTTTTACACCGCACTACTCTGCGCGTTATGCGACGGATGTCCGAACGCGGCGTTTGTGCATATCCCGGGGAGGGGCCGATGCAGCACGTCGAGCGATCAGGTGAAGGAGGCACCGAAAGGGGCAAACCGATGCGAGCCGACCGGCTTCGCGCGGCCGTCCAGCACGACTTGCCGGCGTCGTTGGTGGTCTTTCTGGTGGCGCTTCCGTTGTCGCTGGGGATCGCGATCGCCTCGGACGCTCCGGTGCTGTCCGGGTTGATCGCGGCGATCGTCGGGGGGATCGTCGCCGGCTGTATCGGTGGGTCGCCGTTGCAGGTGAGTGGTCCGGCGGCCGGGCTCACGGTCGTCGTCGCCGACCTGGTGTCCCAGTTTGGTTGGGCGGTAACGTGTTTGATCACCGTCATCGCCGGAGCCCTGCAAGTGATGTTGGGAATCAGCCGAATTGCGCGGGCCGCCCTGGCGATCTCACCGGTCGTCGTGCACGCCATGCTGGCCGGCATCGGGATCACCATCGCCCTGCAGCAGGCGCACGTACTGCTCGGTGGTGAATCGCAGAGCTCGGCCTGGACCAACGTCGTCGGCCTGCCCGCGCAAATTGTCGGCGCGCACCGGCCGGGGCTCCTGCTGGGCCTGCTGGTCATCGCCATTCTGGTTGCGTGGCGCTGGGCGCCGGCCCGGGTCGCCAAGGTCCCTGGCCCGCTGGTGGCCATCGTCGTCGTGACGGCCATCTCGATCGTGTTGCCCTTCAACGTTTCCCGCATCAGGTTGGAGGGCTCGGTGCTTCAGGCGCTGCAGCTGCCGCAGCCGCCGGATGGGAATTGGGGTGCGGTCGTGATCGCGGTGATCACCGTCACCTTGATCACCAGTGTGCAAAGCCTGCTGACGGCGGTATCGATCGACCGAATGCACACCGGGGCGCGCACCGACTTCAACCGCGAGTTGATCGGACAGGGCGCGGCGAACATGGCGTCGGGCGCGATCGGCGGCCTTCCCATCGCCGGCGTAATCGTGCGCAGCGCGGCCAATGTCAACGCGGGGGCCAAGACCCGCGCCTCGACGATCATGCACGGGGTCTGGATCCTGTTGTTCGCCGTACCCTTCGCCGGCTTGGTGGAACAGATCCCCACCGCGGCGCTCGCCGGCTTGCTGATCGTCATCGGAATCGAGTTGCTGAAGCCCGCGCACATCGAGACCGCGCTGCGCAACGGCGATCTCGCCGTCTATCTGGTGGCCATTGTCGGCGTTGTCTTCCTCAATCTGCTGCACGGCGTGATGATCGGACTCGCCGTGGCGGTCGTCGTGACCGGGTGGCGGGTGGTTCGGGCCAGGGTGGAGGCGAAGTCCGTGGGTGACGAATGGCACGTGGTCATCGAGGGGGCGTGCACCTTCCTGGCCCTGCCAAGGCTGACCGGCGTGCTCGCGACCGTCCCCGAGCGCACCACGGTCACCATCCATCTGATGGCCAATTACCTCGATCACGCCGCGCACCAAGCGATCAGCGACTGGCAGCGCCGGCATTGCGCCACGGGCGGCGAGGTCAAGGTCCATGACGGATTGACGGAACCTCATGAACGCGTGGACAAGTCGTACCGTCACGCAGACCACCTGCGCCTGGTCGAAGCGGAGACCGGCTAGCCCACGAGCCGCGCTGACGAAGCGTCGGCGGCACCGCTACTTCAGGTCGGCGGCGACCCGCTCCAGCGCGGCGAGGTGGTCGTCGACGGTCGCGAGCCCGGCGTTCATCGTGTTGACCGACACATGGGTGGCGCCCGCGGCTCGCCAGGCCGCGACGTCGGCGGCGGTTTTGTCGGGATCGCCGGTCCAGCTGGCCCGGCCCTCCATCCCGAGGCTCTCCGCGTCCCGGCCGGCGGCCGCGGCCGCGCGCTGCACCCGTTCGCGCGCCTGGTCCAGACCGGGCCCGGGAGCCGTCATCGGGAACCAGCCGTCCGCGAGCCGCCCCGCGCGCTCCAACCCGCGGTCGGAGGCCGCGCCGATCCACACGGGAATGGGGCGCTGGGTGGGCAACGGAGCCAGCCCCGCCGCCGTCACGGTGCGATACTTCCCGGCGAAGGTGACCGATCGTTCGGTCCACAGCCGGCGCAACAACTCGACCTGCTCCTCGGAACGCCTGCCGCGATTGGTGAACTTCTCACCCAGCGCCTCGTATTCGACCGCGTTCCAGCCCAATCCGACGCCGAGCCGGAACCGCCCGCCGGTCAACAGGTCGACTTCTGCGGCCTGCTTGGCCACCAACGCCGTCTGTCGCTGCGGCAGGATGATGACGCCGGTGACAAGTTCCAGCGAGGTGATCGCGGCCAGGTAGCCGAACATGACGAACGGCTCATGAAACGTCGAATCGATGTCGTAGGGGCCATCCCAGCCGTCGTGCACGCTCGCGTCGGCGCCTACGACGTGGTCGTAGGCCAGGATGTGGGCGAATCCGAGCCCTTCGACGCCCTCGCCGTACGCGCGGACGACCGCGGGGTCTCCGCCGAGCTCGGTTTGCGGGAACACCACTCCAATGCGCATTGGCGGTGCAACTAAGCCGCGGCGGAATTGCTTCCCGCGCGGCGAAAAGTTTTCCGACGGTGCCGCCCGCCCGCCGTCCGAATATTTCGCCGACGCTCGATGATGGACGGGTGACGAGAAAAAAGATCGGGAGCGCGCTGCGGGTCGGCAACTTCGAGCGGACATTCGAAGCCGAGCTGACCGCGCGCTACGACATTGCGAAGCTGCCCGACGGCCCCGGGCGGGCCGATTTCCTGGCCGAGCATGCGGCCGACATTCGTGTGGTGGTCACGTCGGGGCCGCCGGGCATCGACGCCGACACGATCGCGGCGCTGCCCAACCTCGAGGTGATCGTCAACCATGGTGCCGGGGTGGACCTGATCGACGTGCTGGTGGCGCGGCGCCGCGGCATCGGCGTCAGCAACACGCCCGACGTACTTACGGACACCGTGGCCGACACCGCGCTGGGCCTGATCCTGATGACCCTGCGCCGTTTCGGCGCCGCTGACCGGTACGTGCGGGCGGGCAGATGGGTGCGCGACGGCCCATTCCCGTACGCCCGGGACGTCAACGGCCTGCATGTCGGGATCCTGGGTCTGGGCCGCATCGGTTCGGCCATCGCGACGAGGCTGCTCGGATTCGACTGTGCCATCGCGTATCACAACCGCCACCGCATCGACGGATCGCCGTACCGGTACGCCGAGTCGCCGGTGGAGCTGGCCGAATCGGTCGACGTGCTCGTCGTGGCGACCACCGGCGACCCCAAGACGCGCCACCTGGTCGGCCGCCCCGTCCTCGAGGCATTGGGTCCCGAGGGTTACCTCGTCAACATTGCCCGGGGCAGCGTCGTCGACCAGGACGCGCTCGTGGAGTTGCTGGCAGGCGGCGCACTGGCCGGGGCGGGGCTGGACGTCTTCGTCGACGAGCCCCACGTGCCGACCGAGCTGTTCGACCTGGACAACGTGGTGCTGTTTCCGCACATCGGCAGCGCCACCGCCCGCACTCGCAGGGCGATGGCACTGCTGGCGATCCGCAACTTGGAGAGCTACCTCGACACCGGTGAACTGGTGACGCCCGTGCTACGACCGAGGAGATGACGGCGGGGCCGGCTCGTGTCAGATGCCTCACACCGGACGGTGCGCCCGCCGCTTAACGGGTATCAGGCCATCCACCATGAGTGACACCACCCAACGCCAGCTCGGCCAAACCGACAGTCCGATCGAGGACGAGCTCGAGGACGCCTTCAGCAGGATGCTGAGCGAGGGCACCCAGCGCCTGCACCGCACCTGGCGCGGCGTGCTGGTCACCGGTTTCTTCGGCGGCACCGAGGTGGCGCTCGGGGTGCTCGCCTATCTGTCGGTGTTGGACGCCACCCACCGGCCCCTGCTGGCCGGCCTGGCGTTCTCGATCGGCTTCCTGGCCTTGCTGCTGGGCCGCAGCGAGCTGTTCACCGAGGGCTTCATCATCCCCGTCGTGACCGTGGCCGCCAAGCGCGCCAGCCTCCGCCAGCTGATCAAACTGTGGGGCGGCACCCTGTTGGCCAACCTCGTCGGCGGCTGGGTGATCATGTGGCTGATCATGACCGGCTTCCCCGAGCTGCACGCGCAGACCATCGAATCCGGCACCCACTTCGCCACCGCGCCGCTGACGAGCCAGAGCATGGCGCTGGCCGTTCTCGGCGGCATGGTCATCACCCTGATGACCCGAATGCAGCACGGCACCGACTCGGTCCCCGCGAAGATCGCCGCGGCCGTCGCCGGGGCATTCCTGCTCGCCGGGCTGCGGTTGTTCCACTCGATCCTGGACTCCCTGCTGATCTTCGGCGCGCTGGTCACCGGCAAAGCGCCGTTCGGTTACCTCACCTGGCTGGGCTGGTTCGGGTACACAGTGGCGGGCAACATGATCGGCGGGCTGCTGTTCGTGACGCTGCTGCGGCTGCTGCGCAGCAAGGACCGGCTCGAGGAGGAACGCGCCGACGCCGAATCCTCGTGACAGGGCAACCCGCGCGCGTCAAAGCAGTTGTGGCATAACCGTGCTCGCCAACAACTCCAGGTGCGCCAGATCGGACAGGTCCAGCAACTGGGTGTAGACGCGTTGCACGCCGATTTGTCTCCAGGCGCCCAGGTTGTCGACGATCTCGGCGGGTGTGCCGACGAGCGGGCTGTTCGAGCGCAACTCGTCGAGGTCACGGCCGATCGCCGCGGCGCGGCGGGCCACCTCGCGCTCGTTGCGGCCGGCGCACAGCACGAAGGCGCTCGAGTAGACGATCGAGCCGGCCGGTCGGCCGGCCGCGGCGACCGCGTCCGCCACCCGCTGATACTGCGTCTCGGCCAACGCAATCGGAGCGAACGGGACGTTGAACTCGGCCGCGTACTTCGCCGCCAGCTGCGGGGTGCGTTTGGCGCCGAGGCCGCCGACGACGATCGGTGGATGTGGGCGCTGCGTCGGTTTTGGCAGCGCCGGTGAACCGGCGAGCGTGTAGTACGCACCCGCGTAGTCGAACGTCTCACCCGGCTCGGTCGTCCACAGCCCCGTGACGATGGCCAGCTGCTCGCTGAGCCGATCGAACCTCTCCCGCAGCGGGGGAAAGGGGATGCCGTACGCCTGGTGCTCCCTTTCGAACCAGCCGCTGCCCAGCCCGAATTCGACGCGTCCTGCGCTCATGTCGTCCACCTGCGCCACCGCGATGGCCAACGGACCCGGATGGCGGAATGTTGCGGACGTCACCAGGGTGCCCAGCCGAATGGTCGATGTCTCCCGCGCGATCGCCCCCAGGGTCACCCACGAGTCGGTGGGACCCGGCAGACCGTCGCCGCTCATCGCCAGGTAGTGGTCGGACCGGAAAAACGCAGCAAATCCCAGCTGTTCGGCGGTTTGGGCGATGGCGACCTGATCGGCGTAACCAGCGCCCTGCTGTGGCTCGATGAATGCCCGGAATTCCATGGAATCCTTCTGTATCTCGTTGTACGGCAACCCGATTCCGAATTTACACCCGCCCGTGGCCAAAGCGAGACGGCGAACGGGTTAACACCCCGCCCGCAACTGGGTATGCCCTTAGCATGACCTCACTTCGTCCACCCGTTGTCGTGACTCCCGCACGATTGACCTGCGCTGGTGCCGCCGACGCCGTTACGGCGGCGGAATTGCGCCGCGCCCTGCGCCGGTGGCTTCAGGACGTGACTGAGGCCCCCGCGGAGGTTCGCGACGACATCATTCTGGGCGTCAACGAGGCGCTGGCCAACTGCGTCGAGCACGCCTACCGCGCGCAATCCATGGCCGGCACCATGAAACTGCAGGCGAGCCACGACCCGGCGGCGCAGTCGATCAGCGTCTGCGTCAGTGACCGCGGGTCCTGGCATCACCCCTCGCCGCAGCGGCTCAGCGATCCGCGCCGGTCCCGCGGCATCACGCTGATGCACGCGCTCGCCGACCACTGCACCATCACCGCCCGCCAAAATGGCACGACGGTGTGCCTTGACTACACCACCAGGTCCTAGCCGTCGCCCGCTCACACACCGACGGCGCGCTCGAGGTCCTTCAGCGACGTCTCGAGGTGGCCCAGCAGCCGCTGCAGGTGCGGGACGCTGCGGCGGCAGCCCACGAGGCCGAAGTCGAGGTTGTCGGCGTTGTTCGTGACGGTGATGTTGACAGCCTGCCCGTCGAGCGGGATGGACAGCGGATAGTTTCCGTCCAACCGCGCACCACGCCAGTAGAGCGGCTCGGAGGGACCGGTCGAGACGTTGGAGATGACGATGTTGAACGGCGGTGATGCCGCCGACAGGTAGCCGGGGATCAGCCCGAAGAACAGGCCGCCGATGTTGAACGCCGACAGGGCCAGTTGCTGAACCGGGGGAAGTTGCTGAAACACATCTTTGGTGTCGCGGATCGAGGTGCTGACTATCTCGAGCCGCCTCGCCGGGTCGTCGAGATCGGTCGCCAGGTTGCACAGGAACGTTCCGACCTGGTTGCCGCCGCGGTCGTCGTCGGCCTTGCGGAGATTGACCGGGACCATCGCGGTCAGCGGGGTGTCCGGCAGTGCGCTCTGCTCGAGGAGGTACGCACGAAGCGCCCCGGAGCACATGGCGAGCACGACGTCGTTGACTGTCACCCCGGCCGCCGACTTGACCGACTTGATCCGGTCCAACGACCACGACTGTGCGGCCACCCGCCGGGCGCCGCCGATCCGGACGTTGAACATGCTTCGCGGCGCCTGGAACGGCAGCGTGAGTTGTTGTTCGAGCAACGCGGCCCGCGCCAGCCTCAGCGTGGAGGGCGCCAGGGCGAGCGCCGACCCGACGGCGCCGCCGGCCCGCCCGAGCACCGATCGGGTTTTCTGGCCCCCGCCGCGTTTGCGCGGCCCGAGGCTCCACGGGACGCGCACCTCGTCGTCGTGCGGGTCAGGGGTGAAGGCGCGCTGCACCAGCCGCATCGCGGAGACGCCGTCCATGAGGGAGTGGTGATACTTCGTGTAGACGGCGTACCGGCCGTCCTGCAGCCCCTCGACCAGGTGGGCTTCCCACAGCGGGCGGTGGCGGTCGAGCAGGCCGCCGTGCAGCCGGGACGCCAGTTCCAGCAGGTCACGGACCCGTCCGGGCTCCGGGAGGGCCGAGCGGCGCAGGTGGTAGTCGAGTTCGACATCGCTGTCGAAAGACCATGCGAGGTTGGTGAGGCCACCGAAGAAGGCCGGGTGCTTGCGGAACAGGGGCTGCACATCCGTGCGCTCGAGCATCGCCTGATAGGCCTCGCGGACGAAATGGGGACCGGCGTCCTCGGGAGGTTCGAAGAGTTGGAGCGATCCGACGTGCATCGGGTGTTCGCGTGACTCGCCGATGAGGAACAGCGCATCCGTCGGCGATATCGGTTCCATGGTCAACCCCGTTCGTTTCGGTGCGCCGTCCGTGCGCACACGCCCATCTCCTAGTAGCCGCGGTGAGCGTTTGCTAATCGCGAAAGATCGCGGTGATCTCGGCGACCCGGGGATCGGCGCGCAGCTCCTCGAGGGTTTCCGGCAGCGGGAGCCGCCAGTTCGGATATTCGTCGATCGTGCCCGGCAGGTTGGGCTGGCGGGGTTCGGCAAGCACGTCGTACGGCGAAATCAACTTCAGGCGGCTGGGGGTCGCCGCCAGCAACCGGTGCATCGCGGTGATGATCGCCGACTCGTCCGGATCCGGGCCCGTGAGCAGGCCTTCGGAGCGCAGCAACTCCAGCCACTCGGCTCGCTCCTCGTCGGCCACCGACTGCTCGCCCGGCACGTCGTCGAGCAGACCGAGGTCGGCGCGCACCCGCACGTGTTCGCCGCGCAGAAAGCCGGCCGCCGTGGGCAGGTCGTGGGTGGACAGGCTGGCGGCCGCCCGCGATGGCCACTTCGCCGGGCGGAGCAGCGGCTCGTCCGGCGCGGACTCGTCGCGGGTGAACCACGACACCGCGCACCCCAGCATCTCGTTGTCGGCCAGCGCCTGGGTCACCTCCGGTTCGACGGTGCCCAGATCCTCGCCGACGACGGTGGCTCCCGCCCGGTGCGCCTCCAGGGCCAGGACCGCGAGCATCGCGTCGGCGTCGTAGTGCACGTAGGTGCCCCGATCCGGGCCGTCCCCCGGGGGAATCCACCAGAGGCGCCACAACCCGGCCACGTGGTCGATCCGCAGACCGTCGGCGTGCGCGAGCACCGCGCGCAGCATGTCCCGCAGCGCCGCGTAGCCGGTGGCGGCGAGGCGGTCCGGCCGCCACGGCGGCAGTCCCCAGTCCTGCCCGCGGGGGGTGAAGTTGTCCGGCGGCGCCCCGACGCTCACCCCGGCGGCGAGCACCTCGGCCAGCGCCCACGCGTCGGCGCCATTCGCGTCCACCCCCACCGGGAGGTCGTGCAACACACCGAGCGCCATGCCGGCGTCCCGAGCGGTGTCACGCACCGCGATCAGCTGTTCGTCGCAGCGTTGCTGCACCCAGGCGTGGAACGCCACCCTCGGCGCCAACTCCCGGCGGGCGGCCGCCACCGCCGGGCCGGCGACGTCACGCAGGGGTGGGGGCCACCGGGTCCATCGGCCGCCGTGCCGCTCGGCCAGCGCGCAGTACGTGGCCCAGTCGCGCAGCCCCGTGGCCGCCGTCGATTCGCCCAAAGCGCTGGGCCGGCCTTCGGCGCGCCACAGCAGCTCCAGGGCCGACCGCTTGGCCGCCCAGACGAGGTCGTAGTCGATTCGCTCGGTGGTCGCCGAGACCCGCAGGGCGGCCACCTCCGCGCGGGTGTCCGGATCGGCCCGTCGGTAGGCGTCGAGGTCCTCGACGCGCAACGCCAGCGGATTGGCGAACCGCCGGCTGGACGGGGTGTAGGGCGACGGCTGCACCGGATGCGTCGGACCGGGCGCGTGCAGCGGGTTGAGCAGCACCGCGCCGGCGCCGTGTTCGGAGGCGGTCCAATTCACGAACTCCCGCAGGTCGCCCAGGTCGCCGACGCCCCAGGAGCGGGCCGACCGCAACGCATAGAGCTGCAACATCCAGCCCCAGGTGGGCGGCGTGGGTGGCACCCGCGGCGGGGCGGCCACCAGGGTGGCCTCCTGGCCGTCGCGCAGGTGCAGTCGATACCAGCCCGCGGCCAGGTCGCCGGGCAGTTCGTCGCGCACCTCGGTCCGGTTGCCGTCCTCGCTCACCACCAGGGCGGCGCCGGGCAGGGGCCGGGGGCGCCCATCCACGCGTACGGCGACGGTGGGCGCCAGGGCGCCGGCGCGGTCGCGCTCTTCCAGCCGGGCCAACTCGCGGCGCCGGTCGGCTTCGCTCGCGGCGTCGACGTCGAGCAAGCCGAGCACCCGGATCACGACGTCGGCGTCGACCTCCACGGGCTCGCGTTTCTCGTTCCGGTAGGAGGTCGCCACCCCGTGCGCCGCGGCCAACCGACGCAGGTCATCGGGAACCGGCTTGGGCCGCGCCATTAGCGCGCCGGCCCGGACGGGGTGCCGGCGTGGGCGGTGGGACGACGGTGACGCGAAAGCATAACGCTTATGTACCCAAGCCGGGGCTTCTCACACGCACTGCCGAAAGACGTTTGGGTGCAGCCGTTTCCGCCTAGCGCCCAGTGGCGTGCCGGACTGCGCAAATGAAAGTCGCGACTTGCCTATTGATCGTTTCGCGAAAAGATCCGCGCGAATGTGCGGCGTTGGCAACGCATTTCGGTCACCGTTGGTCGGTGGGCTACCTGACGTCGTCGGCCAGCTCGCGCGCCTCCCGCTCGCTTTCCACCGCGGGCCCGGACCCCGGCAGCGGCTTCCCGGCGACCTCTGGTGTGAACAGCAGCGTGACGGCGCCCACCAGGCCGCCGACGATCAGCATGTAGGCGGGGGCCATGACGTTGCCGGTGCCCGACACCAACGCCTGGGCGATCAGCGGGGTGGTGCCGCCCACGGCCGATATCGAGATGTTGTACGAGATGGCGAGCGCCCCATAGCGGACGTTGGTGGGGAACAGGGCGGGCAGCATGGCGGGCGCCGTGCTGTCGAAGCACAGCTCCATCAATCCGATCAGCAGCACACCGACGAAGATCACCGGGTAGATGCTGCCGAAGCGCATGAGCAGGAACGCCGGAATGGAACCCACGATCAACAGCCCACAGCCCGCCCACATGATCGGTTTGACGCCGATGCGGTCGGACAGCGCGGCGACGAGGACAACGGTCACCATGAGAATCGCCAGCGTCACCACGATCATCACCAGTCCGGCGGTGTGGCCGACGCGCACGAACAGCTTGAGGTACGTCGGCAGGTAGCCCGTCAGCATGAAGTCGGCGACCTGAGAGGTCAGCACCAGAGCCGCGCAGATCAGCAGGCCCCTCCACTGGTCGACCACGGTGTGCCGGAATTGCTTCCGGCCACCGCCCGACGGGCGCGCGCCATCGGTTGCGTTCTGGTAGGCGGACGACTCCTTGAGCCGTAGCCGCAGAAAAAGCGCGAACAGGCCGAACGGCGCGCCCAGCAGCAGCGGAATCCGCCAGCCGTACGTCAGCATGTCGTCGTCCGGCAGCCAGGTCTGCAGCGCGGTGACCATCACCCCGGCGAGCACGAACCCGACCAGGTTGCCCATCGGCAGAAAGCCCACCATCATGCCGCGTTTATGGTCGGGGGCCTGCTCGACCAGATAGGTCATCGCGCCGACGTACTCGCCGCCGGTCGACAGGCCCTGAAATATGCGGGCGATGACGAGCAGGATCGGCGCCCAGATACCGATGGCGCTGTAGCCCGGCAGCAAGCCGGTCACGGTGGTGCTTATCGTCATCATCAGGATGGTGACGACAAGAACCCGGTGCCGTCCGATGCGGTCGCCGAGCGGGCCGAAGATGAACCCGCCGAGCGGCCGCACCACGAACGCCGCCGCCAGCGTGCCGAACGTCGCGATGAGGTGGACGCCGCTGACGCTCTTACCGGGATAGAAGACCTGGGCGATGGTGGTGGCGATGTAGCCGTAGACCCCGAAGTCGTACCACTCCATGAAGTTGCCGATCGCGGTGCCCATGATGGTTTGGCGCATGGCCGGGTGCGCGACCCTGATCTCGTTGCGCCCCCATTTCCTCCGCCGGCCCCGTGCATTCATCGACGGATTGCGTACCCAGAAGTTTCGTGGGCCGAACAAATTGCACTCCCAACCGGCTCTATCGTGTCCATCGACCGGTGGCCGATGGTAGCGACCCGGGCTAGGTCGACGGCAACTCACTGACCTTTCAGGCTGCCGATGCGAAGCGAAAAGTCCGCGGGCTTGGCCCGCTCCTTCGGCGTGGACTTCGCGGTGGCCTCAATGTCCTCGACGTAGCGTTGGGGATCGCGGTCGGTGATCGGCAATCCCTCGGTGGTGGGATGCTCGGCCATGAAATCGCTGTACTGGCGCCCCAGCGCTTCGCGAAGGCCGATGGGGGCGGCGCGACGGAAGTCGGACAGCCCTGCGCGCTCCTCTTCGCCCATGTGATCGTCATTGGCCTCACGGGTGCGTCCGACGGCCGCCCACCACTGCTCGGTGCCGACCGGGGCCGCGTCGGCGTCGCGCACCCCGTCGCGAATGTCGTTGTGATCCCCGATGGCGTCGAGCGTCTCGCCTTCGGCGTCCGCGGTGCCCCGCTGCAGCAACTGCGGGTAGAAGATCTTCTCTTCGATGTAGGCGTGCACGTCCAGCTTGTCGGCGAGGGGACGCCACACCCGCGCCAGGGCGGTTTGGTCGGTCGGTGTCTGCGCCTGCAGGTAGTCCAGCTTGGCGAACTGTTCGCGGAACCACTCATGGTCGGCGAGGATCAACATGGTGATGTCAGCCATCGCGACGCCCCACCTCCCTCACCGCTACGGTTCGCGGCCATGGTGTCCCATGGTGCCCGACCAGTCAACCGTCCGGGAACGCACCGGCGGGGCGCTGTAAACCGTGCGGATACACTAGGGCACCAGCATGTCGATCGACAGCGATCGCACGCCGTAAAGCCCACCGATGTCAGAGGTTGTTTGTGTCGGAAAATCGCAGCGAGCCCGCAAGCCTAGAGCCGCATTTCGAGGACGTTCAGGCGCACTACGACCTGTCCGACGAGTTCTTCGCGCTCTTCCTCGATCCGACGCGGACCTATAGCTGCGCGTACTTCGAACGCGACGACATGACCCTCGAAGAGGCGCAGCTGGCAAAGGTCGACCTGTCGCTCGGCAAGCTCGGGCTGGAACCGGGTCAGACGCTGCTCGACATCGGCTGCGGCTGGGGCACCACCATCGTCCGGGCCCTCGAGCGGTACGACGTCAACGTCGTCGGCCTGACGCTGAGCCGCAACCAGCAGGCGCATGTGCAGCAGCGTCTCGACCAGCACCCCAGCGCCCGCAGCAAGCGGGTGCTGCTGCAGGGCTGGGAGCAGTTCGACGAACAGGTGGACCGCATCGTGTCCATCGGCGCCTTCGAGCACTTCGGGCGCGACCGGTATCCCGACTTCTTCAAGATGGCCTACGAGGCGCTGCCCGCCGACGGCATGATGATGCTGCACACCATCATCCAGCCGAGCAGCGAAGAGTTCGCCGAGCGCGGGCTGCCCATCACCATGACCAAACTGCGGTTCATGAAATTCATCATGGACGAGATCTTCCCGGGCGGAGACCTGCCCGCCGCCAAGACCGTCGTGGAGCACGCCGAGCGCGCCGGCTTCGGCGTCAAGCGCATCCAGCAGCTGCGCCTGCACTACGCGCGCACCCTCGACACGTGGGCGGCCGCGCTCGAGTCGCGCGGCGACGAGGCCATCGCGATTCAGTCCCAAGAGGTCTACGACCGATACATGAAGTACCTGACCGGTTGTGCCGACTTGTTCCGCGAGGGCTACACCGACGTCGCGCAATTCACGCTCGCCAAGGCCTGACGACCCGTCACTCGATCCGGGCGGCCCGGCAACTGAACCCGGGGCCGGTTTACCAGCGTTGCGCCTGGGGTAATTCCACGAGCAACGACCTGATTCGGTGCGCGCCGACCTTCGTCGGTGCAAAACCGCAGGGGAGGATTGATCGTGAGTGCGCAGCATCGGATGACCGCAACGTGCGAGCAAAGACCGCCGGCGGATCGAGCCGCGCGGCGCGGGTCGGGCGTCGCGGCGATATGTGACGTCCTCTCCGCGTCGATGCTGTGCGCCGCGGCCCTGACGGTCCTGGTGCTCAACGCACCGCACAGCGATAAGCGAACCATTGAGGCGAGCCAGGAGCCGCCGGCCGCGTCGCAGCCGGTGCGCCAGGAGGGAACCGTGATCGCCGTATCGGCGGGCTCGGTCACCGCGCGCAGCGCCGACGGGTACACCCAGACCTATCTTGTCACCCCCGACACCACCCTCATCGGTCATGGCGGCGGCCAACTTGCCTCTGCCGCTCCGCATTTCACGGTCAACGACCACGTCGAAATCATCGGAACCATCAAGGATGGCACCGCCCTGGCCACCGCGGTGGCCGACCGCGACGCCGGGCACGGGGACGGACCGCCGATGGATTACCTCGACGGGCAGATCGTTCCGGCTGGCCGCACCTAATTGTCGTCGCGGCCATAGGGCCGATCTCCATCAATGCCCTTGTGGCGCCGGATGTTTTCCGCGGGCCGGACTCTTCTGTGTGCCCGCCTCTTTCCCGGCCTAGTCTGTATGCCATCCAGCCAGAGGAGGCCCCGTGAGCGAGCAAGAAGTAAAGATGATCATCCTGTCGACCGACGACCTCGACGAGTCGATCCGGTTCTACAGCGAAACCCTGGGCATGCCGCTGAAGTTCCGCGACGGAGCGCACTTCGCAGCGCTCGACGCCGGGCCGGTCACGCTGGCGCTGGCGACCTCCGTGGACCATCCCATACCGGGTCAGGTCGTCGTCGGCATCAAGACCGCGGACGTCGATGCCGCGGCGAAGGCGGTGGAGGCCAGCGGCGGCGGCATCGTCAAAGGCCCGTATGACGATGCACACGAACGCCGCGCCGTGGTCTATGACAACAAGGGCAACGGGCTGGTGTTCTACAAGCCGCTGGGCCGCTAGCGGGCGCCGGTTAGCTGCCGGTGCGCTCGCGGTGCTTACACCCCGGCCAGCAGCATGGCCGGCGCTTGCCTTCCTCCAGCTCCTCCTGCGTCCGGCGAATGCGGCGCTGCCGGGTTGCCTCCTGCTTGGCGTCCTCGACCCAGCAGATGAACTCGTTGCGGGCCAACGGCGTGATGTCCTTCCACGCAGCGAGCGCCGTGGCGTTGCCGATCAGCGACTCGCGCAGGTCCGCGGGAAGCTTGTGCACCACCCCGCCGGGTATCCGCTGGCTGCTCATGGGGCTAGATTAACCCGTCGTCTCGCGGCGGCTGAGCAGGCAAATGCGCGCTGTCGTCGTGCAATTCGTCGCGGCGCAAGGTCATCGGAGTGAGGTCGGGGACATCGCCGCCGGCGACCACGGCGCGGGTGATCGGCGTCAGCACCCGGAACAACGTCTCGACCTCGTCGTCGCTGAGCGCGTCGAGCGCCGACAGGGAAAGCGCATCGGTGGACCGTTCGATGTGGTCCTTGAGTTCCCGCCCGGCCGTGGTCAGCGAGCCGTCATCGTTCAGCAATCCCCGCTCGGCCAGCCGCTGCTCGTGGTGCCGCCACGCCGCCTCGTCGTAATCGCGGGTGCGTGCGATGTACTCGCGCGGCACCCCGCCCGCCGCGGCGTGCAACACGTTGGACTCCCGGCCCGAGATGCCGGCGGCGGCCAGCACCGCCACGTGCCCGTCACCGCGGTGCTCGCGTAACAGCGTCGTCGCGTGCCACAGCGCGGCCAGCGGATCGTCCGGCCACGCCAGCGCCAGGTTCGCGGCGAACAGCGGGCGTCCGTCCAGCGGCGCCTGCCGAGCCGCCCTCGCCGCCAAGTCCGCTGCGGTGCAGACGCTTTCGCTCGCTTCCAGTCCATAGCGGCGCAGCGCCGCGACGGCCGACTCCTGCCGGGCGCGCAACGCCGCGTCGGGAGCGGCGACCTGCCAGGCCGCCGGCAGCGCCTTGGCGACTCGCTCGGGGGCGAAGTTGTAGAAGATCGCGGTGACCACCTCGCGTGCCACCATGCCCAGGGGCGCCGAGCGGGCCGCGAAGTAGCCCATCCAGAAACCCCGGTAACCCAGCCCGTCCAACGCGGCCCGCGCCTCCGGGGCGAAATACGTCACCGCATGCACCGGCTCGAAGCGATCGAAGAAACGCCGCGCCAGCACCGGTTCCCTTTGCACGGTCGCAGTTAACCACACTGAGTCCCACCGGCTGCGGCGACTCAAAGCCTTAGCAGGCGTTCGGCGTTGCGGTGTGCGATCTTCTCTCTGTCGTCTTCGCCGATGGGCATCCGATCGAGAAACTGCCGGCAGGCCGTCATGTTGGCGTAGGGATAGTCGGCGGTGAACACGACGCGGTCGATGCCGATCACGTTGACCATCGCCTGATAGGCATTGAAGGACAGACTCCAACTGGGATCCATCGCGCCGGGCTCCTGGGCGAAGAAGTCACCGGCGAGGATGCCGCCGTAGAAGTTCGCCCGAAGGTATTCCTTGACGGTGCGTTTGAGGCCCGTCTGCTCTACCGGAAACGAATAGTCGCTCCGCCACCCCATCCAGCTCAGCGCTTCGAAGTGGTGGCCCACGATGATCTGCAGCTGCGGAAACCGGTCGAACACCCCGCCCAGGATCAGTCGAAGGCAGTGCACCCCGGTGTCGATGTGCCAGCCGACGCCGGCGGCGGCCAACCGCGCCGAGATCTTCTGATCGAAGCCGGCGTAGTAGGCGTCGATGACCGGCTGCGGCGGGATGGTGGGATGCAAGAAGATTGGCACGCCCAGTGTTTCGGCGGATTCGAAGACCGGCCAGAAGTAGGTGTCATCGAGATAGCGGCCGTTGATGTGGCCGTTGATCAGGGCGCCCACGAAGCCGTGTTCGCGGACGGTGTGTTCGAGCTCGCCGGCGGCCGCCGCCGGGTCGCGCATCGGCAACGTGGCAAAGCCGCGGAACCGATCCGGGTGTCGGTCGATCGCGGCCACCACCGCGTCGTTGGCCCGCCGGGCCAGCTCGACCGCCGCCGCCGGTTCCAGCGTCTCCGGGCCCGGGACGGAGTGCGAGAGGATCTGCATGTGGACGCCCGCGGCGTCCATCGCGGCAATACGGCCCTCGCCCAGGTCGTTGATGCCCGGCGGCCAGTCCCCTTCGGCTCCGGGCAAGCCATATCCCGCTTTCTTCAGCAGTTCGGTCGCCGAGTCCCGCCCCTCGATCCGGTGCTCTTCCGCTATGGCCGGGAGCCCGTAGTGCTCTTCGAAACCGATGACCTTCATCCTTCTCCTCCCATACATGCACACCCACGAGGCCGGCGCGCCGGGCGTTCACCGGATGCCCGGCGCGGGCCACTCCCGCATAGTCTCGAACCCGTGACCATCCCGTATGACGCGGCGCTGCGCGAGCGGATCAGGGGCCATCTGGCCGGCCATGACCGTCGCGAGGTGAGCGACCCGACGAAGCGGCACGCGGCGGTCGCCGTGGTGCTGGTCGACTCGACCCTCGGCGAGGACCGGGTGGATCCGGCGCCCATCGACGAGTGGAACGGTGATCGCCCGATGCCGCAGCACGGCCTCGACGGCCGGATGATCGGCGTCTCCGGTGGCGCGGCGTTCCTGTTGTGCCGCAGGGCAATGCGCCTCACCTCGCATGCGGCACAGTGGGCGCTGCCCGGCGGCCGGCTGGACCCGGGCGAGACCGCCGTCGACGCGGCGCTGCGCGAACTGCGCGAGGAAGTCGACATTGCCCTGCCCCGCTCGACGGCGCTCGGCCTGCTGGACGATTACCCGACCCGATCCGGGTACGTCATCACCCCGGTCGTGATCTGGGGCGGCGGACGCCTCGATCCCCGCCCGGCACCCGACGAGGTGGTGGCGGTGTACCGGGTGGGGCTGCACCAGCTGCAGCGCGGCGACTCGCCACGCTTCATCACCATCCCGGAAAGCCCACGGCCGGTCGTACAAATTCCGTTGGGCAACGAGCTGATTCACGCACCGACCGGCGCCGTGCTGCTGCAGCTGCGGTGGTGGTGTCTGGAAGGCCGTCACGACCCTGTCGACGAGCTGGAGCAACCGGTCTTCGCCTGGCGGTAGGGACGGCACCCGGCCGCCGGTGTCAGCATGACGGAAACCAGGCATTCTTGTCGTCAATGAATACCGCCGAACTCAGTCTGCGACGCTCACTCCTGAGCCCGGGCGGACAGGCGGTGTTCGATGACGGCCAGCGCGCGCTCGGCCCATCGAATGTTCTCCTCCTCGAACGCGATTCCCCGTAGCAGCGTGAGGTACGGACCGATTCGTTCGGCGTGGACCAGGTATTCCTCCTCGTCGCGGCCGTCGAGCACGCGCGCCCGCAACCGTTCGTACCGTTGCAGTTTGGCGGTCGCCCAGCGCAGGCGTTCGCTAACGAATTCACGCACTGCGGGGGTGTCGCCGGCGTCCGCGGCCTGGACCTTGACCAGCAGTTCGTCGCGGATCGCCAACGGCTTCGGCGGCTTGCCGGTGAACTCCCGGATCGCGTCGCGGCCGGCATCGGTCAGTGAGAACAGGCGCTTGTTGGGCCGGCGCTCTTGATGCACGACCCGCGCCCGGATGAGACCCTGCTCGGCGAGCCGGTCGAGTTCGCGGTACAGCTGCTGCGGGGTGGCCATCCAGAAGTTCGCGACCGAGGCATCGAAGTCTTTGGCCAGGTCGTACCCCGACGACTCGCCCTCCAGGAGGGCGGCCAATACCGCATCGCGCAGCGACATCGAAAGAGATTACAACGATATGAGTAATCAACAAAGTGATTAATCGCACTATGGACATGACCTGGCCGACGGCATAGCGTCGACGGCACTTCTGGAACGAAATGCGAGGTGTCGGATGCATCCCTTCCGCAAGGCGGTCGAAGAACGCGACGAAAGGGCCATGCAGGCGCTGCTGGCCGACTCCGTGGTGTTCACCAGCCCGGTGGCGTTCAAGCCCTACGTCGGCAAGCCGATGACCGCGGCGATCCTGCGCGGCGTGTTGCGCATCTTCGAGGACTTTCGCTACGTACGCGAGATCCACGACGGCAGCGGCCGGGACCACGCGTTCGTGTTCGAGACCGGGATAGCCGGAGCGCCCGGAGTCAAGATCACCGGGTGCGACTTTCTGCACTTCGACGAGGACGGTCTGATCGACGATTTCATGGTGATGGTGCGGCCGCTGTCGGGCGCGAAAGCGCTGTCGGAGGCGATGGGTGCCCAGTTCGAGCGGATCCAGCGGGAGGCGCTCGAACTGGCCGACGAGTTCACCACCGCCTAGGGGAGCCGAACATGCGAATCGGATTGGGCATCAACTATGCGGGCGGTTTCAAGGACGTGGCCGCCGAAGTGGCCGACCTCGAGCGCGCCGGGCTCGACATCGTCTTTGTCCCCGAGGCGTATTCGTTCGACGCGGTGAGCGCGCTGGGTTACCTGGCCGCCAGTACCGATCGGGTCGAACTGGCCTCGGGAATCCTCCAGCTCTACACCAGGACACCCACGCTGACCGCGATGACCGCCGCCGGCCTCGACTACGTCTCCGACGGCCGGTTCACCCTGGGGCTGGGCGCGTCCGGTCCACAAGTCATCGAGGGCTTCCACGGTGTGCCGTACGACGCGCCGATCGCCCGAACCCGCGAAGTGATCGACATCTGCCGCCAGGTGTGGCGACGCGAGACGGTCAAACACCAGGGGAAGTACTACACGATCCCGCTGCCCGCGGGCCAGGGCACCGGGCTCGGCAAGCCGCTCAAGCTCATCAATCAGCCTGTCCGAGAACGCATCCCAATACTGGTGGCGGCGCTGGGACCCAAGAACGTCGAGCTTGCGGCCGAGATCGCCGAGGGCTGGCAGCCGATCTTCTACCTGCCCGAGAAGGCGCGGGAGGTGTGGGGAGAGGCGCTGGCAGCCGGCCGGGCCAAGCGGGACCCCGGTCTGGGTGAGCTTGACATCTACGCCGGCCCGGTGCTGGCCATCGGCGAAAACGTCGAATCACTAAGGGAATTCGTCAAACCCCACCTCGCCCTCTACATCGGCGGAATGGGCGCCAAGGGCAAGAACTTCTACCACGCCCTGGCCACCAAATATGGCTACGGCCCGCAGGCCGATCGGATCCAAGAGCTTTACCTCGCCGGCGACAAGGACGGCGCCGCCAAGGTGGTGCCGGATGACCTCGTGCGAGACGTGAACCTGATCGGCAGTCGCGAGTTCGTCAAGGATCGCCTGGCCGCGTTCTCCGAAGCGGGGGTCACCACCCTCAACGTCGCACCGATCGCGTCCACACCGGCCGAGCGGATCAAGCTGATCGAAACGTTGCGCGAACTGGTCTGAACGCCAGTGCCGTCAGCCCTGGCGGTGGTCGTCTCGTCGGAGTCGCACCGCTCGACTCACGGCCGTCAACAGCGCCAGCACCGCCATCACGGCGAGAATGGTCGTCGAAACCACCGACCCGACCGTCGTCAGGACCAGTGGCAGGCCGAAGCCGATGTATGTCGCCACGTAGAACGCACCAACGAGCGCACCGCGCAAGCGTTTCGGCGCCGCGGCCTCCAGGTCGATCAAGCCCTCCCGCAAACACAGGCCGGACGCGCACCCCAGCACCAGGAACAGCGCCACACCCAGCGCCAGCGACATGGTCGGTGGGGCCAACGCGGTGACCGCGTAGCCGAGCGCCGCCAGCACAGCACCGGCGGTGCCGGCCTGCGGCCCCCACCGGCGCGCGCGGGCGAGCACTTGGATGAGCCCGCTGACGCCATTGACCAGCAGGGTGGCCATGCCCGCGGCCATCGGAGCCGCGAGCCCCGTGTGCACGCGGCCGGGGATCGCGATGAACCCGAGTGTCGCCGACGCGAACACCCACGGCGCCAGCGGCATGGCCCAACTCAACGCCCGCGCCGCGCCCTGCCCCGCGGTCGTCGACGGCTCCCAAACCCGCGCGGCTGCCGGCGCGGCGACCCCGGCGCGCCGCGCCGCAACGACAGCGATGACCATCGCCGCCACGCCGACGGCGGCCGCGATCCCGAACGACAACCGAATGCCGGCCGGCCCGCCGCCGGCGATCAATCCACCCGCGAACGGGCCGACCGCGAAACCGATCATCAACACGGCCCCGGCGGTGGCCGCGCCGGCGGGGCCTTTCAGATCGGAGGCCCACGCGGTGCAGGAACTCATCGCCAGCCCGACCCCGAGCCCGACGATCAGGCGTCCCAGCAGCAAGGCGTCGTACTGCTGTGAGCACAGCATCGCGACCGTCCCGACCACGGCGGTCGCCGAACCCGCGAGCGCCACCGATCGGCGCCCGAACGCATCCGACGCGCGTCCGCCGGCGAGCAGGCCGGGCAGCAATCCCAGCGCGTAGATACCGAAGATCGCGTCCAGGGTGGCCGGGCTGAGATGTTGCCGAGCGCTGATCAACGGCATCAACGCGACGAAGTGGTTGGCGACCCACCCGATGGACAGCAACAGCACGAGCACGCCGGCGAACACGCCCCGGGCCGCATCCGAAGTGGCACCCCTGTCCAGGGTGGCCGATGTCGACCGCGTTGCTGACCCGTTGGACACTGACGTTTCCCCCCTGGGTTCTAGGCGCGGACCGGCGAACCCTAGACGACGATGTGGAGGAGGCAGTTATTCCCGCCCGCCCGTGGAATGCACGCGGCGCAAACGTCGGAGTCGCCGGGGCAAATCGGGTGTGGGGGTTTCAAATCGGTCGATTTGGTGTACAGATACCCTTACTCGGCTCCAGGAAGGCAAACGATGAAGCAAATCGCGGCCGCCATGTTCGCGATCGCCGTGCTGCTGTCCAGCGCGTGTTCGGCCTCACAGGTCATCAACACCGGCGGCGACACCAAATGCAAGGACTTCACCTCGCAGGATGAGAAGAAGCAGAGCGACGAAGTCAGCAAGATGCTGAAGGACAAGAACGGCACCGACCCGTCCAATGCCGAGATCTCGGCCACCCGACTGTCGGCCCTGACGTATTGCCAGACGTTGGGCAAGCCGGACACCAAGATCTCCGAGGCGCCGCACGGCTGACCGTTTTACCCGCGATAGCGGTGGGGAAGCGAATCATGAAGCGGCGCAACTAGTTCAAGGCCAGCTCCTGCGGCGGCTCGTCGCTCAGGACCGCCTGCGCCAGCAATTCACCCAGCAGCGGACCGAACTTCATGAGGTTGCTGCCGACGAACGCGACGGTGCGGCCGCGGTGGGCCACGGTCCAGCCGTCACCCCCGGAGTCGAGCCACGGCGCGCGCACCGTCACGCAGTCGACCCGGCCCACCGGCGAGAGCGCCGGGAACAACGCGCGCACCGTCGCGGGGTCCGGCACCTCCTGCCCGAAAGCCCACCGGCCCGTGCTGCCGAGCGGCAGCCCGTAGCCCTCGGGTGCCGACAGGCACGCCGCGCCGGTCGCATCGGCGCCCTCGTAGGTGAACCGGGTGTGCGGGGTGAATTCGATGTCGAGCGGGCCGAAGAGTTCCGGCGTCCGCACCCCCGCACAGATCAGCACCCGGTCGCCCCGCAGCACCCACCCGTCGGCGAGGGTCGCCTCGCCGCCGTCGGCGACCGACACGACGTCGCCGGGCCGCACGTCGACCGCCCGCGCCAGCGCGGTCAACGCCCGGCGCACGCGCAGGCTGCCGCCGAGCGGATCCAGCACACCGGATTCCCAGGGTGGGGCGGCGAACGGGATACGCGTGGCGATTTCGGCCCGGTGTAGCCGGCGAAACGGCGCGCCGGCCTCCGTCATCGCGGCCGCGGTCTCGTCGCAGGCGCCGGCGGTGATGAACCCCTCGGGGCCCAGCAGTCGGCCGACGCCGAGCTCGGCCTCCCAGCGCTGCCAGCCGGCGCGGGCCCGCAAGGCGAGGCGGCATAGCGCCGGGCGTCGATGCGCGGTCCGGAAGATGCGGGCCAGCCCCGTCGACTGTTCGCCGAACGGCCGTCCGCGCTCCAGCACGACCGCGGGCTCCCCCCGCCGCGCCAGCTCGTAGGCGGCGGCCAGCCCACACACCCCGGCGCCGACGATGACGATCACGCGATCCGCATACCCGCGCGGCTAGAAGAAGAACCCGGCGTGGGGCGCGTCCGGCACCGCGAACAGTCGATCGGCCGAGGCAATGGCCGACGAGTCGGCGGCCCGCGCCAGCCCGGTGACGGCGAGGTCGCGCCAGGTCGTGCCGCCGAGCAGTACGGCGGCCAGCCCCTCGACGTCGACGTCGAGTTGTGCTTGCCGCGAGCTCGGTTCGGCACCACCCCCGGTGACCATGAACCGCACCGAATTGTCCGGCAACAAGGCGTCGTTCACCGCGATGGTGACGGCGCCGTCGCCGTCGTAGTGGCGTGCCGCCAGCGCCCGCGGCACGTCGATGACGCGCAACCACGTCTCGTCGTGCACGGCGGTGACCCGCGCCGCTCGCCGATCGACCAGCAGCCAGGGCAGCGGGTCGTCGAGCGGCAGCATCCAAAACACCACGCGGTCAATGAGATCCAGTCCCAGCAGGAACCGCAGCAGTCCGAGGTAGGCTTCCGCGCTGGGCGCGAAGAAGTCTTCCACCGCGATGGTGCGCTGGTCGCTGACGAACCACTTCTCGGTGTCGACGGGACGGTAACGGGCGAAACCTGTTTCGTATCCCGGCTCGCCGTGCACCGCGACATACGAAGGCTGCGGCGAGGTTTCGGTGCGCAGCCGCAGGCTCTCCCACCACAGGTCCGGCCGGTCGATGGTTCCAGGTCGCGATGGGCGATTCTTCGCGTAGATGCGGGGCAGCAGCTCCCAGGCTTGCGGGGCGCCGATCAACCGCACCGGACCGCCGGTCCCGACATCGCGGCGCAGCGCCGCCCGTGCGGTGTGCACCTCTACCGTCTGCGACGAGCTCGCGACGCCGTATCCGTACCGGCCATAGATCGTCGCCTCGGACGCCCGCAACGATGCCACCACTTCACCGCGGGCGGCGATGTCGCGCAACTGATGACGGATCAGCTCCGTGGCGATGCCCTGGCGGGTGAACGACGGCAACACCCCGATATGGGTGACGGCGGCGTGCCCCACCATCGCCCCGCCGGGGAGCGTCATCCGACTCGTCACGGCGTCCGCGGTGCCGACGAGTTGGCCGCCGACGAACGCCCCGACGGTACGGCCGGGCTCGAGCAGCTTGGCGATCCGTCCGGGCGGCAGGTCCGGCCACGGCGGCAACCCGATCATGGCGACGCGGAACACGTTGGCGGCGGCGAGGAGGTCATCCTCGCTGTCGAGGACCCGGATCTCGGTGGTCATGCGGCCATCATGTCGGGTGCCCGCCGCGGCATGGACCGCGGGATCCGTCACTAACGAATCTGCAAGCCGGTCAACGCCCGCGAGATGACCAGGCGCTGGATCTCGCTGGTGCCCTCGAAGATGGTGAAGATCTTGGCGTCGCGGTGCATCCGCTCCACGGGATAGTCGCGGGTGTAGCCGTTACCGCCCAGGATCTGGATCGCCTCGTCGGTGACGTAGACGGCCGTCTCGCTGGCCACCAGTTTGGCCATCGACCCCTCCGCCGAGTCGAAGGATTGGTTGTTGCGCGCCATCCACCCGGCCCGCCACACCAACAGACGGGCGGCGTCGATGCGGCTTTTCATGTCCGCCAGCTTGAACGCCACCGCCTGGAATTCGCCGATCTTGCGGCCGAATTGCTCACGCTGGCAGGCATAGTCGAGGGCGTACTCGTAGGCGGCGCGGGCCACACCGACGGCCATCGCGCCGACCGTGGGCCGGGTGCGCTCGAAGGTTTTCATGGCCGCCTGCCCGCGCGCGGAGGCACCCGACTTGGCGCGGGCGATCCGCGCCTCGAACTTCTCCCGGCCGCCGAGGATGTGGTCCTCGGGCAGGCGCACGTTGTCCAGCACCACCTCGGCGGTGTGCGACGCCCTGATCCCGTGCTTCTTGAATTTCTGGCCCTGCGCCAGCCCGCTGACGCCCGCGGGGACGACGAACGTGGCCTGCCCGCGGGTCCCGAGCTCGGGGTAGACCGATGCCACCACGATGTGCACGTTGGCGATGCCGCCGTTGGTGGCCCACGTCTTGGTGCCGTTGAGCACCCACTCGCCGGTGGCCTCGTCGTAGCGGGCCCGGGTGCGGATCGCGCCGACGTCGGACCCGGCGTCGGGCTCGGATGAGCAGAACGCACCCAGCTTCGGCTCGTCCGCCGTACCGAACATCTCGGGCAGCCAGCGACCCAGCTGTTCGGGAGTTCCGTTGCCCGCCAGGGCCGCAGCGGCCAAGCCGGTGCCCATGATGGACAGCGCGATTCCCGCATCACCCCAGAACATCTCCTCGAAGGCGGTGAGCATGCCCAGGCCCGTCGGCTCCGCCGCCTGCTGCGCGAAGAAGTCGGGCGAGTACAGACCCACCTTCGCGGCCTCCTGAATCACCGGCCACGGGGTTTCCTCCCGTTCGTCCCATTCGGACGCGGCGGGCCGGATGACGTCGGCGGCGAACTTGTGCACCCAGTCGCGCACCTCGATCACGTCGTCGGTGAGTTGCAATGAGAAAGTCACGCTTTGCTCCTGATGTTGTTGGTTTTCAACGGTTTCCGTATTGAGCGAGGACGCTGACGGTCTGGCTGACCCACGCCTCGAAGTACCGCTGCTCGTCGATGTTGCCGGGCAGGCGGCCGGTCAGCGCTTGCAGTGTCGCGGCATAGGACAACGACCCGATCGCGGCGGCGGCCGCCGCCTCCGGATCGGGAATGTGGGTGCGGCCGGCACGATTCGACGCGGTCAGTTCGTCGGCGAATCGTTGGTAGGCGTTGTCGGTGATGACCTGCCACGTCTTGTCGTCGAGATCGCCGAGCTCGTCCGGTTCACGCAGCATGACCTTGAGCAGGTCTTCGCTTTGCTTGAGGTTGCTCCAGATCAGCTGGCCGGCGGTGCGCACCGCGTGCTCGACGCTGCCCGGCTGCCCGGCGTCGTATTCCTCCCGCGCCGCCACGATGCTGTCGATCCGGTGCGCGACGGCGGCCTCGAGCAGCTCGCGCTTGGAGTCGAAGTGCTTGTACAGCGCGCCCGACCCCGGTGCCAGACCCGATGCCCGCTGGATGTCGGCCACCGACGTCGCCGCGTAGCCCTTCTCGGCGAAGAGCTTCAGCGCCGCGGCCAGCAGCCGGTCGCGTCCGGAGGCGAGCATGGTGAGAGAGTACTCACTCACCGCTACGCGGGCAAAATGCCATTGACCGCCGGCGCGGGACCCGGGTTCGACGATTGGCGCTACATTCTCTGCGGAACGCCACGACGCCTGGACACGGTGAAGCGGCATCGGTGTGAGGGTTGTGGTCAGGTGGTCGACACCGTCGCCGGGTCGGCGCCGCGAACTGTGCAAGAGGAGCGTGACATCCGCGTGTTACCGCACGTACAGCTGCCGATGCGGGTGTTGTCGCTGCGCACCATCGTCGTCGTCGCCGCGCTGGCGGTGATCACCCTCGTCGTGCTGCTGGGCACCTGGGTGTGGGTGGGTGTCACCAACGATCAGTACAGCCAGCTTGACCGCCGCCTCGACTCGGTCAGCAGCTTGGGCGACATCAACTCACTGCTCAACAACGTGCAGCACGCCAGCCCCGACCAGCCCATGCCGGACGGCAACCTGGTGCGCACCGCCCGCATCGGCGACGTGACGGTATCGGTGCCCGGCAATATCGTGCTGCCCAAGCTGCCCAACGGATACGCGAACACGACCATCAACGGGGTGCAATACCGCGTCCGCACCTTCTCCGCCGGCCCGGCGTTGATCGCGCTGGCCGCACCGTTGGCCGAAGCCCAACACCGGATCAACGAGCTGCACCTGCGGGTGCTGTTGATCTGCGCCAGCGTCATCGGCGGCACGGTGGTCGTCGGCTGGGTGATCTCGTTGATCATGGTGAACCCGTTCCTGCTGCTCGCCCAGCAGGCCCGCGCCATCAACGCCCAGTCCAGCCCCGACGAGGTCCAGGTGCGCGGGGTGCGCGAGGCCGTGGAGATCGCCGAAGCCGTCGAGGGGATGCTCGCGCGCATCGGTAACGAGCAGCAGCGCACCAAGGCCGCGCTCGAGTCGGCCCGTGACTTCGCCGCCGTGGCCTCCCACGAGCTGCGGACCCCGTTGACGGCCATGCGCACGAACCTGGAGGTGTTGTCCACCCTGGACCTGCCCCGGGAGCAGCGCCAGGAGGTCATCGGCGACGTCATCCGCACGCAGAGCCGGATCGAGGCGACACTGACCGCGCTGGAACGGCTGGCGCAGGGCGAGCTCACCACCGTCGACGATTTCGTCCCGTTCGACATCACCGAACTGTTGGACCGCGCCGCCCACGATGCGCTGCGGATCTATCCCGAGGTGGAAGTGTCGCTGGTGCCTTCGCCGACCGTGCTGATGGTGGGGTTGCCCACGGGGTTGCGGCTGGTGATCGACAACGCCATCGCCAACGCCGTCAAGCACGGCAACGCCGGCAAGATCCAGCTCACCGTGAGCAGCTCCAGCGAGGGCGTGGCGATCGCGATCGACGACGACGGCACCGGCGTCCCGGAATCCGAGCGCGCCAGCGTCTTCGAGCGGTTCGCCCGCGGGTCGACGGCGTCGCGTTCGGGCTCCGGGCTGGGGCTGGCACTGGTCGCCCAGCAGGCCGAATTGCACGGCGGCACAGCGGCGTTGCAGACCAGCCCGCTCGGGGGCACCCGGCTGTTGCTGAACCTGGCCGGCGATGGGCGCGGCCCCGCGTAGATTCATCCCGCAATTCCCGCCCGGGAAAACGGGCGCGACACTTGGCCAATTCGCCTTTAAGGCGACAACGATAAGCGCGGCGGCATTCCGTTGTTCGACCGCGGTTTACGTCCGCCATAACTGCCACCTATTCGGTGACCCACTCACACTGAGGCTTTCGGCAATGAGCCCGTGACCACTGTGTCTGCAGGGGCATACGAGGTTGTTTGACGGATGACTCATAACGGGAACACCGGCGGTCAGGACAAACGCTTCATTTCCGCCCGCCGGTCGGAACGAAGCGACTGAATACACGAACGGTCGAATCGCACTAGACTGATGCGCCAGGCCCGTCTTATGACGTTGAGCAATCGGAGGGAAATCATGGTGCTGCAGGTGCAATCGGAGGCGGTGCTGGCGTCCTCGTCCGCGGAGGCGGCCATCAGCGCCGAGACCCAGGCGGCGGCTTCGGCGGCGGCGCCCGTGCTGCTGGGAGTGCTGCCGATGGGCGGAGACCCTGATTCGGCGATGTTTGCGGCGGCGCTGAACGCGTGCGGCGGAAGCTACCTGGGGGTGGTTTCCGAGCACGCCGCCCAGCGCGGCTTGTTCGCCGGTGCGCAGAGCCTCGCTTCGGGCACTTACGTCGTCACCGAGCTCATGCGCAGCTTGGCGTTGGCGATAGGCGCGTAACGGCGACCGACGCAAAAAGGGGGAAGTACGCATGGCCGATCCGGGGTGGGCCGCGCGTACGCCTGAGGACAACGATTTGTTGCTCAAGGCGGGCGCCGGCGTCGTCACGCATCTGGCCAACCAGGCCGCTTGGACGGCGCTAGCGGCCACCCATCACGGCTCGAGCATCGCCTCGGCGATCAACACCGTGGCCACGTCGGCGAGCTGGGTCGGTTCCGGCTCCCTGGCATCGGCGGCCAATGCCACCGCGCTGAACACGTCGCTGCACGGGCTGGCCGGGTGGGTGGACGTCAAGCCGGCCGTGGTTTCGACGGCGGTCTCGGCGTATCACATGGCATACGGTTCGATGCGCCCGGCGCCCGAATGCATCGGGAACCGCACCGAATGCGCCGCCGACTACGGCATCAACCCTGCCGTCCTCGGGGCTTTGACGCCCCGGATCACGTCGCTCGAGCTCGAGTACTTCGGTTCGATGTGGCCGAACAACTCCGCTGTTGGGGCCAGCTATGGAGCGATCCTCACCGCGTTGACCCAAAGCCTCGCCATCCCGCCGCCGATGGCGACCATGGGCGCGTCGCCGGCTGCGCCGGCGGAGGCGGCTTCAGCGGTGGGCGAGTCCGCCGCCCAGGTCGGAGCCGGCGACGGCATGCGCTCCGCTTTTCAGGGCGTGCAGCAGGGGACCTCGGAAGCCGGTCAGGCGGCGTCGGGCGGCAAAGACTTCATGAGTCAGGCCGGCTCGTTCATGGAGCCGATGCAATCGATGATGGGCGCGGTCCCCCAGGCGATGCAGGCTCCGATGCAGATGATGCAGGCGCCGATGCAGATGATGCAGCCCTTGCAATCGATGATGGGCATGTTCGCCAATCCCGGCGCCATGGCCGGGGCGGCGCCAGGAGTTTCGGCGGTCTCGGCAACGGAGATGTCGGCCGTTGGCGCATCGGGCGGCGGCGGAGCCGCATCCCTGGGCGGTGCCGGTATGTCCGCCACCAGCTTCACCCGTCCGGTCAGCGCGTTCGAGCCCGTCGCCAGTGGCCGGCCAGTGGGGCTGCGGCCGGCCGGGGCACTGGGTGCGGACGATTTGCGCCCGCAGACCACGTCGACGGGAGGCGCCCCGACAGGCGGCATGCCCGTGGGGCATGGGGTCGGGGGCCAGCGCGGGTCCCGTGACAAAGCAGAGCAGCCCGCGACGGTGCGGGTCGTCGACGAAAGGGTGTGAAGCCGACCCGGCTAAGGGTGAATCGACAGGTCCAAATAGCCCCCATACACTTCGTTTCATGCCCCAGGTAATTCCCGGGGGAGGGCAGCAGTAGTTAGGAGAAACCGCAAGTGGACAGCTCAACAATCCAAGTATCGTCTCAGGTGCTTCGCGATGCTTCCAACCATATCCAGGCGAACATGGAACACGCGATCGCGATCGCCCAGGGCTACATCGCGAATCACGAAAACGTGATGAACCCTTCGACCTGGTCCGGTGAGGCGGTCACCGCGTCTCACGCGACGGCTATCGAAATCCAGAACGACCTGAACAAGGTGCTGAACGGCGGAACCCGCCTGGCCGAGGGTCTCAAGCAGGCGGCAGCGTTGATGGAACACCACGAGGCGGATTCCTCACACGCCTTTAGCGCGCTATTCGGCGGCCACGGCTCCTGACCGGCCCACCCAGTCGTAATTTCATAAATGGTCTTTTGAAAGGAACTTCACAATGTCCAACCCGATCACTTATAACCCGGGCGCCGTAGCCGATTTCGCCTCCGACGTCGGCTCCCGCGCCGGCCAGTTGCAGGGAATCTATGACGACACCTCGAACCGGACCAACCAGCTGACGGAATTCTTCGCCGGTCATGGCGCGAAGCAATTTTTCGAGGCGCAAGCGCAGATGCTGTCCGGGCTGCAGGGGCTGATCGACACCGTGAGCCAGCACGGCGTGACGACCTCGCACGTGTTGGATAACGCGCTCGCCACCGATCAGAACATCGGCCATTTGTTCGGCTGAGATCAGCTGACCGCCACGAGCTCCGATCCCATGATTGGGCCGTAGTCGGTGGATGTGATTGAAGGGGGGCAGATGCGCGAGCGCATGTGCCCCCCTTCGGTGCCTGGCGCCCGCCGGTTGAGGAGCGCGCCGCGTTGAAAGCGAAGTGACATGCTGACCACGACGGTCGATGGCCTATGGGTGTTGCAAGCGGTGACCGGGGTGGAGCAGACTTGTCCCGAGCTGGGATTACGGCCGTTGCTGCCGCGGCTCGACACCGCTGAGCGCGCGCTGAGCCACCCGATCGCCGCCGAGTTGAGGGCTGCCGGCGCCCTGGACGAGGCCGGCAATGTCGACCCGATGATCCGCGAATGGCTCACCGTGCTGTTGCGGCGAGACCTGGCGCTGATGGTGCACATCGACGTGCCGGGACGCGAACCGACACGGGTATCAATTTGCCGCTTCGCCAGCTGGTGGGTGGTGCTGGAACGCCACGACGAGCTCATCCGCCTCTACCCGGCCGGTACCGCCAACGACGAGGGTGTGGCCAGCGACCTCGTGGTAGGGCAAGTCGAGCGGTTGTGCGGTGTGGCGGAGGCGGCGCCGTTGCGGCCGGTCACCTTGGATACCGAACAATTGCTCGCGTCGGTGCGCGACTCCGCCAGCCTGCGGACATTTCTGCTCGCGCAGCGCCTCGACGCCGATCAATTGCAGCTCGTGCTCGCGGCCGCCGACCCCGCGCGCTCCGCGCGCGCGTCCATCGTCGCGCTGCAGGCCGGTGTCGGGCCGGACGAATTGGCGCGCGTGGCCGTCGGCGATTCGTCCGTGTCCATCGTCGACACCCCCTCTGGACGCGTCTGCATAGAGTGCGTCATCTCGGGGCAGCGGCGCTATCAGATCGTCTCGCCCGGCTCGCGCAGCGACATCAGTGGCGCGGTGCAGCGGCTCATCCGCCGGTTGCCCGCCGGTGACGAGTGGTACTCGTATCGACGGGTGGTCTGACGGGACGCCGTCTTCTCAACTGACCCAAGATAAGTCGGTTAACCAATGCCGTGGAATAGCAACCCCTTACGCGCTTGAGGGGTTTGTTGATCGGTAAACGCGGTATCGCCAAGCGTGTTAGCATCGCGACGTGACGAGCCCTTGGAATGACCCGAATATGTCGGACGAAGGGGCGCTCAGACGGGGGGATCCGTCAGGGGGCCGCAACTTCCCGGATTCGGTGTCGGACACCATGCGCATTACCGATCTGGCCGCGCCTCGAAAGATTCCTCCAGGCTCGGGTTGGCGGAAATTCATCTACGTCATCTCATTTAAGAAAATAAACCCCGGCGAATCGCCCAGTGAGCGGCATTACCGCGACTTGCAGAACCGTATCCGGCGGCACATCCGGAGGCAGTACGTGATCACGGTGGTCTCCGGTAAGGGCGGGGTCGGGGTTTCGACGATGGTCGCCTGCATCGGTGGCGTCTTCCGAGAATGCCGCCCGCAGAACGTGATTGCGATCGATGCCGTCCCGGGTTTCGGCACGCTGGCCGACCGCATCGACGAGTCGCCGCCCGGTGACTACACCGCCATCATCAACGACACCGACGTCCAGGGCTACGCCGACATCCGTGAACACTTGGGACAGAACCCGATCGGCCTCGACGTACTGGCCGGAAACCGCACCTCAGACCAGCCCCGGCCGCTGGTGCCGGCGATGTTCTCCGGGGTTTTGTCGCGGCTGCGTCGAACCCACACGGTGATGATCGTCGACACCTCTCCGGATTTGGAACACGAGGTGATGAAGCCGGTCCTGGAGAACACCGACACGCTGGTGTTCGTCTCCGGCATAACCGCGGACCGGTCCCGGCCGGTGCTGCGGGCCGTGGACTACCTACGGTCGCAGGGCTACCACGAGCTGGTCTCGCGCAGCACCGTGATCATCAACCACACCGACCAGATCGCCGACAAGGATGCGCTGGCTTACTTGACCGAGCGGTTCAGCAAGGTCGGCGCGACCGTCGAAGAGATGCCGTTCGATCCGCACCTGGCCAAAGGCGGGCTCATCGACACGGTTCATGAATTGAAGAAAAAGACGCGATTGCGACTTTTTGAAATTACCGCCGGCTTGGCCGACAAATACATTCCCGATGCGGAGCGGACGGCGCCGTGACATCAGCGCATAAGGTCGCTTTCCCGGCGCGCTGTGCGGTCAATATTTCCTACGAGAGGCATCTGTGCTCGCAAGTGTTCCCCGCCGGAATTCCGGTGGAGGGATTCTTCGAGGGAATGGTCGAGCTCTTCGACGCGGACCTGAAGCGCAAAGGCTTTGAAGGCATTACGCTGCCGGCCGGCAGCTACGAACTGCACAAGATCAACGGTGTCCGGCTCGACATCAACAAGAGCCTGGACGAGCTGGGCGTGCAGGACGGCGACACCCTGGTGCTGGTGCCCCGGGTCGCCGGCGAGTCCTTCGAACCGCAGTACGAGTCGCTGTCGACCGGATTGGCGGCCATGGGCAAGTGGCTGGGCCGGGACGGCGGGGACCGGATGTTCGCCCCGGTCACCCCGCTGACGGCCGCGCACACCGCGATCGCGATCATCGCGATGGCGGCCGCGGTGGTGGTGGCCCTGACGCTGCGGGCGCGGACGTTCACCGACAGCCCCATCCCGGCCGCGGTGGCCGGTGCGGTCGGTGTCTTGCTGGTGATCGCGGCCTCCGTCGTCTGGTGGGGCTGGCGGGAGCGGCGCGACCTGTTCAGCGGATTCGGCTGGCTGGCCGTGGTGTTGCTGGCCGTCGCGGGCGCATGCGCGCCGCCGGGCACCCTGGGCGCGGCTCACGGGTTGATCGGCCTCGTGATCGTGATCCTGGGTGCCATCGCAATCGGTGTGATGACCCGGAAGCGGTGGCAGACGGCGGTCGTCACCGCGGTGGTGACGGTGTGCGGAATCCTCGCCGCGGTCGCCGTCGTCCGGATGTTCCGTCCGGCCTCGGCGCAGGTGCTGGCCATCTGCGTGCTGGTGGGTTTGCTGATCCTGGTCAGAATGACCCCGCTGATCGCGTTGTGGGTGGCACGGGTGCGGCCGCCGCACTTCGGATCGATCACCGGGCGCGACCTGTTCGCACGCCGCGAGGGCATGCCCGTCGACACGGTCTCCCCGGTGAGCGAGGACGAATCCGAGGACGAGGACAACGAATTGACCGATATCACCGCGCGCGGCGCGGCGATCGCCGCCTCGGCCCGGCTGGTCAACGCCATTCAGGTCGGTGTGTGCGTCGGGGTGTCGATCGTCCTGCCCGCCGCCGTGTGGGGGGTGCTGGCACCGGGGCGACCGTGGGCCTGGCTGGCGCTGGTGGTCGCCGGGCTGGTGGTGGGCATCTTCATCACCCAGGGCAGAGGATTCGCCGCCAAGTACCAGGCCGTCGCGCTGGCCTGCGGGGCCTCCGCAGCGGTGTGCGCCGGGGTGATCAAGTACGCCATCGCCGAGCCGAAAGACGTTGTGAATGGCCTGCTTTGGCCCGCGGTGGCCGTCGCCGCCTTCGCCGCATTCGGTCTGGCCGCGGCGCTCTTGGTGCCGACGGTGCGGTTCCGTCCCTTCATCCGGCTGACCGTGGAATGGGTGGAAGTGTTGGCGTTCATCGCCTTGCTGCCGGCGGCGGCGGCCCTGGGAGGGCTGTTCACGTGGATTCGCCACTAAAGAGGGCCGCGGCGCTGACCGCCGCGGTCACCCTGGTCGCGCTGTCCACGAATATCCCTGCCGCACAAGCCATCACGCCCCCACAGGTGGATCCGGGATTGGTGCCCCCCGACGGGCCGCCCCGGCCGGACCAGCCGATGCGGCGCGCCAACAGCTGCTCGACGCCCATCACCGTGCGCAACCCCGACGTGGCGCAGCTGGCACCGGGGTTCAACCTGCTCAACATCAGCAAGGCATGGCAATACAGCACCGGCAACGGTGTACCGGTGGCGGTCATCGACACCGGTATTTCACCCAACCCGCGGCTGCCGGCCGTGCCCGGTGGCGACTACATCATGGGCGAGGACGGCCTGTCGGATTGCGACGCACACGGCACGATCGTGGGCTCGATCATCGCCGCCGCGCCGCAAGGGGTCTTGCCCATGCCGCGACCCATGCCGTCGACACCCGCGTTCCCTCCGCCGGCCGGACCGCCGCCCGCCAGCGGGGCACCGCCACCGCCGGTCGAGGTCCCGCCGCCGGTGGCGCCACCGCCGCCGCCCCCGCCGGTGACGATCACCCAGGTGATTCCGCCGCCGCCACCGCCTCCGCCGCCCGAGGGCGGGGGCGCCACCGCCATCTCCAACGGGCCGCCGGATCCGCAGACCGAGGACGAACCCGCGGTGCCACCGCCCCCGCCGGGAGCACCCGATGGCGTGGTGGGGGTGGCCCCGAATGCGACCATCATTTCGATTCGCCAGTCGTCGAGGGCTTTCGAGCCGGTCAACCCGGGGCCGGGGGACCCCAATTCCGACGAGAAGGTCAAAGCCGGCACGCTCAACACAGTGGCGCGCGCGGTGGTTCACGCGGCCAACATGGGCGCGAAGGTGATCAACATCTCGGTCACCGCATGCCTGCCGGCGGCGGCCCCCGCCGACCAGCGGGCGCTCGGCGCGGCACTGTGGTACGCGGCCACCGTCAAGGACGCGGTGGTCGTGGCCGCGGCCGGGAACGACGGGGAAGCCGGCTGCAACAACAACCCGATGTACGACCCACTGGATCCGTCGGATCCCCGGGACTGGCATCAGGTCAAGGTTGTCTCGTCGCCATCGTGGTTTTCCGACTACGTCCTGTCGGTCGGTGCGGTCGATGCCACCGGCGCCGCGCTCGACAAGAGCATGTCGGGCCCCTGGGTGGGCGTCGCGGCGCCGGGCACCCACATCATGGGTCTCTCACCCCAGGGCGGCGGACCGGTCAACGCCTATCCGCCGTCGCGGCCCGGCGAGAAGAACATGCCGTTCTGGGGCACCAGCTTTTCGGCCGCCTACGTCAGCGGCGTCGCGGCCCTGGTCCGGGCGAAGTTCCCCGACCTGACCGCGCATCAGGTGATCAACAGGATCGTGCAGTCGGCGCACAATCCGCCTGCGGGAGTGGACAACAAGGTCGGGTACGGCCTGGTCGATCCCGTTGCGGCACTGACGTTCAACATCCCGCCGGGTGACCGGATGCCCCCCGGGGCGGCCAGCCGCGTCATCAGGCCCGCCCCGCCGCCCCCGCCGCCGGACCACCGGGCGCGCAACATCGCCATCGGGTTCGTCGGTGCGGTGGCGGCCGGTGTGCTCGTGGCCGCGATCGCGGCGCGGCTGCGGAGGGCGCGGTGAGGTCCAAGCTGACCGGGTTCAGCCCCGGTAGCAAACGGCGGGTCGTCGGGGTGTGGGTGGTGTTCTTGCTCGCGGTGGCGAGCTGGGCCGTGGGCGGCTACATCGGCGCGGCGATCGCCGTGGCGGTCGGCGTCGCGGTGGTGTTCGTGCGGTGGTGGGGTCAGCCGGCGTGGTCATGGGTGGTGTTGTGGCGGCGCGGGCGGCGCCCGATCAGCTGGGACGCTCCGATCACCGTGGCCAACAACCGATCCGGCGGCGGGGTTCGGGTGCAGGACGGTGTTGCGGTGGTGGCGGTGCAGTTGCTCGGCAGGGCGCACCAAGCCACCACGGTGACCGGTTCGGTGACCGTCGAGACCGACAACGTCATCGACGTCGTCGAATTGGTCCCGATGATGCACCAGGCGCTGGGACTGCAGCTCGACTCCATCAGCGTCGTCTCACTCGGCTCTCGGCACGGCAATATCGGGGACTACCCGCGGGTGTACGACTCCGAGATCGGCACCCCGCCGTACGCGGGCCGGCGCGAAACCTGGTTGATCATGCGGCTGTCGGTCATCGACAACACGCAGGCGCTCCGCTGGCGCACGACCGTTGGCGCCACGGCGATTTCGGTGGCGCAGCGCATCGCGGGACTGCTGCGATACCAGGGGTTGCGGGCGAAGGTGGCCACCGCCACCGACCTGGCCGAGCTCGATCGCCGGCTGGGCTGTGACGCGATCGAGGGGGACACGCAGAGATGGAAGGCCATCCGTGGTGAGGCGGGCTGGATGACGACGTACGCGTATCCCGCCGAGGCGATCACCTCGCGGGTCCTGTCGCAGGCGTGGACACTGCGCGTGGACGAGGTCATCCAGAATGTGACCGTGTATCCGGACGCGACCTGCACCGCCACCATCACCGTGCGCACACCGACGCCGGCGCCCACACCGCCCAGCGTGATCTTGCGTCGGCTCAACGGGGAACAGGCCGCCGCCGCCGCGGCCAACATGTGCGGCCCGCGGCCCTACCTGCGGGCATTGCGACCCAGCGCGCTGCCCGAGCACCTGCTCACCGAGATCGGCCCTTCGGGCGTGCTGATCGGCAAGCTGAGCAACGGGGACCGGCTGTTGATACCCGTCACCGATGCCGGTGAGCTGTCGCGGGTCTTCGTGGCCGCCGACGACCCGATCGCCAAGCGGGTCGTGATCCGCACCGCCGGCGCGGGAGAGCGGGTCTGCGTGCATAGCCGCGACACGGTGCGCTGGGCCAGCGTGCGGATGCCGGAGATCAGCGTTGTCAGCACGGTACGGCCCGCACCGCGGACCACCGTCAGCGTCGTGGAGCACGTCGCTTCGATCTCGCCCACCCCGCGACCCGCGACCGTGATCACCATCGCGCCGTCGGGCACGAGGCTGCCCGAGGGGCACCGGCACAACTTCGAAGTGATCATCGAGCAGGTTGGCCCCGCCAGGGTGCGGGTCAGTGCGGCGGGGAAGGATTGGCTCGCCGAGATGGACATGTTCCGCGCCGAGAACCGCTACGTCAGTCTCGAGCCGGTCACCATGTCGGTCACGTAGAACGTCGAGCATTCAAAAGGCACAGTGTGATGAGCGCCCGTAACAGCCCCCGTGCGGCGAAGGATGGTGCACGCGATGGGTGATTTGCAAACTGCCCGTAGGCATTTCGACCGCGCCATGGCGGTCAAGAGCAGGCAGGGCCGGGCGGCGGCCCTGCCCGAGTTCGTGGCGGCCACCGACGCCGACCCGTCGATGGCCGACGCGTGGCTGGGCCGCATCGCCTGCGGCGACAACGACCTGGCCTCGCTGAAGAAGCTCTATGCCACCAGCGAATGGTTGCACCGCGAGACGACCCGCATCGGACAGACGCTCGCCGCGGAGATCCAGCTGGGCCCCTACATCGGGATCACGGTGACCGACGCCTCCCAGGTGGGGTTGGCGTTGTCGTCGGCGCTGACCATCGCCCGGGAATACGCCGAGGCCGACAGGCTGCTGACCAACCGCGACCTGCTGGATTCGTGGGCCAACCATCAGTGGCACCAGCTGGCCCGGGCGTTCTTGATGTACGCCACGCAGCGCTGGCCGGACGTGTTGCTGGCCGCCGCCGAGGAGCTGCCCCCGCAGGCCATCATCATGTCGGCCGTGACAGCGTCGATCTGCGCGCTGGCGGCCCACGCCGCCGCGCATCTCGGCCAGGGCCGGGTCGCGCTGGACTGGCTCGACCGGGTGGATGTGATCGGGCAAACCCATGCGTCGGGCCGCTTCGACGCCGACGTGCTGACCGCTTCGATCGGGCCGGCGGATATCCCGCTGCTGGTCGCCGACTTGGCGTATGTGCGCGGGATGGTGCACCGCCAGCTGCGCGAGGAGGACAAGGCCCAGATCTGGCTGTCGAAGGCCACCATCAACGGCGTCCTCACCGAGGCAGCCAAGGAAGCCCTGGCCGACCCGAACCTGCAGTTGGTCGTGACCGACGAGGAAACGATCGCCAGCCGCACCGATCGTTGGGACGCGTCGACGGCCAAGAGCCGCGACGAGCTCGACGAGGACGCCACCGCGGGGCGGCGCGCCGAGCTGCTCGCGGAGGGTCGCGCACTGCTGGCCAAGCAGGTCGGGCTGGCGGCCGTCAAGCAGGCGGTGTCGGCGCTCGAAGACCAGCTCGAAGTCCGGATGATGCGCCTCGAGCACGGCCTGCCGGTGGAGGGACAGACCAACCACATGCTGCTGGTGGGTCCGCCCGGCACCGGTAAGACGACCACGGCCGAAGCGCTCGGCAAGATCTACGCCGGCATGGGGATCGTGCGCCATCCCGAAATCCGGGAGGTCCGGCGATCGGACTTCTGCGGCCACTACATCGGGGAGTCTGGGCCCAAGACCAACGAGCTGATCGAAAAATCGCTTGGCCGAATCATTTTCATGGACGAGTTCTATACCCTGGTCGAGCGGCACCAGGACGGCACACCCGACATGATCGGCATGGAGGCCGTCAACCAGCTCCTGGTGGCGCTGGAAGCGCACCGCTTCGACTTCTGCTTCATCGGTGCGGGCTACGAGGACCAGGTGGACGAATTCCTCACCGTGAACCCGGGTTTGGCAGGCCGGTTCAACCGCAAGCTTCGGTTCGAGTCGTACTCGCCGGCCGAGATCGTCGAGATCGGACACCGTTACGCGGCGCCGCGCGCCAGCAAGCTCGACGACGCGGCGCGCGAGGCATTCCTGGATGCCGCCACCACCATCCGCAATTACACGACGCCCGGCGGGCGGCACGGCATCGACGCCATGCAGAACGGCCGGTTCGCCCGCAACGTCATCGAACGCGCCGAGGGGTTCCGGGACACCCGCGTGGTCGCGCAAAAGCGCGCGGGCCGGCCGGTGACGGTCGAGGATCTGCAGGTCATCACCGCGGACGACATCGAGGCCGCGGTGCGCAGCGTGTGTTCGGACAACCGTGACATGGCGGCCATCGTCTGGTAATCCCCGCGCACCGCAAAAGCGTCCAGGACGCCGCCCGGAAAGCTTAGGATGCTCCCAGGCCCGCGGCGAGCGTGCAGCCCGCCGCGGCTGAGCGAATGGAGTGTCCAGCGGTGCACCGTATCTTCCCGATCACGGTGGCGCTCATGTTCGTCTTGCTCATCGCGCCGCCCGCCTCGGCGGTCGCCCCACCCACGATAGACCCGGGCGCGGTGCCGCCGGACGCGACGGGACCCGACCAGCCCCTGGAACAGCGTCGCGTCTGCCGTGCGCCATTGACGTTGCCGGGCAGCAACTTTCACGACGCGCCGTGGGCCGACGCCTACCTGGGCGTCGGACAGGCCCAGAGATTCGCGACCGGCGCCGGCGTGACGGTGGCCGTGATCGACACGGGTGTGGACCCCTCGCCCCGGGTCCCGGCGGAGCCGGGCGGCGATTTCGTCGTCCCCGATGGCGATGGCCTCTCCGACTGCGATGCCCACGGGACGCTCACGGCGTCCATCATCGGCGGCCGGCCCTCGCTCACCGACGGGTTCGTCGGCGTCGCGCCCGACGCGCGGCTGGTCTCGGTGCGCCAGACGTCGGAGGCCTTCGAGCCGAAGGACAACCAGGCCAACCAAAACGACCCCAACGCCTCTCCGGCCGCCGGGTCCGTCCGCAGCCTGGCCCGCGCGGTGGTGCACGCGGCCAATCTGGGCGCGGGCGTGATCAACATCAGCGAAGCTGCCTGCTTCAAGGTGCACAAACCGGTCGACGAGTCGACCTTGGGCGCCGCGCTCAACTACGCGGTCAACGTCAAGGGCGCCGTCATCGTCGTCGCGGCCGGCAACACCGGTGGTGATTGCTCACAGAATCCCCCGCCCGACCCGTCCATGCCCAACGACCCCCGCGGCTGGGCGCAGGTGCAGACCATCGTCACGCCGGCGTGGTACGCGCCGCTGGTGCTGGCCGTCGGGGGCGTCGGCCAAACCGGGGCGCCGAGCCCGTTCTCCATGCACGGCCCCTGGGTGGGTGCGGCGGCGCCCGCGGAAAACATCGTCGCCCTCGGCGACAACGGTGATCCGGTGGATGCGTTGCCCGGCAAGGACGGTCCCGTCCCCATCGCCGGCACCTCCTTTGCCGCGGCCTACGTCTCCGGCGTGGCGGCGCTGCTCCGGCAGAAGTTTCCCGACCTGCCCCCGGCCCAAATCATCAACCGGATCACGGCCACGGCGCGACACCCCGGCGGCGGCGTCGACGACGCGGTCGGCGCGGGCATCGTCGATGCCGTCGCGGCGTTGACGTGGGACCTGTCGGCCGGGCCGCCCAACGCGCCATCGGTGAAACGAATCCAACCTCCAGTGCCGGTGCCCGGCCCCGATCATGGGCCGATCACGGTTGTGGCGCTGGGGATCATCGGTCTGGCCCTGGCGCTGGGGGTGGCCGCGCTGGCCGGACGAGCCCTGCGACGGCGGTGACGACGATGAGATCACTTCGGCTCCGGTTCAGCAGCGGGTACGCGCTGTGGGTGGCGGCGCTGGCTCCGGCCTGCGTCGTGCTGTTCCTGAAGACGCGCTACGTGTGGGCGGGTCCGACCGTGGTGGCGGTGGCGGTGCTCGCTGGCCTTGATCACGTTTCGTGGTCGGCGGCTGCTGGGCTGGGTGGCGACGTTTTTCGCGTGGCTGGTGCGACGCCGCCGGCCCCTGGATACCCCGTCGGAGCCCGTCGTGGGCGCGACCGTGCAGCCGGGGGATCACGTGGCCGTGCGCTGGAAGGGCAAAGTCCTGGTCGCCGTCATCGAACTGATTCCCCGGCCGTTCACTCCGACGGTCATCGTCGAGGGCAAGGCGCATACCGACGACGTGGTGGACACCCGGCTGCTGGAGCAGTTGTTGTCGGTGCACTGTCCCGACTTGGAGGCGGACGTCGTGTCGGCGGGTTACCGCGTCGCCAAGGCCGCGGCGGCGGACGTGGTGAACCTGTACGAGCAGGTGATCGGGTCGAACCCGGCACCGGCGCACCGCCGGACCTGGATCATGGTGCGCGCCGACCCCCGTCGGACCCGCAAGTCGGCCGGGCGGCGCGACGCCGGTGTTGCGGGCCTGGTCCGCTATTTGGTGGCGTCGGCGACGCGAATCGCGGACGATCTGGCCAGGCATGGGGTCGACGCGGTGTGCGGGCGCAGCTTTGACGACTTCGACCGGGCGACGGACATCGGCTTCGAACGTGAAAAGTGGTCGACGATCAAGGGCCGCAACGGCTTCACCACCGCCTATATCGCGCCCGGCGGCCCGGACGTGTGGTGGTCCGCGCAAGCCGACCACACCATCGTCAGGGTCCGCGTCGGGGTGGGGACGACGCCCCAATCCACCGTGCTGCTCACGACAGCGGAGAAGCCGAAAAAGCGGCGCGGGTTCACCCGGGTGTCCGGTGGCCAGCGCGCCGCATTGCAAGGCCAGACCCTGGTCGCCGACCGCCACCACCAGCTGCCGATCGGATCGGCGGGCGTGCTCGTCGGCGAGACGGCGAGCCACTACCCGGTCTATCTGCCGTTCGACGATGTCGACGCGAGCATCAACCTGGGCGACGCCCGGGTGTTCACCCAGTTCGTGCTCCGGGCCGCGGCCGCCGGCGGGAGCGTCACGCTCGGCCCGCACTTCCGGGAATTCGCCGAGCTGGTCGGCGCACACATCGGACAACAGGCAAAGGTGGCGTGGCCGGCCGCGACAAGCTATCTCGGCCGCCACCCGGGCGTCGACCGAGTGGCCTTGCGGCACAACGTGGTCAGCACCCCTCGGCATCGGCAATTGCCGATCCGGCCGGTCTCCCCGCCGGAGGAGAGCCGCTACGAGCAGGCTCTCCCCGGCGCGGGCAGAACCGCTTCCTGAGCCCGACGCCGGGGCGGCAACGCTCGACGCGCGCGATCGGCCGAGCCGCTCTAGACTCGAACCCGGTTGTGGACCGAGGCCGTCGGCGGCCCACGCGACAAGACTCAACCGAGGTTAAAGGACCCACCCTCATGAGCACTCTTGGCATGAGCCCGGATGCGCACCCCCAGGTAGCACAGGCGCTCGAGCAGTTGCAGCAGTTCAGTTCGGCCCTCGAGTCCCAGATGCAGCGGACCGATACCCAATCCTTCACGGCCACAGACGAAGCCGAGACCGTCGAAGTGACCATCAACGGGCAACGGTGCATCGTCGGCCTGGACATGCAGGACGGCCTGCTGCGCCTCGGCGCGCACACGGTGCAGCAGCGCATCAACGAGGCGCTGCACAACGCGCAGGCCGGCGCCTCGGCGGCCCTGCAGGTGCAGCAGGCGCAACTGTTCGCCTCCCTGACCGAGCTCGCCGGTTCGCTGCAAAAGACGGTCGGCTTGATCTGAGCCAAACCCGTTCAGCGACAACGGCATCGATGGCGCGGGATTAACGCCCACAGGGTGCTAGCCGGGACCGGCTCGAATTAAGTGCTCATACCTCCCCGCTTCGGCGTTTAAGCTTTGGCTGGAGGTTGGTCGAACTTGAGCGAAATGGCGGTTCAGCAGGGCGAACACTCGCCGAGCCTGCAGCGAAGCGTGCTCGGCGATGTGCTGCGGGTAGATCGGCCCGCGGTCTATCTCGGCGGAAAGATCGGGGAGGCCATCGTCACGCTTCCAACGGTGCGAGCCCTGAGCGAGATGTTCACCGCGCCTTTGACAATGATCTGCCCCAAGTTCATTTTCGACCTGTGCTTGTGGGACGTGAGTCCTCACCTTGTCGATATCACCGGATTGCCCGCCGCGGGCGTAGCGCCCCGTCGGGTCCCCGACTACGGCGCCCTGGCCGCGCAGGTCGGCAGTGTGGACGTGTTCATCAACACCGTGCCATGGAACCTGATATCGAACAGCTTCGTTCGCCCCCTTCGCGAATCCCTCGGTCCGAAGACAAGCATCGGATTCAAAATCGACCACGATAGCTATGACATCGTGGCGCCCAAGGATGTGGACCATGCGGCCGATCTGATATTCAACCTGGCGCGGCTGTTCGATCCTTCGGCGCGGATCGAAACCTACGCCCAACCGGTGTCCGTCTCACCGACGGTGCGGGAGAAAGCGCGGTCAATCCGAGCCGCCGTCCCGCGGCAGACCAAAGTCCTTGTCGTGCACGCCGACACCGATTGGGTGGAAAAGCGATGGCCGGTCACCCGGTTCATCGACTTGTTGGAGAGGTTCTTGTCCCGCCACCGCGACTACGTGGCCTGGATCGTGGGGATGGGGCACGAGGAGCTCAACGTCGGCGAGGAGCGCGACCGGATCTTCCCCTATCTCGGGCTACCGCTCGACCTCACCATGGGCCTGGTCGCGAACGCCGACTTATTTGTCGGTATCGATTCGAGCATGCTCCACGCCGCCGATTTGGCGCGCGTTCCGGGCGTCGGCCTTTTCGGCCCGACCCGACCGGCGACATGGGGTTTCAGGTTCGCGCCACACCGGCATGTCGACATGAAGACCATGGCGGACATCACCGTCGACGAAGCGCTCCGCGCGTTGGACGATCTTGCCGACACGCATGCCTGAAAACCCCCGCGGCACACTCCGCGATCCAACCGGTAGTGAGCTTCTCGCCGCCGTGCGCCAGTTCTACGACCTGGCGTTGTCCTGGCACCGCAAAGAACCCGAAACATCTTGGGAAGGCGAGGCTATCGCGGTAATGTCGCTGCGGCTGCATGCGATCAACTTCGCGTTGTGGCATCACGAAGACGCCGTTCGCCGTCCCGACGCCGACGACCGCGAGGTGGCCCGCAGAAAACGTACGATCGACGACCTCAACGCGCGACGCAACGAGACCATCGAAGATATCGACGTCACCTTGCTCGACCGTTTCCCGCCGAATCCCACCGCCAGGCTGCACACCGAGACGCCGGGCACGATCGTGGACCGGCTTTCGGTTCTCGCACTGCGCATCCTGCACACGGATGACCGGTTCGGTCCGCGCCACCGGGTGCTCGAAGAGCAGTATGACGACCTCTTAGGCGGCCTCGACCAACTCCTTACGGGTATCCGGGGCGGCGAGGCCAGGTTCAAGCTGTATCGCCAATTCAAGGCCGAGGGTCAGCGCAGCTACTGTGCCCTGCTTCAGACGGGCCATACCGAACAGAGCTGAACGCGACGAGCGGAGCGGGCCGATTCACACGGGGATCCGCCGGCATCGGCGGGCCCTCCAAAGTTGGCTGTCGACAACAAATCATGATGCTGCCGCCAACTGCGATGAAAGAAATGATGAGCTTCAAATTAGCGCCTACAGGGCGCTGGTTGGGGGCTTACGATAGCAGTCTGCAGTGGTCGGCGTGCCACTGCACGGCCCGCATGACCCGGTGAACGAAAGGGGTGGTCGGCGTTGAACCGGATATATCTGCGTGCCCCTATTCCGATGATCCCCCACAGCCCAGCCTTGCCTGACCAGCCCCGACCCCTAACACGACTGTGCTACCAGATTCCGCGATCAATGCATTACTCGCCAGCGATGATGATCTGGTAGCACGAGGAGAACGATCCGATATGACGCAGACGCTGAAGGTCGAATACGAAGAATTGATGGCAAGAGCTGCCGAACTGGAAGAGGCCCTGCCCGCTCCACCGCCGGACAACCCGCAGGCACCTTGCGCTCTTTCGATTTCCGTGGGCGCTGCCACACAGCTGGCAATGTCCGCCGACACGATACGGGAATACCTCGCTTATTGTGAGCGCGAATACCAGCGGCTGGCGAAGTCCCTGCGGAATGCCGCCAAAGCGTACGAAGAGGTGGATGAGGGCGCCGCTGAGTCCATTAACAACACCATGTCCGGATCGGCGGCGACGGGGTTCGCTGCGGGGAACGACCAGTCGATCATCAACTGCGACCCGGACGAGGACTGGGGTCAGGACTGGCCGAAGCCTCAGCCACCCCCACCGCCGCCGCCGTTCGAATATCCCTATTACGAGGTCAGGCAGGCGGCATACGACATTGAAGTTCCCGACCAGGGAGCGGCCTTCCTGGACTTCTCTCGGCAGTGGGAATCGTTTCAGCGAGCATTACAGCAGAGCACGGTAAATCGATTCCGACCCTTCAAGAGCTGGGAAAGTGACAATCAGGTGCTGGTGGAACAAAATTTCCAGGAGCACCGCACCTACATTTTCGCCATGGTGCAAAGCTGTATTCAGATCTCTAATCAGGCCAAAGCGGTCTTCGACGCGCACAAGAAGGCCCGCTGGGAGCATCCGACCCCATACGATATCGAGTCGTGCGACAGCTGGTACAAGAAGTACATGACCGAGGGTGACCCCCACGGCTATCTGCCGATGATTATGACGTGGTATCGAGATTTGCAGAATAAATCGGAAGAGGTGCTGGGCAACTACGTGCGGGAAGCGAACCTACCGTTACAGCCGGTTATTCCGAAGAACCCGCCCAAGGCTACGAGAATTGATGTGCCCAGTGCGCCCGGGGATGGCGACGGGACGATTCCCGGGGGCCCCGGGAGCCCATATGACGGCCTACCCGGCGACGACGGGGGGCTTGGTACCCCGCCCACCATGCCGACATTGCCGCCGGGCATGGGGGGAGCGCCGGACAAGGCGGCCATGGACGCCGCCATGAAAGACGCGTTGAAGGGCAAGCCCGGTGTGCCCACCGGGGCGGGGATGAAACCGGCGTCGCTGGGGGGTGGCGGCGGGGGTGGCGTGCCGGGAATGCCGCTCCAGCCCGCGGTGGATTCCGAAGCGGCGTCACGGCCGGCCGGGGCGGCACCAGGGGCCGCTGGCCCGGGCCGCGCCATGCCGGGTGCGGCGGCCGCCGCCGGCGGTGGCATGGGTGGCGGCATGGCGCCGATGGGGGGTGCTGGGCAGGGGCAGAACCAGGGCAAGGGCAAACGTGTGCAGTCCGATGATGACTCGCTCTACACCGAGGAGCGGCCGTGGACCGAAGGCGTTATCGGTAATCGCCCACGCAAGGCAGCAGGCCCCGACAAGTAAGGACCCCGAATGACCATCGAAATGCACCCCCAGGTGGCAGAGGCACTGCGACAGGCACAACAATTTCAGTCTGCCCTCGAAGACCAGCAGCACCGGACGGACACCGAATTATTCACCGCTACAGACGAATCCGAGAGTGTCGAGGTGATCCTCAACGCGCGGCTTTGCCTGACCGGCCTGCACATCGAAGAGGGGCTACTGCGGCTCGGCGCCGACACCGTCGAGCAACGCATCAACGAGGCGATCGGCAACGCACAGGCCGCAGCGACGGAGGCCATCGACGCCGAGCACGAGCGGCTCATCGAGTTGGCCGTCGGCATCGCCGGCTCGCTTAAAGAAACCTTCGGTTTGACCTGAGCGAAACCCGGTGGCAGCCAAGGAGTGCTGATGCCGCGGGCGGTGACGGATGCTCAATTTGCCGCAGTTGGCTTGGCTCAACCTCGATTACGCTTGATAACCATGATGTTCGGTACCTTCCGGCGGCCCGTGGGTTGGTCCGTGCCACCGGGAGAGGAGTAGGCAATGGGCGTCGCGAAGCCGACGAGCGAGTACGCCGCGCAGATGCTTGCCCCCGACGCGTGGCCGGAAGCAGACGAGGACGGCTATTACGAGCGGGCGCAGCAATACACCGAGGTGCTGCGGCAGGTCACGGCGGTGTTGGAGGCCTGCCAGCACGAACAGAGCGAAATCTTCGACGGAGGATTTTGGTCGGGCGGTGCCGCCACTGCCGCCAAGAGCGAGCTCGGCACCAACATCGAAGAACTGAAGAAGCTGCAGAACGGTCTGGCGACGGTCATCACCTGGCACCGGTATATCGCCGATTCGATCGCTTGGGCCAAGTGGGACGTGAGCGACATCGTGGAGGCCGCGCAGGCGCAAATCAACGCGCTCGAGACCGACTCGACCTTGGCCGCCCCCGAGCGGACGGCCGCGATCAATACGGTGGTCAGCACCGCCTATGCGGCGAACCTCAGCGTGGTGACGGGCACCGCCGAGCAGATTGTGGCCAGCAAGGGATGGCAGCCGCCCCACAACGCGTTGCAGGACTTGCTCGATCAGAAGACACCGCCCCCGGTCACGCTTCCCGATACGCCTGTCCGGACACCACCGGTGGAGGAAGAGCGCCCGCGACCCAATCCCGCGCAACCCGCGCCAGTGGGCCCACCGCCGGCGGCACCGCCGATGTCCCCACCCGGAATGCCCACGGGCGGTGGCCCGCAACCCCCGCCCGGAATGCCTTCCCCGCCTGGGCAGCCGCCCGTACCGCCAGCCGCCGCGCCGGGCGGGTCCGGCCCGGCGGTACCTGGCGGACCAGGGGGCGTACCGGGAGCTCCTCTGGGCCCCGCAACTCCGCTGAGTCCGGCGGCGTCGGCGGAACCGCTGGGTTTGGGCGGACGCGGCAAAGGCATGACGCCGGCGTCGCTGATGTCGCCGTCGGTGGCGCCCCGCACGGAAGACGCGGCCGCGGCCGCACCGGCCGGAGCGACTGGCATGCCGGCCGGGCCGATGGGGGCATCCGGTGGCGGATCGCGTGGCGGCGGAGCCGCTGCGGCCGCCGGGGCGGGTTCCAGTGCTCCCGCCGGGCCGAAGTCACCGGGCGGTACGGCCACCACCAGACCGGCCGCGGCCAGCAACCGGGCAACCCGGCCGACCGGGCCCGGCGCTCTCGCTGCCGATCCGGCGTCGTCGACTGAACGCATTGACTCGCCGGATTCCGTTGTGGTGACGCCGATCATCCCGGTCTCGAAAGCGCGGGCCGAACGCGACGCCATCGCCGAGGCCGCGACCGCTGACGCGGCCCGCCGCCAGAGGGGCGGGTCCGATCCGCTGCGGTTGGCGCGGCGCATCGCGGCGGCGTTTAACGCGTCCGGCACTCCCGGTGCGGGCGATCTCGGGTTCTTTTGGGTCACCGCGGTGACCACCGACGGGGCGATCGTGGTGGCCAATAGCTACGGGCTCGCCTACATCCCCGACGGGGTCCAGTTGCCCGAACAAGTGCAGATGGCCAGCGCCGACGAGGCGATCCCGGCCTCCGAGCGGGCCCGCTGGGCCACTTATCCGGTGATGGCCGTGCAGGGTTGGGCGGAGCATCACGACAAGAAGCTGCGGGCGGTGATCGCGACCGAGGACCAGTTGTCCGATTCCGATTCCGGCGCGGCCAAGATCGTGCTCAAGCCCGATGACATCCCCGACAGCGGCGACATGATCGGCCGATCACGCCTGGAGGTGGTCGACCCGGAGGCGGCGGATCGGCTGGCCGCCACCACCGATGTGCGGTTGGTCGGCATGTTGCCGCCGGCGCCGGCGGACGCCAAGCCGTCGGCCGAACGGCAACGCGCGCCCGAAGAGCTGGTGGATCCGGAGGCCGCCGCCCGGCTCGCGGCATCGCTGGCCGAGGGAAAGATCACCCTGCGGGAGATGATGGCCCAGATGCCGGTGCCGCCGCAGGATGCCAACCCCAGCGCCGACGAGCGGCCCATGTTGTGGTTCGAGCTGATGAAACCCCTGGCCAGTCGCGCGGCCGGCCGTCGGGTCGCACACCTGCGGGCGTTCCATCGCTACGCCGAGCACGCCCAAGAGGTCCTTCTCAACCAGGCGCACACCGCGGCCGACCCCGCCGCCCAACGCTCGGCCGTCGCCGACTGGCTGTACTGGAAGCACCTCACCGAGTTGTTGACCGCGGCCCTGTCCGACGCATCGTGAAACGAAATGCGGGCCTCCTTCCCGGGTTCCCGGCACCCCTCGGCCGGGATGGGAAAACGGCCCGCATTCGTTTGGGCGTTGACTGATTACTTGGCCTCCCTGCCCTCGGGAATGTCCCTGCGCCGGCGACCGATTACGCCCTCGCTCCACGGCCGCCGCTCGGTATAGAGCGACTCCTGGTCCTGCTGCGCCCGTTTGTCCTTGCCGTTGGGTTGCCCCGGAGCGCCGGGGCCCCCCATCGGAGCCATGCCGCCCATGCCACCGCCCGGCGCGCCGCCCGCGCTAGGGATCCCGCGGCCCGATCCCGCGGCCCCGGCAGCCGCGCCGACGGGCCGCGACGCCGCTTCGGCGTCCATCGGGGGCTGCAAGGGCATCGAGGGCACGCCACCGCCGATTCCCTTGGCCCCGAAGGAGGCCGGTTTGACGCCTGGCCCGTTCGAGCCAGCGGGCGCCCCCCTCAATGCGCCCGCTGGCGTCGAGTCGTAGGGCATCGCCGGCGTACCGGCGAACGGAGCAGTGGGCATGCCAGTGGGGGCGGTCAGATATTCGTCGCCGTAGGGGAGCTCGTCGTACGGGGTACCGGGATCCGTCTCGTAAGCGCCCGGCTCGGGGGGCGGGGCGATGTAATAGGCGGCAGGGGGCTTTGGCGGGTTGATCGGCGCCAACGGCAAGGCCGCCCTCCGCTCGTATTCCGCCAGTACCTCCTCCGACTTCTTCTGTAACCGCGCGTACTCCTCTTCCAGCGTGGGCTTCACGCTGCCTTTCCAGTGCTCGGCGGGTAGCTGACTTTGGAAGTACACCCAGGCGTCGTCGAGGTCTTTGAGCTGAGCGACGGTGGGGTGCTCCGTGACAGCCCAGCGGTGCGTCGACGCGACGCCTTGGGCCTGGCTGACCATCGTGCCGGACAGCGCCGCCATCTGGTCCAACCAGAACCTGTGCGAGTCGAAATGATCTTCAACGGCATAGCTGGCATCGCCGTACCAGTCGACGAACGGCCGGAACCGGTAGCGGGCTTCGAGCAGGGTTCGTTGATGGGCGCTCCACGCCGACGCGAACAGATCGAACGACAGGCCCTGATCAAGTGCGGCGATCTCCTCGGCGGCCTGACGGACGGGGTGGTACGGCGTGGGTTCGACGGACGGCGCCGAACCCTTTTTCGTGTCGCTGAGGGTCACCGCGTCCAGATCCTCATCCACGACTCCACGTGCCGCCGCCGCCACGGACGTGTCGTTGGCGATGGCCTGCTCAGCGCTCTGGTCAACCTCCTCGTAGGCCTTGGCCGCGTTCCGCAGCGACTCCGCCAGGCGTCCCCGCTCCCGCTCGCCGACGTCAAGGTAAAGCCGCATGTTGTCGGCGGACAAGGCAAGTTGGGCGGCGGCCGCGGTGATCATTGCCAGCGCGCATGGCGCCTCGGGGTTTCCGGACGGTTGTCCCGGGACCGGGGCCTCCACTTCGTCGGCCCGCGCCATCAGTTCCTCGTACTCCACATTCAGCGTCTGCGGTTCCATCAGGGTCTGCGGGTGCGTCATGGCGGATCATCTCCTCGACGTCGGAGTGTAGTCAATCGACTACAGAGCGTTATCGGGTAGTGTAGACAGATGACTACAGATGGCGCAAGCCCCTCGGACCGGGAGATTTCGCCCACGGGCCGCGACGAGGTGGTCGCGGCGATCCTCGACAGTGCGAGCCAGTTATTCGCCGAGCGCGGGCCGGCTGCCGCGTCGATTCGCGATATCGCCGCCCGCGCACGCGTCAACCACGGCCTGGTCTTCCGGCATTTCGGCACCAAGGAGAAGTTGGTCGCCGCGGTACTCGACCATCTCGCCGCCCAGCTCACCGCGCTGATGGACCGCGGAGCACCCGTGGAGGAGATCCAGGAGGCCGGCGGCCGCCAGTTGCGGGTGATCGCGCGGGCGCTGCTCGACGGTTATCCGGCAGGCCAGCTGCAGACGAGCTTTCCCGCCGCGGCCAGGCTGCTCGAGGAGATCCGGCCCCAGCACCCCAGCGATGAAGCCGCGCGGCTGGCAGCGGCGCATGCGAGCGCGTTACTGCTCGGCTGGCAAATGTTCGAACCGTTCCTGCGCTCGGCCACGGGACTGCACGACGTTCCCGACGACGAGCTCCGTCGATCGATCGTCACCGAAATGGGACGGCTGGCTCAGGCGCATTGATGTGCGGCTCGCCCGGGGACTAACGGCTCAGAGGGTGATCCCGGACGGCGCCGCTTGCGGCCGGCCCGCCGCGGGGGCCGCCACGGGAGCGCCCTCCGGCGTATCCGTACCCGGCGCCGCACCCTCGGCCGGCGCCCCGGGCTGCCCTTCCTCGTCGGTCTTTTCCTCGTCGACCAGGCGGGCTTGGTCATCGGGTGACTCGCCGGGCTTGCTGCTGTCGGCGAGTTGGGCCGGTGTGGCACCGGCGCCCTGCATGCCCTGCATGCTTCCCATCGCCCCCTGCATGCCCTGCATCACGGATCCGAGCGTCCCGGCCGTGCCGGCCATTTGATCGAGTTGCGGCATCGGCATGGCGGGCTGGGGAGTCGATTTGGGCGGGCTGGGCTTTTTGTCTTCAGCCGGCTCGTCCGCCGGAGCACCGTCGGGCTTCTCCGCCGATGCGCCGCCCGGGGCGGGCTGTCCGGCGGCGAGGAACTGAACCTGGGTCAGGTGGTCGCCCAGCCTCTGGTCGGTGTCGGTGTACATTCCGGCCGCGTCGGCGATGCTGGATCCCGTCTTGGTGAGGGCGGCCTTGACGGCGGGTAACCCATCGGTCACCGGCGATTCGATGATAGGCAACGTTGCATTGACCGCCGCCGACACGGAATCCGTCCCGGGAGCCACGATCGGGGCTGGGGGCACGGGAAACACCAAATCCCGCAACGTGTTTCCTGCCGTCTCCAGGCGGGAGGGTTCAACGACCAATGGTTCAATCATCAGCCGGTCTCCTCTACGCGTCTTTCCGTCACGAAAATCTTACCCAACGTCACACCCGCCGAACTGCGGCAATTTTGACCGCCACCGTGTCCTCAGAATTGGATGTTGCGGACGATGTCGTACACGCCGGTGATCCACAACAACATTGGCAGGATCGCGGCGACCAAGACGCCGTCGAGCAGTTCCAGAACGCGCTTCATCACCGGCGAGACGCGGCGAATCCCGGTCGTCGCCGAGACGGCAGCGAGCGCTACCAGACCGGTGCCCGCCAGGATGGTCAGCAATAGCCAAGCGCTGTGCGGATACCAGACGCTCAACCTGGCGGTGACACCGACCGGGATGGCGACGGTTGCCGCCAGCAGTGCCCACGCGCACCAACGGTCGGCGTAGAGACGCGACCTGAATGCGCATGCGGCCGTGACCAAACCCGCGACCACCAGGCTGTGCACGAAGAAATGTCCGCGCACGGGGATCGCGATGACACCGGCCGTCAGAACCAGGGTGCCGGCCGTCACGAATCCGATCAGCAGTCGCTTGGCCAGCTCGCTGCGCTCGGTAAGGCGCACGGCGGAATCGGGCACCGAAGCGATGATCGCCTGCCAGGTCCGGGCTTCCTTGTCGTCGCTGGCCTCCTGGCCCGCAACGGGATCGAGCAATTCGTCGTGTTCGACGGCCTCACCGGGCGCCGGGATCGGGGGGAGGGCGATCCGGGCGACGGCAACGGTCAGCTTGGCCGCATTGGTGATGGCGAAGAGCCCAAACACGATGGCGCCCGCAGGTACCCACTGCTGCCAGCCATAGCCGAAGGCCACGGCGGCCGCGGTGACCGCAATGGCGGTGATCACGAGAAACGATGCGAGCTCGGAACGTCGGCGGGGGCCGCCCCGGGTCAGCAGCGTCAAGAACAGAACGACGGCGGCGGCGCCGGCCAGTTGAGGCGCCCCCAGCGGAGGTGCTCCGCGCGGGCGCGGAATGGCCAGTGCCGCAGCGACGGTGATCAGCGGCGCCGCCGTCAGTAGCAGGCTCTCCGACAGGCCCAGATTCCGGTAGATCTTCTTGGCGGCCCAGCTGCCCACCAGCGCCACCAGGCCCGCGATACCCAACGCAAGCGGCCACCACAGGTGGCGCCCCGTGTTCCACCACGCCAGTGCCGCAATAGCGGTTACCGCCAGGGCCACGATGGGAATCGCGACGCCGATAAACCGATTCAGGGCCGTCCGGTCGAACTCGGGCGATTCGTCGAGCACGGCGATCGCGTCGATGACGTCCTCGACCAGCGGCCGGTACCGCTCCGTGCGGCTTACCGATACGAGCGTCAGCAGCGATCCGTCGACAACAACGGCGTCGTCGAGCGATTTGTCGGGCTGCAGCGGCGGGGCCCCGGGCCGGGCGAAAGTCCAAGCGCCCTGGGCGGAGAAGTCAAATCCGGCCAGCACATCGGCCGGAGTGTCTTCGAGCAGCTCGGCGAGCACGGCGACGGTGTCGTCGATATAGGTGTCAATTGGCGCGGATGACGGCAGGACGACATCGGTCATGCGCCGCCCGGTGAGTATGGTCACCCGGGTGGTCGCGGGCTTGGCGGGAGTGGTGCCGGCGGTCCCCGCAGTCGCGGCGGCGCCGGCGGTAGCGGTGGGCGCGCTCAACGACATTCACCCCTGTCGAAATCGTCGGACAGTGCTGCGGCAAGCTCGGTAATCCTACGCTTGTAGACCGGGTCGAGCAGGCCGATTTCGATCTCTTTCCCGGCCGCGAGGTGTTTGTCCCACGGCAACACCACAACCCGATCCGGCCGAACATGCTGTCCGAATTGCCGCACCAGGTCGGTGATGGCGACGTTTGGTTCTCCCGGCACCACATGGTTGAGCACCACGCATGCGCGGCTCAGCAATTCCCGATGGCCGTTATTGCGCAACCAGTCGATCGCGACCGCGGCTTGCCGGGCGCCGTCGATGGATGCGCTGGTCACGATCACCACCCCGGATGCCGTTGCGAGCACACCACGCGTCAAGCCGGCCCCGCAGTCGGCCAATACGACGCTGTAGAACCTCGACACCGCGTCGGCTGCGTACTGGCAGTCCGCGTCACTGAACGCGCGCGGCGCCGTGCTGTACTCGGCCGCGGCGAGAACTTCGAGGTTGACCGCGTTGACGCTCGTGTGCGCGCGAACGTCGTTGTAATGCGAAAGGCTGTTATCCACAAGTAGATTCGCAACGGTCGAACCTGACTGATGCCCCGCTCGATCCGCCAGGTTTCCCGAGTCCGCATCCGCGTCGAACGCCAGGATGCGGTCGCCTCGCACCTGCGCCAACACCGATCCCAGTGCGACGGTCAAGGTGGTCTTGCCGACACCACCCTTCAGGCCCACCACCGCAATCTGATGAGAACCACGAGGATTGCGGCGAATTCGCCGGTGCAAATCCAGCTCGTACTTCTCGTCGCGTGACAGCCCCATGTTGATGCGCGTCAACGCGTACACCCAACGCCGCCAACCTCGTTGCGGTACGGCCTTATCGGCGGACTTCTTGGCAGCTTGGACGCCGATATGGGTGACCGCGTCTTTCGTGCCGCGTGCGCCGGTGGCGGCGTCCGGAGGCGAATCCGGGCGTGCCGGTGATTCGGCGGGGCGTTGCGCGGGGGGACGAGCAGGCCCGGCGGGGGCTGCGTCCCGCTCACGTGGCCTCATCGGCGACGGCACCGGCCCGCCATTGGGTTTCGGTGCTGCCTGGTTGGCCGGCGAACTCGGTGAGGCGGAGGGAGCGATCACTGCTTTCGTGCGGCCGTGCGGGTTGTCGGCGCGATGGCTGTGCCGGGTGGGGCCGGCGCTGGGGAGGTCGCGCAAGTTAGTGTCATCGCGGTTGGCGCGTCGCGCATGCCGCGAATGCTGCGCCGGCGCCGCAGACCTCGGCGGTTCTGGTTGTGGCGCGGGCGATTCCGGTCCGACCGGTGGGGACGGCAGGGGCCGGTCGACGAGCGGCGCTTCGGGTGGGGCCGGCGGGGGCGGCTGGCGCCGCTGCACCGGCGGAGGTCCGGGCGGGTCCGGTTGCCCGGTCCGCTCGATCGGCATCGGGGGGCGAACCGGGGGGCTGGGCTGGGCCCGGTCGACCGGAGGTGGGGTCGCTTCGGTGGGGGCGGGTGGAGAATGCTCCGCTAGATCGATCGGCATCGGGGGCCGGGCGGGCGGGCTCGGCTGGGCCCGGACGACCGGCGGCGGCGATTTGGTTGGGGCGGCAGAAGCATGCTCCGCCAAGTCGATCGGCATCGGTGGCGGGGTATGGCCGTTGGGCGTGGCCGGGCTGGGCGGCACGGGCGGAATCGCCGCGAGCGCATCGACGTCGAAATCCGTCTGCGCCGCGGCATCATCCGGAATTTCCATTCCTTCGGGGGATTGGAAGAGCCGGTCGTAATCGGCCGCCATCAAACCCTTTCGTCAAACTCGTTCACGCGAGGAAGCACGAGAAGAGCCTAAATCTCCCGTTAGGTCGACGTGGCCCAATCTCGTGCTTCGCCGCTCGCCATCGTCTTACGTGAACATGCCCGTAACGCCGGATTCGGTTTGAGCCATCGCCTGGCTGGCCTCGGTGATGCGCTGCGACAGCGCCTGCAACGCGGCATTGAGCTCAGCGGAGGTGTCGTCCCAATTCCGCTGGACCTGCTGGTAGGCGTCCGAACCGCTGCCGCCCCACGCCTCCGCCAACTTGGCGAGTGAACTCTTCCCCTCGTCGAGAAGACCGTGGGTGGTTTGCACAGCGCCCGCAATCGAGCTGGATCCCGCTTCGATACCGGCGAAATTCCATGACTGTTCCGACATATTGTTGCTCCGTTTCTTTGTGTTGCTAAGGGGGTGATGGGTCAGAAGTTCATCTGCGACGACAGAGAACCGGCTTGTTCCTCGTCGGCCGAGGAGTACTGGATTCCGGCGCCGTGGATGTTCTGCGAAATTTCGCTGAGCGCCTTGATCTGGGCCTGGCCCGCTTCGTGGAAGCGCGTCAGCGCCTGCTGCGCGGCGGCACCGGCTTGACCGCGCCAGTGGCCGGCCAACTCGCCCCCGGTCGACTCCACGGTCTGGATGACCCGCTGGAGCTCGCCGGAGATCCTGTCGAAGTTGCTAGCCTCCGCGCTGAGGGTAGCGGCATCGGTCTTCATCTCTGCCATGCTGGACTACTTTCTCCTGTTTCCTGTCCTCGCCAAGTGATGGCAAGTCTTCCGGCCTGGTCGGCCGGGAAGTCATTTGATGGGGCGCTCACCAGTCGTCCTCGTGCTCGAGGTCGGCGTCGCCGTCGTCCGGATGCGAGGCGAGCAGCGTGGGGGCCGCCGGCCCTGGCCTGGTGCCTGCTCCGGATTGAGCGGCGCCGCCCGCCATGCCGACGGGGGCGGCGCCTCCCGCCGCCGACGATCCGGCGCCGGCGCCCGCGGGCGCAACCACCTGCGCGGGCTTGTCGATCAGCTGGCTCATCATTCCCGTACGGGCCGCGGTGCCGCCCGCTCCGGGTAGCGCTTCCGAGCGCATGAGTCCCATGCCCACGCTGGGGCCTGATCCCCCCGCGAGCGGATGGTTGGACAGCGGACTGGCACCGATCAGGCCCAGCTGTTTGCCTTCTTTGTCACCCAGGCCGCCGAGCTTGTCGCCCAACGGGTTGTCGCCCGGGCCGCCCATGCCGCCGGTCTGGCCGGCCATCGACATCATTTGCTGCAGCGGCTGCATCAGCTGTTGCATGGGCGCACCCAGCTGACCCATCTGCCCCAGGAATGGTGTAGCCGGCTGCTCGAGCGGCACCCCGGCCTCGGGGAGGCCCTCGGGGATTTCGTCCGCCACTTCCGAGAGCACGCGCATGGCCCCGGGGATGGCTTCGGAACCCACGGCCGACAGATTGCTCAACGCCGCGGTTGTGACCGCCTCGCCCGCCGCAGGCTGCAGGATCGGCTTCATCGGCGGAAGCGGCTCGAAGGCCGTGTTCGCCAGCGTCTCCGCCTGATAAATGTCCATCACGGCTGCGGCCTGATTCCACATCCGGACGAAATAATCCGTTTCATTGAGGCCGATGGGCACCATGTTGATGCCGAGGAAATTGGTCGCCGTAAGAACGGCGTGGGTGATGTGGTTGGCCGCGATCTCCGGCAGCGACGGCGTCATGGCAAGTGCCGTCGTGTAGGCGGCGGCCTGCGCCGCGGCGCGCATTGCGCGGTCCTGGGCCTGCTGCGCCGCGGTCTGCAGCCAGGCCACCATCGGCATCGTCGCGGCTATGGCGCGTTCGCTGCTCATCCCGGTCCACGACGCCTTGAGGGAAACCAGAGCCGCAGACAACTCCAGCGCCTGGGTCTCGAGCGCCGCGGCCAGCGCTTCCCACCCGGCGGCGGCCTGCAGCATCGGCGCCGGACCCGCTCCGGCCATCAGCCGTGCGGTGTTCAGCTCCGGTGGCATAGCGTGCCACAACATGGTTATCCAGTCCCCTTGTCTGCGAGTCTTTTTGGGCTATCTCTTGAAGCCGACTGGCATGTCGAGGCGCCCGGTGGTGCTTTCATCGGCCGGGGTAAGTGCCATTTGTTGCATTTGCGTACCTCTTCTGTACTGCCCCGCGAAATAGCATATTCAATTGGGACAAAATATCGCTTTCGACAACGCATCCCGGCTCGTTATCGCGTGCGGTGGTCCAGTGGTTCTTACTGGGCGCTGGGATAATCGTAACCGCCTCCAGGAGGTGGTGAGTGCACTTCTTCTGGGGGATCTATGTAGGCGGCTTGGATGACCTCTTTCCCCTCGGGAGTCACCAAAAATGCCTGGCCAGGGGGCCGTCGCTTGACCTGGATATCCCTCGACGGGAAATCCTGCTTGTCGCCCGAAAGGAACAGGGTGGGCGACCCGGCGCCGAACGCAGCACCGACGAACTTGTCCATCGTCGCCTTGTACGCGGGGCTCATTTGACAGGTCACAATGATGTGCAGCCCGATATCCTGAGCGGCGGGCAATAACGGCGCCAGCGGCGCCATCGGCGGTATTCCTGCGGAGGCCGCCACAATCATGTGCCAATCATCGACAAGAAGAACGACATCGAATCCGCTCCACCACGACCGGGACCGCAGTTGCGCGGTGGTCAGGTCGGCCGGCGGCAGCCGCTTTTGCAGGTTGACGGCCAGGGCTTTGATGGCTTCGTCGAGTGTCGTGCTGTTGCGGTTTATCGCACCGGCGTCGAGCAGATGGCTCTGCGGCACCGCGTCCAAGAGTCCGGAGCGGTAGTCGGCGAGCATGAAGCGCACCTGTTTTGGGCTGTTGCGGGCGCAGATGGCCCGCGCGATCGCGTGGGCGATGCGGGTTTTGCCCGATTTGGCCGCACCGAATATCAACAGATGCGGCGTCGTGTACATGTGCGCGTAGGCGACCGATAGATCCGTTTCGCGGACTCCGATCGGAATCGTCCAGCGAGTGCGGTAGTCGGAGTCGGGCCCCGGCGGGTTCGGGATCGAGCTCGTGCAGGTAAATCCGCTCCGGCAGAACCCTGACCCGGGGCGCCTGCTCGGTGTGTTGCGCCGCAACGTCGTTCACGGCCGCGGTTATCGCCTCGACCAGGTTGTCGGCGCTGTGCACGCCGTCGAACCTGGGCACTCCGATCATCAAGTGGTGCTTCTCTATCGACATCGCCCGGCCCGGACGATTCGCCGGAATCTCCCGGGTCGCCCGGTCGATCTGGGTGTCGTTGACGTCGCCGAGGCGGAACTCGATCTTGGTGCCGAGGTAGTCGCGCACCCGCGACTTCAGTTCCGTCCAGCGTGGGGTGGTGATCACGACGTGGACGCCGAACGACAAGCCCTGCGCGGCCAGGTCCTGGACCTGCGATTCGAGATCGGGAAACTCGCTGACGAACGCCGGCCACCCGTCGATGACCAGAAAGACATCGCCGAACGGGTCGGCCGCGACGGGTTGGTTCGGGTCCTCGCGCAGTTGCCGATACGCCGCGATGGAGCCGACGCGGTGCTCCTTGAAGGTCGCTTCCCGTTGCCGCAGAACGGCTTGCACCTCCGCGACCACGCGCATGACGCGGTCGGGCTCCGATCGGGTCGCCACCCCGCCGACGTGCGGCAGGGTTTCCATATACATCAGGCCACCACCACCGAGGTCGATGCAGTAGAACTGGACCTGCCTCGGCGAGTGGGTGGCGGCGGCCGACAGCATCATCGTCTGCAGCAGCGTGGACTTCCCGGTCTGCGGGGCGCCCCCGATGCCGATGTTGCCGCCCGCGCCGGACACGTCCACTCCCCACGTCGCCTGTCGGTGCCTGCGCGGCTCGTCCATGATTCCCAGCGCGAACCGCAGCGGTTGGCGGTCGTCCTGCGCGATGAGTTCGTTGATGGGTGTGGGATCGGTCAACGGGGGCAGCCACATCTTGTACGCCCGCGACTCGGTGGTGCTGAGTTGTTCGAGCACCACCTCGCGCAGCGCCCGCCCCTTGGCTTCGACACTCATGACGCCATCACCTCGTCGTGCAACGGGCCCGCGGTGAACTGTTGGACGCGAACCTTTTTCGGGCCGGTCTGCGGGGCGGCCCCGTTGCCCTCACCGTTGGTTTCGGCCCGAGTCGCCGGAACGTACGGATTGCCCGTGTACAAGGTGCTGAACTTCACCGGGTCTTCCATGCCGACCCGCAGGAACCCGACACCGCTTTCCTTGTTGGTGATGTACTGCGCCTCCGGGGTTCCGATCACCGATTTGGATTCGTGGGAGCTGGTGGTGCGCAGCGCGATCCGGTAAGTCAGGTTGGGCTCGAGTTTGTCGATGCGTGCTCCGCCGGTCTGCAGCGACTGGGTGGCCAGCAGGAGGTGCACGCGCAGCGACCGCCCCACGCGGCAGATCCGGTCGAACAGCGCGACGAAGTCGGGGTGGCTCTGCAGCAGCTCGGCGAACTCGTCCACGACGACGAAAAGCGTTGGTAACGGCGGTAGATCGGCACCCCGCTCCCGGTACTTCTCGTACTCGGCCACGCCGGACAGCGCTCCGGCGGCGCCGACCTTCATGCCGGCCTGACGGAGGATCCCCTGGCGACGGTCGAGTTCGCCGGTCAACACCTCACCCATGCGGCTGACGAGCTCGGCTTCCTCCGCCATGTTGGTGACCACGGCGGCGGTGTGCGGAAGCTTCTCCATTCCCAGAAAGGTCGATCCGCCTTTGAAGTCGGTGAGCAATAGGTTGACCTGGTCCGGGTGGTGCATCGCCACCAGCGACAGGATGAGGGTGCGCAGGAATTCGGACTTTCCCGACCCGGTGGTGCCGATGAGCATGCCGTGCGGCCCGGCGCCGAATTCGGCGCCCTCCTTGATGTCGAGGTACATGACGTTGCCGGTCTTGAGTTCGTGGCCGAACGGAATCTTCAGCCGATCACGGTCGGTATCGGTGAACATCCGCCAACGGCTCGGCATCACCTCCTCGACGCTTTGGGCGCCGACCAGTTGGTGCCATTCCGTCGCCGCCTTCTTCTGGATGCGCGGGCCCTTCTTGTCGAGCATGGTGCCGGTGATGGACCACCCGGCCAGCTTCCGCGCGATGCGGGCGGCCTGCGGCGGCAGACATGCGGTCGGCGACCGACGTCACCTGACGAAACTGCTGCCCCGGCAGCCGGTCATCGGCGGTCCCGTCCTCGCCGACCCTGATGCGGTAGTTCGAGCCGCGGTGGTTGCCCAGCGTGATCACCGTGACGCCGGCCCTGCCGTCGGGCGGGAAGCCGGCCTTGCCGCCGGTCAGGTCCACCACCACGACGTAGGGGCCGCCGGGCAGCGAATCGGGGGTATGCGGGCCGCGGGCGGCCAGAGTCGGACAGGCTATCCGGGCGGGTGTAGATCATGCGAACTGGCCCGGCGGCATCCGCCTCGGTCGGATGCTGCACGTGGGGTAGCCATTTCAGCCACGACCAATCCGGATCGTCGGGGTGCTCGGTGAGCACCCGGATCTGCAGCAGGTCGGGCGGATGGAAGACGGCCAGGTGGCAGATCATTGCGGTCAACAAGCCGGCCGCGCCCTCCGGGTCGCCCCCCACCGCAATCGTCGGAAAGGTGCGCAGCTGCACCAGTTTCGGGCAGTCATGGATCAGCCCATGGGTGCGCAGGAACTTGACCACCCACATGTTGGCGACCGGCTCGAGGTATGGCTGCGGCGCCGCGGTCGGGCCCGCCAGCTCGCCGCCCGACGGACGGCTTCATCAGCCGGTCCACCGCCGGCTGGTCGCCGATTCCGATGCGGGTGGCCGCGTAGAAGTCGGCGTTCGCCGGGCGGGACCACTGCCGCGGTGTGCCGATGATCGATGCAGATCGTCGGGATGTGGTGCGTGGTAACCGAAGAACGCGACCTGCGCGCTGGCCGATGACGTCACCCGTGGACGAAGGCCGGCCAGATACCGGAGGTATTCCTTGCGGTCGGCGTTGATCTCGGGCACCTTCTTGCCGCCGCCACCATGCCGCCGGCCATGCATGCCGACGATCATCATGATCATCATCAGCGGCATCATCAGCATGTACGGCGACAGCTGCCTGGTGCCGGTGACCACCATGATCGCGATCATGCCGAGCATGCAGCCGCCCATCACATAAGGAAGGGCCTTCTGCACGCCCGACGGCGGGATGTCGACCCCGAGGTCCTCCGGTGGCGTGAGGCTGATCTCGCCCGGGGTCAGCCGGGGGCCCCGCGTGACGATCGGGGTGAACTTCTTCGTCGTCATGAGGGTCCTCCCTGGGCCGCCGCCGGGGCCTTTCGCGGGCTCGGGTCGGCGGGCAGCGTGTCGTGCTCCAGCAGGGCTGCCTCTTTTGACAGCACCGGACCGTCGACCAATAAGCGAACGATCTCCCAGGGGGCCGTCTTCGGCGCGCTCAGGCCCAGCGCCGACGCCGCCTGGGCGTCGGGCAGCCCGTAGCGCACACCCTGCGGGTCGACGTAGTAGAGCGATTCGCCGTACCGAGGGTCGGGGGACTGCAACTGCAGGTACTTGCCGCCATCGGTGTAAACGGTTGCGGGGCCTTGAATCTGCTTTATCCCGGAATTCATCGCCGAGGCGGGTATCGGCAGATGGCGACCCGTCAACACGGTGGTCTTCGGCGCCTGATCGCCGGCTTTGCGTTCCCACGTCCAGCACAGGGTGGGGTCTTGTGGCCGGGAGACGATCTTGACCGGTTCGTCGGGCAGCGGTGAGTTGTACACCACCTCCGGTATCTTGACGAGCTCACTCGGCACCACCGCCGGTGGCTCCACCAGCCCGTAGGACTGGATGGCGCGCAGCGCCGCGGCGGTGTTGGCGTTGACGGGCGCGACGCCGTCAGGCAGCACCACAAAGTAGCGCGGTCCCGAGTTCGCGTGGATCTGCAGGATCGACCCGATCACCAGCTGTTCGGGAAGTCCGAAAGTGTTGGGAGATCCGGCGCCGGGAATCGGGGGTAACTGCCAGGATCCGGCGTCGGGTAGTGCGTTGAACATGGCTTCGGAGATGGGGCTGGGCTTGGCGGTCCCGCGAATCCCCACGGCGAAGGTCATCGGCGCGGTCACTCAAGTTCGTTGCGTGCCGCCCGTGTGTGTCCACGACCCAGTCCTTGCCCTGGTACGACGCCAGCAGCGCCTCGTTCGGGAGAATGGGGTCGATCACGGGCGTATCGATCTTCAGCGGCATCGCTATCACCGAGGTCTGCAGGGTCGGGGGCGATGCTCTCCGCCTTGGTGACGGTGTCGCACAACGCCCATGCCGAGGAGGAGTCCGACGACACGGGCGTGGCATACGGGGCACCGGGGATCCCGACCGACTGCCCCTTGGGAAACCTGTTGAGCTCAGCGGGCTTAACGGCCTTCGGTTCGGCCGGGTTGCCCAACACCAGACGCGCCGAGGTCAGGTTGTAGACGGGATGCAACTGGCCCGACACCATCAGATAGAGCTGGTTGGTGGCGCGGTCCACGAACAGGTTGCCGCTGCCGAGCTTGCCCTGCGGCTTGAAGTACGCCATCGCCAGCGCGCCCACCACGACGAGCACCGAGACCAGGACACCCAGCGCGACGGAGCGGCTGTAGAACTGCAGCGGATCGTCGAACATCCGGGTGTCGCGCCGCACGATGGCATGCTCGAGGCGCCGCAGCAAGAAGCGCCAGCCGCTGACCTGAACCTTGGTGGTTAGCCGAAACCCCGCCATGCGTCACTCGATCATGTTGAGTCGTCGCGTGTACCGCGGCGATCGCCTCGGTCATGTCCTCGCCGCTGATCTCGCGCAGGCGGTCCTCGTCGAGGGATTCGAAGTCGGCGGAACGGGTCAGCCGGATGTCACGGTATTGCTCGCCGGCCTCCACCAATTGGCGCGCGTAGCGACCGTTGCCGGCGATGTCGAGCGCGGCTTTGCCGCGCACCGTCTGCTGGCTCAGCAGCTTGGCCGCCTGCAGCAGATTGTCGGCTGCCTCCGTGCTCATCGCGGAGTCATTAGCGGCGGCAATGACTTTCGCGATCTCCAGGATCTCCTCGGGCGAGTACGAGTCGAACTCGATGCGGGTGGCAAACCGTGACCGCAGGCCCTCGTTGGTTTCCAGCAGCCGGTCGATGTCGGAGCTGTAGCCCGCGATGATCACCACCAGCCGGTCACGGTCGTTCTCCATCCGCGCCAGCAAGGTGTCGAGTCGCCTCCTGTCCGAACGGGTCGGTCCGTCCGTCCCGCTCCTGCACCAGCGCGTACGCCTCGTCGATGAACAGCACGCCGCCCAGCGCGCGGTCGATCGTCTTGGTGGTCTTGACCGCCGACTGCCCCTCGTACTCCGCGACGAAATCCTTCCGCGCGGTCTCGACGAGCTTCGGCTCGGCGATGACGCCCAACCCGGCCAGGATGTTGGCCACGACCCTGGCGATGGTCGTCTTGCCGGTACCGGGCGGCCCGGTGAAGATCATGTGCTTGCTCGGCTGCGCGACCTTCATGCCACGCGCGGCGCGAACCCGCGCCATCTGGGTCGCGGCGCGGTACCGCTCGACCTGTTCTTTGACCCGGGTGAGCCCGATCTGTCGTTCCAGCTCGGCCTCCGCCTCCGCGAGCAGCTTCTCGCGGCCCGAGGTGTCGGCCACGACGGTGTCTGGCATCCCACGGGTCCGTGCGGGCGGAAATCTGTTCTGCGCTGGTCGTCGTCAGGCGGAACGACGGATCCTTCAGGGCGGCAGTGACTTTGGGCTCCGGGTGGGTGGTCTGCAGCCATTCCAGGAGCGCCACCGCGGCTTCTTCGTTGCCCTGGCTGCGGCGCGTCATCGCCAGATACCAGGCAATGGCGCGCGCGCAGGCTTCACCCGCCGGCGACGCGTTCGCCTCGGTGAGCCGTCGTTCGGCTTCGGTGAACAGGCCGAGGTTGGCCGCGGCGACCCCGTGCGCGACGCCGGCAGCGGCGGCCAAGAACTCGTCGGGCCACCTCCCGGCGCCCCTGACTTCGTCGATCACCTCGGTCCAGCGCCCAGCCTCGCCGTAAATCACGGCCTTGACCCACGACAGCAGGTGCTCGGCACCGGTGGTAGGAGTGTTCTCGACCGCCTCCATGGCGTCGGCGTAGTTGCCTTGCGCCGCTTCACTTACGGCGAAGCCCATGGTAATCGCCAGGGGCGAGTTCGCCGGGTAGGTGATGTCGCCGTAGAGGCCGCCGATGGGGAGCCGCGCGCCGACGGCGTTCATCGAAATCTGGGCGGACCCGGCCAGCTGCCCGAAATGGGTTCGCGAGTACCAGGCGCGAAATAGCGTCACCCGTTCGGCGTCACCGCAGCGGATGCGGCCAATCCATGCGTCGCAGGCGGATTCGTCGTAGTTGGTGATCTCGGTGAACAGCTCCAGTGCCCGCGTCTCGGACACGGGCAACATGCCGACCGCGCTTTCGAACAGACCGGTCAGATGGTCTGTCATTTATCGGTCGAGTATCGGGAGGCGAACACTTCCGCCTGCGCCGCGGCGGCCTGCTCCGGCGTCGTCAAACCGATGCCGTTCTGCATGAAGTCACGCACGACCTCGCTGCCCTCTATTCCCATCTCGCGCATGGTTTCCGACAGGGAATCGTCTTCCAACAGGTAACTGTGCTGGGCGGCCAAACCCTTCTGCCTGGCCAGGTCGGCGATGACGAGGATCTCGTCGGCGAGTTCGGCCTCGCTCATGCTCGTCACCTTCGGTGACAGCTCGACACGCTGGGTCCTGCCGTCCATCAGCGCCGACACCGACACCGTCTCGGGCGGGTTGGTCACCGTGAACTCTTGGGGGGTTTCCTCGTCGTCCTCGCCCGCTTCCTGGGTGGCGTCGGTCTGCGACTCGATCGCGGCGAGGTCGGTGTCGGAATCCTCGGGTTCGCTCGGCGCATACTCGTGCAACGCATCGACGGCCGACTCCTCGTCATCGTCCGCAGGGGTCGAGAAGTCCAGCGCGTCTGACTCTTCGAGGGTTTCGGAACCGGATTCGACGGCGGAGAAATCCAGGGCGGCCAGATCGTCGTGGTCGTCGTACTGCGGCATGGTTCCTTCTTTCTGAACTGTCGATCGGGGCTAAGGGTCAGGTCCCGTAGGAGGCTTCGACGCGGTCGAACCAGGCGCCCGCCGGGAGGAACTCCATGAGGCCGTCCAGCGTGCGCTGCAGGTTTTCTTGAGTGCCGGACAGGAAGCTGCCGTACAGCTCACCGCCGACGCGGCGGGGGAGGGATACCAACCTGCCGTGCACGGCGTCGAGAACACCGGCGGCGACGTCGGTGTGCGTGGACGTGCCGCCGGGGTGGCGTTGGCTGGCGGTGATCTCCACCCAACTGCTCGGGTCGCTGATGATTTCGGCGTAGACGCGGGCCGATGCGGGGGCGGCGCCATGCTGGACCAGTTGGGCGGCGGTGGTGCATCCCGCCAATTCGGCCGCGACACCGGTCAGCGGCTCGACGTCGGCGGGCGTGGCGGGGCCGAGCACGGTGGTCACCATGCCCGCCAGACCGACCTGCGGGGCCACCAGCTGCAGCACGACCAGGTCGCCGTCACGCACGGCGATGACATGGCGCTCACCCTTGCGGCACACCGCAAAACGCACCATGACGCCACCGAGATCGCGCCGCCACCAACGGCATTCGAGGCTGCGGTCGGGCCGGCTGAGCGTGTCGACCATCGCCCCCACCGCCGGGTGGGGCTGACCCTGGCGGTCCAGTACGCCTTGCGCGGCGAGATCGCGCCGCACCTGGTCCCAGACGAGGTCCCGCAACTCCTCCTGAGGGATGTTGAGGCGGATCCCGAGCGCGGCCGGAAAGTCGACCAGATGCAATCGGTCGGCGATCACCAACATGCCGTCGACGGTCACCTCCACCCCGACGACATCGTCGAGGCCCGTAAGGCCGGTAGTGAGGGGACCGGACATGATCAGCTGTCGAGCATCTGTTTGTCGAGGTTTCCGCTCAGCTCTTCGTCGACGCCCTCATACGTTTGCTTGGCGACGCGCAACTTCGCGGCCAGATCCGACGCGTGCTGCCTGATGTTCTGGCCCGCACCGCGGCGCTGCTTCTCGGCGGTGACGAATGCGCTGTTGGAGGTTCCGCTGATGACGCCGTGCGTCACCCACACCGCGGTTTCGGTATTGCTCGCAGCCGTCGCTGCTTCCTCAGCCTTGGTGCTCGCCTGGGCCTGCTTTCCGGCGAGTTGCTCAAGATATCTAGGGTCAACGGCCAAACGTGCCATGGGTCATCTCCTCAACGGTTATTTCTACTCGCTATTGCCTTGACTCGTCCCGGTTTTTGCTGCACTGGCGGGGTTTACAGGACGCGCCCCGCCGGCGCCGGCCCCGGCGCCGCTTCGGCACCCACGGTCGCACCATCGATTGGTGCCCGCTCCGCACCCGAAGTGCCCAACCCCGCCCCATCGACCTTCCCGGCGAGGGCGGCCTCGGCTGGGGCGGCCTCCTCGGCGGCGGCCTTCTCGGCGGGCAGCGCCGACCCTTGGCGCTGCTGCCCCGTCGAGGCGAGCTGTTGCACCTGCCCCATCATCTGATTGACGAAGTTCATCGGCTGGGAGATTTGCCCGGACATCTGCGCGAGCTGCCCGGAGGCCTGACCGACGCTGGGCGGTGTCCACGCCGGGGTCGTCTCGGTTCCCGCGCCGTCGGCGAGGCTCGCGCCATCACCGCTGAGAGCGCTCAGGACACCGCGTTCCTCTTTGGACTCGCCGGCCGCCGGGGCCATGCTGGCCAGCGAGGCGACGGTCGGCGTGCCGGAGAACGCCGACATGCCGGACATGCTGTCGGAGATGGCCTTGAAGCTGCCAACCCTGACCTCCTCCGCGCCGGTCACCTCAATCCGGGCGAACGAGCTGGTGGGAATCGCCTTCGCGGCCACCTCGCCGTACGCGGCGGCGGCCGCGTGGATCTCGTAAGAGAGGGACATCGAATTGGCCAGCGTCAACATCTCGAAGGCGAAGACGGTGGCGCATGCGGCGAAGGCGGCGACGATTTGCCACGCACACGATATCTCCGGGCCGACGACCGGGATCAGGTACATGGCCAGGGCGATGCCCTGAGCGATGACCAAGCCCAGCAGCGTCACCGCGATGCAATTGTGCGCCTTGGCGACCTCGGAGCCCTGATTGGCCATCAGGGTCTGCATCTTCTTGTCCAGGTCCTGCATCGTCTGCACGAGCGCCTGCAGCGCCGCGGTCGCTTCCGCGTACGCCTTCGCGGCGTCACCGCTCCAATCCCGCGAGTCCGGCGCGGCGTCACCGAGGTAGAGATAGACGGTTTCGAATTTGTCCGCACCGCTGGTGAACGCGGCTCCCTTGTCAGGCGTCCAGAACCCGTTGAGAAGGTCCACCGCCGAGATCGCCACCATCGCCACATCGACGATTGCCGTCGGGGTCGGGAGCACCTTCGTGCCGGAGGTTTTCAATGCGTCTGCGAGGACCTTGATTTGGTTTCGCCCGTACCACATGGCTTTCCCGGCGAGAGCCCCCAAGTTCGCGCCCAGGCCCACCCAATCCCCCGAATACGCGGCGCCGCCCCCCGCCTGCAGCCGCGTGAAGCAATAGGCCAGATCATGAATACCTGCAAGACGGCTCACGGCGTGTATCCCTTCGCACTCGCTGATTGTTGTTGCACCCGTGTTGAGGACGGTAGGTTGAGCCTAACGCGGTCAGGCGAGCTGGCGCTGCACGAATATTGCCGGGGCACAAAGGATTCGGCTAACAAACGGTGAACGGCGCCGTAACAAAAAGGAACGGTCGACGTGCGGGCCGGCTGGCCCATTGCGGCGGCGCCGGCCAGCCCCCGGCCGAGCTGGCCGGACCACCGGTCAGCGCACGAGGCCACGCGGTTAACGATTGATGTATTGCCTTGGCCCGCTGAGACTTCGACGCGGTGACACTGTCAGCGGATGCGAGCGCGCTGGTCCGCACCTTCTGAGCCGGCCGTAGCGACGTCGATGGGTGCGCGCTCGGCACCCGCTGTGCCCGCGTCCGCTCCGGCGCTCTCGACGTCCTCGGCGCGTGCGGCTTCCTCGGCCGGGGCCGCAGCCCCCTGGCCCTGCTGGCCCATCTGGGCAAGCTGCTGGATCTGTCCCATCGCCTGGTTGACCAGATTCGCGTGCTGAGACAGTTGGCCGGAGAGCTTCGAGGCTTGCCCCGACATTTGAGCCAGTTGGCTCACTGTCGGCATGGGAGCCGTCGGCGTGGGGGGCGGGGCTTTGTCCGGTGTCTCTGGCACCCCAGCCGCCGCGGGTGCGCCGCTGCCGCTGGGGGTTTCGCCCTCGTCGCTCAGGGCGCCGAGCGGAGCGCTTTCCCGCCCCGAGCCGTTAGCCGTGGGCGGCGAGGCGGCGGTCGGCGTCTCGGACACAGCCGACATCCCGGACATGCTGCTGGAGATGGCATCGAAGCTGGAAACCGTGGACTGTCCCGCCTCCGCCACCTCAGCTTCGGCCAGCGAGCCCTTTTGCATCGTGCCCGCGGCCGCCTCCGCGTACTTGGAAGCCACAACGTCCGCCTTCTTCGCGTTGAGAAACGACCAGGTGCACAAGTTGGTCAGCATGCCCACGGCAATAGTGATGCCTAGCGCGGAAACGGTAATGGCGAAAGTCTGCGATGCCGCGACATTGCCCGGGGCGGGCACCAACAGCTTGATCGCCCACTCGATGGCATAGGCCGCGATGAGCAGATTCTTCAGGATTCCGAAGCCCAACCGCATGTGGGTGACCCAGTCGGCCTGGTCTTTGACCACGGCCGCCAGTTCGAGGTCCAGGGTGGCCATCGTCTGCGCGAGTTCCTGCAGCTTTTGGTCCAGGCCGGCATAGGCTTCCGACGCCGAACCCTCCCAGCTGTCGATGTTGGGAAGGGCTGACTTCAGCCGTCCGTGGAGCGCGGCGAATTGTTGGGAACCGTCCTTGAGCGCATCACCCTCGGTCGGCGGTCCGAACCCGGTCGTCAGCTCCAGGACTTCGACGATGGTCAGGGTCCAAAGGATGAGATCCGTGCTCTTTCCCGCGTCCGATGCGGCTTTATATCGGGCTTCGTTGCGCTCAGTCATCAACCCGCCCGTCATGCGGTCCAACCGCCACTGGTACAGGCGGGGGCCGATCATCTTGCCGACGGTAGCCGTGGCCGCCAACCCATCCCCGGCCATGCTGCTCGCCGTCGCCGCAAGGTATTCGCCACTGAAACCGGGGCTGTCGACGCCGACAAACTCCTGGCCCAGCATGCCCAAGTTCGCGATGAGCCTGGCCGCGTCGACTAACACAGACATCCGAAGTCCTTACTTTGACCGATTCCGCACGCCCGAAACAGGTGAAGTCGAATGTGCGCGAGCGTAACACTTGGGCCGGGCGACGTAGGTCAAATCCATTGCCACCGCCGTTGATTCGAGCTGATCACGGCGCGGCCAAGTCACCGGGGGTGACACCGGTTCCGGACGATCCAAGTCCATGGCCACGGGCCACGGACCCGACGCCATCAGCGATCAAGCACCTGCTTGGCGATGTTCTTGCTCGCCTGGTCGTCGGTGCTCGCGTACACGCTTTTAGCGGTGCGCAGCTTCTCCGCGAGCTCGGTAGAGGCCTTACTCATGGCGGCTCCCGTGCTTTGGCGTGCGTTCGCGGCCCTGGTAAACGCAAGATTTGAAGCCGCGCTGACGACGCCGTGGGTCACCCAGACGTCAGTTTCGAGACCAGAGGCCGCCGATGCGGCCGTCACCGCTTGGGTGGACGCCTGGTCTTGCGTTACGGCCAGCATGTCTAGGTGATCCGGTGTGACGGATACGTCGGCCATGATTCGTACTCCTTATTCGCTGGTTGAAGTTGATCGGCACTGGGCTTGACCGGTCCACCGGCTTCAGACGACGCGGCCGGCCGGGTTCGATTGAAGCGCCGCTTCGGCGCCGGCCGAGGCGGTCTCGAGAGGTGCGCGCTCGGCACCCGCTGCGCCCAGGCCCGCTCCGGCGCCCTCGACGTCTCCCGCGAGCCCCGCCTCCCCGGCGGCGACTTCCTGCTCACCGGGTATCGCAGCCTCCGGACCTTGCTTGGCCATTTGGCTGAGTTGCTGTATCTGTCCCATCGCCTGGTTGAACATGTTCATGTGCTGGGACAGTTGACCGGACAGCTTTGAGCTTTGCCCCGCCATCGTGGCAACTTGTGCCATGGTGGGCATGGTTACTCCCGGTGCGGAAGGCGTCGTCTTACTTGGTGTTTCCGGTGCCTCCTGCGAGCCATCCCCAGCCGTTTCCGTTGCACTCATCTGAGCACTCAACGGGGCGCGTTCGTTCTCCGATCCGCTGTCGGCCTCCGCCGGCGCGGCGGCGGGCGGCGTCTGAGCTAAAGCGGACATTCCGGACATGCTGTTGGAGATGGCCTCGAAGCTGGAAACCGTAGATTGTCCCGCCGTAGCCACCTTCGCTTGAGCGAACGCACCCTGCTGAACCGTCCCCGCGGCCAGCTGGGAATATTGACCGGCCAAGGCATTGGCCTTGTTCATATTTTCGATCGACATGGCGACCAAGGTAAGAAGAAATGACGTGGCTGCCGAGAGGCCGACAGCACACACGGCAACGCCGAAAGCTATTGCCGTTGGAATGTTGGCCGGTGGTGGCACAAAAGTCCTGATTGCCATCTCGATGAAGAATGCGGCGATGAGCGCATCCTTCAAGAGGCCAAAGCCCAACTTCATATGGTTGACCCACTCGGCCTGATTTCCGACTAGGGCCGCCAACTGGATATCCAACTCGGCCATGCTCAACGCGAGGCTCTGTAGTGCGGTATCGAGTTCGGCGTAGGCTTCTGACCCCGTGCCCTGCCAGCTCTCCGTCGGGAGGGCCGATGCCAACTGCTCTGCGAGGGTCGTGAATTGTTCCGAACCATCTATGAGGTCGCCGCCGTCGGTCGGTGGGCCGAAGCCCGCCGTCAGTTCCATGACTTCCACGATGCTGAGAGTCGCCAAGATGATGCTGGCGCCCCGGACCCTGGATTGACCCTTTTTAATCATGGCGTTGCGCCTCGTCGCGGAAACTCCGCGCGCCATCACGTGAGCCTGCCGAAGTTTATACAAGCGCCGTGCATTGAGCGCCAAACCGCCCGCGGATCCAGCCGTACTCGTCGCACTCGAAGCAATGTATTCAGCGCTCCAAGAGCTGGCTTGGAAGCTATTGGGATCACCGAAATTCTGGGCTAAGCCGCCTATGTTGGCGATAATCTTGGCCGCTTCTGCGAGTATCGACATCCGAGGGTCCTTACTTCAAGCCTTAATGTGCCTTAGCACTTCGTATTCACCGCTCGTTAAGCGTAACGCGGCCCCAGAGGGTTCCGTGCACGAATTTTCGGGATAGCCAACGGCTTCCGCCCGGCGATGCGGGCGGGCCATCAGTTGATGTGGCTGATCAGCGTTTCGATCGCATCGGCGACGCCCGCCGGCACCGCTTCGTCGGCTTCTGCGCGCACGATCATTTCCTCGGCCACCCCGGCCGCCTCGGCCGTCTCCCCAGGGGAGAGGTTCGCCCGCCGCCGGGCCGCATATAGGCGTTGCGCCAGCGGGGCGCCCGGGGCGGTCGCGCCGAGCGTCATGAGTTCGTCATAGTGACGGCGAACCGTGCCCAGGGCTTTGATCAGTTCGGGCGTGATCCGGCTGATGCGGGTTGCCCGCACGGCGATCGCCTCGAGCTGGCGGAGGTCGGCGAGGATCGGTGTCGAGCGCTCGGTGAAATCGGGATCGTCGGCCGACGGCAATGCGGCGATGGCCAGGACGCAACCATCCACCGCTGCGACGATCGCCTGCGCGATCAGGGATGCGGGGGCATCGGAATGCGGCGCTTCCGTCGGGGTATTGGGACCCCGGGGCGCGACAGCTTCTGTGGTCACCTCGCCCGTGGCGGGCTGTCCACGGCGGATCCGCCCGATGGTGCCGGCGGGCCATTGCAGCACCTGCTCGAGCTTGGCCTGGGTTCGCTCGCGCGGCCAACTGCGGCCCTTTTCGAAGGCGATGAGGGCACCCGCATTGATGATCCCGTCGGCCGCCAGGCTGCGCTGGCTGATGCCCAGTTCCCGACGGCGCGCGGCCGCGGCCGCGCCGGCGCGGGCCATGCCCGGATCCGGCTCGCCGGCATCGGATTTGTGTCCATCGGTGCGTTCGCCGGGACTCGACGGCTTGACGATCTCGAAAGTCAGCACTTCGCCCTCGCTGGGATCGCCGAGCCGGATCGTCGTCTTGTCCGTCACCGTGACGGAGCTCGTCCGTTGTCCGTTGACGAACATGCCGTTCGGGCCCTTGTCGACGATGCGCCATGAACCATCGACGGGCTCGGCGTGCAGCTGCTCCCCAGAAAGTTGGAGGTGGTCGATCCGCACGTCGTCCTGAGGGTCCCGACCGATGGTCACCACACCGCTACCGGGCTCGATCGCGTGCGACGTGTCGCCGCTGCGCACGATCAGCCGAGCAAGCTCGGCAGTCGACTCGGCGCTGGGCATCTGCGGTGATTCCTCGATCGAGGGCAGCGTGGCGGGCCTTCCGCCGTCGTAAGTCTAACCGTCGCACCCCTCCGATTTCTATCGCGGACCGCTACGTTTTGAATCACGGTGTCCGGGGTGCGCCGTTGTAACGCGACGTCGAAGCGTTGGCTCGGCCCGATGACGACCGTAGCGCCCACCGGTCGGAGTGGCAGGGCACGCGGGAGCGCTACGGTTTGGCGCATCGAGCGCCGCTTCCCGTCCTTTTTCATCTGGCATTTCGGCTTAACGCTACGGTTACGTAACCGTCTAGCTGATCAGCAGACGGGCAGCCCATTGCGGATAAACGACCTGGTCAGCGCCGGGATCATTCGGCGTACGGGGTGTAGTGCGTCGGATGCCGAAACGGGCACCGCGCCTCAGACGATGCCGTATCGGAACCAAACCGTTGCATCGCAGCGGTTAGTGCGATACTGTTGCGCTACATAAGATGCAAACGCGATGCTTCTGGAGGAGCGAGCGACATGACCGCAATACCTTTGTTCAACACCCCGCTCGGCGCCTGCACGCAGGATCCCGATCGTTGGACCACCGCCCCCGACGCCGAGGCCATCGCTTTGTGCCGGGCCTGCCCCCGCCGCTGGATGTGCGCGCGTGAGGCCGTCGAGTCGTCCGGCGCCGAAGGATTGTGGGCCGGCGTGGTGATCCCCGAGGGCGGACGCCCGCGCGCATTCGCGCTGCGCCAATTGCGATCCCTGGCCGAGCGCAACGGATACCCGGTGCGCGAGACGGCGAAGTCGGCCTAGCCCCATCCGATGACGGCCGATTTGGGGCCGGCGACGGGTGGCGGCGGGAGCCGCTGCACCGCCTTCCCTTTGGGGCTGGGGAACCGGCGGCGCCCGTTACGTCGGCTCGAAGCGGAAGACGGCCAGCCGCCCCGCCAGTGCTTCGAATTCGTCGGCCGTTCCGTCGCACACCAGCCCGGATCGTTTGGCGAACGACACCCCGACGGGGACTTTGGCGGGGAATTCCCGCAGCACCGGCCGGGCCTCACTGGTGGAGAGTTCGACGATCCTGACGTTCTTTGACCGCCGGCCACGGCTGAGCGTGCCGGTGCCCGCCGCCCGCGCGTTCGCCGCCCAGTCGGCACCGGGATAGCCCGCCACCACGTAGAGGTCGCCGTGAAATTCGAACGGCGTCATCGGGGTGCTGCGGAGGCGTCCCGACTTGCGGCCGGGAACCGTCAGCACCATGGCTGGTCCGGTGGGAATCCCGAGCCGTTGGACCGCCATCATCACCTTGTTCATGGGTTTGAGGTAGCGCGGCGGACGTGGTTGCGACATGTCGTCCTCCCTCCTATGTCGCACGGGCGAAGACGGCGCGGTGCTCGGCAACCCACTGGGCGAACGGGAGCGCCGGGCGCCCGAGGATCTTCTCCACGTCGTGGGTGACCAGCGCGGGCGCGTCGAGCGTCGCGGCGAGCATGGCGATGTAGGCATCGGCGAACTCGGCCGGGAAGCCCAATCCGACGAACCGTTGGCGCACAGCGGTGTCCGGAATCTCGCGGTACTGCAGTGGCCGATCCAGGACGGCACCGATGGTCTCGACCAGCTCCGAGTTGGTGAAGGCCTGCGGACCGGTCAGCGGGATCCGCTGTCCGACAAGGTCTTCGGTGAGCAGCGCCCGCGCCGCCACCTCCGCGATGTCGGCCTCGACGATGGGCGCCGTCGAAGCCGCGGCGGATGGCCCGAAAACCGTGTCACCCGCGCGGATCTGCGGTGACCACATGCCGGCGAAGTTCGTCGCGAAGACCGTCGGCCGCAGGCTCACCCAGGCCAAGCCGGAGTCGACGGCGAGCTGTTCGACCTCCTTGTTGCGGTCCCCGCGGAAGCGGGACGGCTGCCGGGAGAAGTCGTCGTCGGCGTTGATCGCCGAGAGCGCAACCAGCTTGGTGACCCCGGCGCGCACGCACCGGGCCACCACCGTCTCCAGGTCCTCACCCAGCGCCCGGGAGTTGAGGAACACGGCCGAGGCGCCGGGCAGCGCCTCGGCCGCCGAGCCGACCAGGTCGACGCCGGGGGGAAGCCCGGCCGTCTCCGGGGCGCGGGTGACGGCCCGCACCGACGCTCCCGCGGCGGTAAGCGCGGTGACGAGAGGGCGCCCGACGTTGCCGGTCGCCCCGGTTACCACAATGGTCATGGGATGGCTCCTTCGAAGAATTTTGTACGGTTCTCCAAGGACGGCTCGGAAGGTGGGAAAGTTACACCGAAGAACCTGTAACTTTTTGCCGCTGCAGATCGTCGAAGAGTCATGAACCAGTCGCAGCCAGCGAGCGACCAGGTCGCCGAGGCCTGGCGTCGTCACCGCCCGTATCTGGTCAACCTCGCCTACCAGATGCTCGGGGACGTCGGCGATGCGGAAGATGTTGCGCAGGAGGCCTTCCTGAGGTTCTCGCGTGCCGAGGTAAGCGAGATCGAAGATGTCCGAGGCTGGCTGACGGTGGTGGCAAGCCGACTCTGTCTCGACCAGGTGCGCTCGGCCCGCGCCCGCTACGAACGCCCGGGTGAGGTCCAAGAGCGGCCGGCGCCGCACCGTTCCGACCCCGCGGACCGGGTCACCCTCGACGACGAGATCCGTACCGCGTTGCTGGAAGTCTTGCGCAGGCTCAGTCCCGGGGAACGGGTCGCCTTCGTGCTGCACGACGTGTTCGGCGTCCCCTTCGAGTCCATCTCCGAAACCGTGGGCCGCCCGGTCGGCACCTGCCGTCAGCTCGCACGGCGTGCGCGGTCCAAATTCGTTGCCGCGCAGCCGAAAACGAATGAAGTGGCCTCGGCCGAGCACCAGCTCGTCACCGAAAAGTTCATCACCGCGTGCGCCAACGGTGACCTCGCCGGGTTGGCCGCCGTATTGGATCCGACGGTGTGGGGCGTGGGCACGATCCTCGCCGACCCGGCACCGCCCCCACAGGTCAACCACGGGCCGCACGCCGTGGCTACCAACCTGCTGCGCTACCTGTGGCCGGACGTGACGCTGGTCAGCGGTCCCGTTGGGGGATCAGCTTTGTTGGCGTTCAGCGGCCGCCGTCTTTTCGCCGTCATCGTGCTGACCATCCGCGAGTCCCGGGTCGCCAAGATCGAGGCCATCGCCGACCCGTCGGCACGAACGGGCAGGGTGGCCGAGGAGGCCTAGCCCGGCCGTCGGTCCTCGGCACGTTTCGCAAAGTACCCGGCGATCGTCGCCGTGGCCTCGAGGAACTTCCGCCGCGTTGCCGAGGCCATCTCGCGGCTCACCTCGATGACACCGCCCGGGCGCAGGTGGGGATCGAAGGGAACTTCGATCACCGGCCGGCCGTGATCGATGAACTCGCGGGCCAGCACCGCGCGCGTGCGCTTATCGGCGTGGCCGTCCGAATCGTTGAGCACGACGACGCTGTTCTGCAGCAGAGCTTCGAAGCCCTGATCGGCCAGCCACTCCATGGTCCTGGCGGCGGCGTTCGCCCCGTCCGCCCATGGCGAGGAGACCACGATCAGCGCGTCCAAATCGCGCAGCACCTCCTGGGTGACCAGCGCGTCCATCGTCGAACCGCAGTCGATGACCGAGATCGCGAAATGGCGGTCGAGGCGCAGCGCGGCCTCCCGGTAGATCGCGGGGTCGAGCACCCGGCGCGGGCCGGAGGCCGGCTCGCCACCGAGCACATGCAGGCCGGCGGAGTTACGCCCCACCCGGGCAACCACATCGCTGAAGGACTGCAGGTTCTTGTCCGCGGTGAGTTCCCAGAACGACCCGGTCGACCCCGGGTCGATTCGGCTGCTGAGTCGGCCGAAGGCGGTGTCGGCGTCGATCGCGACGACGTGGTCTTGCCGCCGGAGTTCGGCGAACAGGGAACCGACACTGGCGGCCACCGAGGTTTTTCCGACGCCGCCCTTGCCCAGGACGCCGACCTTGTAGTTGCCGATAAGGCGGGTCCGGATCACCGCCTCGAACTGGGCGTCCTGTTGTTGCGCGGGTGACGGACCCAGCTTGACGAGGCCAAAAGTCAACTGCCGGAGAATGCGTCGCCAACCGCGGTCGGGGGTTACGCCGAAGGCCGTCGTGGCCTGGGCCGGCGTGGCCGGTGGCGCCGCGGCGGCGGGCTGCTGGGGCGGCGCGGGCGGACGCTTTAGAGCCGCCGGTGCTCGCGCCGGGGGCGGGGGAGCCGGTGGTTGCCGCGGCGCGGGCCGCTGGCCGACCGGAAGCGGCGGAGGCGGCACACTCCTGGGTGGGGGGCCGGGCGGGCGCGGCATCGGCGCGCTGGACGGGGGCTGCAGGCGGTCCCGCAGGAATTCGTCGCGCTCGTTCATGGGCTCCTCTGGTGCCAGGCGATCGATCGGCGCCTATGTGGTTCTTCCGGGCAGGTGATTAGCACCACGGCCCAACCACCGAGGGCGGATGCGGACCAGTAACCCGTCCAGTATCTCCTGCGCGCCTCGCATTGCTACCGTGCAAACTTAGCAGCGCTTGATGCAGCGCGCCTGCGGCGGCTTGGGCCGCCCCTGAGCACGGTCATGCGAGCCGGTGCCAAGGCGTCGGGCACACCCTGGGGCGGCGTCAGCAAACACGTGTGAGCGCCGGATCCGGCGCGCTGGGCCGCCGGAGCGCCGGGGCGGTGACGCAAACTGCAGCTGAAAAACAGCACGTCGGCCGGGTTGCGGACCGTCGGCCGCCGTGAAATTTACGGTGCTGCCAGCTGGCGGTTAGACTTGACGAAGTTGGCATGTCAGGCGGGTATTGTCATATCGTTTTACGACTTGTCGAGACCGGTTTCCAGGCCACCGTTCAGCGCTGCACGGATGCATCCCCAACAGGAGCGTCTCCGCCTGGGGGACAGCCTATCGAGACAAGACCGAGGGGTCTCAGCCCGCAACCTTCGGGTACGACCTCATCGAAGCAGCCGTAACGCCGCTCGAAACGTTCAGGTGAAGGGTCAGGTGCATATGACGCCCAAGCGCGTCGGGTTATACAACCCCGCGTTCGAGCACGATTCGTGCGGGGTAGCCATGGTCGTCGATATGCACGGCCGGCGTAGCCGCGACATCGTGGACAAGGCAATCACGGCGCTGCTGAACCTCGAACACCGCGGTGCTCAGGGCGCCGAGCCGCGCAGCGGTGACGGTGCCGGCATCCTCATTCAGGTCCCGGACGCGTTCCTGCGCGCCGTCGTCGATTTTGAACTGCCGCCCGCGGGCAGCTACGCCACCGGTATCGCTTTCTTGCCGCAGTCGTCCAAGGACGCCGCGGCCGCTTGTGACGCGGTGGAGAAGATCGCCGAAGCCGAGGGCCTGACGGTACTGGGCTGGCGGAACGTACCCATCGACGACTCGTCACTGGGTGCGCTGTCGCGCGACGCGATGCCCACGTTCCGGCAGGTGTTCTTGGCCGGCGAATCGGACATGACGCTGGAGCGCCGGTGCTATGTGGTCCGTAAGCGTGCCGAGCACGAACTCGGCACCAAGGGCCCGGGCCAGGACGGTCCTGGCCGCGAAACCGTCTATTTCCCAAGCCTTTCCGGTCAGACCCTGGTCTACAAGGGCATGCTGACCACCCCGCAGCTGAAGGCGTTCTACCTTGACCTGCAGGACGATCGGCTGACCAGTGCGCTCGGCATCGTGCACTCCCGGTTCTCCACCAACACCTTCCCGTCCTGGCCGCTGGCCCACCCGTTCCGCCGGGTGGCCCACAACGGGGAGATCAACACCGTCACCGGCAACGAGAACTGGATGCGCGCCCGCGAGGCGTTGATCAAGACCGACGTGTTCGGCTCGGAAGCCGACGTGGAGAAGCTGTTCCCGATCTGTACCCCCGGCGCATCGGACACCGCGAGATTCGACGAGGCGCTTGAACTGCTGCACCTTGGTGGCCGCAGCCTGGCCCACGCGGTGCTGATGATGATTCCCGAGGCCTGGGAACGCAACGAGTCGATGGACCCGGCGCGGCGGGCTTTCTACCAGTACCACGCCTCGTTGATGGAGCCCTGGGACGGTCCGGCGTCGATCACGTTCACCGACGGCACCATCGTGGGCGCCGTGCTCGACCGAAACGGCTTGCGCCCGTCCCGGATCTGGGTCACCGAAGACGGCTTGGTGGTGATGGCTTCCGAGGCCGGCGTCCTGGACCTGGACCCGGCCAAGGTGGTCCGCCGGATGCGGCTGCAGCCGGGCCGGATGTTCCTGGTGGACACCACGCAGGGACGCATCGTCGCCGATGAGGAGATCAAGGCCGAACTCGCGGCCGAGCACCCGTATCAGGAATGGCTCGACCGGAACTTGGTCCCCCTCGACGATCTGCCGCAGGGCGACTACGTGCGGATGCCCCACGATCGACTCGTCAAGCGGCAGTTGACATTCGGCTACACCTATGAAGAGCTCAACCTGTTGGTGTCGCCCATGGTGCGCACCGGCGCCGAGCCGCTCGGCTCCATGGGCACCGACACCCCAGTGGCGGTGCTCTCGCAGCGGCCACGGATGCTCTACGACTACTTCCAGCAGCTCTTCGCTCAGGTGACCAACCCACCGCTGGACGCCATCCGCGAGGAGGTGGTGACCAGCCTGCAGGGCACCACCGGCGGCGAGCGTGACCTGCTCACGCCGAACGAGCTCTCGTGTCACCAGATCGCTTTGCAGCAACCGATTCTGCGCAACCACGAACTGGCCAAGCTGGTCAACCTCGACCCCGATGACAAGATCAACGGGCGCCCGCATGGCATGCGGTCCAAAGTGATTCGCTGCCTGTACCCGGTCGCCGAGGGTGGCGCCGGATTGGCCGCGGCACTCGAAGACGTACGCGCACAGGCGTCGGCCGCGATCGAGGACGGTGCGCGGATCATCGTCCTGTCGGACCGCGAATCCGACGAGCAGATGGCCCCCATCCCGTCGCTGCTCGCCGTTGCCGGTGTGCACCACCACCTGGTGCGCGACCGGACGCGCACCCACGTGGGTCTGGTCGTCGAGACCGGTGATGCCCGCGAGGTGCACCACATGGCGATGCTCATCGGTTGCGGCGCGGCGGCGATCAACCCCTATCTGGCGTTCGAGTCGATCGAGGACATGCTCGACCGTGGCGCGTTCGACGGCTTTTCAGATCGAAAAGACCGCGAGAAGGCGTTGAACAACTACGTGAAGGCCGCCGGCAAGGGCGTGCTCAAAGTGATGTCCAAGATGGGTATCTCGACGCTGGCCTCCTACACCGGTGCGCAGCTGTTCCAGGCGGTCGGCATCTGTCAGGACGTCCTCAACGAGTACTTCACGGGACTCAGCTGCCCGATCGGCGGGATCACCCTGGAAGACATCGCCGCCGACGTCGCCGCCCGCCACCGGTTGGCCTACCTGGACCGCCGCGACGAGCGCGCGCACCGCGAGCTCGAGGTGGGCGGCGAGTACCAGTGGCGCCGGGAAGGTGAATACCACCTGTTCAACCCGGAGACCGTCTTCAAGCTGCAGCATTCGACTCGCACCGGCCAATACAAGATCTTCAAGGACTACACCCGCCTGGTCGACGACCAGAGCGAGCGGATGGCCTCGCTGCGCGGCCTGCTGAAGTTCCGCGGCGGTGTGCGTCCCCCGGTTCCCCTGGACGAGGTCGAGCCCGTCAGCGAGATCGTCAAGCGCTTCTCCACCGGGGCGATGAGCTACGGCTCGATCTCGGCCGAGGCGCACGAGACGCTCGCGATCGCGATGAACCGCATGGGCGCCCGATCCAACAGCGGCGAAGGCGGCGAGGACGTCAAGCGTTTCGATCGCGACGCAGGCGGGGATTGGCGCCGCAGCGCGATCAAGCAGGTCGCGTCCGCGCGCTTCGGTGTCACGTCGCACTATCTGACGAACTGCACCGATATCCAGATCAAAATGGCGCAGGGCGCGAAACCCGGTGAAGGCGGCCAACTTCCCGGACACAAGGTGTACCCGTGGGTCGCCGAGGTGCGGCATTCCACGCCCGGGGTCGGCCTGATCTCTCCCCCGCCGCACCACGACATCTACTCCATCGAGGATCTCGCGCAGCTGATCCACGACCTGAAGAACGCGAACCCGTCCGCGCGGGTACACGTCAAGCTGGTCTCGGAGAACGGTGTGGGTACGGTTGCGGCCGGTGTCTCCAAAGCCCACGCCGACGTGGTGTTGATCTCGGGCCACGACGGTGGCACCGGTGCCACCCCCCTGACGTCGATGAAGCACGCCGGTGCGCCGTGGGAGTTGGGCTTGGCCGAGACGCAGCAGACTCTGCTGCTCAACGGCTTACGTGATCGGATCGTGGTGCAGGTGGACGGTCAGCTCAAGACGGGCCGCGACGTGATGATCGCCGCGCTGCTGGGCGCCGAGGAATTCGGCTTCGCCACCGCGCCGCTGGTGGTAGCCGGCTGCATCATGATGCGGGTCTGCCACCTGGACACCTGCCCGGTCGGCGTGGCCACCCAGAACCCACTGCTGCGGGAGCGCTTCACCGGTAAGCCCGAGTTCATCGAGAACTTCTTCAAGTTCATCGCCGAAGAGGTCCGGGAATACATGGCGCAGTTGGGCTTCCGTACCCTCAACGAGGCCGTCGGCCAGGTGGGGGCGCTGGACACCACCCTGGCCCGCGCGCACTGGAAGGCCCACAAGCTGGATCTCACGCCGGTGCTGCACGAGCCCGAGTCGGCGTTCATGAATCAGGACCTCTACTGCAGTTCCCGGCAGGACCACGGCCTGGACAAGGCGCTCGATCAGCAGTTGATCGTGATGAGCCGCGAGGCACTCGATTCCGGCAAGCCGGTGCGTTTCTCCACCACGATCAGCAACGTCAACCGCACGGTGGGCACCATGCTCGGCCACGAGGTGACGAAAGCCTATGGTGGCCAAGGGCTTCCGGATGGCACCATCGACATCACCTTCGACGGGTCCGCAGGTAACAGCTTCGGGGCCTTCGTACCGAAGGGAATTACCTTGCGTGTCTATGGCGACGCCAACGACTACGTCGGCAAGGGCCTGTCCGGTGGCCGGATCGTGGTGCGGCCGTCGGACAACGCCCCGCAGGACTATGTGGCCGAGGACAACATCATCGGCGGCAACGTGATCCTGTTCGGCGCGACCAGCGGGGAGGCATTCCTGCGCGGCGTGGTCGGCGAACGGTTCGCGGTCCGCAACTCCGGTGCCCACGCCGTGGCCGAGGGCGTGGGCGACCATGGGTGTGAATACATGACGGGTGGTCGGGTCGTGATTCTCGGCCGGACCGGCCGCAACTTCGCGGCGGGAATGTCAGGTGGTGTGGCTTACGTGTACGACCCGGACGAGGAATTGCCGGAGAACCTCAACATCGAGATGGTCGACATGGAGGCGCTCGACTCCGACGACGCCGACTTCCTGCACGGCATCATTCAGGCGCACGTGGACGCCACCGATTCCGCGGTCGGCCAGCGGATCCTGGCCGACTGGCATGGGCAACAACGTCACTTCGTCAAGGTGATGCCACGCGACTACAAGAAGGTGCTGCAGGCGATCGCCGAAGCCGAGCGCGATGGCATCGACGTGGACAAGGCGATCATGGCGGCCGCGCATGGCTGATCCGAGCGGCTTCCTGAAGTACACGCACCGGGAACTGCCGAAGCGTCGGCCTGTCCCGCTGCGGTTGAAGGACTGGCACGAGGTCTACGAGGACTTCGACGAAGGTACCCTGCGCGAGCAGGCGACCCGTTGCATGGATTGTGGTATTCCCTTCTGCCACAACGGGTGTCCCTTGGGTAACCTGATCCCCGAGTGGAACGACCTGGTTCGCAGGGACCGTTGGCGCGACGCGATCGAGCGACTGCACGCCACCAACAACTTCCCGGACTTCACCGGTCGGCTGTGTCCTGCGCCGTGCGAACCGGCGTGTGTGCTCGGCATCAACCAGGATCCGGTGACGATCAAGCAGATCGAGCTGGAGATCATCGACCACGCCTTCGAGGAAGGCTTCGTGGTGCCGCTGCCCCCGGACAAACTGACCGGGAAGAAGGTCGCGGTGGTGGGCTCCGGCCCGGCCGGCTTGGCGGCCGCCCAGCAACTGACCCGCGCCGGCCACACTGTCACCGTTTTCGAGCGGGCGGATCGCATCGGCGGGCTGCTGCGTTACGGCATCCCGGAATTCAAGATGGAGAAGCGCGTCCTCGACCGGCGCCTGGACCAAATGCGCGCCGAGGGAACCGAATTCCGCGCGGGTGTCAACGTCGGGGTCGACATCACCGCCGAACAGCTGCGGGCCGACTTCGATGCGGTGGTGCTGGCCGGTGGCGCGACCGCCGGACGCGACCTGCCCGTTCCCGGTCGCGAACTGGACGGGATCCACCAGGCGATGGAGTACCTGCCGTGGGGTAACCGGGTGCAAGAGGGCGACGACGTCCTCGGGCCCGACGGAGAGCCCCCGATCACGGCCAAATGCAAGAAGGTCGTCATCATCGGCGGCGGTGACACCGGGGCGGACTGCCTGGGCACCGCGCACCGGCAGGGAGCGACCGTCGTGCACCAATTCGAGATCATGCCGCGCCCGCCGGACACTCGCGCCGATTCGACCCCGTGGCCGACCTATCCGCTGATGTACCGGGTGTCGTCGGCGCACGAAGAGGGCGGCGAGCGGGTGTTCTCGGTGAACACCGAGCGGTTCATCGGCGAAGATGGTCGTGTGACGGCGCTCAAAGCGCACGAGGTCACCATGCAGGACGGCAAGTTCGTCAAGGTCGAGGGCTCCGACTTCGAGCTCGAGACGGACCTGGTGTTACTGGCCATGGGATTCGTCGGCCCGGAACGGGAAGGCCTGCTCACCGACCTCGAGGTCAAACTCACCGACCGCGGCAACGTCGCGCGCGGTGCCGACTTCGATACGTCGGTCCCCGGGGTGTTCGTGGCCGGGGACATGGGGCGCGGCCAGTCGTTGATCGTCTGGGCGATAGCTGAAGGCAGGGCCGCGGCCGCGGGCGTGGACCGGTACCTGATGGGCGCGACCGCGCTGCCGGCGCCGGTCAAGCCGACGGCCGCTCCACTCCAGTAGTCACAGGAGTCACACCAGAAACACGCCGGAAATTATTCGGCGAGCCTGCCCTAGTTTGCCAGGGCGTAGGTGTCTAATGGACCGCTGTGGGCTTCATGCCACAGAGGCCCCGGCTGAACAGACCGTCGCAGGAGTGGTCACTGTGCATATGAATCCATTACCTCGATCGCGGATGGGGCGAATGGCCTGGTCATGGCTGCGTCACCCGGTCAAAAGTCGCGAATTTCCCGCCAAGCACGAGCGTTTGGTTACCGCCGAGGATCTGCTGATCTTCGGGGTGTGACCACCCCATGCGACGGCGCGTGGCGCCCGGGGGGTTTGCTCGGATTGTCCCGGGATGGGCGGTCGGCGTTTAGCCGTCCTGCAGCCCCGAATCGCGGATGGCCTCGGCCAGCGGTTCCAGGACGGCCGGGTCGTGCGGTGGGCTGATGTACACGATGCCCAGGTCGAGGCCTTCGGCCGCCAGTCCGGCCGCCTCCTCGATGACATGCTTGTAGTTGCGCTGCTCGTCCAGGCGCAGGTGGGCCGACAGCGTGATCTCCTTCGGGTCGCGCCCGATCTTCTCGCACTCCGCCGCCAACACGTCGCGCTTGCGTGCGAACAGGTCCGGCGGACCGCCGGCGAAATTCCAGTGCTGCGCGTAGCGCGCCGTGATCGGCAGCGTTCGTTTCTCCCCGCTGCCTCCGATGCAGATCGGTGGATGGGGGCGTTGCACGCCCTTGGGCTCGTTGCGGGCGCCCTTGAGCTGGTAGTACGTCCCGTCGAAGTCGGTGGTCTCCTGGCTGAGCAGGCTGATCAGCACCTGGCACGCCTCCTCGAATCGATCGAAGCGTTCCCGGAGGCTGCCCAGCTCGATGCCGTAGGCGCCCGATTCCTCCTCATTCCAGCCGGCGCCGATGCCCAACTCGAGTCGTCCGTTCGAGATGATGTCGAGCGCGGCAACCATGTTGGCCAGCAGGGCCGGGTGCCGGTAGTGGATTCCGGTGACCAGGGTGCCCAGCCGCAGCCGTTCGGTGGCCTGCGCCAACGCGGTCAGCGTGGTCCAACCCTCTAGGCAGGGTCCAGTGCTATCGGAGAAGATCGGGTAGAAGTGGTCGAATGTCCACCCGGACTCGTAGACGTCGATTTCGTCGGCGGTCTGCCATACGGCCAGCATGTCCGCCCAGGTGGTGTTTTGCGGTGAGGTCTTGAAGGCGAATCGCATGGAATCGACGTTAGCCGATCTTTATGAAGGGCAACTAAACTCGGGCGGCGCGATGAGTTACTCCCTCGGACTCGACACCAAGGTCACGCTGCTGGCGGCCGGACTGATCTTTCTGCTCGCGCTGGCCCTCGGGGTGTGGAAGTACCGGCAGATCATGGCCGCCGACGACCATCGGGCCCATCCCTACGTCGACATCGCGCACCGGGCGGCGCTGCTCTACTCGTTTGCGACGCTGCTGCTGGCGGTCTTCGTCGAGCTCAGCGCGTGGCCGACGTGGGTCAACCTGACGGCGGCCGGCGTGGTCGTCTTCTTCTTCGTCGGCGCCATCCTCAGCTACATCGAACATGGCGCGCGGCGCGACACCGTCAACCAATTCGACAATCCCGTCCGCGGCACCGCGGTGATGATGGCGTTGCTCATCGCCGGCGAGATCGGGGGCTTCGGCGTGCTGTTCGCCGGTTTCGTCGTAGGGCAATTGATGTGATCGGGCCGGGCACACTGGAGTCATGGACCCGGTAACCGCCTTGCGGCAGATCGCCTACTTCAAGGACCGGAGCCGCCAGGATCCCCGGCGCGTGATGGCGTATCGCAACGCCGCCGACATCATCGAGGGGCTCGACGACGCGGCACGTGAGCGGCACGGCCAGGCCAACAGCTGGCAGTCGCTGCCCGGCATCGGCCCCAAGACCGCGAAGGTGATCGACCAGGCCTGGTCCGGCCGCGAACCCGACCTTCTTATTGAATTGCGTTCCGCCGCCGAGGATCTCGGCGGGGGCGACGTCCGTGCGGCGTTGCGCGGCGATCTGCACCTGCATTCGAACTGGTCGGACGGATCGGCGCCGATCGACGAGATGATGGCGACCGCGTCCGCGCTGGGCCATGAGTACTGCGCGCTGACCGACCATTCGCCGCGGCTGACGATCGCCAACGGGCTGTCGCCGGCGCGGTTGCGCGCGCAACTAGGCGTCATCGACAAGCTGCGCGACCAGTTCGCGCCGATGCGCATCCTCACCGGGATCGAGGTCGACATCCTCGAGGACGGCAGCCTCGACCAGGAGCCCGAGCTGCTCGAACGCCTCGACATCGTCGTGGCCAGCGTGCACTCGAAGCTCTCGATGGATGCCGCCGCGATGACGCGCCGCATGGTGCGGGCCGTCTCCAATCCGCACGCCGACGTGCTGGGCCACTGCACCGGCCGGCTGGTCTCGGGCAACCGGGGTATCCGGCCCCAGTCGAAGTTCGACGCCGAAGCGGTGTTCACCGCCTGCCGCGACCACGGCACCGCGGTGGAGATCAACTCGCGGCCCGAGCGCCGGGACCCGCCGATCCGGCTGCTCAAGCTGGCGCTGGACATCGGCTGCGTCTTCAGCATCGACACCGACGCGCACGCGCCCGGGCAGCTGGACTTCCTCGGCTATGGCGCGCAGCGCGCCGTCGATGTTGGTGTGCCCGTCGACCGGATCGTCAACACGTGGCCGGCCGACGAGTTGCTGGAGTGGACGGCGTCGAACTAGTCCGATGGTGGCGACCCGCTTCGCCCGGCTGCGCCGCGCTCGCGATCGCCACTAGTCGGGCAGAAGCGGCATCTCCAGTCCGGGGTCCCGGCCCACGAGCACCGCGGGCGTAAGCGCGGACTTGCCGTAACGATCGCGCACCCGGTCGATCGCCGCGTCGATTGCGAGCCGGTTCTCGTCGTCGCCGAAGGGCAGCGTCAGCTGCTGAGCGCCGCTGCGGTCGATCCCTGACACCGCGAAGCCGACCAGCGTGAGCCCGCGCTGCGCGATCACGGGTGCGGACGACGCGACCAGCTGCCGCGCGGCGTCCAGGACGGGCTGGGTCGAGGACGTCGCCCAGGGCAGCGTCCGCGACCGCGTCGCCCGCCCGAAGTCGTCGAACCGCAGGCGCAGCGTCACCGTGCGGCCGGTGCGCCCGGCGGCGCGCATCCGGCCGGTGATGCGGTCGATCAGGTTGACCACCACCGCGTCGACCTCGGCGGCCGACATGGTGGTGCCGGCGCGCCCCAGCGCCCGTTGCGCTCCCACCGACCGGCGCCGCACCCCGGTGGTCACCCGGCGGCGGTCGAGGTTGCGCGACAGGGCGAACAGCTGGCGGCCCATGGCGCCGCCCAGCAGCGAGGCCAGCGTCGACTCGCTCAGCTCGGCGATGTCGGCGACGGTCACGAGTCCGTGAGTGTGGAGTTTGTCGGCCGTCTTGGCGCCCACGCCCCACAGCCGCCGTACCGGCAACGGGTGGAGGAAGGCCAGCTCCTCCTCGGGCCGCACCAGCAGTAGCCCGTCCGGTTTGGCCTCCTGGCTGGCGACTTTGGCGAGGAACTTCGTGCGGGCGATCCCGACGGTGATGGGCAGACCGACCCGCTCGCTCACGTCGGCGCGCAGCCGCGCGGCGATCTCGACCGGCGTCCCGGAGACCCGGCGCAGCCCGCCGACGTCGAGAAACGCCTCGTCCACCGAGAGCGGCTCCACGATGGGCGTGCAATCGCGAAACACCTCGAACACGGCGTCACTGGCGCGGCTGTAGGCCCGCATCCGGGGCGGCACCACCACGGCCTGCGGGCACAGCCGGCGCGCCTGCGTGCCGCCCATCGCGGTGCGCACGCCGTAGGCCTTGGCCTCGTAGCTGGCCGCGAGCACGACCCCGCCCCCGACGATCACCGGGCGGCCGCGCAACGTCGGATCGTCGCGCTGCTCGACGGACGCGTAGAAGGAATCCAGGTCCGCGTGCAGGATGGACGCATCGCACCGCACGAACATATGTTCGCACGCGCCGGTGACGGCTAGCTGGGTTCGCCGTAGATGCTGGTCACCCAGATATGTGCGAGGGTGTCGACGACCCGGTCCTCGTCGACCGCCGGCTTTTCGGCGGATAGGGCGGCCATCATCGTGCGCTCGTTCATCTGGTTGAGCGAGGTCGCCAGGTCCACCGCGGGGATCGTCTCCGGCGCCGCGCCGCGAGCGCGTTCGGCCGCGATCATGGCCGCCGTCTGGTCGATCCACTTCTGCATGAAGCCCAACCACACGACGCGCAGCTCGGTGCTGGTCGCCAGCGCTTCCGTCGCAGCGCGGGCCAGCCGGCGGTGCGAACTGAAAGCCGTGAAAAAGGCCTTGATGCCGTCTCGCCACACCCGGCGCGGATCCGACGGTAGCCGCTGCACGGCGCCGTCGAACTCGGAGTCGGCACGCGCGATCACCGGCTCCAGCAGCGACAGCAGCACCGCGTCCTTGGACTTGAAATAGAAGTAGAACGTCGGGCGCGACAGCCCCGCGCCTTTGGCCAGGTCATCGACCGAGATGTCGGCGAACGAGCGCCGTTCCAACAGCCGTTCGGCGGTCGCGAGGATCGCCTGCTCACGGTCGTCGCCCGAGGGCCGAATGGCGCGGCGGCCGCGCAGGGCGCGGGTCTGGCCGGCGGTAGTCACAGCCGTCACTTTACACGGTGTCGAAAGATTCAACAGTGTGTTGACTCCGTCGACACGGCGTTGATAACGTGGCCCCATGACTGAGCACCTTGACGTGATCATCGTGGGCGCCGGCATCTCGGGGATCAGCGCGGCGTGGCACCTGCAGGAGCGCTGCCCGTCCAAGAGCTACGCGATCCTCGAACGCCGCGACGACCTGGGCGGCACGTGGGACCTGTTCAAATACCCGGGCATCCGGTCGGACTCGGACATGTTCACCCTCGGGTTCCGGTTCAAGCCCTGGCGCTCCGCGAAATCGATCGCCGACGGTCCCGACATCAAGGCCTACATCAACGAGGCCGCGGTCGAGAACGAGATCGACCGGCACATCCGCTACCGCCAGCGCGTCGTGGCCGCCGATTGGTCCGACGCCGACAATCGCTGGACCCTCACGGTCGAGTCCGACGGCGAACAGCGCGAACTCACCTGCTCCTTCCTGTTCGCGTGCACCGGCTACTACAACTACGACGAGGGATATTCGCCCACCTTCCCCGGCGCCGACGACTTCGAGGGCCGGATCATCCATCCGCAGCACTGGCCGGAGGACCTCGACTACACGGGCAAGAAGATCGTCGTCATCGGGTCCGGCGCCACCGCGATCACCCTGATCCCGGCCCTGGTGAACTCGGGCTCCGGCCACGTCACGATGCTGCAGCGCTCGCCGACCTACATCGGCTCGCTGCCCGGGGTCGACCCGTTCGCCGAACGCGCCAACCAGCTGCTGCCGGACCGCTTGGCGCACATCGCGAATCGCTGGAAAGCGATCGCCTTCAGCACCTTCCAGTACCAGCTGTCGCGGAAACGTCCGGCCTACATGCGCAAGACGTTGATGACCATGGCCAAGCGACGCCTGCCGCAGGGCTACGACGTCGAGAAGCACTTCGGCCCGCGGTACAACGTGTGGGACCAGCGGCTGTGCCTGGCCCCCGACGGCGATTTCTTCCGGACGATCCGGCACGGCAAGGCCGACGTCGTCACCGACACCATCGAGCGGTTCACCAAGACGGGAATCAAGCTCACCTCGGGTGAGGAGCTGCAGGCCGACATCATCATCACCGCAACGGGATTGAACATGCAGCTGCTGGGCGGGGTGCGGCCCTCCAGGAACGGTCAACCCCTCGAGCTGACGTCGTTGATGACCTACAAGGGCCTGATGTTCTCCGGCGTCCCGAATTTCGCGATCACCTTCGGGTACACCAACGCGTCGTGGACGCTGAAGGCCGACCTGGTGTCGGAATTCGTCTGCCGATTGCTGAACTACATGGACGACAAGGGATTTGACTTCGTCGAGCCACAGCATCCCGGCGACGACGTCGACGAGCTGCCGTTCATGGACTTCAGCCCCGGCTATTTCCAGCGTTCGATGGACATGCTGCCCAAGTCGGGGTCGCGCGCGCCGTGGCGGCTCAAGCAGAACTACCTTTTCGACATGCGGACCATCCGGCGCGGCAAGGTTGCCGACGAGGGCCTGCAATTCGCGAAAAAGCGTGCGCCGGTTGCGGTTTAGGGCTTGACGACGACGATGCCGTCGTCGTCGCTGTAGGCGATCTCGCCCGGCACGAACGTCACCCCGCCCAATGTGACCTCGACGTCGCGCTCGCCGGCGCCGGTCTTGGTGCTCTTGCGGGGGTTGGTGCCCAGCGCCTTGATGCCGATGTCCAGGCCGCGCAGTGTGGCGGCGTCCCGCACGGACCCGTTGACCACGAGCCCCGCCCAGCCGTTCGAGCGGGCCAGTTCGGCGATGACGTCTCCGACCAGCGCGGAGTGCAGGGAGCCCCCGCCGTCGATGACCAGCACCCCGCCCGCGCTTGGCTGGGAGAGCACCGATTTCAGCAGCGCGTTGTCTTCGAAACAACGCACGGTGCTGATGGGTCCGGCGAATTGGGGGCGACCACCGAACTGGCGGAATTGGACGTCGCAGCTGCGTACGTCGGGTCCGATGTCGTCGACCAGGTCGGCGGTTGGCTGGAATGACACAGTCACGTCTGACGCGGTGCGGTCAGCGGCGCCGCAGCTGGCGGATCAACAGGATCGCCAGGAGACTGAGGGCCAGGGCGACGATCAGCGGTACCGGGGACTGGCTCAGGGCCGCCGCCGGAGTGTCGGGGGAGACCGGGTTATTGGCGGCGTCAACGGTTGACTTCGCTTGTGCCGCTGCGTCTTTGGCGGCCGCAGCGAGGTCGCCGTTGCTTTCGATTCGCTGCTGCATGTCAAGAGGTGGCTCGACGGCCTTTGCCGGCGGCTGGGCGCTTTTGGCGGGCGCCTTCTTCGCCGGCGCCTTTTTGGCGGCTGCCTTTTTGGCGGGTGCCTTTTTCGCCGGCGCTTTCTTGGCGGGAGCTTTCGCGGTCTTTTTGACCGCCTTGGCCGGAGGCTTCTTTTGCGGCGGCGTGGCCGCTGCGCCGTCGGGTTCGCTGTTGGGTTGGTCCTGCGGGTCTGCCATGCGGCCGCTCCTTGAGCAATCTTTCAGTAGTCATCTAGCCCACGTGGGTTCTTCGAACCCATCATGCCAGCACGGGTGCGGGCGCCTCGGCCGCCGGTCAGGGTCTGCGCCGCACCGCCCACAGCGCGCCTCCCGCGATGAGCAGCGCCGCCACCACGACGAACGGCCAGACTGGGATGTCGCCGCCGGCGGGGGCGCCGCCCGCCCGGGGGCCCGGTGTTCCGGTGCCCGGCACCGTCAGCCGAAACGACCAGGATCCGGAGACCACGTGACCGTCCGCGGACGTCACCCGGTAGTTCACCGTGTAGGTCCCGGCCGGTCCCAGCGGTCGCAGGTCGATACCGACCACCGCGCCCCGCACCGTCGGGTCTCCGGCGGACCACACGTTGCCGTCGGGCCCGACGACGGTCATGGCCGCGAACGTGGTCTGCAGCTGTTCGTTGAAGGTGGCGCTCACCCGCTCAGGACCGGTGGCGAGAATCGCGTTGTCCGCCGGATCTGTGGCTACCCGCGCGGCGTGCGCCGACGCCACCTGCGCGGTCATCGTCGCGATCACCCACAGAACACCGGCGCATGCGGCGATCGCGAATCGCCTCATGCCCGTCGGCGGATCAGCGCAACACAGATTCCCAGCGCGGCGACGACCAGGGCCGTGCCGCCCAGCAGCCGGGCGGTGTTGTCCGAAGATTTCGGGTGCGGCGCCGCGGTCGCCTGGTCCGCCGGCGCGGCGGAAGGCGCGTGGGACGCCACCGGCCCCGCGGCGAGTGTCAGCGTGGGCACCGGGTATTCGGGCTCACCGCCGCCACGCAGCGGTGGCTGGTCCCACTTCACGACCGTGCCGTCGGCGTAGGTCTGCGTCACCGGGAAGCTGACGGTCTCGGTGTCGGGCAATTTCACCGAGATCCGGAACAGCGCGAATTGATCCGCGCCGATGCCGCCGCCCGGCGCGGCCGTCCACGTCACCGAGTGCACGCCGCCCGATGCCGCGTCGCGGTCGAGCTTGGCCGTCCATCCCGGCATGCTTTCGGTGCGCGCGGAGGCCACGTCGGGCAGGGCGACGCTCAGCGCGGTGGTTGCCGCGCCCGTGTTCGATTCGTTGGGGACTTGGAAGGTGACGATTGCCGTGGCGCCACGCACCGCGTCGTCGCTGCTGGCGTGGACGTGCGCCCACGCCGCCGGGAGGTGGGCCGCCGAGCCGAGATAGAGCGCGACGGCAGCCACCACGGCGATCGGAAAGCGGGCTATCCGCCGCGCGCGGATCGACATACCAGGCCACCACACGTTGATCAGCTCAGCCCGAGCCGGGCCATCAAATCCGCCTCGATGCCGTCGAGCTGCGACGAGATCGCGGCGTGGGCCGCCCGGCGTCGCGCGGCCGGCATGTTCTCCGCGGCGGTGACAGCCGCCGACAGATCGGTGAGCCGCTCGGCGATGGCCGACACGAACTGCTTGGTCTCGGCGTCCTTGGGCTTTTTGTCCTGTACGGCCCGCAGGGACTTCTCCGCTCCGGCGATCCGGGCCGAAAGCTGCGCGCCGTGGCCGGAGAACTGTCCGATCTGGGCCAGTGGGACCCCGAGTTGGTCCGCGCGGCGCTGATCGATCATCGCGCGCGCCGAGACGGCGGCCCGGTAGATGACCGGTGTGAGGATTGGCGCGAGCAGCCGGGAAACGGTCAGCGCCCGGCGGATCCGCGTCGGCGAAAAGACCTTGCCTTCCCGTGCCGCTTTGAGTTCGGCCTCGGCGACTTTCAATGCGGTCCGGTCGCTCTCCCGTTGGGCCTTGATCTGCGCCCGGAAGGCCTTGGCCTCCGCTCGCTGGGCGGCCTTGTACCGGCGAGTCTCGTTCTTCGCGGCGAGCTTGGCCTCCAGCTTCGCGCGGGCCTTGATCGCACGGGCTTCGGCGCGACGCATCGCGCGGCTCTTTCGCTTGCGGAACAGGCCCATTCCCTCGCCGCCTCCCCGGTCTCTTGTGGACGATCGCTCTCGCGCGTGCGCGATCCGTGAGCCAACCCTAGTGGGAATGGGCGAGCGGGAGCCCTCCAGGTCGGGGCCCACCGGCCGGGTGCGGGCTCGGGGCCCGTTAGGCGTCCAGGTGCTCCGCGCGGCGCAGCTCGTTGACCCGCTGCATGATCTCGTGTTGGGCCTCGGGGGACAACTCGGAAGCGCGCAGGGCGATGCGGCGCACTCCGTCGTCGCGCATGGTGGCGAGGAACGAGAGTTCCTTGTCGAGCTTCTCGTAGTACTCGTCGTCGGTGAAGTAGGCCGGCTTGATGCGGAAAAAGTTGGCCAACGCGGCCATCGTCGCCGCCGAGGGGTTGGTGCGGTTTCCCGAACGCAACTGCGACAGGTATGGAGCCGACATCGTGATGCCCTCCGCCTTGAGCGCCGCGATCACTTCGGCGGAGGTGTGCGGCCCGCGTCCCGGGGGATACACCGTGTCGAACAGGCGGTTAAGACGAGCAGCGAACGTCGTGCTCATTGGATATGACCTCCACTTGGCTGTAGAAGTGAACTATTACCTAGGTGTATTTGCTGATCATGGTAGCGAGGGTTGGTGTCCCCAACTAGGTGCAAACCCCTGCGGTTTCGGTCCAGGCGTAGCTGGGGCTGGCCGATGCCACACTTGACGAGCGTCTAACTGATTCGCTGAGGTGTCCACTAGATCGGCGAAACTCACAGGTTATCCGCAGAATTCGGTATCGGGTCCGAGGTGGCGGGCCGACGGCGCCCGGCCGGTAGAAGTGTAGGATGACAACGTGCTGGGCGGTCGCACCGCAACCGGGCAGCAATTTATGATTGCTTAACGCCTTATTTGCTGTCGGATCCGCGTTGGGGCAGGAAAAAGGCACCCGCGGACGTCTCAGAACCGCCGAATCGGCGGGTTCGTGGCCACCGAGACGGCCTCGTCCGTGCACTGCGAACGCACCTGTCGCCGACTTCGACGAGGAACCTCACGTCGAGGTTCGGCACCGTGGCGGTGAGCATAACGGGGCTACCGTCCGACACGTCGCCGACGTCCAGGTGGCCATCGCGACCCGCTCGCGGGGCTACCCGACCGGCCCGCCGGGACCGGCTCGCCGGCCGGGTTATGGGCCGTGATGTCGACTCGATGATCGGGGCCGGCACCGCTTGGCTGATGGCTATGCCGCCAGCAGCATCGCCAGAATCGCGGTGTCCGGATGGCTGATGGGGTCGACGCCGACTCGGCTCACCATGGACGTGATCGTGCCGTCGGCTTCCGCTTCCACCCAGGCCGCACGATGCTCGAGCCCCAGGTAGGGCAACCCGGGGAGCAGGACACATCCCGACGCAGCACCGCTGCATTCCGGCAGGGAAGGCGTGGTCTCCGAGGGTGGATGCAACATCAGCAGCGCGGGGGGTTGGTGGTCGGCGAAATAGCCTGGCTGGATTGCCGATTCACCGAAGACCGTGCCCTCGGCGAGCACCAGGCCGACGGTACCCGGCTCGGGCGCCTCGGGTAACTCCTCGCGGGCGCCGAACACCGTTGTGGTGGAGAGCAATCCGGGCAATGACGCGACCCTTACCGCGACCATGAGCAATTGCGCCCACTCTTTGGTCGAATCAGGCCAACGACCGGAGATCACGAACCCTTTCAGCGCACCACGAGCATGGAAAGGGGAAACCCCTATCGGGCGGTCAGACCCAGTCTCCATTTTCGACCTCCGCGCGACGCCTCCGGCCGATTAACCACACTGGTAGCTCGAATAAGTAAGCATGCCCGCGGGTTCAGCGCTGTGCAACCCGACACGGCTGGTGGCGCACATGTTCTCGGAGTGCCCCATTCACGGCCGGACAAACGGCAGGGGCGCCGCGCAATCCGCGCGACGCCCCTGCCGATCGAGGTGGACTCAGCCGAAGATCAGCCCGCTGGTTTTCGACGTGGCGGCCGCGTACCGCTTCTGCACGTCGGCCCAGTTGACGACGTTCCAGAACGCCTTGACGTAGTCCGCCTTGACGTTCTTGTACTGCAGGTAGAAGGCGTGCTCCCACATGTCGACCTGCAGCAGGGGAATGATGCCGAGCGGGACGTTGGCCTGCTGGTCGTAGAGCTGGAAGGTGAGCAGTCTGTCGCCCAGCGTGTCATAGCCCAGCACCGCCCAGCCCGAACCCTGAAGGCCATTGGCGGCCGCGCTGAATTGGGCGCGGAATTTGTCGAACGATCCGAACGCGTCATCGATCGCGGCGGCCAGCTCGCCGGTCGGCTTGTCACCGCCGTCCGGCGACAGGTTCTTCCACCAGATCGAGTGGTTGACGTGGCCGCCGAGGTGGAACGCCAGGTTCTTTTCATTCAGGAAGATCGCGGCGTGGTCGTCATTGGCGCGTGCCTCTTCGAGTTTGGCAACGGCGTCATTCACGCCTTTGACGTACGCGGCGTGGTGCTTAGTGTGATGGATCTCGTTGATCTGACCCGAGATGTGCGGTTCCAACGCTGCGTAGTCCCAGTCCAAATCGGGCAGGGTGTATTCAGCCACGGCGTTCCTTTCTTCGATTGTCTTCTTACGCTCATTGCGCGGGCCTGCCACGCGGCGGCCAGCCGTAGACAACCCTGCTCCATGACTGCGCGGACCGCAAGAATGGCCGCTATGAGCTCCGCAGCCGGATACCCGTTCGGGGTCGACTCAATACAAGTCGACTCAATACAAAACGATGAGGGCGAGAACCGCCAGCAGCGCCAGTGCGATCAGCCCGGCGCGCAATGCGGCGACGCTGTAGCTGTGATTCCACGCAGGCGAGCCGGAGTACGACTTCGAGGGGGCCGGTGAACCCGGACCGAACGAATGCGTGGCCATCAATCGCCTTTCACCCGCTCTGCACCTCGCCGTAGTGAGGTGAGTCACAAACTTTTTTGCGCGAACGCGATCATAGCGCTTCAGGCCGAGCTTGGAAAATGACGCCCTGAACTGCGAGTTGGGGACGACCGCGGGAGGATGCCGTGTGACCGGGGGTCAGCCGCCATACGCTTCGGGCCGCAGCGCGGGTGCTTAGTCAGGCAATGCATTTCGCTCAACGGCTCTCTTGGGCTGTCGATGGCATGGCGACGCCACCGCGGTGTTATCCACATGTCGAACCACGGCGAGGCGGCAGGGCTGTAGTAACGCTTCCCTTACCCCGTATCCGCTTGTGGATAAACCTGTGGAAACTGTGGATAGGCGCGGGTACCCGAGTAGATAGCCGACGGGCTCGCATTCCAGCGATGCTGAGCACCCCTCAGCTCGCCGCGTCCCGCTGCGCCCATCGTGCGAGGCCGGATGCGATCGCCCCGCTCGTCAGCTCGCCGCGTCCCGCGCCGCCCATCGTCGCGAGGCTAGGCTAGTCCGGTGATCCAGGTGTGCTCCCAATGCGGCACTCGGTGGAACGTGCGCGAGCGGCAACGCGAGTGGTGTCCCCGTTGCCGGGGGGCCCTGATGGCGCCCCTGGCGGATGCGCCGACGCCCGACCAGCGGTGGAGCACCCACAGCGCCGCGCCGGCGGGCCGGCCGTCCGGGGCCCGGGGGTGGCAGCGCACCCCGCCGCGGCTACCGCCGGGCTTTCGCTGGATAGCGGTGCGCCCCGGTGCCGCGCCGCCCGCCCGGCGTGGACGGCGTCCCCTCGGCCCCACCCCGCGTTATGCCGTGATGCCGCGCTGGGGCCTGGCCGACCGCGTCGAGCACACGCCGGCGGCAGCCGAAACAGCCACGCACGCGGGACCATCGGCGCCGATGATCCGCACCACGCTGTTCGTCAGCGTGCTCGTCCTCGGCATCGCCGCCCTCGTCTACGTCGTGCGGTACGTGCTGCTGGTCATCAACCGGAACACCTTGTTGAACTCCTGGGTCGCCGCCGGGGCGGACTGGCTCGGCATCTTGGCCAGCGTGGCCGCGATCGCGGCGGTGCTGATCTCCGGGGTGATGCTGATCCGTTGGCTCATCGCGCGGCGCGCCGCCGTGTTCGCGCATCACGGCCTCCCAGAGCCACGGTCCACCCGAGCGTTGTGGGCCGGCTGCGTGGTGCCCCTGGCGAATCTGCTGTGGGCGCCGGTCTACGTCATCGAGCTGGCGATCCTGGAGGAGCACTACGCCCGCATACGCCGACCCATCGTCCAGTGGTGGATCGCCTGGGTCGCCAGCTACCTGGTCTCCGTCTTCGCCATGGTCACCAGCTTCGTAAGGGATGCCCAAGGCATCGCCAACAACACGATCACGATGGTTTTTGCGTACCTGCTCGCGGCGCTGACGGTGGCCGCGGCCGCCCGGATCTTCGAGGGGTTCGAGCGGAAACCGGTCGAACGGCCCGCGCACCGCTGGGTAGTGGTCTCCGACGACGCGGCGCCGACCTCGCGCCCGGTTGAGCTGGAGGGGCAGGAAGCGGCAGCATTAGGCGTATGACGTCGGCCGAGGAGGTGCTCGCCGGGCATCCCTTTGTGGTAGCCCACCGCGGCGCATCGGCCGCTCGACCCGAACACACGCTGGCCGCCTACGATCTCGCCCTCAAAGAGGGCGCCGACGGGGTGGAATGCGACGTGCGGCTGACCCGCGACGGCCACCTGGTCTGCGTGCACGACCGCCGGTTGGACCGGACCTCGACCGGGGCCGGCTTGGTCAGCACGATGACCCTTGCTGAGCTGCGTGAGCTCGAGTACGGCGCGTGGCACGACAGCTGGCGCGAAGACGGTACGCACGGTGAAACCGGCCTGCTGACGCTGGACGCCCTCGTCTCGCTCGTCCTGGACTGGCACCGGCCGGTGAAGCTCTTCATCGAGACCAAGCATCCGGTCCGGTACGGCTCGCTGGTGGAGACCAAGCTTCTCGCGTCGCTGCACCGGTTCGGCATCGCAGCGCCCGCCTCCGCCGACCGGTCCCGCGCGGTGGTGATGTCGTTTTCGGCGGCCGCGGTCTGGCGAATCCGGCGAGCCGCGCCGCTGCTGCCGACCGTGCTGCTCGGCAAAACCGCGCGCTACTTGACCAGCGGCGCCGCCACCGCCGTCGGCGCCACCGCCGTCGGGCCTTCGCTGTCGACGTTGAAGGAATATCCCCAGCTCGCGGATCGTGCGATCGCCCAGGGCCGGGCCGTGTATTGCTGGAACGTCGACGAGTACGAAGACCTCGACTTCTGCCGCGACGTCGGGGTGGCCTGGCTCGCCACCCACCACCCGGGCCGCACCAAGGCGTATCTGCAGAACGGCCGCGGCGGCTAGACATCCCAGGTGGTTAAGTCGTCAAGCTGCTGCGGGGGTTTGGCGGTGGGCCCAGGCTGTGTGTTCGTCGTATGGCGTGTGGTGGCGTAGGCAGCCGTGGAGGATGCCGACGAGTCGGTTGCCTAGGGCGCGTAGGGCTTGATGGTGGGTGTCGCCGTTGGCGCGGTGCTGGTCATAGAAGGCGCGGGCACCGGGGCTTCGGGTGAGCGCGCAGAATGCCCATTGATCGAGCGCGTCGTAGAGACGTTTGTTGCGGGCGTGGCGGGCCAGCACGGCACGTTTTCGGCCTGATGCGATGGTCAACGGTGATGTTCCGGCGTAGTTCTTGCGACACTTGGCAGTGGTGTATCGGTTCGGGTCATCCCCGAACTCACCGAGCACCCGGGCGCCGAGCACAACACCAAGTCCTGGCAGGGAGCGGTAGATGTCGGCGTCCGGGTGTTTCTCAAAATGGTCTGTTAGTGCGGTCTCGAGCTCGTCGATCTGAACGTTGAGTGCCGCGATCACATGGACCGCTGCAGTCGTGGTGGCGCCGAAGGCAGTAGCCACCGCAGGGGGTGCTGTGAGGTGTTCGCGGCGCAAAATGGTCTGAATCTCAGCGGCGCGTGTCTCTATATTGCGTTGCCGGCCAGCCGCTTTGAGCGCTGAGCCGATCTTCGACAGGCTTAACCGGGCACCCTGTTCAGGAGTGGGTGCGCGACTTAATACTGCCAACGCATCACCGTCGGTGAGCGAATCGAAGGCCTCCAACGCTGCGGGGTAGTACTCCCGCAGACCGCTACGCAGCATGTTGGCATGGCGGGTCCGTGCCCAGATCAGGCTCTGATGGGTGCGGGCCAGCACCTTGATCGCCTCGGCGTCGGCGCTGTCGCCGGCGATCTGGCGGTGGTTGTGCCGGTCGGTGCGGACCAAATCAGCGAGCACTTTGGCGTCCCCGGCATCGGACTTCGCCCCCGAAACGTGGTGGCGATCGCGGTAACGGGCCGCCGCCATCGGGTTGATCGCCCACACCTGATAACCAGCCGCAACGAGCGCTGAAACCCACAAGCCACGATCGGTTTCGATGCCGATCATCACCTGGTCGGGATCCTCGGCATGCCCGGCGATCAGCTCGTGTAAGCCGCGAATCCCCGGTAGGCCCTCGGGTAATCGCCGGGCTGCCAATCGTTGCCCGGCCTCGTCCATCAGATACACATCGTGATGGTCTTCGGCCCAGTCGTCGCCGACAAAGATCACCAGTGCCCACCTCCTGCGGTCGTCGTTGACTCACATTGAGCCAGAGGACACCCGGCGGCGGACTAATGGATCAGTGCTCGCAGTGGCACGACATCCCATCAGCGCTTCAAGCGACCTCACCGAACCGGCCGGGGCACGATCTAGCCCTAGGGATCAACGTTCATCCCGGTCCAACACAGTGCTCACCGGCCAGCGGCTCGATGATCAGCGTCCCGCGGTCAACAGCCCAAACCCGACAACGCCACGCTGATCGACTCCCATTAGTCCGGCGGAGCGGTGGGCACGGGCGCGTCGGCGGCCAGCGCCTCGAACAACCGGCTCGCCTCCTCGTGGTTCCACACCACCACTGATCCGGCGTCGCCGCTGGTGAACTCCCCGATCGGCACGGTCATGGTGGCGGGGGAGCCGTGCAGCCCCCAACCGAGGCGGGCCAGGTCCCATGCGTGGTCGCCGCGGTCGACGGTCAGGGCGTCGGCGACCGCACGGGGCACCGAGTACCACCGCCAGGGATTGAGCCAGACGGCGGGGCTGGCGGCGGCGTGCAGCAGCGCCCCAACAAACCGCCGCTGGTTGACCATCCGGTCCAAATCCGCCCGCGGGGTGTCGCGCGTCCTGACGTACCCGAGGGCGTTGCGCCCGTTGAGTTTCTGGCAGCCCGCCGGGAGGTCGATGCCGGCCAAGGGGTCGTTGAGCGGCGTCGTCGGGCACACCGTCACCCCGCCGAGCGCGTCGACCACGCCGGCGAGTCCGCCGAATCCGATCTCGGCATAGTGGTCCAGGCGCAACCCCGTAGCCTGCTCCACGGTCTGGGTGAGCAAGGCGGCCCCGCCCATCGCGAAAGCGGCGTTGATCTTGTCCTTGCCGTGGCCGGGGATCGGGACGTAGGAGTCGCGCGGTATCGACACCATCGTCACCCGCCCGCCGGACCACAGCTGCGGCAGGTGTACCAGCAGGATGGTGTCGGTGCGGCTGCTGCCGATGTCGCCGCCGGTCGCCAGGTCCTCCTGCTGTTCGGGGCTGAGCCCCTGGCGGCTGTCGGAGCCGACGAGCAACCAGTTCGTCCCGCGGCCGTGCCCGGGGCGTCCCGGGTAGTCGGTCAGGATCTCGTCGCGGTGCAGTCTGCTGTCGAACCAGGCGGCGCCGCACACGGCGCCGATACCGGCCAGCAGCGAGCCGATCACCAGGGCCGAAGTGACCGCCCGTATCCAGCGGCGCCAGCCGCGCCTGCGACGCTCGCCCGGCGGGGTGGGCGGCGGCGGGGGGCCCGGCGATGGACGGGTGCGCGGCGGCGGGAGGGGCTGCGGCGGGTCGACGGCGCGGGGCGGTGGAGGTGGTGGCGTGGGCCGCGGCAGGGGGGTGGTCTGTTCGGCCGGCGCCGGCGGGCGAGCCCCGCGGCGAATCACCGGTGACGGCTCGGTGCGCGGTTCGGGCCGGTGCCGTCGTCGATCGCCGTTCACCTGGTTAACGTACGCGGCCGGGGTGTCCCGGCACGACGGGTTCGACTACCGGCGGGCGCGCAGGCCGTTGACGAACGGGCAACCCATCAGGACCCGGATGGCCTGGCTCAACCCGGTCATGTCGTCCACCGGCTTGTGGAAGGGCAACCGGACGTCATGGTCGCGGTCCTTGCCTTCGACACGGAACCGCACACCGTAGCGGTCGAGCCCGAGCGGGCGTACCTGCCCGCGGCGCAACGGCGCGGGCAGCCTGGACACCAGCCGCGCAACCACGTCGCTGTGGGCGGTGTCCAAATGCCACAGCAGATTCGACTCGATCTCGCAAAACGGGTCGGGCCGGGCCGCAAGGAGATCCTCGACGCTGACGGGCTCGGCGCCGGTGGCGTCGGTGACGACGACGGACGCGATCTGCAGGCGGAACAGTGTGTACCGAGGGTCCCGCCCGTCCGACGGCGCGCATCGGGGGGTGTCGACCTGAAGCAACGCGGGGTGCGGCCACTCGGCGGCGATCAGGTCGACCGTCTCGGCGACGTCGGCCGGGTGGAATTCCTCCACGCGCCCGCGCACCCACACCAGCGAGCGCACCGGCTCCCGCAGCGGAAGCGGTGCGTAGTCGGTCAACTCCAGCAGCGCCTGCGATCCGGCGACGGCGGGCTGCGGCCAGCCTTCGTGCTCACTCGGAAGCGCCAGGGCGAAGGACCCGTCGGGCAGCAGGTGATGCACGGGCGCCACGACCGGATCCTGGCGCGCGGGCACGGTTTCGAGCGCCAGGAGCGCGCCACCGGCGCGCACGCAGGCGCTCCGGATACGTTCGGCCGTCGTCGGGGCGGGGCGGGTCAGCGGTAACACCATTCTCCTCAGATTAGGTAAGCCTAAGTTAACTTAGTTACGGGGGCGCCGCAAGAGCCGTTTGGCGCCGGCCGCCGCTAGGGTTGGGGCGTGGTCCGCATCGCTTATCTCGGTCCGGAAGGGACCTTCACCGAGGCGGCGCTGTTGCAGATCACGGCCGCGGGCCTGATCCCCGGCCAGGGGCCCGGTGAGGTCCGGCGATTGCCCATCGACAGCACCGCCGCGGCGCTGGACACCGTCCGCACGGGCGGTGCCGAATACGCCTGCGTCCCGATCGAGAACTCGATCGACGGCTCGGTGACACCCACGCTCGACAGCCTGGCGACCGGGGCGCCCCTGCAGGTATTCGCCGAAACCACCCTGGACGTCGCGTTCAACATCGTCGTCAAACCCGGCCGCACCGCCGCCGATGTGCGCACCCTGGCGGCGTTTTCGGTGGCGGCGGCTCAGGTGCGGCACTGGGTCGCCGCCCACCTGCCCGGCGTAGAGCTGCGGCCCGCTTATTCCAACGCCGATGCGGCGCGCCAGGTGGCCGAGGGGCAAGCCGACGCGGGGGTGACCTCTCCGCTGGCCGCCGCCCATTGGGGGCTGCCCGCGTTGGCCGACGGCGTGGTGGACGAACCCAACGCCTGCACACGCTTCCTCCTGGCCGGCCTGCCGGGGCCGCCGCCGGCCCGCACCGGCGCCGACCGCACGTCGGTGGTGCTGCGCATCGACAACGCGCCCGGCGCGCTGCTGGGTGCGCTGACCGAATTCGGAATCCGCGGCATCGACCTGACCCGGATCGAATCCCGGCCGACCCGGACGGCGCTGGGCACCTACGTGTTCTTCGCCGACTGTGTGGGCCACATCGACGACGACGCCGTCGCCGAGGCACTCAAAGCGCTGCATCGTCGTTGTGCAGACGTGCGCTACCTGGGATCTTGGCCGACGGGCTCGCCCGCCGGGGTGCTGCCGCCGCCCGCCGACGAGGCGGCCCGCTGGCTGGCACGGCTGCGGGAAGGCAAACCGGAAACCGCGGCCGGGGGGATTGAGCCATGACCGGCCGGTTGGTGCTGCTGCGACACGGCCAGTCCTACGGCAACGTCGAGCGCAGGCTGGACACCCGGCCGCCCGGGGCGGAGCTGACGCCGCTGGGCCGCGATCAGGCCCGCGCCTTCGCCCGCGGTGCGGGACGGCCCGCGCTGCTGGCTCACTCGGTGGCGATTCGCGCGTCGCAGACGGCCCGGGTCATCGGCGGCGAACTGGAGCTGGACGCCGTCGAGGTGGCCGGCGTTCACGAGGTCCAGGTCGGTGGGCTGGAAAACCGCGACGACGACGACGCGGTCGCGGAATTCAACGCGATCTACGAGCGATGGCACCACGGTGAGCTCGACGTCCCGCTGCCCGGTGGGGAAAGCGGCAACGACGTGTTGGACCGCTACGTGCCGGTGCTCACCGACCTGCGGCTGCGCTACCTCGACGACCGCGACTGGACCGGCGACATCGTCGTCGTCAGCCATGGCGCGGCGATCCGCCTGGCCGCCGCCGTGCTGGCCGGTGTGGACGCCGGCTTTGCGCTGGACAACCACATCGGCAACGCGGAATCGGTGGTGTTGGCTCCCATCACCGACGGGCGGTGGAGCTGCGTGCGGTGGGGGACCCTGACGCCGCCGTTCTACCCCGAGGCGCGGGCAACCGCGGTCGCGGACGCGGTGCACTCGAGCACCGACCCGATGGGCTGACGGTCGATCAAACGGCCAGCGCGATGGATTCGAAACATCCGCAGCCGACCGCGTCGCAGTCGACGACGAAGGCGTGCGGCAAGAGCTCGGGGCTGAAGCAATCCGGCTCCGTGCATTCCGACCGGTGCAGTGCATGGCGAATGATGGTGCCGTGACAGTGATCTAGGCCTGCCCGGCAGTCGCGGCAGTCAGCATTCATAACCCGTTCATAGCACCGGCCGCGGACAAATCCGGGATGCCGCGCCCATGAGTCCGGCGCGTCGATTAGCTTGTCAGGCCCAGCCCAGTTCTTCCAGCCGGGCGTCGTCGATGCCGAAGTGGTGGGCGACCTCGTGGACCACCGTGATCGCCACTTCCTCGACGACGTCGTCGTCGGATTCGCAGACCTCCAGCAGCGCCTCGCGATAAATGGCGATGGTGTCCGGCAGCGATCCGGCGTAGTCGGAGTCACGCTCGGTCAGGGCGACCCCAACGTAGCGCCCGAGCAGCTCGCCGTCCTCCGGATCGCGCTCCTCGACTAAAACGACGACGTTGTCCATCGCAGCCGCCAGCTGGGGCGGGATCAGGTCGAGCGCATCGGAGACCAGTTCGTCGAACCGCTGCGGATCCATCCGCACGGGCACCCGGCTACCCCCCGGGTGGGGGAGCGGCGGGCGGTGCCTCCGGGGCCGGGTTGGCCGGCGGCGGCGCTCCGGCGTCCGCGGGGGGCGGCGCCTGCGGCGGTGCTCCGGCGTCCGCGGGGGGCGGCGCCTGGGGGGGCGGGGTATCCGTTGCCGGCGCCTGCGGCGGCGCCACCACCGGCTGCTGTCCCGGGAGGTGCTGATTGTTGGGCGGGATCTCCGGGGGGGCGGCGGCCTGGCTCGACGGAGCCTGGGCCGGCACCTGGAGCGGTATCGGCGGCAGCGTGAGCCGCTCTTCGGGAATGTCGGGCGGCGGCACCGGCGGCTGACCGTTGATGAGCAGCTGGCCCTTGGCGCTGTTGAGCAGGGTGGCCCAGCCGCCGTTGCCCAGCGTCGCGCCGATGCTGCAGGCGACCTCGCGGCTGCCGGCCGTCCAGCTGGCCAGCGGCACGGTGGGGTAGATCAGCGTCAGGGTGGTGGTGCGCAACTTGACCGGCGCCAGGTAGGCGTCCGTCATCTTGGTGCACTGGTCCTTGATGAAGCCGTCCTGGTCGGGCTCCGCCGGCAGGGCGCCGGGGAACTTCTCGGCCAGGTTCACCGTGCCGGTCACCTCCATCGCGTGCGGTGCCGCGCATTCAACCGGTACGTCGACGGGCTGGTTGGTAGTCGAGTCGATGCCCAAGCAGGTGCCGGCCGGCCAGACCTTGGACTGGTCCACGTCGGCGACCTTGCCCTTGAAGACCTGTTGCTGGTTGTTGCCGGGCAGTTGCAGTCCGCACAGCATTCGGCGCTCGCCGGACTGGCGCCAGGCCCGGTCGCCGGGCCACAGCAGGCTGACGGTGAACTTGCTGTTGGGATCGAACTTGGGGCCCAGGTAATTACGCACGGCGGACTCGCACTGCTCCTGGGTGATCTGCTGAATGCGAGCGGGCGACGGGGGAGCGGCATTGGGCCCGTACTCGGAGCCCGGGAACGTCCGCATGTCGACGGATTCGGCGACTTCGAACTTGTGGTCGTCGACGCAGTTGACGATCTTCGCCGACTCCGGGGTGGCGTCCGGCCACATCAGGCAGTCGCCGCCGGCGGCCCTGTTGAAGGCGGCGTCGCTCTTGCTTCCGGTGGTGGGCACGGGATTGCCGTCGAGATACCCGGACAACCGCCCCGGCCCGGTGCCGCCGACCGGCAGCGCGGTGACCAGCCCGGCGATCAACAGGGCGCCCAGCGCGGTCAGCAGCAGGGCGCGCCGAGTCGCCTGCGCCTGCAGACTGCGCGGCCACCGGACGCCGACTCGCGGCTGTTCCGGCTCGGCGGTGGTGGTGTCGGCCTCCGGGGTTTGCGGAAGGTCCGTCTCGGGCGCTTGCGACATCGGCTCCATTCTGACAGGAGCACCTGTGCGGCGTGACAAAAGTTACTGATGTGAGTCCTGGGATGAATTCGGGTGGGATGCTCTGCGCGCTGGGCCGAGCCCGTGAAAGTAGTCTCAGGGCCGTGATCGACCTGAAGCTGCTCCGCGAAGACCCCGACGCCGTACGCCGGTCACAGACCAGTCGGGGCGAGGACCCAACCTTGGTCGACACGCTGCTGGCAGCCGACACCGCCCGCCGGGCGGCGATCTCGTCGGCCGATGCGCTGCGGGCGGAACAGAAATCCGCCAGCAAGAGCGTCGGCGCCGCGTCCCCCGAGGAGCGCCCGGCCAAGCTCGCGCGCGCCAGGGAATTGGCCGAGCAGGTGAAGGCCGCCGAGACCGAGCAGGCCGAGGCCGAGGCGACGTTCACCGCGGCGCATATGGCGATCTCCAACGTCATCATCGACGGCGTTCCCGCCGGCGGGGAGGACGACTACCGCGTCCTCGACGTGGTGGGCGAACCCGCTCAGCTGCACAACCCGAAGGACCACCTCGAACTCGGCGAATCGCTGGGCCTCATCGACATGCAGCGCGGCGCCAAGGTGTCCGGCTCGCGGTTCTACTTCCTGACCGGTCGGGGCGCGCTGCTGCAGCTGGGGCTGTTGCAGCTGGCCCTGCGGCTGGCCGTCGACAACGGCTTCATCCCGATGATCCCGCCGGTGCTGGTGCGCCCGGAGGTGATGGCGGGCACCGGGTTTTTGGGCGCCCACGCCGACGAGATCTACCGCGTGGAGGCCGATGATCTCTACCTGGTCGGGACCTCCGAGGTGCCGCTGGCCGGTTACCACGCCGACGAGATCCTGGACCTGTCCGGCGGGCCGCTGCGCTACGCGGGCTGGTCGTCGTGTTTCCGGCGCGAGGCCGGTAGCTACGGCAAGGACACCCGCGGCATCATCCGGGTGCACCAGTTCGACAAGGTCGAGGGATTCGTCTACTGCACGCCCGCCGAAGCCGAGGCCGAGCACGGACGGCTGTTGGGCTGGCAACGCGAAATGCTGGCCCAGATCGGGGTGCCGTATCGGGTGATCGACGTCGCCGCAGGCGATCTGGGCTCATCGGCGGCGCGCAAATTCGACTGCGAGGCATGGGTTCCGACCCAGGGCGCCTACCGCGAGCTGACGTCGACGTCGAACTGCACCACCTTCCAGGCGCGCCGGCTTGCGACGCGCTACCGCGACGAAGGTGGCAAGCCGCAGACCGCGGCCACCCTCAACGGCACGCTGGGCACCACCCGGTGGCTGGTGGCGATCCTGGAAAACCATCAACGGCCCGACGGCAGCGTGCGGGTGCCCGACGCGCTGGTGCCGTTCGTCGGCACCGAGCTGCTGGAGCCCGTCGCCACCGTCGGCTAAAACGCCTTCGTCAGCCGGCCCGGGGTGTGCCCGAAGGCGCGCCGGTAGGTGTCGATGAAGGCGCTCGGTGTGGCCCAGCCGCATTCGGACGCCACCGACGTGACGGCGCGGTGCTCGGCGAGCAGCACCAACGCGTGTTGCAGCCGCAGCTGGGTGCGCCACTGGGGGAAGGTCATGGCCAGCTCGTCGCGGAACAGGCGGCTCAGGGTGCGCTGGCTGAGGCCGATCCGGTGGCCGATCCGCTGCAACGTCAGCGGCTCGCGCAGGTTGTCGGCGATCAAGGCGCAGGCTTGCCGCAGCCGGGCGTCGATGGGTGTGGGAATCCACAGTGGCTCGCCCGCGCTGGCCGTCTGCAACTGGTCGTGCAGCACGGCCAGCATCCGGTGGTGCTCGTCGGTGTCGGCTCCGTCGGTTTGCGAGCACGCGACGATGAGTTCGCGCATCAACGGGTTGACCGCCAGCACGGCCGGTGCCGCGGGGCCGCGGCGGTAACGGCTGGGGTCGAGTGCGACGCCGTGAAACTGCGTGTGGCCGTGGAACTCATGTTCATGCCAGCAGCCCGCCGGTATCCAGATCGCCCGATTCGCCGGCGTGATCCAGGTCCCCGCCGGGGTGGTGACCGAGACCGCACCCGAGGACGGATAGACGATCTGGTGCATGGGGTGGCGGTGCCGCTCGATCCGGGCGCCCGGCGGCAGCGCCTGGGATGACGTCGCCGGCCCGTGATGGCTGATTCCCGACATATCTCGGCAGATTATCGGAAGTCTGCAGTCCGTGGCCCGCCTAGCGTGACTGCTATGGCGATGAACCTCCTGCACCGGCGCCGGTGCAGCTCGGCGGGCTGGGAAAAAGCGGTGGCCGAGCAGCTGCTGCCCTGGGCCCTGGAAGGCGTCGAATTGGGCGCCCGGACTTTGGAAATCGGCCCCGGGTACGGGGCCACGCTACGGGTGCTCGTCGATCGCACCGCCTCGCTCACCGCCGTCGAAGTCGACGCCGCGATGGCCGATCGCCTGCGGCGCCGCTACGGCGACCGGGCCCGCGTCGTCCACGGCAACGGCACGGACACGGGACTGCCCGACGACCACTTCACGTCGGTCGTGTGCTTCACGATGCTGCACCACGTGCCCGGCGCCGACTTGCAGGACCGGCTATTCGCCGAGGCTTTCCGGGTGTTGCAACCGGGAGGGGTCTTCGCCGGTAGCGACGGCGTCCCGTCGTGGGCGTTCCGGTTGCTCCACGTCGCCGACACCTACAACCCGATCGCGCCGAAGGACCTCCCGGGGCGGCTGCATGCCGCGGGATTCAGCGACATCCGCACCGACGCCCACGGTGGTCGACAGAGGTGGCGGGCCACCAAACCATTTGCCTAGGCGTCCACCGTCTCGCGGGCTTGTTCGTGCCGGCGCTGCCGCTCCATGGTGGCGAAGTAGAAGGCGAACGCGAACGCGAAGCTGGTGAAAAGGCTGGACACGAAGTACAGCCACGGGTGTCGCAATCCGCGGCGGTAGCCGTCCACGATCGTAAATAGCGGCAGCAGAATGACATTCGCGATCGTGTAATCCTGGCTGGCGGAGTCCGCGGCCGGGTTGGTGAACATCAGCCTGATGTATTCGGCCCAGCTGCCGTGCTCGCCCCACAGCGGATTGGTGGATCCGTGCGAGTACTGCTGGACGTAGGTGACGTTGAAATACCAGCCCAGGGCGACCGAAGCGATGCCGACGACGTAATACAGGCATTCCAGCGGAGAGAACAACGGCCCGCCGGCCGGCCGGGCGAAGACCTTCGAGTTCGAGGCGACGATCCATCCGATGACACCGAGCCCGAGAACTGCGTGCACAAGAAGCGAGATCATGGCGGCAGTCTCACCCTAGATCCAAAGTTTTGTCAATACTGACAAAAGATGGTTGGGGTACCTTACTTGCATGGTCAGGCCGGCGCAGACGGTGCGCAGCGAGCGCACGCGGGAGGCGTTGATCCAGGCCGCCATGGTCCGATTCCTGGCCCAGGGTGTCGAGGAGACCTCGGCCGAGCAGATCGCGGCGGACGCCGGCGTGTCCCTGCGGACGTTCTATCGCCACTTCAAGTCCAAGCACGATCTGTTGTTTGCCGACTACACCGGGCTGAACTGGTTTCGCGCCGCGCTGGACGCCCGCCCCGCCGGCGAGCCGATCATCGATTCGGTGCAATCGGCCATCTTCTCGTTTCCCTATGACGTTGAGGCTGTGGCGAAGATAGCCACGCTGCGGGGTGGCGAGCTCGACCCCAGCCGCATCGTGCGACATATGCGGGAAGTCCAGGCCGACTTCGCCGATGTCATCCAAACGCAGCTGCACCGGCGTAGCTGCACGGCGGCCGGGACGCTGGATGGGCGGCTGCGGGCCGCGGTGACCGCGCGCTGCATCGCGGCGGGCGTTTTCGGCGCGATGGAGTTCTGGATGCTGGGCGACGACCGGTCGCTGGGCGAGCTGGCGCGGATGTGTCACGCGGCGCTGGAGTCGCTACGCGCGGGCATCACCGACACCTGGGCCACAGAAGCCGACCAAGAGTTTCGTCATAATTGACAAAACTTTGCGGTCGTGCCAGCCTCCATTGCTGGAGGGCAGGACATGACACGGTATGACGCGATAGTTATCGGTGCGGGGCACAACGGCCTGGCAGCGGCGGTGCTGCTGCAGAAGGCGGGGTTGCGGACGGTGTGCCTGGATTCCAAGCTCTACGCCGGTGGGATGGCGTCCACGGTGGAGCTTTTCGACGGGTATCGGTTCGAGATCGCCGGCTCGGTGCAGTTCCCCACCTCGACGGTGGTGGTCGAGGAACTCGGCCTGGACACTCTGCCGACGATCGACCTGGACGTGATGTCGGTGGCGGTGCGCGGCGTCGGTGACGATCCGCTGATCCAGTACAGCGACCCCATCAAATTGTTCACCCACCTCAACGAGGTGCACGGCGCGGACGCGGTGAACGGGATGGCGGGGCTGATGGCCTGGAGCCAGGCGCCGACCCGGGCGCTGGGCAGGTTCGAGGCGGGAACGCAGCCGAAGACCTACGACGAGATGTATGCCTGTGCGACAAACGAATTCGAACGTGCCGCGATCGACGACATGTTGTTCGGATCGGTCACCGACGTGTTGGACCGCTACCTTCCGGACCGCGAGAAGCACGGTGCGCTGCGCGGCTCGATGACCGTGCTGGCCGTCAACACCCTCTATCGCGGGCCCGCCACGCCGGGCAGCGCGGCCGCGCTGGCCTTCGGGCTGGGCGTCCCCGACGGGGACACCATGCAGATGAAGAAGCTGCGCGGCGGCATCGGGGCGCTCACCTCGCACCTGTGCGAACTGCTGGAAAGCCACGGTGGCGAAGTCCGGCTGCGATCCAAGGTGACCGAGATCCTGGTCGACGACGGGCGGGTGAGTGGGGTGCGCACCGAGGGCGGCGACACCTTGACCGCCCCGATCGTCGTCTCCGGCATTGCGCCCGATCTCACGCTGAACGAACTGATCGACCCGGCCCTGCTGCCCGGCGACATCCGGGAGCGATATGCCCGGACCGATCACCGCGGCAGTTACCTGCAGATGCACTTCGCGCTGGAGGAGGCGCCGGAGTTCGCCGCGCCCTACGAGGCGCTCAACGACCCGTCGATGCAGGCGTCGATAGGTCTGTTCTGCACGCCGGAAGAGGTCCAGCAGCAGTGGGAGGATTGTCGCCGCGGAATCGTCCCGGCCGACCCGACGGTGGTGTTGCAGATTCCCACGCAGAACGACCCGGGCCTGGCACCCGCCGGCAAGCACGCGGCCTCGGCGTTCGCGTTGTGGTTCCCGATCGAGGGCGGCGCCGACTACGGCGACGCGAAGGTCGAAATGGGTCAGCGGGTGATCGACAAGATCACCCGCCTGGCGCCGAACTTCGAGCGCAGCATAATCCGGCACACGACCTTCACGCCCAGGCACATGGGCGTGATGTTCGGCGCCCCCGGGGGCGACTACTGCCACGGACTGCTCAACCCCGACCAGATCGGGCCGAACCGGCCCGGCCCGAAAGGCTTTCGCGGCCAGCCGATACCGATCGAGGGTCTGTACCTGGGCAGCGCCGGTTGCCACGGCGGACCGGGCATCACGTTCATTCCCGGCTACAACGCGGCCCGGCAGGCGCTCGCCGAGCGCACCGCCTGACGATTCGAGCCCGTCGGCGACACGTCCGGGTGGGCGGCACGTCGAACCGAGCGGCCCCGGGAAACCCGGGCTAGGCTACCGGGGAACCTGAGCACCACCGGTGTTTGGCGGATCGAGATCCCCCCCGATACGCAGGCAGCTGCCGTTCCGATGCACCGCCGTCGGTGCTGAAGCACCGGAGGTGGCAGTGCGGATCGGCCCATTGGATGTCTCCACGGTCGAAGAGTGGGCGCCGCTGCCCGGCACCTTGTTCTCGTGGCACCCGTCGCCCGCCGCCCGCGCCAAGGCCCTCGAGGCGCCGGCGAGTGCCGTGCCACCGAGCTACGTCCAGGCCAGGCACCTTCGGAGCCTGCGCGAACAGGCCGCCCGGAACCTGGACCACTCCCGGCTGCTGATCGCTTCCGTCGGGGTGCCGGGTCGGTGTGATCTGCGCGCCATGACCTATGTCATCAACGCACACCTTCGCCGGCACGACACCTACCGCAGTTGGTTCGAGTACACCGACGCCGACCACATCGTGCGGCACACCGTCGCCGACCCGGCGGACATCGAGTTCGTCCTCACCGAACACGGCGAGCTGACCGGCGCGCAGTTGCAGGACCACATCGTGGCCACCCCCGATTCGCTGCAGTGGGATTGCTTCAGCTTCGGGGTGATTCAGCGCCCGGACGGCTTCACCTTCTACGCCAGCATCGATCACCTGCACGCCGATGGGCAGTTCGTCGGGATGGGACTCCTGGAGTTCCAGACGATGTACTCCGAGCTGATCGGGGGAAACCCGCCGGTCGAACTGCCGCCGGCCGGCAGTTATGCCGACTACTGCGTCCGGCAGCGCGAGTACACCTCGGCGCTGACCGTCGACTCCCCACAGGTCCGGGCCTGGGTCGAGTTCGCCGAGGCCAACGACGGGACGTTCCCGGCGTTCCCGCTGCCCCTCGGCGATCAGACCGTGCCCTATGACGGCGACCTGCGGGGCGTGACCCTGCTGGACGAGGAACAAACGCATCGATTCGAAACCGCCTGCGTCGCGGCCGGAGCGCGTTTCGTCGGTGGCATGTTCGCGTGCCTCGCTCTGGCGGTTCACGAGTTGACCGGCGCCGACACGTATTTCGCCATCACCCCGAAAGACACCCGCAGCACCCCAGCCGACGCCACCACGCAGGGCTGGTTCACCGGCCAGATCCCGATCACCGTTCCCGTCGCCGGGCTGTCCTTCAACGACATCGCACGAAGCGCCCAGGCGTCCTTCGATTCGGGCGCGGACCTGGCGCGGGTGCCATTCGAGCGGGTCGTGGAACTGGCGCCGTCGCTGCGCCGCCCCCCACCGCTGTTCTCCCTGGTGAATTTCTTTGACGCACAAGCCAGTCCGCTGTCGACGATGACCAAATTGTTCGAGGGCCTTTCCGTCGGTGCGCACAGTGACGGCAGGGTCACCTACCCGCTGAGCACGATGGTGGGCCGGTTCGACGAGACGGCGGCGAGCGTGCTGTTTCCCGACCACCCCGCCGCCCGAAATTCCGTCACCCGATACCTGGGTGCCCTAAAATCCGTGTGCGTCCGCGTCGCCGACGGCGGGGCGGCGGGGCGTGCACGCAACGTCGCCGACCTCTACCGGCAGGCGGCGCACTGACGCCGAAAAGAATGCGGTTCGAGTGTCACTAGCGAAGACCGGCCAGGACGAGCCGACGGGCGTCTTCCCCGGCTCGGTCGCCTGATCGGGCGAAGGCCGTGGCTGGTGATCGGCGTCTGGATCGCGCTCGCGGGCGTCCTTTCGCTGACGGCGCCGTCGCTGGAAGAGGTCTCCCAGCAACACCCGGTGGCCATCCTGCCGTCCGGCGCGCCGGTGCTGGCGGCGACCCGCACCATGAACGCCGCGTTCGGTGAGGCCGGCTTGCAGAGCATCGCGGTGGTGGTGCTCAGCGATGCCAACGGGTTGAGCGCGGCCGACGAAGGCACCTACCGGAAACTGGTCGACGCCCTGCGCCGGGACACCCGAGACGTGGCGATGCTGCAGGACTTCGTCACCACACCGCCGCTACGCGCGCTGATGACCAGCAAGGATCACCAGGCCTGGATGATGCCCATCGGCCTACCCGGCGATTTGGGCTCGCCGCAATCCAAGCAGGCGTACGCGCGGGTGGCCGCGACCGTGAAGCAGACCGTGGCGGGATCGACCCTGACGGCCAACGTCACCGGGCCCGCGTCCACCGTCGCCGACCTGAACCTCACCGGCCAGCGGGACAGGGCGCGGATCGAGCTCGCGATCGTCGTTCTGTTGTTCGTCATTCTGTTGGTCATCTACCGCAACCCGGTCACGATGGTGCTGCCGTTGCTGACGATCGGCATGTCCGCGGTGGTGGCCCAGCGGTTGGTGGCCCTGGCCGGATCGGCCGGCCTGGGCATCGCCAACCAGACCGTCATCTTCATGAGCGGGATGATGGTCGGCGCGGGAACGGATTACGCCGTCTTTCTGATCAGCCGATACCACGACTACGTGCGCCAGGGCGTGGACTCGGATCAGGCGGTCATCAAGGCGTTGGCATCCATCGGCAAGGTGATCGCGGCCTCGGCGGCCACCGTGGCGGTCACGTTCCTGGGGATGATCTTCACCCAGTTGGGGATCCTGCGGACCGTCGGACCGGTGCTGGGGATCTCGGTGGCCGTCGTCTTCCTCGCCGCGATCACGCTGCTGCCGGCGCTGCTGGTGCTCGCCGGGCGCCGCGGCTGGATCGCGCCGCGTGGCGATCTCAGCCGACGCTTCTGGCGGCGTTCGGGTGTCAACATCGTCCGCCGGCCCAAGGCCCACCTGCTGGCCAGCGCGCTGGTGCTGGTGATTCTGGCCGGATGCGCGGGCCTGGCCCGCTACAACTACGACGATCGCAAGGCCCTGCCGGACGACGTCGAAAGTTCGGTCGGCTATGCCGCGCTGGACAGGCATTTCTCGACCAACCTGATCATTCCCGAGTACCTGTTCATCTCCTCGCCGCAGGACTTGCGCACGGCCAAGGCCCTTGCCGACCTCGAGCAGATGGCGCAACGGGTCAGCCAGGTGCCGGGCGTCGCGATGGTCAGGGGCATCACGCGGCCCACCGGGCAGTCCCTGGAGCAAGCCAAAACGTCATGGCAGGTCGGCGAAGTCGGCGACAAGCTGGACGCGGGCTCCAAACAAATCGCCGACCACACCGGCGATCTCGATCGGTTGGCGGGTGGCGCGAACCTGATGGCGGGCAAGCTCGGCGACGTGCGGATCCAGGTCAATCAGGCCGTGTCCGCGGTCGGCGGCCTGGTCGACGCCCTGGCTACGCTGCAGAACATCTTCGGCGGGAATCGGGCGTTGGCCGAACTCGAGGGTGCCGAACGGCTCGTCAACGGCATGCGTTCGCTTGGCGATGCCATCGGCGCGAACGCGAACTTCGTTGCCAACAACTCTGATTGGGCTAATCCGGTGCTGGGGGCGCTCGACAACAGCCCGATGTGCAGCGCCGAGCCCGCCTGCGTCAATGCGCGCGACGAACTGCAACGGCTGGTGACGGCGCGCGACGACGGAACGCTGGGCAAGATATCGGAGCTGGCCCGCCAGCTGCGGGCGACCCAGGCCGTACAGACGCTCGCGGCGACGGTTTCCGGGTTGCGCCGCGCGCTGTCCACCGTCGTCGGCGCGATGGGCTCCATGGGGATGGGCAGCCCGGGCGGCATGCGGGCGAAGATCACCTTCTTGCAACAGGGGACCAACTCCCTCGCGGACGGCAGCCGGCAATTGGCCGACGGCGTGCAGCAATTGGTGGACCAGGTCAAGAAGATGGGTTTCGGGCTGGGCGAGGCATCGGCTTTTCTGCTCTCCATGAAGAAGGAGGCGACGACGCCGGCGATGGCGGGCTTTTACATTCCCGCGCAAGCGTTGTCGTACGCCACCGGTGAGGGTGGCAAGCCCGCGGCGTTGCCGGGCGGGGTGCAGGACCTGTTGGGCGGCATGAACGCCGACCAGCTCAAAAAGCTTGCCGGCGCTTTTGTTTCGCCCGACGGCCACGCTGTGCGGTACCTGATCCAGACCGACCTGAATCCGTTCGGCACCGCGGCGATGGACCAGGTCGACGCGATCAGGGCCGCCGCGCAGGGCGCCCAACCGAACACGACGCTGGCCGACGCCACGGTGTCGGTGGTGGGATTGCCCGTCGTGCTCAAGGAGACGCGCGACTACTACGATCACGATCTGCGATTCATCATCGCGATGACCATCTGTGTGGTGCTGCTGATCCTTGTCGCGTTGCTGCGCGCCGTCGTCGCGCCGCTCTACCTGATCGGGACGGTGATCGTGTCGTACATGTCGGCGCTGGGCATCGGCGTCATCGTGTTCCAATTCATCCTGGGCGGCGAAATGCATTGGAGCGTGCCCGGTTTGACGTTCATCATATTGGTCGCGGTGGGCGCCGATTACAACATGCTGCTCATTTCCCGGCTGCGCGACGAGTCCGCATCGGGGATGCGCTCCGGCGTGATCCGAACCGTGTCCTCGACGGGCGGGGTGATCACCGCGGCGGGCCTGATCATGGCCGCGTCGATGTACGGCCTGGTATTCGCCAGCCTGTCCACGGTGATCCAGAGCGGTTTCGTGCTCGGGACGGGGCTGCTGCTGGATACCTTCTTGCTGCGGACGGTGACGGTGCCCGCGATCGCCGTGCTGGTCGGGCGGGCGAATTGGTGGCGGCCGTCGGGCTGGGCGGCCGCGAGCAGATGGCCGCTGCGGCGCCACCGCGGCCCGGCCAAACGCAAGCCGCTGCTGCCGGACGAAGAGAAGTCACCGGCGTGGACGGCCGAGCAGCTGGTCGGCTTTTCGCCGCGCGACGGGCTCAGGCTGTAGCCGCCGCTACTTCTTGGCTTTGACCACTGCGCGGACGACCTTCGGCAACACGCCGCCTTTGCCGAGTCTGGGACCCGGGGTGAGGTTGCGGGCCAGGTTGGCGATCGCAAGTGAGTTGGTGGCCAGGTTGACGCCGGCGCTCGCGCCCCGGATCGGCCAGGTGGCCGCGGAGATGATCGTGGGAATGTGGGTGACGCCGTTGATGATTTGGACCGGGTTGTGCGCCGGGCCCGGGTCGTATGCCCTGTCGACCATCGGCCGCAGCACCGCGTCGATCGGGCCAACCGCCTCGGCGGGCATGCCCGCACCGTCCACCAGGGCCCGGGCCAGCGGCAGCTCAGAGTTCCGGATGAAATATGTCGTCGACGTGCCGCCCAGGCTGTTGGTGGTTCGCTTGATGTCCCAGGGCGCGACGCGCGACGGATCGGAGAACGCCGTGGCGCTGTGGCCGTAATACCCTCCCGCGGCAATCGCGTTCAGGTCGGCCAGCAGATTGCCGGGATGGTTGGGCGGGTCGGAGAAGGGGTCGTATTGCCCCACGATGTTGATCGTGTCGTATTGGCTCTCCACCGGAGCCGGGACGGTGTAGTCGATGATCGGCACGTGCGTGCCGGGCCCGAACACCTTGTAGAGCAGGTTGTCGGGGTTACCGGCTTTGATGAACGTGAGCTGACCCGGCGGTGGCGCGGTCGGATCGTGCGCCAGGCGCGCCTGCTCGCGGTCGAGCGCCAGCGAGCCCTGGGACAGTCCGGCCACCGAGATGGGTCCTTGCGTGTTCCGGATCGCGGCGTCGAGATTGTTCGCCCCCGTGTTCACGGAGCTGTTGACGGTCGGCGAGTTCGGGCCGGTGACCGGCCAGAAGCTGCCGGGATAGGGCACCACACGCCGGACCGCGGCGGGACTGTAGTAGTTCTCGTCGATCTGGGGCTGCATCGCGGGATTGAAGTGATACAGCGACCTCAGCGGCCCGTAGGGAGAAGGCGCCGTGCCGGGCACTATCAGTGCGGTGTCGGCGCCGGCGATACCTTCATCGAAAACCGTTGCACACGTTAGCATTCCAACGGCGACGGCCCCGGCGAGCAGTTTGTTCACGAACTCCCCTCAGGCCTGTCGAAAGAGCTATAGCAGGGATGCTACCCCGCGCCGAGGTTGGCTACGCCGAGGACGAGCATGAAACAACCCCCGGCCGCCACCAAGACGGCGATGTCGCGATGGCCGCGGGATCGCAGCCAGTTTTGCAGCGCGGCCATGAAGGCGCGCGTCTTGCGCGGCGCCGCCAGATAGCCGACCAGTGGGATCTCGGCCACGGTGAACGCCACCAAGTTGAAGGCCACCAGCGCCTGAACCTGTGCGACCGGTGCGGCGTGCGAGGCGAGGATCGCGGCCATCGAGCCCATGTAATTCGCGGACGGCAACGAGGCCCCCATCCCGCTGACCGCTGCGACACCGAGAGAGTCGCCCCGCAGGAACATGCGCGCGCGGTCGACCAGCTGCTGCCGGCCGCTCGGTGCCGTCCGCTCCAGCAGGAGAACGCCGCCACCGTCACCGCCGACCGCAGCGTCGGCCGGGACGGGTCGGACAGTCCTGCGCAGCGCAACATGGGTGGCCAAACCGGTGGCGATCAGCAAAGCGACCAGCCCGGACGCGATCTGGACCTCCGCCACGCTCACATGGCCGACGACCGGTGCGGTCCGGAGGACGAACAGCACCACGAGCCCCGCGCCGACGCCCAGGCTGAAGCCGCCGCCCAGAAACGCCAGGAGCTGCAGAAGCGGGCGTCGCCTGCCGAGCAGCAGGATCACCAAACCGAGCCGTATCGGTTCGAAGATCACCGAGCCGGCCAGCACCAGCACGGTGATCCACATGCTGGGCAACCGTACCGCACCGAGCTTGGCTCCGCGCGCAAACTCGCCCGGCCAAGCCGGCGGCCGCCGACCAAGGCCGGGGTACAGGGATTTCGGCCTTTCCGTTCAGGCGGCCGTAATTCAGAAGTAACGCCCCCACGGGGTTTCGTGCAGCGACCGCCACGCGAAGCGGTTATGCTGAGGATTCCCGTAGCACCACTTTGCGGCTGGAGAAATCCTGGGGCGGCGGCCGGACCTGTCGGTTCGGTGTCCGCCATTATTAGTGTCGACCAAGGGATTTCGTGGTGTAGCGTGACCACGCCTGGCCGCGGGGCAGCTGCGGGTGCACTGGCGGGCTCGGCTCCGCGGCGACAGCGCGGACGGTAGATCGCCGGAAGCATCGCTTGGCGGCCGCTCAGCTTCGGCTATGCCGAGCCGAATAGCGCGGAGGTGCAGGGTATTCAGTGTTTGGCATAACGACGCTTCGAGACTGGACACCGCAAGCCGGCCCCGTCATCTGTTGGCATGCTTCACCCGCCGCGAAGGCCAAAGCGGCAGAGGCGCCGGCTAGCCCCGTGCCGCCCAGCTACCAGCAAACGCAACATCTTCGGCGCTACAGCGATCACGCGTCGCGCGGGCTGGACATGTCGCGCTTGATGATCTTCACCTGGGAGATCCCGGGCCGCTGTGACGTCCGCGCCATGAATTACGCAGTCAATGCGCACATTCGTCGGCACGACACCTACCACAGTTGGTTCGAGTATCGCGATGCGCGACACATCGTTCGCCATACCATCGCGGACCCCGCCGATATCGAACTCGTCCCGATCAGGCACGGGCAGCTGACGCCGGAGGAGTTGCGAGACCACATATCGACTCCGCAGCCGCTGCAGTGGGATTGTTTCTTTTTCGGGGTGGTACAAAGCGGCGGTCATTTCACCTTTTACGCGAGCATCGCCCACCTCTGCGTCGACCCGATGATCGTCGGCGTCCTCTTCACGGAGATCCACATGATGTACGCCGCCCTCATCGGCGGTGACGCGCCCGTCGAACTCCCGGAGGCCGGCCGGTACGGCGACTACTGCATTCGGCAGCGGGCGGAGTTGGCCGCGTTGACGGCGAACTCCCCCGAGGTGCGCGCATGGATAGAGTTCGCCGCCGGCAATGGTGGAACGTTGCCGTACTTTCCGCTGCCACTCGGCGACCTCTCGGTGCCCTATGCCGGGAAGCTCGTCACCGAGACGCTGTTGGACGAGCGGCAGACGGAGCGGTTCGAGCGGGCCTGCGTCGGTGCGGGTGCGCGTTTCAGCGGCGGCGTGTTCGGCTGCGCGGGCCTCACGCAACGTGAATTGATCGGCGCCGACATGTTTTCCGTGGTAACCACCACCGATACGCGTAGGACGCCAACGGATTTGATGACGACGGGCTGGTTCACCGGCTTGGTTCCGGTCACGGTCGGCGTCGGTGCGGGGCTTTTCGAAGACGCGGCACGCTCCGCGCAGGCGTCCTTCGATTCGGGTATCGAGTTGGCGGGCGTTCCGTTCGACCGAGTGCTGGAGCTGGCGCCTCCGGAGGCGGGCCTGGGCAGGCCCCGGCGCGGCAACTTCGTGATGTCGTTCCTGGACGCCAGCATCGCCCCACTGTCCTCTGTCGCCAACTCCGACTTGAACTTTCGGATCTACGACGAGGGCAGGGTATCCCATCAGGTCTCGGTGTGGGTGATTCGGCTCCAGCACGAGACCAAGGTGACGGTGCTGTTTCCCGACAACCCGGTCGCCCGCGTATCGGTGGACCGGTACATCGAGGCCATGAAGTCGGCGTATGTCCGGGTCGCCGACGGCAGGCGCAGCCAGGCATTTGTGCCCTCGCGTGCGCCGCTAACCGCGCTGACTTAGCAGCTCATCCAGGAGTGCGGTGAACTCGTCCGGTCGCGCCGGTGTGAAGGCGGGGCTGGGCCGAGTGCCGGGCACGTCCAGCGTGATCAACGTCGACTTGAATGGCCGACCGACGTCCAGCGGCAGCCAGCGACGGAAGTCTGAGCTGCCCCAGATGCGGAATCGTTGAGTGAACAGACCCAACCCCTCGGCCTTGTATCCACGGATTGCGCCCAGTGCGATGACCTTCGACGTTCCGGAGGGAAAATGGTAGCGGCGCAACGTGATCGCCGCGCGGTCCAGCTGAACCAGGCCGTCGTCGTAAGACCGGGCGCTCATGCTCGTGAACTTCGCAGTTGGTGACCCCGCGCGGTCAGGCAGTGCCCGTCGTCCAACCGCCACTGCCAGCCGTGCAGGTTGCAGGTCAACGTATTACCCTCCACCACACCGAATCTCGAGAGGTCGGCCTTCAGGTGGGGGCAGCGACGCTGAATCTCCCAGCCGTCCAGCGTGACCGACGACGAATCGTCGTGCGTCTCGGCGAACCAGCCGTCGGCGTAGGCGATCCGCTCGTCGGTCAGGCACTTGAAGAAGGTGTACAGGTATTCGTTGTAGCCGCCGACGCGCCACGCCCTGAATCGGGTGGACAAGAAGATGGTGTTGACCCAGTCCGGTTCCCGGTCCCGCAGCACGGTGCGGACCAACTCCGGCGCGACGGCAAACCCGTAGCGGAACTTCTCGTCGGGAATGCGTTCGCGCACCGCACGTTTCGGAAAGTCCAAGATGACGGTCTCCGGGCCGATCACGAGTTCGACGGGATAGCCGATTCCGTCGCAGATCTCATCGCTCTGCGACATGATCGGTTCGAACAGCCCACGCAACTGCTCCAGCAGCGGTTCCCCGGTGGCGGGGGCCCAGCTCGCCCGCTCCGCGGCCAGCACCGGCGCCATCCGCTCGGCGTAGTCGGCGATGTAGGCCCGCTTCCCGGTGGTGAAGATCGCCTCGACCTCGTCGTCGGGCAGCGGATGGCTCAGCGAGTTCAAGGTGGTGCCGGTGAAGTCCGCGGTCGAACCGGGGATCATCAGCAGGCCGCCGTCGTTGCCGTGGCTGCGCATCTGGTCGAGGAACACCAGCTGGTCCGGAAAGATGTTGGCCGCATCGCCGTGGTCGTCGTTGAGGTGCCGCAATTCCGGGTCGAGGAAACACGGCGGGCCGGCCGACGGGATGACCCACGTCGCGCCCACCTGAGCGATGTACTGGCGGGCGCGGTCCATCTGGCGCTGCCGCTTCTGGACACCGAACGACTCCTTGGCGCGGGCCGGCATGTCGTAGACCATCGGATACCAGATCGCACCGGAGTACTGCAGCATGTGCACGTCGATGTGGCCGAAATCCGACCCCAGTACGTCCAGGTCGACCGGCCGGGCGTCGTTCATGTTGAAAGCCGTTGTCACGCCGTCGGAAACCACCAGCGCCGAGTCGCCGAGCGGGCCGTCGGCCGGTGCCCGCAGGGCGATGATCATGACGTCGAGGTCGCCCTTCGGCCCGCTGACCCGGTGCTTGACGGAGTTGCTGGTCTCGAAGAACCGGTGGAAGCCGAGCTCTTGCAACGCGTTCCGCAGGTCCGGCACCGGGAAGTCGGGCAGCAGCACCACCGCGTCTTTGTTGACGTGCTCGGCCAGGTTCTTGGGGTCGAAGTGATCCTTGTGCAGGTGCGACACGTACAGGTAGTCGCAGTGCCCCAGCGTGTCCCAGTCCAGCTCGCTGTTGTCCGGGAACGGGAACCAGGACGCGAAGTACGCGGGATTGACCCAGGGGTCGCAAAGGATGCTGCCCGCGGGGGTCTCGATCAGAAATCCCGCGTGACCTACGCTGGTGACCTGCACAAACACCTTCCTGCGGCCGATAATAGGCCCTTTGCGGCCCGCGGCCGGATAACGGCTTTTCAGCCCCCGAGCTTAGCGCGGGGGCGGGCTCTCCGGCCCGCCACAACCGGCGGCAGCAGTCGATGCGTCCGGGTCCGGTACGCGGGCGGCGAAGAATTCCACCCCATCGCTGTGGCGGCCGCTCGCCGTCGCCGATCAGGGGTCCCCGGTCCCTTTTCGGGACTTCGGGTGACTCACAGCCAGGAGCACTAGGCTGATCAGCTGTGGAACCGGTATACGGGACTGTCATTCAGCTTGCCCGCTTGATTTGGCGCCTACAGGGTCTCAAGATCACGGTCGAGGGCGTCGAAAACCTGCCCAAAAGCGGTGGTGCGGTCATCGCCATCAACCACACCGGCTACCTCGACTTCACGTTCGCCGGTCTGCCCGCCTACCAGCAGGGCCTGGGCCGCAAGGTGCGGTTCATGGCCAAGCAGGAGGTGTTCGACCACAAGATCACCGGGCCGATCATGCGCAGCCTGCGGCACATCTCCGTGAACCGGCAGGACGGGGCCGCGTCCTACGAGGAAGCGGTCAGGCATCTCAAGGACGGTGAGCTGGTCGGCGTCTACCCGGAAGCCACGATCAGCCGCAGCTTCGAGATCAAGGAATTCAAGTCGGGGGCCGCCCGGATGGCGGTGGAGGCCGGGGTGCCGATCGTTCCGGTGATCGTCTGGGGCGCGCAGCGCATCTGGACCAAGGGGCACCCCAAGAAGCTGTTCCGCCCGAAGGTGCCCATCACGGTGCTCGTCGGTGAGCCGATCGAACCCACGTTGGGGGTCGAGGAACTGAAGGGGCTGTTGCACTCGCGGATGCAACACCTGCTGGAGCGGGCCCAGGAAATCTATGGGCCACATCCGGCCGGTGAGTTCTGGGTGCCGCGCCGGTTGGGCGGCAGCGCCCCATCGCTGGCCGAAGCCGCCCGGATGGACGCCGAGGACGCGGCCGCCCGCGCGGCGCGCCGGGCTCGATCCGCGGGAGCGCCGGAGTAGCCATCGATGGTGGAGCCGATCTTCCGCACGCTCGAGATCCTGGCTCGGCTGGCGGTTCTGGCCACCGGCACCCGGATCTCCTACGGCGGTGAGGAGAACATTCCCGACCGCGGTGGCGCCGTGATCGCGATCAACCACACCAGCTATGTCGACTTTGTGCCCGCCGCGCTGGCCGTGCATCGCCGGGGCCGGCGGCTCAGGTTCATGATCAAGGCCGAGATGCAGCAGGTGAAGATCGTGAACTTCCTGATCAAGCACACCCGGACCATTCCGGTGGACCGCGGTGCGGGTGCGGGCGCGTACGCGGTGGCCGTGCAGCGGCTGCGCGAGGGCGAGCTGGTCGGGGTGTATCCGGAGGCCACCATCAGCCGCAGCTTCGAGCTCAAGGAGTTCAAGACGGGCGCCGCCCGGATGGCCATCGAAGCGGACGTGCCGATCGTCCCGGTGATCGTCTGGGGTGCGCACCGGATCTGGACCAAGGACCACCCGCACACGCTCGGCCGCGCCAAGGTGCCGATTAAAGTGCAGGTGGGCGCGCCGGTGCGGGCGGCCGAAGACATTGCGCGGACCGACGCCGCTCTGCGCGAATCGATGACCACGCTGCTACACCAGGCGCAACAGCGCTATCCCCACGAACCCGGGGCGTACTGGACGCCGCGGCGGCTGGGCGGCGGGGCACCGACCATGGCGGAGGCTGCCCGGATGGAGGCGGAAGAGGCCGCGGCGCGGGCCGCCGGTCGCAGCGGACGGCCGTCGCGGTAGGTGAAGGAGAAGACAATGCCCGAGGGGTTTTACCGGCTGTGCGAGTGGATCGTGCCGCCGATGGTCGCGATGCAGGGGACCAAGTTCACCTATCTCGGCCTGGAGAACATCCCCGAGCGGGGCGGCGCCCTGCTGGCCCAGAACCACACCAGCTACCTCGACTGGCTGCCAACGCTTCTCGCCGTGCGGGAACGCGGCCGGCGCGCGTACTTCATGATCAAGGCGGAGATGGCCGAGGTGAAGGCGGTCAATTACGTCATCAACCACGCCAGGCTGATCCCGGTGGACCGCAGGACCGGGCACGACGCGTTCGAGGTGGCCGTGCAGCGGCTGCGGCAGGGCGAGCTCATCGGGATGCACCCCGAAGCCACGATCAGCCGTAGCTTCGAGCTGCGGGAGTTCAAGACCGGTGCGGCCCGCATGGCGCTGGACGCCGGGGTGCCGATCGTTCCGCTGATCGTCTGGGGCGCGCATCGGATCTGGCCCAAGGATCATCCGAAGAAGGTGTGGCGCAACAAGGTTCCGATCACCGTCGCCGCCGGGCCGCCACTGCCGCAGCACGGCACTCCCGAACAACTCAACGCGGCGCTGCGGGAGGCGATGAATGCGCTGCTGTACCGGGTGCAGGAGGAATATCCGCACCCGGAGGGTGAGTTCTGGGTGCCGCGGCGGCTCGGCGGCGCCGCACCCACCCAGGAGGATTCCCGGGCGATCCGCCTGTCGGAGTTGCAGGCGCGGATGCAGAGATACGGCACCGACGGCGTGACCCGGCCGGGATACAACCAGAGCGGAGTGCATTGACCAGACCCGCGAGCTGCGAACGCGGACCGTCACGATGACCCTGCCGGCGCTGATAGCCTGCGACGTCGACGGCACCTTGTTCGACGACGACGAAACCATCACCCCGCGCACCCGTGATGCCGTGCGTGCCGCCGTCGCCGCCGGTGCGGTATTCGTCGTGGCGACCGGCCGCCCGCCGCGGTGGATACGCCCCGTGGTCGACGCGCTCGGCTTCGCGCCGGTCGCGGTGTGCGCCAACGGTGCCGTCATCTACGACCCCGCCACCGACCGGGTGCTCTCGGCGCGCACGCTGCCCGTCGACACCCTGGCCGAGCTGGCGGAGCTCGCGACGCGCGTCATCCCGGGCGCGGGCCTGGCCGTCGAGCGAATCGGCGAACGCGCCCACGACACGGCGACCCCCCAGTTCATCAGCTCGCCCGGCTACGAGCACGCCTGGCTGAACCCGGACAACACCGAGGTTTCCATCGAGGACCTGCTCAGCGCCCCGGCGATCAAACTGCTCATCCGCCGAAGCGGGGCCCGCAGCGCCGACATGGCCGCCGAACTGGCCAAGCACGTCGGAATCGAGGGCGATATCACCTACTCCACCAACAACGGCCTGGTGGAGATCGTGCCGCTGGGCACCAGCAAGGCCACCGGTGTGGACGAAATCGCCAGGCCCCTGCAGATCACCAGCCAGGAAGTGGTGGCGTTCGGCGACATGCCCAACGACCTACCGATGCTGCGTTGGGCCGGTCATGGCGTGGCGATGGGCAACGCCCATCCCGACGTGCTGGCCGCGGCCGACGAGGTCACCGCCGCCAACACCGACGACGGGGTGGGGCGGGTGCTGGAACGCTGGTGGCTCTAGCGCCCTAGGTGGTGGACGGGTGCGCCGGCAGCGAGAAGTGTTCGGGCTCCACGGTGGGGCCGCTCGGTGATTGCGTCGAGAGCGGCGTGGTGATCCCCTCCGCGACCTCGGTGACATTTCCCGTGAGCCGTTCGTAGTTCAGCGTCCCGTGCTGGAAGTTCTGCGTAACCTGTAGCGGCTCTTGAATTTCCGCGCTGGTCGGCAGGCCGAGCGGGCCGCGCTCGTAGCTCAGCGACGCCCAGGCGTCGTAAATCGCGCCGGTGACGGGTTGGGCGCCGGTATCGGGCGACCAGTACATCGCGCCCCTGGCGAACGTGACGTACCGCGCGTCGCCCTCCGCGCTGTCCTCCGGTGAGGTCGGCGCGCCGAGCACGCTGTTCATGCCGCCGATCTCCTGCCAGTGCTCGTAGATCGCGCCGCCCTGCAGGGCCTTGATCAATTCCTCCGGGGGATCGTTGAAATGCGAAGCGATGTCGCGTACTTCGTCCATGAGCGCGTACGCGGCGTTGCCCGGGCAGTCGGTGTTCCCGACGTCGCGGTGGGTGAAGATCGTGGGCAGCGTCGCGATGGAACCGGCCGGGAAGGTGGTGTAGTGGCTACCCGCCGACTCCAGTGCCACCGTGCCCTTGGGGTCGACGCCGTCCAAGCCCAGCCGCCAGCCGAGCAACCGGCCCAGGGTGCGCAGCTGAATAGGCGTCGGCGGTACGTCGTCGAAGTTGCCGATCATCGCCACACCCCAGGTGTTGCGGTTGAACCCGCCGGTGTGGAAGGCCTCGACCGCTTTGGTGAGCCCTCCGGCGCTGCCCTCGAACACCTGCCCGTACTTGTCGACCAGGGCGTTGTAGGCGATGTCGCACCATCCCAGGGTTTTGCTGTGATAGGTGTAGATCGCCTTGACGATCCCGGCCGACTCCAACGGCGAGTAGTCGTTGCTGCCCGCGGTGTGGTGCACCACCGCGGCGCGAATCCCGTTGTCGTACTGCGGACTGCCGCATCGCAGCGACTCGTCGGCGCCCCATTCCGCGCGGCTGATGATGGCGGGGGCCTGGCCGGGCATCAAGACCCCGGACGGCGGCGTCCACTGCGTCTGCGCCGGCGCCTGCGGCGGAGAGATGAGGATGGCGGAGATGTTCTGTCCGAGGGGTTGCTCCCGGGACGCCGGTTTGTAACCGAGGCCGGTGTCCTTGGAAGGCGAGGGTGGGGTCCCCGCGTCGCTGGGGAGTGCCCCCAGGGTCACCGGCGCATCGATCGGACGGGTGACCGCGATCTGGACGGTCGTGGTGGTGCCGACGAACACCGGGTCGGTGCCGCGCGGTCCCTCGAGTGACCCGGCCGCCGTCGCCCCGTCGGGCGCCGCGGTCTCGTATTCGGTTTGATACCAGGGCCCCCACGAGCCGTCGCGGCGCTTCGCCCGCACCCGGGTCGACGTGCCGGCCAGGTCGCCGGTGAGCGCGACGAGCGAAAACGGGGTGCCCTGACTGAGCTCGCGAACCGTGACGCCGCCGCCCAGCCCGATCAGCGGCTGTTCGGCCAGCTGGGTGTCGTGGGCAGGCGGCGGGCCGGCGGTGCCGCGGTCGCGCGTCGTGTCCGCCACCCAGGAGACGATGACGACGGTGGCCGCGATGGCGGTGAGCAGCGTCGTCGGCCCACGACTAGGAGACACCAGGCGATGTTACTTGTGTTTCTAATGTTAATGATGGGACGACACGACCTGGGCGGGCGGCAATCTGCGGGAAAATCGACGGCACCGCAGAAGAATCTGCGGTGCCGTCTGGTTGGAGGGTTTTCCGGAGGTCTAGACGGGGGGCAGGACCGGTGCCGCAGCGGCGGCGGCCGGCAACGCACCGGCAGCGCCCGCGGCGGCCGGCAGGGCACCCGCGGCGGCGCCCGGCAGAGCGCCCGCGACGCCCGGCAGGGCACCCGCGACGCCCGGCAGGGCACCGGCGGCGCCCGGGAGCGCACCCGCCGCACCCGGCAGGGCACCCGCGGCGCCCGGCAGGGCACCGGCGGCGCCGTTCTGCATGCCTTGCGTGATCGCCGGCATCACCAAGCCCTTGAGCAGGTCGATGGCCTGCCCGGCCCCCAGCTGGTTGGCGGCCTGCATCACGTCGTTGACCAGACCGCCGCCGCCGCTGGAGGTCCCGCTGCCACCGCCGAGGCCGGTGCCGCCGCCGATCGGTGAACCGTTGCCGAAGGACGAGGGGTCGCCGAGGATCGGGTAGGTGCCGTCGGCGCCCGGGTCCAAACTGGCCGGGGCGGTGATCGGTACTTCACCCGCCGTCGGCGTGCCCAGGCCGGGCGCGATCCCGGCCGGGCTGGTCAGCCCGGGGTTGGCGAGCGCCGGGTTGAGCCCGGCGCCCGGGGTCGCCACTCCGGCACCCGGGATGGTCGGCAGCGCGCCGGGCGCGGTGAGCCCCGGGGTCGTGGGCGTCAGGCCCGGGCTCGTCAGAGCCGGGCTCGTCAAGCCCGGGCTGGTCAGGCCGGGGCTCGTCAAGCCTGGGCTGGTCAGGCCGGGACTGGTCAAGCCCGGGGTCCCGAGGCCCGGCGTGCCCAGGCCCGGAGTGCCCAGGCCGGGGCTGGTCAAGCCCGGAGTGCTGGCCGCACCCCCGTTCAGCGCGGGCACCGGGGGCAGGTTGATGCCGAATTGCGACAACCCCTGGGACAGAGCGCCCATCAGCTCCCCGGGCAGGTCGGTCATCACGGCCGCCTGCTTGAAGTCGTGGTGCTCGGGCGGCTTGCTGCCGGCCGTCGACTCATAGACAAGGAAGTATGCGCAAGGACTCGCCACTGCCAGGGCGGCGACCGCGCTCATGGCTGTCGAAAGCTTGCGTCGGCGTCGGTTCGGCACGGAAGTCTCCTCAATCTGGACAACTCGATCTCAACTTGTTGTGTCGGTGCGGCCCGCCGTCCTTTCGGGCGAGAACCACACAGAGTCGATGGTACGAGTGAGATTGTTGTGACTAGAGTGGTGATATTGAATCGTGAGGTAATTGCGACCACGACTGTGATCGCCGAGCTGAGGAGCCTTGAGCGCGCCGTCATTTGGCCGAACGCGACTTCCTGGCCTCGCCAAATGGGTTAGGCCGACGCGGTCGGATACCCTAAGCAACCGATGACCGCTCGTTTCGACCTCCTCGTCGTCGGCTCTGGATTCTTCGGCCTGACCATTGCCGAGCGCGTGGCTACCCAACTCGGGAAGCGCGTGCTCGTTGTGGAACGCCGCCCGCACATCGGTGGCAACGCCTATTCGGAGGCCGAGCCGCAGACCGGCATCGAGGTCCACAAATACGGCGCCCACCTGTTCCACACCTCTAATAAGAGGGTCTGGGACTACGTGCGGCAGTTCACCGACTTCACCGACTACCGGCACCGGGTGTTCGCCATGCACAACGGGCAGGCCTACCAGTTCCCCATGGGGCTGGGCCTGGTGTCGCAGTTCTTCGGCAGATACTTCACCCCGGACGAGGCGCGCCGGCTGATCGCCGAGCAGGCCGCGGAGATCAAAACCGAGGACGCGCAGAACCTCGAGGAGAAGGCGATCTCGCTGATCGGGCGACCGCTGTACGAGGCGTTCGTCAAGGGCTACACCGCCAAGCAGTGGCAGACCGATCCCAAGGAACTCCCGGCCGCCAACATCACCCGGCTGCCGGTGCGCTACACCTTTGACAACCGGTACTTCAGCGACACCTACGAGGGCCTGCCGGTCGGCGGGTACACGGCGTGGCTGCAGAACATGGCCGCCGACGACCGCATCGAGGTCAGGCTGGACACCGACTGGTTCGACGTCCGCGACCGGTTGCGTGCTGACAATCCCGATGCGCCGGTTGTCTACACCGGTCCGCTGGACCGCTACTTCGACTACGCCGAAGGCCGGCTCGGCTGGCGCACACTGGATTTCGAGGTGGAGGTGCTACCCATCGGGGACTTCCAGGGCACGCCGGTGATGAATTACAACGATCCCGACGTCCCGTACACCCGCATCCACGAGTTCCGCCACTTCCACCTCGAGCGCGACTACCCGACCGACAAGACGGTGATCATGCGGGAGTTCTCGCGGTTCGCCGAAGACGACGACGAGCCCTACTATCCGATCAACACCGAGGCCGACCGCGCCCTGCTGGCCGCGTACCGAGCGCGGGCGAGGGCCGAAACCGCGTCAGCGAAGGTGCTTTTCGGTGGCCGCCTGGGCACCTACCAATATCTGGACATGCACATGGCGATTGCCAGCGCACTGAACATGTACGACAACGCCCTCGCGCCGCACCTGCGCGACGGCAAAGCTCTAGTGGAGGAAGGTGCGGGGGGATGACTGCTGTAAGCCTGCTTTCCAGAATCATCCTGCCGCGTCCGGGCGAGCCCCTGGACGTGCGCAAGCTGTACCTGGAGGAATCGACCACCAACGCCCGGCGGGCGCACGCGACGAGCCGCACGTCGCTGGAGATCGGCAAAGAGTCCGAGGTGTCCTTCGCCACGTACTTCAACGCGTTCCCCGCCAGCTATTGGCGCCGCTGGTCGATCTGCACGTCGGTGGCCTTACGGGTCGAGCTGACGGGAACCGGCCGCGTCGACGTGTACCGAACGAAGGCCACCGGGGTGCGAATCTCCGTGGAGGGTCGCCAGTTCGTCGGCACCGACGACCAGCCGGCCATCGTCGAGATCGAGGTGCCGCTCAAGCCGTTCGAGGACGGCGGCTGGATCTGGTTCGACATCACCACCGACACCGCCGTGAACCTGGTGAGCGGTGGCTGGTATGCGACCGAGCCCGCCCCGGGCACGGCCAACATCGCCGTCGGCATCCCCACGTTCAATCGCCCGGCCGACTGCGTCAATGCGCTGGCCGACCTCACCGCAGACCCGTTGGTGGACGCGGTGATTGGCGCGGTGATCGTTCCGGACCAGGGCGTCCGCAAGGTGCGTGACCACCCGGACTTCGCGGCAGCGGCCGCGGGCCTGGGCAACCGGCTGTCCATCCACGACCAGCCCAACCTCGGCGGTTCCGGCGGCTACAGCCGAGTGATGTACGAGGCGCTGAAAAACACCGACTGCCAACAGATTCTGTTCATGGACGACGACATCCGCATCGAGCCGGACACGATCCTGCGGGTGCTGGCGATGAACCGATTCGCCAAGACGCCGACGCTCATCGGTGGTCAGATGCTCAACCTGCAGGAGCCGTCGCACCTGCACATCATGGGCGAGGTCGTCAACCAGTCGAACTTCATGTGGACCGCCGCGCCGCACGCCGAGTACGACCACGACTTCGCCGAATACCCGCTGAGCGACAAGAGTGAGCGGAGCGCGCTGCTGCACCGGCGCATCGACGTCGACTTCAACGGCTGGTGGACGTGCATGATCCCGCGCCAGGTCGCCGAGGAACTGGGACAGCCGCTGCCGCTGTTCATCAAATGGGACGACGCCGAATACGGTTTGCGCGCCGGCGAGCACGGCTACCCGACGGTCACGCTGCCCGGCGCGGCGATCTGGCACATGGCCTGGAGCGACAAGGACGACGCCATCGACTGGCAGGCCTACTTCCATCTGCGCAACCGGCTGGTGGTCGCCGCGATGCACTGGGACGGCGACATCGCCGGACTGGTGCGCAGCCACCTGAAGGCAACGCTGAAACACCTTGCGTGCCTTGAGTATTCGACGGTTGCGATCCAGAACAAGGCCATCGACGACTTCCTGGCCGGCCCGGAGCACATCTTCTCGATCCTGGAATCCGCGCTGCCCGAGGTGCATCGGCTGCGCAAGGAATACCCGGACGCGGTGGTGCTGCCGGCGGCGAGCGAACTGCCGCCGCCGTCGGACAAGACCAAGGCGATGAAGCCGCCGGTGAACCCGCTGTCGATCGGTTACCGGCTGGCCCGCGGCGTCTTGCACAACGCGACCAAGGCCGACCCCGAGGCGCACCTGCGCCCCGAGTTCAACGTGCCGACCCAGGACGCGCGCTGGTTCCGGCTGTGCACGGTCGACGGCGTCACCGTGACGACGGCCGACGGGTGCGGGGTGGTGTACCGGCAACGCGATCGCCGCAAGATGTTCCAGCTGCTGTTCGCCTCGATGCGCCGGCAGCGCCGGCTGGTGAGCCGGTTCGACGAGATGCGCAAGACGTACCGGGACGCGTTGCCGGTCCTGTCCAGCAAGCAGAAGTGGGAGACGGCGCTGCTACCCGCGCACGCCGAGCGCGAGCATGCCTGAATCGGCGCGCCCGCGCGGCGAGGTGGCCGCGCTGGTGGCCGTGCAGGCGGCGCTGGCCGACCGCCCCGGTGTGCTGACCGTGGCGCGCGGTCTGTCCCATTTCGGCGAGCACAGCATCGGCTGGCTGGCCGTGGCGGGGGTCGGCGCGCTGCTGATGCCGAAGCGAGCCGGCGACTGGCTGGCGGCGGGGGCCGGCGCGTTCGCCGCCCACGTAGCCGCCGTGTTGGTCAAGCGGGTGGTGCGGCGCAAGCGGCCGCACGATCCGGCGGTCGTGGTGAACGTCGGCACGCCCAGCCAGCTGAGTTTCCCGTCAGCGCATGCCACTTCGACGACGGCCGCGGCCATCCTGATGGGCCGGATCACGGGCTTGCCGCTGGCCGCCCTGTTGGTTCCCCCGATGGCGTTGTCGCGGATGCTGCTCGGGGTGCACTATCCCAGCGACGTGGCCTGCGGGATCGCCCTCGGTGCCACCGTCGCGCGAATCGCCGTTCGGCTTGAAGGCCGGGCGCGGGAGGTCTGGCCGAATGAGTGAGGACGTGGTGACCGGGCCCTCGGGCAACCTGGTGGCCGGTGTGGTCAAGGCGATCCGCCCGCGGCAGTGGGTCAAGAACGTCCTGGTGCTGGCCGCGCCGCTGGCCGCGCTGGGCGGGCCGGTCCGCTACGACTATGTCGACGTGCTGACCAAGGTGTCGGTGGCGTTCGTGGCGTTCTGCCTGGCGGCCTCGTCGATATACCTGGTCAACGACGTGCGCGACGTCGAAGCCGACCGCGAGCACCCCACCAAGAGGTTCCGGCCGATCGCGGCCGGCGTGGTCCCCGTATGGCTGGCCTATACCCTCGCGGTGGTTCTCGGGGCGGCCTCGCTGGCGCTCTCCTGGTGGCTGACGCCCGACCTGGCGGTGGTGATGGCCGTCTACCTCGGCATGCAGCTGGCATATTGTTTCGGCCTGAAACACCAGGCGGTCATGGACATCTGCATCGTGTCGTCGGCGTATCTGCTCCGGGCCATCGCCGGCGGCGCGGCCACCGCCATCCCGTTATCGCAATGGTTTTTGCTGTCGGCGGCGTTCGCGTCGCTGTTCATGGTGGCCGGCAAGCGCTACGCCGAGCTGCAGGTCGCCGAGCGCACCGGCGCCGCGATCCGCAAGTCCTTGGAGAGCTACACCAGCACGTACCTGCGGTTCGTCTGGACGATGTCGGCCACCGCAGTGGTGCTCTGCTACGGATTGTGGGCGTTCGAGCGTGACCGCCACTCGGGGTCCTGGTTCGCGGTGTCGATGGTCCCGTTCACCATCGCGATCCTGCGCTACGCCGTCGACGTCGACGGCGGGCTGGCCGGCGAGCCCGAGGACATCGCGCTGCGCGACCGGGTGCTGCAGCTGCTTTTTCTGGCGTGGATAGCAACGCTTGGAGCCGCCGTTGCCTTCGGCTAGCCCCGAACTGCAAGCCCTCAAGGCGCGCATGATGCGCAGCCGGCCGGCCATCAGGAGGTTGGGCTGGCCGGTGTTCCCGTACACCTCGATGGTGCGGGCGAGCCTGTGGATCAGCGTGGCCGTGGTCACCGCCTTGTTCGCCTGGGGCGCTTGGCAGCGGCGCTGGATCGCCGACGACGGCCTGATCGTGTTGCGCACGGTGCGCAACCTGCTCGCCGGCAACGGCCCGGTCTTCAACCAGGGCGAGCGGGTGGAGGCCAACACGTCCACGGCCTGGACCTACCTGATGTACGCCGGCAGCTGGGTGGGCGGGCCGATGCGGATCGAATACGTGGCGCTGGCGCTGGCCCTGACGCTCTCGGTGGTGGGAGTCGCGCTGCTCATGCTGGGGGCCGCCCGGCTGTACGCGCCCAGCCTGCGGGGCCGCAGGGCCGTCATGTTGCCCGCCGGCGCGTTGGTCTACATCGCGCTGCCGCCCTCGCGTGACTTCGCCACCTCGGGTCTGGAGAGCGGGCTCACGCTGGCCTACCTCGGATTGCTCTGGTGGATGATGGTCTGCTGGGCGCAACCGGTGCGCAACCGCCCGGATCGCAGGCTGTTCGTCGGTGCGTTGGCGTTCGTGGCCGGGTTCAGCGTCTTGGTCCGGCCCGAGCTGGCGCTGATGGGCGGGCTGGCGCTGATCATGATGCTGGTCGCGGCGCGGACGTGGCGCCGGCGGGTGCTGGTCGTGGTGGCGGGCGGACTGCTGCCGGTCGCCTACGAGATCTTCCGGATGGGCTACTACGGCCTGCTGGTGCCGGGGACCGCCCTGGCCAAGGACGCGGCCGGCGACAAATGGTCCCAGGGCATCATCTACCTCTCGAACTTCGACGCGCCCTACGCGGTATGGGTGCCGGTGGTGCTCCTCGTGCCGCTGGGGCTGCTGCTGCTCGCGGCGCGCCGCCGGCCGTCGTTCCTGCGACCCGCCCTGGCGCCAAACTACGGTCGGGTCGCCCGGGCGGTCCAAAGCCCGCCGGCCGTCGTGGCCTTCGTTCTGGTCAGTGGTCTGCTGCAGGCGCTGTACTGGATCCGGCAGGGCGGCGACTTCATGCACGGGCGGGTGCTGCTGGCGCCGCTGTTCTGCTTACTGGCCCCGGTGGCCGTCATCCCGGTGGCCATACCGGACGGCCAGGACTATTCGCGGGAGACGGGCTATTGGGTGGCCGGCGCGGCCGGCGCGCTCTGGCTGGGTGTGGCGGGTTGGTCGCTGTGGGCGGCCAATTCACCCGGGATGGGCGACGACGCCACCCACGTCACCTATTCCGGAATCGTCGACGAGCGGCGCTTCTACGCGCAGGCCACCGGGCACGCACACCCGCTGACCGCCGCCGACTACCTGGGCTATCCGAGGATGGCGGCGATCCTGACGGCGCTCGACAACACCCCGGACGGTGCGTTACTGCTGCCATCGGGCAACTACATCCAGTGGGACCTGGTCCCGATGGCCCAGCCGGCGCCGGGAAGCGCCGACAAGTCACCCCAAAAACCGCAGCACGCAGTGTTTTTCACCAACCTCGGCATGGTGGGCATGAACGTCGGGCTCGATGTCAGGGTGATCGACCAGATCGGATTGGCGAATCCCCTTGCGCAACACACGGAACGGTTGAAGCACGGCCGCATCGGCCACGACAAGAACCTCTTCCCCGATTGGGTGATCGCTGACGGACCGTGGGTGAAGTTGTATCCCGGTATTCCGGGTTATCTGGACGCGCAGTGGGTCGCGGAGGCGGTGGCGGCCCTGAAATGCCCGGAGACTCAGGCGGTGCTGAGCTCGGTGCGCGCACCGATGACGCCGCACCGGTTCCTGTCCAACCTGCTGTATTCCTATGAATTCACCAAGTACCGGATCGACCGGGTTCCGCGCTACGAGCTCGCCAGATGCGGGCTGCCGATGCCCGACGTGGTGCCCCCGCCGCCCCATGAGTAAGCTCCGCGCAGAAGAATTTTCGACCAATCTCAAAATAATCACGACCGGCGCCCCGTGAAAGATTGCCAGCAACTTCACATTTGGGCCTTCACCAGCTGGCAATAGCGCTCAAGCACATGCGGAAACGCCGTTTACGGCGTCGACGTTTTGCCTGGAAAAGACTGGGTAGCGAGCGCGTATTGACGCTTTGTCGGGCCGCCTCGATGCGACCCGACCGCCGAAGGTGTGGTTGACTACACGGGCACTGCTGCGCGGAGATCGCATGCAGTACGACCCAAATCATGGACGCGTCCGGATGATGGGCGCGCCGAAAGGATGAGGAAGCAAGGATGACGCTTGTCGACAGGTTTCGCGGCGCCGTGGCGGGTATGCCGCGGCGGCTCGTGGTGGCGGCCGCTGGTGCGGCGCTGCTCTCGGGCTTGATTGGCGCCGTGGGGGGCTCGGCGACCGCTGGTGCCTTCTCGCGCCCCGGTCTGCCCGTGGAATACCTGCAGGTTCCGTCCGCGGGGATGGGCCGCGATATCAAGGTGCAGTTCGAAAGCGGTGGCCCCAACTCGCCCGCGCTGTACCTGCTCGACGGGATGCGCGCGCAGGACGACTTCAACGGCTGGGACATCAACACCCCGGCGTTCGAGTGGTACAACCAGTCGGGCATTTCGACAGTCATGCCGGTCGGGGGCCAGTCCAGCTTCTACTCCGACTGGTACAAGCCCGCCTGCGGTAAGGCCGGCTGCGTCACCTACAAGTGGGAGACCTTCCTGACCAGCGAGCTGCCGGCGTACCTGTCGGCGCAGAAGCAGGTCAAGCCCACCGGCAGCGCCGTGGTCGGTCTGTCGATGGCCGGGTCGTCCGCGCTGATCCTGGCCGCCTACCACCCGCAACAATTCATCTACGCCGGCTCGCTGTCCGCGCTGCTGGACCCGTCGCAGGGGATGGGGCCGTCGCTGATCGGCCTGGCCATGGGTGACGCCGGTGGCTACAAGAAGGACGACATGTGGGGGCCGTCGAGCGACCCGGCGTGGGCGCGCAACGACCCGTCGCTGCAGGTCGGCAAGCTGGTCGCCAACAACACCCGCATCTGGGTGTACTGCGGTAACGGCAAGCCGTCCGACCTCGGTGGCGACAACCTGCCCGCCAAGTTCCTGGAGGGCTTCGTGCGGACCAGCAACCTGAAGTTCCAGGACGCCTACAAAGCCGCCGGCGGTAACAACGCGGTGTGGAACTTCGACGCCAACGGCACCCACGACTGGCCCTACTGGGGCGCGCAGGTGCAGGCGATGAAGCCTGACCTGCAGGCGACGCTGGGCGCCACCCCGGGCGCGGGTCCGGCCACGGCCGCCGCGGCTGCTGCCGGGAACGGTCAGAACAGCCAGGGCACCTAGCCCAAGAACGACGCGACTGGCGGCGGGAACCCCTCGGGTTTCCGCCGCCAGTCGTTTTGGTGTGTGATGTGTTTCACTACCCGGCGCACGGGGGAACTACGGCGCTGGCTAATGTGCTCCACAGCGACTAGACGATGGAGGGTGGACATGAGGGTCGTGCGGGGTATGTCAGCGCTTCTTCGGGTGTTCGCCGTGGCGGCGCTATCGCTGGGGTTGATCGGCGTGACGGTGACGGGCGGACCCGCCGGCAACGCGAGGGCGGCCGGTTACGAGAGCCTCATGGTGCCGTCGGCGGCGATGGGCCGCGACATCCCGGTGGCCTTCCTGGCGGGCGGCCCGCACGCGGTCTATCTGCTGGACGCCTTCAACGCTGCCCCGGACGTCAGCAACTGGGTCACCGCGGGCAACGCGATGAACACCCTGGGCGGCAAGGGCATCTCGGTGGTGGCGCCCGCGGGCGGGGCTTGGAGCATGTACACCAACTGGGAGCAGGACGGCAGCAAGCAGTGGGACACCTTCCTGTCCAGCGAGCTGCCCAACTGGCTGGCCGCCAACAAGGGCCTGGCGCCCGGTGGCCACGCCGCCGTCGGCGCCTCGCAGGGCGGCTACGGCGCGATGGCGCTCGCGGCCTTCCACCCCGACCGCTTCGGCTTCGCCGGTTCGCTGTCTGGGTTCCTGTACCCGTCGAGCACCAACTACAACGGCGCGATCCTGGCCGGCCTGCAGCAATACGGCGGGGTGGACGGCAACGGCATGTGGGGCGCCCCGCAGCTGGGCCGGTGGAAGTGGCACGACCCCTACGTGCACGCCTCGCTGCTGGCGCAGAACAACACCCGCGTGTGGGTCTACAGCCCGACGAATATGGGCGGCGACGACGCCGCCATGATCGGCCAGGCGGGCGCGGCGATGGGCAGCTCCCGTGAGTTCTATCAGCAATACCGCAGCAACGGCGGGCACAACGGTCACTTCGACTTCCCGGGTGGCGGCGACAACGGCTGGGGCTCGTGGTCTGGGCAACTGGGAGCCATGTCGGGCGACATCGTCGGCGCCATTCGGTAGCGGCGATCGCAAGCGCGGCGAAGCCGCGCGTTGCGGGTCGGCGCCATTTCGGTAGCGGCGATCGCAAGCGCGGCGAAGCCGCGCGTTGCGGGTCGGCGCCATTCGGTTGCGGGTCGGCGCCATTTCGGTAGTCATGGGAGCCCGGTCGCGGCCCGACTGATCGAGCCAGGCGAGCCGGTACCGTGTAGGGGGTGCGGCAGGGGGCGGGAGGACCGCGTCGCCGCGATCCACCCACTCTGCTAGCAGGAGAAGATGGCTACCAACGCCCGGCGTAAGCGCCACCGAGCCCTCGCCTGGACCGCCGCGTGTGCGATGGCGGGCGTGGTGTTGTTGGTCATCGTGGCGGTGGTGGTCTTGCTGCGCGGCCACGAATCGCCGCCGCCCAGCGCGGTTCCGCCCGGCGTCCTGCCTCCGCCGTCCACGACCACCCATCCCCACAAGCCGCGGCCCGCGTCGCAAGACGCGTCGTGCCCCGACGTCCAGCTGGTCAACGTCCCCGGCACGTGGGAGTCCGCCCCGCAGGACGATCCGCTCAACCCGATGCAATTCCCCAACGCGTTGCTGCACAAGGTGACCACGGCGATCACCCAGCAGTTCCCCGCGTCCCGGGTGCAGGAGTACACCACGCCCTACACCGCGCAATTCCACAACCCGCTGAGCGGTGACACGCAGATGTCGTACAACGAAAGCCGTGCCGAGGGCACCCGCGCGACGGTCCAGGCCATGACCGACATGAACGCCAAGTGCCCGCTGACCAGTTATGTGCTGATGGGTTTCTCCCAGGGCGCGGTGATCGCCGGGGACATCGCCAGCGATATCGGTAACGGCCGTGGACCCGTCGATGACGACCTGGTGCTCGGTGTGACGTTGATCGCCGACGGTCGCCGCCAGCCCGGGGTGGGCAACGATATCGGGCCCAATCCGCCGGGGCAGGGTGCCGAGGTCACGCTGCACGAAGTGCCCGTCCTGTCCGGGCTGGGCTTGACCATGACGGGAGCGCGGCCCGGCGGGTTCGGCGCCCTTGACGGCAAGACCAACGAGATCTGCGCGCCGGGCGACCTCATCTGCGCCGCGCCGGACGAGGCATTCAGCGTGGCCAACCTGCCCAACACGCTCAACACGCTGGCCGGGGGTGCCGGGCAGCCCATCCACGCGTTGTACGCGACGACGCAGTTCTGGAACTCCGACGGGCAGGCGGCGACCGATTGGACGTTGAACTGGGTTCGCGGACTGATCACCAATGCGCCGCACCCCAAACATGGATGACCGGCCGCGGGACACAGCCGTCAGGAGCCCGCTGCCGGTGTAGATCAGCGGTACCTTGTGATTTGGTGTGCTGCGGGCCGCCCCTTAACATTAAGAGGAATTTAAGAGCTGTAAGACTTTGTTGCGGATCCGGTCCTGGTAGAAGCCGGCCTGGGGTGCAACAGCAGGCCGGCGCCCGTGGCGTCGCGCGAGGACTGGCCTGCGAACAGATGGAACCGTCGGCGAGGCCGACCAGAGAACAAAACGTCGGCGCAGCCGACCTAAAACAGGTGTGACAGGAGAGCGGCATGGCGTACCACAACCCGTTCATCGTGAATGGGAAGATCCGGTTCCCGGATAACACCAACCTGGTTCGTCACGTTGAGAAGTGGGCGAGGGTTCGTGGCGACAAGATGGCCTACCGGTTCCTTGACTTCTCCACCGACCGAGACGGTGTCGAGCGCGACATTTCGTGGTCGGAGTTCAGCGCCCGCAACCGCGCGGTTGGAGCCCGGCTGCAGCAGGTCACCCAGCCCGGCGACCGTATCGCCATCCTGTGTCCCCAAAACCTGAACTACCTCATTGCGTTCTTCGGCGCGCTGTACTCGGGCCGGATCGCGGTGCCATTGTTCGATCCGGCCGAGCCGGGTCACGTCGGCCGTTTGCACGCGGTGCTCGACGACTGCACCCCGTCCACGATCCTGACCACTACCGACGCCGCCGAAGGTGTCCGCAAGTTCATCCGGAGCCGCGCGTCCAAGGAGCGCCCACGCGTCATCGCCGTCGACGCGGTGCCCAACGAGGTCGCCGCCACCTGGCAGGAGCCGGAGGTCGACGAGAGCACCATCGCCTACCTCCAGTACACGTCCGGCTCTACCCGCACACCGACGGGTGTAGAAATCAGTCATCTGAACCTGCCCACCAATGTGCTGCAGGTGCTGCATGCCCTGGAGGGCACCGAAGGTGACCGCGGGTGCATGTGGCTGCCGTTCTTCCACGACATGGGCCTGATCACGGCGCTGCTGTCGTCGGTGCTCGGACACAGCTTCACCTTTATGACGCCCGCCGCGTTCGTGCGCAGGCCCGGGCGCTGGATCCGGGAACTCGCGCGCAAGCCCGACGATACCGGCGGCGTCTTCTCGGCCGCGCCGAACTTTGCGTTCGAACACGCCGCGATGCGTGGCTTGCCCCGCGACGATGAGCCGCCCCTGGACCTGAGCAATGTCAAGGGGATCCTCAACGGCAGTGAGCCGGTGTCGCCGGCGTCGATGCGCAAGTTCTACGACGCCTTCAGGCCCTACGGTTTGAAGGAGACGGCGGTCAAGCCGTCCTACGGTTTGGCCGAGGCGACGCTGTTCGTCTCGACCACGCCGATGGACCAGCCGCCGAGGGTTATTCACGTCGACCGCGACGAACTCAACAATCAACGGTTCGTCGAGGTGGCCGCCGATGCGCCGAACGCCGTCGCGCAGGTTTCCGCGGGCATTATCGGGGTCGACGAATGGGCCGTCATCGTCGATCCCGACACCGCGAGCGAGCTGCCGGACGGGCAGATCGGCGAGGTCTGGCTGCACGGCAAGAACCTGGGTATGGGCTACTGGGGCAGGGAGGCGGAGACCCAGGAGACCTTCCGCAACATCCTCAAGTCGCGGATCAGCCAGTCGCACGCCGAGGGAGCCGAGGACGACGGGCTGTGGGTGCGCACCGGCGACTACGGCACCTACCACAAGGGGCACCTCTATATAGCCGGCCGGATCAAGGACCTGGTCATCGTCGACGGCCGCAACCACTACCCGCAGGACCTGGAGTACTCGGCGCAGGAAGCCAACAAGGCATTGCGCACCGGCTACGTGGCCGCGTTCTCGGTCCCGGCCAACGAGCTGCCGCAGGTGGTGTTCGACAACCCGCATACCGGGCTCAATTACGACGCCGAGGACTCCTCCGAGCAGCTGGTGATCGTCGCCGAGCGTGCCGCCGGTACCCACAAGCTGGAGTACCAGCCCATCGCCGATGACATCCGGGCGGCGATCGCCGTGCGCCACGGCGTGACCGTCCGCGACTTGCTGCTGGTGCAGGCCGGGACCATCCCGCGCACCTCCAGCGGCAAGATCGGGCGCCGCGCGTGCCGCGCCGCCTACCTCGACGGCAGCCTGCGTAGCGGTGTCGGCTCGCCGACCGCCTTCGCCAACTCGACAGACTGAATTCACGAAAACCATGGCTGAGACTGATCATTCCGAGAACGACGAGAACACCACCGGGGACGTCCCCGCCCGGAAGGCCGACCTGACGGTCCCCGAGATGCGCGAGTGGCTGCGCAACTGGGTGGGCAGGGCCGTCGGAAAGTCACCGGACGACGTCGACGAGTCGGTGCCGATGGTGGAGCTCGGCTTGTCGTCCCGCGACGCCGTGGCGATGGCCGCCGACATCGAAGACATGACCGGTGTCACCCTGTCGGTCGCGGTGGCCTTCCAGCATCCGACCATCGAGTCGTTGGCCACCCGGATCATCGAGGGCGAGCCCGAGATAGACACGAGCGGGGACGACGTTTCGGACTGGACGCGCAACGGCCCGGCCGAGCGTGTCGACATCGCGATCGTGGGGCTGTCGACCCGGCTACCGGGCGACATGAACACCCCCGACGAGACGTGGCATGCGCTGATGGAGGGCCGCGACGCCATCACCGACTTGCCCGAGGGTCGCTGGGAGGAGTTCCTGGAGGAGCCGCGGTTGGCCGAACGAGTCGCCAAGGCCCGCACCCGCGGCGGCTACCTGAAGGACATCAAGGGCTTCGACTCCGAGTTCTTCGCGGTGGCCAAGACCGAAGCCGACAACATCGACCCGCAGCAGCGGATGGCGCTGGAGCTGACGTGGGAGGCGCTCGAGCACGCCCGGATCCCCGCGTCGAGTCTGCGCGGCAAGGCCGTCGGCGTGTACGTCGGCGTCTCCAACAACGACTACAGCTTCCTGGCGGTGTCCGACCCGACGGCCGCCCATCCGTATGCGATCACCGGCACCGCGACGTCGATCATCGCCAACCGGGTGTCGTACTTCTACGACTTCCGCGGCCCATCGCTCGCCGTGGACACCGCGTGCTCGAGCTCGCTGGTCGCGATGCACCAGGCGGTACAGGCGCTGCGCAACGGTGAATGTGACGCGGCGGTGGCCGGCGGTGTCAACGCGCTGATCACGCCCGTGGTGACGCTCGGTTTCGACGAGATCGGCGCGGTACTCTCCCCCGACGGCCGGATCAAGTCGTTCTCCGCCGATGCCGACGGCTACACGCGCTCCGAGGGCGGCGGCATGCTGGTGCTCAAGCGGGTCGACGACGCCCGCCGCGACGGCGACCAGATCCTCGCCGTGATCGCGGGCAGCGCGGTCAACCACGACGGCCGGTCCAACGGCCTGATCGCGCCCAACCAGGACGCGCAGGCCGACGTGCTGCGCCGGGCCTACAAGGACGCCGGCATCGACCCGCGCACCGTCGACTACATCGAGGCGCACGGCACCGGCACCGTCCTCGGTGACCCGATCGAGGCCGAGGCGCTGGGCCGTGTCGTCGGCCGGGGCCGCCCGGCCGACCGCCCGGCGCTGCTGGGCGCGGTGAAAACCAATGTGGGCCACCTGGAGTCGGCGGCCGGCGCGGCGAGCATGGCCAAGGTGGTGCTGGCCCTGCAGCACGACAAGCTGCCGCCGTCGATCAACTTCGCCGGCCCCAGCCCCTACATCGACTTCGACGCGATGCACCTGAAGGTGATCGACCAGGCCACCGACTGGCCGCGCTACGGCGGCTACGCGCTGGCCGGGGTGTCCAGCTTCGGCTTCGGTGGGGCCAACGCGCACCTGGTGGTGCGCGAGGTCCTGCCCCGCGACGTGATCGAGCGTGAGCCCGAGCCCGAACCGAAGACCGCCGCCGGGGCGGCCTCCGAAACCGCTGAGGCCCCCACCATGGAGGGCCACGCGCTTCGGTTCGACGACTTCGGCAACATCATTCCCGACGCCGCCGCGGCCGAGGAGGAAGAGCCCGAACTGCCCGGCGTCACCGACGAGGCACTGCGGCTCAAAGAGATCGCGCTGGAAGAGCTTGCGGCCCAGGAGGCCGCGGAGCCCACCAAGCCCCTGATCCCGCTCGCCGTGTCGGCGTTCTTGACCTCGCGCAAGAAGGCCGCCGCCGCCGAGCTGGCGGACTGGATGGAAAGCCCGGAGGGGCAGGCGTCGTCGCTGGAATCGATCGGACGGGCGCTGTCGCGGCGCAACCACGGCCGCTCCCGCGCGGTGGTGCTGGCCCACGACCACGACGAGGCCATCAAGGGCCTGCGCGCGGTGGCCGAGGGCAAGCAGCGGCCGGGTGTGTTCAGCGCCGACGGGCCGGTGACCAACGGCCCGGTGTGGGTGCTGGCCGGGTTCGGCGCGCAGCACCGCAAGATGGGCAAGAGCCTGTACCTGCGCAACGAGGTCTTCGCCGAGTGGATCGAGAAGGTCGACGCGCTGATCCAGGACGAGCTGGGCTACTCGGTGCTCGAGTTGATTCTCGACGACTCGCAGGACTACGGCATCGAGACCACCCAGGTCACCATCTTCGCGATCCAGATCGCGCTGGGTGAGCTGCTCAAGCATCACGGCGCCAAGCCCGCCGCGGTGGTCGGCCAGTCGCTGGGCGAGGCCGCCTCGGCGTATTTCGCCGGCGGTCTGTCGCTGCGCGACGCCACCCGAACCATCTGCTCCCGCTCGCACCTGATGGGTGAGGGTGAGGCGATGCTGTTCGGCGAGTACATCCGGCTGATGGCGCTGGTGGAGTACTCCGCCGACGAGATCAAGACGGTGTTCTCCGACTTCCCGGACCTGGAGGTGTGCGTCTACGCCGCCCCCACCCAGACCGTCATCGGCGGGCCGCCCGAGCAGGTGGACGCGATCATCGCCCGCGCCGAATCCGAGGGAAAGTTCGCCCGCAAGTTCCAGACCAAGGGCGCCAGCCACACCCAGCAGATGGACCCCCTGCTCGGGGAGCTTGCCGCGGAACTGCAGGGCATCAAGCCGATGAGCCCGACCGTCGGGATCTACTCGACGGTGCACGAGGGCAGCTACATCAAGCCCGGCGGCGAGCCGATCCACGACGTCGACTACTGGAAGAAGGGCCTGCGCCACAGCGTCTACTTCACCCACGGCGTGCGCAACGCCGTCGACAGCGGGCACACCACCTTCCTCGAGCTGGCGCCCAACCCGGTGGCGCTGATGCAGGTGGGTCTGACGACGGCCGCGGCCGGGCTGCACGACGCGCAGCTGATCCCGACGCTGGCCCGCAAGCAGGACGAGGTCGATTCGATGATCTCGACCATGGCACAGCTTTACGTCTACGGCCACGACCTTGACATCTGGACGCTGTTCACGCGCGCCGGCGGGCCGCAGGACTTCGCGAACATCCCGCCGACCCGGTTCAAGCGCAAGGAGCACTGGCTCGACGTGCACTTCACGCACGGCAGCAGCTCGGTGCTGATGCCGGGCAACCACGTCGCGCTGCCGGACGGCCGCCACGTCTGGGAGTACAACCCCCGGGGCCTGGTGGACCTGGCCTCGTTGGTGAAAGCCGCTGCGGCCGAGGTGCTTCCGGACGCGCAGCTGGCGGCCGCCGAGCAGCGTGCGGTCCCCGGCGAGGGCGCCCGGCTGGTGACGACGCTGACCCGGCACCCCGGCGGCGCCTCGGTGCAGGTGCACGCCCGCATCGACGAGTCCTTCACGCTGGTGTACGACGCGCTGGTGGCGCGCTCCGGGCAGGATGGCGTCGCCTTGCCGGCCGCGGTCGGCGCGGGCGCGGCCATCGCGGCGCCGTCCGACGGGGCGGCGGTCGCCACGGAGGCTCCCGCCGACGACCCCGGAGCCGACACCCTGACGGACAGCCTGACCAACCGGTACTTCTCGGCCAGCATGGGCAAATGGTCGCCGGATTCCGGCGAGACCATCGCGGAGCGCCTGGGCATGATCGTCGGCGCGGCCATGGGTTACGAACCCGAGGACCTGCCCTGGGAGGTGCCGCTGATCGAGCTGGGCCTGGACTCGCTGATGGCGGTGCGGATCAAGAACCGCGTCGAATACGACTTCGACCTGCCACCGATCCAATTGGCCGCGGTGCGTGACGCCAACCTCTACAACGTGGAGAGGCTGATCGAATACGCGGTGGAGCACCGCGACGAGGTCGAGCAGCTGCACGAGTACCAGCAGACGCAGACACCCGAGGAAATCGCCCGGATGCAGGCGCAAGCGATCAGCGGCGCGACACCGGGCCCGGTGACCGCGCCGGCCCCCGACCCGCAGCGGGAGTCCGAGACGCAACAGGCGCCGCCGCCGGCCTCGGACGTGCCCGTCCCGCCGCCGCCCACGGACCCGTCGGGGCCGAAGGCCAACGGGGCCGCGCAGACCACACCCAACCTGGCCGGGGCCGCCGATGCGCTCAGCCAGCAGGCGGTCGCCGCGGCGCTCAACTCCGACGTGCCGCCGCGCGACGCCGCCGAGCGGGTCACGTTCGCGACGTGGGCCATCGTCACCGGCAAGTCCCCGGGGGGCATCTTCAACCCGCTGCCCAAGCTGGACGGCGAACAGGCCGCCAAGATGGCGCAGCGCCTCTCGGAGCGCGCCGTGGGGGCACCTCCCGCTAGCGGGGGAGGCCCGATCACCGTCGACGACGTGCTCACGTCGGAGAACATCGAGGCGCTGGCCGAGAAGGTGCGTGAGTACCTGGAGGCCGGTGTGATCGACGGGTTCGTCCGCACCATCAGGGCGCCGCGGGACGATTCGCAGATACCCGTGTTCGTGTTCCACCCGGCCGGCGGTTCGACGGTGGTGTACGAGCCACTGCTCAAGCGGTTGCCGTCGGACACCCCGATGTACGGCCTGGAGCGGGTCGAGGGCACCGTGCAGGAACGGGCCGCCCAGTACGTTCCCAAACTGCTGGAGATCAACGGGGACAAGCCGTTCGTCCTGGTTGGCTGGTCGCTGGGCGGCGCATTGGCCTATGCCTGTGCGATCGGGCTCAAGCGGATGGGCGCGAACGTGGCGTTCGTCGGCATGATCGACACCGTCCGGGCCGGCGAGGAGATCCCGCAGACCAGGGAAGAGACCCGCAAGCGCTGGGACCGGTACGCGAGGTTCGCCGAGCGCACCTTCAACGTCGAGATTCCCGCGATCCCCTATGAGCAGCTTGAGGAGCTCGACGACGAAGGTCAGGTCAAGTTCGTGTTGGAGATCGTCCAACAGAGCGGCGTGCAGGTCCCCGGCGGGATCATCGAGCACCAGCGCACGTCATACCTGGACAACCGGGCGTTGGAGACGGTCCAGATCGAGCCGTATGACGGTCATGTCACGCTCTACATGGCCGATCGCTACCATGACGACGTCATCGAGTTCGAGCCGCGGTATGCCGTTCGCCAGCCGGACGGCGGCTGGGGTGAGTACGTGGCCGACCTTGAGGTGGTGCCCATCGGTGGCGAGCACATCCAGGCCATCGACGAGCCGATCATCGCCAAGGTCGGGGCACACATGGCCGAGGCGCTAGACAACATCCAGGCGGGGCGCCGCCGGACGAGTGAGGTGGGCAAGTAGTGACCGGTGCGGAGCCTTCTCGCGCTCACACGACAGCCGAAAAACTGGCCGAGCTGCACGTTCGCATGGAGCTGGCCAAGGAGCCCGGCGGCGAGAAGGCCGTCGCCAAGCGCGACAAGAAGGGCATCCCCAGCGCCCGCGCCCGCATTCATGCGCTGGTCGACCCGGGCACCTTCATGGAAGTCGGGGCGTTGGCCAAGACGCCGAACGACCCGACCGCGCTCTACGGCGATGGGTGCGTCACCGGACACGCCATGATCGACGGCCGGCCCGTCGGGGTCTTTTCCCATGACCAGACGGTGTTCCAGGGCACGGTCGGCGAGATGTTCGGCCGCAAGGTCGCGCGGCTGATGGAGTGGTGCGCGATGGTCGGCTGCCCGATCATCGGCATCCAGGACTCCGGCGGGGCCCGCATCCAGGACGCGGTCACCTCCCTGGCGTGGTACGCCGAGCTGGGCCGCCGTCACGAGGCGCTGTCCGGACTGGTGCCGCAGATCTCCCTCATCTTCGGCAAATGCGCCGGGGGAGCGGTGTATTCGCCGATTCAGGACGACCTGCTCGTGTCGGTGCGTGACCAGGGCTATTTCTTCGTCACCGGTCCCGACGTGATCCGTGAGGTCACCGGCGAGGAAGTCACCCTCGACGAGCTCGGCGGCTCCGACGCGCAGGCCCGTTACGGCAACATCCACCAGGTGGTGGACTCCGAGGCCGAGGCGTTCCAGTATGTGCGCGACTTCCTGTCGTTCCTGCCGTCCAACTGCTTCGACCAGCCGCCGATCGTCAACCCCGGGCTGGAGCCGGAGATCACCCCGACCGACCTGGAGCTCGACTCGATCGTGCCGGACTCCGACAACGCGGCCTACGACATGCACGAGATCCTGCTGCGCATCTTCGACGACGGTGACTTCCTCGACGTCGCCGCGCAGCACGGGCCGGCCATCATCACCGGCTACGCCCGGGTCGACGGCCACCCGGTGGGCGTGATCGCCAACCAGCCCATGTTCTTGTCCGGCTCGATCGACAACGAGGCGTCCGACAAGGCGGCGCGGTTCATCCGGTTCTGCGACGCGTTCAACATCCCGCTGGTCTTCGTGGTGGACACGCCCGGGTTCCTGCCGGGGGCCGAGGAGGAGAAGCGGGGCATCATCAAGCGCGGCGGGCGGTTCCTCTACTCCGTCGTGGAGGCCGACGTGCCGAAGGTGACGATCACCATCCGCAAGTCCTACGGCGGCGCCTACGCCGTGATGGGCTCCCGGCAGCTGACCGCCGACTTCAACTTCGCCTGGCCCACCGCGCGCATCGCGGTGATCGGTGCCGAGGGGGCCGCGCAGTTGCTGATGAAGCGGTTCCCCGATCCCACCACGCCCGAGGCGCAGCAGATCAAGAAGGACTTCATCGACGGCTACAACCTCAACATGGCGATCCCGTGGACCGCGGCCGAGCGCGGCTTCATCGACGCGGTCATCGACCCGCACGAAACCCGGCTGTTGATCCGCAAGTCGATGCGCCTGCTGCGCGACAAGCAACTGTGGTTCCGCACCGCCCGCAAGCACGGGCTGATCCCCGTCTAGTTTTTTCCCGCGAGCAGACGCAAAATCGCCTCGCCGACGCGATGATTGGGCGATTTTGCGTCTGCTCGCGCAGTAGTTTCGGCTGCACCCGTGAGTGCGGCAGCGGGAGCTAGGCGGGCGGACCCGCCGGCGGCGTGGCCGGCTCCGTGCGCTGCCCAGTCTCGGTGTCCCGGCGCGGGACCCAATCCGGCCCCTCCAGCGCGTCGGGGATGAGCCAGTACAGGACAGCAAAATTCGCCACCGCCAGCACGCCGTGCAACACGATGTCGCGCGGTTCGAAGCCGAGCGGTCCAGGCGCGTGATGCGTCGCGAAGATCGCGCCGATGATCACCAGCGCGACGAAAACCAGTGAGCTGAGCGCAGTTACGGTGACCGCCGCGCGGCGCTGGACCACGCCGAAGACGGCCAACACCCCAAACCCGAACAGCAGTGCGCTGTGCCAGGGTGTCAACGCGAGTCCCAGCAGCGGGGCGCCGACGGGCGGGGCGTGGGGATGGACGGCGGCGGAGACGAACCCGGCGGTGCCCAGAGCAATCAGCAGCAAGCCGTCGGCCAGTAGGAACCACCGGCCACTTCGGAAGTGGCTCGGGTTGCGGCTGACCAGGCGTAGCCCGGACGTCAAACGCCCCATGGGGCCTTGGGTGACAGGCGACATTGCTCAACCTTCCCGCCGCGGCCGAGGCGTGCCCGCGGTCGGCGTAACGGGCCTACGGGTCTCGTCGACTACCACGGCCGGCGTGGTCGTCGGCACATGCGAGACGGTGTCAGACAGATGGATCATCTCCCATCGGCAGTGGCGCTCAGATCGCCGATGGGTAGCCATCGGCGACCACATGGTGCTCGTTTTGCGTCTCTGCACACGCTTACCCACTCAGTGCCCGAACACGCGCTGCCCGCGAAACTCTCAGCGATGTCCCAGGTGTCAGGCAGCCGTTCGAGTGGCTCGGCGGCGGTATGGGCAGTGACCGGGCGCGAGACGAGTTCCACGCGAGTTGCGGGGAGGCCCATGGCAGCATTGGCGATGTGTGCTTCTCGATGACGGCTGACCTGGTGGCGGGGACCGCGCTGCTGCCCGTGGCCGCGCTGTCACTGCGCGAGGTGAAACACCCGCGCGAGCTGCCGTTCGCGCTGCTGCCGACGATCTTCGCCCTGCACCAGTTCATCGAAGCTGTCGTATGGGCGGCCCAGGACGGTGACCGGTCCGTCGGCGTGGTACATCTGGCGGTTCTGGCGTATGTCCTGATCGCCTTCGCGTTGTTGCCGACGTACGTTCCGCTCGCGGTGCTACTTCTCGAACCGAACGGGGCCCGGTTACGGGTGGCGCCGTTCGTGTTGCTCGGTGTCGTCGTGTCGTCGTACCTCGCCTTCGCCGTCCTGGCCAATCCGGTCAGTGTGCACAGGCTTCCACATGCGTTGAGCTACCACACCGGCGTCGAGAACGGCGCTGTGTGGGCGGTGCTCTACATCGCGGCCGTCATCGGGGCGGCGGTGATGTCGGGCTATCGCTCCATCGTCGCTTTCGGATTGCTCAACCTGGTCGGGCTGATCGTGGTCGCCGTCCTCTACACCCGGGGGTTCGCATCACTGTGGTGCGTCTACGCTGCGGCGGCGTCGGTTCTGGTTCTGCTACACATGGTGCGTCGCAGGCGCTTACCCGACCCGCATCGCTACCACGGTGTGCCGTCGGGTCCGCTGATACCCCACTGAGGCCCGACGCATCACTGTCAGGCGTCGACCGTCAGCGCGCCGTCGACGAGTTCGCCGAAACGCTCCAGCGCCTCGTCACAATCGGCGTCAATGCCGCGCAGCGCGCCGCGGTCGGCGAGGTAGCGCTGCGCGTAGAGCCGGGCGACCAGCGCCTTGCGCTCCCCGCCGCCGGTGGCGCGTTCCCAGGCGGCCTGCTCGGTCAGCAACGCCGCGGCGTACACGTCGCCCATGAATTGGGCCAGCGGGAACAGCCGCGCCTCGGCGGTGTCGCGGTCCAGTTTGGACCAGGCCGTGATCGCGGCGTCCAGATCCTCGATGCGCCCCGCGACCAGCCGGGTGGTGTCGTCGTCGTCGGAAACCGACACCGCGTCGCGCAGCCGCGCCAACAACGCCTCGTGCGCGCGGGTCTGCTCGATGCCGCGCCGCACATCCAGGCACAGGATGTTGTCGGGCCCCTCCCAGATGGTGTTGACCTGCGCGTCACGCAGCAGCCGGGCCACCGGCCAGGTCTCGATATAGCCGTTGCCGCCATGGATTTCGATCGCGTCGGATGCCGCGGTGATCCCGAGGCGGCAGGCTTTGAGCTTGGTGACGGGCACGGCGATGCGTTGCCGCATGTTGCGGGGTTGGCGGTGGTTGGTGGCGCCGGTGCCGTCGAAAACCATTGCCTGCGCGGCTTCTACGTCGACGATCATCTCGGCGAGCTTGCGGCGCATCAGCGGTTTGTCGATGAGCGCGCCGCCGAACGCGTGCCGCCGCCGGGCGTAACACAGCGACTCGACCAGGGCGCGGCGCGCGTTGCCGAGCCCGAACAGGGCGATGCCCAGGCGCGCGGCGTTGGTCAGCTCCATCATGCGGCCGAGCCCCTTGCCGTCCGAGGGGCCCGCCTCGCCGGTGGGCTCGCCGGACAGCAGAAACGCCTCGGCGTCAACGAATTCCACCTCGCCGGAGGCCACCGAGCGGGTGCCGAGCTTGTCCTTCAGGCGGCGCACCCGCACCCCGTTGCGCGACCCGTCGCGGCGGGTGCGCAGCACCAGGAAGTTGGCGACGCCCCGCGTCGAGTCGGGTGCGCCCTCCGGCTTGGCCAGTACGACGAACGCCTCGCCCGCGCAGTTGGACGCAAACCACTTGAAGCCGTTGAGAATCCAGGAATCACCGGCGCGCGTCGCGGTCGTCTCCAGCGCGCCCAGGTCCGAGCCGCCGGTGCGTTCGGTCAGCAGCTGCGCGGTCTCGCCCGCCCACTCACCCGAGGCGAACTTGGCCAGCACGTGCTCTCGCACGTCGGCCGGCGCGTAGGCGGCCACCAGGGAGGAGACCATGCCGCCGCCCGTTCCCAGCGCGCAGCCCATTCCGATATCGGCCTGGTTGAGCAGATAGTTGGACGCGAACAGGCTCAGGCCCGAGCTCACCTTGGCGGCGCGCGCGTCGTCACGCAGGGCCTGCTGGGCATCCAGGACCGCGCGCTTGGACTGGGTGAAGGAGGCCGGCATGACGACCTGGCTGATGTCGTGCCCCCAGCGGTCGTAGCGCTCCAGCCGGGGCGGGTTGTGGTCGGTCTCCTCCGCCCACCTCGCGACCGGGCCGCCCATCAGCTCGCCCATGCGCGCCAGATGCGGCTCTACGACCGTCAGTTCGTCGGGCTGCAGGTAGTACGCCATGGTGAACTGCAGGGTGGGATCGGTGCGGTACCAGTTGAGACCCACGGCCCCGCGGTAGTTCTCGGTCCGGTACCGCCGCGACTTCTCCTCGGTGGAGAAGGGCAGCCTGTCCACCGCCTCTACGGTGTAGTCGCTCATGGAAGAGACGCTACGCGTTGGTGAGGAAAACCAGACGGACCCTGCCGATCTGGATTTCGTCGCCGTCGGCCAGCACCGCCGAGTCGACGGGCTCCCGGTTGAGATAGGTGTGGTTCATGCTGCCCACGTCGACGAGGCGGAATTGGCCACCCTCGCTGAGGAATTCGGCGTGCCGCCGGCTGACGGTGATGTCGTCGAGGTAGATGTCGCTCTCTGGATGCCGGCCCGCGGACATGACGGGTTGGGTCAAGGCAAACCGTGAGCCGGTGTTGGGCCCGCGCGTGACGACGAGCAGCGCCGAGCCCGGGCTCAGCGTCGGCCTGTCCTCCAGCGCCGCGTCGGCGGCGGTTGCCGGCGCATCGAACTCGGCGGGCACGGCGGTGCCGATGTCGCCGGTGAGTTCCTCCGAGCCTTCCCGCTGAGTTGGCTGGTGCGGCGTCGACTCTGTGTTGCTCACGCGGCTCGCGGCAGATCCGGGTTGGCCGCCGCCTGCGATGTCGGCCGCTGCGGTGCCGGTGCCCAGCCGACGTAGGTCAGGTAGAGGCCGACGAGGGCGAAGACGATGCACAGCGTGATCCACCAGGCTTGGGCGCCGATCATGTCGTTGGCCAGCGAGGCGAAGAACTTGGGAAAGGCCACCAGCAGCAGCCCGCGCAGCACGATCAGCCAGCCGAGCAGGGAGACGATGGCCGCCGCGGCGCCCCGCCAGTTTTGGTGAGCGGCAACAATGGTCAGCCCGAACAGCAAGATGACGGCGCCGGTGACGAAGGTCCACATCGAATTCGCCTCGAACTGCGACAGCAGTGTCTGCATGTCGGAGGCGCGCGCCACCGCCGTCACGTCGACGACGACCAGGAAGGGACCGAGCACGCGCGCGAGAAAGCGCGTGGTGGCCTGCGACTGTGGTGCAGCGTTCATTGTCGTGCCTCTCATCCGACGCCGATCAGTCGGCGACCCCTTTATCGGAGCACTCGATCGGAGCGTCGAGATAGGGACTTATGGCACTCCCTTGGAGGGACCGAAGTTATACCGGCGCCACGAACTCGGAGGTGTAAAACTCCGCCGGATTCTGCGAGTTTGCGTTGGACCGCTCGATAATCACCCACACGCCCGTCGTGCCGGGGCGAATGGCGTCTTGCACGGTCGCCGTTGCGTTGCCCGTCGCGTCGGTGTCCATGCCGGAGAAAGCGGTGCCGGGGTCACCGGGTCCGCAGCCGCTCGACGCCGGCCGGGGCATTTGGATGAGCCCGACGTCGAAGTGGGTGCCCGGCTCGGGTTCGTCGTACAGATGCACCTCGGCGACCGCCTTTGACCCGGCGGTATGGATCAGGACCGAACCGGTGCCGAGCATCGGGCTCGGCACCTTGGGCGCGACGCCGACGCGGCTGAAATCGCACCGCCGCAAATAGTTGTCCAGGACGACCGTGGTGCCGCGGTCGGCGGCCGCCGTGGTGATTCCGAACGTCGCCGCCGGGGCGATCACCACGGTGATCGCCGCCGCACATGTTCCGAGGCGTGTCAGCGCGTGCATGGGGCCACCTATTTCCCGGTGTGAAGTCGATCACAGCGGAATGGGGATTAACCCTCGCTGGCGGAATTAAACCTATTTCCGACAATTACTCAATCGTTAATTTGAGTGGTTATTTGGCGGGTGACGAATTGCGGCCCGGGATCCCTTATAAAGCCGCTAGGGCTTAATGCGGATCGGCCCCGGGGACCACCACCCGGTGCGGGTGGCGGTGCCGAGGTCGAGCTGCGCGGGATGGGCGTCGGCGATGGTGTCGAACTTGCGCAGCGATCCCCAGTCGCGGCCCCAGTCGTGGGACAGGTAGGTCGACATCACGTGGGCCCGCAGCAGCAGATCGGTGATGCCCAGCAGGCCGCCGTTGACGCCGTCCTGCCAGGTGTCGGTGTCCTGCTTCTTGGCGTTGTAGTCCGGGGTGATGCGGAACTTAGGGATCTCGGTGACACCGATGGCGTGCAGCATCGGATGTTGGCACGGGAACGCCAGTCCGACGGCCCAGTCCATCAGGACCGGCTGTGTCGAGCCGACATACTCCTGCAGCGAGCGCAGTTCGGGCACGCGCGGCGGGGTCAGCGCGATCCAGTCGTCCGGCGTCAGGGACAGGTCCTCGGCGACCACCCGCACCGCGACCGCGTCGGCGGGCATCTGGGAGCGCGCGAAGCGCAGGTTCCGCCACACCTTGGGTTGCTCGCCGTAGAGGTCGTAGGGCACCAGCCGACCGCCCGGCTGCACGGAGCCGTCGGGTCCGGGCCTGCCGAACTCCAATTCCACGGTCTGCCCGTTGGTGTGGTGATGCAGGATGCTGTTGCCGGCGATCGTGCCCGCGGCGGTGACGACGACCAACGGGTGCCCGGCGTCGGGTTTCGGCAGCTGGTACCACGCCGAGGTGAGCCTGCTCTGCTGCTGCGCGCCGGTGGTGTAGCTGCCCGCCAGCGGTACCTGATCGGGGTTGAGGCCGTAGGGCAGCGGCACCGTCGACCCGTTGATGCCCGGCGACGTCAGCTTGGTCGGCGCATCCCAGTCGTAGTCGGTACCGGGCTGCGGCACCGACGTTTCCTTGACCGACTCGGCCAGGGTGCGATCCGGAACGCCGTTGGGGGTGAACCCTGTCGCGTTGGCACCACCCAACGGGCCTAGCGGGCCGTAATTGCCCGGTAGCGGCGCCATGAAGCCGGCGTTGCTGTCCGGCTCGACGAGCACGTCGTCGGCCAGCCCGCAACCTCCGCTGAATTCCCGCAGGTTGTCCCAGGCGTTGGAGTAGGTGGGGTACTGACGCACGATGCCGGCCGCCATCGACGCGATGAACACCAGCGCCATGAAGCCGGCCGCGAGCGGCACCGGCGCGGCCGTCGCCGCCCGCGCCAGCCGGCCCTCGCCGTGGCTGGGGTCGGCGAAGTGCAGCCAGGCCGCGTACACCGCGGCAATCACGAAGAGTGCGAAAAATATTGTGCTGATTGTGATTCCGCCGATTTTCGGCATGCTGCTGTTGAACGGCACGCCATAGCTGGAGACGTACCACCAGCCGTTGGTGGTGGCGAAGCACAGCGCCAGCACGAACAACACCGCCGCCAGGAACGCCATCCGGTTACGCGACCAGCGCAGCACCTTCGGCGACACCAGCACCGTCGTCAGGGCGGCCATCGCGGCACCCACCGCCGCGAACAGCCCGAAGTGGTGCACCCACTTGGTCGGGGTGAACATCAAAAAGAACATGGTGCCGAAGATGACGCCCATCAAACGCCACGCCGGCCCACGAGCAACTCCCGGAACTCGCTTGCGCCGCAACATGATGAACACGGCCGTGAAGAGGCACAGCGCGGTGATCAGGAAGCCGAAGCGGCGCGAGAGCGAGCCGTCGACGGTGGGCAGAATCAGGTAGTAGTAGCGCAGGTTCTCGGTGTACCAGGCCTGGCTGGGCCCGATCGCGGTGCGAATCCTGGTGGCTTCCAACACCGTTGACAGCGTCTGATCGGCGAACACCACGGTCAGGATGACCGTGCCGGCGGCCAGCATGGGCGCCACCAGCGGCCAGGTCCCGACCAGGCGGTGGCGGCGGACCAGAATGCGCAGGATCGGACGGCCGCCGGCGATCAGCGCGGCGACCGCGATCAACCCGGTGGGCTGGACGCCGAGGGTGAACGCCGCCGTGATGACCGCCAGCGCGGCGGGAGTCAGTCGGCTGTAGCGCATGGAGCGCTCGATCAGCACGTAGGTGATCAGCGAGCCGACGGCGATGATCGGCTCCGGGCGCAGGCCGTTGTCGAAGGGCATCCATGCGGTCAGCAGGACCATGCCCGCCGCCCAGTTGGCGGCCTTGCTGGAGGCGACCGCGGGCCCCAGTCGGGGCAGCACCTCGCGTGAGAGCAGCAGCCAGCACACTATTCCGGCGATCAGGTCCGGCAACCGCATCCACAGGCTGGCATCGCTGACATGGGTCATCAGCGCCAGCAGGTTGTAGTACCAGCCGAAGGGGTCCTCGGGACTGCCGAACCAGCGGAAGTAATTCGACATGTAGCCGGCGCGGTCGGCGACCCGCGCCATGCCCAGGATGTAACCGTCGTCCGACGAGTTCGCCCCGATCACATGCCACAGCACGAACCCGAAGATCACCGTGACGTCGGCCAGGGTGAACCTGCGCCAGTTCGAGGGGATGAGCCGGCGCATCCGGTGACCGTCCAACTGGTCGAGGCGCCACAGCGCGATCAGCGCGACGACGGTGGACACGATCGCCAGCACCATCGCGGCCAGCTTCAGCGTTGTCGGTGTGGTGGAGAACCGGGTGTCGATGGTCGCCGACAACTGCAAACCCGGTGGGGCGGGGCCGGTTAGGTCGGTGAACACCCCGACGATCTGGGGCCGCAGGTTGGGGTCGGGGAAACCGCCGCTGATGGGTTTGCCCGCCGGGTCCTTCAGTCCGACAAAGGTGGCGAAGGCGCCGGCTTTTGTCGAGGTGATCTGGATGCGCTGACATTGCGGGGACGCCACCTGATCACGGGGCGCGCTGGCGATCACCACATTGCGGTCGGTGACGTCCACGCGCTTGCCGTTGACGACGACGAACAACGCGTTCAGCGCAGCGTCCTTGCCCTTCTTGGGCGCCGTGCTCAGCACGACCCCGCCGTCGGGTGGCAGGGCGCGCACCGCAGAGCAGGGCACGGTTGCCGTCACGTCGACCGGGGTGAGCGAAATCAACGGCGCGGTCACGCTATTCAGCTGACCGTTCTGTGGCCAATTCAGGGTCGCGGTGGTCTGCACTACGGGCAACAGTGGGGTGGCCACCGACAACACGAACCCGATCAGGCCGGCGATGGTCGCCACCCAGCGGGTCACCCGCACGTCGTCGCGGGCCGTCGTCACGCTCATGGGAGTGCCCGAATCGGTCCCTGCCGGCTCCAGCCGTGCACTGTCATCACACCCTGTTCGATAACGGCGTCCGGCGCCTGATCAGCCGGCACCAACCGGAAGTACTCCTCCACGGATCCCCAGTCGCGATACCAGTCGCCACGCAGATAGGTCGAGATCGTCGAGGTACGAAGCATTGTCTGCAGGAACAGGAACGGCCCGCCGGCCTCGCTGGCCTGCCACCCGTTCGACGACGAAGCCGTCTGTTTGTGATCGGGCAGGATGCGGTACTGCGGAAGTTCGGCAACGCCGAGGTGTTCGGAGAACGGCCGCTGGCACGGGAAGTTCGCGGCGGTCGCGATGTCCATCAGCACGGGTGTTTGCGGCCCGATCAGCCGCTGCAGGGTTTCCAGCACCGGAACCCGCGGGGGCGTGAACGCGAACCACTGATCCGAACTCAGGTTCGGGTCGTAGGCGACGATGCGCGCCACGTTGGCCTCGGGCGGCGCCCAGGTCAGGGGGAACCGAAGATTGCGCCACGCCGGCTCCGGGCCGATGTCGATCGGCTGCACCTCCGCCAACGGCTGGGTGGTGCCGTCGGGGCGGGCGATGCCCCACTGCAATTTCATCGACTGCCCGTAGGTGAAGGTGCCGTCCTCTTTGTACGACCAGATCGCACCGGACGCCGACACCACGACGATCGGCCGGTCCGGGGTGCGAGGCGGCAGCTGGTACCACGCCGAGGTCGCCGTGGCGGCCAGCGAATTCTCACCGTAGCTGCCCATCACCGGGGTGCGGGCCGGGTCGAGGCCGAACGGCAGCGCCGCGTGCGAGCCGTTGACACCGACAGGGCCTTTCCCGCCGGCCGTGCCCGCCGAGTCGCTCATCGCGGCGTTGGGCTTGTTGGGTGACGCGTCGGAGTTCACCACCCCCGGTTTGGTCACCACCGGGTACGACCTCAGGTCGCCGCCCACGCCGTCGGGTTTGAAGCCGACCGGATTGATACCGCCGAGCGGGCCGTCGGGGCCGAAAGTCTGGCCGGGCGCGGGCTGCAGCATGCCGGCATTGGGGTCGGGCTCGGTCAGCACGTCGTCGGCCATGGCGCAGCTCGTCGGCGACAGCCCCGAGGCGATGGCGGCGAGATTGGCCTTGCCGGTGGTGTAGAGCGGGTAGCGGAACACCGCGCCCTTGGTCAGTGAGGCGACTTCGCCGACGACCATGATGGTTGCGACCACCAACAGGGGCGTCGACGCCAGCACCCGGTTGCGCCGGTTGTCCCTGACTTCGGTGTGGCCGGCGTAGTCCATCCGGAAGTGCTGCCACGCGGCCAGCAGCCCGGTGAGGATGGACAACGTCAAGAACATCGACGTCACCGGATGGCTCGCGATGACCGGCTGGATGTCGTACCACGGCACCCCGTAGTTGCCGACGTAGAACCACCCGTTGACGCCGGAGGTGGCAACCGCCAGCACGAACAGCAGCGCCGTCACGTACAGCGTCAGGTTGCGGCGGTTGTGCAGACCGATCCGCGCGAGGGCGAACGCGGTGACCGCACCCAGGGCCCCGGCGAGTCCGGCGAACGCCCCGAACTGGACCGCCCACTTGGTCGGCGTGAACGTCAACAGCAACAGGCCGAATGCGGTGGTGCCGATCAACCGCCAAGCCGGGCCGCTGGCCACCCCAGGCACCCCGCCCCGGCGCAGGAGGATGACCAGCATCCCGAACAGGCACAGCAATAGCACCAGTACCCCGAACCTGCGTGACATGGACCCGTCGGGGTTGGACTCGACCGTGAGGAAGTAGTAGCGGAGCCAGTCCTGGTACCACGCGATCGTCGGCCCGACCTTGTATTTGATGCGCGCCGACTCGGCGACGCTGGCCAAGGTTTGACTGCGGAACACCACCACGGTGATCAGGGACAGCGACGCCGCCAGCACCGCCAGCGGCGCGAGCAGCCCGTCGGTCGCCCGGCGCCGCCGGATGATCTGGGCGATGGCCCGCGATCCGGTCAGCAGCGCGGCGACGGCGATCAGGCCCTGCGGCGCCAGCGTCGTGGTGAGCATCGCGACGAAGATGGCGACCGCGGCCGGGGCCAGTCGTTGCAGCGCGATCGCGCGTTCGACCAGTATCCAGGTGATCAGCACGCCGAGGGCGATCAGCGGCTCGGGCCGCAGCCCGTTGTTGAACGGCAACCAGGCGGCCAGGAACACCGCGCCCGCGGTGAAAACCGCCACCCGGTTGGCCGCCAGACCGCCCGCGCCCGGCCCCAGCCTGCGCAGGATCCAATGGCTGATCACCAGCCAGCAGGCGATGCCGGCCAGCGTGGCCGGCAACCGCATCCACACGCCGGCGGTACTCACCGACGCCAACCTGGACAGCACCCCCAGGTACCAGTCGAACGGCGCGTCCGTCGTCCCGAAGTAGCGGTAGTAGTTGGCGATGTAGCCGGCCTTGGGGGCGACGCGGGCGATGGTCAGGTTGTAGCCGTCGTCGGACGAGGTGGCGCCGATGACGTGCCAGAGCAGCAGCGTCGCGATCACCCCGGCGTCGGCGATCCAGGTGGCGACCCCGACGCGGCGCCACGAACTCCATCGCGCCCGGGGGCGGTACCGGGAGAGCCAGGCGATCGGGGACCGCCAATTGATCAGGGTGCCGCCGCCGCGACTGCGACGGTCCAGCGCGGCCAGCGCGATGACGGCCGTCAGGACGGCCAGGACACCAACCCCCATCGCCAGCTGCTTGATGGCGGTGGGGGCGGTGATGAACCGGGTATCGACGTCGACACGGGCCGACAGCCCCGGCTGGGCGGGCACCTTCAGGTCCGTGAATATCCCGCCGACCTGTGGCTTCTTCTCCGAGGCAAGTATCCCCGAGGCGCCGGGAATGCCGACGAACTCCGCGCCTGCGGAGCCCGCGTCGGCCCAGGCGTGCAGCACGCTGCAGGCGCCGGCGGCGACCGCCGGGCGCGGCGCCGCCGCGGCCACGGTGTCGCGGAACGCGACGACCACCATGGCCTTGTCGGCCCGCACGAACAACCCGTTCTTGCCGGCGTCCGTCCCGCCGGTGGGCAGGGTCGAGACCACCAGGCCGCCGCTGGCGGGCAGGGTGGCGATCGCCGCGCACGGAATGGAGATGTCGAGCGCGCGCGGCGCCCCGGACACCAGGGGTGCGGTGATCTGGGTGACGTGGCCGTCCGTCGTGCCCTGCGGCCACAGCACGGTGGCGGTGGTCTGTTTGACGGGGAGCAACGGGACGAGCGCGCATAACAGCAGTCCCACGATCCCCGCGATCGCGGCCACCAACCGTGGGATGGGCTGCGATCGCTCATTACCGTCGTGGGGCACGAGGCTCGATCGTAAGCGAAGCCGCTATGTCCGATGAGGACGCGGGGCCGCGCGGCGTCAGCGGGCGAGCCGGGCGGTCAGTGTCTGCACGCCCGGGCCGGCGAGGTCGGCGAGCGCCGCGGGGCGGCCGGCCATCGCCATCAGCAGTGCCTCGCCGGGCCCGGCGACTTCCGGTCCGTGGCCGTGTTCCCAATCGATGTCGGTGGCGCGCAGGCGCAACCCCCTGATCCGGCGACCGGCGCCGAGCCTGGGATTGCCGGGCACCAAGCCGAGGACCCGCTCGAGCCGATCGGCCGGGATGTCGCGCGGCCGGCCCAGCGCGCGGCGGATGTCTTGGTGATGGATGGTGCCGTCGACGAGGGCGATCATTCCGCCGAAACCGGCTGTCAGCCCGCGTGGTTGGAGGTGAGCGCGCAGAAAGTCGAGCAGCTGTTGGGCACTTTGGTCCGCGAACTCGTCGACGCCCACCTGGTTGGCCCGGACGACCCAGCCCTTCGCGAAGCGCCTCACCAGCCCCAATGCCCCGAGCTCTTCATAGCTGATCACATGGGCGACAACGTCTTTGACGGTCCACTTCGAGCACAGCGTGGTCGCCTCCCAGTCCCGCGGCGTCAGGGTGGCGAGGAAGTCGGCCAGGTCGGCCCGCTCGTCGCGCGCCATGCTCATCAGGGTGGCCGTCATTTCCGGTTCCCGGCGGGCAGCAGGTGGCCGTAGCGGTCCAGGTACAGCGGCCAGCCCGCGTCGCCGTCGACACCGTCGGCGACGGATGCCCATCCGGGACCGTGGCGGTCCAGATGGCGGTGTTCGAGGTCGACCCGGGTGCGGGCCTCGGACTCCGCGGTGAAGCGCACCTCGACTTCGCTGGTTTTCGACTGGTCGGACTCCAGTTGCCAGGTGGGCCCGATGTCCCAGGTGAACACGAGGCGGCGCGGCGGCTCGTAGGCCAAGATCCGCGCCCAGCGGCACACGCTGCCGTCGACGCCGCGGTCGTAGATGTGCCCGCCCACCCGGGGCTCGAAGACGGTCTCGGCGATCGGGACCGCCAGCAGGTTGTGCTCCCGGGGCTTGAAGTCGCCGAACTGCTCGGTGAAGACGGCGAATGCCCGCTCGATCGGGGCGTTGACGACGACGTGGTGTGCCACATGCGGAATACGGTGCGTCACAGGCTTTCTCCCTTACCCTCATCGATCCTTTGGGCGTAGCCGGCCAGCGCCTGCGTCCAGAAACGGTCGAGGTCGGCGCGCAATGCCGCCAGGCCCGTCGGGTCGAGTTGATAGACGCGGCGGGTCCCCGCGGCGCGGTCACGCACCAGCCCGGCGGACTTGAGCACTTTGAGGTGTTGTGACACTGCCGGCCTGCTGACGGGCAGGTCGCGAGCCAATTCGCCGACCGCCGACGGCCCGTGCGCGAGACGTTCCACGATGGCCCGCCGCGTCCCGTCGGCCAGGGCCAGCCACACGTCTCCGCTTTGGTAAGTGGCCACGAACGGTAAGCATAGGCTTACGGATGGGCGTCCGGCAAGACCCGGCCGAACGTCGAAGCGATGCCTAGGTCTTGCGCAGTGGCGCGGGGTTCCACAGACCGCTGCGCGTGGCCGTCCCCAGCTCGAGTTCGGCGGGCCGGGCGTTGGGGTAGTAGGGCGTCAACCGTTGCAGCGAGCCCCAGTCCCGGGACCAGTCGTCCCTCAGATAGGTGGCCACCGTCGTCGGCTTCGCCAGCAGCTCGGTCACCCCGAGCGGGCCGCCGCCGTTGTTGTCCATCACCGGCGAGTTGGCTTCGGCGCCGAAACGGTCAGGCAGGATGCGCCATTTCGGCGTCTCGTCGACGCCGTTTTGGTGGCCGAACGGCCGCTGACAGGGGAACGCCAGGCCGACCAGCCAATCCAGGAAGACCGGGTCTTTCGAGCCGACCACGTCCTGCAGCGTGCGCAGCTGCGGAATCCGCGGCGGTGTCAGCGCGATCCAGTGCTGCGGCGCCAGGTCTTCGTCGTCGGCGACCAACCGGATCTGCGTGGCGCCCCCGGGAATAGCCGACAGCGGCAACCGCAGGTTGCGCCATGCCGGGGAGGCCCCCACGTCGGCGAACTGGAACGAGCCGCCGGGGTGGCCGCTCGCGGCTTCGTCGTCGGTGGCCCACTGGACTTGGACCTCGCGGGGGTCGAAGCGACCGGCCGCGCTCACCACCAGCAGCGGCCGCGCCTTGTCGCGGGCGGGCAGTCGGTACCAGCCCGACCGCAGGTGGGCCGGCACTTGGATGCCGGGGCGCCAGCTGCCCAGGACGGGCGTGCGCGACGGATCCAGGTTGTAGGGCAGCTGGGCGACCGAACCGTTGATGCCCGGCGCCGGATTGGTGCCGCCCTCGGTGCCGGCCTCGGCGCCGGTGACCAGCTTGTCGTCGTTGATGAAGCTGCGGTCACCCGGACGTTCCATCACCGGGTCGGCGCGGACGTCGGCGGGAATGCCGTTGGGCGTGAAGGCTTCCGACAGGCCCGCTCCCAGAGCGTCGCCCAGCGTGGCGCTCACCGGCGACAGCGCGCCGGCGTTGGGATCCTGTTCCACCAGCACGTCCTCGGCCAGGCCGCAGGACTTGCCCGTCAGTGCCTGCAGGTTGGAGCGACCGACCGACCAGGCGGGGTACTGGGCCGTCATCGCCAAGGTCAGCGATGCCACCTCGAACACCACCAGCACCCACGTCGCAATCGCCAACGGGGACTGGACGATTCCCGCCGCGCGTGCCCCGTACCGGGTCTTGGGGGGCCCATCGTTTGGCGAAACGAAGTGGAACCACGCCGCCAGCAGCAACACCAGGAGGGTCAGCCCGAGCAGCGCGGTGGCGAAGGCATAATGCCACGCGGGGAACGAATTCGACCACGGCACACCGAAACTGGATACGTACCACCAGCCGTTGACGCTGGCGAACGATAAGGCCACCAAGAACAGCACCGCGGCGGCGAACATGGTGCGGTTGCGCCGGGATCGCATCGCCGCTGAGGTCACGGCGACCGCGGCCAGCGCGCCCAGCGGTCCGGCCAGCCCGGCGAACACCCCGAAGTGATGGGTCCACTTGGTGGGGGTGAACATCATCGCGATGAACGAGATGATCGTGATCCCGACGATGCGGCGGCTCGGCCCGGCGGCCGTGCCCGGAATCCTGCCCTTGCGCAACGACATTGCGACCGTGATCCCGAGCGCCAGGACCAGCGCCAGCACGGCGAAGCGGCGGGCGACCGACCCGTCGGGGCTGGCCATGAACAGCCGCTCGTAACGGAGGTGTTCGTCGAACCAACTCAGGCTGGGCCCGACGGCGCGCTTGAGCATGGTGGCCTGAATCTCGCCGGCCAGGGTCTGGTCGCGGAAGATCAGGATGGCGGTGACGGTGACCGCGGCGAACAGGGGTGCCACCAGGGGCAGCGCGCCGAACCGTTTGGACCTGCGATGCAGGATGGTCCGCAGCGGCCCGATGGCCACCAGCAGGGCGCCGATCGACGCGATGCCCGTCGGCCCGGAGAACAGCGTAAGGGCGCCGATGATGCAGGCCACCGCCACCGGCAGCAGCCGGCTGGTGGCCACCGCGCGTTCCACCGAGCACCAGGTCAGCAGGATGCCCAGCGCGATGATCGGCTCGGGCCGCAGGCCGTTGTTGAGCGGCAGCCACACGGCCAGGAACATGCCGGCCGCCGTCCACGCCGCACCGCGGCTCTGTTTGACGGCGTGACCCAGGCGCGGCATGACTTCCCGGCTGATCACCCACCAGCACGTCAGCGCCATGACCAGGGTGGGCAGCCGCATCCAGATGCTGGCGGTGCTGACGTGGGCCCACAGCGCCAGCAGGTCGTAGTACCAGCCGAAGGGGGCCTCCGGCGTGCCGAACCAGCGGTAGTAGTTGGCCATGTAGCCGGCATGCTCGGAGACCCGGGCCATGGTCAGGATGTAGCCGTCGTCGGAGGTGTTGGCGCCGACAAAGTGCCACCACGCCAGCACGGCGATGACCAGCGCGTCCAGCCCGCTGACCGACCACCAGCGCGACGGCAGGAAGCGGCGGTGCCGGGTGCCGTCGGCGGTGTCTAGCAGGTGCAGCGCGACCAGGGCGGCGGCGGTCAGCACCAGCCCGAGGATCATCGCAGCCATCTTCAGCTGGGTGGGGCTGCTGCTGTAGCGGGTGTCGATGGTCGCCGAGAAGCTCAAGCCCGGCGGCGCGGGCCCCGTGAGATCGGTGAACACGCCGACGATCTGGGGCCGGAAGTCGTAGCCGCTCTTCTCCCCGCGCAGCGGCGAGCCGGGATGCTCGGCGTTGGGTCCCTGGGTCAGACCGACGAACTCGGCGGTGACCTTCTCGGCGTGCGCGGTGAAGGTCAACCGCTGGCAGGCCGGGCTGAGCACCTGGCTCAGTGGGGCCGTCACCACCGCGACGTTGCGCACCACCACCACCAGGTAGTCGTTGGCGCGCTGGATGAGCAGCCCGCGGTCGACGGCCTTGGGGGCCTGCTTGGGCACCGTCGACAACAGCACCGTCTTGGCCGCGTTCGGCGGGCCGGCCAGCCCGGCGGCGGCCCGGCACGGCACGGTGACGTTGAGGTCGGTCGCCACGTACCCGATCAGCGGCGCGTCGACGCTCTCGAACGTGCCGTTCTGCGGCCAGTTGAGCTGCGCGGTGGTCTGGTTGACCGGCAGCAGCGGGGTGGCGATGGCCAGCAGGGCCCCGAGCAGCCCGGCGACGGTGGCAACCAACCGAGTGATCCGGTGGTTCGCTCCCGTGTCGGTCACGGTGCTAGATGCTAGTTCTTCGACGCTTGGCGGCGAGGTGTCGGTGCTCATCAGCGGCCTGTCGCCGGCCTGCGGACGGCCACCACGAACGGGCCGGCACTGTGGACGACGAACTGCGGGCTGTCGAAGAGGGCGGCGCGCAAGTCGACGGTGTAGCGACGGACGTTGGGCTGGTTGGGATACACGTCCTCGGCGAGCCGCAGCGTGTAGTTGCCGTTCGCGCCGCGGCGCATGAGAAACACCGTCGGCGGCGGCCAGGGACAGGTGTCGAGCGCGTGGACGAACTCGTCGGCGGACTTGAGTTTGGACCACTTGTCGATCTGGGCGGCCCGCAGGTCGAATTGCGCCAGCGGGTTGGCGTAGTGCGACGTCAGGCCCTGAAAGCCCCAGTAGGGGTAGAAGGACAGGAAGCTGTAGTCGGCGGTCATCACGACCGTCTGATCGCGGGGCCTGCCGGTCACGGTCGTGATGGCGTGGTCGATGTCGGGGTAGAACTTCTCCGAGCTCGGCGGCCGCCGGTCGCCGCGCTGGCCGTTGCCGTCGGTGTCGGTGTAGGCGATGGTGAGATCGGGGCGCAGCACGTCGGGAATGTCCTGGCTGAACGCGACCGCGGCGGCCAGGCCGACGGCCCCGGCGACAGGAAGGACGGCCCGGCCGCGCGCGGACAGCGCCCGCACCGCCTCGATGAAGCCGAACGCCCCCGCGGCCACCAGCAGCACGGTGAGGGTGGGCTGCAGCCGGAACGACAGCAACGTGGTGCGCGCCAGCGTGGTCAGCATCGACAGCAGCGACCACAGGTAGATGGCCAGCACGGCGACGGCCAGGGCGCCGGCCCGCACCGACGACCGGGCCCGCACCACCAGCCACAGGGCGCCGAGCAGGCAGATCGCGCCCAGCAGGGAGAACTGCAGCATCGGGAAGGTCAGCACGGCGCCGTCGGCGGGCAGATAGTGCTGGGCGCTGCCGGAGTTGCTGACCGGGCTTCGGGCCGCCCGCAACAGGAACGGCAGCCAGGTGGTGCTCGCGATGGCGGCGGCGATGACGGCGACGACGGCCAGCCGGCGCAGCGGGTCGAGGGCATCCTTGACGCCGCCCTGCCGCCGGCGCAGGCCGGCCAGCCACAGGGCCATCAGCAGGACGGTGAACGCGCCGAAGGCGAACAGCAGCGTGTACCAGGTGCCCGCGAAGCCCAGGAACAGCCCGGTGCCGACCACCGCCGCCCAGCCGCGCGCGGATCTCGGTTTTTCTTCGTCGTCGAGCGTCACGCCAGCGTGGCTGTCGGCGTCGAGCGTCACGCTGGCGTGACCGCCGCCCCGCAGACCCGACCACGCCAGCACGAATACCGGCGGCAGCAGCACGGTGATCATCGCGGCGTACGGCTCGGGCGAGCCGTAGGCCAGCGTCGCCGCCGCCGTCGCCGTCGTGACGATCAACGCGTACTCGAAGCGGATCATCCGCCACCACAGCACCAGGGCGACCGCGACGGCGATGGTGATCGACGTGACGGCCCACGGCTTGTAGATCTCCCAGGCCGGCGTTCCGCTCAGCGCCGCGGCCCGCCCACCGATCCAGAACCAGCCCGGCGGGTAGAACGGCGGAAGTCCGAGGTAGGTCATGTCGCGCAGGGCCGGGCTGTCGGCGAGCCGGGTCAGGTACTCGGTGCGGAATTGCTGGTCGACCGAGATGCCGAACAGGTACAGCTTGGTCGCGCCCAGCGGCATGCCCAGCGTCACGACGGTGAACGCGGACACGAACACCAGCCCGCCCAGCTGGGCCAGCCACCGATACCGGCCGGACCGCCGCCACGCCCAACCCACGGCGACCAGACCGGCCAGGCAGCCGACCTGGCCCACGGTGGTCAGCGCGTGCAGCTGGTTGGACGACGGAAAGGCCGGCCACTGCACGCGGGAGATGGCGACCAGCGAGACCACCGCGACGATGACGGCCACCGCCACCGCCCAAGCCATCTGGCCCACGCCGGCCAGCGCGTTGCGCATGATCAGATTGGCAGCTTGCGGAAGACGCTCCGCGGGATGTGTCGCAACACCATCATCACGTAACGGAATGCTGCTGGCGCCCAAACCAATTCCTTACCCTTTGCGGCCGCGGTCACCGCGAGGTTGGCGACATACTCCTTGTCTACGGTGAGCGGGGCCTCCTTGATGTGTGCGCTCATCCGGGTGCGCACCTGGCCGGGCCGGATCACCAGGACGCGAACACCGTACTCACGCAACGCCTCGGCCAGCCCCAGATAGAAGCCGTCCAGCCCCGCCTTGGTGGACCCGTAGACGAAGTTGGACCGCCGCACCCGTTCCCCGGCGACCGTGCTCATCGCGATGATCTGGCCGAAGCCCTGGGCGCGCATCTTCTCGGCCAGCAGCACTCCCACCGAAACGGCCGCGGTGTAGTTGATTTCGGCGATCTGCACGGCCTTGCGCTGGTTCTGCCACAGCTCCTCGGCGTCACCGAGCAATCCGAACGCCACGATGGCCACGTCGACGTCACCATGAGCGAAGGCCGCCTCGATCATCTTCGGATGGCTATCGGGGTCGGTGGCTTCGAAGTCGATCAGTTCCACCGACCGCGCGCCGGCCGCCTTCATCTGGGCGGCGGCGGCGTCGCGGCCCGGGTCATCGGGCATGGCGGCCAGCACGATACGGGCGTGCGCGTTCTGCAGGTAGCGCTCACAGATGGCCAGCCCGATCTCGGAGGTGCCGCCGAGCAGCAGGATGGTCTGCGGGTTTCCTACGGCGTCTAAAACCATTGGCGCACCATTTACAACAGCTCCAAACGTCGGGCCATGTCCGAGGCGAACACCCCGGCGGGATCCACCTTGCGGCGCACCGCGATCCACTCGTCGATGCGCGGGTACATGGCGTGGAAGGTCTCGGCGCTCACCCGGGAATCCTTGGCGGTGTAGACCCGGCCACCGAATTTCAGTACGCGCCGGTCGAGTTCGTTGAGGAACTCGTTGATCCCCGGCTTGTTGGGAAAGTCCATCGCGACATTCCAGCCGGCCATCGGGAAACTCAGCGGCGCGCGGTTGCCCGGGCCGAAGAGTTTGAACACGTTCAGCGCCGAGTAGTGGCCGCGGGTCTGGATCCAGCGGATGATGGCCTTGAATTCGTCCATCGCGTCCGGGGGAACCAGGAACTGGTGTTGCGCGAAACCCATTGGGCCGTAAGCATTGTTCCAGCCACTGACCAGGTCGAGCATGTGATAGAACTGCGAGAGATTCATGATCTTGCCGGTGTAGGTCCCGCCCAGCCGGTAGTACACCTCGCCGATGGCCATGAAGGACAGCTTGTTCATCGCGCTGACCGGAAATATGTTCGGCACCGTCAACAGCTGCGGCGCATCGAATTTCAGCGGATTCTTGGCCAGCTTCTTGGGCAGTTGGTCCAGCCTCGCCAGGCTGCCGCGGCTGACCGCGGCCCGGCCGAGCTTGGGTGGGGGACTGATCAGGTCGAACCAGGCGCTGGAGTACGTGTAGTTGGCCTCGCTGCCGTCGAGGTGAACGGCGACCGTCTCGTCGAGGTCCTTGGTGGCCACCCCGTCGGCGATGAAGTACGCCGTCTCCGTCGGCGTCATCTCGATGGTCGCGCGCAGGACGATCCCGGTCAGGCCGTTGCCGCCGACGGTGACCCAGAACAGCTCGGCGTCGTCGCCGTCGGGGGTGATGGTGCGGATGGTGCCGTCGGCCATGAGCAGCTCCATCGAGCGCACATGGTTGCCGAAGCTGCCCGCGCTGTGATGGTTCTTGCCGTGGATGTCGCAGGCGATCGCGCCGCCCACGGTGACCTGGCGCGTGCCCGGCAGCACCGGAACCCACAGCCCGAAGGGGAGCGCCGCCTTCATCAGTTGGTCCAGGCTGACGCCGGCGTCGACGTCGACCAGCCGGCTATCGGCGCTGATCGAATGGATGCGATCCAGGCCCGTCATGTCGATCACCAGGCCGCCGCCGTTTTGGGCGTTGTCGCCGTAGGACCGGCCCAGCCCGCGCGCGATGACGCCCCGTCCGTTCGGGCCGCCGGATTCGGCCACCCGCGCGACGGCCTTGGCGATCACCTCGGGATCGCGGGTGGAGAGCACCTCGGCCACCGAGGGCGCGGTGCGACCAAAGCCCGTCAGCCGGGTGGTGGTGGTCGGAACATCGGTGCTCAACATCGTCAAAGAGGGTACCGCTTGCAACGGTGGCTCAGCGGAGCCGGAAGATCACGGCTCGCTGCACGATGAAGTTGATGACCGTCGCGGTGCCCTGTGCGATCACGAAGGCGACGGGTATCGCCCACCCGCGATAGTGCAGAAGCGCAAGGCACACATGGTTGAGTCCGACCTGCACGGCGAAGGTGACGCCGTACAGGATCATGACCGCGACGAAGCGTGCCGTGCTCGGGGCGGCCTGGAACGTCCACCGGCGGTTGATCAGGTACGCGGTGATGGTGCCGACGACGAAACTGCTGGCCTTCGCCAGGTCAACCTGGACGCCCACCGCCTGGTACAGCACCAGGTAAAGACCGAAGTCCACGATCCCCGCCAAGCCGCCGGTGACGACGAACCGCGTCACCTGTGTCGTCAGACTCAACGGCGGGCTCGGCGGCGCGGCATCGGGCAGCGGGGCGACCATTTGGGGGAGTCTAACCGGGCGTCGGGGGGGACCCGGGCCGCGGCGGGACGCCTTAACGGGGCAGCTTGACGGCTATCAACTCGACCTGGTCCTCGCCCTGCGGCGTCGAGTAGGTCACCGTGTCGCCCGCCTTGTGCCCGGCCAAGGCCTGGGCCAACGGGCTGCGCGCGGTCAGCGTTTCACCTTCCCGACCGACCGGCGTCTCTTCCACGATCGAGATGACGTGCATCGTGACCACTTCGCCGTCGGAGAACCGCAGGGTCACCTCGGTGCCGCCGGGCAGCGTTTCCGACGCGTCGGACTGCGACGGCCCGGTCCGCAGCCGGCGGTCCAGCTCATTGATCCGGTCGCTGAGCCCGACCAGCTCCTCGGCGCGCTGGATCGCCTCGGCGGCGTCGCCGTGATCGCCCACCATGCCGCGGTCGTTCCTGACTTCGACATCGAGGCGGTCCCGCCGCTGCCGTAGCCGCTCCAGCTCCGCGGCGAGGTTCTCCCGCGCCGCGTCCGCCGCTGATTGGACCTTCTTGCTCACGTCGATGGACCTTTCGCCCGGTTTGCACAGGTGGGTGGCGTTCCAGTGTTGCACCACGGCGAGATGCCCGCCACCATTATCCGGCAAGCGCTCACCCCCGTTGCGGAACCGGTATCCGCTGCCAACGCCTCAGTGGGTGGCCGAGCCGGCTTGGGAGTTGGTGGCGATCGGCGGTGTGCCGTCCTCGTCGTCGTAGTAGTCGACGGTGCCCCGCAGGGCGTCGAAGATGGCCCTGCCCTGCGCCACGAGGCCGCTGGCCACCTCGGTGAGCCCTTCGGCACCGTTGAGCACGGTCACGTTCGCGTTGGCGAGCCCGCGGGCGGCCTTCTCCACGATCTCGGGCAGCTGGTCGATGAGCGCCTTATCCAACGCCACCCGGTCGTGCGACGCCGCCGCCTCGGCCAGGATCTTCATCTTCTCCGCGTCGGCGATCGCCAAGATACGGACGCGCTCGGCCTCGGCCTCGGCGGGTTTGACCACCTCGGCGACCAGCTCCTGCTGGCGCAGCTCGCCGGCGCGCTCGGCGAGCTCGGTCCGCATCTGCAACACCTCGCGCTGGGCTGGGCCTGGGCCTCGGCCAATGGACCGGCCTGGGCGGCGCATACTCCCGCATCGGCAATGCGATCGTCGTGTTTCGTCTAAACGGTTCCCGCCGTGAGGGTGACGACGTTGTTGCGGCTTTCCCGCGCCTTTATCCGTGACAACCAGACCCGGCCGCCGGTCGCCAGCCCGACGATGCTCTCGACCGTCTCGAACGTCCAGGCGGCCGTGCCCGCCATCCCCGTGTCGTCCATGATCCGTAGATCGATGACGCCCCGGTCGGCCAGCAACTCGAAAAGATCTCGCTGGGGGTCGTCGACGGCGATCAGGGTGGTGTGATCGAACTGGTCGCGCAGGGCCGTCCTGACCTGATCGAGTGTGCCCTCGCCGACCACCGCGTCGGTGCCGGCTTCGGTTTCCGCGCAGGCGAACTCGATGTCGAACGCCCGCTCGTAACCGTGCAGGAAGAAGCGTTTGCCCTGATTGGCCCAAGAGCGATGGCAGCAGGGCAAGTTGTCGAACAGCCGGCGCAGGTGGAACCTGGCCGTGCGGCCCACGGGCGCGTCGGCGCGGTGCATGGTGGCCACCCGGGCGCCGTCGGCGAAGATGGTGCTGTGCATGGGCTCAGCGTCCGGCCCCCGTCTTGCGAAATCCTCAAAGAATTCTTGGAGCGGTCCTCCGATCGTGGCGGGTGCCTATCGTTGTAGATATGAACGTCGGTCAAGGGACGTGGGCGACGGTCGGCGCGGCCCTGCTGTCGTTCGCCGCGCTGTTCTCCGCGGCCCCGGCGTCGGCGGACGCACCCGACGACGCCTTCTTGGGGGCGCTGGCGGATAACGGGATCGTCATGAATGATCCCGGCACCGCGATCGCGATGGCCCACAAGGTCTGCTCCAGGCTCGACAGGAACCAGAAATCGAGCGTCGTGGTGATGAAGGTGATGAAGGAGACCAACCTCTCGGCGCGACAAGCCGGGTTCTTCGTCGGCCTTTCCGTGTCCGCCTACTGCCCGCAATACAAGGGACAGATCGACGGTTCGTTGGACTGGCTGAATCCGCTGCCCCCGCTCATGTGACTACGGCGGATTGCCCGGCTTCTCCGCGCGCCGCTTGCGGCGCGCATCGTCGCCGAGCTAAACCCAGTACGGCACCCGGGCGCGGTATTGCCGCATCGCGAACGCCGCGAGCACCCAGCCGACGGCCGTCAACACCCCGACCACTGCCCAGTGCCGCAGCTCCTGGTGGGCGCCCAGCAGCGGGGCGCGAACGATGTCGAGATAGTGCAGCAGCGGGTTGAGCTCGACGATGCTCGACCAGCGTCCGGCCCCTTGCTGCCGCAACGTGTCGTCGTTCCAGATGATCGGCGTCATGAAGAACAGCAACTGCACGATCGAGAACAGCAGCGGACCGATGTCGCGGTAGCGGGTCGCCAGGATGCCGAAACACAGTGACACCCAAATGCAATTGAGCACGATCAGCGCCAGCGCCGGGATGACCGACAGGTCCGCCCATGACCATGGCTTGGGAAAGATGATCGCGATGACGACGTAGATGACGATGTTGTGCGCGAACAAGATCATCTGCCGCCACACCAGCCGGTAGACGTGCACGCTCAGCGGCGTCGGCAATTGCTTGATCAGTCCCTCGTTGGCCACGAAGACGTCGGCGCCCTCCAGAATGGCCGCGTTGATCAGGTTCCAGATGATCAGGCCGAGCGTGACGTACGGCAGGTGCACGGCGAGCTCGAGGTGAAACAGCTTGGAGTACAGGCCGCCCATGGCGACGGCGGTGGTGCCGGTCGCGATGGTGATCCAGAACGGCCCCAGCACCGAGCGACGGTAGCGCTGCTTGATGTCCTGCCAGCCCAGGTGCAGCCACAGCTCGTGCCGACGGAAACCGGCGACCAAATCGCCCCGGGCGCGGGTGAACGTCCGCGACTGCGCCGCGGCGTCGACGAAGGTCATTTGCGCCACTCCTCCCCATCGCTCCGCTCTGCATCGTCGCCGGCGCGGGTCATTTGGTTCCTCCCGGTTTGCCGAATTGCTCACGGCGTCCCAAGCGGCGCAACCGGATCCACTCGGCCAGGCCCCTGGGGTCGCGGCGGGTCATCAGGAAATACCAGCCGAACCGAACCCACTCCTGAAACTGCAGCTTGCGTAGGCCCGGTTGGGACAACAGGTAGCCGCGGTTGCGATAGGTGTAGAACCGCTTGGTGGGGTCGTCGGGGTATTGGGTGTGCATGCGACCGCCCAGGATCGGCCGGAATTCTTCCGACCCGCAGGGGTGCAGGTAGATCGTGTCCAGGCAGGTGCCGAACGGCAAGCCCGATCGCACCAGCCGCCGGTGCATCTCGACTTCGTCGCCGCGGATGAACAGCCGCAAATCGGGGACGCCGATCGCCTCGAGCGTGGCCGCCCGAAACAGCGCGCCGTTGAACAGCGACGCTATGCCCGGCAGCACGTCCTGTCCCGCCTCGGTGCGCAATTCGCTTGCGCGCCTGCGCCATACCAGGCCGCGCCGCAGTGGGAACGCCAGCCGCTCCGGGTCGTCGGAGTTGCACACCATGGGTGACACTTCGGCCAGGCCGTGCTTCTCGGCACAGGCCAGCAGGGTGGCCAGCACGTGCGAGTCCTGTGGGCGCCCGTCGTCGTCGGCCAGCCACACCCAGTCGGCCCCCTGCGCCAACGCATGCAACATTCCCAGCGCGAAACCGCCTGCGCCGCCGAGGTTTCGGCGGGAAGGGAGGTAGGTGGTCGGGATCGGCTGGCCGGCAACCAGGTCGCGGACCCGGCCGGAGGGCGGCCCATCGCCAGAAAAATCATTGTCGACCACGATCAGGTGGTCGGGCAACCGGGTCTGGCTGCTCAGGGTGCCCAGCGACTTGGCCAGCTCGTCGGGCCGCCGGTGGGTGACGACGACGGCGACGACGGATTCACTCATCCCCGGATGCTCTTTGTGCCAGCGGCTGGTCGGCTTCAGCCAGGGAGCGGGTCTCGGCCAGCACCTCGCGCACGTGCCGGGCCGCGTCCTCACCCTCGTAGGCGCGCACCACGTCTTCGATCCCGCCCGACATGCGGATCACACCGTGGTCGATCCACATCGCGGTCTTGCACAGCCGGGCCAGGAATTCGTTGGAATGGCTGGCGAACACCAGGATTCCGGACCGCTCCACCAGGCTCTGCAGCCGGGACTGGGCCTTCTTCATGAAGTCGGCGTCGACAGCGCCGAGACCTTCGTCGAGCAGCAGGATCTCGGGGTCGATGCTGGTGACCACGCCCATGGCCAGCCGCACCCGCATCCCGGTGGAGTACGTGCGCAGCGGCATCGACAGGTAGTCGCCCAGCTCGGTGAACTCGGCGATCTCGTCGACCTTGGCCATCATCTGCTTTCGGGTCTGCCCCAGGAACAGCCCGCGGATGATGATGTTCTCGTAGCCGGAGATCTCGGGGTCCATCCCGACCCCTAGATCGAAGATGGGCGCGACCCGGCCGGTGACCTTCGCCCACCCGCGGGTGGGTTCGTAGATGCCCGAAAGCAGCCGCAGCAGAGTCGATTTCCCGGCGCCGTTGTGACCGACCAGGCCGACCCGGTCGCCCAGCTCAAGCGACATGGTGATGTCCCGCAGCGCCTCGACGACGACCACGTTGGAGCTGTTGCGGCCGATCGTGCCGCCCGCCTTGCCCAGGAAGGCTTTCTTCAGGGAGCGCGACTTCGCGTCGAAAATGGGGAATTCCACCCACGCGTCGTGCGTCTCGATGTGAGGACCCGCCACCGTGTTTCGCTTTACAGGTACTGGCCGTGCCCGGATCCGGTGCCCGGCTTGCCGACGCCCGGTGGCAGCGCGCCCTGGCGCATGTTCTCCAGCTGGGCCCGGGCGGCCATCTGCTGGGCGAACAGCGCCGTCTGGATGCCATGGAACAACCCTTCCAGCCAGCCGACCAGCTGGGCCTGGGCGATGCGCAATTCGGCATCGGACGGCGCCGCGTCCTCGTTGAACGGCAGGGTGAGGCGGTCGAGCTCCTCGCGCAGTTCCGGCGCCAGGCCCTCTTCCAGTTCGCGGATGCTGGTCGCGTGGATCTCGCGCAGGCGGTTGCGGCTGGCCTCGTCGAGCGGTGCGGCGCGCACCTCCTCGAGCAGCTGCTTGATCATCGTCCCGATGCGCATCACCTTGGCGGGCTGCTCAACCAGATCGGTCAGGGAGCGCTCGTCGGAGTCGTCCTCCGTCACCGCCGTGAGCCGCGGGTCGACGTCGTCGATGATCTCGATGCCATCGTCGTCGTTGCGGGTACTCAATCCATCACCATCCTTCGCGGACTAAGAGTGCGGCGCCGCGCCGTTTCCGCGCCATTCGTAGATTCGGGCTCCACCGTTGTCGTAGATCAGCGCCCACGACTTCGATTTATCCAGTGACACTAGTCCGTCGGGTACGGCGAATCCCCGGACCGTCGGCGTGCTGGTGTAGATGTAGCGGATGTTGAGCGCTTTGATCGCCTCGACCACCCGTGGATCGGATTCACCCTTGCGCGCGTGGGCCCAGAAGATGTACCGGTTCGGCCCGGGCCCCATCTGCTGCGGGTAGTCGTAGTGGGTCCACAGCGGGTGCAGGTCGGCGACGGCGTACATCCAGGCGGTGCCGTCTGTGTTGGCGTTGCCGATCACGGTGTTGCGCGCGCCGGGCAGCGTGGCCAGGTAGGCCATGGCCATCAGGTCGCGTTGGTCGATCATGACCGAGTCGTACTTGTCGCCGAACAAGAACAGGTGTCGATAGAAGTAGTGGCGCGCGGTGAAGACGGTCGTCGCCACCAGCAGGACCGCCGTGGCCGCGGTCCAGACCGGCGCGGGCAACGGTTTGAATCGGCCGGCGACTCGTTTGGCGCCGGCCACCACCACCATGACGATCACGAACAATGCGGCGCCGGCCATCGGTTGCAGCAGCAGGGTGATCGCGGCCGAGATCCGGCGCGGGTCCTTGTAGAAGAACTCTCCGAACGCACCGGCTATCGCGCCGAGGGGGCCGCCGAACGGCGTTCCCGCGTCGACGTCGACCACCACGAGCAACAACCAAACCGCCAGCGGCCACCAGATCCTCTTGTAGGCGAAGAGGATCACGCCGAGGATCGCCAGCGCCATGAGCCCGTACTGGTATGGGAAGTCGTTGAGGTGACGCGAGTGCTGAAAGACGGCGTCGAACACCCCCCGCTTCTTGCTGAGGTGGGTGAGGAACGAGTGCCCGGCGATGATGTCTTCCTGTTGACGGACGCTGATGAACTGCGGCAACGGGATCACCGCGGTGGCCGCCGCGACGCCGCCGAGCGTCACGACATCGGCCACCCGCCCCCGCACCGGATGCCACACCACGTCCAACACCCACCAGGCCACGACGAACATGACGACGATGAACCCGCCGGTCAGGTGGACCGACATCAGCCCCACGAAAGCCAGCACCGCCACGGGGATGCGGTCGCGGTGCCGCAGCGTCGAGGCGATCAGCACGAATGTCGGGACGGCCACCCCGTAGGCCGCCAGGTTGGGCATCGCGGCGACGCCGAACTCGACGTAGGGAAGGGCGGTGAACGACGCCGACAGCGCGGCGGCGGTGGCGGCCGCGCCGGCGCTGCCCCATTGCCCCCAGTGGGGGCGGAGCAGTCGCCAGGTCAGCATCGCCGCGCTGGTTGGGAACAGCCAGACCGAGGCCGCCACCGAGCTCAACGTGTAGCCGGTGGTGGGCGCCGCCCCGGTGAGCTGACAGAAGACCGCCACCCACGCGTGGAACACCGACGGGTAGTACAGCGTCTGATGGGTCTCGACGTTGCGCAGCTCGCCCATGTGGGTGGACGACGCCTGTCCGGTGTCGAGGATGAACCGCACCTCGTTGGCGTGCCAGACCGCGTCCCAGGTGCTGGGGATGCTCTGCCAATGGGTGGCCAGACCGCGGTGGGCGGCCCACATGATCAGCAGCGCGCCCAGTAGCACCCCGGCCGCCACCGTCACCGCCGGCCAGCGACCGATTCCCCGGGCTTCGGCCCCCGTGTCGCGGTAGCGGCCGACCAGCAGCTGCAGGACGGTCATCACCAGGCACACCGCGACCAGCGTGGCGAGCGCGGTCCAGCCGTTCCACGGGATTCCGACCGCACCGAACGGGATGATCGCCAGCGCGACCGCACCGTAGGTCAGCGCCGGGCCTACCGCCAGAGCGATGGGCCAACTCAGCTGACTGATACGCGCGATAATCGCTCCGGGCGCTATCAGCAAAAACAATGCGATCAGCGTTCCGAACCAGAGCCCCACTCGACTAGTATGGCTGGCCGGGTGTCCTGCCTCTCCGAAGCCACCGGCCGGCTGGAACGGCTCGAAGGTATCCGGGCACCCGCTACCGCAGTTTCGCGGAAATGCGCAAGCTCTAAGGTGGCTGGCATGGCATACGACGTCGCCCGGGTGCGCGGACTGCATCCGTCGCTGGGTGACGGGTGGGTGCACTTCGACGCGCCGACCGGGATGCTCATCCCCGATTCCGTCGCGACCACCGTTTCGACGGCTTTCCGCAGATCCAGCGCCACCACGGCGGGCGCGCACCCGTCCGCGCAGCGCAGCGCCGCCATCTTGGAGGCGGCGCGGGCCGCGGTGGCCGACCTGTTCAACGTGGACCCGGCGGGCGTGGTGCTCGGGGCCGATCGCGCGATCCTGCTGTCGGCGCTGGCCGAGGCGTCGTCCTCGCGCGCGGGGCTGGGCTACGAGGTGATCGTCAGCCGCCTGGACGACGAGGCGAACATCGCCCCGTGGCTACGGGCGGCGCACCGCTACGGCGCCAAGGTGAAGTGGGCCGAGATCGACATCGAGACCGGCGAGTTGCCGACGTGGCAGTGGGAGGGCTTGATCGGGAAGTCGACCAGGCTGGTGGCCGTGGCCTCCGCGTCCGCGACGCTGGGCACGGTCACCGACCTCCGGGCGATGACCAAGCTGGTGCACGACGTCGGTGGGCTGGTGGTGGTCGACCATTCCGCGGCGGCGCCGTATCGGTTGCTCGACGTGAAGGAAACCGACGCCGACGTGGTGGCGGTGAACGCCCTGGCGTGGGGCGGCCCGCCGATCGGCGCGGCGGTGTTCCGCGATCCGGCGCTGCTCAATTCTTTCGGCTCCATCTCGACGGACCCGAAGGCGACCGGCGCGGCGCGCCTCGAGATCGGCGCGCACCAGTTCGGGCTGCTGGCCGGGATGGTCGCCAGCATCGAGTATCTGGCTGCGCTCGACGAGGCCGCCCGCGGCAGTCGCCGCGAACGCCTGGCGGTGTCGATGCAATCGGCCAGTTCGTATCTGAATCGGATCTTCGATTACCTGATGGTGTCGTTGCGGTCGTTGCCATTGGTGATGGTGATCGGCCGTCCGGAGGTGCGCATACCCGTGGTCAGCTTCGCCCTGACCGGCGTGCCCGCCGAGCGGGTGGTGCAGCGGTTGGCGGACAACGGGATTCTGGCCGTCACCAACGAGAATTCCCGCGCACTCGACGTGCTGGGCGTCAACGACGTCGGCGGCGCGGTGACCGTCGGGCTGGCGCATTACTCCACGACGGCCGAGGTCGACCAGTTGGTGCGCGCGCTGGCGTCCCTGGGCTGAGCCGTTACACCGTCAGCACGATCTTTCCGGTCACCTTGCTCGACGTCAGCTGTCGATGTGCCTCACCGGCCTGCTGGATGGGCATGCGGGCGCCGATGATCGGCCGGACGCGGCCCTCGGCGATCATCGGCCACACCGAGGCCGTCACCGCCTGCACGATCTCGCTCTTGCTGTTCGGCCCGGTGACCGGCCGGGCCCTCAGCGTGGTGCCGATGACGCGCGCGCGCTTGCCGAGCAACTTGCCGATGTTGAGCTCGCCCTTGATGCCGCCCTGCATGCCGATGATGACCAGCTGCCCGTCGGTGGCCAGGGCGTCGATATTGCGGTCCAGGTAGGCCGCGCCCATGATGTCGAGGATCACGTCGGCGCCGCCGCTTTCCTGCAGCCGCGCGACGAAATCGTCGTCGCGGTAGTTGATGGTGATCTCGGCGCCCAGCTCGCGGCAGAACGTCAGCTTCTCCGCCGACCCGGCCGTCACGGCCACCCGCGCCCCCAGCGCCCGCGCGACCTGGATCGCGTGGGTTCCGATGCCGCTGGCGCCGCCGTGCACCAGCAGCAGCTGGCCCTTGCCCAGGTGGGCGGTCAGCACCAGGTTGGACCACACCGTGCAGGCCACCTCCGGCAGCCCGGCCGCGTCGATGAGGTCGACACGAGAGGGAATCGGCATCACCTGACCGGCGGGAACGGCGACACGCTCGGCGTATCCGCCGCCGGCCAGCAGCGCGCAAACCTGTTGTCCGACTGACCAATCCGTCACTCCCGAACCGGTTTCGGCGACGACGCCGGACACCTCCATGCCGATGATGTCGCTCGCTCCGGTCGGGGGCGGATAATTACCGGCCGCCTGCAGCACGTCGGCGCGGTTCACGCCGGCCGCGGCGACCTTGATCAGCACCTCGCCGGGCCCGGCGGACGCGTCCGGCACGTCTTGCCAGGAAAGCTGGTCGGAGGATTCGGCGACGATGGCGCGCATGGTGGCCACGCTACTAGGGCGGCCCGACGGCGACGGGCGCCCCGTTACCCTTATGGGCGGTGGCGTGGCAGAGCGGCCTAATGCACTCGCCTTGAAAGCGAGAGACGGCTAACACCGTCCGGGGGTTCAAATCCCTCCGCCACCGCCTCCGCCACCGCCGGTGTGGTCCGCTCGTCGGTGCGCACCAGCGACGTGCCCGGCGTGCTCGGGCCGCAAACGCTAGTAGCCGCGATCGCCTTCGCTGTCGTCGAAGAAGTGCCATTCGCCGTCGTGTTCGACTTCCATGCGCCAGCCCAGCTCGTTGCCGTCGACCTTGTTGTCGGCGAACCACGCGTGCGCCTTGTCGGATGCCCACCGTGCGGGTGTCAATCGGTGGGGATCTCGGCCGCGATCGTGTCCATCAGGGCGGTGTAGCGCTTGGCTTCCGGATCGCGCCCGGGTTTGCCGCTGCTGATCACACCGGCCGCCAGACCCCGCGCGGGGTCGGCCCACATCGCGATGTTGACCAGGCCGAGATTGCCGAAAGCGTTGGGCGCGTTGCGCCCGAACGGCCCCCACCGATCCGTTCCGAGGATGAAGCCGGTGCCCCACCGGGCCGGCCGCAGCCCCACCGCGAAATCCGGTCGCAATCGCCGGCATTGCTTGATCGCGCCGTACATGGTCTCCGGGCTCACCACCCGCACGCCGTCCAGATTCCCACCGCGACGCCAGATTTCGGCGAACCGGGACATCTCGTGTGCGGTCGAAATCGTGTTGGAGGACGGGATGATGGTGGTGAGAAACAACGGGGTGTTGGTGATCGGGATCATTTCGTGCACGGTTCCGCCGATCGCCTTGCGGAAGATCTGGGCGACCACCGGCGGCAACGGACGCCCCGTCGCGTGGCTGGGCGCGACCAGGGGCACATCCTCTTTGGCGACACCGAAGTTGGTCCACCGGAAGCCGAGCGGGTCGAGGATCTCGGTGGCCAGTATTTCGCGAATCTCCTTGCCGGTGGCCGCGTAAACAAGTTCGCGGACCAGCGGGCCCCAGGTCAGCGCGTGGTAGATGTGCACCAGCCCGGGCCGGTAGAGCGGTCGCAGCTCGCCGAGCTTCTGCTGCGCGTACTCGTGGTCGTCGGCGCGTTTGACGTCCGGCTTGGCCCCGGTCGGGAAGGGCAGCCCGGCGCTGTGGGTCATCACGTGCCGGATGGTGATCCGGTGCTTGCCGTGACTGGTGAAGGTGGGGATGTAGTCGCAGACGCGGTCGTCGAGCGAGAAGACCCCGCGCTCGACGAGCATGTGCACCACGGTCGCCGCGACGCCCTTGGCCGCGGAGTACACGCAGAACGGAGTGTCGGGCGTGACGGGGATCTTCTCGGCGTCGGGCGGGTCGCTCGGGGCATTGCCCCAGCCGTGGCCGATCGCGCGGTTGAGCACGACGCGCCCGTGCCTGCGGATGCACAGCTGGATGGCGGGGTGAAAGCCGCCCTGGTACCAGTGCCGGGCTTCCGCCCAGATTCGGTCGACGGCGGCGCTGTCGATCTCGGAGTGGTCTTCGTCGCCGATCGCCGTCACGGCGTCCAGGTCAGCCGGAACGCGGATTCTGCCGTCTGGTGTCACTAGCGCCGCTCTCCCCCGCAAGCGGGTGGTGCCCCCACCCCATCGCTGCGCTCTGCATCGTCGCCGGCTGGTGTCGTCACCTCAGCGAGGGTACGTGGCGCCGGATCACTCCCCGGTGAACCGCGGCGGGCGCTTCTCGAACGTCGCCGCGATGCCCTCGGTCAGGTCCCTGGACGGCAGGAAGGCGGCGTTCCAGGCGGCGACGTAGCGCAGGCTCTCCGATACCGCCGCGACGCGCTGCTGGTCGAGGACGTCCTTGACGCCGTGGACGGTCAGCGGCGGGTTGGCGGCGATCTCGGTTGCGGTGGCGTGCGCGGCCGCCAGCGTGGCCTCGGCGTCGTCGTACACGTCGTTGACCAGACCGATCTTCTCGGCCCGGGCCGCGTCGATGTCTTTGCCGGTCAGCGCCAGTTCGCGCAGGTGTCCGTCGCCCAGGATCAGCGGCAGGCGGGCAAGGCTGCCGACGTCGGCGACGATGGCCAGCTTGACCTCACGCACCGAGAATTTGGCGTCAGCGCTGGCGTAGCGGATGTCGACCGCGGAGATCAGGTCGACGCCGCCGCCGATGCACCAGCCGTGCACCGACGCGATGGTGGGGGTGCGGCAGTCGGCGACCGCGGTGATGGCGTTCTGCATGCGTTTGATCTCGGCGTGGAAGTCCGCGCGGGGTCGGGCGAGCGCGTCGCCGGACAGCAGCGGGGTGAACGAGCCGCCCATCGCCGGCACGTCCAGGCCGTAGCTGAAGTTCCTGCCGGAGCCGGTGATGACGATGGCCCGCACGTCGCGGTCGGCGTCGAGCGCCGCGAACAGCTCCGGCATCTCCGACCAGAACGCCGGGCCCATCGCGTTGCCCTTGCCCGGCCCGATCAGCGTCACCTGCGCGACGTGATCTTTGGTTTCCACCGTGACGGATTCGTATGCGTGCGCCATATCGAGACCGTAGCGTGGCAAATATGGCTCCCGATTTGCGGCCCGGCCCACATTCGCCGCCCACCGACGAACTGCACAGCGCCGAGGACACGCTCGGGGTGTTGCAGCGCGTGCTGCACACCATCGCGACCGACGATCTGTCCCGGCAGACGCCGTGCACGGAGTTCGACGTGGCGCAGCTGACCGATCATCTGCTGGGCTCGATCACGGCGCTGGGCGGCATGGTGGGCGCGGAGATTCCCGAGCGCGGCGACGGCGATTCGGTGGAACGCCAGGTGGTTGCGGCGGCCCGGCCCGCGCTGGACGCCTGGCATCGCCGCGGCCTCGACGGGTCCGTGCCGTTCGGCAAGGGCGAGATGCCCGCGAAGGACGCGTGCGCCGTCCTGTCGATCGAATTCCTGGTTCACGCTTGGGATTACGCCGCCGCGGTGGGACACGAACCCAACGCGCCCGAGCCGCTCTCCGAGTACGTGTTGGGGCTGGCGCGCCACATCATTAGGCCGGAGTTCAGGGGCGGCGCCGGGTTCGACGACCCCGTCGACGTGCCCGAGGACGCCGGCGCGCTCGAGCAGTTGGTCGCGTTCACCGGCCGCAACCCGGCCCGCTGAGTCGCTACACCCGCTCGAGGTAGAAGTAGTAATACCGGCCGTTGTCCCGGACGCCCTTGCCGTTCATGATCCCCATCACGGCGTCGTCGTCGATCTTCTTGAAATGGTCGTGCACCGGCTGGCCGTCGTAGACCATCGTCGCGGTGACCTCCCCGCGGAACTCTTCGAGCCACAGGCTGGCCTCGCCCTTGCCCATCTCGACGTTGGAGAACTTGTCGCCGTCGGCGTCGAGGCAAACGAGCGGCTGCACGTCGCGGGCCGAAGAGAAGGTCTTGCCGAACCAGCCGGCCTTCTCCAGCTGGCCGTTCATCCTGTGCCCGGTGCGGAACTCGCCGCCCTTCCACTCGCCCAGCATCCCCTCGATGGTCGCCGGCTCAAGGGTGGCCCAGAAGTCGTCGAGCTCGGTGTCGGGGATGTCGCCGCCGCGCCGCTTGAACTCGGTGAACAGTTTGCGCGCCAAGTCCAATGGACTGCTCCTTACGGTTCGGTGCGGGAAATCCAGTCGCGGGCGAAGTGCAACAGTGCGTCATTCTCCTCCACCGCACCGATGGTGACGCGCACCCCCTCGCCTGCGAACGGCCGCACCACCAGCCGCGCGTTGGCGGCCTGCTCGGTGAAGTCCGTGGTACGCGGACCCAGGGCCAGCCAAACGAAGTTGGCCTGCGACGGCGGCAGGGTGAACCCGGCGTCGCGTAGCTCGGCGCTGACGCGGTTGCGCTCGGCGACCAGCGCGTCCGTGCGGGCCATCAGTTCGGAGGACGCCTCGAGCGACGCGATGGCGGCCGCCTGGGCGACGTTCGTCACGGCGAACGGCATGACGACCTTGTCCAGCGCGGTGATCAGGTCGGGGTGACCGACCGCGTAACCGACGCGCAGGCCCGCGAGCCCGTAGGCCTTCGAAAAGGTCCGCAGCACAACGACGTTGCTGCGGGATAGGGCCAGTTCCAAGCTGTTGGGCAGCATGCCGTCGCGGATGTATTCGACGTAGGCCTCGTCGATGGCGATCAGGATGTGCGGCGGCACCGCCTCGACGAAACGGGCCAGGGCGTCCGGGTCGACCACCGTCGACGTCGGATTGTTCGGGTTGCAGACGAAGATCAGCCGGGTGCGGTCGGTGATCGCGGCGAGCATGGCGTCGAGGTCGTGCGTGTGGTCGCTCAGCGGCACTTTGACCGGGGTCGCACCGGACACCTGGACGATGGGCAGGTAGCACTCGAAGCTGCGCCAGCCCATCATCACCTCGTCGCCGGCCGCGGAGGTGATTTGCACCAGCTGCTGGCACAAGGTGACCGAACCGCTACCGACTGCGATGTGCTCGGGGGCGACGTCGGAACCCAGGTGCATGGCCAATGCCGCCTTGAGGTCGACGCTCGCGTTGTCCGGGTAGCGGTTGACGACGGCAACGGCACGCTCGATCGCCGCATGCACGCTGGGCAGCGGGCCGTACACGGTCTCGTTGCTGGCCAGTTTGATGGAGCCCGGCACGTTCTTGCCGGGCACATAGACTGGCAGTCCGGCCAGTTCGGGACGCAGGCGGGCGGTCACTTCGACAGTTTATGTCGCGGATGTGTACGCTATGGCCGGTTCCGCGAGACCGGAAAGGGGTCGGGTACCCTCAAACAGTCCAAGGGAGGCGTGCCAGAGCGGCCGAATGGGGCTCACTGCTAATGAGTTGTCCCCCTCAAAGGGGACCGGAGGTTCAAATCCTCTCGCCTCCGCTGTGTCCTTTAGCGGGAACCAATGCAACACAACTGAACACCGGCGCCCGTAGCTCAACGGATAGAGCATCTGACTACGGATCAGAAGGTTAGGGGTTCGAATCCCTTCGGGCGCGCCATATCGATGCATGACGTCGGCTGATGGTTGACAGTTACTTCGGTTGATCCTTGACGCTCCCGTAGATGAGGGAGCTGCGCGTGGCCGAGCAGAGGTATCAGGCCGTGCTCAGCGAGGCCGCGAACGGGCGTGCGTCACGCCGACATTCGGCCCGGCGGGGCACGCGCTGTGTTTACCCCGTTGCTCGTCAGGGCAAGCTTCGGGCATGTACGCCATCGCCTCACTGCTCGCAGTGCTGGCCGTGTCGCTGCTCGTCACCAGAGTCGCCACCGTCGTGCTCGCCGCCTCGGGATGTCCGGGGAGTCCGCGCGGTTCCAGGCCCGGTCGGCGTTCACCGGTGCCGGCTTCACCACCACCGAGTCCGAGGTCGTGGTGTCGCATCCGCTGCGCCGCCGAGTGGTGATGACGCTGATGCTGGTCGGCAACATCGGCTTCGTCGCGGCCGCGAGTTCACTGATCCTCGGCTTCCGGGGCGGCGCCACGGGGGCCTCCTGGATGCGGGTCATCGAGCTGGCCGCGGGACTGATCCTGCTGGTGTTGCTCTCGCGCAGCCCCCTCGTGAACCGCTGGTTGACCGCGCTGATCGGCCGGGCGCTGCGCCGCTGGACCGACTTGGCGGGCCGCGACTCGACGGTGCTGGCCGGGCTCGGGGACGGATACGTGGTCAGCGAGTTGGCGATCGCCGCGAACGACTGGGTGACCGGACGCACGCTCGAGGAACTCCGGTTGCCGGACGAGGGCTTGCTGGTGCTCCGGATCAACCGCAATGACCACGACTCTGTGGCGCATCCGTCCCAGGGCAACCGGCTTGCGTGCGGCGACGTGTTGGTGCTCTACGGCCACGCCGACGCGATCGCCGACCTCGACCACCGCAGCGTCGACGACGGCGACGACTCGCATGCCCGTGCGGCGCAGCGACACGCGGCCCGCGGCCGCGTGCACCGGTGACGCCGGGGTTCGGTATTTCTGCCGGCCCGCTTCGGTGGTCTTCCGGATAGGGCGGCGCGAATGGGGATGCTACCGATCAGCACTTGCTGTCGATCAACGTCAGCGCCCGCTCGAACAGGTGCACCGTGGCCGCGTGCAACTGGTCGCCGACCGCTTTCTCGGCCTTGCCCGCGCAGGCCCGGGCGAGCGTCCCCTCGATCACGATGCCCAGCTTGAAGCAGGCCAGCACGGTGTACCACGTGATGTGCGACAGGTCGCGGGTGGTGTTGGCGGCGTAACGCTGGAAGAGCTCGTCGGTGCTCGCCAGCCCGTCCTGCCCGCCCAGGGCATGGCTGAACACGCTGGATCCGTCGGGCTGGCGCCACGTGGCCAGCAGCCAGCCCAGGTCCAACAGGGGGTCACCGATCGTGCACATCTCCCAGTCGACGATCGCGACCACGTCCGGGCCCGTGGGGGAAAACATCACATTGGCGGCGTGATAGTCACCGTGCATGATCCCGGGCGTCCAGGTCGCCGGCCGCCGGCGCTCCAGCCAGGCCGACACCTCCTCGATCCCCGGGATATCCGGCCCGGGGTAGCCGTCGTACTCGCTGTAGGAATCGAGCTCGGAAAGCCAGCGCGGCACCTGGCGTTCCAGGAACCCCTCCGGCTTGCCGAAATCGGCGAGACCGACCGCGACGTGGTCGACGGCGCCCAGCTTGGCCAGCGCGTCGGCCATCGACAGCCCCATGCCGTGCCGCACGCTGGGATCGCCCGCATGCAACGGCGGCAGCCCCTCGCCGGCGTTGAACCCGTCGACCGGGTCCATCAGGTAGAAGACGGCGTCGCCCAGCACGGCCGGGTCCTCGCACGCGGCGATCAGGTGCGGGTGCGGGACGTCGGAGCCGGCCAGCGCGGCAAGGACTTTCGTTTCCCGCAGGATGACGCTGTTGCTCCGGGGACGCAGGTGCCGCGGCCCGCGCCGCAGCACGTAAGTCCGGCCGGCCCTGGTGAACCGGAGCATGATGTTCTGGGTTCCACCGGTGACGGCGGAAACGTCCTTGAGCGGGCCCCCGCCGAGTCCCCGCTCGGACATCCAGGCAGCGACGGCCTCGAGATTCACGCCATCCACGTTCAGTGGTCACCGATCTGGGCGAACCCTTCGTGCGGCGTACGCGTCATGCCAGCGCTCCTCTGCAAGCCTGTGTGCCGTCTGGGAAAAAGCGTAGGCCACCGCGGGGACGGGGCTCTGGGCGGCGGAGGCTGGAACAATAGTGTGCGGAACCAACTGACTCTGGCGCCTGGAAGGGAACTGGCGATGCCGCGTACCGACAACGATTCCTGGGACATCACCCAAAGCGTGGGAGCCACCGCACTGGGTGTCGCGGCGGCGCGGGCCGCCGAGACCGAGAGCGACAACCCGCTCATCGACGACCCGTTCGCGCGCGTGTTCGTCGACGCGGCGGGTGAGGGGATGTGGAGCATCTACGCCGATCCCAAGCTGCTGGCCAAGGCGGTGGAGCTCGAGCCCGACGTGCGCGCCCGCATTCAGGTGATGATCGACTTCATGGCCACGCGGACAGCGTTTTTCGACGAGTTCTTCCTGGGCGCGGCCGACTCCGGCGTTCGGCAGGTGGTGATCCTGGCCGCCGGCCTGGACGCCCGCACCTGGCGGCTGCCATGGCCCGACGGCACGGTCGTCTACGAGCTGGACCAGCCCAAGGTCCTGGACTTCAAGTCCGACACGCTGCGCGAGCACGGCGCGCAGCCCAAGGCGCGACTGGTGAACGTCCCGATCGATCTGCGGCAAGATTGGCCGAAGGCGTTGCAGGAAGCCGGATTCGACGCATCCAGGCCGGCCGCCTGGTCGGCCGAGGGTTTGGTGCGTTACCTGCCGGCGCAGGCCCAGGACTTGTTGTTCGAGCGCATCCATTCGCTCAGCGCGGACGGGAGCTGGCTGGCTTCGAACGTTCCGGGCGCGGGATTCACCGATCCCGAGCTCGTCCGGCGCCAGCGCGAGGATATGCAGCGCATGCGGGCCGCGGCCGCGAAGTTGGTCGATGCGGAGATCACCGACTTCGACGATCTTTGGTATCCCGAAGAGCGCACCCCCGTCGACGGTTGGTTGCGGGAGCACGGCTGGGACGTCGCCACGGCGACGTTCTCCGAGTTGATGGCTCGTTACGGTCGCAGCCTCCCGCCGGACGCGGGGGCTGTGATGCCGCCGACGCTGTACGTGTCGGCGCAGCGGCGCGGTTAGGGCGTAAGCACCACCTCGCCCGACCCGCCGGGCTCCGCTGGGGCACTGCCGAATTCATCCTGCGTATGTTTAGGCACAAGTCAAATGGGTAACTATCGTCCACGAGAAATTTTTCTCGACCACATTGGAGGTCACCATGCGTGGCAGCGGAATCATTGGCACGATCGCCCTGGTATGGCTGCTCATCGGGGTGTTCGCGGCGTGGCAACGCGATTACTTCAAGGGTGACTCAACCAGCTGTGTCACGGCGGGAAACATCGCGTTGACCGTCATCGCAGGGCCTTTGAATTACGGGGGCGTCAACCCGAAAGTCAAGGACTGCCATGTTCCGCAGCCCAGTTCAATGCCTGGTGTCCTGCTGCCCCTCACCTAAAGGAGTCGTCATGATTGTCTTGGGCGTAGTTCTGCTTATTCTCGGATTTGTATTTAGCGTCCCATTGCTGTGGGAGATCGGCGTCGTCGTGCTCGTTATCGGCGCTGTGTTGTGGATTATGGGCTCTATCGGCCGTCCAGTCGCCGGCCGGCGCTATTGGTACTAGCCACTTCGCCGGGAAACGGGATCGCGCGACTGCTCGGCAGTCGCGCGATCCCGTTCACAGTTCACGCAAAGGTAGGCCATAGCGGCGGCTCAGCACGGTGCGCATACTGGAAGCTGTGACACAGCCCCGAGCCTCCGTCGAACGGGTTGTAATGTGTCGCGCCGACGGCAATCCGATCAACGTATTGGTGGTGGACGACGAGTCCGTCCTGGCCGAAATGGTGTCGATGGCGCTGCGGTACGAGGGCTGGAATATCGCCACCGCGGGCGACGGGGCATCCGCCATCGCCGCCGCGCGCGCCCAGCGCCCCGACGTGGTCGTCCTCGACGTGATGCTGCCCGACATGAGCGGGCTCGACGTCTTGCACAAGCTGCGTGAAGAGACCCCGCAGCTGCCGGTGCTCCTGCTGACGGCCAAGGATGCGGTGGAAGACCGCATCGCCGGGCTGACCGCCGGCGGCGACGACTATGTCACCAAGCCCTTCAGCATCGAAGAGGTGGTGCTGCGCCTGCGGGCGCTGCTTCGGCGCACCGGAGTCACGACGGTGGATAGCGGCGCGCAGCTGGTGGTCGGCGACCTGGTGCTCGACGAGGACAGTCACGAGGTGACCCGGGCCGGCGAGCCGATCGCGTTGACCTCCACCGAGTTCGAGTTGCTCCGCTTCATGATGCGCAATTCCAAGCGCGTGCTGAGCAAGGCCCAGATTCTCGACCGGGTCTGGAGTTATGACTTCGGCGGGCGGTCCAACATCGTGGAGCTCTACATCTCCTATCTGCGCAAGAAGATCGACAACGGTCGCGACCCCATGATCCACACGCTGCGTGGCGCGGGTTATGTCCTCAAGCCGGCTCGCTGACCCACGGCGGGCCTGGTCCCTGCGCCTGCGCTTACTCGTCGGGCAGATCGTCGTCCTGGCCATCGTGTGCATCGGCATTACCGCGGCGACCGAACTGGCGCTGAACCACCACCTGGTGAAGCAGCTCGACGGGCAACTCGCCGGCACGTCTTTCCGCTCGGCACTGATGTACCACGAACCGAACCGCCCGGGATGGCACCACGAGCACTCTCACTATCCGCGGCCGGGCCCCGGCCCGCGATTCCTGGACGCGCCAGGTCAGCCGGCGGGCATGGTGGCCGCGGTCGTCAACCACGGCAAAACCGTTGACGCCGGCTACCTGACCAGCAGTGGTACCCGCGCCGCGCTGACCCCGGCCGCCCAGACCCAACTCGAACAGATCGCCGCCAGCCGCGCGCCGGTCACCCTGAACCTGGACGGCCTCGGCCGTTACCGGGTTGTCGCGGCCCCGAGCCGGAACGGGAGCGACACCATCGTGACCGGCCTGTCGATGTCCAACATCGACGCCACCCTGATCCGGATGCTGATCATCTTCGGGATCGTCACCGTGATCGCGCTGGCGGCGGCGACGATCGCCGGCGTCGTCATCATCCGGCGGGCGCTGGCACCGCTGCGCCGCGTCGCGCAGACCGCGAGCAGGGTGGCCGACTTGCCGCTGGATCGCGGTGAGGTCGAGCTGCCGGTCCGGGTGCGAGAATCCGACGCCAACCCCTCCACCGAGGTGGGCCAACTGGGGTCGGCCCTCAACCGGATGCTCGACCACATCGCGTCCGCGCTGTCGGCCCGGCAGGCCAGCGAGACCCGCGTCCGTCAGTTCGTGGCCGACGCCAGCCACGAACTGCGCACGCCCCTGGCCGCGATCCGCGGCTACACCGAACTCACGCAACGCATGGACCGGGAGGGTGGGGACCGCGAAGCCATCGCGCACGCGATGAGCCGGGTGGCCTCCGAGACGGAACGGATGACGCGCCTGGTCGAAGACCTGCTGCTGCTCGCCCGGCTGGACTCCGGCCGGCCGCTGGAACGCGAACCCGTCGATTTGTCGCGGGCGGCGGTCGATGCGGTCAACGACGCGCACGTCGCCGGACCCGACCATCAGTGGGAGCTCGACCTGCCGGAGGAACCCGTGATCGTCACCGGTGATGCGGCCCGGCTACATCAGGTGCTGACCAACCTGCTCGCCAACGCCCGCCTGCACACCGGGCCGGGCACGGTCGTGACCACGCGATTGAGCACCGAGCCGGAACACACCGTGCTGCTACAGGTTGTCGACAACGGCCCGGGCATCCCGGCGGCGCTGCAATCAGAGGTGTTCGAGCGGTTCGCCCGCGGTGATACCTCGCGTTCCCGCAAGGGCGGCAGCACCGGTCTGGGTTTGGCGATCGTCTCCGCGGTGGTCAAGGCGCACAACGGGACGATCACTGTGGACAGCTCACCCGGCCATACCGAGTTCACGGTGCGGTTGCCACTCAACGGGTGGCAACCGCCCGCGCCCTCAGCTAGCTAGAGCAATTGACGTCGATTTCGAACGGCTTGTTCACCGGTTGCGTCGGGTTGGCCATGTCGACCCCGGTGGCGGTCCCGGTGATCTTGTAGCTGTTGCCGTTCTTCTCGGCGGACGCGTTGCCCTGGCCGGTTCCGGAGGTGTAGCCGAGCGTCACGCCGTTGACGTTGCCCAGGCCAACCGACTTCACCTGGGGCGGGCTGGCGTCGGTGAGCACGGCGGCGATTCCGGTCGCTGCGCCACCGATCGCGATGTTGACGTTGCCGCCGGCGGTCGTGCACACGACCGAGCCGCTCACGTTCTGGTCCTTGCCGTCGATGAGGACCTTGGTTCCACTGGCAGCGCCCGCCGAGGTGTTTACGGCGCTGCTGGTGCCCGACCCGCCCGAACTCGACTTATTGCTCGAACATCCGGAAATTCCGGCGGCCAGAATCGCCGCTCCAGCCACCGCGACCATCACTCCACGCTTCACGTGTGCTCCTTTGCCCGAAAGTTGCGGCCCTCGGCATTGAGGGCCGTCTGGGCAGTATGAGGGTGAACGGGACCCAGATCCAGGGCCGGAAGAAATTGTTTCTGTGTTCATTAGTTCGTAGACAGGATGCCTTTGGGCCGCTACGCGGAATGGCGCATCAATGGCAATGTATTGGCAGTGGAGCACAAACCCCCTACCGCAGTAATCGAGGCGGCGCATCGCGCGCACCCGCTGCCATTCCAAGACGACACCGATTTTCGCGACGCCGATCGCGGGTTCATCGCCGCCCTGTCCCCGTGCGTCATCAAGGCGGCCGACGGACGCGTGGTCTGGGACAACGATGCCTACTCCTTCCTCGGCGGTCCGGCGCCGACGTCGGTGCACCCCAGCCTGTGGCGCCAGTCGACTCTGGCCGCCAAACAAGGCCTCTACGAAGTGGTTCCGGGCATCTACCAGGTCCGTGGCTTCGACATCTCCAACGTCACGTTCGTCGAGGCCGACACCGGCGTCATCGTCATCGATCCGCTGGTGTCCACGGAGGTCGCGGCGGCCGCACTGGCGCTGTACCGCGCGCACCGCGGCGGCGAGCGCCCCGTCGTCGCGGTCATCTACACCCACAGCCATGTCGACCACTTCGGCGGCGTGCTGGGCGTCACCTCGCAGGCGGACGTGGACGCCGGCGCGGTGGCCGTGCTGGCGCCGGAAGGCTTCGTCGAGCACGCGGTGCAGGAGAACGTCTACGCCGGGCCGGCCATGACGCGGCGGGCGACCTATATGTACGGCACCCTGCTGCCCCGCGGGCCGAAGGACCAGGTCGGTTGCGGGCTCGGCCAGGCGCCGTCCACCGGCGAGGTGGCGATCATCGTCCCCACCATCGACGTCCGCGAGACCGGCGAGACGCACACCATCGACGGCGTGGAGATCGAGTTCCAGATGGCGCCCGGCACCGAGGCGCCCGCCGAAATGCATTTCTACTTTCCGCGTTTCCGCGCGTTGTGCATGGCCGAGAACGCCACGCACAACCTGCACAACCTGCTGACCCTGCGCGGCGCACTGGTGCGCGACCCGCACGCCTGGTCCGGCTATCTCACCGAGGCGATCGACACCTTCGCTGACCGCGCCGACGTGGTGTTCGCTTCCCACCACTGGCCGACGTGGGGACGGGAGAGCATCGTCGAGTTCCTGTCGCTGCAGCGCGACATGTATGCCTACCTGCACGACCAGACGCTGCGACTGCTCAACCGGGGCTACACCGGGGTCGAGATCGCCGAGATGTTCCAGATGCCGCCGGCGCTCGAGCGCGCCTGGCACACCCACGGGTACTACGGCTCGGTGAGCCACAACGTGAAGGCCATCTACCAGCGCTACATGGGCTGGTTCGACGGCAATCCGGCCAGGTTGTGGCCGCATCCGCCGGAGGCCCTCGCGCCGCGCTACGTCGAGGCGATGGGCGGAATCGACCGGGTGGTCGGGCTAGCCCGAACGGCGTTCGATTCCGGGGACTTCCGTTGGGCGGCAACGCTGCTGGATCACGCCATCTTCACCGACGGCGGACATGCCGGCGCACGTGCGCTGTACGCCGAGACGCTCGAGCAGCTGGCCTACGGCGCCGAGAACGCGACCTGGCGCAACTTCTTCCTCAGTGGCGCAACCGAATTGCGCGACGGGAACTTCGGCACCGCTACGACGGCTACCTCGCCCACCATGCTTTCTCAGCTGACCCCCGAGCAGATCTTCGACAGCCTCGCCATTCGGATCGACGGACCGCGCAGCTGGGATCTCGACCTCGCCATCGACCTCGCCTTCGCCGATCTGGCCGCCAACTACCGGCTCACTTTGCGCAACGGGGTGCTGGTATACCGCAATGCGGCGGCCGAACCCGCGACGGCAACCGTCACGGTCAAGGTGGACAGCAAGTCTCGGCTGCTGATGGCGGCGGTGGGTGACTTCGCCTCGCCGGGACTCCAGGTATCCGGTGACCAGGACGCGCTGCGTGTGTTCCTGGGCGTGCTGGACCAACCGGACCCGAGTTTCAACATCGTCACCCCGTGACGTCGATGACGACCTTGCCCAGGACTTTCCGGTCGGCCACGTGCCGCAACGCGGCGGCGGTTTCGGCCAAGGGGAACCGCGCGCCGATGTACGGCCGGATCGTGCCGGCGGCGAACATCTCCGACAGCTCCCGCATGTCGCGGGCGGCTTCGTCGGGGTGGTCGGTCATGAAGGTGCGGATCTCCATGCCGCGCACGCTGATGTCCTTGAGCAGAACGAGATTGAGCGGGATGGCCGGTATCGCGCCCGCCGCGTAGCCCAGCGTGACGAAGGTGCCGCCGCGCGCCAGCCCCCGCAGCGCGGGCTCCGCATAGGGCCCGCCGACGGGGTCGATGACCACCCGGGCGGCGTCGCCGGTGAGCTCGCGGATGCGGGACTTCAAGTCCTCCCGGTCGTAATCGACGGTCGCCTCGGCGCCGCGCTCCCGGCACAGGTCGAGCTTTTCGGCGCTCGAAGCCGCGGCGAGCACCCGGGCCTTCATGGCGACGGCCAAATCGACGGCGGCCAGCCCCACGCCGCCCGCGGCGCCGAGCACGACGACCCAATCCCCTTCTGCCACTGCCGCAGTCGAACGCAGCGCGTGATATGCGGTGCGATAGGTCACGCCGAAGGCCGCGGCCGACCCGAAGTCGGCGTCGTCGGGCATGAGCGCCGCCTGGCCGGCGTCGAGCAGCGCCCGTTCGGCGAACGCCCCGAAGGTGGTTCCGGACACTCGCTGCCCCGGTTCGAATGGCGCGCCGGCGCCGGCGGTGATCACTTCGCCGGCGATCTCGTTGCCCGGTATGAACGGCGGCGGGATCTTGACCTGGTATTTGCCGGCGATGAACAGCACGTCGGGAAAATTGACCGCGGCGGCGTGTACCCGGACCAGTAGCTGCCCGGGGGCCGGAACCGGCTCGTCGACATCCTCGAGGACGAGGTCTTCGGGCTCGCCATAGGAACGGCAGACGACCGCGCGCATCAACTGACCCCCAGACCGCGTAAGCAGAATTCCACCAGGTGTGCGATGTCGTCGGGCCCGGGCCGGTCGGCCGACCCCAGGTACCGGCGCATGGTCGCCGCGGTGCAACCGAACACGGCCTCGACGTCGCGCTCGACGTCGCTGCTGCCCAGCGCCGCAACGGGTTCGACGAGGAGATCGCGCAACGGCCGCATCATGTCCTGATCCGCCGCCCGCCAATTGGCGCCGGCCGACAGCTGGCCGGCGGCCGCGCGGCTCATGCTGATCAGGTGCGGATCGGCGACCTGCGCCAGCGTGCCCTCGATCCAGCGCGCGACCTGCTCGCGCGGCTGTGTCTCCTTGGCCATCTGGTGCTCGAGGTAGGACACGACGATGCCCACGCCGCGTTCCATGACGGCCAGGATGAGGTCGTCCTTGCCGGCGAAATAGCGATAGAAGGCCTTGTTCGACGAGCCGGCCTCGGCGACGATGTCGCTCACCCGCGGCGGTTCGGGCGCGACCCGTTCCATGACGCGGACCGCGGCGGCCAGGATGCGCTCGACCTCTTCGGTAGCCTCCCGCTGGCGGTCGTCGAGCGCCCGCTCGACCGCCGCGGTCACCCTGCTGCTCACGGCGAATCGGGCAGCGCCGGAACCCGGTCGACGAGGCCGCCGTACTTGGTGCGCGCGGCCTCCCGGCGGATATCCAGCAGTTCACTGGGCCACTCGGCGTCCTCGGCCTCGTGGTGTTTGAGCAGCAGCCGGGCCAGGTTGACCTTGTGGGCTTCGGTCGGTCCGTCGGCCAGGCCGAGCGCGACCCCGCCGAGCAGCACGTTGACCAGCGGCAGCTGGTCGGTGGTGCCCAGCGCGCCGTGCACCTGGATCGCTCGCAGCCCAATCGATTTGAGCACCTGCGACGCCAGGATCTTGCAGGCGCCGATCTCGGCGCGGGCCGCATACTCCCCGGCGGTGTCGATCAGCCACGCGGCGTGCAGCACCGCCAGCCGGAACGGCATCAGCTCGGTGTAGGAGTCGGCGATGAACGCCTGCACCAGTTGCTTGTCGGCCAGTGAACTACCTTGAGTGAAACGACTTTTCGCGCGCCGCGCCATCATCTCCACCGCGCGTTGGGCCACCCCGATCGACCGCATCGCGTGATGCAGGCGCCCCCCGGCCAGCCGGGTCTGCAGAATCATGAAGCCCTGGCCGGGTTCGCCCAGCAGCGCGTCCGACGGCACCCGGACTCCCTCGTAGTTCACCAGGGAATGCCCGGGCTCGTGCGGCAGCGCGCCGACCAGGTGATGGGTGGCCTCGATGGTCAGGCCTTCGGTTCCGGCGGGCACCAGGAATGTCGAGGCGCCGCGGTGGACCGGCACGTCCGGGTCGGTGATCGCGACGACGATGAAGAACGAGGCGACGGAGGCGTTGGAGGAGAAGTACTTTCGTCCGGTGATCACCCAGTCTCCGTCTTGTTCTGAGCCATCGCGGAAGGCGCGCGTCCGGAAGACCCGCGGATCGGCGCCGCCCTGCGGCTCCGTCATCGAAAAGCAGGAGAAGATCTCCCCCGACAGCAGCCCGGCCAGATATCGGTCCTTCTGTTCCTGCGTTCCGAAGCGGGCGATGATCTCGGCGTTACCGGTGTCGGGCGCCTGTGTTCCGAACACGATCGGCGCCCACGGGCTGCGGCCCAGGATTTCGTTGATCAACGTCAGCTTGACCGCGCCGAAACCCTGGCCGCCCAGTTCGGGGCCCAGATGCGGTGCCCACAACCCTTGGTCGCGAACCTGCTGCTTGAGCGGATCGACGATGCGGCGGCGCTCGTCGTTCAGCGGCAGGAACTCGCAGCCCGGGAACAGCACCTCGAGGGGTTCCACCTCTTGGTGGACGAAGTCGCGGATCCAGTCGAGCTTCTGCTGAAATTCGGGTTCGGTGGAGAAGTCCCAAGACATCGAATGCTCCTACTCGTTCGTTGGTGGCGACCCGCCACGTCAGGGGAGTCCGCCGTCGGCGCGCAGGATCGAACCGGTGGTGAAACTGGAGGCGTCGGACGCTAGAAACAGTGCGGCGCCGACGATTTCGGCCGGGTCTCCGGCGCGCTGCAGCGCCAGGTGTCCGAATGGCTTGCCCTGGGCCGCCTCGAGGTTCCAGGCCTTACTCACGTCGGTCAGGAACGGGCCGGCCATCAGCGTGTTGACCCGCACCGACGGTCCGAACGCCTTCGCCAGCGCTTCGGTCATGGCATTGAGCCCGGCCTTGGCGGCGGCGTACGGGATGATGTCGGGGGTCGGGCGCAGCGATCCGGCCGTGCTCACGTTGATGATCGATCCGCGGCCGGCCGCCACCATCCGCTCGCCGACGAGTGCCGACAACCGGAACGGGCCCTTGAGGTTGAGGTTGACCACCGCGTCGAACAGTTTCTCGGTGACGTCGGTCAGCTTGTCGTACAGCGGTGACATGCCGGCGTTGTTGATCAGCGTGTCGACCTTGCCGAACCGGTCGTAGGTTGCCTCGACCAATCCGTCGAGCTGATCCCAGCGCCCGACGTGTACCTGATACGGCATGGCGGAGCGCTCGGTTTCGGCCTCGATTTCCTTGGCCGTGGCCACGCAGTTGTCCATGTTGCGGCTGGCGATCACCACGTCGGCGCCGCAGCGCGCGGCGGCGAAGGCCATCTCGCGCCCCAGCCCGCGGCTGCCGCCGGTGACCAGCGCCACCCTGTCGGTGAGATCGAAAAGCTGGTCGGCGTAACCCATTTCAGCGGCCACCGGAGGACTTGGAAGGCAAAGCCCGCGCGAGCTCGGCCGCCGTGGCGATGAGCTGCAAGATCATGGGCCCGAAGGCATCGGTGATCTTGGGGTCGACCTTGCCGGTACGCACCCCCGCAGCGTATGTCTTTTCCAGCACGATGCCGAGTTTCCAATTCGCCAGCACCAGGTAGTAGTCGATGTGTTCGGTGGAAAGCCCGCTGACCGTCTCGTAATGCCGCAACAATTCGCCGCGGGGCGGCATGCCGCTCATGTCCAGATAGAACCCGTCGGCGCGGGGTTCTTCGCCGTCGTAGCCCAGCAGGCACCACGCCAGGTCCAGCAGCGGGTCGCCGACCGTAGTCATCTCCCAGTCCACGATCGCGGCCAGCCGCGCCGGCTCCCCGTGGGCGAACATCACGTTGGCGAACTGGTAGTCGCCGTGCATGATGCCCGGCCGATAGTGCGCGGGCCGGTTGTTGCGCAGCCAGTCGGCGGCCTGGTCGAGGCCGGGCAGCTCGCGCACCTTGTAGGCGTCGAGGAAGGTCAGCCAGCGGTCCACCTGCCGCTCGTGGAATCCGTCCGGGCGGCCGAAGCCGTCGAGACCCTGGGCCCGCCAGTCCACCCGACCCAGCTTGGCCGCGCCCTCGACGAGCTGGAAGGCCAGCCCGCGCCGGGCCGAGAGGTCGGTGTCGAACGGCGGTTGCCATCCGCCGTCCATCGGGCTCCACCCGTCGATGGCCGCCATGACGTAGAACGGCACGCCGAGCACGGCGCCGGTGTCGTCGGCGGCGATCAGCGCCGCGTGCGGGACGTCGGTGCCGGACAGCGCTCGCACCAGCCGGATCTCGCGCAGCAAGCCGTCGATGCGCGCGGCGTCGGCGCGGGGGCCCGGCATCCGCAGCACCATCCGCTCGCCGCCGCGGTCGAGCAGGTACAGCGTGTTCTGCGAACCGCCCTTCAGCTGCTCCAGCCGCGGCTTTTCACCGTTTCCCGGCGCACCGTTCGCGTCCAGCCAGTGAGCAAGCACGCCCGCATCCAGTTGGGCCTGACCTACACCCGTCATTCGCACACCCCGCTCTCTGTCCGGAGAATAGCATTCTCCGAGCGAGCTGCCGCACTTTCGGCTCAGTTGGGCTTATGGGCGGTCAGCAGAAACGCGGGGGCCATGAAGTGGCCCTCGTCGTCGCGCTCCAGGTGTGCCAGCGGCCCGTCGGCAGACGCGGGCGCGTTGCCATAGACCTTCGCCGAGCGCAGGTCGTCGACCCGCCAGAGCGTCGAAACGGCCTCGCGCAACTCGCTTTCGGCGAAGCCGCGGGGCGCGCCTCCGTGATCGTCGTCGCCCAGCGCCCCGGCGGCGAAGGCGAGGATGTAGAGCGCCGCGCCCGGGGCGGCCGCCCGGAAGATGGACTGCAGATAATCCTGGCGCTTCTCCGGCGGCAGCGCATGGAACAGGCCGCTGTCCAGGATGGTCGAGAAGCGGCCGTCGTACCCGCGGAAGTTCGTGACGTCGGCCTGCGCGAAAGTCGCCGTCGTCAGGCCTCGTTCCCCGGCCGTCACCGCCGCGGCATCGATCGCGGTCGCGCTGTTGTCCAGGCCCACCACGGTGTGGCCCCGCGCGGCGAGCGCGAGCGACAGCGCGGCGTGGCCGCATCCGGCGTCCAGCACGTCGCTGCGGATCTTGCCCTCGTCGATCAGCGCCGCCAGTTCGGGCTGCGGCTTGCCGATGCTCCACGGCGGCGGCGTCTCCTGTCGGTACGCGTCGTCCCAATCCATGCTCGGCTCGGTCATTCGTCCTCCTCGAGGTCGGCCGTTCTGTGCCTCTATTTTGCGGGGGCCGGTGTGCACGCTTTGAATGAACACGTCGCGCTCAACCACAGACGGGAACAACACATGCAATTGCTTCTGGTCCGGCACGCGCTGCCGCTGCGCAGCGAACACGGCGAGGGCTCCGACCCGGACCTGTCGGACGAGGGACGGGCACAGATCGAGCGGCTGCCCAAGGCGCTGGACCGGTTTCCCATTGCGCGGGTGGTGAGCAGCCCCCAGCGTCGCGCCATCCGGACCGCCGAACCCGTCGCGGCGGCGCGGGAGCTGACGGTGGAGATCGACGACCGATTCGCGGAATACGACCGCGACCTTCCGCTGTACATCCCGGTCGAGCAGATCCGCGAAGAAATGCCCGAAGAGTGGGCGCGCCTGGCCCAAGGACACCTGCCCGGCGCGGTCGACGAGGACGCGTTTCTCGCCCGGGTGCGCGCGGCGGTCGACGACCTCGTCGCCGCCGCCGACCCGGACGACACCGTCGCGGTGTTCAGCCACGGCGGGGTGATCAACGTCCTGCTGCACCAGATTCTGGGGACTTCCCGGCTGTTGTCGTTTCCCGTCGACTACGCGTCGGTGACCCGGCTGCTGTTCTCGCGTTCCGGCCAGGCGACGGTGGCGGGCGTCAACGGAGTCGAGCACGTGTGGGACCTGCTGCCCCGAAATCAAAGGTGGTAAACAAGTCCGGTGACTTCAGCTGACCAACTCGAAGGGCTCGACCTGGCCTCGCTGGACTCCTACCTGCGTTCGCTCGGCATCGGACGCGACGGTGAGTTGCGCGCGGACTTCATTTCCGGGGGTCGCTCCAATCTGACGTTCCGCGTCTATGACGACGCCACCAGCTGGCTGGTGCGGCGCCCGCCGCTGCACGGGCTCACCCCATCGGCGCACGACATGGCCCGCGAATACCGGGTGGTCGCCGCGCTGCGGGACACCCCCGTCCCGGTGGCGCGGGCGATCGCGCTGTGCGAGGACGACTCGGTGCTGGGCGCGCCGTTCCAGATCGTCGAATTCGTCGACGGCCAGGTGGTGCGCCGCCGCGCCCAGCTCGAAGCGTTCAGCCACACCCTCATCGAGGGCTGCGTCGACTCGCTGGTCCGGGTCCTCGTCGATCTGCACAACGTCGACCCCGAGGCCGTCGGCCTCGCCGATTTCGGCAAGCCCAGCGGGTACCTGGAGCGGCAGGTGCGGCGGTGGGGCTCGCAGTGGGCATTGGTACGGCTGCCCGACGACCGCCGCGACGCCGACGTCGAGCGCCTGCACGCCGGACTGCGGGAAGCCATTCCTCAGCAAAGCCGCACGTCGATCGTGCACGGCGACTACCGGATCGACAACACGATCCTGGACGCCGACGACCCGACGACGGTGCGCGCCGTCGTCGACTGGGAGCTGTCCACCCTCGGGGACCCGCTGTCCGACGCGGCCCTGATGTGCGTGTACCGCGACCCCGCGCTGGACTTGATCGTCAATGCGCAGGCCGCCTGGACCTCACCGCTGCTGCCGACGGCCGACGAGCTGGCCGACCGGTACTCGCTGGCCGCCGGTTTGCCGTTGGCGCACTGGGAGTTCTACATGGCGCTGGCCTACTTCAAGCTCGCGATCATCGCCGCCGGCATCGACTTCCGCAGGCGGATGTCGGACCAGGCTCGCGGGATGGACTCCGACCACATGCCGGAGGTCGTGGCGCCGCTGATTTCCCGCGGGCTCGCCGAGCTGGCCAAGCTGCCCGGCTAGCCCCTAGCGCGACGCGGCGTGGTGCTTCTTGGCGGCGCGGCGCAGCTGCAGCATTCGCGCGGTGCCGACGGCCACCGTGATCAGCCCGCCGACCACGGCCGCCAGCAGGATGGCCACCCCCAGTGGCAGGTTCCAGTGCCAGCCCAAGAACGTAAAGGGCGCCTCCGCCGTGTTCTGGGTGATGAAGATCAGCAACACAATCAGAATCAGGAAGCCGGCGATCAGGGACGACCACAGCGCACCGGCGCGGGTGAACCGGATGGCCGGTTCCTTGGGCGCGTCGCCCTTCTTGGGCGCCGTGGCGGGCTTGGGGGGCGGCTGGCTGGGCGAGGCAGGGGTGGGGCTGCTCATAGTGTCATCTTCGTCCCATCCGGCTCAGAATGAAACCAAACCGCGCAACCGGCCCGCTCGTCGCGGCGCACGGGCGACTCGGACGTTAGTGTCGGCGGTATGAGGATGCCGTCGCGCGCGCGCCGCGCGATCATCCAAGCGGCGGTGTTGCTCACGGCGATCGGTGTTCTCGCGGCGTGCAGCAGCTCGGACCCGCTGGGCGCCGAGGTCCGCAGCCCGAAGTACATCGTCGTGGGGTCCGGCGACTTCCCGGAGTCACAGATCATCGCCGAGATCTACGCACAAGCGTTGCAGACCAACGGCTTCGAAGTCGGCCGGCGGATGGGCATCGGCAGTCGGGAGACCTATATCCCCGCGCTCAAGGACCATTCCATCGACCTGGTGCCCGAGTACATCGGCAACCTGCTCCTCTACTTTGCGCCGGAGTCCACGGCGACCATGCTCGACGCCGTCGAGTTGGAACTCGACCGCCGACTCCCGGGGGACCTGACAATCCTGACGCCCTCGCCGGCCGCCGACACCGACACCGTGACCGTCACCGGCGGGACGGCTGATTCCTGGAAGCTGAAGACGATCGCCGACCTGGCGGCGCATTCGGCGGACGTGCGGTTCGGGGCGCCCTCGGCGTTCGCGAACCGGCCGGCCGGCCTGCCGGGGTTGCGGGAGAAGTACGGACTCGACATCAGGCCGGGCAACTTCGTCGCGATCAACGACGGCGGCGGCGCCGTGACGGTGCGCGCCCTGGTGGAGAGAAGGGTCAACGCCGCAAACGTTTTCAGCACGTCCCCCGCCATCTCCCAGGACCATTTGGTGGTGCTCGAAGACCCCGAGCACAACTTCCTGGCCGGCAACATTGTGCCGCTGGTCAATTCGCAGAAGAATTCGGACCGCCTCAAGGAGGTGCTGAACGCCGTGTCGGCCAAGCTGACCACTCCCGGGGTGGCCGGACTCAACGCCGCGGTGGCCGGAAACTCCGGCGTCGATCCCGACCAGGCCGCGCGGAACTGGCTGCGGGACAACGGCTTCAACCACCCGGTCGGACCATGATCGTCTTTGACGAAGTCAGCAAGGCCTTCGCCGACGGGACCACGGCGGTCGACCGGCTGAGTCTGGTGATCCCGAACGGGAAATTGACCGTCTTCGTCGGCTCGTCGGGCAGCGGCAAGACCACGGCGCTGCGCATGGTCAATCGCATGATCGAGCCGACGTCCGGCACCGTCACGGTCGACGGGGTGGACGTGTCCACCCTCGACCCGGTGCGGCTGCGTCTCGGGATCGGCTATGTCATGCAGCATGCCGGCCTGATGCCGCATCTGCGGGTGATCGACAACGTCGCAACGGTTCCGGTGCTGAAGGGGCAGTCCCGGCGAGCGGCCCGCACCGCCGCCTATGGGGTGCTCGAACGCGTCGGGCTGGACACCAAGCTCGCCACCCGCTACCCCGCGCAGCTGTCCGGCGGTGAGCAACAACGGGTCGGCGTGGCGCGCGCGCTTGCCGCCGACCCGCCCATCCTGTTGATGGACGAGCCGTTCTCGGCCGTCGACCCGGTGGTCCGCCTCGACCTGCAGAACGAAATCCTGCGTCTGCAAGGCGAATTGCACAAGACGATCGTCTTCGTCACCCACGACATCGACGAAGCGCTCAAACTCGCCGACCAGGTCGCGGTGTTCCGGGCCGGCTCGTTGCAGCAGTACGACGAACCCGCGCGGCTGCTGTCGCGGCCGGCCAACGATTTCGTGGCCAGGTTCATCGGTCTCGGTCGCGGCTATCGGTGGTTGCAACTCATCGACGCGGCCGGCCTGCCGCTGCGCGACGTGCAGCGCATCCCGGCGGACGGGCTGGCTCAGACCGGCCCGGCCGACGGCTGGGCGGTGGTGGTGGACGGTGCCGGCGCGCCGCTGGGCTGGATCGACAGCGAAGGCGCGCGCCGGCATCGCGCCGGTGCGTCGTTGGCCGACAGCATGAGTGCCATCGGCTCGTTGTTTCGTCCCGGCGGGAATCTCAGCCACGCGCTCGACGCGGCACTGTCGTCCCCGTCCGGGGTGGGCGTCGCCGTCGACGACGGCGGCAGGGTCATCGGCGGTGTGCTGGCCGGCGACGTGCTGGCCGCGGTGGAAACCCGAAGGCGGGAGTGACGGATGCGCTACCTGCTCACCCACCTCGACGACGCCTGGGCGCTGACTGTCATCCATCTGCGGCTGTCGTTGGTGCCGGTGCTGATCGGGCTGGCGGTCGCGGTCCCGCTGGGCGCGGCGGTGCGGCGCGCGCCGGTCGCCCGCCGGCTGACGACGGCGACCGCCAGCGTCGTGTTCACCATCCCGTCGCTGGCGCTGTTCGTGGCTTTGCCGATGATCATCGGCACCCGCATCCTCGACGAGGCCAACGTCATCGTCGCGCTGACGGCCTACACCGCGGCGCTGCTGGTGCGGGCGGTGCTCGAGGCGCTGGACGCGGTGCCGGCCCAGGTGCGCGACGCCGCCATCGCCGTCGGCTACCCACCGCTCACCCGCATGCTGAAAGTCGAACTGCCGCTGTCCATTCCGGTTCTGGTGGCCGGGTTGCGGGTGGTCGTGGTCACCAACATCGCGATGGTCTCGGTGGGTTCGGTGATCGGCATCGGCGGCCTGGGCACCTGGTTCACCGAGGGCTACCAGACCAACAAGAGCGACCAGATCCTCGCGGGCATCATCGCGCTCTTCGTGCTGGCGACCGTCATCGACGCGATGATCGTGGTGGCCGGCAGGCTGATCACGCCGTGGGAACGCGCCGGGCGCGCGCCGCGTCGACGGCCGGTGGTGGCCCCGATAGTGGGTGGGGCGCGATGAACTTCGTGCAGCGGGCCGTTGACTACCTGTTGACCGCCGACAACTGGACCGGCCCGGTCGGCCTCGCGGCACGCGTCTTGGAGCATCTCGAGTACACGGGCGTCGCGGTGGGCGCCTCGGCCCTGATCGCCGTACCCGCCGGACTCGTCATCGGGCACACCGGCCGCGGCACGCTGCTGGTGGTGGGCGCGGTCAACGGGCTGCGCGCGCTGCCGACGCTGGGCGTGCTGTTGCTCGGGACTCTGCTGTTCGGGCTGGGGGTGGGCCCGCCGCTGGTTGCCCTGATGCTGCTGGGTGTCCCCGCGCTGCTGGCCGGGACCTACGCGGGAGTCGCCAACGTCGAGCCGTTGGTGGTCGACGCCGCCCGCGCGATGGGCATGACCGAGGCCCAGGTGTTGTGGGTGGAGGCGAGAAACGCGCTGCCGTTGATCCTGGGCGGGTTGCGCAGCGCGACGCTGCAGGTGGTCGCCACCGCGACGGTCGCGGCCTATGCCAGCCTGGGCGGTCTGGGCAGGTACCTGATCGACGGAATCAAGGAACGCGAGTTCCACCTTGCCTTGGTCGGCGCCTTGATGGTGGCCGCTTTGGCGCTGGCGCTCGACGGGCTACTGGCGTTGGCGGTGTGGGCGTCGGTGCCCGGCGCCGGCCGACTGCGCCACACTTACCGGACACGTGGCTCACGGCTAGCCGGCACGATTTACGGTAGATGAGTGAACGCAGATTCCTCTGATTCGACCCGGCGCGTTTGGCAGGCGATGCTCACCTGGCGTGCACAGGACGTATCGCGGATGGAATCGGTACGAATCCAGGTGTCCGGCAAGAGAATCAAGGCCAACGGCCGCATCGTTGCCGCGGCCACCGCAACCAACCCGGCGTTCGGCGCGTACTACGACCTGCAGACCGACGAGACCGGCGCCACCAAGCGGCTCGGCATGACGGTCACGCTCGCCGAACGGGAACGCGTGCTGTCCATCGCCCGCGACGAAGAGAACATGTGGCTGGTCACCGACCATCAGGGCGAGCACCGCGCGGCGTACAACGGCGCGCTCGATTGCGACGTCGTGTTCAGCCCGTTCTTCAACGCGCTGCCCATCCGGCGGCGCGGCCTGCACGAACGGCCGGACTCGGTCACGTTGCCGGTGGTCTACATCAACCTGCCCGACATGTCCATCACCCCGGACGTCGTGAGCTACACGAGCTCGGGCGGTCCCGACGGCATCAAGCTGCGCTCCCCGGTCGCCGACACCACCGTGAGCGTCGACGAGGAGGGGTTCATCGTCGATTATCCAGGCTTGGCAGAGCGGATCTGATCACCGCGCCCGACCGGCCGGCGGCGGCCAACTCCTCGCGCCAGTTCTCGGCGCCGATGACGACGTGGAAGACGTCGGAACGTGGGAAGTTGTCGTAACGCGTCCGGGCGGCGTGGCCGGCCTCGACGAGTTCACCCACCGAATGGTTCCCGACCAGCGACTCGCGGGCCCGGCTCAGCAGCTCGATGACCTGGTCGACCGCCGGCACCAGCTGGTCGGAGTTCCCCTCGCACATGGCGCGGACCAGGTCCGGGGCGGTGGCCGCCACCCGCGTCGCGTCGCGGAACGACCCGGCAGCCAGCGCGAAGGCCAGCGGGACCTCCGCGGCGATGACCGCCAGCGCCTCGGCGAGCAGGTGCGGCAGGTGCGAGATCGCGGCCGCCGCGGCGTCGTGGTCGTCGGACTTGGCCGGCACCACCACCGCGCCGCAATCCAGCGCCAGCGTCATCACCATCGACCACACGACCGGGTCGACGTGTTCGTCCACGCTGACCACCCACGGCGCCCCGGTGAACAGGCCGGGGTGGCCGGCGGCCCAACCCGAATGAGCGGTGCCCGTCATCGGGTGACCGCCGACGAAGCGTTTCTGCAGACCGGCGGCGGCGACCTCGTCGAGCACCGCCCGTTTGACGCTGGTGACGTCGGTCAGCGGGCAGGATGGGGCCAGTTCGCCGATATGGGCGAGCAGGCCGGCCAGCGCCGGCATGGGTACCGCCAGGACCATCAGCGCGCCGAGGTCGGCGGCGCGGGTCAGCGTCGCGGTCAGGTCGGTGGTGGCGTCGAAACCGTCGGCGGTGGCCCCTTGTGCGCCCTCCACCGACCGGTTGTAGCCGAACACTTCCCGGCCTGCCGCCGTGGCGGCCCGCATTATCGAGCCCCCGATCAGCCCCAGCCCGAGCACGCATACCGGCGGTTGAGAAACAGGGCTAGCCACAGACCAAGGTTGGCACAGTCCCGCGGCGGCGGTGCGTCTAGATCTTGCCGCGTCTCGCTCCATCTGGTCAGGGGACCTGGTCTGCGACTACCGTAAGCGGCCATGGGAGCACAACGGGCCCCAGCCCAACGCCTGTCCGCCGATACGCCGGACGGTTTCGGCGTAGCGGTCGTGCGCGAAGAGGGCCAGTGGCGGTGTTCTCCGATGGCCCGTAAATCATTGATGAGCCTCAATGCCGCCGAGACGGAGCTGCGGGAGCTGCGCAGCGCCGGTGCCGTGTTCGGCCTGCTCGACGTGGATGACGAGTTTTTTGTGATCGTGCGTCCCGCGCCGTCGGGCACGCGGCTGCTGCTGTCGGACGCCACCGCCGCGCTGGACTACGACATCGCCGCCGAAGTGCTGGACAAGCTCGACGCCGACATCGACCCCGAGGACCTGGAGGACTCCGACCCGTTCGAGGAGGGCGACCTCGGGTTGCTGTCCGATATCGGGCTGCCCGAGGCGGTGCTGGGCGTCATCCTCGACGAGGCCGACCTGTACGCGGACGAGCAGCTCGGCCGCATCGCCCGGGAGATGGGCTTCGCCGACCAGTTGTCGGCCGTGATCGACCGCATCGGTCGGTGATCGCTGACGAAGACCTGATCCGCGCCGCGTTGTCGGTCGCCGCGACGGCGGGTCCCCGCGACGTGCCCATCGGTGCGGTGGTCGTCGGCGCCGACGGAACCGAACTTGCCCGCGCGGTCAATGCCCGGGAAGCCCTGGGGGATCCCACCGCGCACGCCGAGATCCTCGCACTGCGCGCGGCCGCCGGCGTGCTCGGCGACGGCTGGCGGCTGGAGGGTGCCACGCTGGCGGTCACCGTCGAACCGTGCACCATGTGCGCCGGCGCGCTGGTCCTGGCCCGGGTCGGCCGGCTGGTGTTCGGCGCGTGGGAACCGAAGACGGGAGCCGTCGGATCGCTCTGGGACGTGGTCCGCGATCGGCGCCTCAACCATCGCCCGGAAGTGCGCGGCGGCGTGCTCGCCGAGGAGTGCGCCGCACCGCTGGAGGCATTCTTCGCCCGCCAGCGATTGGGGTGAGGGGCCTACCGTTCGGTAAGCTGCTCGGCGGTGGCGTGTCCGAGCGGCCTAAGGAGCACGCCTCGAAAGCGTGTGACGGCTAACACCGTCCGAGGGTTCAAATCCCTCCGCCACCGCCAAAGACCTTCACCCGCCACGGCGGGGAGGGCGGCTGCTTCTGTGTTGTTTCATCGCGAGGCCGCCGTGTCCGCGGAGCGAATGGAATGCGAATCTCGGCGCTCTCCCTGCCACGGCTGAACTGCGCTTTGGGGAACTGGATGCCTCAACTCCACCAGGCCCTCAACTCGTGGCTGCAAAACCTTCCGCACCGAGGGATCAAGATGACCGCCTTGGAAACCTTGCGCCCGTGTAAGTACTTGGCGTTCAGGCGCTTTCGTTGCTCACTTCCGTCGCGTGAGCGCCCGTGCCGGTGTACCGGACACCGTCTCGGCCAGGCCAGTGACGTAGAGTCGGCCCGTGGCGCCGGTCATTCGGGGTTTCGTTCGTGCCGCCGCGAGGCTAGGCGTGGTTGCGGTGCTCGTGCTGACCGGGGGCGCCTGCACATCCCACAAGCACGAACCGACCTCGAGTACGGCGACGCTCACGGCCGCGCCGACCGAAGGCCGGGATTGCGCGCCGGACCGGTTGGCGCGCTGCATACCAGGGCTCGCAGATTTTCAAGACGATATCTTCAACCGCGTCAGCGTCTATCAGCCCCAATCGGGCTTCGGGGCCGAGCCACCCTTCGCGGGTCGCGAATCCACGCCTGAGGACTGCCAACGTCTGCCGCGGTTCGGAGCGACCGACAGACCGGAACTCGACGTCGAATACAGCCCCGCCACAGACTCCAATGGACGTGCCCTCAGCAATCGCTTCCCGGCCACCGGCGGCGATTCCGTCCGGATCCGGTTCACCGTCGCGAGCGACGGCGATGACGTTACGAGTGCGATGGCCGCGTGGTCTCATCGATGCCCCATGTGGGCCATTGCCCGCTCGATGGACAACGCCGGCATCCAAGGCTGGCTGGTCGGCGAATCCAGCGAAAAGCTGGCGCAGTATCAATCAGGCGACACCGGCACGCAATGGCCCACCGTCGTCAATATGGCGGCGACGGTGCTGCCCAGCAGGGTGACCGTGCAGGCCTGGTATCGCACGCCCGATCCGTCGGCGGCTTCGCGTAACCAACTTCTTTCGCAACTGATCGGGGCCGCAGGGCGGCCACGGCCGCGTTCGGCGCTGCCGCCCATGCTCGGCGAATGGAGCCAGGCCCAGATCTCGACGCTGCTTCCGGCGCTGTCGGTCGACACCGGTATTGGGACCGCTTCTGGTGACAACAGCGTCCTCACCAGCGAGCCGGGCAGCCGGTTCTGGTCGCTATGCCCGTCCGGCGGCCACGTCCCCACACCGCGCTACAATCCGCTGGCCGGTTGGCAGGACTTCGACCAGTCGAAGTGGGACAAGCCCGGGAAACCACCACGGCCCAAAGTCATGATCAGCCGGGCTCTGGTCGGCGATGATTTCCTGGCCGATCTCCGACGTGAGATCGCCACTTGCGCCGCGCAATTGGCCGAGAAGCCGGCAGTTTGCGGGGACCGCGAGAACCGCCAGTCCCTCCAGACGGATTCGGCTGTGGCCGAAGGCGAGGATACGGTGCGGTTAACGCATCGGTGGATGCGGGAGGTTGACGTCCGTGGTCATGGCGTGTGTGGTGAAGGCGTTGAGGCACTGAGGGTCGCCCAAGTGCGGGGACTCGTCGTCATCAGCAGCTCCAGCGATGGCGGATGGTTGTTCAAGGGGGACACGCCGCCCCTGCCGCTGAGCACTCTCGATGAGCTTCTCGCCGAGACCGTACGCAGAATCAAGGCCGCATGAGCACACTCTTGGCTTGGGTTTGACGAACGGCATAGCACTCCCGCGGGTCCGCTCCTCTGGTACGTGCGTGAACTACCCGACGTTCGTTCTCACACGTGTGGCAGCCAACCCGAGCCGTGCGGCGACAGCACAAAGCCACGCCCCTGTGGGTCTTTGCATGCGGTCATGCCTGAATCGTCCACGCCGCAAACGAAGCCATTCACCGTCAGCGAGTGCGCTGGAGGAAGCGTCTTGATGGGCTGGCCGGCGATTACACGAGAGGGCTCTCCGCCACTGGTCTGTTTAAGCCCACTAGTTGTTCCTATCCAGTTGACGCCGCTGATTCCAGCCTCAGGATTTGATGCCGCAGGAGGTATAGCCGGCAAGTTATTTCCACTGCACGATGCCTGATCGAGCGTGAATTTGCAGACGATGCTGTCAGGCGTGAGGAAGTACACGGTCGGTTCGGGCTGCCGCCCCGGGTTGGGCACCAAGATCTCGTAATCCTTGACATTGGCGGGAGCGAATCCGCTCAGGTCGGGGAAGCTGAGCGCGTCGGCGTGCGCGATGCATGTACCTACCACCGCGGCGCCCACAATTGCGCTCACGCTGGCGAGTGTCTTTGCGGTCATTTCGTTCCTGTCGACTCTGGTGGTTCGACGTGTCGGGGTTTCAATGGAAGGGGTTAACTTCGAACTCTCGAGTTTGATAGGGCGTGCCGATCGGCACGCCGTTCGTGTCGTTCGCCGTATTCCATTGACTGACAAGTATTTTCATATCATCCAATGTTGAGCCCGGCAGGATGTATCCGCCGTACGGTTGGGGTAGAAACTTCGGAGCACCTTGATCGCCATTCTGCGCGACAATTGTGGTCGGCACGTTCCCGAATATACCGGTCGGATCAGGTCCGACTCGCACTTCCATGCGTCCGCCCTGAGCGTCCACGTTGAATCCGGACAAGACCGGCTTACCGCCGATCTCCCGAAAGCTGAGTTCCCCGTAGCGGTCGGTAGTCACCGGCGTGGCCTGTTGGCCCGCCTGCCCCCAGGCGTTTCCGGTCCACGGTTGCCAACTGTCGCGATCGAACACCTTGTCCGGATCTGCCCGGTACATTGTGACTCCTCGGCTGCGGTCGAAGGAGTCTGCGGCGATGTAGACCTTGCCGTCCGAGCCCCGATAGCCGCTGACCTGCGTGGGCGCGTCGCCCGCGGCGCGGTAAGAACCCGGCACCATGGCCCAGCCCTTGCCAGGGTCGCCGTTGACTTCGACCAGCCACGAACCCGCGGGCTGAAGGTCTCCCTTGGTCCCCGTCACCATCATGTATGTCTTGTTGCCCAGGGTGATGGTGCCTGCGGGAAGCGTGTCGCTGACTCCCGCCTTCACCGCCTCGGGCGGCATGGTGAAGAGCTCGTGACCGCTGCCTTCCGGTCCGGTCAACGGCGCTCCGAAGTGCGGACGTCCGTCGGCGTCGAAGGTCACCGGTACGGCCACCGATCGATAATGCTGACCCTCGCCAACTTTGTTGCCGGAGAACGAATCTCCGAAGATCGCGAGGAATTTCCCCGGCTGTCCGGGCACCTCGACGACCTCGCCCAAGTCCGCCGCCCCGATTCCCGGGATTCCGGGAACGCCTCCAGTCCCGGCAATCGGCCCGAGATCTCTCACCGCACCGCGCAACGGGCGCTCCATCGTGTCGTCGACGGCCGGGGGTGGGTCGTACCCTTCGGTGTGCAACGAGCCCAACGCCTTGTGCAGGCTGTCGGAGTAGGCGTCGCGGATCGAATCCAGTTGCTTGACGGCATCGCGGACGTCGTCCACGGCGTCGGCGTGCGCAGCGTCGATCAACTTCAGCAGCTTGTCGCGCTCCTGCTCGGGCAGGTTCAGCTGTAGATCCTTCTTCGCCGCGCCGATGAGCTTGTCGAGAAACTGCAATTGATGGTCCAGGCTGGTGATTTCGGCGGCACCCTGCTTCTGCGCGCCCGCCAATGCGGCCGCGACGTTCTCCAAGTCGACACCGATCTTGGGAAGCTGTTCGGATTGCGCACCAAGGGATTTCGCCACCCGCTGGACTTCGGCGGAGTCGTTGATCGGGTTGTCGCCGTTTTGGTGGTTCCATGACACCTGGAAGCGCTTTCTGGCTTGCTCGAAGGCGTGGTCGGCTTCGGCAGTGTGTCGGCCGGCGTTATGGAACGCCTCCGCCAGCCGCGAGATTTGAAACGGGCTGCCAGCCTGCAAGCTCTGGTTGATCGCCCAGGGATCACCGCCGGCCGCCCCGATCAGCTCCGCTTCGCTAAGATTTGCCAGCGCCATCGCACTGTCGGCGGCCGCTTGACACCACGAACATCGCCGCCCCCTTCTGCGGGGCAAGCCTATACCGCGTACGGGCTGCTCGACGAAGTACTTTGACTGTCTCAGTCGACCCAGGTCTTCGCTCAGGCCTGGCTGCCGGCCAGCTTCCGCGTTGTCAGGGCTTCCGTGTCCCGGAAGGGCCGGCCATCGGGCCCGAGCAGGTCGTGGAACCATACTTTCGGGATCGTGGTGTACGGGTGGTCCCACGATTCCCAGGGGAAGTAGGTCTGTGTCTTTCCGGCCACCAGACCCCAGTTGATGGCTCCGACGTTGTGGCGCTTGGCCACCGGCAGAATTCCCTCGACGGTGCTGCCCCGGGGTCGGGCCATGTACTCCGTGCATAGAATCGGCCTGCCCAGCGGGGCGAGCTCGCCGATCCGCGACTCGAAGCCCGCAGGTTCGGCGTAGGAATGGAACGTGACCACGTCGGAGTTGGCGAGTTGAATGTCGCTGATTGCGCTGCGGCCCTGCGGCTGTCCCCAATCGCCGCGCCACACCCCACTCGTCAGTGGCTGACTTGGATCAACCGCGCGCGCCCACCGAAACACCTGGGGGAGCAGGTTGGCGACCAACTGATCCTTGTCGCTGCGCTCGGCGGTGCGGTACTGCCGCGCGGGGTTGTCGGGCTCGTTCCACAAGTCCCAACCCAGGATGCGGTCGTCGCTGCGGAACTGCGTCAACACGGCGGTGACGTAGTCGTGCATGACGCCGGTGTAGCGCGAGTCGCCGAGGCGTTCGGCGCCCGGGCTCTGCACCCAGCCGGAGTTGTGCACCCCGGGCCTCGGCGCGCGCTGCCGGCCCGCCCGGGGTGCCGGATCCCAGCACGAGTCGAAGAAGACGAACAGCGGTTTGATGCGATGGCGCGCGGCGATGTCGACGAACTGCGCCAGCCGCGTCTGAAAGCCGCGCTGGTCTTGGGCCCACAGCTGATCATGCAGGAACACCCGGGCGGTGTTGTGCCCGTAGAACCTGGCCCAGCCGAGCTCGGTGTCGATGCGCCGCGGGTCGTAGCTGTCGGCCTGAAACATCTCGAGCTGGTTGATGGCGTTGGAGGTGATGTAGTTCGATCCGACGAGGAAGCCCTGCGCCTGATACCAGCGGTTGGCACGGTCGGCGGGCCACCGCCCCGGCTCCTCGGCGGAGGCGCGCGGCGCGCGCGCCAGCGCGGTGCCTGCTGCCAGCAGAAGTGGCAGCTTGAGGGCCGTTCTTCGTTGCACGATGTGACGATAGGTTTTCCGGGCGATTTCCCCGGGATTTGCTCAGCGCGTCGCGCCAGCTTGACGTGGGAATTGTTATCGGTCCGTCACCCGGAGGGACTTAACCATTTCTCAGCAAAAGTTTTGTCTGTGCATATAGTTGCCCACTGCTACTATCTCCCTACGACATCATTGGATGTGTTGAGGAGTAGACCCGTGCAGGCACTGTCATTCGATCCGGCCGCCGCCAACATCGGGTCCGACGTTGTCCGCGGTGCCATGAAAGGTCTGCAGGCCGGCGTGACCGTATCCCTCTCTACCACCGCGTTGGTGCCGGCCGGCGGCGACGAGGTGTCGGCGCAGGCAGCCCTCGCGTTCGCCACGGAGGCCACAGCCTTCCTGGCGCTCCACACCGCGGCGCAAGAAGAGCTGGTCCGGACCGGCACGGCCGTCGTCGACATCGCCCGCATGTACTCGGAGGTCGACGCCGCCGCTGCGGGCAGCGTGCTTGGCGTACGGCCGGTGGCCATCTACCGGATGGCGGGATAGCCACCCGGTACCGCGGGCAAATTCGACCCGCGCGGATGGCAAAGTTACTTCAAACTTCACCCCCGAGAGCGCGATACTGAGTCCGTGCCCGATCGAAACGTGTTAGGCGGCCCGCTGGAACCGTGCGGCACAGAGCCACTTACCGGTTACTACCGCGACGGCTGTTGCTCGACCGGCCCCGAGGACCTGGGCCGGCACACGATCTGCGCGGTCATGACGGCCGAATTCCTCGAGCACCAGCGTTCCATCGGCAATGACTTGTTGACGCCGGTTCCCGAATACCGGTTCCCCGGACTGCTGCCCGGCGACCGGTGGTGCGTCACGGCGCTGAACTGGCTCCGGGCCCACCAAGATGGCTGCGCCGCGCCGGTGGTGCTGGCCTCCACCCACGAGCGCACCCTCGAGGTGGTGCCGCTGGAGGCGCTGCAGGAACACAAGGTCGACGTGCCCGACGACTTGGCGAATCTGTAGGGACCGCGGCGGACGGCGTCTAGCGTCTGTGTCATATTTTTCGTCGACGACACGTCGAAAAGAGGATCCGGTGGGCTCTGCCGTCGACGACATCGACTTCGACGACCTGACCGCGCCCAAGCTGACCGACGTCCAACGCCAGATCCTCGAGTTCACCGAGGCCAAGGTCGTCGACTTCGACATCGATCGGATGTTGGCGGAGGCCATCGCGGAAGCGGGCGCAGCCGACCTCGACGACGTCGACGGATTCGGTGACCGCCTGGCCGCGCACGTCGCCGCGATCGAAGGCGACGAGGGTCTGCGCCAGCTCACCCGCTCGTCGCTGCGGCAACGCGTCGTGCGGCTGTTGCGCAACCGGTTGTCGCTGACCGAACTCCTCAAGCGGTATCCGGAAATCGAAACCATCCCGATCGAGAAGCCGTTCATCGTCGTCGGGATGCCGCGGTCGGGCACCACCCATCTGGTCAATCTCATTGCGGCCGATCCCCGCCGGCGGGCGTTGCCGTACTGGGAGAGCCAGGAACCCATCCCTGCCCGTGGCCAGGGCCCCGATATCTTCGGGGTCGACCCACGCTATGCGCGAGCCAAATCCGAGCACGACGCGCTCATGGCCAGCGCTCCTGTGGTCGCCGCCATGCACGACCGATTCCCCGAGGCGATCGAGGAAGAAGTCGAACTCCTCGACCTGGATCTGGCCGCCTATGTCCTGGAATGGCATGCACGCGTGCCGGATTGGCGCGACTACTACCTGGGTCTCGGCCAAACCCGGCACTACACCTACTTGAGGAAAGTGCTGCAGGCGCTGACCTTCCTTCGCGGTCCGCGGACCTGGGTCCTGAAAAGCCCGCAGCACTGTGAGCAGCTCGGCCCGCTCCTGGCGACGTTTCCCGACGCCACAGTCGCTTTCACGCACCGCGATCCCGTCGCGGTGATCCGGTCCACGATCACGATGATGGCCTACTCCGATCGGCTGCGCCGAACGAGCATCGAGCCGGACTGGCTGCTGGACTACTGGAGCGACCGGGTCCACCGGTTGCTCGGCGCATGCGTGCGCGACCGCGATCTCGTACCGGCCGAACGCAGCATCGACATCAGCTTCCACCAGCTGAACGGCAACGAAATGCCCGTGCTCGAACGGCTTTACCGATGCGGCGGCGTCGAATTGACACCGAAGGTGCGGGCGCGTTTCGGCAAATACCTGGACCGCAACCCCCGCGGCAAGCATGGCCGCATCCATTACGACCTGCATCGGCACTTCGGCATCACGGCCGACGAGCTGCGCGGGCGATTCGACTTCTACTTCGACAAGTTCGACGTCCAAGCCGAGACCTAGCCGGAAGGCAACGAGAGCGATGAGTTTCGAACCGGTCTACCGCAGCAGGCCCGGCGCCGACGCCATGCGGCCGGCGGCCGCCGAACGGGCCGAGGAGATCGCGCCCGGGCTGTGGTGTTCACCGGGGCTCTCGAATTCCTACCTGCTCACCACGCGGGCGGGACGGGTGGTCGTCAACACGGGCATGGGTTTCGAGGGCCCGGTGCATCGCGCGAATTTCGACGCCGTCGACCCCGCACCGGTGCGTTACATCATCTTCACCCAGGGCCACGTCGACCACGTCGGCGGTTTGGACAGCGTGCGCGACCCGGGGACAACCGTCGTCGCGCAGGCGAACTGGACGTCGTGGCGCGACGACAACGAACGACTCATCCCGTATCGCGCCAGCCGCAGCGCTTTTGCGTTCTCCGACACCCTGGCGACCGGCATCCACGCCATCCAGCGGCGCCTGGGTAGCACGCGGCTGGCCGGCCAGAGCGTGCCCGTCGTCGACCTCGATTTCGAAGACAGCCTGACCATCGAGGTCGGCGGGCGACGGATCGAGCTCATCTCCGTGCCCGGCGGCGAAACCACCGATTCACTCGTGGTGTGGCTGCCCTCCGAGCGGATCTGCCTGTGCGGGAACGTCTTCGGCCCGCTGTTCGGGCATATCCCCAACCTGGTGACCATGCGCGGCGACCGGTACCGCGACGCGCTGACCGCCATCTCCTCGGTGGAGCGGGTGCGCGATCTGCGGCCCGAACTCCTGGTGACCGGGCATTTCGAACCGATTGCGGGCGCCGAGCCCATCCATGCCGAACTGACCCGGCTGCGCGACGCGATCCGGTATGTCCACGATCGGACCGTCGAGGGCATGAACGCCGGCAAGGACGTGCGGACGCTGATGCGCGAGATCACCTTGCCCGCGGAATACGAAGTGGGCCAAGGCTATGGAAAGGTGGCCTGGGACGTGCGGGCGATCTGGGAGAACTACTCCGGCTGGTTTCACCACGAGTCGACCACCGAGCTCTATCCGGTCGGGTTCGACGCCGTTGCCGCCGACGTGGTCGAGCTGGCCGGGGCCGACGCATTGGTGGACCGGGCGTCCGAACACCTCAACGCGGGCCGCCCCCTGCAGGCCATCCACCTCGCCGAGCTCATCCCGTCGGACCACCCGGGGGCGCGGGCCGTGCTTCGCGGCGCCCATGAAAGGCTTCTGGCCGGCAGCACCAACTTCTGGGAAAGCGCCTGGCTCAGAAACCAGATAGCGAGGAACTCATGACGGCGCGTGTCAGCTTCGACTTCACCGGGACCACGGCCCTGATCACCGGCGCCACCAGCGGGATCGGGCATGCGACCGCGGTATTGTTCCGCGATGCCGGGGCCCGCGTCGCCGTCACCGGAACCAAGCCTGGGGCGCACGACTACGAGGCCGACCTGTCCGGCATGGAATATCACCAGCTGCAGATCAGCGACCCGGACTCGGCGGACGCGCTGGCGGAGAAGTTCACCGGCCTCGACGTACTGGTCAACAACGCCGGCGCCAATTTTCCTGGCGGCCTTGATGAATCAAAACCCGACGGGTTCGAGGCGTCGGTCGCGCTGAACCTCACCGGTCCGTACCGGTTGACGGTCGGACTCTACCGGGCGTTGAAGGCGTCGACCGCGGCCGGGGGCGCCAGCGTGGTGAACCTTGCGTCGATGTCCGCGCTGCGGGCGGTCCCGTTGGTCCCGGGATACGGGGCGGCGAAGGCCGGGATCGTCTGTATCACCAGGAACCTCGCGGTCAAATGGGCCGGCAAGGGAATCCGGGTGAACGCGGTGGCGCCGGGCGCCATCGACACCCCGATGACCGCCCCCATGCGCGGCTCGACCGAATTGGTGGAGTCCGAGCTGGCGCATATCCCGTTGCGCCGCTTCGGTTCCGTCGGGGAGATCGCCCCCACCATCGCGTTCTTGTGCACCGAGCAGAGTAGCTACACCAGCGGCGCGGTGTTCGTCGTCGACGCCGCGTCGGACTGCGTCTGAGACACGGGGGAAGACATGGCATTTGCGCTTCGTCCCGAGGACTTCTACCACACCGGGGTCATCGTGCCCGACCTCAACGCGGCCATGGCCCGCCTGAGCGCGCTGGCCGGCTACCGGTGGATCACCCCGATGAGCTACACCCTGCCGTTCCGCACCGCGACCGGCGTCCGGGAACTGACGTCGACGATCGTGTACTCCTTGCAAAGCCCGCACCTCGAACTCGTGCAGGAGGTGCCCGGAAGTCCGTGGACGGCCGCCCCGGACAACGCCGTACACCACCTCGGCTATTTCAGCGACAACCTGACCGAGAGTGCCCGGGCGCTGGAGGCCAACGGCTTCACTCTCGAAATGACCGCGGACGTGCCCGGGTCCGATCTCGGGCTATTCGCCTACTACACAGACGCTTTCGGTGCCCGCATCGAGATCGTCGACCGCGCGCTGTTCCCCGACTTCCCCGCATTCCTGGAGTCGATGGCGGGCCCGCGGGAGGCGTGAACGTGTTGCTGACGGTGCTGCGCTTCAACTTCGCCTCCCCGCACGGCGAACCTCGCACGCAGAGCGCGCTGTTGTCGGCGGCCCTCGAACTGGCGCAATGGGGCGAGGCGCACGGCATCACCTCGATCAGCGTCGACGAGCATCACGCGACGGGGCACGGCTGGAGCTGCAACCCCATCATGGCGGCGGCGATGTTCTTGGCCCGCACCTCGACGCTGATCGCCAGTGTGGACTGCGCCCTCGGCCCGCTCTGGAATCCAGTGCGGCTCGCCGAGGACATCGCACTGGTCGACAACATGAGCCGAGGCCGGCTGCACACCACGGTCGGCCTCGGCTATCGCACGGTCGAATATGACGCTCTGGGATCCGATTTCGCGCGGCGGGGCCCGCTGATGGACAGCCTGCTGGAGCGAATGCTGTCGGTGTGGTCCGGTGTGGATGCCGGCACGGGGATCTGCGCCGGCACCTGGACCCGGCCGCATCCACCGCTGTATGTCGGCGGCGGCGCCCGCGCCACGGCTCGACGAGCGGCGCGATTCCGGCTGCCGCTCAGCCTGGCCGACCACCTGCCCGACATCGCCGCCTACTATCGGGAGCTGTGCGCCGATGCCGGCATGACCCCGCTCATTCTCATGCCGGGGCCGGTCAACCGCGGGATGATCTTCCTGCACGAGGACCCCGACCGGGCCTGGGCGCAACTCGGTGACCACATCCTTTGGGAGGCGGTCACTTACGGCGGATGGTCAACCGACCAGCGGTCCCTCATGCATTTGCCGGGCGTGCAAACGCTGGACGAGGTCAGGGCCTCGGGCCGGTACCGCTTCATGACTCCCGAGGAGTTGATCGCGGAGGTGCGCGACGCCGACAATTACGGGCCGCTCGTGATGCATCCGCTGGTCGGTGGCATGCCGGTCGACGAAGCGTGGAAGTCCGTCCAGTTGCTCACCGACAAGGTCCTGCCCGCGCTCAGCTGACTACGCCGAAGTTTCGCACCGCATTGCTCGATTACGCGGGCCGATACCGGGTACGCGCCGAGGGGACCGAAACGAGTAGCCAACAAGGGGGACTTGATGAAGTCAGAAGCTAAGAGGGTAATCGCGTTAGTCGGCGGTGCGGCAACGATCAGTCTTGCGGTGGCGTTTGGCGGCGGTACCGGCGCAGTGACGCTGGCGCGCAACGCGCCCGCAGCCCCGCCGACATCGTCCAACCCGGCGCCGCCTCCCCCGCCGCCCCTGCCCTGGGGAACCTACGGTGGCGGGGGCAACGGATCCGCGGGCGCCGGCGGCGGCGCAGCTGGTGGCGCTGGTGGTGGCGCTGGTGGTGGCGGCGGTGCCGCTCCCTATGCCGGTTGCATCGAAGGCGCCAACTGCTAGGCGTCAACCGCGATCGGCAGCGACGTCGGCCCGCTGATCCCGGCGGGCGGCTTCCACGGTGGCGGGCCGACGCGCCGAGCGCATTCGCCATGCCCGTGGTGCTTCGACCATCTGCGAGCTGACGCATCGCCAGATCGGCATGCGGTCGGTGCTTCAATGGGCGTATGGCGAACCCCATGCCCCAGGTGGCGATCCTCGACGACTACGCCGGGGTGGCCCTGCGGCTTGCGGACTGGTCGCCGGTGCAAACCCGTTCCCGGGTCTCGGTTTTCGACCGGCACCTCTCCGAGCAGGAAGCGGCCGAGGCGCTGCGGTCATGCGATGTGATCTGCACCCTTCGTGAGCGCATGGCGCTGCCGCGGACGCTGCTGGAACGGCTGCCGAACCTGAAACTGATCACGATCGTGGGCCGAAGCCTGCCCAACCTGGACATGGCCGCGGCCACCGAGCGGGGCATCCTCGTCGCCCGCACCGACTTCACCCATCCGCGATTCCGATCCGTGCACGACGCTACTCCGGAATTCGCCTGGGGATTGCTGATCGCCACGGTGCGCAACCTGGCCGAAGAGCACCGGCGCATGCGTGACGGCGGCTGGCAGGTGACGACGGGTCTGACGCTGTCCGGCAAAACGCTGGGCCTCCTCGGTCTCGGCCGGGTCGGCAAGCGCATGGCCGAATACGCGAACGTCTTTGGCATGGAAGTCATTGCGTGGAGCCACAATCTCACCGCGGATGCCGCCGCGGCGGTCGGCGCGCGCCGGGTCGAGAAGGCAGCGCTGTTCGAGGAGTCCGACGTGGTCTCCATCCATGTGGTGCTCTCCGAACGCACGCGCGGCCTGGTCGGCGAGCCCGAGTTGGGTCGGATGAAGCCGCACGCATACGTGATCAACACGTCGCGGGGCCCGATCGTGGACGAGGCCGCCATGATCGGTGCGCTCAAAGCCGGGCGCATCGCGGGCGCCGGGCTCGACGTCTACGACGTCGAACCGCTGCCGCCCGATCACCCGCTGCGAGTGCTCCCGAATGTGACCCTGTCGCCGCACCTGGGGTACGTCACGCGCGAAATGCTCAGCGCCTTCTACTCCGACACGGTCGAGGCTGTCGCCGCCTGGCTGGACGGGGCCCCGATTCGGATCGCCAATTCCCAGACGGGGGGTTGATCAGATGCGTTTCCGTTTCCAGTGTGGGCTCTTGACCGCTTCGAGCGCCTCGGTGACGTAGCGGTCCAGCGGCCACGGACGACCGGACTGCCGCACCCATTGCTGGAAGCCGAAATCCGCTGCCGCGAAGGCGAGTTGAACCAGGAGACCGGGACGGATGTCCACGTCGGGGTTCACGCCCATGCGCTGGGCGATCAGCTTGGCCGCCCGCTCCTTGTCGGCGGGTGTGTGGACGGTGACCTTGCGCAGCAGATCGGGGGCCACCAGCAGTGCTTCTCGCCACTCGTCGGTGTCGGCCTGCTCGAACGACCGCGTTCGCGTGATGATGGCGTTGATCAACGCGACATCCGGCGACTCGTTGGTGGGCCGCTGCTCGAGCAGGTTGACGATCGCGGCGCCGCCATGGCGAACGGGGGCGAGCAGCAGATCGTCTTTCGTCGGCACGTGCCGGAAGAAGGTCCGCGGCGAAACGCCTGCGGCAGCGGCGATCTCCTCCGTGGTCACGGCGTCGTATCCGCGCTCGACGAACAGCCGGAACGCCGCGCGCCTGATGTCGGCCCGGATCTGTGCGCGCTGCCGATCGCGCAGCGACACGGGTTTGGTTTGCGAGGTCACCGGAAGCAGCCGATCCCGCCGTCGACGTGAATGGTCTGCCCGGTGACGAACGTCGAGTCGGTGCCCAGCAGGAACGCCACCAGCGCACCCACGTCGGTGCGGACATCGCCGATGCGCTTCATCGGCACGCGTCCCACCGCCTTTTCGTACTCCTTGGGCGCGAACGACTTCCAGAACTTCACACCGTCCGATTCGGCGAATGGGCAGATCACATTGACGCGGATGTTGTGGCGCCCCCATTCCAGGGCGGCCACCTTCGACAGGCCCCGGATGGCCTCCTTGGCGGCGGCGTAACCGCCCCATTTCGGCTCGCCGCCGGTGCCCGTGCCCGAGCCGAGGTTGACGATCGACCCGCCACCCGCCTCGACCATCACGGGGTGCACGGCCTGCATGAGCAGGAAAGTCGCCCGCGGGCCGACGTCGTGGCCGAGCGCGAAGTCCTCGGTGGTGATGTCGACGAACGGCTTCGGCTCGTTGGTGGCGATCGCGTTGTTCACCAGGCCGTGGACCGTGCCGAAAGCGTCGACCGCGGCGGTCACGATCCGTTGGGCGCTGGCCGGGTCGCGCAGGTCGGCGGTCAGTTTCTCGACGCGTCCCATCGACGACAGCTCGGCGGTTGTCGTGCCCAGCAACTCGTCCTGGATGTCGACCAGCAGCACCGCCGCACCGCGTTCCAGCAGCGCGGCGGCGGTGCCCTTGCCCACGCCCTGGGCGGCGCCGGTGACGATCGCGACGTGGCCGCGCATCGAGGAGGGGTGGCTGTAGGTCACGACGCCGCGAGGCCGGGGGCCGGGCGCCCCGCGAACAGGGGCAGGTCGAGGTAGGTCTTGATGCCGGGTTCGGCGGCGCAGACGTCGGGGATGGCGTTGACGCAGTGGTTGGCCGTGGCCACCACGCCCGGATTCTTCACCAGGCCTTCGGCGATCGTCTCCGGCTGCAGACCCTTGAAGGTGAGGCTCACGGTGGGGTCACCGGTGATCTCGACCTCGAAGCGTTCGCCGCGCCCGCCGAAATTCCAGGCCGGTTCCAGGTTTTCCTCACCCATCAACCAGTTGACCGCCGCCGTGATGACGGGTTCGCCGTCCACCAGGGCCTGCCAGCGGAACCGGCGCGCGGCCACGGCTCCCGTGGTGATCGGGAATGGTGCGTAGTCGATGTCGGCGGTCGCGACCGCGACGTCCTGGATGGTCCTGATGTTCGGATCGATGCCAAACCCCATGTGGTCGGCGATCATTCGTACTGACTGTTTGAAGCCCGCCTCCAGCAGACCGGCCATGGGCCCTTGCATGGCTTCCTCGGGGGTGCCGCCGAATCCCATGATGTGGCGCACGACGTCGGGGGCGTTGTAGGTGCGGATGTCGGAGAATTCCTCGGCGCGGATGTGGGTGACGGCCGACGAGAGCGAGGACAGCATGAGCGGGAATCGTTCCGTGATGCCCCCGGGGTGGATCCCCGAACCGTGCAGGGTCACCCCGCCTTCGACCGCCGCGTCGGCGACGGCCTGGTGCCGCGGGTTGCCCGGGTCGGGGTACACCCAGCCGACGGGGGTGACGACGTTCTTGCCGGACCGCAGGATCGCGATCACCTCGTCGTCGTTGGGGATCAGGGGGCTGTACATGACGCAGTCGGCGTCCAGCGCCAGGATCTCGTCGGCGGTGCAGGTCGCGGTGACACCGAGGTCCTGAGTGCCGAGGATCCGGCCGACGTCGACGCCGTTCTTCTCGGCGCTGTGCACCCAGCAGCCCGCCAGCTCCAGCTGCGGATGGTTCAGGACGCACGCGATGGCCGCCTTGCCGACGCCTCCGGTCGCCCATTGGATGACGCGGAGTTTGGACGGACTACTCATCTCGTGACCTCCGAATTGCAGTGCCTTTACACGCCGACGACCGGAATGGCACAGTATGACCCGCTGACAGTGACTGTCAACATCCGCTTCGGGTAGGAGGGTCTGTCATGAGTGTCCTGGGCGGCAAAGTCGCGATCGTCACCGGAACCAGCCGCGGTGTGGGCGTCGGCATCGCCCATGAACTGCTCCGCGCCGGGGCCACCGTCATCGGCTGTTCGCGCTCGCCGCTGGACTCCATTCCCGGCGTCGAGCCCGACTGGGCGGCCCGGGCCTCCCAAAAGGTCTGCGACCAAGGGGACTACCGCGCGATCGACTCCTTCGTCGCCGACGTGGTCGCCGAACACGGCCGGATCGACATCCTGGTGAACAACGCCGGCGGGACCGTTCCGGCGCCGCACGCGGAGAGCATTCCCGCACTGGTGCAACGTATTCAGGGGGCGCCGGCGAGCGACGACGAGTATGAGCGCACGGCGCTGTTCCACGCGTTCGCGGTGCAGATGAACCTGATCAGCCCGCTCTGGTTCGCCATCCGCGCCTACCGGCAGATGCGCACCCAGGACGGTGTCGGCTGCATCATCAACATCTCCAGCGGCGCCGGGCATCCGGCGGGATCGCCGACATTGGTTTCTTACGGCGCGGCCAAGAGCGGGCTCAACCATCTCACCCGCTCGCTGGCCGAGGAGTGGGGACCCAAGGTGCGGGTCAACTGCATCGCACTGGGGCCGACGATGACGGAGAACTTCCGGTCGTTCGTGCTGCCCAAAGACGACCCGTCTGGCGCAAAGTATTTCGCAGCCGTCCCGCTGCGGCGCGCGGGCGAGCCCGCGGAGGTGGGCAGGATCTGCGTGTTCCTGGCCGGCGGGGAGGCCGACTTCGTCAACGGCACCACCATCGAGCACGACGGCGGCATGCTGCCCGGGGTGCTGTACGAAGCTGGTCTGAAGACCATCACCGATCTGCTGTAATCGTCTCTCATGAGCCATTCACTGGAGCCCACCGCCGAACAGTTCGCCGCCCTGGCCGCCCGGCCCGCTGACGCACCGGTGGTGATGGTCAACCTGTTGACGTTCAAGACCCCGGACGGCCTGAAATCTTACGAGCGCTATGGGCGCGAGGTCGCGCCGCACCTGCAACGGGTGGGTGCCACCGTCCGCTACACGGGGACCGCACCGGCCTTGGTGATCGGCGACGGCGAAAAACCTTGGTGGGACGCCATTCTCATCGTCGAATACCCGACCTCCCAGGCGTTCATCGACATGGTGAGCACGCCGGAGTACGCGAAGGTGCACGAACATCGCGCCGCCGGACTGGAACGGGGCGATCTGATCGCGACATCGGCATGGTCGCTGGCTCCCGAATAAACGGGTGCTAGCGGGTTGCTCGCCCGTCGCGTCTAATTGGTGGATGGAACTGATGAAGCCCACCGACGCGATATTTCTGCTGGGAGAGTCGCGGGAACATCCCATGCACGTCGGCGGCTTGCAGTTGTTCGAGCTGCCGAGCGGCGCCGATCACGGTTTCGTCCGTGAACTCTACGACCGTTTGGTCGCGCAGCAGGATTTTCAGCCCACTTTCCGCAAGCATCCGGCGACTTTCGTCGGCGGAATCGCAAACCTGGGCTGGTCCTACGACAAAGACGTCGACACCGACTACCACGTCCGTCGCTCCGCGGTGCCGTCGCCCGGACGGATCCGTGAATTGCTCGAGCTGACTTCGCGGTGGCACAGCAGCCTGCTGGATCGTCACCGCCCCCTGTGGGAGACGCACATCATCGAGGGCCTCAAGGATGGCCGGTTCGCCATCTACACGAAGGTTCACCACGCACTGATCGACGGCGTCTCCGCGCAGAAACTGATGCAGCGCGCGTTGTCGACGGACCCCGACGACACCGAGATCCGCGCCCCGTGGAGCCTGCCCAAACCCAAGCGCAAGGGCAGCCCGATAAGCCCGCTGAGGTCGGCGCTGCACGCGGCGGGAGCCCTTGCGGCACTTGGCCCGTCGACGGTGTCGCTGGTCCGTGCGGGGCTGTTCGAGCAGCAGCTGACGTTGCCCTTCGCTGCACCGCGCACCATGCTGAACGTCAAGATCGGCGGCGCGCGGCGCTGCGCCGCGCAGTCGTGGTCGCTGGACCGCATCAAGAGCGTCAAGAAGGCCGCCGGGGTGACCGTCAACGATGTCGTCCTGGCGATGTGTTCGGGTGCCCTGCGCTACTACCTGCTCGAGCAGAACGCGCTGCCGGACGCACCGCTGATCGCGATGGTCCCGGTGAGCCTGCGCACCGAAGACGAGGCCGACGCCGGGGGCAACCTCGTCGGCGCCATCCTGTGCAATCTCGCCACCGATAACGACGATCCCGCGCAGCGACTGCAGACCATCAGCGATTCGATGCGCAGCAACAAGACGGTGTTCTCGCAGTTGCCGCGCTTCCAGGCACTGGCGTTGTCCGCGGCCAATACGTCGGCGCTGGCTCTGGCCGCGGTCCCGGGCTGGGTGGCGTCGACGTCGCCGCCCTTCAACATCATCATTTCGAACGTGCCGGGGCCCACTCAGCCGATCTACTGCGGGGGCGCTCGGCTCGACGGCAACTACCCGCTGTCCATCGCGCTGGACGGCCAGGCGCTGAACATCACCCTGGCCAACAACGCCGGCAATCTCGACTTCGGTCTGGTGGGATGCCGGCGCAGCGTACCCCATCTGCAGCGGCTGCTCGCACACCTGGAGTCATCACTCAAGGACCTGGAACGTTCGGTCGGGTTCTGAGCGGATGCCGAAGCTCAGTGCGGGTGTGCTGTTGTACCGAATCCGCGACGGCGTCGTCGAAGTCCTGATTGCGCATCCGGGGGGCCCGTTCTGGGCGCGAAAAGACGACGGGGCCTGGTCGATTCCCAAGGGCGAGTACGCCGACGGCGAGGATCCGTGGGCTGCCGCGCAACGCGAGTTCTTCGAAGAGCTCGGGCTTTCGGTGCCCGCGGGGACCCGGCTGGACCTCGGCGAACTGAAACAGTCCGGCGGCAAGGTGGTCACCGCATTCGCCGTCGGTGGCGACCTCGACGTGACCGACGCGCGCAGCAACACCTTCGAGTTGGAGTGGCCGAAGGGTTCGGGCAACTTGCGGGAGTTCCCGGAAGTGGATCGGGTGGGCTGGTTTTCGGTGGCGCAGGCGCGCGTCAAGCTGCTGAAGGGTCAGCTCGGATTTCTGGATCGATTGATGGCGCATCCGGATTTGACGGGATTACCGGAAGGGACGTGACATGGAGACTTTGCGTACACCCGACGAGTCGTTCGACGACGTGCCCGACTTCCCTTACGCCCCAAGGTATTGCGAGGTATCTGACGGCGAAGGTGGCGCGCTGCGGGTCGCGTGGGTACAAGACGGCCCGCAACGAGCCGACCCGGTCCTCATGCTGCACGGCGAGCCGTCGTGGTCTTTCTTGTACCGCAAAATGATTCCGATACTGGCCGACGCCGGTCATCGGGTGATCTGCCCCGACCTGGTCGGGTTCGGCCGTTCGGACAAGCCGACCCGCCGCGAGGATCACAGCTACGCGCGCCACGTCGAATGGATGCGCGCCGTGGCCTTCGATGTCCTGGACCTTCGGAACGTGACCTTGGTCGGCCAGGACTGGGGCGGGCTGATCGGTCTGCGCCTCGCAGCCGAGCACCCCGATCGGTTCACCCGGCTCGTCGTGGCCAACACCGGCCTGCCGAACGGGGAGCAGCCGATGCCGGACGTCTGGTGGCGCTTCCGCGAGGCCATCACGACGGCGCCGACGCTACACATCGGCGCGTTCGTGCAAGGCGGTTGCCGTCACCCGATGAGCGACGAGGTGCGCGCGGGCTATGACGCGCCGTTTCCCGCCGACGAATACTGCGCGGGCCCGCGGGCCATGCCGGGGCTGGTGCCGACTTCGCCGGACGATCCCGCGGCCGCCGCGAACAAGGCTGCCTGGGCCAAGCTTTCCGCGAGCCCCACACCCATGCTGGTTGCCTTCAGCGACGGCGATCCGATCACCGGTCCGATGGCTGCGGTCTTCCAGCGCGAGATGCGCGGTGCGCAGGGCATCGATCACCCATTGATCCGAGGCGCGGGGCACTTCCTGCAAGAGGACGCGGGCGAGGAGCTGGCCGGCCACATCGTCGAGTTCCTACATCGCTGAGCAGGGCGCGGCCGGACCGCAGGCAGAATGGCGGCATGACGACCGCGTCGACCGAGCAAGCCGAATCTCAAGGGTTGCTGCTGCAGCTGTTGGACCCGGCCAACCGGCCCGACCCGTATCGACTGTGTGCGCAGTTCCGCGACGGCGGAGCGTTGCAGCTGCCCGACACCAATCTGACCGTCTTCTTGAGTTACCGAGACTGCGACGAGGTGTTGCGGCACCCGGCGTCGAGCAGCGACAACGTCAACTCGACGGTCGCCAAGCGCGAGGCCGAGGCCGGCACGGCGCCGCAAAGGCAGGCACCGCCGGGCTTCTTGTTCCTCGATCCACCCGATCACACCCGGCTGCGCAGGCTGGTCAGCAAAGCGTTTGCCCCGAAGGTGGTGAGCGCGCTGGAACCGGATATCCGTTCACTGGTCGGCGGAATGCTCGATCGGGTCGCCGAAAAGGGCCACTTCGAGGTAGTCGAAGATTTCGCCTATCCGCTGCCGGTGGCGGTGATCTGCCGGCTGCTCGGCGTCCCCCTCGACGACGAGCCGCAGTTCAGCCGTGCGTCGGCGTTGCTGGCTCAGGCGCTGGACCCGTTCTCGACGATCACCGGCGTGCCGCCGGACGTCGCGAATGAGCGACAACGGGCCGGTTCCTGGCTGCGCGAGTACTTTCACGGTCTGATCGACCGCCGCCGTTCACAACCCGGTGATGACCTGCTGTCAGGACTGATTGCGGTGGAGGAGTCTGGAGATCAACTGACTGAGGAGGAGATCGTCTCCACCTGCAATCTGCTCTTGATCGCCGGACACGAGACCACGGTGAACCTGATCGGGAACGCCGTGCTGGCGATGCTGCGCGATTCCGGGCAGTGGGCCGCCTTGGGCGCCGACTCCGGTCGAGCGCCGGCGATCGTGGAAGAGACCCTGCGCTACGACCCGCCTGTGCAATTGGTTGGCCGAATTGCTCTGGCCGACATGGTGATTGGTGGTGTAGACGTACCCGCGGGCGATGTCATGATGCTGCTACTCGCCGCGGCCCACCGTGACCCCGCGGAATTCGACCGACCCGATCTCTTCGACCCGGATCGGAAGGGCTTGCGGCACCTGGGATTTGGCCGGGGAGCCCACTACTGCCTGGGCGCGCCGCTGGCCCGGCTGGAGGCCGCCGTGGCCCTGTCAGCGGTGACGGCGCGCTTCCCGGACGCGCGGCTGGACGGGGAGCCGCAGTACAAGGCCAACGTCACGCTGCGCGGACTGTCGCATCTGTCGGTCGCGGTGTAGCTCAGCCGCGCTCCCACGGCGGGCTCTCGCCCATCTTCTTGTAGTACTTGGCCAGGTGGCTCTTGACCCGGTCGACGTCCGCCTTCGGCAGGTCGATACCGCCGCGCGCACCGTCCATGATGGCCCCGGCCGCCATCACTCCGCGTGGCACCACCTCGAGGTCGCCGCCGACGACATCGGCGATCAGCAGTTTGTACGCCGTGAAGTTGTCCTTCTTGCCGTTGTCATACCAGACGTGGGCGTCGCGGTACTTCTCGTTCGGGGCGTCCTCGGCCCCGGCCCACTTGCGGACCCGCTTTTCGGCGGCGTCGCCGTCCCACTTTCGGTCGCGATCGGCCAACGGCAGGTCTTGAAACGCTGTCACTGACATGTAAGTTCGCGTGCCCGCCCACGAAGGGCGTTAAACGCCCACATCGGAGTTATCCACAGTTGGAAGTTCTTCCACAGGTTGGGCGTTCGGCCGTGGGATGTGGCTGCGCGCGCCGGTAACATCGAAAGTGTGTTCGATCTCAAACTTCCGACCGTCGAGGAGCTGGCGCGTGCCGACGACGCGGAAGTGGCGGCAGCCATCGCCGAATGCGCCCGGGTGGAGGCCGCGGCCGCCGCGCGCCGGCTGGCGGCCATCGCGGAGCTGGTGCATCGCCGGGCTGAAGGGCCGACAATCTCGGCCCACTGGTCGTGCGACAACTGGGATGCCGTGGCCGCCGAAGTCGCCGCGGCGCAAAACATCAGCCACAGCATGGCCTCCGGGCAGATGTACCAGGCCGCCGCGCTGCGCAACAGGTTGCCGCGGGTGGCCGCGCTCTTTGCCGAGGGCACGATCAGCGCTCGGCTGGCGGCCACCATCGTCTGGCACACCGACCTCGTGAAGGACGCCGGGACGTTGCAGTTGGTCGATTCCACCTTGGCCCAGGACGCGACGCGGTTCGGGCCGATGTCGGCAAGCAAGACAGCGCAAGCCATCGACGCGGTGGTGGATCAACACGACCCGGGGGCCCTGCGCCGCACTCGCGCCGGGGCCCGGAGCCGCGACGTCGTCATCGATCAATCCAATGACGAGTCGGGTACCGCAGCAATGTGGGGCCGGCTCTATGCGCACGATGCGGCCACGCTGGACCGGCGCCTGCTGCAGATGGCTCACGAGGTGTGTGAAGACGATCCGCGCACCGTTGCCCAGCGCCGCGCCGACGCGTTGGGAGCCTTGGCCGCCGGTGCGGACCGGCTCGCGTGTGGCTGTGGCAACGTGGGTTGCCCGGGCGCCGCCACGAAGGACGAGCGGGCGGCCGGCGTCGTGATCCACGTCGTTGCGGACGCGTCGGCGCTGGACGCCGAGCCGGACCCGCACATGGCGGGCCAACCGGCGCGAAAGCCCATCACAGACCAGACGACCGTCGCGGAGGCGCTGGCGCCCGATCCCGAGCCCGACCTGCCGGATCCCCGGCCGCCCGCGCTGGTCACCGGCGGCGGCGTGATATCGCCGGCACTGGTCGCCGAGCTGATCCGCGGAGGCGCGAAAGTCCGGCCCGTGCGTCATCCCGCCGACGCAAAACCGGAACCGCTTTATCGCCCGTCGGCCGAGCTGGAATGGTTCATCCGATGCCGGGACATGACGTGCCGGTTCCCCGGTTGTGATCGACCTGCCGAGTTCGCCGATATCGACCACACGGTGCCCTACCCGCTGGGCCCCACCCACGCGTCCAACCTCAAGTGCCTGTGTAGGAAGCACCACCTTCTGAAGACTTTTTGGACCGGTTGGCGCGACGAACAATGGCCGGATGGCACCGTGGTGTGGACGTCGCCGACCGGGCAGACCTACACCACCCGTCCGGGCAGCCGCCTGTTGTTTCCCGCACTGTGCGTGCCGACGGGCGAATTGCGCACCGTCCCAGCGGACTATCGTGCTCCCGGTGATCGCGGCGTGATGATGCCCAAACGCCGCCGGACGCGACAACAAGACCGAGCCCGCCGCATCGACGCCGAACGCGCACTCAACGCCGCCCACATCGCCGAACGCAACCAGCCGCCGCCCTTCTAGCCCGATCCCAGTCCGGGCACGATGTCACCGAGGCTGAAGGTGACCGGCTGTTCGAGTTGTTCGTAGGTGCACGTGCGCGGATCACGGTCCGGGCGCCACCGGTTGAACTGCGCGGTGTGACGAAAGCGCCGGCCTTCCATGTGGTCGTAGCGCACCTCGACAACGCGGTCCGGACGCAGCGGCACGAACGAAAGATCCTTTCCGGCGTTCCAGCGCGAGAATTCGTTCTTGCGCGGTGTTCGTTCGCCGGCCTCGTGGGCCGCCCAATTCCACGGGTGATCTTCGAAATCGGTGACGAGTGGCTGGAGCTCGGCGAACAGGCGACGCCGTTCGGCCATCGGAAGGGCACCGATCACCCCGACGGATGCGAGCCGGCCATCGTCTTGGTAGAGCCCGAGCAGCAGCGAGCCGATCGCGTCGGCGCCGGACTTGTGCACGCGATAGCCGGCGACCACGCAGTCGGCGGTCCGCTCGTGCTTGACCTTGAACATGACGCGCTTGTCGGGCTGATAGGTGACGGTCAGCGGTTTGGCGATGACACCGTCCAGGCCGGCCCCCTCGAATTCGTCGAACCAGCGCTGCGCGACATCGATGTCGGTGGTGGCCGGCGTGACATGCACCGATGCGCCGGAGCCCGCCCCCGAAACGGCGAGGGCCTCGACGAGGGCGGCGCGCCGCTCGCTGAACGGTCGCCGCGTGTAGTCGTCGCCGCCCAGCGCGAGCAAGTCGAACGCGACGAAGGACGCCGGCGTCGTCGCAGCGAGCATCCGCACCCGCGAATCGGCCGGGTGGATGCGTTGTTGCAGCGCCTCGAAATCCAGGCCGTGGTCGGTGGCGATGACGATCTCCCCGTCGATCACGCACCGCTCGGGCAGTTCCGCCTGGACCGCGGCCACCAACTCGGGGAAATAGCGCGTCATGGGCCGCTCGTTGCGGCTGCCAAGCTCCACTTCGTCCCGGTCGCGGAAACAAATGGACCTGAATCCATCCCATTTCGGCTCGTATGACGCATCCGGCGGGATCGACCGCACCGATTTGGCCAGCATCGGCGACACCGGGGGCATGACGGGTAGGTCCATAGGCCGATTGTGCTGGAATCTTTGGTATGGCCGCTGCAGAAGAGCTCGACGTCGACGGTATCGCGGTGCGCCTGACCAATCCGGACAAGGTCTATTTCCCCCAGCTTGGCTCGAAAGGCACCAAGCGGCGGCTCGTCGAGTACTACCTCGCCGTGGCGGGTGGTCCTATGCTTGACGCGCTCCGTGACCGGCCCACCCACCTGCAGCGCTTCCCGGATGGCATCGACGGCGAGGAGATCTACCAGAAGCGGGTTCCGCAGCACCATCCCGACTATTTGCAGACCTGCCGGGTGACGTTCCCCTCGGGACGCACCGCCGACGCATTGAAGGTAACGCACCCCTCGGCGATCGTGTGGGCGGCACAGATGGGCACCATCACGTTGCATCCGTGGCAGGTGCGGTGCCCGGACACCGACCATCCCGACGAGCTGCGTATCGACCTGGATCCGCAGCCCGGTGTCGGGTTCGAGCAAGCGCGTACGGTCGCGGTCGACTTGTTGCGGCCGTTGCTCGACGAGCTCGGTCTGGTGGGTTACCCCAAGACTTCCGGCGGGCGGGGCATCCATGTCTTCCTGCGGATCGCCACGGACTGGGATTTCGTCGAGGTGCGTCGCGCCGGCATTGCACTGGCCCGCGAAGTAGAGCGACGCGCGCCCGAGGCCGTCACCACGGCGTGGTGGAAGGAGCAGCGCGGCGAGCGCATCTTCATCGACTTCAATCAGAACGCTCGCGACCGCACTATGGCGTCGGCTTACTCGGTGCGGCGCACCCCGATCGCGACGGTGTCAACGCCGCTGACGTGGGATGAGCTGGCCGGCGCGGAACCCGACGACTACACGATGGCGTCCGTTCCCGACCTGGTGGTGGGCCGCGAAGACCCTTGGGCCGCAATGGATGACGTGGCGCAGTCGATCGCGCCCCTGCTAGAGATGGCGGAGGCCGACGAAGAGCGTGGGCTGGGGGACATGCCGTATCCGCCGAACTACCCGAAAATGCCGGGCGAACCGAAACGCGTTCAGCCCAGCCGGGATACGGATTTGAAGAAGAGTCGCGGCCGGTGAGCCGGATCGTTGCATCACCGTAACCGTCGTTGTTGCGCCCAGAAGCGACCCCTCGAGGTCAGTCGGCAGACCTGACGCTTCTGGCGTAACAACTTTCAGCACAACTCTACTGCTGATGGTCGGGCGATACCACTGTGCAGTTCTACCAATCGTTGATCGGCCATTAGACGTTCCAAATAGTGCGGCCCCTAATTGGGGCCGACCTTAACCGCCGGTGCAGGTAAGGGGAGCGCAGTTGATGGTTACCGGCGTCGTACAACCGGAAGCCGAGGCGGCGATGAAGGCAAGCACCAGCGCCAAAACGGCTTTGTATTTCAGACCAGACATGTACCACCTCGTCCGTGGAGATTGAAGATTTCCTTCTGCCCGAGACCGGCAATGTTACGCGGTGGTCTACGGAACCCACTGGCATTCACCGATATCCGCCCATTAAAGTCAACCGGGTGAAGGCCATCCATTGGCTGGCTGAAAATTTCGAAACCGTGTGCGCGTACACGTCGAGCGCAGTATCCTATCCGTTTCGGGCCGATAGCCACGCCGGGCCGCTAGGTTTCTGCGGCGCCAGAGATTTGGCCGCGAACGGCGTGCGGGGCAATGGGAAAGACCTCAATGCCAAGTCAATTCGGCGAAGGAGCTGCGCCGCGCGCTCAGACGGTTGGCCGCCACCCGAGATGGTAACGGCGGCCAACCGTAAGCTGAACTGGCACCCAACGCATTGTCAGTGCATTCGCGAAAGCCGCTAGTGCGACCTGCATTAGGTGATTGCTTCGGAAAGCCCTACGGAGTGCAGGTAAGACCGGGGCCACAATCGATTGTCACGGGAAATGTACATCCCGAAGCTGTGGTGGCGGTGAAGGCCAGGAGCAGAGCGAGAACAACCTTGTACTTCAGACCAGACATGACCACTCCGTCCGTTTCGAGGGAAATGCTAAGCCCGAGGGGAGTTATGCTACGCGCGGATCGTGCGGAAAACGAAGGAATCAGCAAAGATTCCGCAAAGTCGGCTCAATGCACCCCAGTCGTCGCGAGGGTGATCGCCGCTGCTGCCCTATTTTTCGCCTTTCGGGCAACTGAAACGTTCTTCGGCAATAGCGGAAATACGGTTTCCGACACCAGGTATCGAGCCAAAGTAACGCGCGTATGCGGGCAACTTATCGCCAGCGCCATCAAACCGGGAGGCACAGAAAATCATTTTTGTCATACTCGGCGTCGGGATATCTGCGCGTGCGCAGACCTAAAACTTGCAATGCTTGATCGATGGAAACACGTTGGGCCGTGATGGGACACGAAACCGATCGGCGGGAATGGCCCTGCGACGCTTGGCCGGTCGCTTCTGTCAACCTGGCCAGGAAAGTAAACTTTGTTGCCATGCCGGTGGCGGGTCGGGCCCTGTGTGTGGTGCTGGCTCTGCCGCTGTTGTTGGGGATTGCCGGTGTGGCCGTCGCGGGACGGGCGCCCGCAGAGCCGGTCGACAACGGCGCCGGCGGAAGGCTGATCGGTTGGGACACCTACCGCCGCCTAGATCGCTTGCCCTATCTGCGCACCGATACGCAGGCCCTGCAGCTTTCGAGCTTCGATCGCAGCGGCGGTGATCTCGACCTCTCCACCGGAAACCACAACGGCACCGGTGGATGTTTGGCGGCCGGCGGCGCGGGCTGCGTCGTCGCGGAGGATCGCGGTGCCGGCGAGGTGGATTCGATCTGGTTCACCCGCGACGGCGGCAAAGTGACCCGGATCGGGAACATCCGCATCGAACTGGACGGCCGGACGGTGTTGGACGCCTCGTTGCAATCGGTGGTCGACGGCGGGCTGGGTCCGCCATTCGAATGGCCCCTGGTGGCCAACGCGGCGCAGTCGCCGGGCGGGGTGTACATCAAGGTCCCGATGCCCTACCGGCACTCGATGCGCATCAGCGTCGCATCGAATCTCGAGTACTACCACGTGGATTACCGTCAATTCTCGACGGCACAGGGCGTGACGACGTTCTCGCCGTCTGATCCCGCCCTCGACGTGCTCGCCACGCTGCGGGCCGCGGGCACCGCCGATCCCAAGCCGGCACCGCCCGCGGTGGCTCACGACAAGCGGATGGTCGAGCTACCCGCGGGCGCCGCGGTGCCGATCGCGGAATCGACCGGCACGGGCAGCATCTCGGCATTGCGCCTGCGGCTCCGCGAACCGACGGACCAACTCCTGAGCGGCTTGCGGCTGCAGATGGAGTTCGACGGCCGGACCACGGTCGACTCCCCACTCGGGGAGTTCTTCGGCGCCGGCCTGGGCACCGACACGGTGCGATCGCTGATGTTCGCCGCGAGCCCGGAGCCAGGCGGATCGTATTCGTTGTCGGAATGGTGGCCCATGCCGTTCGCCCACGAGGCTCGCATCACGCTCGTCAACACCACCGATGCCCCCGTAGCCGGCATCGACAGCGACGTGACGACCGCCCCCGACAGCCGGTGGGCGGCCGCGCTGGCCGGCGGCCGCGCCGGCTATTTCACCGCTCGCTCGCATGCCGCGCCGACGATCTTGGGTCAGGACTGGCTGTTCGCGGACGAACAGGGCCACGGGAAATTCGTCGGCGTCAGCCACACCATTCGGGGCTCTCGAATCAAAACCGCGTTCAGTGACGCCGCTCCTTACTTTCTCGAAGGGGCCGAGCGTGTGTACACGGACGGCGCCGCGTCGCCGCAGTGGTACGGCACCGGCACCGAGGACCTCTACGAGGGCGGTTGGTATTTCAAGGACGGCACCCGCTTCAGCGACCCGCTCACCGGGCAACCCGACCAGCGCACGGCCACCGGCGGCTGCGCAGACTACTGTGTCGCCGTCTATCGGCTCATGCTCGCCGACGCGATCGACTACCATTCCGCGCTCCGCTTCGGCATCGAGCACGGCAAACGGAACATGGTCCAACCCGACTACAGCTCAACGGCTTTCCTCTACGCGCAGCCCGACGAGACGCTTGCGGCCGGCGACGATGTCCGGCCCGGCGATCCGGTCAGCCGGCTCCTGCACGGCTACGCCGACGCCGACGCCACGGATCGGCTGCTGGTCAGCGAGTACGAAGGTGCCGAAGACACCCGCCCGGTCATCGGGTCGGTTCGCGCCACCAATGCCACGATCACGTTCCACGTCGAGGCCGACCCGGACAACCGCGGCATCCAGCTGCGCCGCACGTCGGATCAGGCGGACGGCTTCCAATCGGCGGACGTGGCCATCGACGGCGTCCCGGTCGGTAACTGGCTACAACCGCGCAGCAACACTTTTCATCGCTGGCTCGATGACACCTACCTCCTGCCGCAATCGGCAACTGCGGGCAAAGCGCAACTGACGATCACCCTTACGCCCGCGCCCGACTCCCCGCCCTGGACGGCGAGCCGCTACCAGATCGAGACGGTGACGGGGCCACCCGACTAGACGGTGCGCGACAGCACGACCCGACTGGCGAGGAGGGCGACCCCGACGCCCGTCAACCCGCCGACCGGAGCCACCACCGACGACCATCCCGAGAGCACGAAATAGCCGAATGAGGCGCCGACGACGAGCAAGGCCGCGTGCACCGGCGTCCAGCGTGCGATCGACGGCAACCGGAACGACAAGCCCATGCCGAGGAGCAGCGCCAGCACGTGACCGAACGCGGTGAAGTCCGCGTCTAACGTCGCCACCAACGCAATGCCGAGCCACCAGCCGATCCAGGCCGGACGCCAGCGCAACGGTATCGATGGGGTCAGGGCGCCCAGCACGCACGCCGCGCCGTAGCTGATCCCGACGTCGGTGGCGCGCGCAACCGAGAACGGCAGCCATCCGGTCTCCACCGCTCCGACCAGCCCCACCGCAAGGATCAAGGTGGCGCCGATATGGCCGACCGCAAAGGTGATCAGCAAGCCCCTGCCGCGCCAGATGAGTTCGCCCAGCGCCAGCAAGCACACCAGCCCCGGCAACCAGAGATAGACGTCGCCGCCGTCGCTGACGAAAGCGCTACCGACCAGGGTGCCCAGGTGGCCGTGCGCCAGGTTGTGCAGGTTGGTGCTCATTTCGCTGACGACCGCGGCGCGGGTGTGCGCACCCAGTGCCGTCAGGGTGACGGACACCGCGAGCAGCATGACGGCGTACGCGGCCGTGACACGCAGGCGGTCGGCGCGCACACGAACGTCCGCGCTGGACCCCATCATTGGCCGTTCCAGCCGCGGTCGCGGGCCAGCAGGTCGGCCACGGTTTCCCGGCGCACCAGTTCACGACACTCTCCGCCGGAGACCGCGAGCAGCGGCGGGCGGCCCACCAGGCTGTGGCTCGACACCGTCGAGCGGTGATCCGCGCCGGTGCAGGCCACCGCCAGCAGATCCCCGGGGTGGATGTCGGCGGGCAGCTCGACGTCGTGGGCGATCTCGTCTCCGTGGCCGTGCCGGCCCACGACGGTGACGGGTGTGGTCGCGGTCGGCCGGTGCCGGTTGGCCAGTGCGACGGTGCGTTTCGCGCCTCGCCTCCCGGTCGGGGGGATGTCGCCCGCGCCACCGTCCACCGCGACGAAGGTGCGCCCGCCGGGCTGGCGTTTGACGCCGATCACCCGGCACAGGGTGATCCCGGCGCGCGCGGCGATCGCGCGGCCCGGCTCCATCGCGATCCGCGGGCGCGGGAATCCGTGCGCCGCACAGGCGGATTCCAGTGCGGCGTCGACGGCGGCGCCAAGCGAGCGCAGGTTGAGTTCCGGGCCGCCCGAGAGGTAGGGGATCGCGTGTCCGCCGCCGAGATTGATCTCGGTGAGCACGACCTGATGGCGGTCGCGGACCCCGGCCATCACCTCGATCATCTGGCGGATCGCCTCACCGTAGAGCGAGGCGTCGGCGAGGTGCGACCCGAGTTGGCAGTGCAGCCCGACCAGGTCCAGCGACGGCTGGTCCAGGACACGCCTGAGGGCGCCGGCCGCGTGGCCCCCCGACACCGCGAAGCCGAATTTCTGGCCGATGGCTCCGACGTCGGGGATGACTCGCACCAGGACAGGTTGACGGTGGTGGGCCCGGCAGGCGAGCAGCGAGATCTCGCTCGGTGAATCGATCACGATCCGCCCGACGCCGGCGGCGATCGCGTCACACAGCTCGGTCGCGGTTTTCGCGCCGTCCAGGACGATCCGTGACGGGGGGACGTCGGCGGCCAGCGCGGTGGCCAGCTCGCCGGCCGAGCAGACGTTCACGCCGGCCCCTTCGTCCACGGCCCAGCGGGCGACGTCGACGCTCAACAGCGCCTTGGCGGCGTAAAACAGCTCGGCGCCGGGGAGCGTCGCGCGATAGCAGCGGATGCGCGCCCGAAAGTCGTCCTCGTCCACCACGCAGGCGGGGGTGCCGAACTCGGCGGCGATGTCGTCGGCGGCCACGTCGCCGACGCACAGTCGGCCCAGGTCGTCGACGTAGGCGCTGAGCGGCCAGATCGCACGATCGAGGTGCGGGTTCAACCCGTGCCTCAGCGACGGAAGCAGCTCGAAGAGCGTCATACCTCCACGGTGCCGGTCGTTTGCCGGGCGTGCCGCGCTCTTAACGAAGCCTTCACACCTGGGCGATAAATCTTCACAGATTCGGGATACTGGCCGCGCTCGGGGCGATCACCTCGTCGACATCTTGACTACCGCATCTCCCCGCTGCTAGAACATGGGTGCGCATGAATTTGGGCGATCGCCCAAACGCGGCGGGGCGTGGAGGTGGAAAAGCATCGATGAGGGTCACCAACGACACGGACGTCTATTACGACCCCTACGACGTCGACATCAACGCCGACCCGTACCCGACCTACGCCCGGCTGCGCGACGAGGCGCCGATCTACTACAACGAGCGCTACAACTTCTGGGCGCTGTCAAGGCATTCCGACGTCGAACGGGCGCTGGCCAACTGGGAGACGTTCTCCAACAAGCGCAGCGACATCCTCGAGCTCATCCAATCGAAATTCGACATGCCCGCCGGCGTCATGATGTTCCAGGACCCGCCCGAACACTCGAGGCTGCGCGGCCTCATGTCGCGGGTCTTCACGCCACGGCGGATGGCCGCCCTCGAGGACCAGATTCGGCAATATTGCGTGCGGTGCCTGGACCCGCTCGTCGGCTCCGGCGGCTTCGACATCATCGCGGAGCTGGCGTCGATGATGCCGATGCGGGTTATCGGGATGCTGTTGGGAATCCCGGAGTCCGAACAAGTCTCGGTGCGCGACGCCAACGACGCCAACCTGCGCACCAAGCCGGGCGCACCGTTGAAGGTCGCCGACGCCGACTCCATCGCCGACGGCCGAATCTATGCCGACTACGTGGAATGGCGGTCCAAGAACCCCTCCGACGACCTGATGACGACGCTGCTCAACGTCGAGTTCGACGACGAGCGCGGTGTGCGCCGAAAGCTGACCCGCAGGGAGGTGCTGCACTACACACAGGTGGTCGCCGGGGCGGGCAACGAGACCACCGGGCGGCTGATCGGCTGGCTGGCCAAGGTGCTCGCCGAGCATCCCGACCAGCGGCGCGCGGTCTACGAGGATCGGTCACTGTTGACCCGCACGGTCGACGAGACACTGCGATTCGAACCGACGGGCCCGCACGTCGCCCGCTGGATGGCAAGGGATTTCGAGTGTTACGGCACGACGGTTCCGGCCGGCGGCGCCATGCTGCTCCTGTTCGGCGCCGCCAACCGGGATCACCGCCGCTACACCGATCCCGACACCTACAACATCCGCCGCGACAACATTTCGCACATCACGTTCGGTAAGGGTGTGCACTACTGCCTGGGCGCCAACCTGGCCCGGCTCGAGGGCCGCGTCGCGCTGGACGAGATTCTCAACCGTTGGCCCGAATGGGGCATCGACTACGAGACAGCGCAATTGGCCTCGACATCGACCGTGCGGGGCTGGGAGCGGTTGCGAGTCATCTTGCCGTGAACCGGTTCAGCCCGGCATCTCGAATCGGTCGACGAACCGGTTCACCAGCGCGACGGCCTCCTGATGGCCGGTCGTGGCGCCCAGCGCCTGCTCCAGGATCAGCATGCGACCCACCGCGGCGATGATGACCGCGATGCCGGCGGGCGGGAAATCGCCGGTGTCCAGGTCATGTTCGCGGACGATGAAATTCAGTGCGGTGATCTGCATTTCGCGCCAGCGCTGGAACCAGGCCGCGATCTCGGCCCTGATCTCCTTGCGATGGTTGGCGAGCCCCATGAACTCCAGCAGCAGGCGGGTGTCCTTCGGCTCGATGAGCGTGTCCCAGAAGGCGTGCAGGGGGCGATCGGAGGCCAACGCCCGCTGTTGGCGCTCCAGGTAGGCGGCCGCGCCGCGCCGGAAGACGTTCAGGTAGAGCTCGTCCATGGTGGGGAAGTAGTAGTGCACCAAGGCCGGTTTGACGCCGGCTTCGGCGGCCACCCGGCGCGACGTCGCCGCCGCGTAACCCTCGTCGACCATGATCCGGACCGTCGCGTCGATCAGCATGTCGCGGGTCGTGGAATCCCGTACCTTCGGTCGTTCGGAAGCGGTCATGGTTTGGTGTTCCTGTCGATGGACCGTGGCGAGCCGGCGCTTGGGCGATCGCCCAAAGTCTAGCGTGAGCGGCCGGCGGGCACGGGCCCAGGATTAAGAAGGGGCGTGATCGGGAACTGGCTTGCCAACAGTCGTGCACAGGAAGGACCGCCGTGTCTCTCACTTTCTCCGACGTCATCCAATCGAAGTACCTGTTGCTGACGACGTTCACCAAGGACGGCCGCCCCAAGCCGACACCGATCTGGGGTGTGCCCGAGGGCGACACACTGCTGGTGATCACCGATGACGGGTCGTGGAAGACCAAGCGGATCAACAACACGCCCCGGGTGACGATCGCCAAGAGCGGGGCCCTGGGCAAACCCAAGAGCGAAGAGGTCGAGGGTGTCGCCCGGGTGCTGCCGAAGTCGGAGACCCGGCGCGTCTACAACGCGGTGCTCAAGCGGTACTGGTACCACGCCTGGTGGTTCTACGCGCACTCGATCGTCCGGGGTGGCATCGACAAGGTGCACGTCGGCCTGGAGATCAAACCGGCCGCTTAGCGTCGCTCTTGGGGTTGATCAGGATCTTTGCGTGCGCCTCGGGATCACCGAGCGCATCGAAGGCAGCGGCGACGCCGGACAGTCCGACCGTCCCGGTGACCAGCGGCGCGACGTCGACCTTGCCGTCGGCGAGCATGTGCAGCGTGTCGCGAAATTCGAGCGGGGTATAGCCGAGGACGAACCGCAGATCGATCTCTTTGTTGATCGCCATCGCCGGACGAATGTGGTCCGTCCCCATGCAGACGCCGACGACAACGACGCGCGAGAACAGCGGTGCGTTGGTGATGATTTCGTCGATGATGCCTGGTACACCGACGCATTCGAAGACGACGGGATGCTTGGGCGTTGCGGCGCCGACCGCGTCGGCGGCGCGCCAGACGTGCCACCACGGCAACCGCAGCCGTTGGAGTTTCTCGATCGTGCCGACCGCCAGGTCGAACGCCTCGAGGATGCCTTGCAAGTGTTTGCGGCCCGCCTCCGTCGTGTAAGGCGAGTCCTGCGCGGGGTCGACGACGATATCGGCCCCGCAGGCCGTCGCCAGTGCCCGGCGGCCAGGTGAGAAGTCGCTCGCGATCACGGTGCGCACACCGTGCGACTTGAGCATGCAGATCACCGCGAGACCGATCGGCCCGCAACCGATGACGATCGCGACGTCGCCCTTGCCCACTTCGCCGCGCCGCACGGCGTGCCACCCGACGGCCATCGGCTCGGTCAGCGCGGCGATCTCGGGGGACAACCCGTTGGGGACGGCGAACGTCAGCGACTGCTCGACCATAAGCTCCTCGGCGTAGGCGCCCGGCGCCATCGTCGAGAGCCCGATCCCGTGCACCTCGTTGCCGCGCCGCAGCAGCGGCAGGGCCACGACCGGTGTGCCGCGCCGCAAGGCCTTGCGTGTGCCGGGGCCGTAATCGAGCACCTCGCCGCAGAATTCGTGACCGAAAACCACCCGCTGATCCGATCGCATGAACGCGTCGTACCCCGACTCGGCCATCACGTCGGCGAGTTCGTCGCAGTGGTCGCGCGCATGCAGGTCCGATCCGCAGATGCCGCACCGCAGGACCTCGATCAGCAACTGGCCCTTAGCGGGGGTCGGCGTCGGGGCGTCGACTACTTCGAGCTTTGCGTTGGTGCACGTCACGCTCTTCATCCGTCGATCCTCCTACACGGTGGCCGACTTGGGACGCGCCGGTTGCAGTCCTGCCGCCACTTTCAGCTCTTCGTAGGCCCGTCGCGTGCACCCAGCGAGTTGCGGTAGGTCGCCGAGTGCCGCGGCGTTACCGACGAAGCCGAAGTCCATGCTGTCGTGGTAGGAAGCCAACGTGGCGTTGAGTCCGATCGAGGCAGCGAGGGCGGAAACCGGGTAGATGCCCAGGAGGCGCGCACCGTTGAGGTATCTGATCTCCTTTGCGCCCGCCACGTTGGAAATGACGAGATTGCACGCCGGGCGGGCGATGCGGTCCAGGTGTGTGGAGGCCCCCAGGCCGGCGAGCGCGACGAGACCCACTGCGTAGGTCATTGCCGCCTCGCTGGACATGCGGCCGAGCTCCTTCTTGCAGACGGCGACCGAGTCAACGACCTGGTGGATCCGTTCCGACATGCTCGCTCCGGGCTCTCCGAGTCGTGGGAACACCGCCGACACTCGCGTGCCGATGGCCGTGTCCCCGGCGGCGCGCAGCGACACCGGACACATCGCAATGAAGGGGTGCGCGAAGGCCCGGCCCGTCTCCCGTAGGTAGGCGTGGCGTGCAGCCCGCCGTCGACGACAGTGACCGCCACGTCGTTCAGGGTCGCCCCGAGGCGACGGCCGACCTCATGCATCTCTTCAAGCGGCAAGGAAAGCGTCGCGAAGCTTCGCCCGATCTGGAGCGGAGCGTTGGTCGGGGCGTGCTGCGCCGCGAAGGGCAGGCTGCCCTCGAGATGCGATCGGAAACGACTCGCGAGCACCTTGCGCAGCGCGCCGATCGAAAGCTGGTTCAATGCCCCGATCTGTGTGACCGCCCCGCGAATCGAATCGGCGACGCGCTCCGTGAGGGGCGTCGGCGGATGTGGCGTGGCTTCCCGCGCACCGAGCGCAAAGGCGGGTGCCGGGACGCTGCGCTGCTCGGTCATGCTCAGCCCGGCGTAGAGAAGCTTGAGGCCGGATTCGCCGTCGATGATCGAGTGATGGGTCTTGGTGTAGATCGCGAACATACCGTCCGGCACCCCATCGATCACCCAGCACCGAAAAAGCGGCCGGTCACGGTCGAGTTGTGGCTCGTGCAGATCGGCGACGAGCCGCAGCAGGTCTTCGTAAGAGGAGCGAGCGGGGAGGGCCAGGTGTCCGACGTGGTAGTGGGGGTCCCAGTGCGTCACCTCTCGGAAATGGGGCGCGCCCAGACCGAGCAGCTCCGGGACGTAGTTGAAGGGCGGCGCCGGCGTGCATGCCCGGTACGCCTCCACGATCTCGCGCACTATGGGCGCGCGGCCGGCCGGCTTCTTGAACAACAGCATGGCGCCGACGTGCGTCGTGCCGGCCGGCGACTCGATCAACAGCCATGAAAGGTCCAGGGGCGGAATCGGTTTGGTCATGCCGTACCTCCGATGCGAAATCCTGTCACCCGGCCCGGGCGCGCAGGAGTCCGAACGTTACGGCGATGTTCTCTCCGTGAACCAGGGCTCACGAGGGCATTAGGGCCCCGTTACGGCGGTCGTAAGTCCTTCAGGCCAGGGTTTAGCCGCTTGCCGCGCGATACGCCGCCAACGTGTCCGCCACCGTTTCCTGCGGATCCCGGTACTTGATGCCGAGTTCGCGTTCACTGGGCGAATCGTCGGATGCCGGCATCTGCGTGTAGTACTGCATCCCGGCCCACGTGAAGGGCGTCTCGAACGGGAGGAACCGACCCGCCCGATCCAGCACCGCCCCCGCGACGCGCAGCGCGGTGTCGGGGATCGGGACGGAGACCATGGGCGTCCCGGCAACCTCGCCGAGCATCGCAGCGAGTTGGGCCGCCGGCACCCGGTGGCCACCCGCCGTGTAGCGGCGCGGCCCGCGCCCGGGCTCCAGCAGCGCCGCGTGCAAGGCGGCCAGATCGCGGACGTCGACGATCAACCACGCCGCGCTCCGCCCCGGGATCGCGTGCATCTGCACGGCCGCCCTGACGCCCTCGCCGGCCTCGCCGAACTGGTCGCCGACCGGCGGGCCGAGCACCATGCCGGGATAGGTGATGTTCACCGGCGCGCCCGCATCCTGCAGGCCGCGGGCATAGATGTCGACCTGCGCCTTGGACGTGCCGTATCCGTCGGCCCCGCCGACCACCGGCAGGTCCGCGGTCAAGGTCTCCAGGTTCGGATGGAAGAGCGCGGTGAAGCTGGACACGTGAATGATGGGATCCAGGCCCAGCTCGACCGACTGACCGAGGACGTTTTGGGCGCCCTGCATGTTGGTGGTGAGCATCTGTGTCGTCTGGCGCGGGTCGGTGGCGACCAGGGCGGCGCTGTGCACGACGGCTTCGCATCCGTCCAGCGCCCGGCGCACCGCCATGCGATCGGTGATGTCGGCGACGGCGAAGTCGGACACGTCGACGCCCAGCTTGGCCACCGAAGTCTCCAGCTTGCCGGGGTTGCGCACCAGAAACCGGATGGAGTGCCCCGCGTCGGCGATGGCCTTGGCCGTCCATCCGCCGACGAATCCCGTACCGCCTGTGATCAGAACGCGCATGGTGCGATCTTTGCAGGACCGTCCGGCCTAGAGATGACTGGAGGCGAAGTCGGCGGCCTGGCTGGTCATGCCGTTCACGCCGTAGGAGACGTGCGCGGCGAAGTCGTTGCCGTTGCCGCTGCCGCACACCGGATCGCCGTGGGCGCACAGTTCCAGGGTCTTCGGCTGATACAGCGGGCCGATGGCGAGCGGCGGCGCGTGGTACTTCTGCAGGAAGTCGCCCGACGGAGTTCCGAACAGGGTGACCGCGGCGACGTGGTTCGCGACGTCGGTCGGCATGGGCGCAGGCACGGCAGACGCGGGCACGCCCGCCGGTACGGCCGCCGAGGTGACATACCCGGCTAGGGCCGCGCCCTGCGAGTAACCGCCGAGCACCTCGCGGGTATTGGGGCAGTTCTTGGCCATGGCTTCGACGTGCGCGCTGGCGTCACGGATGCCGTCGATGACCGTCAGTGGAAAGTCGGGATTCGAAAAGTCCGTGCTGGCAGGGTAATTCACCGCATATACCCCGAGCGAGCGGGAGCCGAGCTGCGAGCGCAGCGCGTCCACGAACGACCCACCGATGCCCCCGATGCCGGGCGGCTCGCCCGACCCGCGGGCGAACACCACCTCCACATCGGGGCACGGGTTGGCGGACGCCGACGGGCTGGGCGCGCTGGACACCAGCGCGCCCGCCACCAACGCCGCCAGTCCGACGAGCGCCGGCAGCCGGCGCAGCTCGGCAAGCCGACTCACTTCTTGAAGGCGTCTTTCACCTTTTCGCCGGCGTCCTTCAGGCTGGATTTCGCCTGGTCCGCCCGGCCCTCGTCCCTGGTGTCGTGGTCACCGGTCGCCTTGCCGATGGCCTCCTTGGCCCGGCCGCCCAGGTCCTCGATCTTGTTTTTCAGCTTGTCTTCGTTGCTCATGCCGCTGTGGCTACCCAGCAATGGGACATATTGAAACCCTCGCCCTGCCATCATGGAGTTGTGAGCACCGCAATCGTGGTGGCAGTGGTGGTGGGGTTGATGCTGCTCGGCATCGGCATGGTGGTGAACCAACTGCTCCGGCTGCGCAAATATCTCGGGGACTCGCCGGCTGTTCCGCCGCCCGTCCCGGAGCCCCCGGATTCGCCCAGCTAGCGATCAGGTGCGGGAAAAACCGAACCACTGAGTGGGGGCGGCTGATAGCTTCGTCCTCGTGGCAGCGGGGCGGCGCGGCACCGTGACACCGTCGGACCTTCTGGTCACCGACGACGGCCTGCCGCGCGGTGTGTCCGGCGCGGCCGACCCTCATTTCGGCAACGTGGTCAAGCTGTTCGCGCAGCTGTTTCCCGGGCGCCGGTTCGGTGGCGGAGCGCTGAGCGTCTACATCGACGGCGTGCCCGTCGTCGACGTCTGGACGGGGTGGTCGGACCGGGCCGGCACCCGGCGCTGGACCGCCGACACCGGCGCGATGGTGTTCTCGGCGACCAAGGGTGTCGCGTCGACGGTGATCCATCGGCTGGCCGACCGCGGCCTGCTGTCCTACGACGAGCCCGTCGCCGAATACTGGCCCGAGTTCGCGGCCAACGGGAAGGCCGACATCACGGTTCGCGACGTCCTGCGGCATCGCTCCGGGTTGTCGCATCTGCGCGGCGTGACCAAGGCCCAGTTGATGGACCATGTGCTCATGGAGGAGCGCCTCGCCGCCGCGCCGGTCGACCATTTGCGCGGCGTGCAGGCGTATCACGCGTTGACCTACGGCTGGCTGCTGTCCGGGCTGGCCAGGGCGGTGACGGGCAAGGGCATGCGGGAGTTGATCCGCCAGGAGGTCGCGCGGCCGCTCGACACCGACGGCCTGCATCTCGGCCGCCCTCCCGAAGCCTCGCCGACCACGCCCGCGGAGGTTCTGTTGCCGCAGGGCAGGCTGCGCGCCCCGGTGTTCAACTTCATCGCACCCAAGGTGGCCGGCCTGCCGTTCTCCGGCGCGCTGGGCGCGATGTACTTCCCCGGTGTCGTCTCCCTGATCAAGGGGGACACCCCCTTCCTCGACGGGGAGGTCCCCGCCGCCAACGGCGTGGTGACCGGCCGCGGGCTGGCCAAGATGTATGCCGTGCTGGCCAACGGCGGCCGCATCGACGGCAAGAAGTATCTGTCCGAGGAGCTGGCCCGCGGTCTGGCGGGGCAGGCGCGGCGCAAGTGGCCGGACGCGAACATGGTGGTGCCCATGCCATTTCACCTCGGGTACCACGAATCGCCGGTGCCCGGCTTGCTGCGTGGTTTCGGTCACGTCGGTCTGGGTGGAACGCTCGGCTGGGCCGACCCCGAGGCCGGCAGCTCGTTCGGTTTCGTCCACAACCGGTTGCTGACGCCGTTGCTGTTCGACATGGGATCCTTTGCGGGCCTTGCCCGTCCGCTGCGCAACGCCATCCTGGCCGCGCGCGATCAGGGTCCGCTGCAGGTGCCGCAGCTCGGCGCCGCCTACGCCAAGCCCGCTCGGCGCAAGGCGGCCCTATAACCGGGCGGCGACGAAGTTCGCGGCTTGAGCCGTCATCCCGGACTGCACATACGATCCATGCGCCAACACGTTTCCGCCGCCCGAGCACGCCGGATCACCGTCGGCGCACTCATCGATGGTCTTGGCGCTGTAGGGCGGGCCGATCGGCGGGAACACCGTGCCGGCGAGGTTGCTCGCCAGCGGGCTCGTCGGATTGCCGAAAACGGCGATCGCCGCAACGTGGTCCGCCGCCGCCTGCGGCGGCAGGGCCTTGGTGGCCAGGTCCATGACGCCCGCGCCCTGAGAAAACCCGCCGAGCACCAACCGGGTGCTGGGGCACCGGCCGATCATGTCCTGGACGTGGGCGACCGTGTCGTCAGAGCCGGCCTGGGCGCTCGTCGCGAAAGCCGTTGTCGCAGGGTAGTTGACGGCGTAGACGCCGATCGACCGGCCGCCGAGCTGCGAGCCGAGTGAGTCGATGAACGCCTGGCCCACCTGGCCGACGCCGGAGGACTGGCCGGTGCCGCGGGCGAACACCACCTCGACGGCCGGGCACGGATCGGCATTGGCGGAGGGAATCCCGATCGGCCCGCCCGAGACCACCGAACCCACCGCGGCCGCAACGCCGATGGCGCGAAAGAGGTTGCGAAAAAGGCGAGCTGCGATCACCGCTCAATGCTGACATAGGCGTTCCCGCGCGGCAGTGTCAGCGGAAGGTCGGCGTAGGTGACGATGCCCGGCGCCGCGGCGACGACGGCCGGGATCGCGTTGATCGCGGGCATCGCCGTCATGATGTGACCGAGGTCCATGAACTCCTCGATGGTGGTGGCCTCGAAATAGGGCGGCGGCAGGAAGCCGACCTTGGTGGTCACCGTCGGCTGCCCGTCGATCTGGATGACCCAGCCGTCCTGTTCGATCTGCCAGTCGGGTTCCAGCGTCTGCCCCTTGCGCCACCGCACGTTCAGGTCGATCAGGATGGTGTCGCCGACGATGCCCTGCCAACTGATGTAGACGCCCGCCACGCAGCCCGCGGGGATGGTCCAGGACGCCATCTCGAGATCCGCCGTGGTCTGGGCGAACTCGGCCACGCAGCGCACCTCGTCGAGCTCGACGCCGAGCGCGTCGCCCACCAGCCTGACGGCCTCGCCGAAAATGGCCGTCCCCTTCGCCGCCATCGCCTGCAGCTCCGGGTGGTCGATCGGCTGGCCGAAACCCACCGGCTTCTCGGTCTCCGGTGAGTCGTAGAACGTGGTGTCGGCGGCCTCGTTGACCGTGACCTTGTCGATCCGGTTGCAGACCATCGCCGACACGATGGCCAAGAGCTCGGCGAAACCCGGGCTGACGCCCGACCCGAAGATCGTGGCGCCACCCTTCTCGCAGGCGTCCGCTATCTTCTCGCGACCGGCGCCGAGGTTCCCCCCGGTGATGAACGACGCCGTGGTCACCACGTTGACGCCCGCCGAAACGATGCGGACCAGCTCGTCGACGTCGATCCACATCGGGTTGTAGACCACGCAGTCCGGTTTCAGCGCCAGCAGCGCGTCGACGTCATTGGTGGCCGCCACGCCCACCGGCGGAATCCCGACGAGCTCACCGGCGTCGCGGCCGACCTTCTCCGCCGACCAGGCGTAGCAGCCCACCAATTCCAGCGTGGGGTTGGCGACGATCGACTTCAGCGAGCTCTTGCCGACATTGCCGGTGTTCCACTGAACCACTCGATAGTTGTTTGGCACTCGCTCAGCATAGGGAATCGCGGCGCCCGTTAATAGGCGGATTCGGCCGCCAGAATTTCGGCGAGGTAGGCGTCGTCGGCCGGCCGGTCCAGCCGCGCCCGCGCCCACCGCCGCACGCGGTCCCGGGTTTCGGGCGACTCCGTCGTCTCGGCCCCGACGAGCACCGACGTCACCGACCAATCGTGGTCCCATGCCGCCGATTCCGTGAGCGGACGTCGTTGGCCGTCGACCAGGGGGAGGGTCGCGCGTCCGTCGGCGTACAGGGCGCCGGCGGCGGAAATGGCCCCGGAGCGCAGTCGCACCGCGAGGCCGGTGGGCGCGTGGGGGCCGATGAGGCCCGCCCGCACGCGCGCGACGACCGCCGTCCCGGCCGCCTCGACGGTCCAGTCGACGGTGTTCTCGCCCGCATCGAAGATCCCGGGCGGAACCGCACCCCAGCTGACGGACGCGACGCCGCGGGCGACCGGGGCCGCGGCGCGCGGGCCAGCGTCCGCGCCGGCGGCGAGGGCGTAGTCGTCGCGACGCCCGCTCGGGAGAGCCACGACCATACCCGAACCATCAAGGGCCGCAAACAGTTCGGGCCAGCCGGGACCGTCCACCCCGACTTGGTCGGCCAGGTCGGCGCCCGCCCGCACCAATTCGAGTGCGCGCGGATCACCGTCTGCGATGTGCGCGACCAGGGCCGCGCCGTGCGGCGCCAGCAATCCCGCGACATCCGAATCCAAGGTGTCATCGGCGAAGAAACCCTGCGCGCCGGCGGTCAGCACCGCGACCTCGAGGTCCAGTAGCGCGTGGTCGAGGCCGGCGATGCCGTCCTGCCGGCTGGCGGGCCACCAGCGCCGCAGCCAATGACCTACGGCCAGCCTGCGAAGCGCGCGCAGCGAGCCCGGCAGGATGTCCACGCCGGCGAGGTCGATGCTGCGCGGTTCGTCCGCCGACCCCACGGCGGAAGCCAGGGCGACGTGGCCGGATTCACCGAGCACCCGCCAAAGCCAGTCCGCGCGGCCGAAATCGGTGAACGTGATGTGGGTTGCCGCATCGTCCGGCTCGTCCAGGGTCCAGGACAGCACCGCGCCACTGACTTCCAGCACCGCGGCCAGCGGCGTCGCCTCGCTGACGGGGCCGGTGCTCCACAGGCCGGAATCGGCAACCAATCTCATCCGGCCACCTGCAATTCCAGCATCGCCTTGATCCGCTGCCGGTGGTCCAGGCTCACCGACCGCGCGACCCCCTCGAGCAGCGACCGCACGTCATCGACGTCGTCGCAGGGCTCCTGCCACACGTCGCGCCCGTGCAGCCGCGCCCACAGCCGGCTCAGGTAGGGCTGTGCGTAGGCGGTGAGGTCGTCGATCACCTGCCGTTGGCGTGGGTGGATCGGACCACCCTCGGCGAGGTAGCGCCGGGCGTGCAGCACGTAGGCCTCCTTGCGCAGCCGCGCCTGAATCTGCGCCGCCAGGGCGTAGCGGCTGGCGACGGACGGGTCCAGCGGGTCGAGCTCCACCGCGATCTCGATGCCCGCGACGAGCGTGGCCTGTTTGTCCTCGGCCAGTAGCCCCCAGGGCGCGCAGGCGCGATCGACCTCCTCCTCGCACAGCAGGGGGATCTCAGGTAATGCGTCGCGGTCCAGGGCGCGCCGCAGCGTCGCACGCACCCGGCCCACGACGCTGCGGTCCAGGGGCCGGTCGCTGTCGGACTCGCCGACGACCGGCGGGGGCCGTTGCGGCGCAACCGAACTCAAGCCCAGGTCGACTATCGACCACGGCAGTTCCGCCGCCTCGACCCGGGCTAAGGCGCCCAGGTTGTACGGCGTGGCGTCGGCGATCATCGCCGACCACACCCGTTGCCGGGCGGTCGCGGTGCGGTGGCTGTTGGCCGGCCCGAGCACGGTGGCGAGCTCGGCCAGGAACGGGCCGGTGAGGGTGGCCGGGGCGGTGTCCGGGGCCCGCACGTCGCGCCAGCTGCGGTCGAGTTGGTCGGCCAGCTTGGCGACCGCCTCGGGATCGGCCACGTATTGGTGCAGCACCTCGATCGCGGTGCGGTCGCGGCCCTGGTGGACCTCGTGCAGCACCGCGGCCGCCGTCTCGCGATCTTGCGGCGCCGGTGCGCCTTTCGTCACCGCGAGCTCAAAGCACACCGGGAAGTACAGCTCCTGGGCGTTTCCGGTGCGGATCCGCTGCCTGCGGCGCTCCAGTTTCAGCACCTCGAACCATGCTGCGGCCGAACGTAATTCGGGACCACTGCCGACGATCAGGTCACGCATCGCGCCGGCCGTCTCGGCAGTGACGACGGACGCCGAATATTGCGGGTTCGACCGCAACCGGAGCACCAACGGGTCGATGATGCGTTTGACGGTGCGGCTCAACGGGCCGCCGTCGTCGCTGCTGAGCACCTCCACGCCGGGGCCGATTGCCCGCCACGCCGTGTCGATCACCGACCGGCGTGGGTGGCCGACCGCGACGGCCAGCTGCGAATCGGCGCTCATCTGCACAGAATAGGGGCATCGCCCGAAACGCGGCAGCCGAAAACTTGGGTTCGGTAGCGGGCCGGCGGCTTCACCCTGGTCGCATGAAGAAGCTGTCGGTGCTGGTTGGGAGGATCAGGCGCCCCCGTCGCCCGGGCGCCGGGGACCGCGCCGTCGGGGTCGGCACCGTGCGCACCGTCGAGCGTCAAATTTTCATCGAGGTGGTCGCCGTGTCCGGCGAGAAGTTCATCGGCAAGTTGGCGCGCTGCGGCGACGATCTCGACGTGTCGATGCTGCGCCCCGGCCTGGTGGTGCTGGTTGCGTTCGATCCCGTTGCGCGCGAGAAACTTTCGCTGCCGGACGACGTGCTGGCGGTGCACGCGGCGTGGGTGGCCTCGCTGTGAGCGCTAGCGCGCGCCGTCCACCGCAAAGGTGACCACCGCGCCCCAATACAGCGGGCTGGCGCTGGGCTCGCCGTCGCGCCAGCGCCTCATCTGTTCGCGCTGCCAACGGTTCACCGCGCACCCGGCGTCGCTTCCGGCATCATGGGCGCGATCCACGGCGGCCACGACGTCGGCCATCGGATCTCCGGCCGCAGTGGCGAACTGCCGATACGCCGCGGTGGTGGGCAGCGACCACAGGGTGGCCGTCACCACCTGTGCGCCACCCAGGATCATCGCCGCCACCAGCCCGGTCGCCTCGTCGAATCGATAGTCCCCGCCCGACCCGCACGCGAGCAGGGCCACCCGCGGCGGCATCGGCAGTTGCAGGGCCATCAGATCCGACGCGGTCAGTGGGCGGTGATCACCGATCGGGTCGGCGTCGCCGGGGATCTCGGCGCTATCGGCCAGGTGCAGCGCGGCCCGATCGGCCTGGCCGTCCGCGGAACTCGCGTGTCCCACGTACAGCAGCCTGCTCGGGGCTCGGGCGAGCAGCTTGGCCAGCCACGTGCGATCGGCGTCCCGGCGGCGGAACAATTCGACGGCGGCGCCGACAACCGGCAGCACCGCCCGGTGCTGCATCACGTCGGTGAAGTGCCGCGCCAAGGGCGTATCCGGCGAGGGCCTGCCGAGCACCGAACCGAGCGCGGAGTCCGGGCGCTGCCCCGGCACCCGGGGGTCGAGGACCAGCAGCGGCGGACCGGCTTTCCTGGCGTCCCATCGGGCCGGCACGCGCGGTGAGTGCACGATGTTCGGCGGGACCGCCATCAGGACGTCGACCAGCTCCATCAGCCGGTAGCCGTCGGTATGTTTCCCGATATCGGCGAGCTGCCAGGGGATCCGGGCCGCGGCCCGGCCGCTGGCGGTGATCGCCTCCTGACGGGCGCGCACCAATTCTTCCTTGCTCGGTCCCGATTTCGGCACCGCCAGCAGTCCCCACGGGACGCGCGCCAGCCGGGCGCTGGGCGAGACGAACAGCACCGCGCGCGGCGTGGCCGCGCACTCGGTCAACAGCTGCCAGCCGGGGGAGCCGACCAGCAACACCCCGAGGATGTAGGCGAGCGTCAGCTCGCTCTCGGGCGCCGCGAACGCCCCGGTGGTCAGCGCGCGCTCGATGGCGTCCCGTCGGGCCTCGGAGCCGTGCGGCTCGGGCAGGGCGTTCGCCAGCTCTTCCAGGGCGGCGAGCAGCAGCGGCTCTTCGATGACCCAGTTGACGGTCCGTGCCGGCTGCCCGACGATGCGCAAGCTGGCGTAGGTCGCGATCCCGACGTCGGCGTACCGCAGGATCAGGGTGGTCCGCTCGATGTCGCTCATGGCCAGGTGGACCAGGCCGGCTCGCCCGCGGTGACACCGCGGCCGTAGCGCTGGAAAGCCAGCGCGCGGTAGTGGCTCAGGATCGGCTCGGCACCCGGCTGCATCCGCAACGGCGGCAAGGGCCCCAGGCGGGTCAGCGATGCGCCACCGCGCGCCGACGAGCCGGCCGCGGCCAACGCCGTGGCCGGCTCCAAGTCGGTGTCGACCGGCATCGGGGCGGTGGCCGTCGACGCCCATTCGCCGGTCTGCGGCCGCTGCGCGCCGGTATCGAACGTCCCTCGCGCGCTGTGGTATTCGACCAGCTCACTGATCAGTTCGGTGTTCTCCCATTCCCACGCCACGGCGAAGGCGCCGGCCAGGACGGGGGCCGAGACGCTGGTGGCCCAGCGTGATCGCGCGTCGGCGTCGGCGATCGAATACCGCACCGAATCGACCGCCAGGGCGGCCGGCACCTTGAGCTCGGCAGCCTGCTGAAGTTTGCTCATGCCGCGCCGGTATTCTTCGGTGCCGACCTCGCCATGCAGGATGCCGAGGCCCGCCGCCTGCCGCGCCTCGGTCTCCTGCAGCGTCTCGTCGGGATCCCCCGAACTGTCAAAACCGAGGTCCGCCAACGCGTCCGCGCGCCACACCGTGCCCAGATGATTGTCGAGCAGCGCGTACTGCAGCCAGCTGCTGCGCGGCGAGGAGTCGAGCAGCTCGCGGGCCTGTGCGATCAGCTCGACCGCGTCGGCGAAGCGGCTCCAGAAGATCGCTATCCAGCTGCGTTGCAACAAGATACGGTGCAGGTACAACGGCTTTCCCAATTCACGCCAGTGCCGCTCGGCGTGTTCCCAGCATTCGTCCGCGGCCTCCAGTGCGCCGGCCCCGAGCCGGGTGAGGCCCAGGTACAGCCAGCAGCGGGCGACGTCGTGTGCCCGCGCGTGGCGGGCGATGACGGGGTAGGCCTCCGCAACCAATCGCTCGGTGCCGGCGTGGTCGTTCGCCGCCCAGCGCGCCGCCGCCCGCTCCAATTGCGCTCGCGCCGTGGCCAGTTCCCACCCGTTGGCTTGCGCGCGCGCTTCCGCGCGGCGCAGCCAGGGATCGGCCTCCGACAGCTTGCCGGTGTCGACGCAGAACCTGCCGTACCCGATGCCGACGACGACCCGAAGGTAATCCGCGGCATCGCCACTTCCCCGGTAGTCGCCCATATCCCGAACGACGCTCTCCCACAACGGGACTGACCGTACATGCAGGTCGTCGTCGCACAGTGCGGTCGCGCACCGGACCGAGGCATGGATGCGCAGTCGCGTGTGTTCGTCGGCCAGGCCGGGCAGCTCCGTGTCGGAGTCCTCCTCGTCCAGCACCGCCAGCGCCGCCGCCGCGCCTTCGTGATCGCCGGTCGCCGCGGCCAGGCCGGTTTGCAGAAACTGAGCCCGGCGCGAGTATCGGCGGATCATGTGTGTGGTGTCGGTGCCGGCGGGCATGCTCGCGTAGACCGCCAGGCAGTCCCGAATGCGCCGGATGGATTCGCGCACCCCGTCATTCGCGCCGCGGTCAAGATAGATCTCGCCGAGCTGCGCGAGGACTTCCAGCATCAGATCGTCCCGGTCCTCCCGCTCGATGCGCGGGATCAAGGACAGCAACAGGTCGCGGGCCCCGGCCTCGTCGGCCGCGAACGCCAAGCGGCGCGCGATGTCCAACTCATCGGGGATCGACACGGCTGCATCATAAGTCCGCGGGTCTTGTCCGGGTATCCGAAAGCGGCGAGCGGCGGACGCGTGATTCAGGCACGTCCGCCGCTCGGTCGCAATCGATCAGCCGCAGGTCACCTTGATGTTGAAGTCCTTGCTGATCATTCCGGCCATCGGGTTCTTCAAGTCCGCGCCCTGTGCCTGGCCCGTGATGGTGTAGGTCTTGCCGTCCACCGCCACGTTCGCCGAGCCGACCTTCGCACCCATGTTGTTGCTGACCGACAGGGCGTTGCCGTCGACAACCATTGCCAGCGACTCGACCTTCGGGGTGGCCTCGTCGGTCATCACGACGGCGAGTGCCTGCCGTCCGCCGCCGGAACCACTGCCGATGTCGATCTTGCCGCCCGTCCTGACGCACGTCACCGAGGCCGGGTCCAGGCCCGCCAGGTCGGTGCCGCCGACCTTGACCTGCGCCCCGCCACCGTTGGCGACGCTAGGTGCCGTGCTGGACCCCGGGCTGGCCGTGTGGCCACCGCTGGAGCATCCCACCAGTGCCGATGCGGCGCCCACTGTCCCAATCGCAGCCACGAGAAGACGTTTCACTTTGCGGTTTCCTTCCTTCATGCGCCGCCCCGATGGCGTCGCCATGGCGTCAGTACATGCCGCCGCGTTCGCTACCGATCCCAATTTCGCGGCGTCGAGCCGGTAGGCTGCGTCGAGGTCGGCGCTGACGAAGGGAGGCACACGATGCTTAGCGTGAAGTGGCTGGAAAAGCCTGAGGCCCATGACTTTCCGGCGGCAGCGGACTACCTCACCATGCTCGCGGATGCGAACACCGTCAAGAAGGTGATCGAAAGGCTGGAGGCCGGGACGGTCACGCATCGCAAGGCCAAAGACATTCTGCGCGCGGCGCAGCTGCGCCTGTTGCCCGTCGACAATCCGCACGTCGCCGCAGACCTGACCAAAATCGAGAAGGGCCAAGCCCTGTCGCCCATCCTGCTGGTGCGCGGCGACTTCCCGACCGGTGTCCCGTCGCAGATCGCCGACGGGTACCACCGCGTGTGCGCCAGCTATCACACCGACGAGAACACCGACATTCCGGTCGTCATCGCGGTCGTGAGCCGCTGACCGAGGAGGTGAACATGATCGACATCAAGGCCGTGGAAGCCGTGCAGGTGCTGACCCTGTCGTCGGGTCCGGTCAACGCCCAGGACGTCGAGCTGCTCGACGAGCTGACCTCGGCGGTTCGCGATCTGGGGCATGCGGACGCCGGGGCCCTGGTTGTCACCGGAGCCGGCCGGGCGTTCAGCGCCGGGGTGGACCTCAACCGCGTGGTGGACGGCGGCGCCGGCTACACCGATCGGCTGGTACCCGCGCTGTCCGCGGCGTTCGAGGCGATGTTCTCCTATCCGGGGCCGACCGTCGCCGCGATCAACGGCGCCGCCATCGCGGGCGGATGCGTCCTCGCGTGCGCGTGCGACCGCCGCCTCATCGGCCCCGAGGCCCAGATCGGGGCGGCCGAGGTGCGCGTCGGGGTGCCCTTTCCGGTCGCCGCGCTGGAGGTCATGCGCTACGCCTGCGGGGACCACGCCGAGGAAGTGCTGCTGGGCGGCCGCACCTATCGGGGGTCGGAGGCCGTGGCTCGCGGACTCGCCCACCGCGTGGTCGCCGACGATCTCCTCGAGGTGGCGGTGGCGGAGGCGTCCGATCTCGGCGGCATCCCGGCCGGCGCCTATCCCCAGACCAAGACCCAGCTGCGGGCCCCGACACTGGCGCGGATCCGCGAGGGCGGCGCTATCGACGACGAGGTCCGCCAGATGTGGGGCGCGGACGAGACGCTGCAACGCATCGCCGCCTACGTGGAGCGGCTGCGACGGCGCGACTGATCAGGGGTGGCTATTCCTCATCGAGGGCGACCCCGCCGCGGGTGCGCCGGCGTCGCATCCGATGCGACCCCTTGCCCGTCGGGCGGCGGTTGCGCAGCCTGTGGGCGTCGGCGTCCTCGCCCTCCTCGGTGGCCTCTTCCGCGGGCTCGGAAGCTGCGGCCACCTCAGTCTCTTCGGAGGTCTCTTCGGAAGCTTCGGCCTCGGCCTTGACGGTCTCGGTCTCCTCGACTTCGTCGGCCTCGGCGTCTTCGGACTCCGCCTCGTCGGCGGCGTCGGTGGTTTCGGTGTCGCCGTCTTCCTCGGTGTCGGCCTCGTCGGGCTTCTCGCGGCGCAACCGGCGCTTCTTGGGTTTCTTCGCCTTGATCGGTTTCGGCGGCGGCGGTGGCAACTCGGCGACGAACGACAGGTAGAACGCGAAGAACCCGAGCAACGCGATCGCGGCCGCCGCGCCGTAAATCGCGAACAGCTACTGTCCCGCGGCGTCCAGGCTCAGCCAGATCTCGCTGATCGCGGTGCCGATGATGAGCACGCCCGCCAGCACATGGGCGACGATCGAGGCGACCCGCAGCGTCAGCGCCAGCTGCGGCGTACCCAGCTCCGGCTTGCGGGCCCGCAACAGGGTGAACACCACCGGCAGTGCGGCCAGCGCGATCAGCGCGCCCGTCGCGATGCGCAGCGCCGTCCCCCACGAATGCGAGGTGTCGCCCATCAGCTCCGGCCACCGGGGCAACACGAAAAAGAAGTAGAGGACGCCGGCAGCGATCGAGAAAGTCGCGTGCCACGGGATGGCGACCTTGCGCCCCATAAGCCTCCTCATGCTCGTTGGCTCAAGCCAGCCTAAAGGCGACCAACCCGATTACAAACCGATTCGTGCCTGTCCGCATGGCGGACCCATGGCGGAGGATGCGGGATTTGAACCCGCGAGGGCTGTTAACCCAACCCGCGTTCCAGGCGAGCGCCATAGGCCACTAGGCGAATCCTCCGTGGCCATGGTAACCGAGGCCGCCACAGCGGCCGCCGGCCGCTCGGGCGCCAGGTACTACACTCGCTGTGGACCCCGCGCGGCGTCTATCCTGTGAACTCCCCCAGGGCCGGAAGGCAGCAAGGGTCAATGGGCTCTGTCGGGTGCGCGGGGTCCCCTAGCTTGATGAGCGGCGACCCGCTCCCCGGCTCGCGCCGCGTGCGCTGCTCGTCCGCCGTGTGCTAGCCTTCGATGCGAAAGGTCCATGGTGTCGCTGGATTCCCTCAGCCCGGAAGAGCTCGGCCCGCACGCCCGCAACCAGCAGGATTACGCGGATCTGCAGGCCAAGAAGCTGGCCCTGGATCTGACCCGCGGCAAGCCGTCGCCGGAGCAGCTCGACCTGTCCAACCAGCTGCTGAGCCTGCCCGGTGACGACTACCGCGACAGCGAAGGCACCGACACCCGCAACTACGGCGGCCTGCACGGCCTGCCCGAACTGCGGGCGATCTTCGCCGAGCTGCTCGGCATCCGGTGCCGAACCTGATCGCCGGCAACAACTCCAGCCTGGAACTGATGCACGACCTCGTCGTCTTCTCGATGTTGTACGGTGGCGTGGACTCGCCGCGACCCTGGAAGGACGAGGCGAGCGTCAAGTTCCTGTGCCCCGTTCCCGGCTATGACCGGCACTTCGCCATCACCGAGACGATGGGCATCGAGATGATCCCCGTCCCGATGCTGGCCGGACGGCCCCGACGTCGACCTGATCGAGGAACTGGTCGCCGTCGACCCAGCCATCAAGGGCATGTGGACGGTGCCGGTGTTCGGCAATCCCACCGGGATCACGTACTCGTGGGAGGCGGTGCGCCGGCTGGTTCAGATGCGGACGGCGGCGCCCGACTTCCGGCTGTTCTGGGACAACGCCTACGCCGTGCACACCCTGACCCACGACTTCATCCGCCAGGTCGACGTGCTGGGGCTGGCGGCCAAGGCCGGCAACCCCAACCGGCCCTACGTTTTCGCGTCCACCTCCAAGATCACCTTCGCCGGTGCCGGCGTGAGCTTCCTCGGCGGATCGCTGGGCAACATCGCGTGGTACCTGCAGTACGCGGCGAAGAAGTCGATCGGCCCGGACAAGGTCAACCAACTTCGGCACCTGCGGTTCTTCGGCGACGCCGACGGGGTGCGCCTGCACATGCTGCGCCATCAGCAGATCCTGGCGCCGAAATTCGAGCTGGCGCTGGACATCCTGGACAAGCGGCTGGGCGACTCCAAGATCGCGTCGTGGACCGAACCCAAGGGCGGCTACTTCATCAGCCTCGACGTGTTGCCGGGGACGGCGCGCCGGACCGTCGCGCTGGCCAAGGATGCGGGCATCGCCGTGACCGAGGCGGGCGCGTCGTTCCCGTACCGGAAAGACCCGGACGACAAGAACATCCGGATCGCGCCCACCTTCCCGTCGCTGCCCGACCTGCGCGACGCGGTCGACGGGCTGGCCACCTGCGCGCTGCTGGCGGCATCGGAGTCGTTGCTTGTCGCCGCGGCCTCCAGTGTGAGCTGAGGGCGACGACACGCCGCGCGATTGCACCGTAGGTGCACAGCCGAAGCCGCTGCCGCACACTCGATGCCAGCCGCGCTCCAGTCACCGCGCGCCGGTAGCCTGCTGACCGTGGCCCTCTACCGCAAGTACCGACCGGCAACCTTCGCCGAGGTGGTGGGGCAGGAGCACGTCACCGAACCGCTTTCGATCGCCCTGGAAGCGGGCCGGATCAACCACGCCTACCTGTTCTCCGGGCCGCGCGGCTGCGGAAAGACCTCGTCGGCCCGCATCCTGGCCCGGTCGCTGAACTGCGTGCAGGGCCCGACGGCCACTCCGTGCGGGGTGTGCGACTCCTGCACGGCGCTGGCGCCCAACGCCCCCGGCAGCATCGACGTGGTGGAGCTGGACGCCGCCAGCCACGGCGGCGTGGACGACACGCGTGAGCTGCGGGACCGCGCGTTCTACGCGCCGGCGCAGTCGCGCTACCGGGTGTTCATCATCGACGAGGCGCACATGGTGACCACCGCGGGGTTCAACGCCTTGCTCAAAATCGTGGAGGAGCCGCCCGAGCACCTCATCTTCATCTTCGCCACCACCGAACCGGAGAAGGTGCTGCCGACGATCCGGTCGCGCACGCACCACTATCCGTTCCGGCTGCTGCCGCCGAAGACCATGCGGGCGTTGATCGGGCGGATCTGCGAGCAGGAGGGCGTCGCCGTCGACGACGCGGTGTTCCCGTTGGTGATCCGCGCCGGGGGCGGGTCCCCCCGCGACACCCTGTCGGTGCTCGATCAGCTGCTGGCGGGCGCCGAGGGTGCCCACGTGACCTACCCCCGGGCGCTCGGGCTGCTGGGCGCCACCGACGTCGCGCTGATCGACGACGCGGTCGACGCCCTCGCCGCGTCGGACGCGGCGGCGTTGTTCGGCGCGGTGGAGTCGGTGATCGATGCCGGCCACGACCCGCGGCGCTTCGCCACCGACCTGCTGGAGCGGTTCCGCGACCTCATCGTGCTGCAAGCGGTCCCGGACGCGGTCAGCCGCGGCGTGGTGGACGCCCCGGAGGACGTGCTCGACCGCATGCGCGACCAGGCCGCCCGCCTCGGGTCGGCCACCCTGACCCGCTACGCCGAGGTCGTGCAGGCGGGGCTGGGCGAGATGCGCGGCGCGACCGCACCGCGCCTGCTGCTCGAAGTCGTCTGCGCGCGGCTGCTGCTGCCTTCGGCCAGCGACACCGAGTCGGCGCTGCTGCAGCGCGTCGAGCGGATCGAGACCCGGCTGGACATGTCCATTCCCGCCGCCGAGACGGCCGCCGCGCACCCGCCGCGGCCGGCGGTGGCCGCGCCCATGCGGCCCCGCCGCCGGAGACCGCCCCGCCCAAGGCCACCGCCCCGGCCAGGGAGGCCGCCCCGCCCGTTGCCAAGCCCGAGCCCGTGCCCGAACCCCCGCGCGAGCCGGCCCCCCAACCGGCCGCCGCCGCGCCGGTCCCTGAACCGGCCGCACCCGGCGAACTCAACGCGGCCGCCGTGCGGACGATGTGGCCGACGGTGCGCGACAAGGTGCGCCAGCGCAGCCGAACCACCGAGGTGATGCTGGCGGGCGCCACCGTCCGCGCGATCGAGGAAAACACGCTGGTGCTGACGCATTCTTCGGCGCCGCTGGCCAAGCGGCTGTGCGAGCAGCGCAACGCCGACGTCATCGCCGAAGCGCTCAGAGACGCGCTGGGCGTCAGCTGGCGGGTGCGCTGCGAGGTGGGCGCGGCCGCCCCGGCCGAGTCGGCCCCGCCGACCCCGAGGGCCGAGGAGCCCGCGCCCGAGGTGGCCCGGCGCGACGAAGAGGAACACATGCTCGCCGAGGCCGGCCGCACGGAGTCGTCGGCGCCGCGCCGCGACCCCGAGGAGGTCGCGCTCGAGTTGTTGCAGAACGAGCTGGGCGCACGCCGGATCGATAACGTTTAGGCGCTCTTAGGGCGTCCACCACGGCCGCAGCGGCAGGTGATCGTCGCCCCGCTCGTCGACGTTGGCCGCCAGCACGTGGTGCAGCTGCAGGTTGTTCTGCTCGAAGGCCACCCGCGAGGCCGCCATGTACAGGCCCCACACCTTGGCGGTGGCCAAGCCGACCTCGTCGAGTGCTTCGTCCCAGTGCTCGACCAGGTTGCGGCACCAATCCCGCAGCGTCATCGCGTAGTGATGCCGGAAATTCTCCTCGTGCAGCACCTCGAAACCGGCGTCCTGAACCTCGGTGATGATGCGGCCCGAGCCGGTCAGCTCCCCGTCCGGGAACACATACCGGTCGGTGAAGCCGCCCGCGAAGGAGGTCGACTTGTTGTCGTGGCGGGTGATGCAGTGGTTGAGCAACAGGCCGCCGGTGCGCAACTTCGACTTCAGGAACCCGAAGTAGGCCGGGTAGTTCTTGACGCCGATGTGCTCGGTCAGCCCGATCGAGGACACGGCGTCGAACCCGCACTCGCCGATGTCGCGGTAATCGGAATGCCTGACCTCGGCAAGGTCGGTCAGCCCTTCTTCTTCGATCGCCCGCTGCGCCCACTTCGCCTGCTCACCCGACAGGGTGGCCCCGATCACCCGGACGCCGCGTCGCGCGGCGAAGCGCACCATGCCACCCCAGCCGCAGCCGACGTCGAGCAACCGGTCGCCCGGCTGCAGCCCCAGTTTCTCGAAGACCAGCCGGTACTTGTTCTCCTGGGCCTCTTCCAGCGTCGCGTCGGCGTCGGGATAAACCGCGCACGTGTACGTCATCGACGGGCCGAGCACCCACTGGTAAAAGGTGTTGGAGACGTCGTAGTGGTGGTGGATGGCCTCGGCGTCGCGGGTCTTGGTGTGCATCAGCCCGTCGGCGATCCGCCGCCACCGGGGCGGCGTCTCCTGCGGTGGCGGCTGGAACCGGCACCAGCCGCTCCAGCCCCATCGAACGCACCACGTGGGCGAGCACCCGCGCCGGCGGCCGCTTGAATTGGACGCGATCGGTCAGCGTTTTGAGCAGCTGGTAGGGGTCACCGGGGTGGACGCCGTACACGTCCAGGTCGCCAGCCACGTATGCGCGGGCGAGGCCGAGTTCGCCGGGAGCGGTGGCCAGGTAGGTGGCGCCCCGCGGGCTCCGAAGATCCAGGCCCAGTTCGGCATCCGTGCTGCCGGCGGTGCTGCCGTCGTAGGCGGTGAACTTCAGCGGGTGACGCCCGGTTGCGGCGAAGATCTCCAGGATCTCCGCCATGCTCAGTTTTCCGGTCGTGGCGCGGTGGGGCTCTTTGGTCGTGGTCATCGCCGTTGTACCGCCTTTGCATAGAGGTCGAGGAGACGGGAATCGGGATCGTAGGTTTTCTTGACCGTTTTGTAGGCCTCGCCGCCGTACAACTCGTCGAATTCCTCGCGGGCGTAATACGAGTCGGAATACAGCGACTTGTGCCCGTCGAGCTCGCTGACCTTGGCTTCAATCGCCCGGTTGGTTCCACCTTCCGTGGCACCCGCCGGCACTGAGGACCAGAAGCCGACATTGACATACGTGTGGTCCGGTCGCATCGGATAAAGCGGCCAGCCCTCGTGATCGCGCAGCCGCAGCGGACACAGCCAGATCGGGGTGATGGGGACGTTGTCCAGAAACCACTCCAAGAACTCGCACGTCCGCTCGGCCGGCAGCTCAACATCCTGGACCACCCGCTCGCGCGGGGGCCGGCCGTTGCGCTTCTCGATCCGGTCCGCGACACCGAAGCGCCGGTCCAGGGCGATGAGCTTCGAGTAGACGCTGCTGCGCCGGTAGCGCCGCGGCCACCAGCGCCGCAGTCGCGGGTTTTGCACCCCGAACGCGCGCGAGCACCAGAACCAGTCGGTGTCCCAGCGCCAGAAGTAGTCGTGCACCGTCAGCCGGTCGTCCTTGGTCGCTTCCACACCCGGGGAGTCGTGCCGGATCGACTGGTAGTAGATGTCCTTCCCGGTGTAGTCGCTGACCGGGCCCGGGGTGGTGGTTCGCCGGCCCACGCACAGGTAACTTTCGTCGGCGCTGAACACCACCCCGTCGAGATAGTCCACCGGGGTTCCGCCCTGCCCGCCGGTGTCGATGATGCGTTCCATCGCCGCGATCAGCGCGGGCAACGAGCGGAACCGGACGTGCCGCAACGCCACGAACGGCGCGACGGGCTCCAGCTCGATGCGCAGCCGGGTTGAATATCCAAGCGTCCCATAGGAATTGGGGAAAGCGCGGAACAGATCGGCGTGCTGGGTGCGTGATGCGGTGAGCAGATCGCCGGCGCCGGTGAGGATGTCCATCTCCAGCACCGATTCGTGGGGCAGGCCGTTGCGAAACGACGCCGACTCGATCCCCAGGCCGCTGACCGCACCGCCGAGGGTGATGGTCTTCAGCTGCGGGATGACCAGCGGCGAAAGCCCGTAGGGCAAAGTCGCGGCGACCAGATCCTCATAGGTGCACATGCCCGCCACGTCGGCGGTGCGGGATTCGGGATCGACGCTCAGCACGCCGGTCAGCCCCGACGTGTCCAGGCCGGGGGCGTCGTGTTTGGTCCGGGCGCGGAACAGATTTGAGGTCGGCTTGGCGAGTCGGACGACCGACGTGGCGGGGATGGATCGATAACTCGCCATCAGCCGGTCAACGCCCGACTTGTGCGCCGAGAGTGCAGATCCAGGGACAGGCACCACATATACCCTAGTCTTCGACCACAGCCCGTGCACCCGCGCGCGGGCGGCATAGCTTCAGGAGTTGTCTTGGGACAGGTGAGTGCTGCCAGCACGATTTTGGTCAATACGGAGCCGGCCGCCACCCTGGCGGCCGTCGCGGACTACCAGAAGGTGCGCCCGAAGATTCTGTCCCCCCAGTACAGCGACTACCAGGTGTTACAGGGTGGCCAGGGGGCGGGCACGGTCGCCAAGTGGAAGTTGCAGGCCACCAAATCGCGCGTGCGCGACGTGCAGGTCGACGTCGACGTCGCCGGCCACTCGGTCATCGAGAAGGACGCCAACTCGTCGATGATCATCAACTGGACGGTGGCCCCCGCCGGACCCGGCTCGAGCGTCACCGTGAAGACCACCTGGACCGGCGCGGGCGGCGTCAAGGGCTTCTTCGAGAAAACTTTTGCGCCGTTGGGGCTGAAGAGAATTCAGGGCGAGGTGCTGGCCAACCTGAAGAAGGAGCTAGAAAGCTAGATGGTTCCGCCATTGCCCAGCTGCGGCTGATGAGCGGGGCGCCAAGCCGCGCAAGGTCCTTCGCGTTTGCGGTCTGACGGCGAAGTGGGCGATACGTGGGCGCTGGTTGCCCTAAGCTCGGTACATAATTCCGGCGTCAGCTGGGAGGGGCTTGCCTATGATTGAGTCTTCCATTTGCGTCGTCCTGCGCGAGCGCGCGAGTTTGCAGCCCAATCACACGGCGTTTACATTCCTCGATTACGAGCAAGATTGGGAAGGTGTTGCCAAAAGCCTGACGTGGGCGCAGTTGTGTCGGCGCTCGCTGAACCTTGCACTGGAACTCAAAGGCTGCGCGTCAAGTGGTGACCGGGCTGTGATATTGGCGCCGCAAGGGCTCGACTACATCGTTGCATTTTTGGGAGCGTTGGAAGCGGGACTCATCGCAGTTCCACTTTCGGTTCCAATGGTTGCTGTTCACGATGAGCGTGTCACGGCGGTGCTGCGGGATGCGTCGCCTTCTGTAATTCTCACGACATCCGCTGTCGTTGAGACCGTCGTCCCTTATGCTCGGCCGTTCGCGGACAATCCCGCTCCCTCGGTCATCGAAGTCGATTTGCTCGACCTGGACTCCCGCAAGGGGTCTGGTGCCCGGCGACATAGCCAACCGGACATTGCGTATCTGCAGTACACATCCGGGTCGACCCGCACGCCGACCGGGGTCGTGGTCTCCCATCGCAATCTGTTGGCCAATTGGGAGCAGATGGTCTCGGCCTATCTTCCCGATCACCGGATGCCCAATTCCACTGTGTCGTGGCTGCCGTTCTATCACGACATGGGATTGATGTGTGGTCTATGCACCGGAATTCTTGGTGGATGGCCAACAGTGATCACGACTCCGATAGCCTTCCTCCAGCGACCTGCCCGGTGGATGCAATTGCTGGCGCGCAATCCGCAGGTATTGTCGGCGGCCCCGAATTTCGCTTTCAAACTCGCGGCCGCACGCACGTCAGACGACGATATGGCCGGGCTTGACCTCGGGGACGTGTCGTTCATCAATTGCGGTGCCGAACGGGTAAACCCGGCCACGATCAGGCACTTCACCCAGCGGTTCGCACCCTTCAACCTTCCCAAGTCGGTGATACGCCCCTCATATGGACTGGCAGAGGCAACAGTGTTCGTAGCCGCCCACGCGCCGGGTCGGCCGCCTGATTTCGTTCATTTCGAGCCCGAAAAATTGTCGGCTGGCCACGCGAAGCGATGCGCTACCGGTACGCCATTGGTGAGTTATGGTACGCCGCGGTCTCCGCTCGTACGGATCGTCGATCCCGAAACCGCGACCGAGAAGCCGGCGGAAATGATCGGCGAGATCTGGGTGCACGGCGATAACGTCAGTTCCGGCTATTGGCGCAGACCGGTCGAGACGAAGCAGATCTTCGCCGCAACGATAACCGCCCCTTCGCCTGGCACACCCGAAGATCGTTGGCTGAGAACCGGAGATCTCGGTTTCTTCTCCGAAGGTGAGCTGTTCATCGTGGGCCGCATCAAGGACCTCTTGATCGTGCGGGGACGTAACCACTATCCCGACGATATCGAGGCAACCATCCAGGAGATATCGGGAGGCCGAGCCGCGGCCATAGCTGTCACGGATGAACCCACAGAAAAGCTTGTTGTGATCGTCGAATTCAAAAAGCGAGGCCAGTCCGAGGAAGAAGTGACCGAAAACCTCCGCAACATCCACCTAGAAATCACCGCGGCAATATCGAACTCGCACGGTGTGAGCGTCCAGGATGTCGTATTGGTAGCGCCAGGCTCGATTCCCATCACAACAAGCGGCAAAGTCAGGCGAGCAACCTGTGTGCAACTTTATCAGAACGGTGGATTTCACCGTTTAGACGTTTAGGAACTGATGCGTCGATCACCAGTTTGCCGGGCGCGACTGGCGACCGCCACCGTCGGGCCCAGGGGTTGAGTGCGGAATTCGATAGTAATCGCCGGGTCGGCGAAATGTGCGAGCGCGCTCATCGCCGACGGGCTGTAGGCGCGTAGCTGGCTGATGAAACCGTCATGTGCTACTGGTATCAGCCCGGTGAATGGCCACACCGCCGCCAGCACCACCAAGTGAAGCGGTGCCGGCGGCCTGCGCAGGTCGATGACCAACAATTTGTTCGCGGCCCGGGACCCTTCGGCGAACACCCGGGCCGCCAGAGCAGGCGGCAGATGATGCAATGACATCGCAAACACCGCGAGGTCGTAATCCGCGTCCGGGGCGTCGATCGCGGTGGCGTCCATCTCCTGCACCGTGGCCCGCGGGTGACTGCCGAGGTCGCCGGCGGCGACGGCGGCCACAAATGTGGGGTCGATGTCGGTGACCATCACCTGAGCAGTGGGGTGAGTCTCCAGCAGCTTGCTCGACAGCCCGCCGAGGCCGGCCCCGAGTTCGAGGATCTTCGGAGACGGGACATCGGCCACCTCAGCAAGCACGATCTTGGCCAACTTCTCATGAGCACCCAAGAACCGTCGCCGTCCGGCGCGGTCAAGTGAGCGGACAACCTTTTGCTTCAGATCGTCGACGTCGTCGCGGTCAAGGTATTCCAGCCGGTCGGTCTGCAACCGACGGTCCAGCCAGGAGGCGTCCGGCCCGCCCCGAGGCATGCTCACAATGTCGCGGGGTTGGCCATTCACGTAGACCATCATGGACGATGGCGGCAGTGATCGACCGCGGTTCGGACCAAGTCGGTCTTGCTCCCTGGCTCGATGCGCGAAATCCCAGCTCAGCTTACAAGCCTGCTGATCAAGAAGGCCGGAGCCCTGCGCAGCAGCGAGCCCGTCGATACGCACCACGACGGAAACAGAAACGCGCTACCATGAACCACCAGTTTTCCGGAAGGAAGAAAATGCGCCGAATTTCCCTTTCGATCTACTGGGCCTTCCGGAGAGTTGTTCAGTCCTTTGGCCTGATGCGACAGAAAGACGCCGCGGCTTACTACACGATGATCGGCGACGACCTCATCGACTTTATGAATGAAGGGTACGTCAATAACTCCAAGCCACTGTGGCTCAATCTCGGTTACTGGAAAGTCGCTCGCACCTATCCCGACGCTTGTGTCGCGATGGTCGAACTCCTGGGAACGCGGGCCGGGTTGAAACCAGGCGATGCAGTTCTCGACGTCGGCGTCGGTTTCGGGGAGCAGGACCTTGTTCTACTGGATCGGTTCAAGGTATCTCACATCACGGGCATCGACATCACACCCGTCCACGTGGATAAGGGCCGGGAACGTGTCGCCAGGCGCGGCCTGGAGAAACGAATCGACATTAGACTCGGTTCCGCGACCGCAATGGAGTTTCCCGAGGCGTCGTTCGAAAAAGTCTTAGCCCTGGAATGCGCATTCCACTTTGACACGCGTGATCAATTCATGCGCGAAGCATTTCGCGTCCTCAAACCGGGAGGAACCATTGCGCTCGCCGACATGCTCCCGAATCCAGGCAAGAAATCCGGCCTGACGACCGCTTTCGGCCGAAAGATCGGCCACATTCCCGAAGCCAATTGCTATGACCGGGAGGAATACCCCCTTCGGCTGGCTGCCGCGGGATTCGGCGATGTCCTCCTGGAATCGATCCGGGAAAACGTATACCCCGGGATGGCCAAGTACATTGGGCAGCGCGTTCAGGAAAAGAAAAAGATGGATGAAGTGGTCGTGGAAGTGACGGAAGACGATCGCGCCCAGTGCCGCGGCGTAGCGCTGTGGGAACGATCGACCGGCTTCGCGGACTATGTGATCGTGTCGGCGCGGAAGCCTTTGGACACCAACGGAGTCCCAGCATCAACTTAAATGGCGCTCCCGAACATGCCACCGGTTACGCGAAGAACACTTTGACCCGGGCTTGTTGCTTGACACCAAATTCAGCCCGTTCCGTGGCTTAAATATCCGCAATGTTCTCGCAGACGCGCCACGCCCTCAATCCGGACTTGGTTGTCGCGGGCCTGTGCGGGTTGGAGTTCCTCAAACGGGCTAGAGCAGTCCCAACAGTTGCAAGTCGGTGACGTATTTGAGGATGATCGGCGCCGAGACGTGCGGGATGTCCTTGTCAGGGCCGATTTTCGCTTCTTGCACCGCAGCACGGAATCGGTCGGTCGGCGCGTAGGACCCGCGGGTCGGCTCGGGGGGCTGCAACTGCTTGGCCCTGTGTAACAGGAACTGCAACACGTCCAGGACCGAGTGCCGGCGCTGTCGATCCGGCAGGGCACGCAGGCCGGCCTCGAACCGCTGCAACCACTCCCCGAAGTCACCGATGCGCTGGATCGGGTAACCGGCCTCGATCAGCCAGTCGACGTACTCATCGAATCCGATGCCGTCGTCGTGCGGGTTCATCACGTGGTAGGTCGCAAACCCGTCGACCACCTGGGCACCCAGCGTGGCGATCGCCTCGGCGACGAAACCGACCGGCAGCCCGTCGAAGTGGGCGCGCTGCCGGTTGCCCTCGGCGTCGAGCTGATAGAACGAGTCGGGCGCGACGCCGGTGGCCATCAGGCTCAGGGTGGTCCGGGTGAACACGTCCGGCACGTTGAGCTGGCCCGCATAGGTGGTGTCGGCCAGGATTACGTCGCAACGAAATACCGCAACCGGCAGCCCGCACAGGTCGTTGGCCTCGCGTAGCAGCACCTCGCCGGCCCACTTGCTGTTGGGGTAGCCGTTCCCGTAGCTGTCGTCGATTGTGCGGGTGGGGCTGATGACCCGGATGTCGGCGTCCTCGGTGAACACCGACCGCTCGATCTGGTGGCCCACGCCGCTCGTCGACACATAGGTGTAGGGCTTGAGCTTTGTGGTGAGCGCTATGCGGATCAGCTCGGCGGTACCCATGACGTTGGGGCCGAACAGCTCGCGGTAGGGCAGGACGGTGTTGACCAGGGCTGCGGGATCAACGATCAGATCGACGCTGTCGGCCAGCTGCTGCCAGGTCTGCTGGTCCAGGCCCAGGTTGGCTTCGCCCTTGTCGCCGGCGACGACCTCCAGATGATCGGCGGCCAGTTCCTGGAAGTGCCGCAGCAGTTGCGGGTCGCCGCTGTCGAAGGTCTTGTCGAGACGGCGTCGCGCATCCTCGTTGGATGTGCCGCGCACCAGGCAGATCAGCGTGCCATCGACCAGCTCCATGCGCTTGAGCCATTGCAGGGCCAGGTAACGCCCGAGGAAACCGGTCGCCCCGGTCAGCAGGACCGTCCGCACCTCGGTGCCGGGTCGGGGCAGCGTTGGGGCGGCCGACAGCGTGGGGGCGTCGAGGAACTTGTCCAGCGTGAGGTCGCCGGCGTGCACCTCGCTGGTATCGCCTCCGTGCACGGCCGCAAAGCGCAGTTCGCTGGCCGGGCTGCCATCCCTAGCCAGCAGCTGACTCAAGCTTCTGACGGACGGCGCGTCAAATATTGCGCGCACCGCAAGACTGGTATCAAGGCTGGTGTTGATCGCGTCGATCACCGGCATCGCCAACAGCGAATCCCCGCCCAGATCGAAGAACGACTCGTCCACCCCGACCCGCTCCAGCCCGAGTACCTGGGCGTAGATGCCGGCTACGATCGTCTCGGTCTCGGTCTGGGGCGCCTGGAAGGGCGTGGCGGCAACCACCGGCGCCGGCAGCGCCTTGCGGTCGATCTTGCCCGAGGAGGTCAACGGGAACTCCTCAAGCACGACAATGTGGGACGGCACCATGTAATCAGGCAGCCGCGCGCTCAACCGCTGACGCACCGCGCTGACCTTGGTGTTGGTGCGGGGGTCATTGGTGTGAGGGGTGCTTTGGTGGGCCCAGGTGGAGGGCAGGTAGAGGTCGGTCAGCGGTGGGGTCTGCTTGCGGTGGGGTTCGGGGGCGATGAAGACGGCATCGAGGGTGCCGGGTTGGGCGCCCCAGGTTACGGCGACGTGATATCCGGCTGCTTCGCCGAAGCGGTGCAACTGTTCGGGAGTGGCGGTGTCGGGGGTCGCGGTGACGCTGGCCGAGGCAACAGCGTCGGCTAGCGACAGCCCGGCGGCGAGGGCCTGCTCGACGTGGACGTCGGTGATCACTCCGGCGCGGGGGATCTCGGCGATGCGGACCGCGGCGGGCCGTTGCGCTACCAACTGGGTGCGCAGCCCGCCCAGCCCTGCGCATTGGGTCCACGTCCACGTGGGCACCGTCGCCAGCGAGCGCACCCACGTGGGGGATTTATGGACGACGACGTCATAGCGATACCGGGTCAGTTCGTTGTCGGCAAATCCGCGTTTGACTTGCATGTCGAGTCCGGCCACTGACGGGTGGTTGGCGGCCCACGTGGTGAAAAACTCTGGGGCCAAGAGTAATTCGGGTTCAGTGAGCATAGCGCGGTGCACTCGTTGGCGGATCTCGTCGGTGTCCGTGGTGTCAGTGCGGGCCAGCGCGACTGCGGTTTGGAACGCGCCCTGCAGAGTGCGGTTACGGACGTCGCCGATGAACAGTGCCCCGCCCGGGGCCAGCAGTTCCACGGCGTTGTCGATGAGGTCGGCCAGATATCCCCGATTGGGGAAGTACTGGATGACCGAGTTGAGGATGACGGTGTCGAAGTAGCCCTGCGGCAGTCCATCGATCGCGTGGGCGGGTTGGGTCAGCAGCTGGACCCGATCACGCCACGGGATCGGCAACTGCTCAAGTGAGCGGGCGAGGTTGTCGATGGCCACGGCCGACATGTCGGTGGCGACATAGTGTTCACACTGCGTCGCGATCTGCGACAACACCAACCCTGAGCCCGCGCCGATCTCCAACACTCGTCGCGGCTGCAGGGCCATGATCCGATCCACTGTGGCCGAGCGCCACTCCTCCATCTCGTCGAGCGGAATCGGCTCATCGGTGTAGCTGCTGTTCCAGCCGCGAAAATCCATGCCGAACCGCGGCCCCTCGACCTCACCTCCATACACCCCGTTCCAGACGCGTTGCCACTCCTCGACGATTCCGGCGTCGTGGTCGGCGGTGGTGGCGTACTCGAGGGTGATGTACGCGACGAGGTGGGCACCGGTGTTGGTGTGGTGCACGGTTGCGGCGGCCTGGGCGACCTGCGGGCAGGCCAGCAGGGTGTTCTCGATTTCACCCAATTCGATGCGCTGTCCGCGCAGTTTGATCTGGGTGTCCGCGCGGCCGAGGTAGCCCAGCGTTCCGGCCCGGGTCCAGCGCACCAGGTCACCGGTGCGGTACATGCGCGCCCCGGCAGCCCCAAAGGGGCCCCCAAAAGGATTTGCGACGAACCGTTCCGCGGTCAGCTCCGGTCGACCCACATAGCCGCGCGCCAGCACGGGCCCGCCGATATACAGCTCGCCGACCACCCCGATGGGCACCGGGTTCAACCGGGCGTCGAGCACCAGCGCGCACACGCCAGGCATCGGGGCGCCGATGTCCACCGGTTGGCCCGCCGACAGCGGCGCACTGTAGGTGATCCAGATGGTGGTCTCGGTGGGGCCGTAGGTGTTGAACATCTGCCGACCCGGCGCCCAGGTGGCCGCCAACTCTCCAGGGAGGGCCTCCCCAATGGTGAGCAGCGTGTCCACCCCGTCCAGCGGGGCACGATCCAGTGACGACAGAACCGAGGGCGTGAACACCGCCGCGCTGACCTGCTGGCGCTGCAGCAGCTTGGTCAAAGCTTCCCCGGCGTACGCCTCCGGCGGCGCCACCACCAGCGCCGCCCCGGACCCCACCGCCAACAGCAACTCGCCGACCGACACATCGAAGGTCGGCGCAGCCACCAACAGCAACCGCGAATCCGCGTCCAACCCGAACACCTCGCCCAGCGCGCCCGCACCCAGCAGCCCGGCATGGCTGACCGCGACGCCCTTGGGGGAACCGGTGGACCCCGACGTGAACATCACATAGGCGGTGGTGTCCACGCGCAAGGGCGCCAGCCGGTCGGCGTCGGTAATCGGATCCGCGGACCGCCCGGACACGTCCAGATCGTCGATACGCAGCACTGGGCGCGCCCCGGCCCCGGACATGGTGTCGGCGCCACAAGTCAACACACACACCGCCGCCACCGTGTCCAACATCGTGGCGAGCCGCTCGACCGGATAGGACGGATCCACTGGCACATACGCTCCGCCGGCCTTGACCAGGGCCCACCACGTCACCACCAACTCCAGAGACCGACCCATCGCCACACCCACGGCGCGCTCAGGACCCACGCCCTTCTCGATCAGCACCCGCGCCAACCGCGTCGACCACTCATCAAGCTCGCGATACGACACCTCGCGGGCACCGTCGACGACCGCCACCGCGCCCGGGTCGGCCGCTACCGTCGCAGCCAACAGCTGCGGCGCCAGCCCCACCGGCGCTTCAACGCCAGCACCAGACCACTCCGAGAGCACCAGGTCACGCTCACTGCGATCGAGCAGGTCGACGTCACCCACCACGACCGACGCATCCGCCACCACCGCCTCGATCACCCGTCCCAGCCAGACGACCAGCCGCTCGATGGTGGCCCGGTCAAAGAGATCCGTGGCGTAGGTCACCACCCCGGCCGCCATCGGCGCGGCCGGATCGTCGGCCGGCACCTCACTGAACTCGAAGTCCAGGTCGAACTTGGCGGTGCCGGTCAATGCCGTCAGCGGCTCAACGCTGAGCGCGTCGAACGACAACACATCGGGGCGCACGTTGTTCTGGAAGGCCATGAACACTTGAAACAGCGGATGATGTGCCGTCGAGCGCACGGGATTGAGCTGCTCGACCAGGCGCTCGAACGGAACATCCTGATTGCTGTAGGCATCCAGCGCCTTCCGGCGCACCTGTTGGAGCACATCGCTGAACCGGTGCGCAGAATTGACACCCACCCGCAACACCCATGTGTTGACGAAGAACCCGACCAGATCGTCGAGCGCCTGATCCAGCCGCCCGGCGATCGGCGTGCCCACCACCACGTCCTCGCCGACGCCGACCCGGTGCAACAACACCGCCACGACCGCCTGCAGCACCATTGAGGCCGTCGTATTATGTGTCGCTGCAACCTGTTTGACGCCAGCCCACACTTGCGGGTCGATGCGCACGTCGATCCCATCACCGCGGAAACTGGGCTCCGGCGAGCGGGCCCGATCCGTCGGCAGCTGCGCCACCACCGGCAGATCTGCCAACTCCTGCCGCCAGTACCGCAACTGCCCCGCAATAACGCTGTCTGGATCAGACTCTGCGCCCAACAATTCCTGCTGCCAAAGCGTGTAATCCGCATACTGCACCGGTAACGGCGCCCACCGTGGCGCCTGCCCCCGCGCCCGTGCCCGGTACGCCTCGGCGATGTCTCGGACCATCGGAGCGAACGACCATCCGTCAAAAGCGATGTGGTGCACAACGATTGCCACCACATGCTGCTCGCGCCCAACCGAATAGATCTGCGCACGGATCGGGATCTCTGCCGACAAATCGAACCGATAGCCCGCCAGCGCGATCATCCTGCCGGCCACATCCTGCTCCGCCAAAGACATCACCGCCGGGTCCCCGCGCTGCCACATGCCCGCCTGGGCCGGCATCACCTGCTGGAATGGCACACCGTCGATGTCGGGGAATACGGTGCGCAGCGATTCGTGGCGGGCGATGACGTCGTCGAGCGCCGCTCCCAGCGCCTCGACATCCAGGCACCCGCTCATCCGAAGGGCGATCGGCATGTTGTAGGTCGCAACCCCGCCCTCGAACCGGTTGAGGAACCACAACCGGCTTTGGGCAAACGACAGCGGGACCACCGCGGGCCGGTGACCAGCCACCAACGGCTTACGCCGACCCGTATCTCCACCCGAGCCGTCGGCTGCGGCCGGCTCTGCACCCAGCAGTCCGAGCAGTTGCAAGTCGGTGACGTATTTGAGGATGATCGGCGCCGAGACGTGCGGGATGTCCTTGTCAGGGCCGATTTTCGCTTCTTGCACCGCAGCACGGAATCGGTCGGTCGGCGCGTAGGACCCGCGGGTCGGCTCGGGGGGCTGCAACTGCTTCGGATTGCGCAACAGCAACATCTGCAGCACCGAATGCTGGCGCTGTCGATCCGGCAGGGCACGCAGGCCGGCCTCGAACCGCTGCAACCACTCCCCGAAGTCACCGATGCGCTGGATCGGGTAACCGGCCTCGATCAGCCAGTCGACGTACTCATCGAGCCCGGTGCCGTCGTCGTGCGGGTTCATCACGTGGTAGGTCGCAAACCCGTCGACCACCTGGGCACCCAGCGTGGCGATCGCCTCGGCGACGAAACCGACCGGCAGCCCGTCGAAGTGGGCGCGCTGCCGGTTGCCCTCGGCGTCGAGCTGATAGAACGAGTCGGGCGCGACGCCGGTGGCCATCAGGCTCAGCACCATGCGGGTGACTGTGTCTGGCACGTTGAGCTGGCCCGCATAGGTGGTGTCGGCCAGGATCATGCCGGAGCGAAATACCGCGACCGGCAGCCCGCACAGGTCGTTGGCCTCGCGTAGCAGCACCTCGCCGGCCCACTTGCTGTTGCCGTAGCCGTTGGCCAGGCTTCCGTCGATTGTGCGGGTGGGGCTGATGACCCGGATGTCGGCGTCCTCGGTGAACACCGACCGCTCGATCTGGCGGCCCACGTCTGAGGTCGACACATAGGTGTAGGGCTTGAGCTTTGTGGTGAGCGCTATGCGGATCAGCTCGGCGGTACCCATGACGTTGGGGCCGAACAGCTCGCGGTAGGGCAGGACGGCGTTGACCAGGGCTGCGGGATCAACGATCAGATCGACGCTGTCGGCCAGCTGCTGCCAGGTCTGCTGGTCCAGGCCCAGGTTGGCTTCGCCCTTGTCGCCGGCGACGACCTCCAGATGATCGGCGGCCAGTTCCTGGAAGTGCCGCAGCAGTTGCGGGTCGCCGCTGTCGAAGGTCTTGTCGAGACGGCGTCGCGCATCCTCGTTGGATGTGCCGCGCACCAGGCAGATCAGCGTGCCATCGACCAGCTCCATGCGCTTGAGCCATTGCAGGGCCAGGTAACGCCCGAGGAAACCGGTCGCCCCGGTCAGCAGGACCGTCCGCACCTCGGTGCCGGGTCGGGGCAGCGTTGGGGCGGCCGACAGCGTGGGGGCGTCGAGGAACTTGTCCAGCGTGAGGTCGCCGGCGTGCACCTCGCTGGTATCGCCTCCGTGCACGGCCGCAAAGCGCAGATCGCTGGCCGGGCTCACGGTGGGAGCCACCTCCACCAGCCCGCCATCTCTAGCCAACAGCTGGCTCAGGCTTCTGACGGACGGCGCGTCAAATATTGCGCGCACCGCAAGACTGGTATCAAGGCTGGTGTTGATCGCGGCGACCAGGCGCATCGCCGACAGCGAATCCCCGCCCAGATCGAAGAACGACTCGTCCACCCCGACCCGCTCGAGCCCCAGTACCTGGGCGTAGATGCCGGCCAGGACCTCCTCGAACGCGTCGGCGGGCGCACGGTAATGACCAGCGTGGTATTCGGGTGCCGGCAGGGCGCGCTTGTCGAGTTTGCCGTTGACCGTCAGGGGCAGCGCCTGCACTACCACCACCGCGGCAGGGACCATGTAGGCCGGTAGCCGGTCGGCAAGCTCCGCACGCACGGCGGACGGGTCCACTGCCCCGGTGACCGACTCGGTGACATAGCCCACCAGGCGCTTGTCGCCGGCGCGGTCTTCGCGGGCGATCACCACCGCCTGCTCCACCCCGTCCAGCCCGGCCAGTGCGGCCTGGATCTCACCGAGCTCGATGCGGTACCCGCGGATTTTGACCTGCTCATCGGCGCGCCCGAGATACTGCAGCTGCCCATCGGCGCCCCACCGCACCAGATCCCCGGTGCGATACATGCGTGTTCCGGGTGCCCCGGCACCGCCGAACGGACAGGCCACAAACCGCGACGCGGTCAGCCCGGCCCGGCGCAAATACCCACACCCGACGCCGCGGCCGGCCACATACAACTCGCCGACCACGCCGACAGGGACCGCCCGCAACCATCCGTCCAGCACGAACAACGCCGCCCCTGGCACCGGTGCACCGATCGGCACCACCGCCGAGCCCGCCAGCAGCGGCGCGCTGATCGCCGCATACACCGTGGTCTCGGTGGGGCCGTAGCCGTTGATCATCACCCGCCCGGGGGCCCACCTGTCCACCACCTCGCCCGGGCAGGCCTCAGCGGCGATCATCAACGCCGCCGATCCCAGACCCTCGGGTGAGAGCGTCGCCACCGCCGACGGGGTCTGACTTAAGACGCTGACCTTTTCAGCAACGAGTAAGGCGTGAAAGTCGCCCGGCGAGCCCGCCACCGGCTCGGGCACCACCACCAGTCGCCCGCCGTGCAGCAACGCGCCCCAGATTTCCCAGACCGAGTAGTCGAAGGCATAGGAGTGGCACTGCGTCCACACCTGTCCCGGCGCCGGTTGCAGGCCGACGTCGAGGGAGTCGAACAGCCGGGTGACGTTGTGGTGAGTAACCGCAACACCTTTGGGGACACCGGTGGTGCCGGAGGTGTAGATGATGTGAGCGATGTCCTCGGGGCCCGGCGCCGGGAAGCCCGTGCCCGGGTAGGTGTCAACAGCGGGATCGTTGGTATCGATGACCGGCAGGTGGCACTCGTGCAGCCGGTCGGCCAGCGCGGTGGTGGTGACCGCGGCGATCGGCGCGGCGTCGGCCACCGTGAACTCGATCCGGGCCGGCGGGTGCGCCGGGTCGATCGGCAAATATGCCGCCCCGGCCTTTAGCGTTGCCAGGATCGCGACGATCGCGTCGGCGCACCGGTTGAACAGCAGCGCCACACACTGGCCGGGGCCCGCGCCCTGGTCGATCAGCAGGTGCGCCAACCGATTCGACGCCTCATCCAGCTCGCGGTACGTCATTGAGCGGCCGTCGAAGGTCACCGCCGCCTTCTCGGGTGTGCGCGCCACCTGCGCGGCGAACAACACCGGAATCGACACCGGCGTCGCGGGCTGGGTCAACACCGCGCGGTTACCGAACTCATCGAGGCGGGCGTACTCATCGGCATCGAGCACATCCATCGACGCCAACCGCGCCGTTGGATCGGCGGTCATCGTCGCCAGCACCCGCTGCAACCGCGCGGTGAGCGCTTCGATGCCGGCCGAGTCGAAGACGTCGGTGTCGAATTCGACGCGAAGGCCCAGTTGGTCGCCCGGCATGGCTTGCAGTGTCAGCGGGTAGTGGGTGGATTCGCGGGTGGAGATGTCGGTGATGGCCACCTCGCGGACATCCAACGACGCGGCGGTGTCGATCGGGTAGTTCTCGTAGACGAACAGGGTGTCGAAGAGTTGGTCGTGGCCGATGGCGCGGTGGATTTCGGTGAGCGCCAGGTGCTGGTGTTCCAGTGTGTGGCTGTGGTCGTTCCGTAGTTGGTCGAGCAGCTCGGCGGTGGTGGTGTCCGGTGTGATGGTCGCGCGCACCGGCACCGTGTTGATCAACAGACCGACCATCGTTTCCGCGCCGGGCACCTCGGTCGGCCGGCCGGAGACCGCGGTGCCGAAGGTGACGTCATGCTGGCCGGTCAGCCCCATCAGCAGCTGCGCCCACGCGGCCTGCAGAACCGTGTTGACGGTGGTGTGACGCGAGCGCGCCAGCTCGACAAGTGCCCGGGTGGTCTGCTCGGGCACCCTGGACGAGGTCGCGCCGCGCCGCCCCCGCCCCGACCGGCTCGGCGGGGCCACCAGGGTGGGGCTATCCAAGCCGGCCAGCACTTCGCGCCAGGCCGCGCGGGCGGCCTCGAGGTCTCGATCGGCCAGCCAGCTGACAAACCGGCGATAAGGCGTCGCCGCGGTCGGCCGCTGTCCGTAATAGCAGGCGAAGATTTCCCCCAGCAGGATCGGCAGCGACCAGCCATCGAGCACGATGTGGTGATTGGTCAGCACAACCCGGTGCCGCTCTTCGGCGGTGCGGATCAAAGCCACTCGAAAGGCCGGCGGGTTGGCGAGGTCGCAGACCGCGGCGCGGTCGGCGGCGCACACCTGCTGGATCTGCTCCTCGGAGTCCAGGTCGAAGTACTGCCACGCCGCCACGGGGTCGGCCGGGATGATTTGGACCGGCTGGTCGAATTGTTCGCAGAACCGGGCGGCCAGGTTGGGATGGCGGTTGATCACCGTGTGTACGGCATCGCGCAGGCGATGCGGGTCCAGTGGGCCGGTGACGGTGATGTCCAGCTGCATCGCATACAGGTCGTCGTCGCTGCCGGTGGTGCCGGCGTGAAAGAGCAGTCCCTGCTGCAGAGGAGTCAGCGGCAAGATATCGGCGATCCGGTAGTACTGGTGTAGCTCGTCGATCTGGGGTTGGCTGAGTCGGGCGGGGACGATATCAGAGGGGGTCAGCCCGCCGCCGCCGAGCTGGACATGCGCGCAGATGCCGGCCAGCGCGTCGAACCACAGCTGGCTGAGTCGGGTGATCTGGCCGTGGTCCAGTGCTGAAGAGGCCCATGTCCAGGTGGCGTGCAGGTGCGGGCCGGCCTCGGTGTCGACGGTGCCGGCGTTGAGTTCCACGGTATGTCCCAGTGGCATCGGCGCGGTGGCGGCGACCGGCACGCCGTCCTGGCTGACCCGCCACAGCTCATCCGAGAGTTCGGCGACGGCCGCGCCCAGCCGGCCCAAATAGTTGAATCCGATCGTCGGGTCCGAGCCGGGTAGATCGATGTCCGTGTTGAGGTAGCGCAGCAGCCCGTAGGTCAGGCCGTCGGGCAGAGCGCGAAGTTGTTCTTTGCCGTCTTTGATCACCGCACCCAATTCCGCTTCGCCGGCCACGACCTGGCTCCAGCGCAGCCCGCCGACCGCCAACGACACCGGGTATTTGGTGGTGAACCAGCCCACGGTGCGCGACAGGTCAACGTCGTTTGATAGGTCGTCATGGCGGCCATGGCCCTCGACGTCGATGCTGATCGGCCCGTGAGCGCCCGAGTATTCGGCCCAGGCCAACCCGAATGCGATCAACAGGATGTCGTTAATCCCGGTGTGAAACGCCGCAGGTACCTCACCGAGCAGCAGGCGGGTCCTGTCGACATCCAGTGATGCCGTCAGGTGCCCGGCGCTGGCATAGGTATCCAGCTCGGGTTGTACCGCCGGCAACGCGGCCGGCGTCGCCAACACCGTTCGCCAGCTGTCGGCCTGGTTGATGACTGCGGGGGTGCGGGCATGCTCGTTGAGCAGTGATGCCCAGCGGGCAAATGAGGTCCCGGCTGCCGGCAGGGCGATCGGTTGTCCGCTGTGATGCTGGGCCCACGCGATATTCAAATCCTCCAACAGGATTCGCCAGGACACCGCGTCGATGGCCAGGTGGTGGATGATCAGCGCCAACTGGCCGGTGCCGGTCGCCCATAACGCGCTCACCATCGCGCCGCCGGCCGGGTTCAACCGTGACCGGGCCTCTGAAAGCGCCTCGTCGGAGAGCACGTCGACGGTATGCAGGCAAGCATCGGCGCCGACCGAACCCGGCTCGGGCACTTGCAGTGAGTAGCCGGCGGCACCATCGAGGTCGGCGCGCAGCCGCAGCATGGCGTGCCGGTCCAACAGGGCCTGAATAACGATCACCACGTCGACCTCGGTGACCCCGGTCGGTGCTTGTATCACCATCGCCTGGTTGAACTGGTCGATCGGGCCGTCCACGGTGTGCAGCCAGCGCATGATCGGGGTGGCAACCACCGGGCCGACACCCTCATCGACCGGGCCGGCTTCACCGCCGGCCACCACGGCGACTCGGGCCAGCCGGGCCACAGTCTGCTCGACGAAGATGTCGCGCGGCCGACACGTCAGCCCGGCCGCTCGGGCCTGGGCCACCACCTGCATCGACAAGATGCTGTCCCCGCCCAGGTCGAAGAACGACTCCTCGACCCCGACCCGCTCGAGCCCCAGCACTTGAGCGTAGATGCCGGCCAGGACCTCCTCGACCGCGTTGGCCGGGGCGCGGTAGAGATCGACATCCCGGTACTCCGGTGCCGGAAGGGCGCGGGTGTCAAGTTTGTTGTTGACCGTCAACGGCAACGCGTCGAGACCCACCACCGCGGCCGGAACCATGTAGGCCGGGAGCCGCTCAGCCACTTGGGCGCGCGTCTCGGCCGGGTCCGCCGTTCCGGTGATGTAGCCGACCAGGCGGTTGTCGCCGGGACGGTCTTCGCGCGCGATCACCACCGCCTGCTCCACCCCGTCCAGCCCGGCAAGTGCGGCCTGGATTTCGCCGAGTTCGATACGGTAGCCACGGATTTTGACCTGCTCATCGGCGCGGCCAAGGTAGTGCAGCTGCCCATCAGGACCCCACCGCACCAGATCCCCGGTGCGATACATCCGTGTCCCGGGTCCCCCGAAGGGGCAGGGGACGAACCGTGACGCGGTCAGCCCGGCCCGGCGCACGTACCCGACTGCGACGCCGTGGCCGGCCACGTACAGTTCGCCGACCACTCCGGGCGGTGCCGGGCGCAGCCACTGGTCGAGGACGAACAACGCCGCGGTTGACACCGGCGCCCCGATCGGCGCCGAACCCGACCCCGCTGTCAGCGGCGCGCTCATCGACACGTAAACCGTCGCCTCGGTCGGGCCGTAGGCGTTGATCATCACCCGTCCGGGCGCCCACCGATCCACCACCTCGGCCGGGCAGGCCTCACCGCCGAGCAGCAGCGCCACCGAATCCAAACCCTGCGGTAAGAGTGCGGCCACCGCAGAGGGGGTCTGGGTGAGCACGTTGACCCCTTCGCTGACCAACAAGGCGTGGAAGTCCTCTGGCGAGGCCGTGACATCCTCGGGTACGACTACCAAGCGCCCTCCGCCGAGCAGCGCAGCCCAGATCTCCCACACCGAGAAGTCGAAGGCATAGGAGTGGCATTGGGTCCACACCTGTGCGCCGTGCAGGTCTGGGGGCGGTGACTGCGCCAAATGGGTCAGGTTGTGGTGGCTGATGGCAACGCCTTTCGGCACACCGGTCGTGCCCGAGGTGTAGATGAGGTAAGCGATATCGTCCGGGGCGGGCGCCGGTAACGCGGTGCTGGGTTGGCTGTCCACAGCGGGATCGTCGACATCGACGACGAGTACGTCGTACCCGTCCAGCCGCGACCGCAGGCCCGCGGCGGTGATCGCGGCCATCGGCGCGGCATCGGTCATCATGAACTTGATTCGGGCGTCGGGCAGCGCGGGGTCGATCGCCAGATAGGCCGCCCCGGACTTGAGTACCGCCAGCATTGCCACGACCGCGTGCGCGGAGCGCTCCAACAGCAGCGCCACACACGAACCCGGCCGCACACCGTCAGCGGCCAGCAGGTGCGCCAGCCGGTTCGCGGTCTCGTCGAGTTCGCGGTAGGTCAGTGAGCGGCCGCCGTCGCGGATCGCGACCGCCTGTGGCGAGCGCGCCACGTGGCCGGCGAACAACTCCGGAACCGACACCGGCGCCGGCGCGGGCCCGGCCAACACGGCCCGGTTGCCGATCTCATCCAGCCGGGCATGCTCACCGGCATCCAGCACATCCACCGCCGACAGCCGCTGCTCCGGGTTGGCGGTCATCGCCACCAACACGCGTTCGAACCGCTCGATGAGCGCATTGACGGTTGCCCTGTCGAACACGTCGGTGCGAAATTCCACCGCCCCGCCGATCCCGGCGGGCTCACCGGTCTCGGTGAAGCATTCGGCCAGGGAAAATGCCAGATCCATGCGGGCGGTGTGGGTGTCGAACGGCATCTGGGTGACCCGCAGATCACCCAACGCCAATCCGGTGGCGGGGTTGCCACTGTCGTGCCCGGGAAGGTTCTGCCACGCCAACATCACCTGGACCAGCGGGTGATGGGTCAGGGAGCGGGTGGGGTTGAGCCGCTCGACGAGCACCTCGAACGGCACGTCTTGACGCTCGAACGCAGCCAGGCTGCGCCGACGTACCTGGGCCAGCAACTCGGCAACGGTCGGATCCCCGGCCACGTCGACCCGCAGCACCAGGGTGTTGACGAAGAAACCCACCAGCTCATCGAGCGCGGGATCACCACGCCCGGCGATCGGGAACCCCACCGCTACATCAGCACTCGCGCTGAGCCGCGAGAGCAGCACCGCCAGGGCGGCCTGGAGCACCATGAAGCTGGTGGCGTTGTGCTCACGAGCCACCTTGCGCACTTGTTGCTGCAGCTCTGGCGGCCAGTCCACGGCCACCTTAGAGCCGCGCTGATCAGCCACCGGCGGATACGGTCGATCGGTTGGCAACTGCAGGTGTTCGGGCATCCCGGCCAGGGCATCCTGCCAGTAGGCGAGCTGGCCGGCGATGGGGCTGTCGATGTCGTCCAGATCACCAAACTGTTCGCGCTGCCACAACGTGTAATCGACATACTGCACCGGCAGTTCAGCCCAGCCCGGGACCCGCCCCGCACACCGGCTGGCATACGCCACCCCCAGATCGCGCACCAGCGGGGTGAGCGACCAGCCGTCGGCGGCGATATGGTGCACGACGCCCACCAACACGTTCTCGTCATCGGCAACGCGGAAAAGTGTTGCCCGCAAAGGGATCTGGGTTGCCAGGTCAAATGTGCGACACGCGGCCTCCTCGATGGCCTCTCCCAGCCGGCTTGCCGACCATCCGGTTGCGTCGACAAGTTCCCAACCGAAATCGGCTCGCTCGGCAGAAACGATCAGCTGCTGGGGTATGCCCTCGGGCGCGGCAATCAGTGTGCGCAGGCTTTCATGGCGGCCCACCACATCGGCCAGCGCTGTGCTCATCGCCTCGGCATCAAGGCGCCCGAACAACCGCAACGCCACCGCCATGTTGTAAACCGCTGACGGGCCTTGTAACTGGTCAAGGAACCACAACCGGTTCTGGGCAAACGACAACGGCATTACCGCGGGCCGCTCGGCAGCTACCAACGGCTTGCGCCGGCCCCCCTCCCCGCTGATACGGGGCGCCAACCGGGCAATCGTGGGGAAGTCGAACAAGGCGTGCACTTCGAGGTCGGCGTCCAGGCTGGTGTTGATCGCGGCGATCAGGCGCATCGCCGACAGTGAATCCCCGCCGAGGTCGAAGAAGGAGTCGTCGATGCCGACGTGGTCGAGTCCGAGGACTTGGGCGTAGATGCCGGCCAGGATTTCTTCGACGGCGTTGGTGGGGGCGCGGTAGTGGTCGGCGTCTTGGTATTCGGGGGCGGGTAGGGCGCGGGTGTCGAGTTTGCCGTTGACCGTGACCGGCAGCCTGGGCAGGACCACGATCGCCGCGGGGATCATGTAGGCGGGCAGGCGGGCGGCGAGTGCGGCGCGCGCGGTGATCGGGTCGGCGGTGCCGGTGATGTAGCCGACCAGCCGTTTGTCGCCGGGGCGGTCTTCGCGGGCGATCACCGCAGCCTGTTCGACGCCGTCGAGTGCGGTCAGGGCGGTTTGGATTTCGCCGAGTTCGATGCGGTAGCCGCGGATTTTGACCTGCTCATCGGCGCGGCCGAAGTAGTGCAGTTGTCCATCAGGACCCCAGCGCACCAGATCCCCGGTGCGATACATGCGTGTTCCGGGTGCCCCGGCACCGCCGAAGGGGCAGGGGACGAACCGTGACGCGGTCAGCCCGGCCCGGCGCACGTACCCGACTGCGACGCCGTGGCCGGCCACGTACAGTTCGCCGACCACTCCGGCGGTACCGGGTGCAGCCATTGGTCGAGGACGAACAACGCCGCCCCCGGTACGGGTGTCCCGATGGGCACCACTGTGGAATCAGGGGTCAGTGGGGCGCTGATGGTGGCGTAGACGGTGGTTTCGGTGGGGCCGTAGCCGTTGATCATCACCCGCCCGGGCGCCCAGCGGTCGACCACCTCGGCGGGGCAGGCTTCACCGGCGACCATCAGCGTCATCGATCCCAGACCCTGGGGGACAGTGCGGCCACCGCTGAGGGGGTTTGGCTCAACACGGTGACGTGTTCGGTGACCAGCAGGGCGTGCAAGTCCTCCGGTGAGCCGGCTACCGCCTCGGGCACCACCACCAGTCGCCCGCCGTGCAGCAACGCCCCCCAGATTTCCCAGACCGAGTAGTCGAAGGCATAGGAGTGGCACTGCGTCCACACCTGTCCCGGCGCCGGTTGCAGGCCGACGTCGAGGGAGTCGAACAGCCGGGTGACGTTGTGGTGAGTAACCGCAACACCTTTGGGGACACCGGTGGTGCCCGAGGTGTAGATGATGTGAGCGATGTCCTCGGGGCCCGGGGCTGGCAGTGCGGTGCCGGGTTGGGTGTCGATGCGGGGGTCGTGGATGTCGATGACGGCCACGTCGCAT
>CAVTBA010000013.1:0-571518 GCA_963732835.1 uncultured Actinomycetota bacterium
GCGGTAGGCGCTGTCCGCCACGATCAGCGGGTCGGGCAGTCGCTCGACGAGCTCACGCAGGCCGTCGGCGCTCAAACGATAGTTCAGCGGCGTGAATGCCAGGTTCGCCCGAGCTGAGGAGAACATCAGCAGCGGCAGCATCGCTCCCCCAGTGCCCACATAGACGACGTGCGACGCCGCCGACGCGGCCACCACACCCGAACCACCGTCGGCAAGCGTACTCAGCTCCGCGGTCGTCAGCCGAATATCGTCGTCCACCAACGCAACCCGGTCGGAATCACCCGACACCGCCATTTCCAGAAGGAGCGAAATGCTCAACTGACCTCAGCCTCACCTAGTCGTTGCACGGTCACCGCCCACCGCCGCGTGACGGACCTAAGCCCCAATCGGCCAGCACCGCACCCGCTGCAGAGACGAACGTCCATGCTGCCAGTTCGACGGCACGGATCCCGCTGAGGATGTCTGTCTTTGTTTCCTTCGCCGTTGCAGAATGAATCGATCAGGTGGGCGATAACCCTTGGTCTGCAGCCGCATTCGTGAAGCAGTGCGGCGGACAGGTGGTCACGCGCTAGCACCGAAGGCGCCTGAGTCCGACCACTCGGCAATAAGATCGTCAACGGTGGTGAGCCGGGCCAGCACCGCGATGGTATTGTCCAAGACTTGTTCGCCGTACTCGGTGGGGGTGCCGGCCACCGCGTCTCGCGGTACGACAACCTCGAAACCCGCCTGCGTGGCGTGCCCTGCCGTGTGCGGCAAAGCCAAATTCAGTGACACCCCTACTAATACTATGGTCTGAATGCCGAGGTCCCGCAGCACCGGCAACAATTCGGTGTCTAGGGTGGGGAACAGCCCGTGGTGTCGCGCGAGCACGAGATCGCCGGGTGCGAGTAGTTCGTCAATCACCTTGGTGGCCGTCGCGCCGGGTTCCCATTCGGCGATCGCCGGGCCCAGCGCCCGCCAAAGACGAGCCGTCCCTGTGGGCCTGCCACCCGAGGTTCCCTCGTATGTCGCATGAACCACGCGTATGCCACCGCCGCGGGCCGCGTACAGCAACCGGCTCAGGTTTTGCACCAGTTTACCGGCGTCGGCCGCCAGCGCAGGCAGCACCGAATCCCTTCCTAGCATGCCGTTTTGACATTCCACGCATACGATGGCCACGGTCCCGGCTTTCTTGCCAGTGAGTGATGAGGGCATTTCAGTGCTACTTCGGGCCGAAGCGCTGCGCACCGTCGAGGCGCATAACTTCACCGTTGACGTAGCCGTTGGTGAGCAGAAACGCAGCAGCGTCGGCGAATTCGGCCGGTGTGCCGAGCCGCTTCGGAAACGGAATGTTGGCGGCGAACTGGGCGATGGCCTCTTTGCCGACCGCCTCCATGATCGGCGTCTTCATCGTTCCCGGTGCGATCGTGTTGACCCTGATCTGCGCCGAACTGAGGTCACGCGCGGCCGCGATTGTCAGGCCGATGACGCCGGCTTTCGCGGCGGCATAGGCGGTCTGGCCGATCTGGCCTTCGTAGCCGGCGATCGAGGCGGTCAGTACCATCGCGCCCCGCTCCCCGTTCGCCTGGGGTTCGGCGGCCGAGACCGACGCGGCCACCAGCCGTGCCACGTTGTAGGTGCCGTTCAGGTAAAGGTCGATGGTCTTGGTGAAGGCGCCGAAATCGGCTGGTGTGCCGTCGCGTTGCACGATCCGCTGTGCGACCCCGAAGCCACCGTGGGCGACTACTGCGTAGCGCAGCTGTCCGAGCTGATTGGCCTCCTCGATGGCACCCAGGATGCTGTCTTGGCTGGTGACGTCGGTGCTGACGAAGACCGCCCTGCTGCCCAATTCGTCAGCCAGTGCCTTGCCCTTGTCGACGTCGAGATCGGCGATGACTACTCCCAGACCGTCGGCGTGGAGCCGTCGCACCGTCGCCTCACCGAGGCCGCCCGCGCCGCCGCTGACGATCGCCGACGCGCCTTCAAATTGCTCTACCACCAGCAGGTCTCCCTTCTCCGTTCGCTGTTGCCGAATTGGGTTTCCGGACGATACGGCGGAGCACTCTGGCAGCAATCTAATGCCTGGGCGTGGCGCTGAACCGCTGGCATCTTTCTGCCGGCACCGATCAATCTGTGGCACAACACCTTCCAGGACGCCTGCCTAGTCATCCGCGTCGGCCTCCCACGCGGCTGTTGACATCCTGGTTTCCGATGAGCGGGTGTCGTCGACTCCATCCATTCCCGGTTGGCAGGGTCAGCATCGACTGCCATGTCGGCTCCTTCGGCGCACTCTCTGGGCGGTCGTATTGGGTGTATAACTTCCCCTCAGGACCGATGTATTTGGCTGTGACAGAGTCGGATTGAACGTCGGTGACGGGTGGCGGGGTAGGGCCCCTGCGGTGCTGGCGGGGAGCCGGCTTTCGAGCAGTTACCGGCACGGTACTAGCTTCAAAGTGCGTACTTCAAGACGAAATGCGCTGCCGACATGCGGCCGACATGTGGTCGTCAGCCACAGGACATACGGGCTGGGCTAGCGGTCGATTGCAACGCGCTTACCACTTGACCATTAGCGCGAACTTCCAGTCCTTGCGTCGGCAGCATCAGTGATGCGTCTATTGACAAACCTCGGTCGGTCGGCCAATAACGAGCGGTTATGTCGTCTCATTGGCATTAGAAGTGCTGATGCGCATCGTAAATATTAGCTGTGTTCGCTGATCCTCGGCTTCGTCGCGTCATTCACAGTGAAGCAGTCATCGGCAGGCAGAACGCCTTCGTACGGGACTGTGCGTACGCATAGCACTTGTCACAGGTGCGGCCGCGTCAGCAACGCACGCCAGCGCATCATGGATATCATTCGTTATCCATCTGAAATGGTGGCTGTGGCGGATGGCCCGGATTACCCTCGAGGATCTCGGCCGGGGTGGTTCGCGGCCTTCCGTACCGACCGTGGCGCATTCCGCGCTGGCTTCCTCGCCGGCGTTGCAAGTGACTTGAAACTGACCCGCGCGGCCCAACTCGGTTCGCTGATCGCGACGTTGGTTCTCGAGACGTCGGGAACCCAGGAGTGGCAACTCGGTGTCACTGCGCTAGATCGCCTCGCTGAGATGTACGGCCACGACGCGACGAAGGACATCACGCCTTTGCTTCGCAAGTCGCTTGCCTGCGTGCCGTGACCGCGATCGATTCCGTCAGGGCGGCCATAAGAAGCCACAACGGTTCGCGCGTCACGGGTCCAATGCCGAAGGCAGCAAGTACGCATTTGCGCTGGGTATAGCGCCGGCAACCGATTCCCATCTGACTGCCGTCGGACCCACATCCGACTAGCGGCGCGGAAGAAAGAGGAGATGGTCGGTCCATTCTCGGTCGCCATAGGTGCTCAGGAATTTGGGCCCCGACTCCGGCACCACCACTCCCACCCTCACGAAGTAGCCGTCATCATCGCGAACGTAAGCCTTGCCCTTCAGGTCTTCGATGTAGGAGATGATCGTCTCTAGCGCACTGCAATCGCTGTAGCCCGCCGCGGGGTTTTGCCACCACAATTGTGTGATGTCCAGATCGGTGTCACCGCCTTCCATCCGGATGGCGGTGATCACAATCGGCATGGGCGTTTTCCCCTGCCCCGTGCTGCAGGCGTCGCTGAGTGGCTAACTCGTGATCGATGACCCCACTTTACAGACGCGGTCCGGTCAGCCGCCCGAACAGCCCCTCCATCGCGAGGCCGTGGCGCCGCCCCCAGCACGCCATCGGCATTCATTGTGACGAAGGCGTTCAGAGTGGTCATATGCTCCGCGCGCTCCAGCAGTGTGCTCACGTAGCGTTCAGCGGTGATGCGCCCGGCGCGAAATGCCACAATCGCATCCAGCGATGTCCATTCGCGCTGATCGTCTGCCAGCTGGCTATTGGATTTGCCCATTGCAATAACGCGGTGCGGAAGCGCGAATAGTGAAAGACGACCCGCGTCACCAAGACGGCACGCTTGCGGGCGGTCTCAATAGCTCCCGTGGATAGCGGACGAAACATTTGCGTCACCTAATTTGTCCTTTCCAGGCGAGCTCGCGCAAGATTAAGGTACCGCCGGTTGGTAGCCATCGGCGACGGCCAACGGTGAAATTGGCGGTACGGATGGCACTTTCGCTACGGGCGGAGCATGCTAACTTCTCGCGCAGTACCGCTAACGCAGGAATTACCATGAATCCGGAATTCAGTTCTCTGTGGGCGTCGCGCTACGCGGATGCCCGGTCTTATCCTGCCAAGTATGGAAGTGTTCAGCGACCTGGACAGCGGGAGTGGTCGCACACCCTCGCACCAACGTGTTCTGCCGCTGACCGCCTCAGAGGTCACCGTGCAGAACAACATCGGCGGCGCCCGTGAGATGCTCACGGCCAGTCAAGTATGCGAGCTGACTGGAGTTCCGATATCCACGCTCCACGATTGGGCGGCCAAGCGGGAGCGCGGAATCGATGCTCCCGGACCACATCACATACGGCTCAGCGGTCGGCATCGGCGGTGGACAAAAGCAGACGTATCGGAGTGGATTCAATCTGCCCGCGTGTAGGCGGTACCGACGTTATCGGGTGTACACCATGGATTTGCGGTTGGGCGGGCCGCAATCTTGCTAGCGTGGTCGCCTAATCTACTGCCCCACAATGCAATTCAGCCTAATACGGAGGAAGCCATGGCCATCAGCCGCCGCGAGACGAAGAACGGTGTCAGGTATGACGTCCAGTGGCGGTTGCCCGACCGGTCCAAGCGAAAGAAATCGTTCAAGACCGAGCGCGAAGCTCGGCAGTTTGAGGCGAAGCTGGTCACCAGCACTGCCGCGGGCGAAAGGGTGGACCCGCGCGGCGGCAAGATTCAGCTCCGCAACGTCTATCGATCCTGGCTAGCCTCCCGACCCGACCTGAGCGCGAAAGTCCGCCGCGGATACGAAGACAACTGGAGGCTGCGTATCGAGCCACAGTTTGGTTCGTGGCCGATCGCAAAGATCGACCACGAGTCGATCCAACGATGGGTGAATGCCATGTCAGCATCGGGTCTCGGACCGCGGACCGTGAGGTGGACGCACTCGGTCCTCAAGATGACCCTTGACCGCGCCGTCGAGGAAGACCAGCTCCTCGGCAAGAACCCCGCATCACGCACCAAATTCCCACCGATGCGGCAAGCTACCCACGTCTATCTAACCGTCGGCGAAGTCGCAACACTTGCCCAAACATGCGGGGCTCAAGGCGACGTCGTCTTGCTCCTGGCTTACACAGGCCTACGATTCGGCGAACTCACCGGCCTCAATGTCGAGGACGTCGACCTGGGCGCTCGTCGAATCCGTGTTCGCCGGTCGATGACCCAAGTCGGCGGCAAACTCGTTGAAGGGAACCCGAAATCGCAAGCCGGCCGACGATCTGTCCCCAATCCCCGAGCGCTTGATGCCGGCACTTAAGGCGCGGCTCGACGCACGACCGTGCGGCACGCCGGCGATCACGTCGCCGAAGGGTTCCCGGCTGAGCCTGGAGAACTGGAAGCGTGCGGTCAACTGGCGGAAGTCTGTGACTGAGATCGGCCGGGCCAACTTGCGTGTGCATGACCTACGGCATACCTACGCATCGCTGTCACGACGGGCCGGGGCCGACTTGCGACTCCTCCAAAAGGCAAGGGGCCACGCATCAATCACCGTGACCGCACACACCTACGCGGATCTCTTCGACGACGAGCTTGACGACATCGCAACCGCACTTGACTCGCTCGACGATACTTTTCGCGCGGGCCGCGGTTAATCCAGTTTGGCCCCATTTTGACCCCATTTCATCCGCTGCTCACGTAATCGAGAAGGCGCCGAGGCCGTTCTGCAGCACTCTGAGCTGCAGAAACAACGTGGTGGCCAGGGGCGGGATCGAACCGCCGACCTTCCGCTTTTCAGGCGGACGGAATGGCCCTGACCTGCGGTTTAACGTCGTTCATGCGTCAAATGCGGCGCGCTGAGCGCGTCTGACGCAGGCTGCCCGTCCGACGATCGGACACAAACCGGACACGGTGACAGCACTCCCGACAGGGAACCCTTCATCGCCCTTCACTCAGTGATGCGCGCTGAGGGCTCCCGGGGAGCAGGTACCCGATGCCCAGCATCCCGAGGTCGACCGCGCGTCCAACTAGCACGACCGCGGAGCGACCCACTCTTTGGCCAGACACAACCCGAACGGCCAGCTGGAACACGACCGGAGCCGCGGACGCCGGGCGATCGCGAGTGCCCGAGGCCGCCAAGGCCGCAGGGCGCGAGAGCGGCCGCGGTCGGTCGGACGGCGGGAGCGGCGTAGCCCGTGTTCCGGCTGGGACCAACGGGCTTGTTATATGTCCCAAAAGTGTCCGCGACGCCGTCGAGGGCAGTGTTGATGCGGAGCTGTCGGCCGCTGATGCTCTGGGGCTGCGGTTCCCTAGCCCCGAGTCGGTGGCCTCGGCGGCGGCACTGTTTGAGCCAGCTCAACCGTGGGCACACGGGCGGGACCGGCTGGGTGCGGAACCGGAGTCAGGCCGATTCCGGATCACCGTGGCCCCGGAGTGGTCCGCCTCGGCTGGACGAATCCCGTTCGCGCGGAAAAGGCATCCGAGCGGGCCGTCAACCGTCATCGGCTCGACGTAGCGGTTGAAGTGGACCGTATTAAGACGGAGCGTGACATGCCCGACCCGCCAGGTCGTGAAATCACCGAGTGGTCCCGCAAGTCCCGTGCCGCGATGTGCCGAACCTTCGCCGAGCTCGACTACACTCCGCTCGTCGAGTGCGGCCGCGTGCCGGCGATGGTGACCCTGACCTACCCCGGCGATTGGGAATCCGTCGCCCCTGATGGGGCGAGCGTGAAACGGCACATGGTGCTGTGGCGCAAACGATTCCGACGCGAATGGGGCGAACCGGCCTGCTACATTTGGAAGCTGGAATTTCAACGGCGCGGCGCACCACACATTCATCTGTGGATGGCTCCCCCACATACCGCTCGGCCGATCCGGCCGCAAGTTCAGAGACTGGCTCTCACAAGAGTGGGCCGACATCGTCGCCCATCCCGACGCCGAGCAACGCGTCCGCCACCTGCTCGCCGGAACCGCCATCGACATCCTCAACGGACTGCGCGCCTGCGACCCAAAACGCTTGGCGATCTACTTCACCAAACATTCGTCGCCAAATAACTAGGGCGACAAGGAATATCAGCACATCGTCCCCGACGCTTGGCGGCAGCCGGGCCACGGACCGGGTCGCTTTTGGGGGGTCCATGGGCTGCAGCGAGCAACCGCAGTCGTGGAGATCGCTCAGGACGCTTACCTGATGGCCCGCAGGATCATTCGTCGCTGGTCTCGCTCACAAGCCATCTACGGCGATTGCACGCGCCGCTTCCCCACCGCGGTTGTTCCGCGAATGGCGCGCGTCGCAGTTCGACGAGTAGACAGTCAGACCGGCAAAGTATGCCACCGCAAGGTCCGCCGGCGACGACTCCTATGCAACCAAGGCGGACTTGCTGGTGGCTACGCACTTGTGAATGACGGACCAGCTTTCGCATCCCAGCTTGTGGCGGCGTTGTCGGCAGACTAGGCGCCGCCCGTATGTGCTAAACGACTCGGCGTCGGTATGTGCGCACCATTGCAATTCACCTCTGACCGTCGCATAGCGACACAGCGACACATACGCTTGCCGCATTGTCCGTGGCCATGAAAAAGTGCCCACTGGTGGCCAAGTAGAGGGATCCATTTTTGGCCAGGTAAAAGTATCCACCCCGTGTTCGTCGTGTCGATCAGGAACTGCGGGCCCCGATGGTGACGGTGAAGGCGCCAACCAATCGCCATCACCACCGGGGAGTTCCATTGAAGTCTGCGAAGGACCGCATGGACATCATTTCTGCCTATCAACAGCTCGGGTCCTACCGAGCAGCCGCCGGTCATTGCGGCACCACCCACCGCACCGTCAAGAAGGTCGTGGACAAGTTCGAAGCCGACCAGGCCGGTGTCGCGCCGCCACCTCGAGCGGTACGGACGCATAACTACGACGTGGTGGCCGATCTGGTCGCCGAACGCGTGGAGAAGTCACACGCCCGGATCTCTGCCAAGCGGCTGCTGCCGATTGCCCGCGCCGCCGGGTACGAGGGCTCGGCGCGTAACTTTCGGCGCCTGGTCGCCGAGGCTAAAGCTTTGTGGCGCAGCCAGAATCACTCGGGACGCCGGCCGGCGGTGTGGTCCCCGGGGCAGTATCTGGTGATTGACTGGGCGCAGGCCGCACCGGGGTTGTTTCTTTTCTGCGCGGTGCTGGCGTTCTCGCGGTGGCGGTTCGTGCGGTTTGCCACCGACCAGAAAGCGTCCACGACCTTGGCGTTGATCGCCGAAGCGCTGGCCGCGATTGGCGGCGTGCCGGCGCGGGTGCTGGCCGACCGAATGGCCTGCCTCAAGGGCGGGGTAGTCGCCAACGTCGTGGTACCCACCCCGGAATATGTCCGGTTGGCCGGCCACTACGGCTTTTCTCCCGATTTCTGTCACGCCAATGATCCGCAGTCCAAGGGCGTCGTGGAGAACCTGTGTGGCTACGCCCAACGCGATCTGGCGGTGCCGCTGCTGACCCAGGCCGCCGTCGACGGCGTGACAGTCGACATCCGGTCGGCCAACACCGCTGCTGTGGCGTGGTGCGCCGAGGTCAACGCCCTGGTTCACTCCGAGATCGCGGCCATTCCCGACGAACGCCTGGCCACCGAACGCGAACTCCTGCAACCACTCCCATCGCTACGGTTGCAGATCGGGGCACAGTCGGTGCTCCGCAAGGTCGACCGGCTGTCCTGTGTGCGGTATGGGTCGGCCCGCTACTCGCTACCCACGCGACTCATCGGCACCACCGTGGCCGTCGTTGTGGATCACGGCGCGGTGTGCCTGGTCGAACCGTCGACGGGGGTGATCGTGGCCGAACACGAACTCGTCGCCCCCGGTAGCGCATCCATCCTGGATGCCCATTACGACGGACCTCGCCCGGCACCCAGTCGCGGTCCGCGCCCGAAGACCAGCGTGGAGAAGCTGTTCTGCGAGCTCGGCGAGGACGCCGAAGCGTTCCTGGTCGGGGCTGCGGCGATCGGCAACACCCGGCTGGCTTCCGAACTCGAAGTGCTGCTCGCCCTGGGCGCCGCTCACGGTGAACAGGCGCTGATCTCGGCGCTGCACCGCGCGGTGGCGTTCCGCCGATTCCGGGCTGCCGATGTGCGGTCCATTCTTGCCGCCGGCGTCGGAACACCACAGCCCCGCCCGGCTGGGGACGCACTGATCCTGGATCTGCCCGTCGCCCCGACGCGTTCCCTGGACGCCTACAAGATCAGTTCCGTCGCCGATGGCGAGGCCACCTCATGACTAAGACGCCACCGGTCACCGACGCCAAACCCGTTGCACCACCATCGGTCCCACCATTGGTGGCCGATCTAGATGCCGGGCTGCGTCGGTTGAAGCTGGCCGCGATCCGGCGCAGCGCACCCGAAGTCCTGATCACCGCCAAGACCCAACGCTGGACACCAGAGGAAGTCCTGCGCACCCTGATCGAAACCGAACTCGCAGCCCGGGACGCCTCCAACGTGGTCAACCGCCTCAAAGCCGCGGCGTTCCCCGTGCCCAAGACGTTGGAGTCCTTCGACGTCGCGGCGTCCTCACTTCAGCCGAAGGTGTTCGACTACCTATCGAGTCTGGAATGGATTCGGGCGCAACAGAACCTGGCGATCATCGGTCCTGCCGGCACCGGAAAGTCACACACCCTGATCGGGCTGGGGACCGCCGCGATCCACGCCGGGCACAAAGTCCGCTACTTCACCGCCGCCGACCTCGTCGAAACGCTCTACCGCGGGCTGGCCGACAACACCGTCGGCAAGATCATCGAGTCCCTGTTGCGGGTCGACCTGATCATCCTCGACGAACTGGGCTTCGCGCCCCTGGACGACACCGGCACCCAGTTGCTGTTCCGGCTCGTCGCCGGCGCTTACGAGCGTCGCTCGCTGGCCATCGGGTCGCACTGGCCCTTCGAACAGTGGGGGCGGTTCCTGCCCGAGCAGACCACCGCCGTCAGCATCCTCGATCGCCTGCTGCACCACGCCACCGTCGTCATCACCGACGGCGACTCCTACCGCATGAAAGACGCCCAACACCGGAAGGAGACGCCCAAGCCAACCTAGGAACTACCGCACGGGGTGGGTACTTTTAGTTGGCCACCAGCGGATACTTCAACTTGGCCATTGACACCGCATGACGATCGAACTGTCCCTGCGCCTGCCGGATGGTGAGCGGCCGAGTGATTACCCGAGTTTGGCTGCTGAGCAGGTGGACTTGGACAACGTGATCAACGAGCTGGTTCTGCGGCTGGAGGATCACAAATATCGTTGGGAGATATATGAATTCGGGCTTACCGACGCTGCGGAGCGTGGGCGGGCGCGCGCGATCATTGAACAGTTACAGCTGGCGGTGCACACCGGTGGGCCGGCCGTGGTTAATCCGCTGCGTCACGCGCTGTTTGTAGCTCACCCCGACGACGCCGCTTCGCTTGGACGCTTAGGATAGTACGAGTCGCGGGCCCTTCCCGGTAGTGGCCTGAGGTCTGCACAGTGGTGTTGTTGCTGTCACGGCTGGGCTTGTGGCCAACTACGTACGGCGTGGCCTTGACAGCCACCGCACAACCGTCAAGCGCAAAGTCGGTCCCGGGGTGGGTGTAGAGTGCTGCTGCCGTACATGCCGGCTTGGCCCAGGCTCAAAGCTGCTCGAGACGAGGGTTGTTGCCGCCGTGAACGCGCCATACAGACGGTGTGCCGCTCATGCAGTGAGTGCAGATGTCCCGCAACGTCGCTCGTACTGTGGCGATTAATTCGGCGCGCAGCGCATTTCCGTGGAACAAAAACATATGGATTTTCGCGGCTTTGTAGGCAGCCAGTTCGCTTGGCGTCTTGAGGATAGTGGTGTCTCGGCCAATCGCGGCCCAGCCGCGAGCCCCGACATCCCGTAGCCAAATCTCGTCATATATCGTTCCTTCTTGCAATGCTCTTCGTGCGTACAACTCTTCGGGCGTGTGAACGACATAGCCGTACTCGGCAATGGACAGCTGTAGCGTCCTGCCCGCGAGATTCTGGTCGAGATAGAACTCAGGCGGCGCTGCCCAGGAGGATGCGAGCGGCGGTTCTAACCTCTTCGCGGGAGATCGAGAACTCATCAGCGACGACCTCTCCTGGCTCACCCGCTCTAAGCATTGCAGCTACGTCTGCGACACGAGGGCCCGCAACACCAAATCGCGGCTGTCCGAAAGAGTGACGCGGGTCAACGACAACTTTTGCGGGCTCCCACTGGCGCAACTGCAATTGAGAGGGCAGCTCATCCTTGTCCCACGTGACGTACTGGATATAGTCCTCGACAATCTCGCGCATAACGTTCTGGCCTGAACGTGCCTCGATTAGTCCCTCGCCCTGCTTTGACATGGAAAAGTCCCACAGCACATCGATCCCGTCTGTGGCTAGATTCGGCGCGATCAGCACATACTCGCGGCCGAATTCTCTTTGAAGCGCTTCGAGCGCAGGCCTGATGCGCCTGAGGTGCACTCCTGCGTCGCGCAGCGCCTCAAGTACATACGCTTCTGTGAGCGCGATGAACGATATGTTCGCTTTGCGGAGGTCCGCCTTCACTACATGGATCAGCGGTTCCCCGCGCTCATACCCCTTGGCCCAACGGTGGAACGTCTGACGCTTCACCGCGAGGAAACGAGCGGCATCCGCCATGTTCAGAATGCCTTCAGTGAACCGCGAGTCTTTGACCTGCGGACTCCCGGCTTTGATTATGTTTGGTTGCACAACCGGCCCCTGCTCCTGCGCCTGCGCTCGCGCCTGCTAGCCAAAAGGTTAGCGCCTGATCCCGACAAGATACCCACGCCCCGCCATGTCACAATCTCGAATGCCCTCATCGGTCACCTTGTTTGTTTACCCCAGCGCATCGTCAGTTCGTTGGATGGTGTTCTTCTTAATCCATTCCAGGAGGTCATCCCAGTTGTAGAGCACCCGGCGCCCCCCGACCTTAATGAACTTGGGTCCGTTTCCCAGGTAGCGCATCTGAGCCAGCGCCGCCTCGGTGGTGTGGAGGTATTTAGCCACCTGGGCGGGGGTGGCTAGCCGCGGTACGTCCGGGGGCGGGGGAATCGACAGGATGCTTACGAGCCATCCGCTTCCGCTATCCACTGCTCGACGTCGGCGCGATGGTAGAGCACCCGCCGGCCCAGTTTGAAGGACTTGGGCCCGCAGTCGCCCACGGAGCGCCAGTACCGGAGGGTGGCCGGGTTCGTCCGGGTCATCTCCGCCACCTCAGCCAGCGTGAGTATGTCGTAGTCACCATTAGTGACTGGCGTCCCCGGCTCTCGGTACATGGCACATTGCTCGTTCGCGCAGCGGAGTTCACCAGACGGCTTAGGTGCCGAGTGAGTAGGCCGACCCGACCCCAGGCTTTCCGCGATGGACAGCAGGGCATAGGTGCTTGCTAACTTCCACGGCGAGGTGTGAGCCGGGTCGATGCGGTTAGCGGCCTGTATAGCTTTCTTGTACCACTCCATGGTCACCCCTGATATTTCCTGGGTTTCCGCCTGCGCCGTTTAATGTCCTCTTCGAACTTTTTGCATTTGCACGGCCCGGTGTCGCGGCTTAACTCGCCCGGTATGTTCACCCAGGTCGGGCATGGCATGACCCAACGCCGTCGGCAGTGTGATCACCGATCGCCCGGTGACCGCATGTGCAGAAGCGGTAGTACGTCTTGTCGAGGGGGTCGATCCTGCTGACCGCGGTTGAGCGATCCGGCACGGGTTTGTTGTTGTTGCGCTTGCGGGGCTTCGCCGAGGGGTCGTTCCAGTACGGGCCAATCGGCTGCATCAGCTTTTCGTCAATCTCGTCCAGGTCGACCCTGAGCGTGCGATTGGCGTGTTCCCGCTGAATGAGTCCAACCAGTTTTAGTGTCTTGTGGCCCGATGTTGGGCTGGAAGGGACGATGAAACGTATGGCTGGTCGGAAGCGGCATTCCGCTGAGGACATCGTGCGCAAACTGCGCCGCGCGGACGAGTTGGCTGCCGAAGGCAAGACCGGTGAGGAGGTCGCCGCCGAGCTCGGTGTGTCGGCGGCGACGCTGTACAACTGGCGTCGCGCCTATGGCGGCATGGACACCGATGCCGCCAAGGAACTCAAGGAGCTGCGCGAGCAGAACGCCCGTTTGAAGCGGCTGCTGGCCGAGGCTGAGCTGGTCAAGGACGCGCTGCGGGAGGTTGCGAAGGGAAAATTTTAGGCCCAGCCGCCAAGCGCCGCGCCGTGGAGATGCTCAAGGACACACTGTGTATCTCGGAACGGTTGGCGTGCAAGGCGGTTGGGCTTGCCCGCTCCACCCATCGACGTCTGCCCCAAGCCCAGACACCGGCCGATCCCGACGTGCTTTTGCGGGCCTGGCTGCGCGCCTATGGGACCAAACACCCGTGCCACGGGTTCCGGCGCGCGTGGGCGGCGTTGCGCTACGACGAGCGCCGAGAGGTCAACAAGAAGAAGATCCACCGGCTGTGGCGTGAGGAAGGATTGCAGGTCAAGGTGACCTCGCCACGCAAGCGGGCCGGGGTGTCCTCGATCCCGCCGATCGAGGCGGACGCACCGAATGTGGTGTGGGCGATTGACTTCCAGTTCGACTCGACCGTCGATGGCAAGGCGGTCAAGATCGCGTCGATGCTCGACGAGCACACCCGCGAGTCGCGGCTGAACATCGTGGAACGGTCGATCACCGGCGAACATCTTGTCGAGGAGTTGAAGAAGGTGTTCGCTGTGGTCGGCGGCCCGCCGAAGGTGCTGCGGATGGACAACGGACCGGAATTGGTTTCTCAAGCGCTGCAACAGTTTTGCGAAGGCAAGGTCGGGTTGTCCTACATTCCGCCCGGTACGCCTTGGAACAACGGCTACATCGAATCGTTCAACAACCGACTGCGTAAGGAGTGCCTCAACCGCAACCACTGGACGACCCTGTTCGAGGCCCGGGTGGTCATCGGCGACTTCAAGCACGAGCACAACCACCGCCACCGGCACTCGGCCCTGGGCTACCGAACGCCGGCCGAGTACGCTGCGGTATGCAGGTGCACCCACACCCCGGTGGCCTGCGAGATCAACTGAATCCGGAACCAAACAACCCGACTCTAAATTCGGGTGGACTCAGTATCGGGGACTCGCCACGATGGCGCGCGTAGCTGCCAATGCGGTAGCCCTTGATCTCGCCTTCCATGATCAGGTTTCGCACGAACTTTGTGCTGATGCCTAGGTATTCGGCGGCCTCAGGGAGGCTGATATAGCGCCGGCTCACGACTGACGCCGCCCGCATCGGACCTGGGCGGCTTTCAGCGCCATCGGTTGCATACGGGCCTTGCGGAGGTACTTGGCGCGCTCCTGAATCGTGAGCTCGCCGTCGGGCTCGACTTCGTCTTCGAACTTGTTGGCCAGCGCCCGACATCCCGGCAATGTGTGGGCCGTCCGGTCCTCCGTCCTGGTCCACGACGTGTAAGCCCCCAGCCGCCCGCGCTGGCTCCGGAACTGGGGGCTGTCAATCGATTTCGCCACCGACACGACTTTAGGAGGTGCTGTCGACATCACGGTGAACAATCTGCGTATAACCGCATCGGCCCGTGAGGCTCATGCGCCAGTTCACACACCCCTGCGGAGCTGGTCGACCTGTAACATCCTGTTGTGATCGTTTAGCCGCAACTGGCTCGCAGATCGGAGTTCATTGCTCCCGCTGCAGCCCGCGAGTGGGGACCCGCCAGGCCGTCGTTGCAGTCACGCAGTATGGCTGTTGCGAGCCTACGCATTTCATCGTAGACGTCGAACCACAATTCACTCGGTTTGAAAAGTTCGAAAAGTATCAGCTCGATTTGCTCGGCTCCGGCCACGCCTGGGCTGAGGTCCAGATCATCCGCCCATCGCTGAGCAGTACGGCAGTAATGGAGGTACCGTTCTGATCTCGGCATGCGAACCCGCAGAGCCGATTCCCACAAAACGCCAAATGCGCGCCCAATAAAATCGAGAGTGCCTTCGACACGTGAATCGAAGATCAGCGGTTTGGCGACACCGGTGCTCCACGGCGCGTTGCGAGCCACGAAGTAGAGAAACTTGGTGAAGTAACCCTGGTTGTAGCCGCTGAGTCCATCAATGGCGCGATAGGCACCGCAGACATCGCCTTGCTTAATGGCGCCCACACACGAATTAAGCCTCTCGTCTAGATCTGTAGCTCTCAGCACCCTGCCAGCGTTGGTATAGCTTCGGCCGCCCCTGACGCCGTACCCCCACATCATTGTTGCGACAAGCAGCCGCCTTCGGTCCTCGGCGTCACCGTCGCGCGCCACGTCCCCTAGGGTGAAAATGTCGCGCCGCTTTATCACGCCGTCACCGAACTTGTCGCTCAGATCGCGAACAGCGGCAAACGGAACTTTGAGTAGCCATCTTCTGGGCAGAAACGTTTCAGGCTGCGCCATGACGTCTTGTGACCGTATTCGGTCGACCCGACTCACCAGGGCCGCAGGAACCGGTATGATCTCCACTCGGAAATCGTGTCAGAATACTGCCGAGGGCGACAGTTTCGGCCCTGTGCTGATGTGCTCACGGCGCCTACGGGCTTGCGCGGAATTGTCCGATTCTTGCCAACTCGCGACATTCTGGACTCATACTCGGACATGCAAGACAATCGCCCGTATGCCGCGAACCGATGCTAGCACTCGTTGTTTCTTGGTCCGCAAATCGACCGGGATGGATCTTGCGCAAATGAGAGACGATGACGATATTGCGCCTGAGGAGCGATCAGGCGAATCAAACGAAACCGCTTTTGATCGAGCGCTTTTCGACTTTGTCGAGCACGGCGATCAAGCCCGCTTCGAGCGCGCACCGATTTACGGCGGTCGTTATTCGATAGCCGACGTCCATCGAGCGGATGAAGCGGTGTGGCAGGCTGGATTCGTCCGCGGCCGGCACTTTGGTCAATGGTATGAAGACGTTCTCCGGCTGAAGCGGCAAGGGTGCTATGACGAAGCGCTCGAGTTACTGCTAGAGATCATCGATGCGACTGAGCGGGCGCAGGGGCAAGAACGAACAAACATACCAATCACTGCGGCAGTGCTAAGTGTTCCAGAGATCGAGGTGGACGTTCGGGAGCCCCCCACTACATGGACTCAGCAGGCAGCCATCATCTATCGCAAACTGAATCGACTCGATGACGAGATCGCGATCATTGATCGTTGGCTCGCCCATGCAGATAGTCCCACCCAGCGGGCGCGAAGAGCGCATGCCGAATTCGTGGCTCGACGGAGGAAGGCCGAGGCTATCCGTTCTAAGCGCCAGATGAATTCGTAGCACGACGCACCATCAGTGATAACTGCCGACTTCACCACCCGGCCAAAGAAGCGACTGCCTGCGGTATCTGAGCCAGCGGCAGTGCGGTTTTCGTTCGCGATCACATGAGTTGCGTCCATCCGGTCACCACCTGGATCTGAGTTCCGTACCTGGCGATGTCCGACCAATCGGCGCGGCTGCCGAAGGCCAGGCGCTCGCTGACCTCGTCGGTAGTCGTTGTGTACCAGTCACCTTCGACGTCGTACTCATCGTCGCAAACATTGATCGCCGCCAGATACAGGCCGCCGATGGTGAACCGGACGACAGCTAGATTCTCTCGGACCCGAGTGTCGTTGCGAAGATCTTGAACCCAGTCCCAGGCAGTCGCGATCTCAAACCCACGGACCCTTGTATCCAGGTCGTGCCATGACATGACCTGATCGATCGATCCCCAGTCCCCTGTCGCGGTTGTCTCCCAATAAGCGCCACGCCGTACGGCGACGTAGTTGTAGTGATGGCCCTTGGTGAATCGCACGACCGATCCGTCTGGAGGCTCCGGCAACATCCGCACCGGCTCCGGTTGAAACGTGAGGGGCTGCAGGTACGAACGCATGGCTGTGAGGTCGTACTGCAGAGGGTCCGAGAGCTCAGGCACCAGTGCCGGGACGGTTACCGGTGGGCCGTCAAGTAATTCACTTGTTGCTTCGTTGGCTTTCACTCCATCGATGCGGACCTCCGCCGCGACTGCAGAACCCGTAATATCGCCCCAGCACGCGGTGATGAGCCCCCTTCTTTCCAGATGTTTGATCATCGGAAGGAACCTTTGGCTTGTCTGGGGGGTTAATTGGCCAATCCGCTCGTCATTGATGCGCACCTCCACGTAAGGTTTTGCCCGCCCCTGCGACGGAACATATTCGTGCAGCGTCACAAACAGCACCCCGTATCCACCTCTGGGTACGAACTTGAGCACGGCATCGGCGTGTTCGGCTTCCTTTGTCACTTGTACGATCGACGACCGCGGGAGCATCGTGAATGGGGCAGCGGGTGGTTCATTGCCGGGTAGGGCTTCGCTGGGCTTGCCGAGTGCGATCCGCACATTTGAGTTGAACTCGATTCCATCCCAACCGTCGTACTCGGATCCCCAGATGCGGCCTGAAGTGATGGGGATAAATCCGGACGCGATGATGCGCCGAATCACTCCGGCCCATGCCGGCGCATCCCCTTCATTGATGTAGCCGATCGTCCGCCCATCTGCCCGAACGGAGATCGCCCACTTCCCGCGGGGCCCATCGGGTTCGGCTACCAATTCGACATCTAATGCGATCTCCTGGCCTTCGCCGGTCCAGTCTTTCGGATACAAGCTGCGAATCGCCGGTTCAAACGACTTCTCGACGGCGACTTGGTAGTCACACCACGATCGGCTCCACAACCGATAGGTCGACGTCACGTTGCAAATTCCCTTGTCCGCGTTGTCGCCAAATTGTCAGTAAGGCATGCTGTGCAGTGCCACACGTGTTGCCGCGAGCGGGAGGTCGTCCCAAGAACTTTCGGCGCGGTGAGTAACGCCCCGAAAGTGCTGAAACCCAACGGCGGCTGGCGGATCCGTGAGAGCGCAGCATGAAGCATGGCCCCTCGCTCATGCGAGCAGCCCCTGCTCGATCTCTTCGGTGACGAACGCTTCCCGTTCAGTGCCTGTCACTGGCAGTACCTGGCTGCCTTCTGGGCGGTAGGTGACGCGGAGCACGCTCTCGATGTTCTCAGCGACGGCGCGAATGTGGCTAATGACCGCGACGAGGCGGCCGGTGGCGGCGCGACGCTCGAGTTCGCCGAGCGCCTCCTGGAGCGCATCCGCGTCCAGGCTGCCGAACCCCTCGTCGAGGAAGAGCGCTTCGAGGCGGCCACCGCTGCGGGCGGCGAGCTCGACGAGGCCAAGGGCTAGAGCGAGACTAGCGAGGAAGGTCTCTCCGCCTGACAGCGTCTTTGCTCCCCGTGGCTGGCCGGAGAAGCGGTCGACGATGAGGAAATCCTCAGCGAAGCCGTAGCGGTTTCCGGTCATCGAGCTGAGGATCTCGGAGGCAATCCCCAGTAGGGCAAGTTGCCGTCGGGCAACGACGAAGCCGATGAAACGCCCATCGGTGAGCAGACTGGCTAGCGCGTCCAGAGTGTCGACCGCTTCTCCCAGGGGGCCGAGCTTTTTCTCCAGCGTCGCTACCTTTGGTATCTGCTCGCGTGCCTGCACTTCATCGTCTTTGGCACGACTGAACGATGCTGTGGCATCAATGAGTTGCTCGTCGAGCGCGTCCATCGTGGCCGCACTTACCTTCTTGAGCAGCGTTTCGATCGTTTCGCGCGCCTGTTCGGCAGCTTGGTCAGCATTGCCGGCGCGTCCGCGCAGCACCTCCAGGACCTGCGCGGCTGACACCTCAAGCGCTGCAACGGCTTCGACGAAAGCCCCGAAGTCGACGTCCAACTCCGGTAGCAACGGGGCCTTGCGAGAGGCGAGGTCAGCAGCGTCGCGTACCCGAGCGTCGAGCACCAGCACGGCGTTCGCCAACTGCCGACGGGGATCGTCGAAGTCCTTCTGTCGTCGCTCGGCGAGCCTATTGCGCTCACTGCGAAGCTCGGTGAATCGCGTCTGGAGCCCTTCGCGCTGACGCCGAATACCGCTCACCTCGTCGAGTCGCCTCCGGAGGCGAGCGACGAGGTCTGTCTAGACCGTCCACGGAGGCGTTCGCCGCTGGCCGGAAGCGTTCCGGCAACAGAAGTCGCTCAGCTGCCAGCGCTTCGGCCCGCTCCGCCTGCGTCGCCTTGCTTCGCTCGAGCGCTAGATGCCTTTCCGCTCAGTGCATCTCGACGTGGTTGCAGAGCCGCGTCGCGTGTTGCAAGTGCCGAGCGCGCCGACTCAGCTTCGCCACGTGCTGTGTTCGTCGCTGCTTCCTGCTCGCGGACTCGCGTCGTCAGCGCCTTGAGCAGGGCTGCGTCTGAGAGGGCGGGGTCGGCCTCTGTGTCTCCGAGCGCTGCGCGAAGGCCTCGGAGAGCACCCTTCACCGCGCGGGTCGCCGTCTGCGATGTCGTGCGTGCCTGTTCAATGCTCTCGCTGAGCTGTCGGCACCGCTCTTCCAGCTTTACCCGGACATCGCGCGCTGCGGTTTCGGCTCGCCGCGCGTCCTCGTTGGCCTTGCTTGCCGCGCGTTCTGCCGGCGCGCGGGGCGGCTTGAATCCTGCTGGGATCGTCTGCTTGCAGATCGGGCAGGCGTCGCCCGGGCCGAGACCTTCGGCCGCATGGGCGGCAGCGTGTTCGCGCTGGAGCTGAGCAAGCGCCGCCGCCGCCGCCCCAGCGTCACGTTTCGCTTCATTCTCTGCAGCGCGCGCCTCCGCGAGCTCCTCCTCGCACCGTTGCTGTTCAACTTCGAGTCCTGCGAGTGTCTCGGCGGCAGTTCGTTCCTCGCGCGCCAACCGACGATATTCGTCGAGACGCTCCTTCGCCTTCTCGGAGTGCTTCAGATGTCGCGAGAGCGTTCTGCTCAACGGCCTTTTGTGCCTGCTCCTTCTGGGCAGCCGCAGCCCGCAGTGACTGGAGCGACCCTCGTCGCTCGCCAGCCGCTTCACCTCGAGCTCAAGCGTCTGACGCTCTTCTTGGAGCCGTGCTTTCTCGGCGGCGAGTCTCGGACGCTCGGTTATCAGACGGGTAAGAACGGTCTCGGCACGTGCAAGGGTCCTTCGCTCTCCCCCGCGGCCTCGGCACGCTCGATTGCGGCGCTAGCAAGGTCGTCTGAGCGCTGAAGCTCCCGCTCGTCTCGGTCGAGTCTCGCGGCATGCTCATCCAGCTCTTCCAGGACCGGTTGCAGCGCTTGGAGTGCTACAGCGGGATGGGTATTCGCCTGTTCGACACGCGTTGCCACGCCGCGCATCCGTGTCGCCGCCTCGACCTGCTCATTCGCGGCCTTCTCCTGCTCCTTAACCTCTTTCCTAACCGCCCGGAGCTTCGTCGCCAACTTCTCCGCGTCGCTTTTACGACCAGCCGCCTCCCGCGCCGCACCCTGCGGGTCGGGAAGCAGCTGTGCCCGCTCCGCCTGCAGCTGGTCAAGCGCGCCCCTGTATTCGCCGGCAAGGGTCTGAGCATGCTCGCGGACGATCCCGAGCTCATGCAGCCGGAAGATGCCTTTCAGGATCTCGGTGCGTTCGGCTCGCCGTGCTTGCAGCAGCGTTTGGAAACGTCCCTGCGGGAGGATCACCGCCGAGGTAAAGCCATCCCAGTCAAGCCCGACGAGGCGGAAGACCTCTCGTCTGATCGCCTCCTCACCATCGAGCAGGTCTGATTGTCGGGTCGCTCACGTACTCGAGTGAGTGGCCTGGCGGCGGGTATTGGCCACGCGACGTCGACCGCGTGATCCGGTAGAGCTGACCGTCACAGGCGAAGTCGAGCTGCACGCTCATCGTCGTCGCGCCGTCTGAGATGAGCTGCTTGACCCCGCGTTGGTCCCAGGTCGTCGCGTTGTAGAGGGCATAGGTGATCGCCTCAAGGATCGACGACTTGCCGGCGCCGGTGTCGCCGACGATCGCAACCAGGCCGAGGTCGCTGAAGTCGATCTCGACCTCCGCGCGAAAACTCCGCAATCCTTTGACCCGCAGCCGCAGCGGTCTCACTTGCTGCCCTCCTTGGCCAGGAGCTGATCGAGATCGGGGAGCCGCGGCGGCTCTTCCTCGTCGGCAGCCTCGAGCAGCTGCTCGAACTTCTTGAGCACGCGATTCGCGTCGGCGCCGCGGGTGCCTTCCTCGGCAAGATAGGCACGGAAGAGGTCGCGAAAGCTGGGCTCGGCGTCAGCATCAGCTTTTGCAGCCTCGACCACTTCGATTCTCGTTGCCGCACAATCCTCGTTCACGTCGACCAACGTTGCTTCCGGGCAGAGCTCGCGCAAGAGCTCGCTTAGGTTCTCGGTAGGCGTGTTAGTACGGACGGTGACGCGGCAGAGCGCGTTGCCGACGGTCGGCGCCTGCGAACGGATCTCCTCCAACGTCCCAGTTAGTGTCCGAAGCGGGCGCCCACCGCTGAGCGGCTGGGGCTTTACCGTCGCGGGACGCCCCGGCTCCGCCTCGACGATCACAACCTCCTTCTGCTCACCCTCCTCGCCGTAGTCGAGGCAGATCGGCGAGCCGGCGTATCGGCCGCTGACCACCGTGCTGGGCAGAGCCTGCGGGCGGTGGATATGGCCGAAAGCGGCGTAGGAGACCTGCGGTAGCCGCTCGAGCCTGCACGCGTAGGCGTCGGTGACGTGCAGCGGCCGCTCACTGCCACAGAAGCGGGCCCCGGTCACGTAGAGGTGGGCGGCGAAAAGAAGGATGTCCCGTGAAGGGTTGTAGCCCTCACGGAGGCCGCGCCCGAGCGCATCCTCGATCAGATGAATTCGGTCGGCGTAGTGTCGCCATCCAGGTGCTCGGATCCTCGAAGCGCTCAACCATTCGATTTGCATGCACGAACGGGAGCGGGGCCAGTCGAATCACCTCATCGCCCATTCCTGGGAACTCGAGCACTCCGCCCTCCTCAGGCAGCCGAGCCTGATCGACGAAGCGGATCTTGCTGTCTTCGCCCTGCAATCGGTTAAAGAGGCGAAAGAGCGCCGGCGAGTCGTGGTTGCCGGCTACAACGACTACGGGGGCAGTCGCCGCGAGCTCCTTCAGCGCGTCGATGCCGCGCGCCATCTCGGCGTAACCAGGGCGGAAGGCGTCGAAGAGATCTCCGGTGTGGAGGATCAGATGCGGCCGCAGTTCGCGGGCGTAGCCGATTATCTCCTCAAGGACGACATCGTGGTCAGGCGCTCGCGAGTAGCGATACGTCATACGCCCCAGGTGCCAGTCAGAGATGTGAAGGAGCCTCATAGCCGCTCGAAGGCCTCTCTCTCCAGCGCTCGCTGTTCCTCGGCGCCCAGGCCTTCGTCCTCGGCGACGCAAGTAGCGAAGGACGGGAACGGGAAGCGGAACGGTAGGGGCGCCGGAATCAGGGGCTGGTCGAGGACCATCGTCCCAGGCAGGAAGCGTGCCGCTCGTTCCCGCAGCTCGCTGGTCAAGAACTTGTACTCCGCTGCTTCGCCGGCGTCGAGGCGACCGACGATCTTGAGCGCCGCGTTGCGGATGATGCTCCCGTCGACGTCGGCGGCCGACTGTTGCGCACCGATCAGAAGTACACCCAGGCTGCGGCCGCGAGCGGCGATGTCGACCAGGAGTTCCTTGATCGGACTCGTACCCTGGCGCGGCGCGTACTTGTTCAGCTCGTCGAGAACAATGAAGCGGAGCGGCTCGCGGCCCAACCCCTGCTTCTCCTCGAACACCCGCGAGAGGAGCGCACCGACTACAAAACGCTGCGCATCGTCGTGCAGAGAATGGATGTCCACCACCGTGACCCGCTCGTCAAGTGCAACGGGGTGCACACCGACGGTGATCAGGTGGCCGAGTCGCGGCGCGAGCGCGTACAAGCGGCGCAAGAAGGCCATCAGCGTATTCGGCTGCACGCTCCCCGTCCACGCTGGGTCGGCGTGAAGGTCGTCCGGCGCGAGCCGGATGGTGAGAAAGTCAACGAGATCGGAGAAGTCGCGGATCGGCGTGCCAGCCCCCGCCGGCCTCGGATCACGGTGCTCCTCAACGACGCGATCGAAGTTGTAGGAGCAACCCGCGGGCGGCTCGGCCAGGACGACGGCCCCCTCCTCGCCTTCAAGAGGGTAGGTCCAGCGGGCAAGCTGAACGCGGACCCGCTGCTCGACGAACGACACCTGCGTCCGTGCGTCCTCGGGTGCCGTGAAGCAGAACCGCAGCAGGCCCTGGCGAATGAACGCTTCCGGGCTTCAGCCGTAGGCCAGCACGTCGCTGGCCTCGCGCGAAACGATGTCGGTCGCAACCGCACCCCGATGACAGCGCGGTGAGCGCGGGGCGTAGAGACGCACGCGCTGGAACGGCGCCGGCTCGCCGACACCGAGCGCCCGCCAACGACGCGGCGCGTCTCGCTGAATTGAGTAGCGCGCGTTCGGGCGGTCGATGTGGAGGAGGTCCTCGCCCTTTACGTTGAATACGAGCGCCCGCGTCGCCGTCACTGCTGGCCCGAGCAGCGCCCGGCCCTCCTGTGTCTCGAAGAGCATGTAAAGCAAGAAGAGCGCATACGAGGTCTTCGTTGCAACGCCGGAGATACCTGAGATCGACGCGTGGCCGCCCTTCTCGCCGTTGAGGAACGCGAAATCGGCGTAGATAGGATCGCCCCCCTGGTCGAGGCCGATCGGGAGCGGGTGCTCCATCTGGTCGAGAAACAACGCCTCTCGCCGCTCCGCCCCAAGGACACGAGCGACGGTCGCTCCAGGGTCCGGCGCAAGCCAGAGCTCAGGGACGCTTCGGAGGATCTGCACCTCGACACGACGCGAGGTGATGCCAGGCATCGTCCGCGCCGCGGCGATCCGGTGCGTGTCGGAAGGCAACTCCGCGCCCTCGATCTCTCCGATCCCTTCGACGACGATGCCGTAATGTCGCAACTCAGTGCCATCGGGCAGCGTCTGCGTCGTCACGACGAGCTCGTCGAGCTGAGCGACCGCATCATCGGCAAGCACCACGAAGAAGCGGCGGGTCGAGGCCGGGACCGAACCATCGACTAGACCGATACTGCTGCTAGGTGCCGCGGCGTCGGTTGCTCATCGGTTCGATATTGCTCATGAGGCCTCCTCGGATCAGATCAACGCGTCTACGGCTTCACGCACGGCGCGTACTGCAAGGCCAGCGTGACCAAGCAGATGCCGCAGGTACGTCTCCAGCGCACCGATCGGCTGCAGGTTCTGTGGGGCGCGTGGGTCGCGATGCGCGACGCCGGCAAACCGCGGTATCGCTCCTGCGACGCGATTCGTAACTTCGACCGCTGCGCTTAGGCCCGACGACTGGGGCACCTCGAGTCTCACGATCCCGAACCAAGGACTAGAGGTAGCACTGCGGCTGGCCAAGCGGAGGTAGCAGGAGTAGCGATCAGCGCCGAGTCGAAAGAGTGAGGTGCGCTCGCCTGCTTGAAGCTCTGGGATACGGCCGTGGTGTTCTTCAGCTAGTAACGCGCGGTAGTGCGTCTTCACGTATCCGACGACCGGCAAATCGCGGCTGCGAACAAAGTTCAGAGGTCCGTCTATCACGACGAGGTAGCCCCGCTCGCAGAGATCTTCGGCAAGCCGCCCCTCGTCCTCGCGCATTCGCGTCTGCAGCTCCTTGAGCGGTGCGTCAGGGGCCGAGCTTGCGACTGAGGCAGGAACCCATGACCACCCGCCATCGATCGATGGCAAGACGCCAGTTAGTCCCGATCCCCAGATGACGAGCCGGCGCACGCGTGTTTCGCCGAAGCGAAGTGTCCGTCCGTCGCCGACCACGGCGCCGCAGGCGTGGCCGCCGGCGACACCATGCGCGACCACACCGGTCGCGGGATCGTGTTGGTAGAGCGATGCCTCTCCACGTCGGACGCCATCGACGAACGCGATCTCCGCCTCTCTGGCATGAGGCACGCCTGGATGTGCGATAAGGCGATCGCCGTCTTCCACAAGCTCGACGTCAGCACGCAGCGGCTCGTCTGGCTGCACGAGATACGGCGACCCGTAGGTCGCGGCCCAGTCCTCAACAAAAACGGTTCGCGGCCCATCTGACGCCTGCGGGTTGATGCGCACAACAGGAGTCATCACGCCTCGATGAAAGTGGTCAGATCGTGTATCACGCTAAATCCTCTGGTGGCTCCTTTAAGCCGCTCGACTCGTGCTGCGCAAGTCGATGTTTTGCACCGCGCCGCCACATGTTACAGTTACGGCTTAGAATCTATATACCAGATCGGTAAATATTTTTCCAGTGGAGCTCACATTCGCAACAGCCCGGCTGCAGCGGCTCTTCGAATCTCAGAGGGAGCTCCGCCGCATCCACGGAGGCAGGTGCGCCAAGAAGCTCATGACACGACTGGCTGATTTACTCGCAGCGCCTACACTGGACGAGTTCCGTCGACTCCCAGGGCGCTGCCATGAGCTCGACGGCAACCGTCGCGGGCAACTTGCGCTCGACCTAGAGGGCGGCAGACGCCTCATCTTTTCGCCGAACGGATCCAACATCCACCGCGCCGACGGCGGATTGAACTGGGCCCTAGTGGAATCGGTGTGCGTGCTTGAGGTCGCGGACTATCACGATTGAGATGCGTGGAAACGGACGCCAATGCCGAAGCACATGAGTCCTGCTCGGGGATTTCAACCCGACTACGTCAGCGCTCCAGGGGCGACAGTAGCCGACCTGCTCGAAGAGGCGGGTATGACGCAGACGGAGCTGGCACAGCGCCTGGGGGTATCGCTCAAGCACATCAACCAGGTCGTGAAGGGCGCAGCCTCGATCTCAGCTGAGCTGGCGCTTGGGCTCGAGAAAGTGTTCGGGACCTCCGCAGCATTCTGGCTAAACAGGGAATCGCTCTACCGAGCCGACATCGCACGGCAGAACGAGAGCCGCGAACTTGCGTCCGCGCTGGATTGGGCGAAGAGCTTTCCCGTGGCTGAGTTGCGAAAGCGTCGACTTATCTCGAACAGCACCGGGCCGGATCTCGTCAACGAGCTCCTGCACTTCTTCGCGATTGCGAGTCCCAAGCTCTGGTCGGATCCCGTTGCTGCGTACAGGAAATCGTTGCGATTCGAAAGCGATGAGAAAGCCCTCGCGACATGGCTGCGCCTAGGCGAGGTCGAGGCGTCGGCGATCGAATGCGCGCCATTTGACAGCGAGCGCTTTCATGAAGCGGTCCGCGAGGCCTGTGGCCTGACAAGACTGGATCCCGCGGAATGGGAGCCGGCCCTCATTCGTATTTGCGCCGACGCGGGCGTCGCCGTGGTCATCGTTGATACGTTCCGTGGCGCCCGGGCGAACGGCGCGACAAGGTGGCTTTCCCCAACGAAGGCGCTGATCCAGATGAGCCTTCGTTACCGCTGGGAGGACATCTTTTGGTTCAGCTTCTTCCATGAAGCCGCGCATGTACTCCTCCATGGCAAGAGGCGCATCTTCCTTGAGGGAACCGGTATTCCAACGGACGCTGGGTTGCAGGCTTGGGAAGAAGAGGCCGACCGATTTCGCCGCACGCACGTTGATTCCACCCGAGCATGATCATGAGCTTCGGCGACTAACGCTCACCGACATCCCCGCGTTCGCCGAGCGAATCGGGGTCGATTCTGGAATTGTCGTCGGCCGCCTGCAACACGAGCGGCTAATTCCCAACCACCGCGGAAACGAGCTCCGCCATCGTCTGGCGTTCGACGAGTAGTAGAGGCCGCAGACGGCGCGTCAGCTCCGTGGGAAATCGGCCTCGACTCGCAGCGGACGCCCAGGTGCGCGGGTGTGGACCACCGCGAGAATTACACCCCGGCGACCGGGGCATCGGGAGTTGGTATATCGGGGATAAGGGTTTGGCGGTGGTTTGGCTGCCACTGAAGGGCGCCTGGTTTTAACCGGGGGCTCCTCAACTTTCCCGGGGTGCCTTTGGCCCCTGGTACTCGCGACCGAATGCCCTACGCCAGCTCGGCCCGCCGAACCTAGCCTTCGGCAATGAACGCCGGAAAAGTGAGCTCTTGGCAGCCCCGCACCGAAGCGGAATGGGACGAGTGGGAAAACGCCCGGCGAGGCCGCCGGCCACCTAATACTCAGCGCCGGCCACCCAATCCTCCGCAACTCGGCGACCGCCGTCCACAGCCGCGTCGCACCCGACCGACTGAGGTCGTGGCCCGCCCGATTGTGTGGCAACTCGGCGACCCTGCGTCCACAGCCGCGCGATGCCCGCAGTACTGGGCGGGATTCACCGTTCGCGGCGGCACCGGCACCTACCAGGTCCTGTTCGCAGACGTGATACGGAGCAAACTGAAATGCACCTGCCCGGCATTCAAGTTCAGCGGTCATATTGGCTGTAAACACATTGATCGCGTGCTACGTCACGGCTGCTTCGGGACTTCCGAGCCGGTTCCGGGCTCGCCGGCAAGGGGCCCCAACGACCTCGCCTCCGTAGAGGACATCACCGTGGAAATGGGCCACCCGCACTTCAACAGCCAGCCAACGGGACGACTCTGCTCATGCGGCGAACCGATGCGCGTTCCGGCGGTGCGGATGGTCGACGATGCCGACCGCCAGCTGGTCCGCGTTCAATTTGATGAGCACGGCGTCGATTACACGTACGCCAATATCGGCGCTCCATTGAACATCGGCGATATGGTGACGATCCCTATCGAGCAGTACGTCATCCCGCGTCACGCTATTGTTGTCGGTTTCGGAAGTGACTATGCGGGTCCGCTGGTTGAACTACGCGCGATTCCGTGTTCTGTGGCCGGCGACGAATATCGTTCCCTACCTCTCGACGTCCAAGAAATGCTAAAGCGGATTGCCGTACGTGTGGGTGGGGGCGAGTCATGAGGGAAAGGGCTCCTCCATATTCATGAACTGCGGCGTCAGTTGGGTAGCCGCCGAGTTCAGTTGTCCCCAGTCAACCGGAATGTGAGCGTACCATGCGTGCGGCGAGAACGTTCGTCATCCGCAGCAGTGCGGTAACTGACACGGTGTCGGTCGGCGGCGTCAATGACGTCGGAGAGCTTCGACATAGAAGATGATGGCCCGGGCCACCGACGAGCTCGTTGACCCTGGCAGCGGTTGAGGCACTCCTCAGCGTGGTCGGCTACGAATAGCCGACACTCGATGGCCTGGCCTTGGGCAGCGTGAGGCATCCGACCGGGCCGGCACGTATAGCCGACTCATGGCCTGGCCTTCCGACCCGCCGCCAAAAGTTGACCATTCGTCGACCACGAAACCAATGCTGCGATGGAAGTACGTGCGGAGCGTCCTACTCTCTGATCAGGCCGCCACCTCGGCCAGAGGCTAGGTCAGATGTCCATGCAACGTGATCCTTCGGCGCTGCGCTCGAGCGTCGCTTTGCCGTGAGTGGCGATGACGCCACTTTCATAAGGCTCTTCAACTCCTTCGATAAGCTGGTCGCCGGCGTCGTGGAGGTCGACCTTCAACTCCACGATCGATGCGAGAATAGCGGCGTAGCCGATAAAACCGCCGACGGCGTCGAAACCCCTAGAAACGACTCCGACGACATGTCCATTTGTGTCCCAGACTGGCGCCTGCTCATTCCATGCTGGTAGTTCGCGTTAGTGCGAAAACTCGGCCACGTGAGCGCAAAGTTGTCGCGCCGTCCGGGTGAAGCTCTTCGATGCTTCCGAGCGCGCTACCATCTGGAAGTTGATAATGCCCGGAACCTCCGGGTATCGACGGCCATCGAACTCGGTGCCTTCAATGGCGCGGACAAGGCGACCGGTAGCGTTCCAATAGCCTTGGCGGGATGTACGTTGCGATTCGTATTCACAACGAAAACGGATACGTCGCTGTAGGACTCCGCGTACGAGATTTGTTCGATGGGGACGTGGCGGAGAGTCAACGGACTCGGGGGTTGCCCTACATGAGGAAGCAGAGTGAAGGGCGCGAGGGCGTCAGACTTCTTTAGCTCTTCAAGGACGTGCCCCGCGGTCGCGTAGATAGCTTCACCGTTGGCCAGCGTTGCGATGCAGAATGCCGTACCCACAAGCGTCGGTAGCAGGTTATCAATGAAGAACACTGGTACCACAGTGGATAAAAGGCCAGCGGCCGCAGCGTCAACGTCGACCGTGGTCGACCCAGAGAAGTCGAGAACATACGGCGTCGCATTCATGGCTTGATGTTATGCATGCAATCACTCAGCCGAGTTCGATGGCGCGGCATTGCCGGCAGCGGCCATAATGCCTCCGATCAGCCACCCTGGCCTCCCATTCGTGCCCCCGAGGGCATTGCCACCAGACAATTTTGCCACTCGCTGGTCGCACTTGACTGGCCGTCAAAGTGCCGTTCCGCGTTGGATGCCACTCCTTCGCCGGGTCCGGGAACAGATCGGCGAAGGACTCCCCGGGCGGGGGGGTCGCCCGCTGCCGAGCTCCGCGCCGGTCGGCACAGCGCGGGCAGCCGTGTCCGGCTGCGCGGATGAAAACTGCTGTATACCACCCATTTTCGCATTCGCTGCATCGCCACCAGAATTTTGTATGGCTTCTTGGGTGCAGCTGATCGGGCGTGACGTTCCCGTTCTTCTCTTGATGGAATTCCTTTGCCAGGGAGGGGGATTCGGTCGCGAGGTTCTTGGTACGATATTTGTGGATGGCTTCGTTCGCCTCGCGCTCGGCCCACAGGCATGGGTCATTAATGTACTGTGGCATGTGGTCTGCTATGTAGCCGAGGCGTCCCAAACCGCGGATGACTTCAGTGGTGAGTGATTTGATCGGCTGCGTTGGCGAAACAAAGATTTCGTGCCCTCCCACCGCGGGCAGTGGGTGTTCGCGGACGCGGAATACTGTCCAGCCGACAGACTCCATTGCTGCGGTCTGCTCGCGGTCCGCTCGCACCTTGCCAGCGTGGTAATAAGACCCGTCGTATTCGACAATAAGGCGAAGGCTCGGCATCACGACGTCAGCCTTGATGGGGCGCCGCCTGCTGCTGACCGCTATGGGTGGATAGTCGTGTTCTACTGGAAGTCCAGCGGCGGCTAGCTCGTACTCCAACCGGACTTGTCGTTGAGAGACGCCGATGATGGAGCACTGTGGACAACCTACGCCTTCCGCGCGTGGTGCCACCTGCGCATACCACTCGTGACCGAACCGGCATCTCCACCACGCGCTGGCACGGCCACGAGGTCGAACGTCGAAGGGCGTCAGGGAGCCGTTCTTGTCCGGGTGCCACTCGGCCGCGAGTTCGGGCATCTTCTCGGCAAGCGATTCCCCCAGCTTTGGCGTTGCCTTGGTGTGGCTTCGGTGTTGGTAGCTGCACTTTGAGCAACTCCTCCCCCCGCGTGTGCGGTGGTCGGGGTCGGTCTGCCATTCGTGCTCGCACGAATGGCACTTCCACCAACGCCTAGTCTTGCTTCCCGGGTTCACGTCTGCCGCGGTGACCGGATCGTTCTTCGTTGGATGCCACTCCGCGGCAATCTCTGGATAGAGATCCGCCAACGAGTGGCCAGGTTTGGGTGTGGATCTCTTCGCCGCACTTTGGCTTTTGGCGCATTCTGGGCATCGCTCACCGCGTCGCCGGTCTTTGGGGGCGACCTCCCAGTCATGGCCACACGTACGACACCGCCACCAACATCGTTTGTTGCTACCGGGCTTCACGTCGGTCGGCTTGAGATCACTGTTTCGCGTTGGATGCCATTCCTTCGCGACGTCGGGATATAGTTCGCCGAACGAATTGCCGAGTGTCGGCGTGGCGCGCAGGACTCCTCTGCGGACGGCGCCGCACTTGCGACATCCGTGAGCTTTTCGCGCGCGAACGCAGACCCTAGTGGCCCACTCAAACTGGCAGGCCGAACAACGCCCCCATGCCGAGATGGCGCTCCCGGGCATTACGTCGGCCGGGATGAGGTCACCGTTCAGCGTCGGGTGCCACTCTGCAGCCAGCTCAGGCATGAGCTCAGCCAGGGACTCCCCTGGCGCCGGCTTCGCCTGAAGCGCCGCTCTCCGAGCAGCCGAACACTTCCGACACCCACGTCCCTGCTTCCCGCGCTTATAGGCTTTGGTCTCCCACTCTCGTAGGCATTTCGAGCACCGCCACCAGACATTCGCGTCGCTGCCTGGAAGCACGTCATAGGGAGTGAGGTCACCGTTCAGGGTTGGATGCCATTCGGCCGCAAGGTCGGGCATAACCTCAGCAAGCGACTCCCCCGGTTGAGGCGTAGTGAACACGATGGTCCTCACGCCCCCCGATTTCGGCGCCGAGCTTCCAACGACGCTCGCCGGCCACATTCGGGGCACCCGTGGCCGTTTCGAGCGCGGCTTCCCACGACGGCTTGCCAACTGAACCCGCACTTGGAACAGAGCCACCAAACCTTCCGACCACTTCCACTCGTCACCTCAGCCGGCGTCAGGCCTTCATTCCGGATCACGTCCCACTCCGCTGCGATCTCAGGTGCGTCAGTCGCCAAAGACCTTTCCAGGCGCCGTTTTGCCTCAGCGTCCGCGACTGAAGATGCCTGGGGCAACACGGCTTTCATATATTTCTCATACGCCGCTGCCACGTGTCCCAACTCTCGCAGCCGGTTGAGCACCGCTTTTGCTCTTGTCAACTCATCCGAGAAGAGAGGAACTACAACGTCGTGATCACCAACTGGGGCGAGGTCTTCCCTCACTCTTAGTACTGTCCAACCACTTTCGGTAAGCACCCGACTCTTGCGTTGGTCTTTTACTCGACTAGCCGGCAGACGATGGAAGCGGTTCCCATCGAATTCGATTACAACTTTCCACGCTGACGAAACGATGTCACAGCGAAGGAGTTTTCCAGTGACCGTACGGATCTCGCCTGTTTCGTCGATAGGTACGCCTGCGGCATTTAGTTCGTGTCGCAGACGGATCTCTTCGACGCTGGTTCCCCATAGAATGCACTTTGGGCATCCGGGCGCCCGCACTCGATTATTGATGAAGGCCTGCCATTCGTGCCCATACTCGCACTTCCACCACACCTTCTTACCGCTGCTGGCTGTCACAGCCGATGGCAGCAGGTCGCCATTTCGGGTTGGATGCCATTGTCCTGCCAAGGCGGGCCGGCGCTCAGCCAGCGAGCCATTTGCTTTAGGGACACTGTACTTTTCAGCCGCACTGGTGGTTGCACATCGCTTACATCCAAATCCGTTCGCTCGGCTGAAGACGGGGGCTTGCCACTCGTTGGAACAGTCGGGACACAGCCACCAAACTCGTTGTCCGCTCTTCACGGACACGACGCCTGGAGTAAGTTCCCCGTTGCGTTCGGGGTGCCATTGAGCTGCTAGGTACGGGAAACGCTCCGAAAGGGACTGGCCTGGTTTCGGTTTTGCGTTCGCCCGGCCCGCCCTGCGTCGACCGCAGCGAGGGCATCCGACCCCTCCCCTACCGCGACTATTAATCACCGCAAGCCATTCGTGTTCGCACGTCGGACAGAGCCACCATGCTTTCGCATTGCTGGCGAAACGGACGGACTCTGGGCGCAGATCTCCGTTACGGATGGGGTGCCACTCGGCCGCCACAGCGGGGAACCGTTCAGCGAATGACGTAAACGGATGAAACTCCTTCGCAGCATTCCTGACTGCCTTGCCAGTAGGCGTTGCACTCGACCCGTTGGATTTCCGCTCCACGCGCGAACGCACCCTGGCCGACCGCGCACACACCGGGCATCCGCTGCCGGCCGCGCGATTATCGATGGCCGCCTCCCACTGATGTCCGCATTCTCCACAAAGCCACCAGGCTTTGAGGTGCGAAGAGGGTCTGACATCAGATGGGTGGAGGTCGCCGTTCAACGTTGGATGCCATTCTCTTGTGAGTACCGGCCACTTATGTGCTAGTGACTCACCGGGCTTCGGCGCCCGTTTCGCTGCCATAGCGCATTTGCCGCAAGAACTACCGCGCGTACGGTTGCACACCTGGATTTGCCACTCGCTGCCACAGGTGGAGCACAACCACCAAACCTTCTTATTGCTCGCGTACCCGACGTCTTCCGGGCGGAGCCCATCATTCAGCGAGGGATGCCATTCGGTTGCTATCTCCGGGAATCGGTCCACGAGCGACCTCCCTGGCGCGGGTCTACTATGCACAAGCCCGTTCGCGCGGCGCGCGCACGAAGGGCAACCATGCCCTCTAGTGCGGCTTCCGACTGTGGCTTGCCAATCATGTTTGCATTCAGGGCAAGTCCACCAAGCCTTGTATTTGCTCGCGTACGTCACCGACGCAGGGCTCACGTGACCGTTGCGATTGGTATGCCACTCCGCCGCGACGGCGGGGAACATGTTGGCCAGAGCGTTAGACGGAGATGGCGCGCCTTCAGGTATGGCCTTCCCCGCCCCTTGCGGTTCGCCCGACGGTTCGGACGGTTCCGGTTCGCTGAGTCCATCCATTGCGGCCCCTTCCGATAGGCCAATAGTTTGTTGTTCAACTGGAATAGCACACGACACCGACAAAATCGCGCAGACTGAACCGGACAAAGGCACGTCATGCAGCGTTGCGGCACACTCGAACGTGGCGGCCGATCTGGTAATGCGCTGGTCACGCTGGCTGAAGTGCCGATGGGAAGCGCGGCCATAAGCTCCGAGACGCGCGCGACGTCAAGACCATCGACGGCGAGCTACGGCTAGTAGCGCGTGCCTGGCGAGTAGCTCGCCACCACGGCTACACGCCGAGCACCGCGCCATCTAACGAATACAGGTGGACGAACCGCGACCTGCCGGTGCTCCGAACAGTAGTGAAGATGCATGAAGACACGGGCAGGTCAAAAATTCGCGTCTCGGACATCGGGGCCGCGGTCCGATTCGACAAAGACACCCCCGCATCATGAACCTTCTTGCAGCACAGACTTGCACGCCACAGGGCACCCATTTCGCCCGCAGTCATCGCCGCAGCGGTTCCCCTGACGACATCTAGTCCGGTAGGACGTTGACTCCATCGTGGGCGCGCGAATGAACGTCGCCGTCGAACGCGTCCAGAACACGCACAGCGAATGCAGGATTCATCGCTGACTGAACTTCTTCCCTTGTCATCCAACGAACTTCGCGCGCTTCGGCGGTGGGGTGAGCATCTCCATCGGCCGGACGGCAGCGGTAGACCAGAGCGACGATCCCATGGGGAAGGTTCTTGTAGACGCCGGTCAGACGTTCCACCGTGACGTTAAATCCAGTTTCTTCGAGGACTTCCCGCCGAACACCCTCCTCGAAAGATTCGTCCAGTTCGAGCACACCACCAGGGGCTTCCCAGTGGCCATTGTCATCCCGCCTGATCACGAGAACGCGATCATCGTCCCGCACGACGATGCCGGCGACACTGACCGAGTGTTTAGGCGTGGTTGCCATCGCTGGACTCCCTCGTTCGATGCCGGCAGAAGTGACAATAGGTTGACTGGCTTCCTAGACTAGTCGTCTAGACATGTAAGGGAAGGCCAGCGGGTGCTGCAACTTGGCCAGATCGACCGGGCGGACGACAAGCCGCCATATCGGCAGATCGCGAGCATGTTGCGAGAAGCGATTATTCCAACCAGCTAGCCCCCGGGGAACGACTGCCGTCCGAGACGGAATTGATCGAGCATTTCGGCGTGGCACGCATGACTGTAAGACAAGCCATGCACGAGCTTCGTTCCGAGGGACTGGTCGTCTCGCAACACGGCCGCGGAGTGTTCGTCCGCCCGACGCCGCCGATTCACAGACTGGCGTCTGATCGATTCGCGCGAAAGCATCGCTTGGAAGGCAAGGCGGCGTTTACCGTCGAAGCTGAAAAATCCGGTTACTCGCCGCAAGTCGACAATATCGTCGTGAGTCGACAGAAGCCGAATTCCGTTGTAGCTGAGCGACTTAGAGTGTCGCCCAACGATGACGTTGTCGTGCGATCGAGGCGGTACCTAGCGAATGGCCGGCCAGTTGAGATGGCCGTCTCCTTCATCCCAGCAGCTTTCGCTGAAGGCACGAAGATCGAGCAGGTCGACACGGGCCCCGGCGGTATCTACGCCCGCTTGGAAGAGGATGGCCATGTCCTCAGCCGGTTCACCGAGGAAGTCGCTGCTCGGATGCCCACCCCTGAGGAACGGCGGCAACTGGAACTTGAACCCGGCATTCCGGTACTGACTGTGCTGCGAACCGCCTATGACGCGGACGAGGTGGCGGTTGAGGTCTGCGACACCGTGAAGGTCGCCTCCGCCTACCTGCTCGAATACGAGTTCCCCGCCCGCTGAACACAAAGTCTTCGATCAATCGAAGGCTGGCCGTTGCACTCCTCTAGACGACTATGTAACCTCAACTTGTCTAGAGCAGTTCTGATGAAAGGTCCACGAATGTCCGTTCCGAAATGGCTCAAGGTATCCCACCAGCAGGTTTTCCCGCACCGAGCGTTCGTGGTCTCTGACGTGACGGCGGTGATCGATTACGAGCGATCATCGAAGGACAACAAGGTCCAGGCGACTGATCGAGACTCAGGCGCTCCGTTGTGGCAGGTCGAAGTCCTCGACGGCGACCCGGCAGCTAGTAAGCGAGCGCGCACTCTCACCGTCAAGTTCGCAACACCCAAGCAGCCTGTATGCCCGCCGAACACTGCCGGAATGCCCTTCACCCCAGTGATTTTCGAGGAACTGTGCGTATTGCCGTACGTAGACCGTTCGAGTGAATCCGGCCGCATCGCGTGGTCGTTTCGGGCCTCGGGTATGACTGCGGACACTGGCAAGGCGGGGTCATCAGCGGGAGACCGGGTGTCAGCATGAGTCCGTACGACCCTGTAGTCCCTAGCGATCCGTATTCGATTCCAGATCCTGACAGCGGCACCGACTTCATTTGATCTCACGCACCTGCTGGCGGTCGGTGCCATGTGGCTTATCGCCGCCATCGGCGTGGTCACCTTTTTGCTCGTCGTTTGGAGACTGCGATCGCCCGCCACGTTTGAGCGTCACGTTGCAACACCCGCGCGGCAGGCCCGATGGCTGCTATGGGCGTTGTTCTCCTGGCCGCGAATTGCCAAGGCCTGCGGGTTGTCCACATCGGAGCGCGTCACGCGCACGGACTCGCAGGGCAGGAGCAAGACGAGGACCGTCTGGACTCATCCTCGCCTTCTCGGGGTAAGCATGTCCGACGACTGCCTGCGAATGTCCGTCCGCACACGGACCGGTCAAACGGTGGATGACCTCGAGAATTCAGTGCGCGCAATCCGTGACGCCGTCGGGGCACATTCCGCCCGCTCGACGGTGGTTGCGCCCGGCACGGTCCGGATGGAATTTGTTATGCGGCAACAGCTATCGACCGTTGAAACTGCTAACCAGCCCACCCCCAATACCGAGGCGAAGGCCGTTAAGATCGGTCGGCGCGAGAACGGGTCGGCCTGGATTCTCCGTGTCGCTGGCTTGCATACCCTGACTGTCGGGTGCTCAGGGGCGGGCAAGGGTTCCATTTTCTGGGGCATCACAGGCGGATTGGCTCCGGCCGTCAAGTCAGGGACTGTGCGGCTTTTCGCGGTAGACCTCAAGTACGGGATCGAAGTCTCAGTCGGCTCCGCGCTATTCACCAAAGTCGCGACGACCGAGGCCGAGGCCGCCAGGCTGCTGGACAAGTTAGAGGAACTGCTGGATAGCCGCGGACGCAGGATGGCTGGCCGAGCGCGTTCGCACACACCGAGCACCGCCGAGCCGCTCATGGTTCTGCTCATCGACGAACTGGCGGGCCTGACCTCCTACATGACAGACACGGCCATCAAAAAGCAAGTTGCGGCCTCGCTTTCACGCATTCTGACAAAGGGCAGGGCCGTAGGCATCGTGGTCGCGGCCTTCATGCAGGACCCACGCAAGGAGATCCTGCCCATGCGCGGACTATTCACCCAAACCGTTGCACTTCGCCTGCGTTCGCGCGACGAGGTCGCGATGGTTCTGGGCGATGGCCTCGCCGATGCCGCGCCCGCACACCGCATCGACCCAAATGAACCTGGGACCGGATACGTAATCGACGAAGACGGATCAACGGTGCGTGTACGCGCCGACTACTGGCCTGACTCGTTAATCCGTTCAGTTGCAAACGAATACGGGTTAGTTACTAAAAGCTACCAAGGTCCGGCGGAGAACTGAGGACATCAGCATGGCAACTCTCGGCATCAGCACCGCGGCCACCGTTACAGCAACCTTTCCGGAGCTGCTGACAGCAGAGCAGGTGGCCGAACTGCTCGGCGTCTCGGCCGCGACCGTGAGCCGATGGGGCGCGATGCGCGAACACGGCGAAGACAGACGGACCGCCGTGCTACACGCTATCTGATCGCGTAAGACGCTGGGACGCAGCAGAAGTCCGCGCTTGGCTGAAGCAGGTGCGCCGCTAAGTGGCCGGATCGGTACCGCGTGGTATCCGAAAGCGGATCAACTCAGCTGGCCAGCCGCGCTATCAAGTGCGCTACCTGGTGAGGGACCCAGACTCGCCGACTGGATGGGTTGAAACATCATCGACGTTCGCCAGCCTGCGTGAGGCTCGCGCGTTCAAGGCCGAGCGTGACGGTGAAGCGGCGATCGGTGGCAGGCGCTTCGACCCTCGGCTCGGCCGCACCAGCCTCGCCGGAATCTGGACTCAATACAGCGCGTCGAAACGCCCAGCCGTGTCACCCAAGACGTGGAGCGGCTACACCCAGCATTGGGAACTCCGCATCAGCCCCCGTTTCGGCCACGTCCCACTCGACGAAATCAGCCGCAAGGACGTGCAGCAATTCGTCGATACCCTCACCGTCGGCCCTTGGGCGAAATTGGCCACGCTCCGACTACTCCGGTCAATCCTCGAAATGGCGCGCGAGGACGGTCGAATCCACAGCAACCCCGCGCAGGGCGTTTCGGCGGGGCGGATACCCGCCCGAGATCGGCACCGCTACCTCACTGCGACCGAAGTCGCCACTCTGGCGGCAGCGTGCGGCGACCAAGGCGACGTCGTCACGATCCTGGCGTTCACCGGACTGCGCTGGTCAGAACTCGTCGGATTGCGCGTCGGTGATATCGACCTCGTGGCGCGCCGGCTCTACGTCCGCCAGGCGGCGCCGGAAGTGGAAGGCCGGATCATCGTCGGACCGCCAAAAACTCGCGCCGCAGTGCGAACCGTCCCACTCCCCCAAAACGTCATCGACGCACTCACGCCACGAATTGCCGGCCGCGCGCCAGGGGAACAAGCGATCACCTCGCCGAACGGTGGCTTCCTCAGATCAAACAACTGGCGCCGCCACGCGCACTGGTCTCGTGCTCTGCAGAAAACACAACTGGCGCCCTTAACGATTCACGACCTACGCCACACCTACGCCTGCCTGGCCCGGGCTTCCGGCGCTGACCTTCGTTACGTCCAGAAAACCATGGGGCACTCCACGCCAACCGTCACCGCGAATATCTACAGCGACCTCTACGCCGATGAACTCGACCATGTCGCCACAAACCTTGACCGGCTCAACAGCTCCGCCGCGAAGCAGGCGAACGGACAGGAACCGGACACAACCAAACATCCATAGAGTGCTGTCACCGCGTCCGTGCAGCTCAAGACTGGTGGCCAGGGGCGGGATCGAACCGCCGACCTTCCGCTTTTCAGGCGGACGCTCGTACCGACTGAGCTACCTGGCCGGAAGGCATGAACTGCCTCGCCGAGTTGGCGACCCTGACGGGACTCGAACCCGCGACCTCCGCCGTGACAGGGCGGCGCGCTAACCAACTGCGCCACAGGGCCTTGCTGCTGCTCCGCGTCGCCGCGTCGCGTACCCCCAACGGGATTCGAACCCGTGCTACCGCCGTGAAAGGGCGGCGTCCTAGGCCACTAGACGATGGGGGCCAGAACCGAATCACTCCGGGGTACTCGCAACGTGGTTTCGTTGGGAGCCACGTCAGCTTAGGTCACCGCGGGCCCAATCCTCAAACGAGCCGCGTTTCGGGTCCAAGTATCCTGAATCTTCGCAGCCCCTATAGCTCAGTTGGTAGAGCTACGGACTTTTAATCCGCAGGTCCCAGGTTCGAGCCCTGGTGGGGGCACCGACGCGTTTGGGCCTCGGGAGATGGCGCTCATGGCCCGAGCACCGCGCTGCTATACGTCACGTCGGCGAAAGCTTGGGCGACCTCGTCGTCGGCGTAGACAAACCCGTTGGCGGCATGCAGTTCCGCGACGGTCTGCGACGAGGTGCGCCAGCCGCGCTGGCCCAGGTGGTCGACGATGTGGCTGCGCTCGCCGTGATAGACCAGGTCGTTGAAGTCGACCTCGAACCCGAGCTCGCGCATCCGGTCGTGATGCGCGCGCCAGCGCGGGTCGGCGAAAACGGCGGTGTCGGGCACGAAGTCGAATGCCAGGCGGCTGCCCGGGGCGCTCAGGGCGGTGATGTTGTCGAACAGCGCGTCTTGCGCCGCCTCTGGCAGGTATACCAAGAGCCCCTCTGCGCTCCACGCCGACGGTGCCCGCGGATCGAATCCCGCATCGCGCAGCGCCGTGGCCCAGTCGTCGCGCAGGTCGACGGCGACGGTGCGGCGCTCGGCGGTCGGCTCGGCGCCCAGGTCGTCCAGGGTCACGGTCTTGAACTCGATGACCTCCGGCATGTCGACCTCGTAGACGACGGTGCCCGCCGGCCACGGCAGGCGGTAGGCGCGCGCGTCCAGCCCCGACGCGAGGATCACCGCCTGGCCGATCCCGCCCCGTGTTGCTTCCAGAAAGAAGTCATCATAAAACCTCGTGCGACAAGCCATTCCCCGTGCCATCCGGTGCGGATCGAACTCGGAAGCCCCGCCGACTGGGATTTCGCCGTTCACCAGGCGGACGTAGACGTCGATCCCGACGGCGCGCACCAGCGGCGCCGCGTAAGGGTCGTCGATCAGCTTCGCGTCGGAGGACACGGCCCGCTGGGCTGCGACCATCGTCGCCGTCGCCCCCACGCTCGTCGCCAGATCCCAACGATCACGATCGGTGCGCGCCATGGTGCTCCCTCATCCCGACCCAGAAATTAAATAGACAATCTAGTCAGTATCGCAGGGCTGATTCCCGGCCCCCGCGGGACTACCCTCCGGCCTATGACCGACTTCGCCCAGCGGACGATCGACCTGGCCCGGCGAAACGTCGCGGAGGGCGGTCGCCCGTTCGCGACGGTGATCGTCAACGACGGCGAAGTCCTCGCCGAGAGCGCCAACAAAGTGGCACAGACCAACGACCCGACCGCCCACGCGGAAATCCTGGCCATCCGCGAGGCGTGCATGAAGCTGGGCACCGAGCACCTCGTCGACGCCACGATCTACGTGATGGCGCACCCGTGTCCGATGTGCCTGGGCTCGCTGTACTACTGCTCACCCAAGGAAGTCTTCTTTCTGATCACCCGCGAGGACTACGAGCAGTACTACCTCGACGACCGCAAGTACTTCGAGGTGTCCACCTTCTACGACGAGTTCGCCAAGAGCTGGGACCGGCGGCGCCTGCCCATGCGCTATCAACCTCAAGACGGTGCGGTGGATGTCTACCGACTTTGGAACGAGCGCAACGGCGGCCAGCGCCGGTCCACGGTCGTCCCGTCGGCCTAGAAAGCACCCGTTGGCAGCGCCCCCTATCTTGATTACTATTTGCGCATGCATGCAGATAACAGCGGAGGTCGGTTGCCCGACGACCAGGCGAGTCTGGTGGTCGAGGTTTTCCGGATGCTGGCCGATGCGACCCGCGTGCAGGTGCTGTGGTCGCTGACCGACGGCGAGATGTCGGTCAACGAACTCGCCGAGCACGTGGGCAAGCCGGCGCCGTCGGTGTCCCAACACCTGGCGAAGCTGCGGATGGCGCGCCTGGTCCGCACCCGCCGGGAGGGAACCACCATCTTCTACAGCCTGGAGAACGACCACGTCCGTCAGCTCGTCATCGACGCGGTCTTCAACGCCGAGCACGCCGGCCCGGGCGTGCCCGGTCATCACCGCCGGGATGGTGGACTGCAGGCCGTCGGCGAATCAGCACCCCCGCCCAACGTGCGGCACGGCCGCACCAAGTGAAAAAGGAATCGACACAGCGCATCGCAGATAAGGAGACGACACCGATGACCGAGCAGCACACCCACGACGCGCCCCACGCGCACGAACACGAGCACGGCGACGTCACGCACGCGCACGCGCACACCGTGCATGAGCACGACCACGTCCGGCACGAGCATTCCCACGGCCACGCCGACGGCACCGAGCACAGCCATCAGCACGTGCACCAGGCGGGCCTGGAGGACGTTCACGGTCACCCCCACGCATAGCGCGGGCGGCTCCGCTCAGGAGACCACTGGGCAGTAATGCTTCGGGTCGCCGCGCTCGTCCACGGGCGGCAGGTTGCGCGGCGGCGTCTGCACTAGCGGCGTCTCGGCCGGGATTCGCCCGGCCGCGCGGTCGAAGCCCGCGCGGGCCCGCGGGTGCTTACGGAATCGGCTCGGCACGAACGCGAAGACCCCGCGAACGATGTCGCCGAAGCGGCGATGTAGCCACTCGTCGCGCCGCGACCACCGGTAGCCCATCAACTCGCGAACGGGGGCGTCGTACAGACCCACGGTCACCCAGACGAAGAACGGCGCGAGGAGTTTGCGTTGCGCGGCCCACAACCACTCCGGAACCCATTGCGCGAAGGGCGGTTTGGGGAGCTCGGTGAGGTCGAGCACCGCGCGGGCGGCGAAATTGTCCTCGAGCACGTTGCGGCACATGTGATCCCAGTAGATCTGGAACTCCTCCCACGATGCGGGGACGGGCCGCATGCTCATGCCGTACATCCGGTACCACTCGACGTGCTCGTCGAACAGCTGGCGTTTCTGCGCTTCGGTCAGCCCGCCGCAGAACCGCTCGGCCACATGAATGGTGCCGACGAAGAATGTGGCGTGGGCCCAGTAGAAGACGTCGGGGTTCAAGGCGTGGTAGCGGCGGCCCTGTTCGTCGACACCCTTGATGTCGGTGTGGTAGTCCCGCACCTCGGTACCGGTGACGGGGGCCCGGTCCCCGTCGAAGACGACTCCCCCGATCGGGTACAGGGAGCGCAGCAGGCGCTGCCAGCGCTCCACGAAGAACGTCGAGTGGTCGATGACGGCCGCGCCCAGTTGGGGGTGCATGTTCTGCATGGACCCGGCCCACGGGCCCTGCAGCATGCCGCGCCAGTCGCCGAAGTACCGCCACGTCAGCGACTCGGGGCCCAGCGGGAGCGGAGGCGCTTCGTAACCCAGCGGCGACACCGGGCAGCCGCCGGCTACACCGGTCGGCTCGCCTGTCTTCGCGGTGGAGGTCGAATCGCCGCGCACGACGTCGCTGGTCAGCGGACGGGGTCCGGACGTATGTTGAGTCACTATTGGATTCCTGTAGGTATCTGCAAAACTGACTACGCGCGTTGTCATTTTCTAGCTTAGGAGCGATGTGCAGTCCGGTCAACGACGGGGCCGTTGGACCGGCGTCCCCTTGGGAGATCGCCTCGCCCTCCGCCGCGACGACCTCATCGCCGCCGGTGTGCAATTGCTCGGCAGCGACAGTCGACCGGCGTTGACCGTGCGAGCGGTCTGCCGCAAAGCCGCGCTGACCGAACGCTACTTCTACGAAAGCTTCTCGGATCGTGACGAATTCGTGCGCGCGGTTTACGACGACGTATGTACGCGCGCAATGAACACGCTCACATCGGCGAATACCCCACGGGAAGCCGTCGAAAAGTTCGTCGAGCTGATGGTCGACGACCCGGTCCGCGGGCGGGTGCTGTTACTGGCGCCGGCGGTCGAGCCGATATTGACCCGTTCGGGTGCGGAGTGGATGCCCAACTTCATCGAATTGCTGCAGCGCAAGCTGTCCCGGATCGGCGATCCGGTGCTGCAGAAGATGATCGCCACCAGCCTCGTCGGCGGTCTGTCGAGTCTGTTCACCGCCTACCTGAACGGACAGCTCGGGGCCGGCCGCAAACAGTTCATCGACTACTGCGTCGACATGCTGTACATCACGGCGGCTCCGTACGTGCCCGCCCCCGACCTGGGCTAGGGCGACTGTTTATCGGGTGCGCCGCGGCGGGAATCCGTCAGGAACTGGACGCGCCGTTCGGGCGCGCTCAAAATATGGCATCGAACCGTTATGCGGCGCGCGGCAAGGCCGCTTGATGCTACTGAAGTACACAGATATATTGACTGCTACCCATCGACACAGATAACCGGAGGCCCTATGTCAGCCGAGCTGACAAACCTACAGCTGCTGCGCGAGCTCGAACCGGTGGTCGAGAAGAACCTCAACCGGCACGAGAGCATGCACAGGGACTGGAACCCGCACGACTACATCCCGTGGTCGGACGGCAAGAACTTCTACGCCCTCGGCGGGCAGGACTGGCACCCGGAGGAGAGCAAGCTCTCCGACCTCGCCCAGGTGGCGATGGTGCAGAACCTGATGACGGAAGACAATCTGCCGTCGTATCACCGCGAGATCGCGATGAACTTTGGCCTGGACGGCGCCTGGGGCCAGTGGGTGAACCGCTGGACCGCCGAGGAGAACCGGCACGGGATCGCGCTACGTGACTACCTGGTCGTGACCCGCGCCGTCGACCCGGTCGAGTTGGAGAAGCTGCGCTTGGAGGTGGTGAACCGGGGCTTCAGCCCGGGCCAGAACCGTCAGGTTCGAGAAGACCTGTTCGCCGAGAGCCTGTTCGACTCGGTCATCTACGTGACCTTCCAGGAGCTGGCCACCCGGATCTCGCATCGCAACACCGGTAGAGCCTGCAACGAGACGGTCGCCGATAAGCTGCTGGCCAAGATCTCCGCCGACGAGAACCTGCACATGATCTTCTACCGCGATGTCAGCGAGGCCGGGTTCGAGATCGCCCCCAACCAGGCGATGAAGTCGCTGCACAAGATCCTGCGCAACTTCCAGATGCCGGGCTACCAGGTGCCCGAGTTCCGCCGCAAGGCCGTGTTCATTGCCATGGGCGGCGTCTACGACCCGCGGATTCACCTCGATGAGGTCGTGATGCCGGTGCTGAAGAAGTGGCGCATCTTCGAGCGTGATGACTTCACCGGTGAGGCCGCCGCGATGCGGGACGACCTGGGGGTGCTCATCAAGGAGCTGGAAGCGTCTTGCGACAAATTTGAGGTGTCCAAGCAGCGCCAGCTCGACCGGGAAGTCCGCACGGGCAAGAAGACCACCGCCTTCGAGCTGCACCAGACCACGGGCAAGCTGGTTATGAGCCGGCGGTAACCAGGCCGTGCGCATCGGTTCCATCGCGCTCGCCAGCCCGGTGGTGCTGGCCCCGATGGCGGGCGTGACCAACGTCGCATTTCGGGCCCTGTGTCGCGAACTGGAGCAGTCGAAGGTCGGCACGGTCAGCGGGCTGTACGTCTGCGAGATGGTGACGGCGCGCGCGCTCGTTGAGCGGCATCCGGTCACCATGCACATGACCACCTTCGCCCCGGATGAGTCGCCACGCTCGTTGCAGCTCTACACGGTCGATCCGTCGACCACGTACGCCGCCGCCAAAATGATCGCCGACGAGGGTTTGGCCGACCACATCGACATGAATTTCGGCTGTCCGGTGCCCAAGGTCACCAAACGCGGAGGCGGGGCCGCGCTGCCGTACAAGCGACGGCTGTTCGGGCAGATCGTCGCGGCGGCCGTGCGCGCGACCGAAGGCACCGGCATCCCGGTGACCGTCAAGTTCCGCGTCGGCATCGACGACGAGCACCACACCCACCTCGATGCCGGCCGCATCGCCGAATCGGAGGGCGCCGCCGCGGTCGCGCTGCACGCCCGCACGGCGGCGCAGCGCTACTCCGGCACCGCCGACTGGGAGCAGATAGCTCTGCTCAAGCAGCAGGTGCGAACGATTCCGGTGCTGGGCAACGGCGACATCTACGACGCCAGCGACGCCCTGACGATGATGGCCACCACCGGATGCGACGGCGTCGTGATCGGGCGCGGCTGCCTGGGCCGGCCCTGGCTTTTCGCCGAGCTCTCGGCGGCGTTCACCGACAGCCCGGCCCCTACCCCGCCCACTTTGGGCGAGGTCGCCGATATCGTCCGCCGACACGGGCAGTTGCTGGCCGCGCACTTCGGCGAGGACAAGGGCATGCGCGACATCCGCAAGCACATCGGCTGGTACCTGCACGGCTTTCCGGCCGGCTCGGAGCTGCGCCGAGCGCTGGCGATGGTCAAGACACTCGACGAACTCGATTCGCTACTAAGCCAATTGGACGGCGCCGTGCCCTTCCCGGACGCGGCGAGCGGTCCGCGGGGCCGGCAGGGCTCACCCGCCCGGGTGGCACTGCCGGAAGGCTGGCTGACGGACCCCGACGACTGCACCGTTCCGGCCGGCGCCGACGTGATGCACTCCGGCGGCTGAACGACCGTCGAAATCGCGTCCGGACCGATAACTCAGTACGATGTGGACCTTGCTGCATTGCGCGTTGCTGCGGCGGATCGGTAACGCGCCCCCGCCCGACCGCGACAAAGGAGTGCGACCCCCGGGTGGCACAAGCCGCGGCGCTGATAGCGCCAAGCGCTGGGCCGACATCGCGCACGGACACGCTGACATCCGCATCAGAGCTTCGGAGGCCGGTAAGACATGAGTGACGCCGAGGACGACGCCACTCCCCACGCTCGGCGCGCGGCGCTCGGCGCGGCCCCTTGGGAGCGGTTCTCGGAGCCACCGTCCGACTACAGCCTCCATCGATGGCAGACGGAGACTGCTGTCGAGCCCGGTGAGCCTCGAGCAGCCGATGACGAAGGATCCGGATGCCACACGGGGGGCGGGGTCAGCGTCGCCGACCTGATCGCGAAGCTCGGTGCCCCGTCGACCGGCCGGTCCACACACCGCCGCGCCGAGGCGGACGTCGAATCCGCCGAGGCCGAATCGGGCCTGCCGGTAGAGCTGCAGGAAACCCAGGTGATCGAGGACCTGGCCTACTCGCTCGACATTGTCTCGGAGCTCCCCGACCTCGAGGCCGCCGATCACCGGAACGGCGACGGGTCGGCATCCGACCGGACTGTTGACGCTGACGAGCGGAAGACGGTCCACCGCCACCGGCCGATGCTGTTGGCCGCGCGCTCGGTGGCGGCACTGCTTGCCGTATTGGCCCTCGTGATGACCGGCGGGGCGTGGAAGTGGAGTGCGTCCAAGAACGCCCGGCTCAACACCATCAGCGCCCTTGACCCGCAGTCCGATGACATTCGCGACCGCAACGGACAATACGGGGACGAAGACTTCTTGATCGTCGGCCTTGACTCCCGCGCCGGCGACAACGCCAACATGGGTGCCGGCAGCACCGACGACGCGGACGGCGCCCGGTCGGACACCGTGATGCTGGTCAACATTCCGGCCAACCGCAAACGCGTGGTGGCGGTGTCGTTTCCCCGCGACCTGGCGATCACCCCGATCCACTGCGAGGCGTGGAACCCGCAGACGGGCAAGTACGGACCCCTCTACGACGCGAAGACCAAGTCCTGGGGTCCGAAGATGGTCTACACCGAGACCAAACTGAACTCGGCGTTCGCCTTCGGCGGCCCGAAGTGTCTGGTCAAAGAAATCCAGAAGCTGTCCGGTTTGAGCATCAACCGCTTCATCGCCGTCGACTTCGCCGGTTTCGCCAAAATGGTCGACGCCCTGGGCGGTGTCGAGGTGTGCTCGAAAACCGCGCTGCACGACTACGAGCTGGGTACGGTCCTCGACCATGGCGGTCGCCAAGTCCTGGACGGCTCAACCGCACTCAATTATGTGCGAGCCCGACAGGTCACCACCGAAACCAACGGGGACTACGGGCGCATCAAGCGCCAGCAGCTCTTCTTGTCGTCGCTGCTGCGTTCGCTGATCTCCGAGGACACGCTGCTCGACCTGAACAAGCTCAACAACGTCGTCAACATGTTCATCAGCGACACCGTCGTCGACAACGTGCAGTCGAAGGACTTGATCCAACTCGGCCAGTCGTTGCAGGGGATGGCGGCCGGGCATGTCACATTCGTGACCGTGCCGACGGGGATAACCGACCAGAACGGCGACGAACCGCCGCGCATGGCCGATATGCGGGCGCTGTTCGACGCCATCATCAACGACGATCCGCTGCCAGAGGAAAACGACCAGAACGCAAAGAGTCTGGGGACCTCCGACGACAAGTCAGGGCGGACCAAGGCGCCCGCCACCAAGAAGGCGCCGGCCCCCACGCCGGCCCCCGAGGCTCGACACGAGCAGGTCACCACGACCACGCCGGGCGATGTCACGGTGCGGGTCTCCAACGCCACGACGCAGAGTGGCCTGGCGGCGACCGCGACCGGCCAGCTCAAGCGGGACGGCTTCAACGTGATGACGCCGGACGACTATCCGAGTTCGGTCAACACGACGACCGTGTTGTTCTCGGCCGGCAACGAGCAGGCGGCGGCGACCGTGGCGTCCTCGTTCGCCAACGCCAAAGTCCAGCGGGTTTCCGGCTACGGGCAGGTCGTTCAGGTGGTGCTCGGCCCCGACTTCAAGTCGGTCGCCACTCCCCAACCGAGCGGCTCGTCGATCAGCTTGCAGATCGAACGCGGATCCGGCAGCGCCCCCGCCAAGCTGCCCGAGGACCTGACCGTCACCAACGCGGCCGACACCACCTGCGAGTAAGCGCTTTTGGCGGCGTTCCGCCAACCTTTTTCGCGGCCGAGAACGTAGGCTTGGCGATATGCGGACCGCCTACCATGAGCAGCTCTCGGAGTTGTCCGAGCGGCTAGGTGAGATGTGCGGACTGGCAGGCGTCGCCATGGAGCGCGCCACCCAGGCCCTGCTGCAAGCGGACCTGGTGCTGGCCGAACAAGTGATCTCCGACCACGAAAAAATCGCGACGCTCAGCGCCCACGCCGAGGAAAGCGCCTTCGTGCTGCTGGCCTTGCAGGCACCGGTCGCCGGTGATCTGAGGTCCATCGTGAGCGCCATTCAGATGGTGGCCGACATCGACCGGATGGGTGCGTTGGCCCTGCACGTCGCGAAGATCGCCCGCCGCCGGCATCCCCAGCACGCGCTGCCCGAAGAGGTCAACGGCTACTTCGCCGAAATGGGCCGGGTCGCAGTCGAGTTGGGCAACAGCGCGCAAGAGGTGGTGATGTCGCGCGATCCGGAGAAAGCCGCCCGGATCCGCGAAGAGGACGACGCGATGGACGATCTGCACCGCCATCTGTTCTCCGTGCTGATGGACCGCGAATGGAAGTACGGTGTGGCCGCCGCCGTCGACGTGACGCTGCTGGGCCGGTTCTACGAGCGCTTCGCCGACCACGCCGTCGAAGTGGCGAGGCGCGTCATCTTCCAGGCGACCGGCAGACTGCCCGAAGAAGAAACGAACCCCGCCTCGCAGTAGGCGAAAGCACGTCCGGGCTAGCCGAAGCGGCCGGAGATGTAGTCCTCGGTCGCCTTCTGGCTGGGGTTGGAGAAGATCTTCTCGGTGTCGTCGACTTCGATCAACCGCCCCGGCTTTCCCGTTGCTTCCAGGTTGAAAAACGCGGTGTAGTCGCTGACCCGGGCAGCCTGCTGCATGTTGTGGGTGACGATGACGATGGTGTAATCCTGCTTCAGCTCACTGATCAGTTCCTCGATGGCCATCGTCGAGATCGGGTCCAGCGCGGAGCACGGCTCGTCCATGAGCAACACGTCGGGTTGCACGGCGATGGCCCGTGCGATGCACAACCGCTGCTGCTGCCCCCCGGACAATCCGCCGCCGGGTCTGTCCAACCGGTCCTTGACCTCATCCCACAGGTTTGCGGCGCGCAGTGAGTGTTCGGCTGTCTCGTCGAGCAGCTTGCGGTCGCGCACGCCTTGCAGCTTCAAGCCGGCCACCACGTTGTCACGAATCGACATGGCGGGGAACGGGTTTGGCCGCTGGAACACCATCCCAATCGCCCGGCGCACACCGACCGGGTCGACACCGGGGCCGTAGATGTCCTCGTCGTCGAGGAGCACGCTGCCCTCGACCCGGCCACCGGGGATGACCTCATGCATCCGGTTGAGCGTGCGCAACACGGTCGTCTTGCCGCAACCTGAAGAGCCGATGAACGCCGTCACACTGCGGGGCAGAATGGACAGCGTCACATCCGCGACGGCTTTGAACGACCCGTAGTAGATGTTGACTGCTTTAAGGTCCAACCGCTTGGCCACTTAGTGCTCCTGCCTATGACGTTTTGGCGCCAAGAAATTTCGCTATCACTCGGGCCCCGATGTTAATGGTGGCGATCACTAGGATGAGGGTTAGGGCGGCACCCCACAACCGATCCGTGGGGACCGGGTTCACGCCGGCGCCGGCGCCGATCTGGTTGTACATCATGCCGGGCAGCGTCCCCATGAATCCACGGAAGATGTCGAAGTTCATAGATTGCGCGTACCCGACCAGGATCAGCAACGGGGCCGTCTCGCCCATAACCCTGGCCACCGCCAGCATGATCCCCGTGATGATGCCGGAGATCCCGGTGGGAAGCACGACCCTGACAATCGTCTTCCACTTCGGGATGCCCAGCGCGTAGCTGGCCTCGCGAAGATCCACCGGAACGATTCGCAGCATTTCCTCGGTGGCTCGCACGATCACCGGAAGCATCAACAGGACCAGCGCGAGTGACACCGCGAACTCGGAGCGCGGAAGACCCAGCGTCGCCACGAACAACGCGTAAACGAACAGAGCCGCCACGACCGAGGGCACCCCGCTCAGGATGTCCACCATGAACGTGGCCAGTCTGCCCAGCGGGGTGCCGCCGCCGTATTCGGCGAGATAGATGGCGAGCATCAGGCCGATCGGGATCGAGATCAGGGCACATACCAGCCCCTGCAACACCGTGCCCACGATCGCGTGGTAGGCGCCGCCACCGGCCACGAAGGCCGTCATACCCGCTTGCGAGTGCGTCCACCAAACGGTCGATGTGATCGCTTTGGTTCCTTTGGCGATCACCGAGTACAGCACCACCAGCAAGGGCGTCACCGCGATCACCATCGACAGCGAAACCAGCACCAGCGCAACGTGATCCGCGACCCGGCGGCGCCGGCTCGGCCGGGCGAACGCGCGCGGCTTCAGCGGGCGGTCCAACATCGAGGTCATCGGCCGCGCCACCTGGTTCCCGCGACACGCGCCAGGGCATCGACCAGAAAGGTGAGCACGAAGAGGGCCAGCCCCGCGGCAATGTACGCGCCGGCCTTGTATTGATCATTGAATTGCGCCGCGGCCCCCGCGATTTTGGTCGCCACGGTGGAGCCACCGTCGAACAGCGACCAGCCAAAGGCTGCCTGCGTTCCCCGCAAGATGATCAGCAGCGCGACCGTCTCACCCATGGCGCGTCCCAGCCCCAGCACGGCCGCACTGATGTAGCCCGACCGCCCGAACGGCAGCACGATCGTCTTCACCACTTCCCAACGGGTGGCGCCGAGCGCCAGCGCGGCCTCGATCTGCTCCGGCGGTGTCTGCATGAACACCTCGCGGGTGACGGCGGCGATGATCGGCAGGATCATCACCGCCAGGACGACGCCACCGGTGAAAATGGTGCCGCCGCCGGCCACCGATGCGTTGCCGTCGGCGAACAGGAAGCACCAGCCCACGGAATGGTTCAGCCAGGTTGCTACGGGTCGCAGCTGCGGTGCCAGCACGTAAAGGCCCCACGCACCGTAGATGATGGACGGAACCCCGGCCAGCAGATCGACGGCGTAGGCCAGGGGACCGGCGGCGCGCCGCGACGAGTACTGGGTGATGAAGATGGCGACGCCCAGCGCGACGGGCATGGCCAGCGTCAACGCGAACGCCGACACGAACACGGTGACCTTCAGCAGATCGGAGATGCCGAAGTGCATCGCCGCGGTGTCGTTGGTGATCCAGTTACCGCCGTAGCCGAAGAAGTTCTCGCGATCGCGCTTCAAGGCGGGTATCGCGCGCAGAAGCAGGAATCCGCCGATGGCCCCAATCACGATCACGATCAGCAGGCCCGAACTTTTGGCGAGCCAACGGAACGCCCGATCCCCGACGTGTGGGCGCGCATCTCCCCACGGGCTGATCGGTATCAGCGGCGCTTCGGCAAAGTGCGCGGAAACGGTCGCGCCCGAACCGGCGTGCATGGGGTTTGGCGTGGTCACTTTGATCCCGGCACGGTTCTGTCGCTCCTTAAGCCGGGGGCCACTTGGTTACTGCAGGGCGTCGATCGCGGCAACCAGCCGCCCTTTGACCTTATCGGGCAGCGGGACATAGCCGGCCGACGGAAGGTCTGCCTGCCCGCTGCCGGCGGCCACCGTGAGGAACGACTTGATCGCCCCGGAGGTGTCCGGGTCCGAGTTCTTCGAGCACACGATCTCGTACGTCGCCAACACCAAGGGATAGGACCCCGGCTCCTGGGAGCTGTACATCGAGTTGAGGTCGAGTACCAGGTCGTTGCCGTCGGCCACCAAATCGGCCGCCTTCACAGCGTTTCCGGCCGTCTCGTTGGTGAGCGGGACCACGACGCCCCTGTTGGTGGCGATTCGGGCGTAGGGGATAGCGCCCTGGTCGGCAAACCCCTTCTCGACGTATCCGATGGCTCCCGGGGTGGCGCGCACGACCTGAATGACCCCGGCCGACTTCGTGGCGCCCTCGCCCACCCCACCCTGAAACTCGGTGCCCACGCCCCTCGTCCAGCTCTGCGGCGCGGCGGCCGTCAGGTATTTCTGCATGTTGTCGGTGGTCCCCGACGAGTCCGTTCGGTAGATCGGCGTGATCTTGGTGTCGGGCAGCGAAACGCCGGGATTGAGGGCCGCCAGGATCGGGTCATTCCAGGCCGTGATTCTTCCGCTGAAGATCTTGGCCAACGCGTCACTGCTGACCACCAGTGCCGGGACCCCGACCAGGTTGTAGACCAAAGCGATCGGCCCGAACACCAGCGGCAAGTCCCACGCCGGGTTTCCGTCACAGCGGGTGGCGGCCGGACCGATCTGGTCCGCGGCCAGGGGCGAGTCAGCGCCCCCGAAATCGACATGGCCGGCGATGAACTGCTCGCGGCCGGCACCCGAACCGGTTGGGTTGTATGACACGCTCTTGCCCGGGCAGTACTGGCCCCAGACCTGGTTGAACAACGCCATCGCGTTTTGTTGAGCAGTCGAGCCTTCCGCGGTCAGCTTGTTCTTGCCGCTACATCCCGCCGTGCCCGTGGGCCCGGAGACGGCTGCCGGCGACGCGCCCCGGCGGTTCTGGTCGCTGCCACAGCCAGTCAACGCACCGCTGCCGATCGCCACCGCCATGGCCAGCGCAGCCAGCGCCCTGCCTCCCCTGTCGAGCCTCACCGATCCCGCTTCCTGACGCATTCTCCGACCGCGTGCGCGGCGCCGACCACCTCCCAAGAGGTTGCCAGGTCGTCGCGAAAGTATGCTCCGATGCAGCCCGCGGCAAATGTCTCACTAGCAAGCGCAGGTGAACAACCGGGGATACGGACGCCGCCGCCTGCGCGTTTGGTCAGCCGGAAGCGACCGCGTAGGCGGTGTCCACGCTGTAGGTGCTGAAGCCCAAGCGCTGGTAGGTGCGCACCGCGGCGAGGTTGTCCGACTCCACGTAGAGCAACACGGTGGGTTCCGCCGAGCCGGTCAGCCGCTGCGCCAACGAATCGATGCCGATGGCCGTCAGCATCCGGCCCAGGCCCCGGCCCTGGGCCGACGGGTCGACGCCGACGACGTAGACCTCGCCCAGGCCAGGCTGATCGGGGTGCACCTTGGTCCAGTGGAAGCCCAGCAGCTTGCCCGTCTGATCGGTTTCGGAGTCGCCGAACGCGAGGAACAAACCGGCCGGGTCGAACCACGGTTCGTTGCGCCGCTCGGCCAGCTGGACTTCGGTCCAGCCGCCCTGTTCGGGGTGGTCGGCGAAGGCGGCGTTGTTGACGCGCAACAGCTCCGCGTCATCGGGGGCGCCGGCGTAGGTGCGGACCCGCACGCCGGGCACCGGCTGTACCAAATCGTGGGTGTCGGGCAGGGTGCGTCGCATCTGCAGCAGTTCACGCACCGGGACCAGGCCCAGCGCGGAGGCGGTGGCCCGGGCCGGCGCGAGCGTGCCGTGCGCCCAGAACCGGTTGCGCCCCGCCGTCTCGGCCAACGTCGCCCGTGCCAGCGCCGTCCCGACGCCATGCCGCCGGACCCGCGGGTGCACCACGAGTTCCGCCATTCCGGCATCTGCATCGCGCGAGAGATTGAGGTAGCCGACGATCTCGTCGGTCTCGGTGGCGAGTAGATGCCCGGTGCGGTCGTGCGCGAGTTCGCGCAGCACCTGTTCGCCCACGGGTGCCACCCCATCGAATTCCGTTGCAGCCGTGATGAGTTCGCGCACTTGCCGCTGTTCGTCCGCGGTCAGCGTCGAGCGCCAGGCGGGGGCGGTCACTGACTGCGCAACGGGTCGCCCAGCGGCTCTTGCAGATCCTCGGAGTCGGACTCGATATCGTCGGCGTCCTCGGGCTCCGCGATCGGCGCGCGACCGCGTGCCGGCCGGACGGCCTTGTACCCGACGTTGCGGACGGTGCCGATCAATGCCTCGTATTCGGGGCCGAGTTTGGCGCGCAGGCGGCGCACGTGCACATCGACGGTACGGGTGCCGCCGAAGAAGTCGTATCCCCACACCTCGTGTAGCAGCTGCGCGCGGGTGAATACGCGGCCGGCATGCTGGGCCAGGTACTTGAGCAACTCGAACTCTTTGTAGGTCAGGTCCAGCGGGCGGCCCCGCAGTCTCGCGGTGTAGGTGCCCTCGTCGATCACCAGCTCACCCAGGCTCACCTTGCCGGCGCTTTCCTGGTCGGTCAGGCCGCCGCGGCGACCGACCACCAGCCGCAGCCTGGCGTCGATCTCGGCGGGCCCGGTGCTCGGCAGCAGGATTTCGTCGAGCCCCCAGTCGGCACTGACCGCCACCAGGCCGCCTTCGCTCACCACAGCCAGGACGGGAACGGATCGGCCCGCGGTGCTCAACAGCCGGCAAAGGCCGCGCGCCGACGACAGGTCGGTGCGCGCGTCCACGAGCACGGCATCCGCCGTCCCAGCCTCGAGCAACGAGGATGGTTCCGCCGGCGCCGTCCGGACGGTGTGGGGAAGCAGCGACAACGACGGCAGGACCGGGTCGGGATGCAGCTCCGAAGTCAGCAGTAATAGCTCCAACTAACCCCTCCAGCTCGGGGGAACGGCATCTTTTCGATTCGCAACGCAACGACGCGTTAGTTGCCAGGTCATCTAACGATAACTTGCCACCTGCCATTTTTGCGTGGCGACGGCGCAGTGTGAGCCCCGCCACCCGGGCGGGCCGCGACAAGCCGGGCATGGGTTTACGCGACAATGTGCGGGTGCGCAAGGTGCTGATCGGGGTCGGGGCCGCGGCGATCGCCGTCGCCGTGGTCGCGCTCGGTGCCGTCGCCGTCGACTACGGGAGCAGCATCTATGCCGAATACCGGCTGTCGTGCAGCGTGCGCAAAGCGGCCAATCTGAGGTCCGACCCGTTCGTGGCCATCGTGGCCTTCCCATTCATCCCGCAGGCGATGGGCCACCACTACAGCCAGCTGGAGATCAAGGCCAACGCCGTCGACCATGCGACCGTCGGCAAGGCCACCCTTGAAGCCACGATGTACTCCGTCGATCTGACCAACGCGTCCTGGCTGATCGGGCCCGACGCGAAGCTGCGGGTGGGCAAACTGGAGAGCCGCATCATCATCGACTCGACCCACCTGGGCCGGTATATGGGCATCAGCGATTTGATGGTCGAGGCGCCGCCCAGGGAAACCAACACCGCCACCGGCGGCGTCACCGCCTCGGGCATCTCCGACAGCCATGGTCTGGTCTTCAGCGGAACCCCGCACTCGGCCGACTTCGAGCACCGGGTCAGCGTTTCCGTGGACCTTTCCGTGGCCCCCGATGACCAGGCGACGCTGGTGATCACGCCGACCGGCGTCCTGACCGGGCCGGACACCGCGGATCAAACCGTCCCGGACGACAAGCGGGACGCGGTGCTGCGCGCCTTCACCACCAGGGTGCCAAACCAGCGGCTTCCGTTCGGGGTGGCGCCCAAGACCGAGGGTGCGCGCGGCTCCGACGTCATCATGGAGGGCATCAGCTACGGAGTGACCGTGAACCTGGACGACTTCAAGCAGTCGTGACCCCATCACCGGCCAGGCCTGCGGTGCGCGCGGCAACCGCCGCTGATTTGATCGTTGTCCGTCATTCGGTAAGCTGGCCGACGTGCTAGCCCGCCTTGAGCCCATGCTCACCCAGCGCCGCGCAGTCGATCTGTGCCGCACTGCGGGCTGTTGCTGTCGCTGTAGCTGCTGAGTTGCCGCGCGCCTTCGCGTAGCACTCGGAGCAGCCCGGAACGTTTACCGTGGCTCGTCTCCCGTCGTTCGTTCCCAAAGCAACAGGCGTATCCAGGAGCAGTACCGTGCCGAGCAGCAACACCACCACCCAGCCAGATTCCGTCGACGTGCGCGGCCCGAGGTTCGCCGCCTGGGTTACCACCGCAGTTCTGGTCATCACGCTCGCCGTGTCCGCCGCCAGCCCGCAGGCGGCGGCCGTCATTCTGGGGGTGCAGGCCATCGTCTTCGCCATCGGCGCCGTCGGCGGCCCGCGCAAGCACCCCTACGGACGGCTATTCGCCCGCGTCGTGGCGCCCCGCCTCGGGCCCGTCACCGAACGCGAACCGGTCGCACCGCTGAAGTTTGCCCAACTCGTCGGCCTGGTCTTCGCCCTCGCCGGTGTCGCCGCGTTCGCGGCGGGCGCGTTCTTGATCGGCGTCGTCGCCACCGCCGCAGCGCTCACCGCCGCCTTCCTGAATGCCGCCTTCGGCATCTGCCTGGGCTGCCAGCTCTACCCCCTTGCCGCGCGTTTGCGAAGCGCCGCGCGCACCGAATGACCTGTTCATAGAAGCGATCGAAAGGATCCCCGCATGGCACGCTCCGACGTCCTGGTCTCCGCGGACTGGGCCGAGAGCAATCTCGATGCGGCCGGTGTCGTCTTCGCCGAAGTCGACGAGGACACCAGCACCTACGACACCGGCCACATCCCCGGCGCGATCAGGCTGGACTGGCGTTCCGACCTGCAGGACCCGGTCAAGCGCGACTTCGTCGACGCGCAGCAATTCTCCAAGCTGCTCAGCGAACGCGGCGTCTCCAATGACGACACCGTGATCCTCTACGGCGGCAACAACAACTGGTTCGCCGCGTACGCCTACTGGTACTTCAAGTTGTACGGCCACGAGAAGGTCAAGCTGCTCGACGGCGGCCGCAAGAAGTGGGAACTCGACGGGCGCCCGCTGTCCGGCGAAACGGTCAGCAGGCCGGCCACCTCGTACACCGCCGCCGCACCGGACAACAGCATTCGGGCGTTCCGGGACGAGGTCATCGCGGCCATCAACGTCAAGAACCTGGTCGACGTGCGTTCGCCCGACGAGTTCTCCGGCAAGATCCTGGCGCCCGCGCATCTGCCGCAGGAGCAGAGCCAGCGGCCCGGTCACATTCCCGGGGCTATCAACGTGCCGTGGAGCAAGGCCGCCAACGAGGATGGCACCTTCAAGTCCGACGAGGAGCTGGCCAAGCTGTACGCCGATGCCGGTCTGGACGGCACCAAGGAAACGATCGCTTACTGCCGGATCGGCGAGCGTTCGTCGCACACCTGGTTCGTGCTCCGGGAATTACTCGGCCACGAAAACGTCAAGAACTACGACGGAAGTTGGACGGAATACGGCTCCCTGGTGGGTGCCCCGATTGAGTTGGGAAGCTGATATGTGCTCTGCCCCGAGGCAAGGAGTGACGTTGCCCGCCAGCGTCGACTTGGAGAAGGAAACGGTGATCACCGGCCGTGTCGTGGACAGCGACGGCCAGGCGGTGGGTGGCGCCTTCGTCCGCTTGCTCGACTCGTCGGACGAGTTCACTGCCGAGGTCGTCGCGTCGGCCACGGGCGACTTCCGGTTCTTCGCGGCGCCGGGGTCCTGGACGCTGCGCGCGTTGTCGGCGGCCGGCAACGGGAACGCCATGGTGACCCCGTCGGGCGCGGGCATCCACGAGGTGGACGTCAAGATCGCCTGAGACCCCGACTGCCCTGACCGGGATCTCACGCGGCGAATAGACTTGCTCCCGTGGTGCTCTTCTTCGAGATCATGCTGGTCGTGGCGGTCGTGGTGATCTCATGGTTCGCGCTGTACACGCTGTACCGGCTCATCACTGACGAATCGTGACTGCGGACGAACCCCTGAGTTCTGTGAGCTCCGGCGACCGCGCGGTGGCTGCCGCCGCTGCGCGCGCCAAGCTCACCGCCGGACGCAACATCCCCGCCTACGACGATCTGCCGCTTCCCGCCGACACCGCCAACCTGCGTGAAGGCGCCAACCTGCACGACGCATTGCTGGCGCTGCTGCCGCTGGTCGGTGTGTGGCGCGGAGAAGGCGAGGGCCGCGGCCATGACGGGGATTACCGGTTCGGCCAGCAGATCGTGGTCTCGCACGACGGCGGCGACTACCTGAACTGGGAAGCCCGTTCGTGGCGGCTCAGCGAGACCGGCGACTACCAGGGACGCGGCTTGCGCGAGACCGGCTTCTGGCGCTTTGTCAACGATCCCGACGACCCCAGCGAATCTCAGGCCATCGAGTTGCTGCTGGCCCACTCGGCCGGCTACGTCGAACTGTTCTACGGATGGCCGCGTACCCAGTCGTCTTGGGAGCTGGTGACCGATGCGCTGGCCCGCAGCCGATCGGGCGTGCTGGTCGGTGGCGCCAAACGGCTCTACGGCATCGTCGAGGGCGACTTGGCCTACGTCGAGGAACGGGTGGACGCCGACGGCGGCCTGGTGCCCCACCTTTCGGCACGGCTCTCGCGGTACGCCGGGTAGCCGCCGACCCGTTGCCCGCCTGGGTAACTCGGCGGTGCACGCGGACCCGGAATCGTTGCTTTCGGCCGATCTTTTGCGTGTGCTGTTCGACGTCCGAGCGGCCGATACCGCGCGAAGGGTGGCGACGATCCCAGCGCTCGCGGCGACATCGGCCAACTGCTGCGCATGCTGCGCCTGCGCGACGACGTCACCTACCGCACCCGCACCGAAATCGACAACGTGCTGGCCGAGATCGAGGTGAAGGACAGCTCGTCGGCGGGCCCGTCCGGCGTGACCGCTAGCAAGGCGCAGGCACCGGTCGCGGCCCCACCGCAGTCCTCCGCCGCAACGCCACCCGGCGGCCCGTCTACCAAGGCTGCCGCACCGACCGCGGTGGGCGGCGGCGCCGGGGGCGGGTCCAGCAAGCGCCACGCAGGGCGGCAAGACCCGAAGCCAGCGACAACCCGAATTCGGCGGTTCCCAGCGCCCCGGCCGCAGGGAATGCCTCCGAGCTGGACTCCTACCTGCTTGGCCCGCCGATATCGGCGCCGTCGTGGGCGATCCGAACCTGGTGGTCTCCGAAAAAGCCATGCAGCTGCGCACCTTGAGGGCGACGCTGTCCAACCCGGACTGCAAGGGCGCGGACGGCTACACCACGGTGAGCGCCCAGGCCGCACACACCCCCGGCGAGAACCCGCCGCACCGCTTGTATGAGGCCGTGGCGGAGTTTTCGTCCCCCGACACGGCCGCCGCTTTCGTACAGAGATCTGCGGACAAGTGGAAGGAGTGCGCCGGGCAATCGATCACGGTGAACTTCAACGGCAAGACCATGGGGTGGACATTCGGTGAGGTCACCGGAACCGTGCCGAAAATATTCCAGCAGCGGACTGAAGCCGACGGAACACGGGTCTGCCACCACGCGCTGCACGCGGTGTCGAGTGTGGTCGTCGACTTGTTGCTGTGCGGCCCCGACGCCGGGAACGGTCAAGCGGGCAACCTCGCCGGGCAGATCGCCGCGAAGGTGAGCCAATAGCGGCTCCTGACATGGAGCGGCCCCCGAGCGTAGCTCCTGGTTGGACAGACCGGAAGCTCGGGGGCCGGGTGGCTGCGGGGAATTCGCCAGCGCGCGTACATCGCCGGCTCTCCGAGCCATTGCAGCTAGCGCGCAGCCACCTCACATGTCCATGAAGCTATCAATTTCGCGGACCACCTCCTTCCTTGTGTACGGCCGACCGTACCCGTGGTTCCGCAACCCGACAACACAATTCAGCGCTCAGCGATCGCTGACGATCGCCGAGTCGACCAACGCGGCGAACTCGGCGGCCAACGGGGATCGAGGCAGGCCCCGACCGTTGAGCGTGTGCACGCGGGCGGCCAAAGTCATACTCGAGACCAACCAGATCCCTTGCGCGGCATTGAGATCGGCGAGCCGCAACGCGCGATAGTCGCAGTCGCACCCCTTGGCCCGCGCCACCTCGAAGAGGGCCTGCTGCGTGGTGCCACGCAGAATCGGGTACCACGGCGGAGGCGTCAGCAGGCAGAGATTCCCGTCTGCTCCCGTTTCGGCATCGGTCGCGATCACCACCGTCGAGCGCGGGCCTTCCAGGATGTAGCCGTCCGAGCTGACGAATATCACGTCACCGGCGCCTTGGCGGGCGGCATGACGCAGCGCGGCCATGTTGACCGCGTAGGACAATGTCTTGGCGCCGGCGAGCAGCCACGGCATAGCGTCGGTACCGGCCGCCGGCAGCCCGCGGTCCAGGCTCACCGCGGCCAGCCCCTCGCGCCGAACCGCCGTCACTCGTTCGGGGACAGGGGTGACCATCACGTAGGCGGTCGGGGCCGTGCCGCCCTCCCGGCCGCGGCTGTAGATCAAGCGCATCGCGCCTTCGTCAGCGGTGCCCGCGACCCACTGCCGAGTGGCCACGCCGATCGCGCTGCGCCAGCTGAGCAGGTCCGGTTCGGCCAGATCCATCAGCTTGGCCGACTGGGTCAGCCGCTGCAGATGGGACTCGACCAGACAGGGGCTTCCGTCGCGGACCAACAGCGTCTCGAAGACGCCGTCGCCGCGAACCGCTGCCAGGTCGTCGGCGTGCAGCAGCGGGACATCCGGCGGATGAATTCCGCCGTCCAGCGTGACGATCACACGCGTCTGTCCTGCCATGGACGTAGAGCCTAGCCGCGAGGGTGCAACTGACCGCACGCTCGGCGGCCGAGACACTTAGGGGTCCGTAGAGTTGACGTGTGACTCGCGCCGGCGACGATGCAGAACTGAGTGATGAGAAGGAGCGGCGCACATGAACGCGGTGCCTGCACCCGATACCGGACCCGACGCGGGGGCCATCTGGCATTACGGCGATCCCCTGGGCGAGCAGCGCGCGGCCGAAACCGGTGCGGTGGTGGTGGACCGTTCGCATCGCGCGGTGCTCACCCTCACCGGTAGCGATCGCCAGAAGTGGCTGCACAACATCTCCACTCAAAACGTCAGCGACCTCCCCGAGGGCGCCAGCACGCAGAACCTCAGCCTCGACGGTCAGGGCCGCGTCGAGGATCACTGGATCCAAACCGAACTCGGCGGCACCACTTACCTTGATACCGAATCGTGGCGGGGGGAACCGCTGCTGGACTACCTGCGCAAGATGGTCTTCTGGTCCGACGTCACCCCGGCTGCCGCCGACATGGCGGTGCTTTCGCTGTTGGGCCCGCGACTCGCCGACCGGGCGGTGCTCGAGACGCTCGGCCTGGACGCCCTGCCCGACGAACTGACGGCGATTCCGGTCGCCGGCGGTGGTTTTGTGCGTCGGATGCCGGGCTCCCCCGCCGGCCAGATCGAACTGGATCTGCTGGTCCCCCGCAGCGAATCCGCCGGCTGGCAGAATCGTTTGGTGGAGGCGGGACTACGACCCGCTGGGGTGTGGGCCTACGAAGCCCACCGGGTGGTGGCGCTGCGACCGCGACTGGGCGTCGACACCGATGAGCGCACGATTCCGCACGAGGTCGGCTGGATCGGCGGCCCCCGCGAGGGCGCCGTCCACCTGGACAAGGGCTGTTACCGGGGGCAAGAGACAGTCGCACGGGTGCACAATCTCGGTAAACCGCCCCGGATGCTCGTCCTGTTGCACCTCGACGGCTCGGTGGAGCGGCCCGCTACGGGTGACCCCGTGCTGGCCGGCGGCCGCGCCGTCGGCCGCCTCGGCACCGTGGTGGATCACGTGGACCTCGGGCCCGTGGCCCTCGCGCTACTCAAGCGCGGGGTGCCGGCCGACACCGAACTGGCGACCGGCCCACCGTCCTCGGTGGCTGCGGTGATCGACGCCGATTCGCTGCCTCCCACGGAACAGATCGGTGCGGGACGGCTGGCCGTTGAACGGTTGCGGGGCGGTGCGGGATAATCATCGATGACGTCCGCCACAGCGGCAGGGGTCACCGACGCCCAGCCGTAAGGCACGGTAAACTGTCGGCAGGACAATAACGACACCAGGAGATCGGAGCCGCCTGATTCGGGCCGCTCCGTTATTGCGCGAGGGGGTTCCCCCATGGGCCGCGGCCGGGCTAAGGCAAAGCAGACCAAGGTTGCTCGAGAACTCAAATACAGTTCCCCGCAGACCGACTTCCAGCGGCTTCAGCAAGAGCTGTCAGGAACGGGTGCCGAAGACTCCGGCGAGTTGGAGGACGATGGCGTCGGCGACTCCTGGGCGGACAGCGACGACTGGCGTCGCTGAAACTCACGTCGCTGTGCGGGTGCGATCGGTCACGGCACGGCGCTAGCCCTTCTCCCGCCTTCTAAAATCTCGGGTGCTGCCCGACGAGCTTTGCCCGCGGGCCCTCTTTACCGCCTTTGCAGACGGTTCCCAACACCCAGCAGTCCAAGTGGCGGGCCGTCAGGATGGCCAGGGCGCGGTCGGTGTCGTCGGGCGCGACGATGGCGACCATGCCCACGCCCATGTTGAACGTCTTCTCCATTTCCTCCCGCGTCACCCGGCCACGCTGAGCGATCATGGGGAACACCGGTGCGGGCGTCCAGGTCCCGCGCTCGATTTCGGCGACCAGGCCGTGCGGGATGACGCGTTGCAGGTTGCCGGCGAGCCCGCCGCCGGTGACATGGCAGAACGTCCGGACGTGGGTTTCGGCGGTCAACGCCAGGCAGTCTTTGGCGTAGATCCGAGTCGGTTCCAACAGCTCTTCGCCCAGAGTGCGACCGAACTCCTCGACATGGCCGGCCAGGTTCATCCGGTCGATCTCGAGTAACACCGTGCGGGCCAGCGAGTATCCGTTGGAATGCAGGCCGGAGGAGCCCATCGCGATGATCGTGTCGCCGGGTTTGACACGATCGGGGCCCAACACGTCGTCGGCCTCGACGACGCCGACACCGGTTGCCGAGATGTCGTAGTGGTCCGGTTCCATCAGACCGGGGTGCTCGGCGGTTTCGCCGCCCAGCAACGCGCAGCCGGCGCGCACGCATCCCTCGGCGATACCCGACACGATCGCGCTGAGGCGTTCGGGCACCGTCCTGCCCACCGCGATGTAGTCCTGCAGGAACAGCGGCTCGGCGCCGCACACCACGAGGTCGTCCACCACCATCGCCACCAGGTCCAGGCCGACGGTGTCGTGCTTGTCCATCGCCTGGGCGACCGCCAGCTTGGTTCCCACACCGTCGGTGGACGCCGCGAGCAGCGGTTCGCGGTAGTCGTTGCGCAGAGCGAACAACCCGGCGAACCCGCCCAGGCCGCCCCGCACCTCGGGCCTGGTGGCCTTTGTCGCCAGCGGCTTGAACATTTCGACGGCGCGGTCACCGGCCTCGATGTCCACCCCGGCCGACGCGTAGGTGATGCCGTGGCTGCCCGGGTCTCGTCCGGGGCTTTTTCCGGGATCCGTCATCGGGATAAAGGCTACCGGGCGCCGCTGACCGCCGTGATCAAACGTCTTGGAAGGGGCGCATCGGACGTCCGTCAGCGGACGATTGGCACTTCGTCGGCCGCCAGGTCGTCGAGCCCGGCTCCGCGGGCGGCGTTGGAGAGCATGTGCTCGATGACGTTCTTACCCAAGGCCGTCTCCTCGGGAAGTTCGATCGGATAGCGGCCGTCGAAGCAGGCGGTGCAGAGCCGCGACGCGGGCTGGTCGGATGCCGCGACCAGGCCGCGCAGCGAGATGTAGCCGAGGCTGTCCGCGCCGATGGCGTGCCGCACCGCTTCGAGCATTTCCTCTTTGTCTTGCACGGCATTGGCGATCAACTCGGCCGGCGACGGGAAGTCGATGCCGTAGAAGCAGGGCCACTTCACCGGCGGCGACGCGATACGCACATGGACTTCGACGGCACCCGCCTCGCGGAGCATGCGCAACAACGCGCGCTGGGTGTTTCCCCGCACGATCGAGTCGTCGACCACGATGAGCCGCTTGCCGCGGATCACCTCTTTCAGCGGGTTGAGCTTCAACCGGATACCGAGCTGGCGGATGGTCTGGGACGGCTGGATGAACGTGCGCCCGACGTAGGCGTTCTTCATCAGGCCCTGCCCGTAGGGAACGCCGGACTCCTGCGCGTACCCGACCGCGGCCGGGGTGCCCGACTCCGGGACCCCGATCACCAGGTCGGCGTCCACCGGGCATTCACGGGCCAGCCGGCGACCGATCTCCACCCGGGTGGCGTGCACGGATCGGCCGGCGATCGTGCTGTCCGGGCGCGCCAGGTACACGTACTCGAAGACACAGCCCTTGGGGGTGGGGTTGGCGAAACGCGTGGAGCGCACCCCGTCGGCGTCGATCGCCAGCAGCTCGCCCGGCTCGATATCGCGCACGAACGATGCGCCCACGATGTCGAGGGCTGCCGTTTCGGAGGCCACCACCCAGCCGCGATCCAGCCGCCCGAGCGAAAGTGGCCGCACGCCATGGGGATCGCGGCACGCATAGAGCGTGTTCTCGTCCATGAACGTCAGGCAGAACGCGCCGCGCACGGTGGGCAGCAGATCCAGCGCCGCCCGCTCCAGGGTGGAATCCGCCGCGCCGTGGGCCAGCAGCGCGCCCAAGATGTCGGAGTCCGTCGTCGCCGGGGCGGGGCAGCGGCGGGCGATCAGGCCCGCGTCGCGGGCGCGGGCGGCGAGTTCGGCGGTGTTGACCAGATTTCCGTTGTGCCCCAAGGCGACCCCGGTACCGGCGGCGGTGTTGCGGAACACCGGCTGCGCGTTCTCCCACGTGGTGTCGCCCGTGGTGGAATAGCGGCAATGCCCGATGGCGACGTGGCCCGGCATCGCCGCGAGCGTCTGCTCGTCGAACACCTGGCTGACCAAGCCCAAATCCTTGAAGACGAGGACCTGCGATCCATCGGCGACGGCGATACCCGCGGCTTCCTGCCCGCGATGCTGCAGGGCGTACAAGCCGTAATAGGTGAGTTTGGCGACATCCTCACCCGGGGCCCAAACCCCGAATACACCACACTCTTCACGGGGCGAGTTCAGGTCCTGCTCGGGTTCCTGGACGGTCACGATTGGGCGGCTCCCCGGGGAACGGTTGGTGACGTAACGAAGTCTACGGGTCCGACGCCCGCGACCGCGAATCTACAGCGCGTGTTGGCCGCCGAAAATTCCCTCACCAGACCCTGAACCTGCAGTTCAGGGTTACTATTCAGCCGACATCGAACAAGGGCAGCCAGTGTTCGATCTCACCGGCCCGAGAGCCGGAAAGGCTCAGCGCACCGGCGTCCTTCGCCTCGTGGAACGACCGCATCCCGGCAGCGAGCTGCAGCCACGTACGCGGATCGGTCTCCACCACGTTGGGCGGCGTGCCACGGGTGTGCCTGGGCCCGGCGATGCACTGCACCGCGGCGAACGGCGGGATACGCACCTCGACACTGGCGCCGGGCGCCGCGGCGGCCAGGGTGCGGGCGGTGAGCCGCACGGCCGCGCCGAGGCTCTCGCGGTCCGGCGCCGGCCGGGATTCGTCCCGCAACCAGTCCGCGACGGCCAACACGGCCTGCCGAGTCTTTGCCGGATCGGCCTTTTGACGGGCGGCCATACCCTAGGGTCTCAAATTCATGGAGCGTCGTCGCTTGCGGCGCGGGCCACCGTACAGGTCCGTCGGGCTCGTGACGGTCGTCATCATGGGGTTGGTCGGGTCGGTCTTGTACCTGCAGTTCCGGGGCGAGCTCACGCCGACGACGAAGCTGACGATGGTGGCCGCCCGGGCCGGCCTGGTGTTGGATCCCGGCTCCAAGGTCACCTACAACGGGGTGCAGATCGGCCGGGTGGCCCGCATTTCCGAGATCACCCGCGACGGCAAGCCGGCCGCCAGGGTGGTGCTGGATATCACCCCGAGATACGTCAAGCTGATCCCGGCCAATGTGGCCGCCACCGTCAAGGCGACGACGGTGTTCGGCAACAAGTACGTCGCATTGAGTGCGCCGCCTGAGCCCGCGGCGCAATCGATCACACCGTCGACCGTGATCGTCGCGACCTCGGTGACCACCGAATTCAACACGGTATTCGAGACACTCATGTCGATCGCGGAGAAAGTCGACCCGGTCAAGGTGAATCTGACGCTCAGCGCGGCCGCGCTGGCCCTGACGGGATTGGGCGAAAAGTTCGGCGCCTCGTTGGTCAACGGCAACACGATCCTCGAGGACGTGAATCCCCGGATGCGCGAAATCCGTGCCGACATTGCACGCTTGGCCGCCCTGGGTGATACCTACGCCAACGCCTCACCCGACCTGTGGGACGCGCTCGACCACGCGGTGACCGCGGCGCGCACGCTCAACCGCCAGCAGGTCGATCTGGATGCGGCGCTGTTGGCGGCGGCCGGACTGGGCGGCACGGGCGCCGACGTCTTCGGGCGGGGCGGGCCGTACCTGGCGCGGGGGGCCGCCGATCTGGTCGGCTCCAGCCAGCTGCTCGACGAGTACAGTCCGGAAATCTTCTGCACCATCCGCAACTTCGACGAAGTCGGACCCAAGATCCACAACGCCCTCGGCGACAACGGCTACTCGCTGGGCGCCCACGCGGCGGGCGCAATCGCCGGGGCACCCAATCCGTATATCTGGCCGGAGAATCTGCCCCGGACCAACGCCAGGGGCGGTCCCGGTGGCCGGCCCGGCTGTTGGCAGACGATCACCCGGCAGTTGTGGCCCGCGCCGTTTCTGGTGATGGACACCGGCGCGAGCATGGCTCCCTACAACCACTTCGAGCTCGGCTCGCCACTGGCGGTCGAACACGTGTGGGGCCGCCAGCTGGGCGACTACACCATCAACCCGTGACGTCGGACGCTCAGGGCGGCGATGGCACCGGCCTCGTTGATGGCCAGGTGCACCAGCATGGGCGCGGCGAGGCTGCCGGAACGGTCTGCCAGCCAAGCGAATAGCCAGCCCGCGACGCCGGTCACCAGCACGGTGCCCGCAACGGGTTCGCCCGCCGCCCGCGCGTCCGCGATGTGGGAGAGCCCAAAGCTTGCCGCTTGCAACATCCTTCCGCCGGACCTGCCGCACGCAGCGGAGGCGGCGGTGGTCAGCGCCGCGCGGAACGCGGCCTCCTCGGCCCAGACGGTCCCGACCGGGATGCGCAGTAGCAGCCAGCCGGGCACCGACCCGGGCGGCTCCCGGTCCGCCATGGACGCCCGCACCAACGGCACCGCGGTCGTCGCGGCGATGGCGCTCGCCGCCGCCGCACCGGCCGCCGACCCCAGACGCAGCCCCGCCCACAGGCGCGGCGGAGATAAGCCCAGCGGTGCACGCGTCACAAGCACCAGCAGCCCGGCCGCACCGGCCTGCGCCGTGACCCGCCATGCCGTGGGCAGCATGCGGGCCGAGGAAGCTCCAGCCGACCAGGGCGGCGGCCAATGAGAACGCACGTGTCCGACGGAAACCAAACTCGCCCATCAGGATTCGTCGCTACCGATCATCCGAAGAGGCGGGGCAGCACCGCCTCGGATGTCTCGCGCAGTTCCGACAGCGACACGGTGAACAGGCCCTGAACCTCCACCGCGTCGGAGGCCTGATCGACGACGCCGATGCGCACCGCGGGCAATCCTCGCGCCTCGCACATCGCACGGAATCGGCTCTCCTCGGTGCGCGGCACCGCGACCAGAATCCGGCCCGCCGACTCGGAGAACAACGTCACGAAGGGATCGACACCCTCGGGAAGCACGATGCGGCAACCGGTTTCGCCCGTCAGCGCCGCCTCGACGATGGCCTGCGCAAGCCCGCCTTCGGACAGGTCGTGCGCCGCGGACACCAGCCCGTCGCGGGACGCCGCGCTCAGCACTTCGGCCAGCAGCTTTTCGCGCGCCAGGTCGACCGCGGGCGGCAACCCGCCCAGATGGTCGGCAGTCACCTGCGCCCAGATGGAACCGTCGAATTCGTCGCGGGTATCGCCCAGCAGCATCAGGCTCTCGCCCGGTTCGGCGCCCAGGCCGGTGGGGATGCGGCGCCCGACATCGTCGAGGACGCCGAGCACACCGACGACCGGTGTGGGCAGGATCGCCGCGGACCCGGTCTGGTTGTAGAAGCTGACGTTGCCGCCGGTCACCGGAATGCCAAGGGCCGCACACCCGTCGGCCAGCCCCCGTACCGCCTGCGAGAACTGCCACATCACCCCGGGATCTTCCGGGGAGCCGAAGTTGAGGCAGTTGGTCACCGCGACCGGGGTCGCACCGGTGACGGCGACGTTGCGGTAGGCCTCGGCGAGCGCGAGTTGGGCTCCGGCATAGGGATCGAGCAGGGTGTAGCGCCCCGACGCGTCGGTCGATAGCGCGATGCCGCGGCCGGTGGTTTCGTCGACGCGGAGCACCCCGCCGTCGGCGTGCTCGGCCAGCACGGTGTTGCCGCGCACGTAGCGGTCGTACTGTTCGGTGATGAAGGCACGGCTGCACAGGTGCGGGCTGCCCAGCAGCGCAAGCAATGTCGCGCGCAGCTCCTCCCCCGTCGTTGGCCGCGGCAGGCCCGCCGACCGGTCCGCGTTCAGGGCGTCCTGCCATTCGGGCCGCGAGACCGGCCGCTGGTACACCGGGCCCTCGTGCGCCACGGTGCGCGGCGGCACGTCGACGACCGTCTCGCCGCGCCAGGTGATCCGCAACCGGTCACCGTCGGTGACCTCGCCGATCACGGTGGCCAGCACCTCCCATTTGCGGCAGACGGCCAAGAAGGCGTCCACGTTCTCCGGCGCGACCACGGCGCACATTCGCTCCTGCGACTCGCTACAGAGCACCTCGGCGGGCGTCATGTCCTTGGCCCGCAACGGGACGGCGTCCAGTTCGATCGCCATCCCGCCGTCGCCAGCTGACGCTAATTCGGATGTCGCGCAAGATAGTCCGGCACCACCAAGGTCCTGGATGCCGATCACCAGACCGCCCGCATAGAGCTCGAGGCAGCACTCGATGAGCACCTTCTCCATGAACGGGTCGCCCACTTGCACCGACGGCAGCTTCTTGCGGGATCCGGTGCTGTCGAAGGTGTCCGACGCCAGCACCGACACCCCGCCGATGCCGTCGAGCCCCGTGCGCGCGCCGAACAGGATGATCTTGTTCCCGGTGCCCGAGGCGAACGCCAGGTGCAGGTCCTCCTGGCGTAACACGCCCACGCACAACGCGTTCACCAACGGGTTGCCGGCGTAGCACGCGTCGAACACGGTCTCGCCGCCGATATTGGGCAAACCCAGCGAGTTGCCGTAGCCGCCGATGCCGCGGACCACCCCGTCGACCACCCGGCGCGTGTCCGGCGCGTCGGCGGCGCCGAACCGAAGCTGGTCCATCACGGCGACCGGCCGGGCACCCATGGCCATGATGTCGCGGACGATGCCGCCGACACCGGTGGCCGCGCCCTGGTAGGGCTCGACGTAGGACGGGTGGTTGTGGGATTCCACTTTGAAGGTGACGGCCCAGCCGTCGCCGATGTCGACCACGCCGGCGTTTTCGCCGATGCCGGCCAGCATGCCGGCGCGCATGTCGTCGGTGGTGGTCTCACCGAAGTAGCGCAGGTGAACCTTGGACGACTTGTACGAGCAGTGCTCGCTCCACATCACCGAGTACATCGCCAGCTCGGTGTCGGTGGGTCTGCGGCCCAGGATCTCACGAATCCGCCGGTACTCGTCGTCTTTGAGGCCCAGCTCGGCGAACGGTTGGGGCTGGTCGGGGCTGGTAGCGGCGTGCTCGACGGTGTCGATCGCCTGGGTGCGGGCGCTCGTCCCGGGGACAGTCACGCCAGACAGTCTAGGGCTGCGCTGCTGTCGCCGTCGGGTCGCCGCGGTGGCTATTGACCGACGACGCAGAAGACGTTGCCCTCGGGGTCGGCCAGCACCACCCAGCGGAAATTGTCACCGAGTTTGTGCCGGCCGACCTCGGTGGCCCCGGCGGCCGTCAGCCGAGACGCCTCCGCATCAACGTCGGCGGCACGGAAGTCGAGGTGCACGCGGTTCTTCCCGGGCGTCGGGTCGGGCACCCGCTGGAATCCGAGCTGGGGTCCTTTCGACAAAGTCACCGCGGTGAACTCGTCGGCCAGCAACTCCTGCGTCGTTCCACCGAACTGCTCGGCCCACCATCCGGCCAGCTTCGCGGGATCGCCGCAGTCGAAGGTGATCATCTCCACGTTGAGCGCCATACCGCCAGACCTTAGGCCTCACGACGGCTCCGGCGAAAGGAATGCCCGTGTCGGCGGTGGCGAAAAGTTACGCACGTAACTTTCTGCACCACAGATCCGTCCTTGGTTATGTGCTGCTGTTCGGCGCCGCCGTACGCGACCGGCCGGCGGCCACCCCGGCGCATCAAGGCAGACAACCGATTCCGCAATCACCGCAACGGAATACAAAGGAGAAGTGATGTCCAACCCGACACCGCCTCGCTGGCTGAGACCGATGAACAAGTTCATGATCGCAATGCAAAAGCTCGGCATACCCACGGGACCACCCATGGTCTTGACGGTTCCGGGCCGCAAAAGCGGTCGACCGCGCAGCACGCCGATGACACCGTTCACGCTGGATGGACAGCTCTATGCCGTGGCCGGGTTCCCGGGTGCCGATTGGGCGCGCAACGCGCGTGCCGCCGGCGCGGGAACCCTGCGCAAGGGCCGAAAGACACGACGGGTGAGGATAACTGAGCTGACCGCCGACCAAGCCCGCCCGGTATTGCGGGAATATCCGATCGAAGTGCCGATCGGTGTCGGCTTCCTCAAACGCTCCGGCCTGGTGCGTCAAGGCAACCCCGAAGAAGTCGAGGCACTGGCCGGCCGGATCGCCGTGTTCCGATTAGACCCGGTCTCGGCGAACTAACAACGATTCCCCAAGCAAGATCGACCATCCAGGGAAACCAGCAACATGCACACCTCATACCTCGTCGTGACGATAATCGCCATCGCCCTCAACGGTTTTTCGGGAGTGAGCGCGCTGGTTCACTTCGCGCCCATTCTTCCGCCGATGCGACGAGCCGGGGTGCCGCTGTCCTGGCTCACGTTTCCCATCGGCACCCTGAAAACCCTGGGCGCCGTGGGGCTTGTCGTCGGCCTGTGGGTCCCGGCCATCGGCATCGCCGCAGCAGCCGGGCTAACCATCTTCTTCGTCTGTGCGATGTACACCCACGTACTAGCCAACGATATTTCCGGCCAGTTCGCACTCGCCGGGTTCTTTCTCGCCCTCAACGGCGCAACTTTCGCGCTCACGGTGATCGCCCACCCCATCGGCATCTAGAACCGCGAGCGGGCGTCCCGCCGCCTCACAAGTGGTCAGGCGCCAGAAACGCGCGCATAGCCGCGGAGTAGGCGGCCACGTCGTGAGCGCCCATCAACTCGCGCGCGGAATGCATCGCCAGCTGCGCGGCGCCGACGTCGACGGTCGGGATGCCGGTGCGGGCCGAGGCCAGCGGCCCGATCGTCGACCCGCATGGCAGGTCGGCCCGGTGCTCGTAGCGCTGCAAGGCGACCCCGGCCTGCTGGCAGGCCAGCGCGAAGGCCGCGGCCGTGCGTCCGTCGGTGGCGTAGCGCAGGTTGGGGTGCACCTTGAGCACCGGTCCCGCGTTGACCTCGATGAGGTGTCCGGGCTCGTGCCGCTCGGGATAGTTGGGGTGGGTGGCGTGGGCCATGTCGGCCGAGGCCAGCAACGAGTCGGGCAGCCGGCGCAGGAAGTCTTCCCGCGTGCCGCCCGCCGCGAGCGCGATCCGCTCCAGGACGGTACCGAGCAGGTCGGACTGGGCACCATGGTCGGAGGTGGAACCGACCTCCTCGTGATCGAAGAGCACCAGCACGGGCAGAACGGCCCGCGGCGTGGCGGCCAACAGCGCCTCCATCCCCGCATAGCAACTGGCCTGGTTGTCCAGCCGGGGAGCGCTGAGCAGGTCGGCGTCGGCGCCGATCACCGTCGAGGGGGTCAGGTCGTGGGTCATCAGGTCGGCGGCCAGCACGGCGCTCGGCGCGACCCCGGCGCGCTCTGCGACGAAGTCGACGAACGACTTCGCTTCTGTACCGACACCCCACACCGCGTTGACGTGTCGCTGCGGGTCCAGCGTCAGCGACTTGCGGTCCTCGGCCAGATGAATGGCCAGCTGCGGCACCCGCAGGATCGCATCGTCGATCCGGACGAGCCGATGCTGGATCCCGGCGCCGTCACGCACCGACAACCGCCCGCTGATGCCCAGGTCGCGATCCAGCCAGGAGTTGAGCCACGCTCCGCCGTACGGCTCCAGCGCCACCACGCGCCAGCCGGCGACCAGCCGATCCGGACGCTGCTTGACCCGCAGGTTCGGGCTGTCGGTGTGTGCGCCGACGATCCGAAACGGCCCGTCGGCCCCATCGGAGTTCCAGGCGACGAGCGAGCCGGCCCGCACCGTGAAGTAGCGACCGGGCACGTCCGGCCAGCGCTCAGCCTCGCTCAGTTCGGTGTACCCGGCAGCGGTCAGCCGCGCCGCGACCGTGGCGCAGACGTGAAAGGGCGACGGAGAGGCGTCGATGAAATCGCAGAGGCCTGCGGCGCTGGCCGACATGTTCAACATCATGGCTTCCGGCGCTCACCGTCGCCACGCTAGGGTCAGCAGAGTGCCTTCCGTCCAGCCACAGCCGATCCTCGAGCCGTTGACGCCTGCGGCGGTCTTCCTGGTCGTGACCATCGACGACGGCGGGGAGGCGACGGTTCACGACGCTTTGCCCGACATTTCCGGGCTGGTGCGCGCGATCGGTTTTCGCGAGCCGCCGAAACGGTTGTCGGCCATCGCCTCCATCGGCTCGCGGGCCTGGGATCGCTTGTTCTCCGGTCCGCGTCCCGCCGAGTTGCACCCGTTCGTCGAACTGAAAGGCCCGCGGCACACCGCCCCGGCCACGCCCGGGGATCTGTTGTTCCACATTCGGGCCGAGAGCCTGGACGTGTGTTTCGAACTGGCCGACCGCATCCTGAGGTCGATGGCCGGTGCCGTCACCGTCGTCGACGAGGTGCACGGATTCCGCTACTTCGACAACAGGGACCTGTTGGGCTTCGTGGACGGCACGGAAAACCCCGACGGCCAGCTGGCCGTCAGCGCCACCACCATAGGCGCCGAAGAGCCCGAATTCGAAGGCTCGTGCTACGTGCACGTGCAGAAGTACCTGCACGAAATGTCTTCGTGGAACTCGCTGTCGGTCACCGAGCAGGAACTCGTGATCGGCCGAACGAAGCTGGAGAACCTCGAACTCGATGACGACGAGAAACCGGCCAACTCCCACATCGCCCTCAATGTCGTCACCGACGACGACGGCACCGAGCTGAAGATCGTGCGGCACAACATGCCTTTCGGCGAGCTCGGGAAGGGTGAGTACGGCACCTACTTCATCGGCTATTCCCGCACGCCGCAGGTCACCGAGCAGATGCTGCACAACATGTTCCTCGGGGACCCGCCCGGCAACACCGACCGCATCCTCGAGTTCTCCACCGCGGTCACCGGTGGCCTGTTCTTCTCTCCCACTGTTGACTTCCTCGATGATCCACCGCCGTTGCCCGCGGCGCCGGTGGCGGAAACGTCTGCTGCACAGGACGGCTCACTTTCGATCGGCAGCCTGAAAGGAACCACTTCATGAACAACCTCTACCGCGACCTGGCCCCGGTCACCGAAGCCGCTTGGGAAGAAATCGAATTGGAGGCGACCCGGACCTTCAAACGCCATGTCGCCGGGCGTCGGGTGGTCGACGTCAGCGAGCCCGGCGGTCCGGTCACCGCAGCGGTCGGCACCGGCCGCTTGATCGACGTGGCGTCACCCTCCGACGGCGTGGAGGCTCATCTGCGGGCAAGTAAACCCCTTGTCCGGCTGCGGGTTCCGTTCACCCTGTCGCGTTACGAGGTCGACAATGTCGAGCGTGGTGCGCAGGACTCCGATTGGGACCCGGTCAAGGCCGCCGCCAAAAAGCTCGCATTTGTCGAGGACCGCGCCATCTTCGAGGGCTACCCTGCCGCATCGATCGAGGGCATCCGCTCTGCCAGCTCGAACAAGGCTCTGACCTTGCCGGCGGACCCTCGCGAGATTCCGGATGTCATTACCCAGGCGATTTCCGAATTGCGGCTGGCCGGTGTCGATGGTCCGTACTCGGTGCTGCTGTCCGCCGACGTCTATTCGAAGGTCAGCGAGACCACCGAACACGGATATCCGATCCTCGAGCACATCGACCGGCTGGTTCCGGGAGACATCATCTGGGCGCCGGCGATCGACGGTGCTTTCGTGCTGACCACTCGCGGCGGCGACTTCGATCTGCAGCTCGGGACGGACGTGTCGATCGGGTACACCAGCCATGACGCGGACACCGTGCAGCTGTACCTACAGGAGACGCTGACATTCCTGTGCTACACCGCGGAGGCGTCCGTCCCGCTGAGCGCTTAGGAATAAATGCCCGGGGTCCGCTGCTGAGGGGGAGGCAAGTGAACTTCTCTTCTGGAGGCCGGGTTCGATGCCAGCAACAATGGCCGGCTCCACCGCGTTGGTGACCGGAGCCACGTCCGGGATCGGCCGAGCGATCGCGCTAAAGCTCGCGGAACGCGGGGTTGAGGTGGTGGTACACGGCCGCAGCGCCGAACGCGGCGCGAAGACTGTTCGTGATATCGAAAATGCCGGCGGCAAAGCGCGTTTCGTCGCGGCAGATCTCAACGATGGCGATGACGTGCGCCGCTTGGCCGTCGAGGCGGGACCGGTCGACATTTTGGTCAACAACGCCGGCGTCTACCAATTCGGCGCGACCGCGGTCACCGACGATGCGACGTTCGACGAGCATGTGAATGTGAACCTGCGCGCCCCTTACATTTTGGTCCAGCAATTGGTGCCGGGAATGATCGAGCGTGGCAGGGGCTCGGTGGTCAACGTGAGCACGGTGGCGGCCTCGGTGCCGTCGAGCGGTGCGGGGATTTACGGCGCCACCAAAGCCGGCCTCGAGCTGCTGACCCGGGTCTGGGCGGATGAATTCGGGGGATCGGGGGTGCGGGTGAACGCGATCGCCGTCGGGCCGACCGTCACTCCCGGTGTCGCGGCCCTACCCGGCGTGTTGGAGGCGGTGGCGGCCACCACAACGTTGGGCCGGCCGGCCGAGCCGAGTGAAATCGCCAGCGCGGTGGTATTCCTCTGCTCCGCAGAGGCCAGCTATGTCAACGGCGCCGTCCTGCCCGCAACCGGCGGCCAGCGCGCGATTGCCGTCTGACACACCGGTTTTCGCTACAGGTCGAGCACGAGATCGGTCGCGGGAGCCGCCGAGCAGATGAGCACCGATCCCTGCTCGGGCGGCTCCAGCGGCTGCTGCACGTAGGTGGTGCCGCCGGCAACGATCCCCGTGACGCAGACATGACACACCCCGCTTCGGCAGGAGTACCGGGTGGGCACGTCGCAGTCTTCGGCCATCTCGAGGATGCTTGCGTATCGGGGCGACCAGTTGGCCGTCAGGCCGCTGCGCGCGAACGTGATTGACGGCCCCGTTCCCGGAGGGCCCGCCGGGGAATGCGGTGGTTTACCGGGTGCGCCACCGACGATGCCCGGGTTGATCGGCGGGAGGGCACCGAAGAGTTCGCTATGGATTCGGTCGGGGCTCAGACCTTCCGCGGCGAGAGCGTCGCGCATGTCACTCATGAATCGGGTTGGGCCGCACAGGTATGCCGTGGCGTCGGCCGGGATACCCAACGCCGCGATGGCCGACCGGTCCAACCGCCCTTGTGTCTGCGTGTAGAACACCGACTGCCGCGCACACGGCAGCGACCCGATCAAGGTCCCGACTTCGGCTGCGAATGCCTGTGTTCCACGATTGCGCGCCGTGTGTAGCCAACGGATGTCGCGCGCGCTGCCAGCCGCCGAGAGCGCATGCAGCATCGCCAAGACGGGCGTGATACCGATTCCCGCCGAGATCAGCAGGACCGGGCCGGGGCCATCGGTGAGGTAAAACTCGCCACGCGGCGCCGCGGCCTCGACGATCGAGCCCGGCCCCATGTGCTCGTGCAGCCATCGGCTCACCAGGCCGTGCTCTTCGCGTTTGACGCTGATGCGGTAATACCCTGCGGCGGGGTCTCCCGACAGGGAGTAACTGCGCAGCGGCGCGGGCTCGCCCGCGCCGGAGACTCGCACCGTCAGGTATTGCCCGGGGAGCGGAGGCGGGAGTGCCGCATGGTCGTCGGACTCCAGCCGGACGGACATCACCTGCGGGCTCTCCCGGCGTATCGCACTGACACGCAAGGGGCGAAACCCATCCCACGCCGGTTGCGCTCCCGCGGGTTCGGCCGCGGATTCCTGGTGCGCTTCCAGCATGTCGCGGAACGACTGCTGCCAGCCGGGGCTGAGGGCGGGGACATCGACGACTCTGCGGAGTCGGTCGAGGTCGCGGTTGGGCAGGTACAGGAGCGCGTCGACGTCGGCGACGCTGAGTTCGTGGCGACCACGGCGGGTACGCATGATTTCGTCTCCGGCGCGGACCTGTCCCTCGGTGACCACCCGAAAGTAGAAACCCGGACGACGTTGGGAGACAAGAAGGTTCGGCATTTTCGGCTCGTTCATACGCAGACCGACGCGAAAGCAGGTGACGCGGGGCTGGGTGACTTCGAACTCGGCTTCACCGATCCGGTAGCGGTCACCGATGCACACATCGTCGTCGGGTAGCCCCGTGACCGTGAAGTTCTCCCCGAAGTGGCCGGGCACGAGATCGTCGCGACCCAGGTACTTCTTCCAGAAGTCGTATGACTCGGTCTGGTACACCATGACGGCACGCTGCTCGCCACCATGGCCGCCGAGATCACCCTGGCCGTCACCGTCGATGTTCAGGCGGCGCACCGTGACCGGCCCCTCGACCGGCGTTTTCCAGATCCCCGTGTAGACGGTCTTGTCCCGCCACTGCACGTTCTTGGGCAGACCGACATTTACCGAAACCAGCTTGCCCACCGTGTCACCTCCCGGGACCCTTGATTGGGAGGGCTGACCCAGAGTATGCCGCCCCGCCCCGGAGTGCCACAAGAGGCGGGGCTGTTGCGCCGAGCTCATTCTGGTGCATACTGGGTTAACCGACCCAAAACCCCGGCGCGGTGAATTCCATGAACGTAGGCCGCACGCCGCGCGGCGTGCGGGGGTGAGATAAAGGAGGAACGTCATGCCGGCTGTCCATCATCGATACGCCACCGTCGACGGTCACCGGCTCTTCTTCCGCGAAGCGGGCGACCCGAACGCCCCCGCACTGGTGCTGCTCCACGGGTTTCCGACGAGTTCCTACATGTTCCGGCATCTGCTTCCGGCACTCGCCGACCGCTACCACGTCATCGCACCTGATCACCTGGGCTTCGGGCTTTCCGACGCGCCGTCCGTTCAAGAGTTCGACTACACCTTCGACGCCCTGACCGACCTCGCCGGCGGATTGTTGCGCGCGCTCGGCATCGCCAGATACGCAATCTACGTTCAGGACTACGGCGCACCGATCGGCTGGCGGCTGGCGTTACGGGACCCATCAGCGATCACCGCGATCATCACTCAGAACGGCAACGGCTACGACGCGGGGTTTGTCGACACCTTCTGGAAGGTCGTGCGGGCCTACCAAACCGAACAAACGCCCGACACCGAGGCCCCGGTACGGCAGTTCCTCACGCTGGATGCCACCCGATGGCAATACGTCACCGGCGTTCCCGACGAGACCCTCGTCGATCCCGAATCCTGGCATCACGACTACGCGCTCATATCGCGATCGGGCAACGATCTCGTGCAACTGAAACTGTTGCGGGACTACGCCACCAACGCGCCGCTCTACCCGCGCCTGCACGAATACTTTCGCGCCAGCCAGGTGCCGCTCCTGGCGGTTTGGGGCCGCGGCGACGAGATCTTCGGCCCGGCCGGCGCCGAAGCGTTCGCCGACGACCTCCCGGATGCCGAGGTCCACCTGCTCGAAGGCGGGCACTTCCTGCTGGAGTCCGCACTCGACGAGGTCGTCGAGCTGATCCGCGGCTTCCTCGCCAAGGTTGACATGACCGCCTGACCGGGCAGGCCGACGCCAGGCCGACAATGGGTCGGATATCCCATAACTTCGCCGCTCTCGGGTTAGCCTGACGCGATGGCCCATCAACCCGATGTTCAGGACGAACAACGGTTGACCGCCAAGGGGCGTGCCACGCGGGATCGCATCGTGGAAGCGGCCGCCCAGCTGATCGTCACCGAGGGCCTGTCCGCGTCGAACATGGAGAACGTCCGCAGGGCGGCTTCAGTCAGCGGTTCCCAGCTCGCGCATTACTTCGCCGACAAGAGCGCACTGATTCGGGCGGTCCTCAGGCGTCAGATCGGCGTCGTTCTCGACTTTCACCGCCAGCCCAGGCTGGGGGGTCTGGCGTCGTTCGACGACTTTGAGCGGTGGATCGACCTCAACATGCGCTACCTGCGGCGCATCGGCTTTTCCGGCACGCCCACCTACCACGCGCTCGCCGCACAACTGGCGAAGTCCGACAACGCGACGCGCGAGACGCTGGCGGCGGGATATTGGCAGTGGGTCGACCTGCTCGAGGCGGGGATCCAGCGGATGAGGGATGAAGGCGTCTTGGTTGCGGATGCCGACCCGCGACGGTTGGCGATGGTCATCGTCGCCGCTCATCAGGGCGGCGGCACGTTGGCCTTCACTTACCGGGCGGAATGGCCGCACGCCGACGCCGTCCGCTTCGCGATCAACTACCTGCGCAGCTTCGCCACCGACCCCGTCGAGCGTGCTCCCCGACCTGCCCGGCGCCCCCGGAGCCGGCGCAGGACAACTGCCACCCAAGGGCCGCAACGTGAATGACGACAGCCCGGCACGATTCACCCGCAAGGGACTGGCGACTCGCGCGCGCATCGTCGAGGCGGCCGCGCGTCTCATATTCGAACGTGGTGTCGGCGACACCAGCATCGAACAGGTACGGCGCGCGGCGGGAGTGGGCGGCTCGCAGATCGCGCACTACTTCCGGGACAAGCGCGACCTGATCCGCCACGTGATTGCCACCCGCCGCGACGACGTACGGGCCTTCCACACCCAGCCACCGCTGGGCGCTCTTGACAGTCTCGACGCCCTGCAGGCATGGGCCGACGCCTGCATCGCCGACGTCGACACCGTGTACCGCGTGGGTGGTTGTGTCTACGGCTCGCTGGCGGGCGAGCTGATCGACGCCGACGACGACATTCACGACGATCTCGCCGCAGGCTACGACCAGTGGATCGAGCTGTTTGAGACGGGCCTCGCGGCGATGCGCCGCCGTGGCGATCTTCGCCCCGATGCGGACCCGCGCCACCTCGCCGTGTCGCTGGTTGCCGCACACCAGGGCGGTGCACTGTTGACGTACGCCACCGGGGATCCGGAACCGCTGCGGGCCGCCGTCGACGCCGCCGTCGGCTACGTCCGCTCGTTCACGACGCACGCGCGCAAGAGCCCCTCTGCTCCGTCGCGGCGCCGCGGCAGACCCCGACACCGAGTAGGGCCGGCACCCCGCTGGACAGATTGGGATAGCTAGCCCATAATAACTGGGACAGCTAGCCCATTGTGCGGAAGCTTCGGGTTCGGCCCGAAGTCGTCATGCGAACGTTGATGCGGTGAGCTAGCCCGTTCAGCAGAGGTTTTCGCGACGAAGGGACATGAGATGGGGCTGGCATGGCAGCAAGGCCCGCTGGCCACCGGATCGGCGGGGCACTTCCTGAGCGAGCTGCCGCTGCCACCGCGACTGCTGTACGCCGAGCCGTTGCGGCGACGCATGCGAGTTCGCCTGGCCGACAGGTGGATCGCCGACAGTGAGGACGTGATCCTGTTGCACGAGCCGGGCCGCTATCCGGTCGCCTACTTCCCGCGCGGTGACATCGAGACAGGAATCCTGCTGGCCGAGGACCGGCTCACCCGGCACCAGGACCTGGGTGACACGCAGTGGTTCACCGTCAAAGTCTCGGAACGGGAGGCCACCCACGCCGCGTGGCAGCACACCGCACTGCCGCCGCATGCATCGGTCCTCGACGGGCGGCTCGCGTTCGCCTGGCGCGCCATGGACGCATTCCACGAAGAGGACGAACGCATCGTCGGGCATGCCGCGGATGCCTATCACCGCATCGACATCCGCTCTACCTCACGACACCTCGTCGTTCGAGACGGTGACCAGGTCATCGCCGATACCCAGCGCCCGCTAGCTTTGTATGAGTCGGGTTTCGCACCGCGCTGGTATGTGCCACGCGCGGATATCGACGAGTCCGCCCTCAAACCAGTTGAGATGCAGACCTTTTGCCCCTACAAGGGGATCTGCTCCTACTACGACATCGGCGGCCGCAAGCGCGCGGCGTGGTCTTACCTCAACGCCTGGCCAGAGGTGGCGCGCGTGACCAACCTGGTGTCCTTCGAACCGGACAAGATCGACGTTTACCTCGACGGCAATCGGCTCCAGCTCGAGCCCGGCCAGACGGTCATCCCCCACGGCGTCGACCGTGGACTCGACACCGACGAGGTTTTGGGCAAGGCTCCGACCGGGGGGATGCCGTGAGAGTGTCCTTCGAAGTCGCACTCCTGCCCGTTGCAGTCTGAGGAGGCGTAGTGGCCGCGCGGAAAACCGGTCCGGACCGGCTAGAGGCGTTCTCCGACGGTGTGTTCGCGGTGATCATCACGATCCTGGTGCTGGAACTCAAGCCGCCGACCGCCCACAGCTTCGGCGCCCTGCTACCGCTATGGCCCACCGGGCTGAGCTATGTCGTCAGTTATCTGTTCATCGCGATCGTATGGGTGAACCATCATCACTTGTTCAGCTATGCGGAGCTGGCGACCCCACGGCTGGTGTGGTCGAATTTCGCGCACCTGTTTTCGGTGTCGCTCATCCCGATCACCACCGAGTGGATCGCCGACAGCAGGCTCGCCGCCGCGCCCGTGGCCTTGTATGCGTTCGTCTTCGTTCTGGTCAACATCACCTACCTCGCGCTGTGCCGCGAAATGGTCGACCGGCCCGCCCACGAAGACCTCACGGACCGGATGCGCAGGCTGTTGCGGATGAGGTCGTTCATCACGGTCGGCGTCTTCACAACGGCCGGAGTGGCCGCACTTTGGTGGCCGTGGCTCGGAATGGCTTTGATTTGTTTGTGTTTGATCGGGTACTTACGGCCTGACGTTCCCAGCCTGAAGAAGATCGAGGCTTAGCCATGCCCACACCGTCCGTCCTCATTTTCGACGTCAACGAGACGCTCATCGATATCGATTCCCTTGCACCGCTTTTCGCCGAGCTGTTCGGCGACCAACGGGTGCTGCGTGAGTGGTTCGCCCAGCTGGTCATGTACTCGATGTCCGTGACGTTGGCGGACAGGTATGTGAACTTCTCCACGCTCGCCCAAGGCGTGCTGCGCATGGTCGGCGATACCCACCACGTGGACGTCTCGGACGACGACGTGCACCGCCTGAAGGCGGGGCTGCTCACCATGCCGGCGCACCCGGACGCGGTAGAGGGGCTCACGGCCCTGCGTGACAACGGATTTCGACTGGTCACGCTGACCAATTCGCCGCCCAACCCGGACGGGCCTACGGCGCTGCAGAGTTCCGGGCTGGCCCGATTCTTCGAAGACCAACTGAGCGTCGATGCCTGCCACGCCTTCAAGCCGGCGCCCGCCGTTTACCGATACACGTGCGAAACGCTCGGGGTGGCACCGGCCGACTGCATGATGGTGGCCGCGCACGTGTGGGACACCCTCGGCGCCCAGAACGTCGGCTTCAGCGCAGCGCTGATCGCACGCCCCGGCAATCCACCGCTGCCAGTCGCCGGGCTACCCCAGCCGAACCTCGTGGTGGCTGACCTTCGTCAGCTGGCCGAGGCACTCATCGACAACTGATGGACACACCGGGAGGACCGCCAACCATGGCAGCGGACAACGAACGGGAGTACGACGTGATCGTGCTGGGTGCCGGCCCGATCGGGCAGAACGCCGCGGAACGCGCCCGCGCGGCGGGCCTGAGCGTCGCGCTGGTCGAGCGCGAACTCGTCGGCGGCGAATGTTCGTATTGGGCTTGTGTGCCCAGTAAAGCCCTGCTGCGCCCGGTGATTGCGGTCTCGGACGCGCGCCGGGTCGACGGCGCGCGCGAGGCCGTCAGCGGGCCGATCAGCGCGGCGGGGGTCTTCGGCCGCCGCAACCGCTACGTCAGCGACTGGGACGACAGCGGACAGGCCGACTGGGTGAGCGGAATCGGCGCCACCCTGGTACGCGGCCATGGCCGGCTGGACGGCGCCCGCCGAGTCGCCGTCACCGGTCCCGGCGGTGAGACTTCGGCGTTGACCGCACGGCACGCGGTCGTGGTCTGCACGGGAAGCCGGCCCGTCCTCCCCGACTTACCCGGAATCGACGAAGCCAGGCCGTGGACCAACCGCCAAGCCACCGACAGCAGCTACGTCCCCGAGCGGCTCGCCGTGGTAGGCGCCGGCGGTGTGGGCGTCGAAATGGCAACCGCCTGGCAAGGATTGGGATCACAGGTGACCCTACTCGCGCGAGGCTCGGGCCTGCTGCCGCGGATGGAACCCTTCGTGGGCGAACTCATCGCCCGGGGCCTCGCCGATGCGGGCGTGGACGTGCGCGTCGGGGTATCGGTCCGCGCGTTGCACCGGCCCGACGGCGGCCGGCTATCCCTCGAATTGGACGACGGCTCCGAGTTGGACGTCAGCGAAGTACTTTTCGCGACGGGCCGCGCCCCGCTCACCGACGACATCGGGCTGGAGACCATCGGACTGGCACCAGGCAGCTGGCTCGACGTCGACGACACCTGCCGAGTGGGGGCCATCGAGGACGGGTGGCTCTACGCGGCGGGCGATGTCAATCACCGAGCCCTGCTGACCCATCAGGGCAAGTACCAGGGCCGCATCGCCGGCGCGGCGATCGGAGCGCGCGCCGCGGGCACTCCGTTGGACACCGCGCCGTGGGGCCGGCATGCCACCACCGCCGACCATTACGCCGTGCCCCAGGCCTTCTTCACCGATCCAGAAGCCGCGGCGGTCGGCCTGACGGCCCAGCAGGCGCAGCGGGCCGGGCACCGGGTGCGCACGGTCGACATCGAAATCGGCGACGTGGTGATGGGGGCCAAGCTCTACGCGGACGGGTACACCGGCCGGGCGCGGATGGTGGTCGACGTCGAACGGCAGCACCTGCTCGGGGTCACACTGGTTGGACCCGGGGTCGCCGAAATGCTCCACTCCGCCACGATCGCCGTCGCCGGCCAGGTACCCATCGACCGGTTGTGGCACGCGGTGCCCTGCTTCCCGACGGTCAGCGAGCTGTGGCTCCGGCTCCTCGAGGCGTGTCGGGATGCGTCGGACGATAATTGACTCATGGGTACCGCAGACGGATTCCATCCAGATTTCGACGAGACAACACCGGAAGGCACCCACAACCGGGTGCACCACGTCAGGGCGTCGGACATCAGCTCCGACACCGCGCAGTCGGAGGGACTTCGTCGCTTCGCCGCACTCAGCGGCGCGTCGGTCGGGGCCGAAAAGCTGTGGATGGGCGAGACACACGCAATGCCGGCCACCGTCTCGTCCAACCACCACCACGGCGACTCGGAAACCGCCATCTACGTGCGCAGCGGCCACCCGGAGTTCGTCTTTCACGACGGCGTCCAAGAGGTGCGTATTTCGACTTCACCCGGCGACTACGTGTTCATCCCGCCGTATCTGCCGCACCGGGAGGAAAACCCCGACCCCAACGCACCGGCGGAGGTCGTGATCGCGCGCAGCACCCAAGAGGCGGTCGTGGTGAACCTACCGGCGTTGTACCCGCTCTGACACCCTAACCGGTTCAGTAGACGGCGATTTCGACCAGATTCCCGTCGACGTCGCGGCAGTAGTGCGAGGTCATGGGGCCGAGGGCTCCGGTCCTGGTCACCGGTCCCGCGATGATTTCCACTCCACAGTGGGCAATGTGGGCGCGCACCTCGTCCGGGCTGCTGCGGGTGATGAAGCACAAGTCCTCGGACCCGGCCGCTTCGACCGGCGAAAACCATTCGGGATCGCCGGCCATTGCCCCGACGGGCCGCAGGTTGAGTTTCTGCTCCCCGAAGCGCAGAGCGATTCGGTCGGACGGCCCGAACGTCTCTCGCCGCATGCCGAGAACCCGCTCGTACCACGCGGCCGTGGCCTCGACGTCGTAGCAGTTCAGCACGACATGGTCGATCCGTTCCACCGCGAATCCCACGTTTGACCCTCCTGTGGTGGGCGAAAACCATTCGGCACCAGAATAATCCCGGATTCCGGCCGGCGAGGGTTGCCGGGTTTGAGTGATAGCCGGCCTTTACCCTCCACCGACCGGACGTCTGATACGTCTCATGACCACCCGATCGCTCGACTCGGGTCCGCCGATCTGCGAGTTCGGCGTGGCGGCGTGCCGGCCCTGATGATCGCCTAGGAGTCTGCTGAATAACGGGTGCTTGGGGGCGGGGTGCCTCGCGGCGCTCTGTGGCGCTGATTTGAAGTCAGACCCGGAGGTCGACAAAAGAGGTCACCCCGCCATTGGTCAGGTTGGCAGCTTGTAGCGGTTCGGGCAAGTACTTCGGTTGGTGTCAGGCCAGCGCCCAGGTGTCGGCGGTGCGGGTCAATCCCATCGCGACCATTGTGCGTAGGTTCAGGGCGGCGACGCGGTGATGCAGCCACTGGTCGTTGCTGGCGGTACCTCGGTAACGCAACTTGCGGTTACCGCGGGTCAGCCAGGCGATGGCACGTTCGACCATGGGTCGGTGCTGGCGATACTCGTTGAGCCACTGCGGGTTTCGGGACTCCACTCGGGCCGATCGTTGTAGCGCGTCGTGTCGTCGGGTACGCAGGGCCTTGCCCTTGGCGGCGGTGGTGCATCGCGACCGAAGGTCACACGCGTGACAGCTCACCCCGAACACGGCATTGCCGGCCGCGCTGATCCGGCGCCTCAGCCCGGCCGGGCAGACGGCGATGCCGGCGGCGTGATCGACCTGGAAGTCATCCACGGTGAACCCACCGGGCACCGCGGGGCGCAGCGGAGCCGACTTCACCCGATCACGGTGGCCGCGTTCGGCGAGCGCGGCGCGGAATTCACCGGTGCCGTAAGCCGAGTCCGCCAGCACCGTCACCGCGGTGTCCTCCAAATCGAGCAGCTGCAGCCCGACGGTGGCTTCGTGGTTGGCTGCGCCGTTGGCCTGGGTCAGGGCGCAGTCGGTGATGATCCCGGTGTCGGGTTCCACCGCGACATGGGCTTTATAGCCGTCTTGGCGGCGCTGCACGCTCTTGTGGACGTGACGGGACTGCTCATCGACGGTGGAGATCACCCGATCGCTGGCGACCTGGCGGGCGATGCGCCAGCGTCCGTCGGTGCCATCAGAGCCCTCGACCGGTTCGACGTCCTGGCCGGCGACCAATGCCAGCAGTGCAACCGCCTCAGCCCCACGCGGCCCCAGTTGCTGGTCGGGCAGATACCCCAGCAGCCGATGAGCATCGGTCACCAGCGCGTCGACCAATGCCTCTCGGGCGCCAGCGTCGTCCCAGGTGATGGTGGGTTTGCCCGGATCGCGGTAGTCATGGGCGCTGCAGTGGGCGGCGATGACCTCAGTGGCGCCGGGAACCTCGCGGCCGACGCGCCGGATCGCACCGATGAGCTGGGTCACGGTGTCCTGGGTGGCCACCGCATCATCGAGGACCGTGGAGTCCAACGCTCGCCGCGTCTTTCTCGACAACGCCCCCGATTGGGCGACCACCGTCTTGACCGTCTCGAATATCCGGTTCGGGCGATCCGATTCGGCCAGCCGGCGTCGCCAATAGGTCAGCGTCGTGGAATGAAACGCCGGCGCGGTCACCGGCAGCCCGCAGGCCGCCTTCCAGCGCAGATCAAACGTGACCGCATCGACGGTCTCGTTATCGGACAGACCGTGCAAGGCCTGCAAGGTGATCACCGAGGCCATCACCTCGGCCGGCACACTCGGACGCCCCCGCCGCGACGGGAACAGATCGGCGAACATCTCCTCGGGAAACAACTCATGCCTATGCGCCGCCAAAAACGCAAAGACACTGTCGCCCTTCAGAAGATGACCGGCAACCGACTCCGCATCCAACAATTCACGCTGATCATCGGATCGACCCTGCACCCACCAATCATCCCGAAAACCCCAGGCAAAGCACCCCCCGCCACGCGGATTAATTCAGCAGACTCCTAGCTGCCGCCGGGACTCGCCGGTGCTTGTGCTCGAACGGATCAGCTACAGCGATGACGACAGCCCCTCGTGGTCGTGGAGTTCCACTACCATCCCGAGCGGTGCCGGTTTTCGGTGACGCTGCCCCGGACCACGCCGACACCCGGCGCCGCGATCATCGAGCGGCGGTGAACGCCTGCCGTAACGCCCGGTCGCTCAGCGGATTCTCAACAGATTCTTCGGTGCCTCGTGGCTTGTCTCCCAGCATCCCCAAAGCCACTGGCCGCAGCATGTTTTCATGACGAACGAATCCATGTGCGCGAACTTGGTCGAACGTTACCTGCGCACCCGTGGGCGACGCTATTTCCGTGGCCACCACGACGGGGAATACTTCTTCGTCACCAGCGCCCGCACGTCTTCTTCAGGGCGCCTGCAAGTCCATCTCGAGATCTCGCCCGCGCACGGCGATGTGCTGATCATTCGGGTCACTCCGGGCTGCTTCTTCCCCGCCACCGAGCGCCCCTGGCTGGTGCATTTCTCTGACACGTGGAACCGCGAGGAACATGAAGTCACCGCGATCGTGCACGGCTCTTCCGATCCACAGCGGATCGGAGTGGTCGCGCGCAGGTCGCACTGGATTCGTCAGAACGTGTCCTTCGAGGATTTCGCCCCCTTCGTCGACCGCACCATCGCGGACGCCACCGACCTCTTCGACGCCTTGAGTCCGGTCGTCGAGCTGCCGACGGCGCACCCATTACTGCGCGACGCCGGCTGAACCTGGGCTCACGTTCTCGTCCCGCCGCCCGTGCATCAGGCCCGGGCTCGCTTTGCTGGCAGGTCCGGCCGTCGCCCAACCGCGGCAGCAGACGATTATGACATTCTCCATTTTAGAGAATAGAATTTGCGGCACGGCCACTGAGGTTTGAGATCTGCGTCACACCGGCAATCAATGGCAGTTGGCAGGAACACGACAGCGGGGAGCCATGATGGGCAGCGGCGTTGAGGTGGCCGACAACCACGAGACCACCAAATGGGATCCGGCCTTCACCGAGCAGGTCAGCAAGACCCTCGGACCAGTCATCAAACGGTGGTATCGGGCCGAGGTGCGCCACATCGGCAACGTGCCGCCGTCCGGTGGAGCGCTGGTGGTGTCCAACCACTCGGGCGGCATGCTGACACCGGACGTGTTGATCTTCTCCCCGGCGTTCTACGAAAAGTTCGGCTACGACCGCCCCGTCTACACGCTGGCCCATTACGGCCTGTTCATGGGCCCCCTGGACGGCTGGCTGCGCCGCCTCGGGGTCATCGAGGCCAGCCGTGAAAACGCCGCCGCGGCCCTGCATTCGGGCGCCGTGGTGCTGGTCTTCCCCGGCGGCGACTACGACTCCTACCGACCCACCTTCAGCGCCAACACCATCGACTTCAACGGCCGCACCGGCTACGTGCGGACCGCCATCGAAGCCGGGGTGCCGATCGTGCCCACCGTGTCGATCGGGGGCCAGGAGACCCAGCTCTTCTTGACCCGCGGCAACTGGCTGGCACGCAAGTTAGGGCTGACGAAGGCGCGGATGGACATCTTGCCGGTGAGCTTCGGGTTCCCGTTCGGACTCAGCGTGATCTTCCCGCCGAACCTGCCGCTACCCGCCAAGATCGTCACCGAGGTGCTCGAACCGATCGACGTCACGGCCCAGTTCGGCGAGGACCCCGACATCGACGAGGTCGACGCGCACGTGCGTGGGGTCATGGAATCAGCGCTCAAGCGACTGGCCGGTCAGCGTCGGCTGCCCATCCTCGGCTGACCGACAGCACCGATGGCCTGCGGCGCGATACCATGCGAAAGCCACCACAGCACAAGCTGATTCCAACCATGCCGGCGCCAGCGGAGCGAGGTGGCATGTGAAAAGACTCGGCGGCATGGACGCGATGCTGCTCTACAGCGAAACGCCCAACCTGCACACGCACACCTTGAAGGTGGCGGTCATCGAGCCCTCCGACTCCGAGTTCGGTTTCGAGGAGTTCCGCCGTCACGTGCGCCGCCGGCTGCACCTGCTGGAACCGTTGCGCTACAAGCTCGTCGACATTCCCTGGCAGCTTCATCACCCGATGTGGCAGGAGGACTGCGAGGTTGACCTCGACTATCACCTGCGTCGGGTGCAGGTGCCCGCGCCGGGTGGGCGGCGAGAACTCGACGCCGTCATCGGCGAGGTGGCCTCCACCCCCCTGGACCGCGGCCGCCCACTGTGGGAGTTTCACTTCGCCGAGGGCCTGGCCGGCGGCCGGTTCGCATTGATCGGCAAGGTGCACCATGCGCTGGCCGACGGCGTGGCTTCGGTCAACCTACTGGCGCGCGCGATGGATCTGAAGGATGCACCGACCGACGAGCGCGACAACGACCAGGCGGGTGCCACCGCCTCGACCGCCGACCTGCTGCGCGCCGCGGCACGCGATCACGCCCGGCAGATCGCCGAACTGCCGGGACTGATCAGGGACGCAACCACCGGGCTGGCGCGGGTCCGCCGCCGGTCCAAAGAGCGCGGCGACCACCCGGATCTGGCCGACGCCTTCGACGCGCCGCCGACGTTCCTGAACCACGTCGTGTCGCCCCGCCGGCGGTTCGCGAGCGCGACACTGCCGCTGGCCGACGTCAAGGCGACAGCCAAGGCGCTGGGCATAACGGTCAACGACCTGATACTGGCGACGGCCGCCGGCGGGTTGCGCACGCTGTTGTTGGCCTATGACGGCGCGGCCGGCCGGCCGCTCATCGCATCGGTGCCTACGGCCACGGACAAGTCGGACCGCATCACGGGCAATGAGATCAGCGGTCTGATGATTTCGCTGCCGGTTCACGTCGCCGATCCCGCCGAGCGGGCACGGCTGGTGGCGCTGGCGACCCGGATTGCCAAAGAAGACCACGAGATTCTCGGCCCGCAACTCTACGGCCGGCTGATGGCCTACCTGCCGACCGCCGTTGCGCCGGCCGCTTTCCGGTGGCTGGGACGGCGCGATGCGCCGAACAAGCTGATGAACGTCGCGGTCTCCAGCGTGGTGGGCCCGCGTGAGCGCGGCCACTTCGGCGGCGCGGCGGTCAGCGAGATCTACTCGACCGGGGTGTTATCGCCGGGCGCCCCGGTCAATATCACCGTGTGGAGCTACGTCGACCAGCTCGGCGTCGCCGTGCTCACCGACGACCGGACGTTCGACGACCCGCACGAGGCGACGGACGCCATCAGCGCATCGTTCGCCGAATTACGCGCCGTCGCAGGGGTTTCCGCCTAGACCGAAAGCGCCGCGTCCAACACCGAATAGAACAGGCCCAAGCCGTCGTCGGAGGGGCCGGTCAGCGCTTCGATGGCGTGCTCGGGATGCGGCATCAGTCCGACGACGCGACCGTTGGCCGAGCTGACCCCGGCGATGTCATGCAGCGAGCCGTTGGGGTTGTCGTGGTAACGGAACACCACCCGGCCCTCGCCCTCGAGTTCCTCGACGACGTCCGCGGGGGCCACGTAGCGGCCCTCGCCGGACTTCAGCGGCACCAGCAGGTCCGCGCCGGGCTCGAAACGCGACGTCCACGCCGTCGACGTCGACGCCACCCGCAGCCACACGTCGCGGCAGACGAAGTGCAAGCCGATGTTGCGGGTCAGCGCCCCCGGCAGCAGCCCGGCCTCGCACAGGACCTGAAACCCGTTGCAAATGCCCAACACCGGCATGCCACGCCGCGCGGCGGCCACAACCTCGCCCATCACCGGGGCGAACCTGGCGATCGCCCCCGCCCGCAGGTAGTCGCCATAGGAGAAACCGCCGGGCACCACCACGGCGTCGACGCCCTTGAGGTCGGCGTCGGCATGCCACAGGCTGACCGCCTCGGCGCCGACCCGCCGCGCCGCCCGGGCGGCGTCGACGTCGTCCAGGGTCCCGGGAAAGGTGATGATGCCGATTCGTGCCGTCACCGGGTCTCCCGGCTGATCGTCCAGTCCTCGATCACGGTGTTCGCCAACAACGTCTCCGCTATGTCGGCGAGCACCGAATCGTCGACGGTGTCGTCCACTTCGAGTTCGAATCTCTTGCCCTGTCTGACATCTGAGATCCCCGGATGACCGAGTCGGCCCAGCGCGCCGACGATCGCCTGACCCTGCGGGTCGAGAATCTCCGCTTTGGGCATCACATGAACGACTACCCGGCCCACCGGCGCTCCTCCTCAGGTTTGTTTCCGCGCCAACTCTACCGGCGAAAGTGCAGCTCGGCCGCTACGGGCACGAGGCAATGTAGGCCTCGCACAGGGGTGCGGTCATGGCGTTCAACACCGGGTCGTCGGCCATCGCCGGCCACGGAACCTGCGGCGGCGCCGACGACCAGAGCGTGAGCTCGCTGATCGTGCTGCTGGCCGGGTGGGCGATCAGGTAGGTGTGCATGACGACCGGACCGCTGATCACCGCGGCCATCCGGTTCGGTTCGTCGCTGGTGATCGACGGTGACTGCAGCGGCACCCGTTGCTGACAGGAGCGCAGCGCGGCGACGGCATTGCTGAACACCGACGCCGCGATGGCGCCACCGCTGGCCGTATCGCCGCGCCAGTGCAGGATCTGGGCCTGCAGCTGCCACTGCCCGTCCGGGTGGGTCACCGTGGCGCGTGCCACGACCGCCGAGTCGCGCGGGTCGCGCGGCGCCGGCGGCGTGGCGCACAGCTCCTCGAACCGGAAGCGAGGGCCGGGCGCCGCGCCGGTCACTTGCACCGCCTGGCCCGCCAGCGCGGGCCAGCCGTAAACCGGGTCGAGTGGCACGGCGCGTCGCTGGATCCACGCGGAGTCGGGGATCTGGTCGCACACGGGTGGGCAGGCCTGCGGGTCGGCATGCGCGGGCCCCACCACGACAACAGAAGCCGCCGCGAGGCCGCCGACCACCACCATGGTCGCCAGGATCACCCGCACCGGCATCACCCCCGTCAGGGCACAATCGTAAACATGCAACTGACACATTTCGGCCACTCCTGTCTACTTGCAGAATTCGACCACACCCGTGTGCTCTTCGATCCTGGAACCTTTGCGCACGGTTTCGAGGGCATCACGGGGTTGTCGGCCATTCTGATCACCCATCAACACCCCGACCACGTCGACAGCACCCGCCTGCCGGCGCTGCTCGAGGGCAACCCGGACGCCGCGCTCTACGCCGATCCGCAAACCACCGCTCAGCTGGGCGCGCCGTGCCAGGCGGTGCACGTCGGCGACGAGCTACGTATCGGTGAGCTGACGGTCCGCGCCGTCGGCGGCAAACACGCCGTCATTCACCCGGAAATCCCTGTGATAGAGAATATTTCGTTTCTGGTCGGCGACGGCGACCATCGCGCCAGGTTGATGCATCCCGGTGATGCGCTGTTCGTGCCCGACGAGCCGGTGGACGTTTTGGCGACCCCGGCGGCCGCCCCGTGGATGAAGATCTCCGAGGCCGTCGACTACCTGCGGGCGGTGGCGCCGGCGCGCGCGGTGCCCATCCACCAAGGGATCATCGCCCCGGAGGCGCGCGGCCTCTACTACGGCCGGCTCACCGAGATGACCACCACCGATTTCCAGGTGTTGCCCGAGGAGGACGCGGTCCAGTTCTGACCGCGAGCAGACGCAAAATCGCACGATTTCACGTCGAACAGTGCGATTCTGCGTCTGCTCGCTCGAAACGCCGAGCTAGGCGATGTCGTCGGCGACGCCGCGGCCGGCGGCCCGCCCGGAGAAGATGCAACCGCCCAGGAACGTGCCTTCCAGTGCGCGGTAGCCGTGCACACCGCCCCCGCCGAAGCCGGCCACCTCGCCCGCGGCGTACAGCCCGTTCAACGGCGTGCCGTCGGCCCTCAGGACGCGGGCGGCCAGGTCCGTTTCTATGCCGCCCAGAGTCTTTCGGGTCAGGATGTGCAGCTTGACCGCGATCATCGGCCCCGCCTTCGGATCGGTCAGGCGGTGGGGTGCCACCACCCGGCCCAACCGGTCGCCCAGGTAGCCGCGGGCCGCGCGGATTGCGGTGATCTGGCCGTCCTTGCTGAACTTGTTGGCCACCTCGCGGTCGCGGGCGGTCACCTCGGCCTCTACCGTGGCGTAGTCCAGCGGGGCCACGTCGGGCAGCTTGTTCATTCCGGTGACCAACTCCCGCAGCGAGTTTGCGCTCACGAAATCCACTCCCCGGTCGACGAACGCCTGCACCGGTCCCGGCGGCCCGGAGCGCGCCCGATTACGCAGCAGCTCCCGCACGCTCTGCCCCGTCAGATCGGGATTCTGTTCTTGTCCGGAGAGCGCGAATTCCTTCTCGATGATCCTGGCGTTCAACACAAACCAGGTGTAGTCATAACCGGATTTGGTTATGTGTTCGAGCGTGCCGAGGGTGTCGAAACCCGGGTAAAGCGGCACCGGCAACCGCTTGCCGCTCGCGTCGAGCCACAGCGACGACGGCCCCGGGATGATGCGGATTCCGTGCAGCGGCCAGATCGGGTCGTAGTTGGTGATGCCCTCGGTGTAATGCCACATCCGGTCCGGATTGATCACCCGCGCACCGGCCTGTTGGGAAATGCCGATCATCCTGCCATCTACGTGAGCGGGCACCCCGCTGAGTAACTGCTCGGGTATGCGGCCCATCCGCTTCGGCCAATTCTTACGCACCAACTCGTGGTTGCCGCCGATGCCGCCGCTGGTGACGATCACCGCGGATGCGCGGAACTCGAATTGCCCCAAGGGCTTTCGTGACGACGGCACGCCCCTTGGTACGGCCGAGGGTTCCAGCACCGTCCCCCGGACGCCGGTCACCACCCCGCCCTCGACGATCAACTCGTCGACCTGGTGGCGGTGCGCGAATCGCACCGCCGAGCGGTCGCGCAGCTGACGCGCGAAGATCTCGACCAGGGCAGGCCCGGTGCCCCAGGTGATGTGGAAGCGGGGCACCGAATTGCCGTGCCCCTGCGCGTCGTACCCGCCCCGTTCGGCCCAGCCCACCAGCGGAAAGATCTTCAGGCCACGGTCACGCAGCCAACTGCGTTTCTCCCCGGCGGCGAAATCGACATACGCGTGCGCCCATTGACGTGGCCAGTAGTCCTCGGGCCGGTCGAAAGCCGCGGTACCGAGCCAGTCCTGCAGGGCGAGTTCGTGGCTGTCCCGAATCCCCAGCCGGCGCTGTTCGGGGCTGTCGACGAAGAACAGACCGCCGAACGACCAGAAGGCCTGCCCACCCAGGTTGGCGCTGCTCTCCTGGTCGACGATCAGCACCCGCACGCCACGGTCCACCAACTCGCAGGCGGCCACCAAGCCCGACAGCCCCGCCCCGACGACGATCGCGTCGGCGCCGAAGCCCGCGGCCGAAGAATCACTCATGTCGGACCAGGGTAGTGCCGGGCGAGTTGAGGTGACGCGTGGTCAGGCCGCGTCGAGAATCGCCTTGTCGCGCCGCCAGCGGTAGACCGTTGGTGCGCAGCCGTGCATCAACGACAGATCGACGGCGTCCACCATCGCCTGCAGCGGGCCCGGTTTGCGCAGGTGGCGAGCGGCGACGGCGACCCGCACCACCCCGCCGCGGCGGGCTATCCGCTCGGCGGACAGCACCACCATCCGGCACCACCACGGTTCGGTGAGGAAGCCTTCACCGATGCCCAATACGCGGGAGCGTACGGTGGCCTGCCGAACCAGGTCGGTGATGCCGTGCAGGTCGGCGAGCATCCGAAAACCGTTGTCCGGCAATGCCTTGACGACGCCCGGGGACACCACCCAGCCGGGTGCCGCGAACAGCCGCGTGCGCAGCCCGAGGTGCTCGAGCACCCGGTCGGCGGCCATCAGCCGCAGGTTGGCCTCGTGGGCCCGAAGGATGGCGAATTCACCGCGGCGCTTCTTGGTGGCCGCGTCGTCATAGCCGTGCAGCACGATGGCGTCGCCGCCGGACCGCCGGTCGGTCAGCCAGTCGACCGTGCGCGGGTCGCGGTCGAGTCGATAGTCGCCACTGAGCCGGGGTGCCACCAACAGCGACACCGGCACGTTGCGGGCATCCATTTGCGCGCAGAACGCCTCGACGTCAGTCAGGGTGCGTTCGCCTATCCCCGAGACTGAGACGATCAATTTTCCAGCCACACCCGCAGTTTGACGATCTCAGGTGTCGGAACGGTGAAGGACACGCAGACGGCAGGCGTATATCGATACCGCCGGGCCGCGGGTCCTGCCCATCCGCGCCGCGCGCCACGGGACTGCCGGCGGTGACGGGGGTAATCGGTTCGATATGCTAAGCAACGCCATGGATCAGGCCCCGTACGCAGCGGCCGACATTCCGCTGCCCTATTCTCCCGCCCCGCAGCCGGGCGCGGGTGAGCGGGACTATCCCGACAAGCTGGACGCCGGACTGTTGCGGATTTCCGGCGTGTGCATCCTGGCCACGGTGATGGCGATCGTGGACGTCACCGTCGTCAGCGTCGCGCAGCGCACCTTCATCGACCAATTTGCGTCCTCACAGGCCGTCGTCGCATGGACGATGACCGGCTACACGTTGGCGTTGGCGACGGTGATACCGATCACCGGGTGGGCAGCCGACCGGTTCGGCACCAAACGACTTTTCCTGGGCTCCGTGCTGGCCTTCACGCTGGGCTCCCTACTGTGTGCTCTGGCCGCAAATATCGTGCAGCTCATCGTCTTTCGGGTGGCTCAAGGCATCGGCGGCGGCATGCTGTTGCCCCTGAGTTTCATGATCTTGACCCGTGAAGCGGGCCCACGGCGGCTGGGTCGCCTGATGTCGATCCTGAGCATCCCGATGCTGCTTGCCCCGATCGGTGGCCCGATCCTGGGCGGCTGGCTCATCGGCACCTCCAGCTGGCGGTGGATTTTCCTGATCAACCTGCCGATCGGGCTGGTTACGATCGTGCTCGGGGCGATCATGTTTGCCCGGGACCACCCGGCGCGGTCGGAAACCTTCGACCTCGTCGGCGTGCTGCTGCTGTCACCCGGCCTGGCCACTTTCCTGTTCGCGGTGTCATCGATCCCGGGCCGCGGCACCGTGGCGGATCGCCACGTGCTGATACCGGCGAGCATCGGCGTGGCGTTGATCGCCGCGTTTGTCGCCCACGCATGGCACCGCGCCGATCATCCCCTCATCGATCTGCGGTTGTTTCGTAACCCGGTGCTCACCCACGCCAATGTGACGATGCTGGTATTCGCCACCGCCTTCTTCGGCGCCGGCCTACTGCTGCCGAGCTACTTCCAGCAGGTGCTGCACCAGACGCCGATGCAGGCGGGCCTGCGCATGATCCCCCAGGGGCTCGGCGCCATGCTGACCATGCGGCTTACCGGGCCGTTGGTGGACCGACAGGGGCCCGGCAAGATCGTGCTGGTCGGTATCGCGCTGATCACCGCAGGCCTGGGCACCTTCGCCATCGGCGTCGCCAGGCAGGCCGACTACCAACCCACGCTGCTGATCGGCCTGGCGATCATGGGGCTCGGCATGGGGTGCACCATGATGCCGCTGTCCGTCGCCGCGGTGCAGGCGCTGTCCCCGCACCAGATCGCCCGGGGAACGACGCTGATGAGCGTCAGCCATCAGGTCGGCGGGTCGATGGGCACCGCGCTGATGTCGATGATCCTGACCAATCAGTTCAACCGAAGTCAAAACATTGTCGCGGCGAACAAGCTGGCAGCACTACAGCAGAAAGCCGCTGTCAGCGGGGTGCCGGTCGATCAGTCCGCAATGCCACGGCAGGCGCTGGGCACCGGCTTTTGGACGGATGTGGTGCACGACCTCTCCCACGCCTATACGGCGGTATTTGTCTGTGCGGTCGTATTGGTGTTATCCACGATCATTCCGGCGTCATTCCTGCCGAAGAAGCCGGCGACTCTAACGGCAGGTGAATAGCCCCAATTCGCTCATCGAGCCCCCCGAGAGCCAGTGCGGCGGCGAGCTTGCGATAGGCGAACGGCTGCGAGCGGCCGGACGCTCATCAGCAACGCCCACCTAGGCGAAATACCAGCGTCGACGGCAGTTACGGGTATTGGATCACCAATACGCCGCCACGCTCACTCTGCCCGTCGAATCCCTAAGTGGTGTGAGGTCTTGAACCGTTTACCGGACCGGTCGATGCGCGAAGGGGACGTTGCCGGACCGACCACGCAACGCACCGTCCAGCGGGTCAGCGGCCCTGGCGGGGCCAAACGCCTAAAAGAGTCCGCGGACGGGTACCTATCTCGCTATGCTCGGCGAGACGATGCAGAAAGCCTATTCCGACTTGCCTGACGCTCCGGTGCCCACCACTGACACCGGAGCGTTACACAATGACGACGCACCCGACTACCCCGACAAGCTGGACGTCGCACTCCTCCGGATTGCCGGCGTTTGCGGGCTCGCCTGCATCATGGCGATTGTTGACAACACCGTCGTCGCCGTAGCGCAACGCACCTTCATCGATCAGTTCGGGTCCACCCAGGCCATCGTCTCGTGGACGATGGCCGGCTACATGCTGGCCTTCGCGACCGTGATCCCGATTACCGGGTGGGCAGCCGACCGGTTCGGCACCAAACGACTTTTCATGGGCTCGATTCTGTCGTTCACGCTTGGCTCCCTGCTGTGTGCGGTAGCACCAAACATATTGCTGCTGATTATTTTTCGGGTTCTCCAAGGTATTGGTGGCGGCATGCTCTTGCCGCTGAGCTGGACGATCTTGACTCGCGAGGCGGGCCCAAAGCGGGTCGGTCGCTTGATGGCGGTCGGAGGAGTTCCGATTCTGCTTGGGCCAATCGGTGGACCTATATTGGGCGGCTGGTTGATCGACTCGTACGGCTGGAAGTGGATCTTCCTCGTGAATCTGCCGATAGGGCTGGTCACGGTCGTCCTCGCAGCGATCCTCTTCAAGAAAGACCAGCCGGCCCCGACGGAAGCGCTCGATGTCACTGGCCTGCTGCTGTTGTCGCCCGGAGTGGCGATCTTCTTGTGTGGGGTGTCGTCCATCCCTGGACGACACACGATAGCGGACCGCTACGTGTTGATACCGGCGGTCATCGGCCTGGCGCTGATCATCGGCTTTGTCTTGCACGCCCGGTTCCGCACGGATCACCCGCTCATCGACCTTCGGCTGTTCAAGAATCCGGTGGTCACCGAAGTCAACGTGACACTTCTGATCTTCGCCGCCGCCTCGGTCGGCGCCACGCTGCTCATACCGAGCTACTTCCAGCTTGTATTGCATCAGACGCCCATGCAGGCTGGGCTGCATTTGGCGCCGGTGGGACTCGGCGCCCTGATAACCCTGCCGCTCGCGGGCGCGTACATGGACAGATATGGATCGGGCAAGATAGTGCTGATTGGCCTCCCAGTAATGGCAGTCGGCCTTGCCATCTTTACCTGGGGAGTGGCTAAGGAGGCTCCCTATTCGCCAATACTGCTGACAGGGCTGACGATCACAGGTCTGGGTGTGGGTTGCACTACAACGCCGCTCTCGGCGGCCCTCCTGCAATCACTCGCTCCGCATCAGATCGCCCGAGGCACCACACTCGTGAGCGTCAACCAGCAGTTAGGCGGCTCGATAGGAGCGGCCTTGATGGCAGTGATCTTGACCAATCAACTCACTAGCGACGAAACCCTGGTCGCCGCCGGCAAAGTGGCGGCATTGCAGGAAGACGCCGCCAAGCGCGGTCTATCGGTTGACCCGTCGGCGTTGCCGCGGCAGGCCCTCTCCCCGGATTTCACCAGTCATGTGATGCATAACCTCTCCCAGGTCTACACCCTGGTGTTTGTGCTGTCCGTCGCCCTGGTGGCCTTCACAATCATCCCAGCAGCGTTTCTGCCGAGGAAGCCGGTGACACCAGACCGCGTCGTTTCGTGACCGATAGGGTCTACCGTCGAACCCTTCCAAATCGATGACGACGCAGCTACCGCTGCGGATCATCGCCGGGATCGTCTTGCTGGGCACCACCGTTGCGGTGGCCACTCGCGACAGCCAGTAGCCAAGCGTATTGGAACGCGGTTTCCTGCCAGGCCTTGTAGCGACCGCTGACCCCGCCGTGTCCGGCGTTCATCTGGGTCTTCAGCAGGATCGGACTGCCGTTGGCGTTGGCGTGCCGCAACGCCGCCACCCACTTGGCGGGCTCCACGTAGTAGACCCTGGTGTCGTTGAGCGAAGTCATCGCCAGAATGCCCGGATACCGCTTGGCCTCGACGTTCTCATAGGGCGAATACGACTTCATGTAGGAGTAGACATCCTTGTCCTGCAACGGGTTTCCCCATTCGTCCCATTCGGTGACTGTCAGCGGCAAGGAGGGATCGAGGATGGTGGTCAACGGATCGACGAACGGGACCTGCGCGAGGATTCCGGCGAAGAGATCCGGCGCCAGGTTGGCGACCGCCCCCATCAGCAGGCCGCCCGCGCTGCCACCCAGCGCCACCAGCTGATGCGGCCGGGTGACACCGGTGTCGACCAAGTGCCTTGCCACCGCGACGAAGTCGGTGAAGGTGTTCTTCTTCTCCAACAACTTGCCGTGCTCGTACCACGGGCGGCCCATCTCACCGCCACCGCGGACGTGGGCGATGGCGAACACCATGCCGCGGTCCAGCAGCGACAACCGAGCGATGGAAAAGCTGGGGTCGGTGCAGATCTCGTAGGCGCCGTAGCCGTAGAGCAAGGCCGGCGCCGGAGCTTCGACACCGACGCGGTGCACGATCGACACCGGGATTCGGGTGCCGTCCTCCGCAACCGCCCAATCGCGCCGCTCCACGTAGTCGGCCGTGCGGTAATCGCCGAGGACGGGTTGCTCGCGCAGCAGCGTGCGTTCGCCGGTGGCGAAGTCGATGTCGTATACCCGCGTCGGGACGACGAGCGACCCCGCTCTGATCCGCAGCTTGGGCGCATCCCAGCTCGGGTTGCCGGCGGGACCGGCCGACATCAATTCGGAGTCGAACGCGATCTCCTCGGGCTCACCGTATTCCCCGTCGGAATTGATGTCCCAAACCTGGAGCCGGGGCAAGGCCTCCCGGCGGTAGCTGACCACCAAATGGGCGGCGAAGGCATCCACCCCGTCGAGCCGCACGTCGTCGCGGTGCGGGATCAGCGTGCGCTGCCGTGTCGGGTCGCTGACCGGCGCTTCGGTCAGCGTGAAGTTCACCGCGTCCTCGTTGTGCAGAATCAGGAACCGGTCCTGCCCGCCGAGCACCGCGTGCTCGACCGCGTACTCGACGCCTTCGCGACGTGGCAGCACAACGGTGAACTGTGCGTGCGGATCGGCGGCATCGGCATAGCGGAACTCAGAGGTGATGGACGAACCCGATGCGATGAAGACATAGGCCTCACTACGGGTGAGCCCCACGCCAAGCCAAAACCGTTCGTCGGCCTCGTGATAGACCAACTCCGACGGCTCGCCGGAGCCCACGCGGTAGCGCCAGACCTTGTCGGGGCGGTGGGCCGCATCCAGGGTCAGGTAGTACACGGTGCGGTTGTCCGCCGCCCACGTCGCCCCCGCCCCGATGTCGGCGATCTCGTCCGGATGCAGCTCGCCGGTGCGTAAGTCCTTGAATCGCAGCGTATAGCGCTCGTCGCCGACGATATCGACGGAGTATGCCAGCAGATTTCCGTCCAGGCTGACCGTGGCGGCCCCGAGCGCGAAGAACTCGTGGCCCTGCGCTTCGGCGTTCGAGTCGAGCAGGATTTGCTCGCCGGGTATTTCGGTGTCCTCTTCCAGGATCGGCGGATTCCAGTCATCGGGATCGCTCACCGGACAACGGCACTGGACCCGGTACTGCTTTCCTTCGAAGGTGCGCGCGTAATACCACCAGTCGCCCTGGCGCGTGGGCACCGACAGGTCGGTCTCCTTGGTGCGCGCCTTGATCTCATCAAAGATTTTCTGCCGCAACGGTTCAAGATCGGCAGTCATCTGATCGGCGTAGTCGTTTTCCGCCTCGAGGTAGGCGATGACTTCGGGGTCGGACTTGTCGCGCAGCCATTCGTAGGGGTCGACGAAGACGTCCCCGTGATGCTCGCGTCGAGTCTCCTGCCGCTTGGCGACAGGCGGTACCGGGGGCACGCCCCCAGAGGGAGGGACCCCAACCCGGTTGCGGGTGCCGGCGCGCGTTTCCGTCATGCGCCGATCCAGTCGCCGAAACTCAAGCCGGAAATGCGTTCGTAGGCATCGATATAGCGGTCCCTGGTGGCATCGATGATGTGGTCCGGCAGCGGCGGTGGTGGTTGCGGGCCGTGGCGGTCCCAGCCGGACTCGGGGCTGGTGAGCCAGTTGCGCACGAATTGCTTGTCGAAGCTGTTCTGCACCACGCCAACCCGGTAATCCGCAGCCGGCCAATATCGCGAGGAGTCGGGAGTGAAGATCTCGTCGGCCAGCAGCAGGTTGCCGGCGCGGTCGGTGCCGAACTCAAACTTGGTGTCGGCGATGATGATTCCCCTCGTTAAGGCGTGATCGGCGGCCTGAACATAGGTTTGCAGTGTGCGGTCGCGCAGCTGGTTGGCGCGAACCCCGCCCACCAACTCGATCACCCTGCCGAACGAGATGTTCTCATCGTGGTCCCCCAACGCGGCTTTCGTGGCCGGCGTGAACAGCGGTTCGGAAAACTTGCTGGCCTCGACCAAACCGGGCGGCAGGGTGATACCGCAGACCTTCCCGGTCGCCTGATAGTCCAGCAAGCCCGACCCGGTGAGATAGCCGCGCGCCACACATTCCACCGGGAGCATGTCCAGCCGCCGCACCACCAGGCCACGGCCCAGGACCTCGTCGGGGATGCGCGGGTCATCCGGCGGGCCGGCCAAATGATTGGGGGCGTCGACCAGACCGAAGAAGAAGACGCTCATCGCGGTCAGGATGCGGCCCTTGTCCGGGATCGTGCTGTCGAGGACGTAGTCGTACGCCGAGATCCGGTCCGTCGCGACCAGCAGCAGGTGTTCGTCGTCGACACGGTAGATCTCGCGCACCTTGCCGCTGGCCAGGTGCTGGTATTCGGACAGTGCGGAGCGCATCGGGTCAGCCTATCGGGCACCCGAGAACGGCACGGATGTGGAGGAGCTGTGCTGGGATCGAGCTATGACCACGCGGTTCTTGCCCTACTCCACCAGACCCGGCCGGCTGATGGCCCAGCTGCTCAGCGACTTCGCCGTCATCATGTGGACCGCCATTTGGCTGCTCATCGGCCTGGCGGTCTACGACGCGGTGTCGACGATCGCCGAGGCCGGACGGCAGGTCGAGAGCGCGGCGCACGGCATCGCCGGCAATCTGGCGTCGGCCGGCCACGGCGCCCAGCGCATCCCCCTGGTGGGGGACGCGGTCAGCAAGCCGCTGGACTCCGCCAGCCAGGCCGCGCTGGATCTCGCGGGCGCGGGCCATGACCTGGATTCCACGGCGAGCTGGCTGGCGGTCCTCCTCGCGATGGCCGTGGCCGCAGTCCCGATCCTGGTAGCAGACGTACCGTGGCTCTTCTTGCGACTGCGGTTCTTTCGACGCAAATTGACGGTGAGCGCTCTGGTCGCGACGCCGGCCGGTGAGCAGCTGCTCGCCCTGCGGGCATTGACAAACCGGCCGCCTGGCAAGCTCGCAGCGATCAGCGCGGATCCGGTCGGTGGGTGGCGCCGGGAGGATCCGGCCACCATCCGGGCCCTGGCCACGCTCGAGTTGCGGGCGGCCGGCATCTCGATTCGCGGTGTGTAGCAGGACCCGGCCGAGGAGCATCGGATCGTCACCGCTACGCGAGGAGTTCCACAATCAGGTGCCGGATGCCGGTGTGCCGATTGCTGCGAGCCCATTCCACCGGTTGGACAACCCGCACCGCGCCGAACCGCGAAAACAGCTCTTCATAGAGCACCCGCAGTTCCAGCCGGGCCAGATTGGCGCCCAGGCAGTAGTGCACGCCCTGGCCGAACCCCAAGTGCGGGTTTGGCTTTCGAGCGATATCGAATTCATCGGCGCGCTCGAATACGCCGGCGTCACGATTCGCCGAGCCCTCCCAGATCTGAACCTTCTGTCCCGCTTCGATCGACCGTCCGCCGAGTGCGGCGTCGCGCGTGGCGGTGCGCCGCTTGGACGGCGACGGCGACGTCCACCGCACGATCTCCTCGATCGCGGTCGGCAGCGCGTCGAGGTCCGCACGCAGCGCCCGTAGTTGCTCCGGATGGTCGGCCAGCGCGAGCAGCCCACCGGCGACCGCGTTGCGCGTCGTCTCCGCGCCGGCGCTGAACAACAGGCTGAAGAACAGGTAGAGCTCGAGATCCGACAGCGACGGCGCATCCGCATCGTCGACCATCGCGTTCGCCACGACCGACAACATGTCGTCGGTCGGCTCAGCTCGCTTCGACGCGATCAACTGCCGGCCGTAGTCATACATCCGCGACCCGGCTTCTTCGACCGATAGCTGGGAAAGCGACGCCTTGCGCGAACCGCCGAAGTCGAACTGCGGCTCGATGGCCTCGAACAGCCAATGCCGTTCGGACTCAGGCACTCCCAGCAGGATGCAGATCATCTGCATCGGCAGTTCGGCGGCGATGTCGACCAGGAAGTCGAATGGTTCGCCCGGCGCCACCGCGTCCAGCAGCCGGCGCGCCCGGGCCCGCAGATCGTCTTCGACCAGCCGGATCATCCGCGGCGTGAGACCGGAGCTGACGAGCCGACGGATCTGCGCATGCCGCGGGTCGTCCATCATGTTGAGCACCTGACCGGCGATGGCCAGGTCCTGCAGCAGCGTGCCGCCATACGGCCGCCCACCGCCGGTGACCGATGAGTATGTCGCCGGATCCTTCAGCACCTCAAGCGTTTCCGCGTACGTGGCGACGGACCAGAAGCCCTCGCCGTCGGGCGTGTTATCGGTCGGCTCGTGCCAGTACACCGGCGCCTCGCGGCGGTGGATGGCGAACAGGTCGTGCGGAAATCCGTTGGCGAAGTTTTCCAGATCGGTGAAGTCGATGCCCGCGAGCGCGCCGGCGAGCGTCACAGGATCGCGCCCGGGGCGTACTTGGCGGCGTCCGGGTAGCGGCTCACCAACGCGTCCACCATCGCGGCCACCTCGTCTACCTGGTCACCGGCGGCTCCAATGAACGCCTTCTTGTCGGCCAGCGCGGCGTCCAGCGCCGCCCGGTCCAGCGGCAGCCGCTCGTCGGCGGCCAACCGGTCCAGCAGGTCGGGCTCCGCGCCGCGTTCCCGTATGGCCAAGGCCGTCGCGACCGCGTGTTCGCGGATTACGTGGTGCGCCGCCTCGCGCCCCATCCCGGCGCGGACCGCGGCGATCAGCACCTTGGTGGTGGCCAGGAACGGCAGGTAGCGATCCAGCTCGCGGGCGATCACCGCGGGGTAGGCGCCGAACTCGTCGAGCACGGTCAAGAACGTCTCGATCTGTCCGTCAATCGCAAAGAAGCTGTCCGGCAACGCAACTCGGCGTACCACCGAGCAGAATACATCGCCCTCGTTCCATTGCGCCCCCGCCAGTTCGGCGGCCATCGAGGCGTAACCGCGCAGCACCACCTGCAGCCCGTTGACCCGCTCACAACTGCGGGTGTTCATCTTGTGCGGCATCGCCGACGAGCCGACCTGACCCGGCGCGAATCCTTCGGTGACGAGCTCTTGACCGGCCATCAGCCGGATGGTGTGGGCCATCGACGACGGTCCGGCGCCGAGTTGCACCAGGGCGGAGAGCACATCGTGGTCGAGCGAACGCGGATACACCTGCCCGACACTGGTCAAAACGGTTGCGAAACCCAGGAACTGGGCCACGCGTCGCTCCAAATCGGCCAGCTTGACCGCGTCACCGTCGAGCAGGTCCAGCATGTCCTGGGCGGTGCCCATCGGGCCTTTGATGCCGCGCAACGGGTAGCGGTCGATCAATTCGCGCAGCCGGGTCAGCGCGATCAGCGTCTCTTGCGCGGCGGACGCGAACCGCTTGCCCAACGTGGTGGCCTGCGCGGCGACGTTGTGGCTGCGGCCGGCCATCACCAGGTCGCGGTAGGACACCGCCCGCTCGGCGAGCCGCGCCGCCACCGCGATTCCATGGGAGAAGACCAATTCCAGGGACCGCCGGACTTGCAGCTGCTCCACGTTCTCGGTCAGGTCGCGGCTGGTCATGCCCTTGTGCACGTGCTCGTGACCGGCCAGCGCGTTGAACTCTTCGATGCGGGCCTTGACGTCATGGCGCAGCGCTCGCTCGCGCTCGGCGATCGACGCCAGGTCGACGTCCTCGAGCACCCGCTCGTAGTCGGCGATGGCGTCCTGCGGAACGTCGACACCGAGCTCGGCCTGCGCCCGCAGCACCGCCAGCCACAGCCGGCGCTCCGCGACGACCTTGGCCTCCGGCGACCAGATCGCGACCATTTCCGCGCTGGCGTACCGGGCGGCCAGGACGTTCGGAATGCTCACAGACATAGAGCTTACGATCGGCTTCCCCCGCTGGCCGGTTTGCGGTCACATTGACAGCTAGCGGCGCCATACGCTGGGCAGGATGTACTTCGCCGGCGTCGATCTCGCCTGGGCCGGGCGCAATCCCACCGGGGTGGCAGTCGTCGACGCCGGGGGCCGCCTCGTGCGCATCGGCGCCGCCGGCGACGACGCCGCGGTGCTCGCCGCGTTGTCGCCCTATGTGCAGGGGGATTGCCTGGTCGCCTTCGACGCGCCGCTGGTGGTGACCAACCCGACCGGCCAGCGTCCCGCCGAAGCGGCGCTCAACCGCGACTTCCGCAGGTTCGAGGCCGGCGCACACCCGGCCAACACCGCAAAACCGGAATTCGCCGACGGGCCGCGTGCGGCGCGATTGGCACGGGCGATGGGGCTTGACATGGATCCACGATCAGCCGCGCCACGCCGCGCCATCGAGGTCTACCCACATCCGGCAACCGTGGTGTTGTTCCGGTTGGCGCGAACGCTCAAGTACAAGGCCAAGCCCGGCCGCGACGTCGACCAGCTCAAGTCCGAGCTGCTCCTGCTGATGGACGGCATCGAGAAGCTCGCGCGGGCCGCGGTGCCCTTGCACGTGGCGGGCCACGACGATTGGGGTCGGTTGCGCCAGCGCGTAACCAACGCGCAGCGGAAGAGCGAGCTGCGCCGCGCCGAAGACCCGGTCGACGCCGTCGTCTGCGCCTATGTGGCGTTGTACGCGCAGCGTTGCCCGGCGGATGTGACGATTTACGGCGACTTCGCCACGGGGTACATCGTGACGCCGTCCCTGCCCGCCGACCGAACCGGCCGCTGATCGATGGGCGCGAGCACGTCGATGAGATCCACCACCGTCCCCAGCGCCGCCGCGCGAGGATCGCCGCCCTCGACCAAGGCGGACACCACCGAACCGTCGACCGCGCAGATCAACGTGTACACCAGCTCGATGTGCACCGTGCGGCCCGATCGCTCGATGGCCTCGGCCACGGCCTCGGCGCGCTGCCGAAGGCTGCGACGCATCGTCTCGCGCAACGCGGGCAGCCGGGTGCACGCGATGTGTCGTTCGTAGCGCGAAATCAGTTGGTCGCTGAGTCCGGGGCTGGACACGTCTCCGACAAGCAGGTCGACCAACACCTCGGCGATGGTCTCGGGTCCGCGACGCCGGCGCGAAAGGGCGGAAACCCGCGACCGCAGCTGCGCCACCTCGATCATCGCGATGTGTTCGACGGCGCGTGCGATCAAATCGTCAAGGGACGAGAAGTAATACGTGGTGGACGCCAGCGGCAGTCCGGCCCGCCGAGCGACCGCGCGGTGCCGCACCGCCTCGAACCCACCTTCGGCAAGCAGCTCGGCGGCGGCGCTCACGAGCGCATACCGTCGACGTTCTCCCTTAGGAGTGACCGCTGCCGTCACGAGTAGCCATCGTGCCAGTCAAAGTGGTACTGCATTGCCATTTCGGCCAAACGGCCTGGCATGATGGCCCGCATGCCCGACTTGAGCCGCCGTGCGCTGCTGGGCCTCGGTGCCAGCGCCGCCGCGGGCGCCCTGGGCACGTATGGGCTCGACATCCTGTTCAGGCCCCGACCCTCTCAGGCCATGCCGCTTTCTCCGGCTGGCACCCAGGCGCCGCTGGCGCCGCCGCCGACCGCACCTCTGGCGCCGGCTCCCCCGGGTCAGCCGGCGCCCACCATGGTGACGGGTTCGTTCGTCTCGGCGGCGCGCGGCGGGATCAACACCAACTGGGCCATCGCGCGTCCGCCAGGCCAGACCAAGGCGCTGCGACCCGTGATCGCGCTGCACGGCAAGGGCAGTGACGCATCCACGGTGATGGCCGGCGGCGTCGAACAGGGCCTGGCGCAGGCCGTCAACGCGGGGCTGCCGCCCTTTGCGGTGGTGGCCGTGGACGGCGGCGGCAGTTACTGGCACAAGCGGGCCTCCGGCGAGGACAGCGGGGCCATGGTGCTCGACGAGCTCATCCCGATGCTGAGCACCCAGGACCTGGACACCTCGCGGGTCGCGTTCCTGGGCTGGTCGATGGGCGGCTACGGCGCCTTGCTGCTCGGCGGTCGGCTGGGCCCGGCACGTACCGCGGCGATCTGCGCGGTCAGCCCCGCCCTGTGGCTCTCCTCCGGCGCGGCTGCGCCGGGTGCGTTCGACGGGCCGGACGACTTCGCGGCGAACTCGGTGTTCGGCATGCCCGCGCTGGCGTCGATTCCCATTCGGATCGATTGCGGTGACAGCGATCCGTTTTACGCCGCGACCAAGCAGTTCATTGCGCAACTGCCCCATCCGCCCGCGGGCGGTTTCTCACCCGGCGGGCACAACGGAGAGTTCTGGAGTTCGCAGCTGCCTGCCGAGCTCACCTGGATGGCGCCGCTGCTGACGGCCTGAGCGCCGGACGTTTTGAGCCGCGAGCTGGGGGCACCGCCCGCTTGCGGGGAAACGCCACGGCGAGATATCACGCGGCAGATTCATACGGTCAGTGCAATTTCCATTCTTAAGGAGGTTGCAGGTGGCTGTGGCTTATCCGCGTTCGATGCGGCGAGAGTTTTTCGATCGGGTGTGTTCGGGAGAGTCGCTTCGCGAAGCGGGCCATCAGGTCGGTGTGTCGATCCAGACCGGCTGGAAGTGGTGGCATGACGCTGGATCGATGCAACTACGAAGTGGGACGGGCTCGGATACCGGTCTGGCCGAACCAGGTGATCGTGACCGGCCGGGCGGGCCCGGGCATCGGCTCAGTTTCGATGAACGCCTGGCCATCATGCGAGGTCGGGACCAGGGCCTCAAACAGGTCGAGATCGCCCGTCAGCTCGACCGCGAGCCGAGCGTCATATCCCGAGAGCTCAAACGTAACCGCAATCCCGACGGGGATTACCACGCCGGGTTAGCCCACTCCCGCGCCGCCCAGAATGCCAAGCGGCCCAAGCAGTTCAAGCTCAACGACGCCGGGTTGTGCGCCCGCATCGCGACCTGGATGGACGACGGTTGGAGCCCCAAGCTGATCGCCGACGTCTTGGCCCGCGATCACCCCGATGACACGCTGGTACGGGTGAGCCACGAAACCATCTACAAGTGCCTCTACGTCCAAGGCCGTGGCCAACTGCGCGCCGACCTGAACAAGCGCTTGTCGACCAAGCGGACGGCCCGCAAACCCCGCGGCCAGATCGAACGCCGGGGGAAGTTCAACGATGTCTTCACCATCAGTGAGCGTCCCCCCGAGGCCGCCGACCGCGCCGTGCCTGGGCACTGGGAAGGCGATCTGATCCTGGGCGCCGGATGCACCAGTGCGATCGGCACGCTCGTGGAGCGCAGCACCCGCTTCACCATCTTGTTGCACCTGCCCACCGATCACACCGCCGAGTCGGTGGCCACGGCCATGATCGAAGCAATGAGCGAGTTGCCGGCCCATCTGCGCCGCACCATCACCTGGGACCAGGGCGCCGAGATGGCCAACTGGCGCGACATCAACCTGCAACTGCAGGCACCGGTCTACTTCTGCGACCCCCACTCACCCTGGCAACGCGGCACCAACGAGAACACCAACCGGCTCCTGCGGTTCTGGTTCGAGAAGGGCACCGAGCTGCGCGTGCACACCAAAGCCGATCTCAAACGCATCCAAGACACTCTCAACCAGCGCCCCCGACCCACCCTGGATCTCGACACCCCCGCCCAACGCCTGGCCGCCCTCATCGACCAAGCCGCCTAAGCAGAATTGCATTAACCACTTGACTTTGAGCGCCGAATATCGCCGTAGCGTTACGCTCGCGAAGGTGACCGCACCTTTCGATTGGAACTTCCCTTACGCCTGGCCGCGGACGCCCATCTTGGCCGAAAACGTTGTGTGCACGTCTCAACCGCTGGCCGCCCAGGCGGGGCTTCGGATGCTTGCCGACGGAGGAAACGCGGTGGACGCGGCGATCGCCACCGCCATCGCCCTCACGGTGGTGGAGCCGGTGTCCAACGGCATCGGTTCGGACGCCTTCGCCATCGTCTGGGACGGCCGGCAATTGCACGGTCTCAACGCGTCTGGCCGTTCGCCCGCGGCCTGGACCCCGGAGTACTTCGGCGGCAACGCCGTTCCCGCGGTCGGCTGGAACGCGGTGACCGTGCCCGGCGCGGTGTCGGCGTGGACCGAACTGCACGCCAAGTTCGGCAGGCTCCCGTTTGAAAGGCTCTTCGAGCCCGCAATCCGCTACGCCCACAACGGCTTTCTAGTGTCGCCGACCGTCGCCGCGCAATGGGCGGCGCAGATACCGCTGTTCGAAAATCAGCCCGGCTTCGCCGCGGCCTTCATGCCCGCCGGGCGGGCGCCGAAACCCGGTGAGCGGTTTCGGTTTACCGAGCAGTCCGCCACGCTCGAGAAGATCGCAGCAACCAGCGGCGAGGCGTTCTACCGCGGAGAGCTGGCCGCCCAACTCGAGGCGCACGCGCTGGCCAACGACGGCGTGATGCGGGCCGGCGACCTCGCCGCTCACCGCGCCGACTGGGTCGGCACCATCAACGGCGCCTACCGCGGTTACACCGTGCACGAGATCCCGCCCAACGGCCACGGCATCGTGGCCCTGATCGCCCTGGGAATCCTCGAGCACTTCGACATGGCTTCGTTTCCGGTCGATTCCGCCGACAGCGTGCACCTGCAGATCGAAGCGGTGAAGCTGGCCTTCGCCGACGCTCAGGCCTACGTCGCCGACATCGAGCACATGCCGCTACGACCGGAAGACCTGCTGGACGTCGAATACCTGAGCCGACGCGCGGCCCTGATCGATCGCGGGCGGGCTAAGGGAGCGACCGCGGGCGCCCCGAGCGGGGGAACCGTGTACCTGACCGCCGCCGACGCCGCGGGGACGATGGTGTCGATGATCCAGTCGAACTACACGGGATTCGGATCCGGTGTCGTGGTGCCGGGGACCGGGATATCGCTGCAGAACCGTGGCGCGAATTTCGCTGCCGCCGAGGGCCATCCGAACCGGGTGGGTCCGGGCAAACGCCCCTACCACACCATTATCCCGGGCTTCGCCACCAAAGACGGCGCCCCGGTGATGAGCTTCGGCGTGATGGGCGGAACGATGCAACCCCAGGGCCACACCCAGGTGATGGTGCGCATCGCCGATCACGGCCAGAATCCGCAGGCCGCGTGTGACGGACCACGGTTCCGGTGGGTGCAGGGCATGCAGGTCGCCTGCGAGAAAGGCTTCCCACCCTCGACGCTCGACGAGCTCCGCCACCGCGGACATGACCTGGTCGCCGTGGGCGACTACAACCAGTTCGGCAGCTGCCAGGCGATCTGGCGGCTGGACGGCGGCTACTTTGCGGCGAGCGATCCCCGCCGCGACGGCCAAGCCGCAGGGTTCTAGACGCTGATCTTGCCCTCCGCCGCCGACAGCGCGATGTCGCCCCGAAAGTGGCTGCCGGGCAATCGGATCGACCGCATCAGCTCATATGCCTGCGTCCGCGCGGCCGCGAGGTCCGCTCCGGTGCCCACCACCGACAGCACCCGACCGCCCGACGAAACCACCTCGCCGTCGTCGCGCCGCGCCGTGCCCGCGTGCAGCACCCCCTCGGCCTCCGAGCCGGCGACCACGTCCCCGACCCGCGGGCGGCCTGGATAGTTCTCGGCCGCCAGCACCACCGTGACGGCCGCTCCCTCATTCCAGCGCAACTCGCCGACATCGGCCAGCGTGCCGGTGCCCGCCGCGTACAGCAGCTGGCCGAGCGGTGACTCCAGCAGGGCCAGCACGGCCTGCGTCTCGGGATCGCCAAAGCGGCAATTGAATTCGACCACCGCGGGCCCTTTCGCGGTGATCGCCAGACCGACATAAAGCAATCCGCTGAACGGGCATCCGCGCCGAACCAGTTCGGCCGCAACGGGTTCGACGATATTGCCGACGATGTCCCGGTACACCCCGTCGGGAAGCCACGGCACCGGCGCGTAGGCGCCCATACCGCCGGTGTTGGGCCCGGTATCGCCCTCGCCGACGCGCTTGAAGTCCTGCGCCGGCAACAACGGCACCACGGTTTTGCCGTCGACGACGCAGAACAGTGAAACCTCGGGGCCGTCCAGATACGACTCCAGCAGCACCGGGTGACCCGCCTCGAGCAATCCGGCCGCGTGCGCGCGGGCGACACCGCGATCCGCGGTCACCACCACGCCCTTGCCGGCGGCCAGACGGTCGTCCTTCACCACCCAGGCCGGGTCACCCGCCGGAGGCCCGAACCGGTCCAGGGCGGCATCCAAATGCGCGGGGCTGTCGACGGTTTCGCTGGACGCGGTGCGCACGCCCGCCGCGGCCATCACCTCTTTGGCGAAGGCCTTGGAGCCTTCGATGCGGGCGGCGTCCTTGCTGGGCCCGAAGCAGACGATGTCGGCGGCGCGCAGGGCGTCGGCCACGCCGAGTACCAATGGCACCTCGGGACCGATGACCACAAGATCGGCCCCGACCTCGCGGGCGAGGGCGACGACGTCGGAACCCGACGTGATGTCGACGTCGTGCTGCTCGGCCACCCGCGCGGTCCCGGCGTTGCCGGGGGCGACGGATAGTTCGGTGACCTGCGGATCTTTCCGAAGCGCCAGCAGCAGCGCATGCTCTCGGGCACCGGAACCGATCACCAGGACTCGCACGACACGTCAGACTAATGGGAGTCGATCAGCGTGGCGTTGTCGGGTTTGGGCTGTTGACCGCGGGACGCTGATCATCGAGCCGCTGGCCGGTGAGCACTGTGTTGGACCGGGATGAACGTTGATCCCTAGGGCTAGATCGTGCCCCGGCCGGTTCGGTGAGGTCGCTTGAAGCGTGCTCTGATGGGATGTCGTGCCACTGCGAGCACTGATCCATTAGTCCGCCGCCGGGTGTCCTCTGGCTCAATGTGAGTCAACGACGACCGCAGGAGGTGGGCACTGGTGATCTTTGTCGGCGACGACTGGGCCGAAGACCATCACGATGTGTATCTGATGGACGAGGCCGGGCAACGATTGGCAGCCCGGCGATTACCCGAGGGCCTACCGGGGATTCGCGGCTTACACGAGCTGATCGCCGGCCCATGCCGAGGATCCCGACCAGGTGATGATCGGCATCGAAACCGATCGTGGCTTGTGGGTTTCAGCGCTCGTTGCGGCTGGTTATCAGGTGTGGGCGATCAACCCGATGGCGGCGGCCCGTTACCGCGATCGCCACCACGTTTCGGGGGCGAAGTCCGATGCCGGGGACGCCAAAGTGCTCGCTGATTTGGTCCGCACCGACCGGCACAACCACCGCCAGATCGCCGGCGACAGCGCCGACGCCGAGGCGATCAAGGTGCTGGCCCGCACCCATCAGAGCCTGATCTGGGCACGGACCCGCCATGCCAACATGCTGCGTAGCGGTCTGCGGGAGTACTACCCCGCAGCGTTGGAGGCCTTCGATTCGCTCACCGACGGTGATGCGTTGGCAGTATTAAGTCGCGCACCCACTCCTGAACAGGGTGCCCGGTTAAGCCTGTCGAAGATCGGCTCAGCGCTCAAAGCGGCTGGCCGGCAACGCAATATAGAGACACGCGCCGCTGAGATTCAGACCATTTTGCGCCGCGAACACCTCACAGCACCCCCTGCGGTGGCTACTGCCTTCGGCGCCACCACGACTGCAGCGGTCCATGTGATCGCGGCACTCAACGTTCAGATCGACGAGCTCGAGACCGCACTAACAGACCATTTTGAGAAACACCCGGACGCCGACATCTACCGCTCCCTGCCAGGACTTGGTGTTGTGCTCGGCGCCCGGGTGCTCGGTGAGTTCGGGGATGACCCGAACCGATACACCACTGCCAAGTGTCGCAAGAACTACGCCGGAACATCACCGTTGACCATCGCATCAGGCCGAAAACGTGCCGTGCTGGCCCGCCACGCCCGCAACAAACGTCTCTACGACGCGCTCGATCAATGGGCATTCTGCGCGCTCACCCGAAGCCCCGGTGCCCGCGCCTTCTATGACCAGCACCGCGCCAACGGCGACACCCACCATCAAGCCCTACGCGCCCTAGGCAACCGACTCGTCGGCATCCTCCACGGCTGCCTACGCCACCACACGCCATACGACGAACACACAGCCTGGGCCCACCGCCAAACCCCCGCAGCAGCTTGACGACTTAACCACCTGGGATGTCTAGCCGGGGCAAACACCGCACGCCTACGGCACCCGGATTCACAGAATTTTTTCGAGCAGATTCTTGAGGTCTTTTTGCTGCGCGGCACTGAGGCGTCCGAGACGCTTGTTGAACTCGTCGGACAGCAGCGCCAGACCGTCCGCGGCGGCTCTGCGCCCGGCTGGGGTGAGCAGCAGTCGATGGCGCCGCAGATCGGCGGCGTCGATCTCGCGGCGCACGAAGCCCGCGGCCTCCAGCCGTTTGAGGTAGACCGTCACCGTCGCCTTGGGCATGCTCAAGGTCGCCGCCAGTTCGGCGGGGTAGGGATGCTCGTCGATTTCGGCGAGCAGGAACAGCTCCTTGGATTCGAGCCCCAGCGCGCAGATGTCGGCCTCGGCACAAGAGATGACCGACAGCAGCACCCGGTAGTTCAACGACCAGATCTTGGCCGCGTCAACCGCGTGCGCCGACTTGCCAGGCCGTTCAGACATGAACTAGTTTAGAATGGAACAAACCCATAATCGAACAACTTACCAGAAAGCGGCCAGCATGCCCCTGGATCAGTACGTGACGCTCGGACGCTCCGGCTTGCGCGTCAGCCCCCTGTGCCTGGGCGCCATGACGTTCGGAGAGGACCTCGGCTGGGGTACCAGTGTCGAGGAGTCCCAACAGATCATCGATCGATATACCGAACTCGGCGGCAACTTCATCGACACCGCCAACTTTTACACGCGAAGCCACTCCGAGAAGATCATCGGCGACCACATCGGCCGCAACGCCGCCCGGCGGGATCGTTTGGTGATCGCGACCAAATTCAGCGGCAACCTGTATCCGGGCGATCCCAACGGCGGTGGCTCGGGCCGTAAGTCCCTGATCAACGCCTGCGAAAACTCGCTGCGGCGTCTGCAAACCGAGTACATCGACCTGTACTGGCTGCACATCTGGGATGCGAACACTCCGATCGACGAGACGATGGCGGCACTCGACGACCTCGTTCGCGCCGGAAAGGTGCGCTACATCGGCGTTTCGGACACCCCCGCGTGGAAGATCGCCGAGGCCAACCTCATCGCCCGATTCCGCGGATGGTCGAGCTTCGTCGGCCTGCAGGTCGAGTACTCACTGCTGGAACGCTCCATCGAACAGGAACTGGTTCCGATGGCGTCCGAATTCGGCCTCGGCATCACACCGTGGTCACCACTCAAGGGCGGCGTGCTCAGCGGCAAGTACACCCGAGCCGACGCGGGCCGACACGACGCCGATCGCGGCGCGATGGTCAACGCATTCCTCAACGAGAAGACCTACGCGCTGATCGACGAACTCGGGGTCATCGCCAAGGCGCACGAAACGAACGTCGCCAGTGTGGCGCTGGCCTGGGTGCGCGCGCAGGCCGCTGTCTCGTCCGTCATCATCGGGGCGCGCAGGCTCTCGCAGCTCGACGACAACGTCCGCGCCGTCGACGTGAGCCTCAGCGCCGAGGAACTGACCCGACTCGACGCGCTGACCAAGCCGAAGTTCGCGTTTCCGAACAACATGCTGGAAATGGCGCCGGGCATCATCAACGGCGGAACGACGGTCAACGGCGTCTCCGCACCGATCTCCGAGTACGTGATGCCCGAGGGCGGCCGACCCTACTGAGGTCCGTTGTTACCGCGAGCAGACGCAATATCGCACGTTTCCGACTCGAAGCGTGCGATATTGCTGGGGGCACCGCCCGCTTGCGGGGGACTGCTCGGCGGAGCTCGTCAGTCGGTCTTGTCGCCGGAGTGCATCTTCAGCGCGGCATCCACGTTGGCCTTCTTGTCCTCTCCGGCGCCCTTCGCCGCGGCCTTCTTGCGCTTCGCGACGACGGCGTCGACGGCGCCGTTGAGCGCCGAGCCCAGCGGGAACCCGAGATAGTGGGTGAGGAAGACGGCCATTTCCTTCAGCTCGATCTCGGTGAGCTCCCCGTTGAGCAACGCGGCGTTGATCTGAATCTCGGCCAGGTCGCGATTTCCGATCGCGGTCACCGCCGTCAACGTCATGATGCGCTTGTCGCGCATCGACAAACCCGGCCGCGTCCAGATGCTGCCGAACAGGTGGTCCACAGTCAGGTCGAAGTACGCGTCGCCCTCGATGTTGGGCATCTCCCAGCCGTAGACCTCGTTCATCTTCTCGAGGCCCTTGCGCCGAAGTTCGTCCATCACGCCTCTTTCTCTGTGTGTGGCACCCCGAGGCCGGCCGCCAGCCGTTCGAATGCCTGCTGGGCAAGCGGCAGGTCAACCGATAATGCCTCACCCAGGCCCAGCGCCAGGCTCAAATCCTTCTCCCCCAGGCCGCGGGTGTGCAAGAACGGCTGGTATAGGAAGTTGTCCGCCTCAAGATCTTTCATGTCCTCGCGGACCATGATCGCCCCCGGCCCGCCGGTGAGCGCGTCGGTGTGACGCACCACCCGCCCCAGCGCCTGCAGATCCAGCCCCGCCGCCTCGGCGAGTTTCATCGCTTCGCACGCCGCGGCATACGACGTGAACGTCAACATGTTGCGGGCCAGCTTCATTCGTGTGCCGGCACCCGGCTCCCCGGCGTGGATGACCATCGCCGCCCAGTGTTTGAACGCCGGCTTGATTCGCTCGTACACCTCACGCTCGGCACCCACCATGGTGGCGAGTTCACCTTTCGCCGCGGCCGCCGCGCCGCCGCTGACCGGCGCATCGACGATATGAATGCCCTGCCGCTTCAGGTCGGCCGCCAGCTCGACGGCCGTGGTATCGCTGATGGTCGAGTGGATCGCGATGACCGTGCCGGGCTTGGCGTGGGCCGCCAGCTCACCGACGACCTCACGCACCTGCGCGTCGTCCAACACGGTGACGTGGACGATGTCGGCGGCGGCGACGTCGGCCACGCTGTCGGCCAGGCTGGCGCCCTTCTCGGCCAGCGGCGTCATCGCCTCCGTCCGGATGTCGTACACCGTCACCCCGCCGGGCCATTCGGTCATCTTGGTGGCCATCGGCGCGCCCATGTTGCCCAGCCCGATGTAGCCCAGCTTCAGATCTGTCATGACCGTATTATCTGACCGCCGTCGACGTTGAAAATCTGGCCCGTGATCCACGACGCCTCATCGGAGAGCAGAAACAGGCACATCCCGACCAGATCTTCCGGAGTTCCCATGCGCGACAGGGGAAGACCCTTGACGATGTCGGCGACCATCTCCTGCGGGGTGGTGGTCCGGTTGGCCTCGGTGTCGATGGGCCCGGGCGCGATGGCGTTGATCCGGATGTTCTGGCCGCCCAGCTCGCGCGAAAGCTGTTGGGTCAGGCCGTTGAGGCCGACCTTGGCCAGGCCGTAGTAGTTCGAGTACAACCACGCCGCCGTGGACGACTGGTTCACGATCGCGCCGCCGCCGCGCTTTGCCATCTTCTTGTAGACGGCGCGGGTGCACCACAGGGCGCCATCGAGGTTGACGCTCATGAACTTCTTGTAGTACTCGGGGTCGATCGTGAGCAGGAAGTCCAGCTTCATGCCCCCGAAGATCGCGGCGTTGTTCACGAGGTAGTCGATGCCGCCGAATTCGGCCAGCGTGCGGTCGGCCATCGCCTTCGCCGATGCCGGGTCGGACACGTCGACCGGAACGCTCAGGGCCGTGCCGCCGTCGGCGACGATCTGCTTGGCCACCGCCTCGGCCGCCTCGGCCTTGATGTCGGCCACGACAACCGCGGCGCCCTCACGGGCCAGCGCCTCGGCGTACGCCTGACCGATTCCGCCACCGGAACCGGTGACGATGGCGACTTTGTTCTCGAATCGCATGCTCTCAGGCTCCTCTAGTTAACCGCTGTCGCGATGGTCTTGATTTCCAAGTACTCTTCGAAACCGGCCAGGCCCATCTCTCGACCGTTTCCGGACTGCTTGTAACCGCCGAATGGCGCATCGGCCGAATACCACACGCCACCATTGACATTGATCGTGCCTGCGCGCACCCGCGCGGCGACCCCCGCCACTCTGTCCGGGTCAGCGCCGAACACGGTGCCCGACAATCCGTATGGCGAGTCGTTGGCAATGCGCACGGCGTCGTCGTCGCCGTCGTGCGGAATCACGGTCAGGACGGGGCCGAAGATCTCCTCGCGCGCGCAGCGGGCGTCGTTGCCCAGCCCGGCGATCACGGTGGGCTCGATGAAGAAACCGACTTCGCGGTCGGCCGGCCGCCCGCCTCCGCATGCGAACGTCCCGCCCTCGGCGATGGCCGAGTCGAGATAGCCCTGTATCCGATCGCGCTGACGCGCCGAAATCACCGGCCCGCAAATGGTTCCGGGATCGGCTGGGTCGCCGGCCTTGATGCCCGACATCGTTGCGGCCGCGATGGAGACGGCTTCGTCATACCGCGCCCGCGGCACTACCAGCCGGGTGGTGATCGCGCATCCTTGCCCGGCGTGCATGCACACCGAGAACCCCGCCACGCCCACCGCACCGCTCAAGTCGGCGTCATCGAGGACGATGAACGCCGATTTGCCGCCCAGCTCGAGGAAGACCTTCTTGATGGTGGCGGCGCCGTCGGCCATCACGCTGCGACCGGTGGCGGTCGACCCGGTGAACGAAATCATGTCCACCCGAGGGTCTTTGGCCAGCAAGGCACCCACGCTGTGGTCGCTGGAGGTGACGATGTTGATGACGCCGGGCGGAAAGTCGGTGTGCTCGGCGATCAGTTCGCCGAGGACGGCGGCACACCAGGGCGTATCGGGAGCGGGCTTGAGGACGACGGTGTTTCCGGCGGCCAGCGCGGGCCCGATCTTGGCGAGGTTGATCTGGTGGGGAAAGTTCCACGGGGTGATGGCGCCGACGACACCGACGGCCTCGCGGGCGATGGTGCGCCGGGTAGGAATGCCCATCGGCGACGCCAGGCCGAGATCCTGGTTGTAAACGTAGGATTCGGCGGTGTCGGCCGCGAACGCCAGGTCGTTGACCGGGACTTCGAGCTGAGCGATCGCGGTGAGCATCCGGGGCGCGCCGACCTCGGCGATGGTCAGGTCGCGCAGTTCCTCGAGGTGCTGCTGCATCGCGTCGCGCAGTTGGCGCACACACCGCACCCGCAGCTCGGTGTTGCGCGACCAGTCCGTCTCGTCGAAAGCGCGTCGTGCGGCGTCGATGGCGCGGCCCATGTCGTCGGCATCGGCATCGGCCGCGGTCCCGAGCACTTCCTCGGTCGCCGGATTGATCGTCGGGAAGGTGCCGGCGCTGCCGGGCGACATCTTGCCGTCGATGAAAAGTGCACTCACGCCGTCGGCCAGCAAGGCCATCTCCCGCTCCCGTCTGTGGGGACAATCGCGTACGCGAATCGAGTGGACAGTTGTCCGATATTGTCCGCTCGAACCATAGCCGCCCGGCTGTCGGCGGTGCAAGGGCCGATCTCGGTTGCGGCGGTTGCGCGGGGAAAAATGGCACATTAACCGGCATATTTACCGATCGGGCTTGCTTCCGGTCGGCTCGTTCCGATAGCTTGGACATGTGTCCAGCGATGCACTGGTGGCGATCACGTCTGAGGCCGAGCAGCCGACCGGCCGGCCGGCGCGCAACCGCCGCCAGGAGGAGACCTTCCGAAAGGTGCTCGCGGCCGGCATCGAGACGCTGCGCGAAAAGTCGTACGCCGACCTGACGGTGCGCGCGGTGGCAGCCCGCGCCAAAGTCGCGCCGGCCACCGCGTACACCTACTTCTCGTCGAAGAACCATCTGATCGCCGAGGTCTACCTGGACCTGGTGCGCCAGGTCCCCTACTTCACCGACGTGAACGACCCGATGCCCAACCGGGTGGAACAGGTGTTGCGGCACCTGGCCCTGGTGGTCGCCGACGAACCCGAGGTCAGCGCCGCATGCACGACGGCATTGCTCAGCGGCGGCGCCGAACCCGCGGTGACCGCCGCGCGCGACCGGATCGGCGCGGAGATCCACCGCCGCATCACGTCTGCCATGGGCCCCGACGCCGACCCAACGGCGGTGTCCGCGCTGGAGATGTCCTTCTTCGGGGCGCTCGTTCAGGCCGGCAGCGGCGAATTCACCTACCGCGAGATCGCCGACCGGTTGGCCTACGTGGTGCGGCTGATCCTCACCGGCGCCGGAGAGACAAGCCAGGAGACAAGCACCGAATGAGCGTTCATGTTGGCGACCACGAGCTGGTCCTCGATCCCTACGACTACGACTTCCATGAAGATCCGTACCCGTATTACAGGCGCCTTCGTGATGAGGCTCCGCTGTATCGCAACGAGGACTTGAAGTTCTGGGCGATCTCGCGGCATCAAGATGTGCTGCAGGGGTTCCGCAACAGCACGACGCTATCCAACAAGTACGGCGTCTCGCTGGATCCGGCATCGCGCGGCCCGCACGCGTCCAAGACGATGTCGTTTCTGGCGATGGACGATCCCGCCCACCTGCGACTGCGGACGCTGGTGTCAAAGGGCTTCACGCCCAGACGGATTCGGGAGCTCGAGCCGCGCGTCACCGAGATCGCCACGCAGTACCTCGACACCATGCTGGAAAGGGCGAAACACGGCACGGTCGACTATGTCGACGAGTTCGCCGGGAAGCTGCCCATGGACGTCATCTCCGAGTTGATGGGTGTCCCCGAGCCGGATCGAGTTCAGGTTCGGGCCTGGGCCGACGGGGTGATGCACCGCGACGAGGGCGTCACCGACGTGCCGCCGGAGGCTGTGGAGGCCTCGATCAACCTGATCGTCTACTACCAGGGGATGGTGGCCGAACGGCGCAAGAAGCTGACCGACGACCTGACCTCGGCACTGCTGGAGGCCGAGATCGACGGCGACCGGCTCACCGACGAGGAAGTCCTCGGCTTCATGTTCCTGATGGTGATCGCCGGAAACGAGACGACCACCAAACTGCTTGCCAATGCCGCGTTTTGGGGTCACAAGAACCCGGATCAGCTCGCCCCGGTCTACGGCGACCTGTCGCTGGTCCCGCTATGGGTCGAGGAGACCCTGCGCTACGACACCTCCAGCCAGATCCTGGCCCGTACCGTCTCCGGGGAGCTCACCCTCTATGACACCACCATTCCCGAGGGCGACGTCTTGTTGTTGTTGCCCGGTTCGGGACATCGCGACGAGCGGGTCTTCGACAACCCCGACGACTATGTGATCGGGCGCGAAATCGGGCCCAAACTACTGAGTTTCGGTAGTGGCGCACACTTCTGCCTGGGCGCTCATCTGGCGCGGATGGAAGCCCGGGTCGCGCTCACCGAATTGTTCAAGCGGATCCGCGGATATGCGGTGGACGAGGCCAACGCCGTCCGCGTCCACTCCAGCAATGTCCGCGGATTCGCCCACCTACCCATGACCGTGGAGGTCCGCTGAATGCCCCGCTTTGACCCCTTGCCTGAACGCCGGCCGGCGATCGTGGCCGGCGCCTCCTCCGGCATCGGAGAGGCCACCGCCATCGAACTCGCGGCGCATGGCTTCCCGGTCGCCCTCGGCGCCCGCCGGGTCGAGAAGCTCAACGACATCGTCGGCAAGATCAACGCCGAAGGCGGCGAGGCGGTCGGGTACCACCTGGACGTCACCGATCCCAACTCGGTGAAATCCTTTGTCGCGCAGTCGGTCGACGCGCTGGGTGACATCGAGGTGCTGGTGGCCGGCGCGGGCGACACCTACTTCGGCAAGCTCGCGGAGATCACCACCGACGAGTTCGAGTCGCAGCTGCAGATCCACCTCGTCGGCGCCTACCGGCTGGCCGCCGCGGTGCTGCCGGGCATGCTGGGGCGGCAGCGCGGCGATTTGATCTTCGTCGGCTCCGACGTGGCCCTGCGCCAGCGGCCGCACATGGGCGCCTACGGCGCGGCCAAGGCCGCTCTCGTCGCGATGGTCACCAACTTCCAGATGGAGCTCGAGGGCACCGGCGTGCGCGCCTCGATCGTGCACCCCGGCCCGACGAAGACGTCGATGGGCTGGAGCCTGCCGGCCGAGAAGATCGGACCCGCACTGGAGGACTGGGCCAAGTGGGGCCAGGCCCGCCACGACTACTTCCTGCGCGCATCGGACCTGGCACGCGCCATCACATTCGTGGCCGAGACGCCGCGCGGAGGGTTCGTCGCGAACATGGAGCTCCAGCCCGAAGCCCCGTTGACGACGACCAAAGAACGCCAGAAGCTCGCACTTGGCGAAGAGGGGATGCCGTCATGACTACCGCTATCGTGCCGCGGGTTTCCGGCGGCGAGGAAGAGCACGGTCATCTCGAGGAATTCAGAACCGACCCGATCGGTTTGATGAAGCGCGTTCGCGAGGAATGCGGCGACGTCGGTTGGTTCCAGCTGGTCGACAAACACGTCATCCTGCTGTCCGGCGCGGGAGCCAACGAATTCTTCTTCCGTTCCGCGGACGAGGATCTGGACCAGGCCGAGGCCTACCCGTTCATGACACCGATCTTCGGCAAGGGCGTCGTGTTCGACGCCAGCCCCGAGCGGCGCAAGGAGATGCTGCACAATTCGGCGCTGCGCGGCGAGCAGATGAAGGGCCACGCCACCACCATCGAGGGCGAAGTCAAGAAGATGATCGCCAACTGGGGCGACGAGGGCGAGATCGAGCTGCTCGACTTCTTCGCCGAGCTGACCATCTACACCTCGACGGCCTGCCTGATCGGGTTGAAGTTCCGTGAGCAGCTCGATCATCGGTTCGCCGAGTACTACCACGAGCTGGAACGCGGCACGGACCCACTGTGTTACGTCGATCCGTACCTGCCGATCGAGAGCTTCAAGCGACGTGACGAGGCGCGCGTCAAGCTCGTCGCGTTGGTGCAGGAGATCATGGACCACCGGCTGGCCAATCCGCCGAAGGGCAAGGCCGACCGGGACATGCTCGACGTGCTGGTCTCGATCAAGGACGAGGACGGCAATCCGCGCTTCTCGGCCGACGAGGTCACCGGGATGTTCATCTCGCTGATGTTCGCGGGGCACCACACCAGTTCGGGGACCTCGGCGTGGACGCTGATCGAGCTGATCCGCCACCCCGAGGTCTACGCCGAGGTGCTGGCCGAGCTGGAGGAACTCTACGCCGACGGCCAGGAGGTGAGTTTCCATGCGCTGCGGTCGATTCCGAAGCTGGACAACGTGGTCAAGGAGACCCTGCGCCTGCACCCGCCGCTGATCATCCTGATGCGGGTCGCCCAGGGCGAGTTCGAGGTCGAGGGATTCCCCATTCACAAAGGCGATTTCGTCGCGGCGTCCCCGGCGATCTCCAACCGCATTCCCGAGGACTTTCCCGATCCTGACGCGTTCAAGCCCGATCGCTACAACAAGCCCGAGCAGGCCGACATCGTCAACCGGTGGACCTGGATTCCGTTCGGCGCGGGCCGGCACCGCTGTGTCGGCGCCGCTTTCGCCCAGATGCAGATCAAGGCCATCTTCTCGGTTCTGTTGCGCGAGTATGAGTTCGAGATGGCCCAGCCGGCCGACAGCTATCACAACGACCACTCCAAAATGGTCGTGCAGCTCGCCCGGCCGGCGAAGGTGCGCTACCGCAAGCGCACGGCGTAAGGGGTAAGTCCAATGGGCTCAGGTGGATTCAGGATCGAAGCGGATCTGGATCTGTGTCAGGGCCACGCCATGTGCGAACTGGAGGCACCGGACTACTTCCGGGTTCCCAAGCGGGGCAAGGTCGAGATCATCGATCCCGAACCGCCCGACGACGCCCGCGACGAAGTCGAACGCGCGGTCGACATGTGCCCAACACACGCACTGTTCATCAAAGAGAAAGAAGACCAATAATGGCGTCACGCGAGGAACTCGAGGCATGGGTCGACCGCTGGCTGCAGGCCAACAAGGACTGCGAGAAGGCCGGTGACTGGCGGCCGTTGGCGGACTTCTACGCCAAAGACGCCACCTATGGCTGGAACATCGGCCCCAAGGAAGACGTGATGTGCGTCGGCGTCGACGAGATCCGCGACATCGCGCTCGGCCTGGAGATGGAGGGCCTGGAGAACTGGGTGTATGAGTACCAGAAGGTGCTCATCGACGAGAAGCAGGGCGAGATCGTCGGCTTCTGGAAGCAGATCGTCAACAAGTCCGACGGCACCCAGGACGAGATCTACGGCATCGGCGGCAGCTGGTTCCGCCTGAACGCCGACAACCTCATCGAGTGGCAGCGGGACTTCTTCGACTTCGGTCACGTCGCAAAGATGTTCGCGACCCTGATCGAGTCGGGCGACCTCAGCTCCGGCATGCAGAAGCGCATCGAGCGCAGCATCGCCGGCGAGAGGCTGCCCGGCTACTACCCGCTTGGCCAGGCACCGGTGCCGATCTGGTGAGCGGAGCCAACGGCGGCGACCCGCTTCGCCCGGCCGTGCCGCGCTTGCGATCGCCGCGGCCAACGGCGACCAACCAAGCATTTGATTTGTTGCACGCGCTATGCTGACGCGACGAGGGTGCCTGTGGCGCCCGTCACCAAGTTGTCCGGCATGAAGGGGCTGGGCAGCTCTGATCGATTCAAAGGCGAAATGGGGTCAGGACCATCGTGAAGACAAAAGGCGCACTCATCTGGGAGTTCAACCAGCCCTGGTCCATCGAGGAAATCGAGATCGGCGACCCGCAAGCACACGAGGTCAAGATCCAGATGGAAGCGGCGGGCATGTGCCACTCCGATCATCACCTCGTGACCGGCGGCATCCCGATGGCCGGCTTCCCGGTGCTCGGCGGGCATGAGGGTGCCGGCATCGTCACCGAGGTCGGCCCCGGCGTCGAAGACATCGCCCCGGGCGACCACGTGGTGCTGTCCTTCATCCCGTCCTGCGGGCAGTGCCCGACGTGTCAGGCGGGCCTGCGCAACCTGTGCGACCTGGGGGCCGGGCTGCTCGGCGGTGCCGCCGTCTCCGACGGCACCTTCCGCATCCAGGCCCGCGGCCAGAACGTCTTCCCCATGACGCTGCTGGGCACGTTCTCGCCGTACATGGTGGTGCACCGCAGCTCGGTGGTGAAGATCGACCCATCAGTCCCGTTCGAGGTGGCCGCCCTGGTCGGCTGCGGCGTCACCACGGGCTACGGCTCGGCGGTCCGCACCGCCGACATCCGGCCCGGCCAGGACGTCGCCATCGTCGGCGTCGGTGGGGTCGGCATGGCGGCGCTGCAGGGCGCCGTCGCCGCCGGCGCGCGGTACATCTTCGCGATCGACCCGGTCGAATGGAAGCGCGATCAGGCGCTGAAGTTCGGTGCCACCCATGTCTACCCGGACATCAACGCCGCGCTGATGGGCATCATGGAGGTCACCTACGGGCTGATGGCGCACAAGGTCGTGGTCACGGTCGGCGAGCTGCACGGCGCCGACATCGACAACTACCTCAACATCACCCAAAAGGGCGGCACCTGCGTGCTGACTGCCATCGGCAGCCTGCTGGACACCAACGTGACGCTGAACCTGGCGATGCTGACCCTGATGCAGAAGAACCTGCAGGGCACCATCTTCGGCGGCGGCAACCCGCAGTACGACATCCCGCAGCTGCTGTCGATGTACAAGGCCGGCAAGCTGAACCTGGACGACATGATCACCCGCCAGTACCGCCTCGAGCAGATCAACGACGGCTACCAGGACATGCTGGACGGCAAGAACATTCGCGGTGTCATCCGGTACACGGACGCCGACAGGTAACCGCCGCACCACCCGACTGGGTCCCGAGTGACGGGGTTCGGGCATCTGTTGGCGCCGGGACGGATCGGCGCCATGACGGTGCGCAACCGCGTGGTGATGTCTCCGATGGAGACCATGTACGGCACACCGGATGGGCTGCCGTCGGAGCGCACCCGCGACTACTTCGCCGCCCGAGCCAGGGGTGGCGTCGGCCTGATCACCCTGGGCGCCACCGGGATCGACAACCAACATCCCGAGACACCCGGCGGGTTGCATCTGGCCAGCGACGGGGCCGTCGACGCGCATCGGGCGCTCGTGGAAGTGGTGCACGAGCACGGCGCCAAGATCCAACCCCAAATCGTGCATGCCGGGCCCGACGGCCTGGGGCCCGAAATTTTCGGTGTGACATCGGTGGGCCCGTCTGTCATTCCCTCCTACCTCACCGGACGTCCGTCGGTCGAGATCAGCACGCAACAGCTGTGCGCAGTGTTCGACTTGTTCAAGGCCGCGGCACGGCGCACCGTCGAGGCCGGGTACGACGGCATCGAACTGCACGCCGCACATGGGTACATGTTGCTGGGCTCTTTCCTTGCCCCGCAACGTAATCGGCGTACCGATGACTATCGCGGCGATTCGGCGCGCGGGCGCGCGCGGGTAGTGCTTGATGCGCTCGCCGCGATCCGCTCCGAGATCGGTGACACCCTGCCGATCACGCTGCGCATCTCCGGCTACGAACGGGTCGCGGGCGGACGGCCGATCTTCGAGACCGCACAGCTGGCACCGGAATTCGTGGCCGCGGGCGTCAACGCGTTCCACGTCAGCGGCGGGGTCATCGATCGGCTGGTGACCGGGATGGTCAACGGCGCCGACGACGGCGACGAGCTCAATGTCGGGGCCGCGGCGGCGGTCAAGCAGGTGGTCGACGTGCCGGTGATCGCCGTCGGCCGCATCCACGACCCGGTCAGGGCCGAGCGGATCCTGGCCGACGGGCTGGCCGATTTCATCGCGATGGGGCGCCCCCTCTTGGCCGACCCCGAGCTGCCGCGCAAGCTCCGCGACGGGCAGGCTAACCGGATTCGCAGGTGCATCTCCTGTGAAAACTGCATCGACGCAATGGAACAGCGTTTCTCTGTCGACTGCGCCGTCAATCCGCGCACCGGCAAAGAGCGCGAAATGTCGCCGGCTCGCGCCGCACGCAGCAAGCGCGTGGTGGTGATCGGCGGCGGACCGGCCGGGCTGGAGGCCGCCCGGGTCGCCGCCGATCGTGGCCACCTTGTCACGCTTTTCGAGCGCAGCGCGGCGCTTGGCGGGGCGCTGCGCTGGGCGTCGGTTCTGCATCCGGAGAACCAGCCGTTCCTGCGCTACCTGCGCGACGAGATCAGTCTCAGCAACGCGGAAGTCCTTCTAGGACGAGATGTTTCGGCTCTGGATATCGTCGATGCCGCGCCGGACGCGGTGGTTGTGGCCACCGGCGGCCGTGTCGCCATGCCGAGGTTGCCCGGGTCCGACCTACCGCACGTGTACACCGGACCCGGGTTGCGTGAATTGCTCGGCGGCCGAGCCGAATCCGGGGCCCGGGCCTGGCAGCGGCTAGGGGCTGCCGCGCTGGGCGGCTGGCGGCAGCGCCTGGTGGGCCCCGCCGCGGTCCGGCTGGCCAGCCGCGCCTGGATGCCGCTCGGGCACCGGGTCGCCATCATCGGCGGCGACCTGGTCGCGCTGGAACTGGCCGAATTCCTGGCGAGCCGGGGCCGGCAGGTGTCGATACTCGAATCCGGGAAGGACATTGCCCCTGAGGTGGGCAACAAACGCAAGACCGAACACATGGATCGCCTCGACCGGCTGGGCGTCACCGTGCACGTCCGGGCCAGCATAGAGCGGATCACCACCGAAGCCGTGGTGTTCACCCCCGCCGGTGGCACCACCACCCGGCAGCTGCAGGCAGACAGCGTCGTGCTGGCCGGCACGGTCGAACCCGACACCACTTTGTTCGACGCCCTGGTCGCCGCCCTCCCCGGCGCCGAGGTGCACGCCGCCGGCGACTGCACCGGGCTGGGGCTGATCCGTAAAGCCACCGAGGAAGGCGCACGCGCCGCGTGCGCAATCTAGTGACAGGAGAAAAGAAATGACCGAGATCGAGGAATCCCAGGCGACCCCGGCGCTTGCCGCCTCGCAAGCCTCGTGGCGGTGCGTGCAAGCGCACGACCGGGAGGGCTGGCTCGCCCTGATGGCCGACGACGTCGTCATCGAGGACCCGATCGGCAAATCCGTGACCAACCCGGACGGCACCGGGGTCCGCGGCAAGGAAGCCGTCGGTGCGTTCTTCGACACCAACATCGCCGCCAATCAGCTGTCCATCACTTGCGAGGAGACGTTCCCGTCGAGTTCGCCCCAGGAGATCGCCCACATCTTGGTGCTCGACAGCAAGTTCGAGGGCGGCTTCACCAGCTCGGTGCGCGGCGTGTTCACCTACACGGTCAACGACGCCGGACTCATCACCAACATGCGCGGGTACTGGAACCTCGACGTGATGCAGTTCGGTAAGGAGGAGTGAGCCGGACGCTCGGCCGCCCGGCGAAGTGGGGATAGCGCAGGCGGGCGCGCCCCCGGGCGCATACTTCGACGCCCCTATGCTGGGGCCATGGCGTCGATCTTCAGCAAGATCATCAACCGTGAACTTCCCGGCCGCTTCGTCTACGAGGACGACGACGTCGTCGCGTTCTTGACGATCGAGCCCATGACTCAAGGGCACACGCTGGTGGTGCCGCGGGCCGAAATCGATCAGTGGCAGGACGTTGATGGCGCGACGTTCGCCCGGATCATGGCGGTGAGCCAGCTCATCGGCAAGGCCGTGTGCAAGGCCTTCAAGACCGAGCGTGCCGGGGTGATCATCGCCGGCCTGGAGGTGCCCCATCTGCACGTGCACGTGTTTCCGACCCGCCGCCTCAGCGACTTCGGCTTCGCCAACGTCGACCGCAACCCGTCAGCGGAATCGCTGGACGAGGCGCAGGCCAAGATCAAGGCGGTCCTGGCTCAGTTGGCGTGAACCGGCTCTTGCGCGGGCACCTCGCTGACGCGCGGCAGCGTGACGCGGAAACAGCAGCCCTCGCCGGGCGCGGTCGTCACCGTGACGTCGCCGCCGTGCGCGCGCACCAGCGAGTCGACGATCGATAGCCCCAACCCCGTACCGCCGCTGGCGCGCGCCCGCGACGAGTCGGTGCGATAGAACCGCTCGAACACCCGCGACGCGTCCTGCTCGGTCATGCCGGGGCCCTTGTCGGCCACTTCGAGCACCGCGTCGTCGCCCGCGGTGCCGACCCGCACGGTGACGTCGGCGTTCGACGGGGTGTGCTGCAACGCGTTGGCGACCAGGTTGCTCAGCACCTGCCGGATCCGCGGTTCGTCGCCGAGCACCTCCGGGGTGCCCGGGCCGTCGAGCACTTTCATGGCGATGGTGCGGCTCGGGGCCATCGCCTGGGCGTCGTGCACGGCGTCGCTGGCCAGCGCAAGCAGGTCGACCCGGTTGTGTTCCAGCGGTCGTTGCACATCCAGGCGGGCCAACAGCAGCAAGTCGTCGACCAGCAGACCCATCCGGCTGGCTTCGCTTTCGATGCGCGACAACAGCATGGCCACGTCGCGCGCGGCGCCCTGGCGGTACAGCTCCGCGAAGCCCCGGATGGTCGTCAGCGGGGTGCGCAGCTCGTGGCTGGCATCGGTGATGAACCGCCGCATCCGCTCCTCGGAACCGCGGGCCTTCTCCGCCGACGACTCCGAGGACGCGAGCGCCTGCTGGATCTGCGCAAGCATTCCGTTGAGGGCGAGCGTCAGCTGGCCCACCTCGGTGCGCGGATCACGTTCCGGGACGCGGCGATCCAGCTGGCCTGCGGCGATCGCCGCGGCGGTCTGTTCGACCTCGGACAGCGGCCGCAGGCTGCGCTGCACCACCGCGAAGCCGGCGATGCCGACCACGACCAGCACCGCCACCCCGATGCCGATCTGCAACCAGACCAGCGAGCTGACCGTGTGTTGGACGTCGGATAGGTCGATCGCGACGGTCGTGAGGCCGTGCGGGCCGCGCACCGACACCGCGCGCCACTGGATGTCGGAGCCGTTGACCGACGGCAGCGTCGTCGGAGTGGGGCCCACGTCGTTGTTGGGCGGAAGTGCCGGTTCGGAGTTGCGGTCGTTGATGGCGGTGAAGGGGGTGCCGTCGGACCCGATCCCGCGCACGTAGAACTTCGACGGGGGCCGGGCAGGGTCCGGGCCCTCGTAGGGCGCCGGTGTTTGCCGCCGCGGGGCCTGCGCCCAGCCGCGCGACGCGTCGAGCAGCGTCTGGTCGATCCGGCTGACCAGGCTGTGCCGCAGGATCGACGTGACAGCGATGCCCGAGGCCGCAAGCCCGCACGCCACCAGCACCAGGGTGGCGGCGACCAGCCCTACCCGGAGCGGCAATTCACGTCGATGCTGTTTGGCCATGGGTCTTCTTCGCTACCGCTGGTGGCCGAGCCCGGGTTCAGCGCGGTTCCCGCAACACATAACCCACCCCGCGCAGGGTGTGCAGGAGCCGCTTCTCGCCGGTGTCGATCTTGCGCCGCAGGTACGACACGTAGGACTCGACGACATTGACGTCACCTCCGAAGTCGTACCGCCACACGTGGTCGAGGATCTTGGGCTTGCTCAACACCGTGCCGGCGTTGATCACAAAGTAGCGCAGCAGCGTGAATTCGGTCGGTGACAGGGAGACCGGTTCGCCGGCCTTCCACACCTCGTGGGTCTCCTCGTCGAGTTCGATGTCGGCGAACGTCAGGCGGGCGCTGCGGGGCTGCGCTCCGCCCTTGCCGGCGCGCCGGAGGATGACGCGCAAACGCGCAACCACCTCTTCGAGGCTGAACGGCTTGGTCACGTAGTCGTCGCCGCCCAGGGTCAGGCCCGCGATCTTGTCTTGCAACGAGTCCCGGGCCGTCAGGAACAACGCCGGGGCGTCGATGCCGTCGGCGCGCAGGCGCCGCAGTACCCCGAACCCGTCCATGCCGGGCATCATCACGTCGAGGATCACCGCGTCGGGACGGGCCTCACGCGCCCGGTCCAGGGCTTGGGCTCCGTTGGTCGCGGTATAGACCTCGAACCCCTGGAACTTGAGGCTCACCGAAAGCAGCTCGACGATGTTGGCCTCGTCGTCGACCACGAGGACGCGAGCCTCCGGTTTCGTTTCAGTTGGGGTTGCGGCGGTCATCAGGTTCCTCTACCACTTGGTTGTACGTTAGCTATGTAGATATTGTGTAGTTGCTGAAAGCTCAGTGCCAACACTCTGATAGTAGTCTGCCAGGTCTCATCGCATTGGCTTGGACCTGCGGGGCTTGACGCGGTCGCGTCGCGAATAAACTCGTGGGATGAACCTCGCCGCACGGATCGTCTCGGCCGCGACCGCTCCGGCTCGCGTGGGGCTCGCCGCCGCGGACGCCGGCTTGACCGTCGCCAGCGCGGCGGTGGGTGTGGCGAAGCGGGCCCTGGGTGACGGCGGTACCGCCGGAACGACCGCCATGACGTCCATGCTGGGAATCGACGACGCCATCGTTCGCGCCAACCGGCTCGCCCGGCTGCTGGACGACGACGCGCCACTCGGGCGGGCGGTGGCGCCGGACGGACCGATCGACCGGCTGCTGCGCCCGGGCGGGGTGGTCGACATGCTGACGTCGGAGGGCGGTCTGCTGGACCGCCTCACGGCGGAGGGCGGCGGCCTGCACCGCACGCTGCAGCCCGGCGGCCTGGCCGATCAGCTTGTCTCAGAGGACGGGTTGATCGAACGGCTGTTGGCCGAGGATGGGCTGGCCGATCGGCTGCTCAGCGAGGGCGGCCTGGTCGACAAGCTGACGGCAAAGCGCGGGCCGCTGGACCAGTTCGCCGACGTCGCCGACACCCTGGCGCGGCTGACGCCCGGGATGGAGGCGCTGGAGCCCGCGATCGGCACGCTGCAGGACGCCGTCGTCGCGCTCACCATGGTGGTCAACCCATTGAGCAACATCGCCGACCGCATTCCGCTGCCCGGCCGCCGCCGCCCCTCGTCCCGAGTGGTGCGCTCAACGCGCATCATCGACACCGGCGAGTGACGATTAGGCTTGACCCGGTTCGACCCCGCCTCCTTAGCTCAGTGGTAGAGCACTCGCCTTGTAAGCGAGCGGTCGTCAGTTCAATCCTGACAGGGGGCTCCCACTCACCGCGGAATATCCGCTGTTCGAGGCCGTTTGGCGTCGCATGTCCACGTGCTTACGTGCGCTGCGCCCACATGTCTACCCAACCGACAGCACGCCTCTGAAGGAATCCGGCTCGGACCGCCCACAGCGTGGGGCGCCATCGCGGATAGGCATGGTCGACCCCTATGCGATGTCGCTGACGGACGGTGTGGCTGGCTTCGGATGTTGATCCGGGGCGAGTGTCCGCTCGGATTTCTGATCGGGGTGATCGTCGCTGACTCCGAAGCGTTCGTGCAGCCAGACCAGAGGCTTGGGCGCCCACCAGTTCCGCGTGCCCAGCAGATGCATGAATGCCGGTACCAAGACCATCCGCACCAGCGTGGCGTCGACCAACACGGCCAGCGTCAGACCTACGCCCAACATCCGCATGAACGACACATGCGCGGCGATCAGCGCCGCAAACGAGATCGACATCACCAGCGCAGCCGCCGTGATCACCCGACCGGTTCGGGCCAGGCCCAGGGCGATGCTCTCGTCGTTGTCGGCGCGGGTCCGCCCCGACGCGAGCCAGAACTCGCGGATCCGGGAAACGAGGAAAACCTCGTAGTCCATGGACAAGCCGAAGGCGATGCAGAACAGCAGCACCGGTATGTTGGCGACCAACGTTCCGGTGGATGTCGTCCCGAGCGCGCCCAGATGCCCGTCCTGGAATATCCACGCCATCGCGCCGAACGCGGCGGTCAGCGAGAACACGCTGAGCATCAGAGCCTTCAGGGGCAGCACCACGCTGCCGGTGAGCACGAATAGCAGCCCGAACATGATCACGGCGATCAGCCCCAGCACCAATGGCAGCCGCGACGTGATGGAGTCGACGCTGTCGCGGTTGATCTGCGCGGACCCGGCCATCTCGACCGGCCTGCCGCCGGGGCCGGCCACTGCGTGCAGGCGGTCGAGCTGAGCCCCCGATTCGCCGGAGAACAGCGCGGCCGCGCTGCCGACGGTCAGAAACGCACTGCCCTGTGCCTCGCCGGTCGCCGCTGACGGTGGTCCGACGCGAGCACCGGCGACGAACGTCCCCGTCGGAGCGGACACCGCCGTGACACCAGGCACGCGGGACAGTTCGGCGGCGTATCGCTCCATATCGGTGGGCCCCACGCCGTTGGCGTCCGGCACGACAACGCTGACCGCGGTCGCGGAGTTGTTGGCGAAGTCGTTGCGCAATTGATCGCCCACCTGGTGGGCCGAGGCGGACTTCGGCAGCACGCGGTCATCGGGCAGACCCCACCTCACGCCGAGGAAGGGCGTACCGAGCAGCAACAGCAGCGCGATGACCGCCAGGCCGATCGGAGCAGCTCGGCGCACGACCACCTTCGTCGAGCGGTACCAGAACTCTTGCTCGATCGGGCGCGAAACCGGCTCGGGCCGTCTCAGTAGGCGCCGGGCGAGCCGGCGCACGTTCAGCGAGTCCAACCTGTCGCCCATAACCACGATGGCCGCGGGAGTCACCACCACCGCGGCAAGTGCAGCGAACCCGACGGTGGCGATACCCGCGTACGCGAACGACTTCAGGAAGTACATCGGGAACAGGATCATCGCGGCCATGGACAGCGCGACGGTGGTGGCGGAGAACAACACCGTGCGGCCCGCCGTCATCATGGTGTGTACGAGTGCATCGTCTCGGCTCGCGCCACCGGCGAGCTCGTCGCGGAAGCGGCTGATGATCAGCAACGTATAGTCAATCGCCAGCGCCAGGCCCATCGCGGTGCTCAGGTTGAGCGCGAAGATCGACACGTCGGTGCCCAACGCGATCGCGTGCAGTACCGCCATCGACCCCAGAATCGCCATCCCGCCGACCGCGATCGGCAACGCGGCGGCCAGCAGCCCACTGAACACCCATATCAACACGATGAAGCTGAGCGGAACGGCGATCGCCTCCACCAGCAGCAGGTCGCGCTGCGACAGCTCGGTGATCTGCCGGTTCACCATGGCGAGCCCGCCCGAGCGGACGGTGACCCCGTCGCGGTCGTGCGCCACCTCGTCAGACAGCGTGTCGGCGTATTTCTGCGCGTTGTTCTTCCCGCCGGTAATGCCGGCGACGATCAGCCCGCACTTGCCGTCCCTGCTGACCAGCTCAGTCGCAGCCTCCGGTGGCACGGTCCATGCCGAGGCCACGCTCGGGACATGCGGTGACCGGCTCAGTTGAGCGGCGATGTCGTTGCCCGCCGCGCGGGCCGGACTGCTGGCGAAACCATCCGGCGCACAGACGGTGATCAGCAGCTGTAGGTCCCCTTGGCCGAACTTGTCAGTCAACAGCCGCGTCGCCCTGGCTGATTCCGAAGTCGGGTCCTGGAACCCGCCTGCGGACAGGCTCTTGGCAACCGGGATGCCGAAGATGCCCGCAGCCACCATCACCAGCGCTGCGGCTGCGATGATCCGCCGTGGTGCGGCGATGGCCAGCCAGGCGATTCGTTGCAGGACGTTGCGACCTTCCGCCGATTACTCGGGCGAGTTCGGCTAACTCATCAACGATAGGTCAGGGGTGTCGCTCCGCTCTACCGCGATTTAACGTTTATCAAATCAACGGATCCTTACCCGTTCCCCCCGGCTGTTTTTCACCGCAGTTAACACGGGAGATATTGGTGTTGTGAATTCCCCCGGCCACAGACCCGCCCACGGGCCGGGCGAGGCGCTGCTCAAGGCGCAGCACTGCCTTACACGAATCCAGAAATGGAGCCAGAGCCGCGTGGCTTGGAGATCGCGATGAGGCTTCGCTCATCCGCGCCGCCGTCGATCATCTGTTCCCGTGCCCACATATTGCCCACGGTTACAGGCATCTCGAGTGATCTCGGGTGATGAACTTCTGCTGTTAGAAAGGCTTTTCGGCCTCGTGCGCTGGGGCGTCAGGCGGGTTCAATCCTGACAGGGGGCTCTCACCGCGGAATATCCGCTGTTAGACGCCGTTTTACGTCACAGGTCTCACGTGCTTAGTCCAGCGTGCCCACATTTTCTCCCAACCGACAAAGTCGTCGACATCGACGCCAACGAAGACTCCCAAGTCGTCGCCGAATCCATGAAAGTGTGCGCCGCGCACGGCGTACAGGAAGCACTCGCTAACCCGATCGTCAGCTGAACATAGCTCCGTCGTGTTTCTTCGTCCCCGACCGAATAGTCAAGACCTGTGGACCGGCGTGTCACGCGACGAGCGCACCCTTATTGAACCTGGCGCCCGCTCTTGATCAGACCTAGTTGGACTTTCAGTGCATCTCGGGGAGGGCGCCCATTGACGTCATGAGGCCGAGGGCCATCCACGGGTTCTGATCATTGCTCGAACGCGCCTATATAAACAGAGATCGTCAGACAGCGGTAAATTTGCATTCACTTTCGCTTCGAAAGAGTCGAAATATGAGGCTGTCAAACCTCTGGTCGAAATCACGGTGAACGCGGCCGACCCGTCGTGATGTGTCGCCGTCAAGCTCGTCGGGGCGCTGCCACTGGAGCCGGACGCCAACCCGGTAGAGGCTGTGCGCACGTGGCTGATCACCAGCAACAACCTCACGCCATCGCATCTAACCCTCGGCCACGTACCGCCATCGGCTCCCTAGGAGGATCTTGCTACCGCGCGGTCACCGTCAGTACCAGTAGCGTCTGCCGCCGATCCTGCGATTACCAAACTGCCCCAATAAGAACAGGACAATGCCGACAATGAGCAGAATCCAACCGCCCCAGACAACTATCGTCTCTACGTTGAGGGGCACCCCGGTTAGCTTAGGCAAAAGTAGGTAACCGACCAAGAGCAAGATGACGCCTACGATAATCATGCTGCCTCCATATTCTGATAGACGCCGACACGTTGACGTGTCTTGGAAGAGCGTATCCAGAATACGGACTCCAGGCGCACTATTTCTTCCATTTGCGTCGCTTGCGAGTAGGTCACGGCGCTTACTTCTTGTGGAAGGCGTCAATGACCTTCTCACCGGCTTCCTTAAGCTTCTCGCCGGCCTCCTTAACCTTCTCGCCGGCGTCTTTGAGGTGGGACTTCGTCTGTTCGCGCCGGCCCTCATGTTCAGTGCTCTTGTCACCGGTAACCTTGCCGAGCGCTTCCTTGGCCTCACCGCCAAGATCTTGGATCTTGTTCTTCGCCTTATCGGTATCGCTCACAGTGCATCTGCTCCTTTTTTGGGAATGGACCAAGGCGTGGCCCAAACCTCAGTGACTGCGAACACTAATCGCCCTGGCGGTCAGCCAATAAGGGCGAAGGTCACAAGGGAGGGAGTCGATGGTCCCTGGGGGCCGGAAGCGTGGGAAATGGAGCGAGAGCCGCTTGGCGTGGAGATCGCGATGACGCCATGTCGCTCATCCGCGCCGCCGCCGATCATCTGTTTAGTCGTGCCCACATATTGCCCACAATTCCCCTTCAGTTACGGATATCACCAGTCATCTCTAGTGATGAACTTTCGCTGCTACGAAGGGTTTTTGGCCTCCCCCGCTGGCGTGCTAGGTGAGTTCAATCCTGACAGGGGGCTCGACGCACCGCACCGATGATGCGTGGTAGGCGTGGTAGGTGACAACTCAGTCGTGGTGGGATTCTTCGCGCCCGCGGCGCGGACCCCTCGCGATCCGCTCGTACCTCCGATCACCCAGCCGCGCTGCAACCGGATGGGGCTGCGCACGCACTGGGCATCGCGCTCGCCCCTGAACTCCTCGATATCGGTTCGGATTGCGTCTAGGCGCCCGTCATGACATGACGGGCGGGTCGTGCCGCCATTGGCGGACCGCTGCGGTCGCTGTCTTAAGCCCGCGGCGGCGCCCTGTCGCTGGGTCCGTCCCGGCGAAACCGGGCCCCAGTTCGGTGAACATCCAGCGCGCGCGCAGAGACCCACAGCATGAGCTACGGGCCTGACCTAACATGTGGTGTGCACGATCTCTGGTAAACCCTCAACACCAGAGGCCGCGGTCAGATCTCCCGTCGCTACTCCCCCGCGTCGATTGCCCCGCCTTCGGAATCCCACGACGACTGTGCCGTAACCATATCTTTGCGTGCCGCGGCGCGGCGTCTACCCGCACGCAATACTTCGTGGGCAGTCAAGTGCGGCCCGTCGGTAGCCGCTGTTGTGGATCTGCCCACGGCGGCATGGTTGCCGATAACTCGGACTTCGATGATGCACGTCATGACTGTCTCTCTGTTCGCCCGCAGAAGCGAGCCGTTGGTTGGTGCGTGTTTTACATTGCAAATCGCGCGATCCCGAACGGCGGGGAGGTGGCTAATGGCGGATCGTCGCACTACCGCCATGGCGACTGCTCATGGGATCGCGCGCCGACTTCTGGTGTTCAAGTTGCCGGATCAGCTCGCGCTTGGCCTCGCTAAGAGCGTGGGTGACGTCCGGATTCTCAGCGACCGCTATTAGCGGCGCACGGCCGGGCAGGCTCGTGCGCAGAGTGACGCGCTGCTCCTTGCCGCCGCGGTCCTGCAACGACACCTCCACATCAATGTCCCGTGGATCCCATCGTCCCAGCAGGTGCGGACCCAGTGTCGACAACGTCTCCACTACATGTGGGCGCTCCTTTTCGTGGAAACCCGCACCGACGTGAAGCACGTTTTCGCCGAAGGCATCTCGTTGTTTGTCGTCAGATTTCATCGTGATCGTTCTCCTTTGACCGAAGCGGCATCGGCATGCACGAACTCGGCGGGTATCCCACACATGTCGTCGCCGTGCGGTGGTCGAATCCGATTTCCTCCGGAACAGACGGAAAAACTGCGATCCCATCGGTGAATTCACATAAATTCCGGCGATGGCCGGTTTCCGGTAGATCGCCATTCAACGCCCCTTCGGGGCTATATGTCAATACCCTTGATATAAATCGTCTATGCGCAGGTTCGAAATGTGTTGTTTCTCAAGGTCTCAGAGCTCGCAAGGAGCTCGGGTAGCGGCACGGTGGCGACGCCAATAGCGGCGTCACCGATGCCATATGGCAGCACCAGGGTGTCGGCGTGGACCAGCGCGCCGCAGCTGTAGACAACATTGGGCACGTAGCCGTCCTGCTCATCAGTAGTGGGGCTCAGTAGGGGTTGCGGCAGCTGTCCGAGAACCTTTGTCGGATCGTCGAGATCGAGCAGAATCGCGCCAATCCAGTATGTGCGCATCGGACCGACGCCATGGGTGAGCACCAGCCATCCGGCGTCGGTTTCGATGGGCGGACCGCAGTTCCCGAGTTGTAACACCTCCCAGGCTTGGGTCGGTCTCTGGCAGGCAAGCGCACCCGTCCAAACGGACAGATGATCGGAGTAGGCAACCGTATTCGATTCGCGATCTGATCTCGACATCGCGGCGAAGCGACCGCGAATGCGGCGAGGAAACAGCGCCAGACCCTTATTGGCAGCGGCGCTTCCGACGATCGGCTCCGAGGTGAACGTCTGAAAATCCGTGGTCTTGAGGAGTTGCTGGCTGATGTGGGATCCACTGTAGGCCGTATAGGTGGCATAGAAAGTGATGGAGCCGTCGTCGTCGACGAAACGGACGAAACGGGCATCCTCCATGCCGGCCTAGCTCTGCGCTCATCGAGGGCCACAGGACCCGCTCGGAAAGTGTTATGTGGTCGGCGAATTCGACGGCGTACGTCCGTTCGGCGATGCTGCGGAATGAGGAAATCGTCTCCTCGACGTGTCCGCGGGTGCTCAAATGAGTCTCGAGCTGGGCGAGTTGTTGATTGAGAGCAGTTCGGGTGAAGCTCTGGCCGAGCCTGTCGAGGACATAGTCGGCAGCCTCTCCCGCATCATCGAGCCGGGCGAGTTCACTGCGGAAGACGGCTGCCTCGAGCAGAGCGGGCTTCGCCACCCCTGCTGTGGCGAACGGAGCCGGATCGTCGATCGTGATGCCGCCGGCTGCGTCGATGACGCCGGTCCGGAACCCGATGGACGAACGGTGCCCCTCGCCGATGCCCCGGACGCTCATCACGAATCGCAGGCTGCCTGCAGCAGTCCCAGCCTGGTCGGGATGGGCCACGATGCTCGGGTTGCACAACGCCGCACCTTCAATGGCGTATTCGCTGGTGAACGTCGCGCCCAGCAATAACGTTCGTGCCTCGGAGAGTTCCCTGCCGGGATCCAGCCGATCGGCGAGTTCACGGGCGTGCCGACGGAAGGTGCCGGCAAGATCGCGGTGACGTCCGTCGAAGCGGATGACGACGTCGTCTAGCGACGACCGCACCTGCCCTTCGTCCAGGGCCAGGATCCGCGACAGCACCAGCTCCCGCTCGGGACTCCTGACGCTCGAAACCTTCCTGGCCCGGCACGAAGAGTCGGGTGATGACCCGCGACGGGTTGGCCGCGAGCCGCTGGGGGCTGCGCGTGACGAGCCCAGCCTGCACGGAAGTCATTGCCGCACAGTCGAGAAGCGCCGAGCGTGCTGCATCGTCGAGAGCAGTGCCAGAGTCGACTCCGCGCCCTGGTTGCGGTTCACCCCATCGGCGTGCAGGCCATCGAATCCGCCGCCGGTCTCGGGGTCCCACATGAGCTGTCGTGCGTCGTTGACACCCATGAACCAGGCCGCAGCGGCGAGTACCCCGTCGGGCCAGATCGATCCGGCGTCAACGGCAGCGGCACGCGCGCACGCGTCGGCGAGGGTGGACACCTCGATCGGCTGCTGATCGAACGCGGGCCGAAGGTCGTCCGGCCCTCTGCCCGCTGCCGGAGTGGGCGAGAGGTGGCCCCCCGCCGTTTCATATTCGACCAGCCAACCCAACAGATCCAAGCCCTGATGCTGCAGTGCCGAATCGTCGAGCGCAACGCCCGCGGCGATCATCGCTTCGGGGAGAATGGCATTCGCGTAGGTGAGTCGCGGCTCGGGCCATGGCCAGGCCGCGTCGCCGTTCGGTTTGGCCACCGTGTCTGCGTAGTCGGTGAGGAGTGCGCGTGCGGCCGATTGCCCGGAGTCGACGGAGAGGAGTTCGGCGGCACCCAACGCCGCAAACGCCATCGCCCGTGGCCACGGCGATCGCACCTTCGCGGCGCGTTCGAACTGAATGACGGCCAACCGGCGAACCAGCCCGACGTCACTATGCGCGGCGGCGGTTCCCAGTCCCCAGATGCAGCGCCCCCAGCAGTCCTCCAGGGAGGGCTCATCCCCCCAAGCACCCCTGGTGTCCATCCGGTTACGGCAGGTGCCCGCGTAGGACTGCGCATCGTTGAGGAACTGGATGGCAACGCGCGCAAGGCCGTTGACCTCCCCGTCAGCGTTGGGCTCTCGGCTGGCGACGACGAGTACCCGGGCCATGTCGTCGGTGCAGTAGCCGTGCTCGGGCCGGGGTTCGGCGAAACGGGCATGCTCGAACGTGCCGCGTCGGTCTGTCATCCGCAACAGGTGGTCGAATTTCGGGACCGGCACGGCGGCGGTCATACCAGCGCCGGACGTTCAGCGAGAAGGCGTTGTGCCAGACCCAGATACGCACTGGCCACGATCGGCCACGCCATCTGTGGGGCCAATCGCGCGGCCTCCGCGGCCATCGTCGCGGCGAGGTGCGGCTCGGTCAGGAGCCGGAGCAGGGCCGACGCCAGCGCATCGGGGTCGTCGTGGCCGACGACGATCCCCGCCCCGCTGGCAAGGAGCTCGACGGCGTGCGGAAATTCGGTGGCGACGACCGGCCGGCCGCTCGCGATGGCATCGACCAAAACACCCGAGGTGACCTGATCCGTCGAGTCGTAGGGCAGCACAACGACGGCCGAAGACTGGACAAGCGCCGTCAACGCTGGCACATCGCGGTAGCTCGCGTCGAAAGACACCGAGTCCGCTACGCCGCGCAGCCGCGCCTGTTCGGCACGCGCGTTACGGTATGCCTCGCCATCGGCTGCGAGAACCTTCGGGTGTGTCCGGCCGGCAATCAGGTAGCGCGGCCGGACCGGGAGGTCGCGCAGTGAACGCCATCGCGTCGATGACCCGCTCGATGCCCTTTCCCGGCCCCAGCAGGCCCCACGTCAACAATGTCGGCGTGTCCGACCACGCCGGCGGGGCGATCTGCCTCGGGACGGTCGCGCCATGCCCGATCGTGGTGACTTTCCGGGGATCGACGTCGAAGCCGAGACACAGGCGTTGACTGGCCGCCTCCGACATGACAACCACCTGAGCCGCCATCGCCGCGATCGCCTCGAGCACTGAACGCTGATGCGGGGTCGGGTCGTTGAGGACCGTGTGGGCGACCACGATCGAAGGAATCCGCAGCGCGCCGATGATGTCCACCACCTCGTCTCCGTCGACTCCGCCGTAGATGCCGTACTCATGCTGCACGACCGCGATGTCGCTCGCGTTCAACAATTCGGAGGTTGCAGCCACGGATGTCGCGGAACCGTTGACCAGCTCTCCGATTACCCGAGCGTCGGAAGATGACGACCCGTCGGCCACCCGCACGACGCCCACGTCAGAGCCGTTCGCGCGTAACCCTTCCGACAAGGCCGCGCTGAACGTCGCCAGTCCGCACGGTGTCGGTGGATAGGTACTGAGGATGCCGAAACTCGGGGAGCTGCAACGGCCTTGCCCGACAAGAGCGGCATTCGATGTTTCTATCGTGGACAGAGTGCTCAAGGTGATCCCGACGGACGGTTATCACCGACGTGTCCGGTGCGAGCTGCTGCTCTGCGAGATCAGCGGCGGACAGCTGATTTCATTCCGGACTGGCTGGATTCCCAACCCTACTGAGGTTACACCCGATGACCCCCTACCGCGCATTGAGCCCGGTCAGAATGCGCAGGCTGACGGCGTGCCGACTGATACCGGCGGCGGCACCCGCAGCCGTGAGGTGCCTTTTGGCTTGCTCGGGCGTGTAGCCCTGGCCGATGAGGGCACCAATGGCTTGGTTGATGACCGACACCTCGAAAAGGCTTGTCGTCAAGCCCCTTTCGACGGGGACGGGCAGGTGCTGATCGAGGACGAAGTCGCCGAAGGGCCGGTCGGTGAGCCACGCGAGGTCCGCGGCCAGGTCGACAAAGGTTCCCGGCGACCCCGCGTACAAGACGACAACCAGGGCCGGAAGGAGACCGACACCACCGACGCCCGACAGCGCCAGCCTCAACGAGGTGCGGACATCATCCGCCCCGGCACCTTCGACGAAGGTGGTGAACGTGAACGGCGGATCAATGGCGTCGACGGTCCCGCTCAGGCCTAGGAAGGTGGGTATTGCAGCGCTGGCATCGGCCGTCAGTTGGCGCAGACTATCGGCGACATCGGCGCCGGGCTCATCCAAAGCCGCGGTAAGAATGCCCAGGTCTGCAGCGAGGGCCGCGGCGATCTCCACAAGAGGACTGCTCCGCTGCACGCTCCCGAGCGCGATCGGACCTACCGGCGCCGCGCATGGCCAGTCGCTGTGCGCGGTGAGGAATCTCGAGACGCGGGTCAGGACCCGTCCCGTAATTGCTTCCCCGCTTGTTACGGTACGCCGGCCGGGCTATCCGGCTCGGCGCGGGCGCGGGCGCGGGCGCGGCGCACGGCTTCATCGACAATGTGTTGGGCCACATCGGCCAATTTGCGGTGCTGGGATTGGCTCATCGCCCGCAGCTGGGTGAACGCGTCCTCGGCGCTGCGCCCGGTACGTCCGCGGATGAGGCCGATCGCTTGATCGATCACCGGGCGGGTGGACAAGGCGGTCTGCAATTGGACAGTCAGAGCAAGCGCGTCCGCGAGGATCTGCGCGTTGTGCACGGCGACCGCCGCTGGTTTGGCGAACAACTCGCCGAGTTCGGCGGCGTGATCATCGAAAACGTCTTTGCCGTAGGCATATACGTTGATCGCGCCGACCACCCGATCTGGCAGCAACAGCGGTAGCGAAAGTGCGCTGTGCACCCCCATCCTGCCCACTCGCGGGCCGAACCGCGGCCACATCTTCTCCCCGCCCAACGACCCGGAGCGCACCGTGCGACGTTCCAGCGCCGCGGTGATGCAGGGCCCCTCATTGAGGGTCACGTACTGGATTTCGTCAATCTCGGCGACAAAGGGAGCGCTGGCCGCCAAGGCCGCGACCATGTTGTCCACCCGGTCGACATTCAGCAACGTCACTCCAGCGCCATCGGCCCCCGGTATAGCACGCACAGCGAACGCCGCCACCTCCGCCAGCAACTCGGGCAAGCGCCGATGATCGGCGACCAGACCCGCGAGATTGCCGATCCCCGCCCGCAAATCGGCGTCATCGGCACTGAGTTGCTCAGATGTCCGCGACGCCCGCGGCGGGCTATTGGCGTCCTCGGTGAACTCCGCCATTGCCGCCACCCGCTTCATCGTCCCGCTGGAAGTCCGATATCACCCGGCGACCAACCGTATACCCAGGGCGAATCCGCCACGAGATGACTCCCATCTTAGGGCGAAGTTGGCTGGCCGTTCCCGACTTGGACATGAGGGGCTGACACCTGCGCGGAACGTGCGACCGGTGTAACGTGACCACAGCTGAGAACCTCAGCTGGTCCGGGACGGGTTTCAGCCGCACGCTGCTCAACCCAAGGAGCGCTGGCTTCGAGCCCAGACATTCCGGTGATCGCCGGCACCACTGGATCACCATGACCTACACATCGTTACGCTCTTCCACCCTGCCGGGTGATGCCATTTCCTCCAAGCCGGGCAAGGGTCAATCAGCGCGATTGGATACTCGTTGGACGACGTCGTCGGTGGTCATCGTCAGCGCCCACGGCGACATCGACAGTATGACCGCACATACCCTCACCGAGTATTCACTCGCCCACCTGGTGCATTGCCGCGGACTAATCCTTGATCTGACCCGTTTGGAATTCTTTGGTGCCGCGGGTTTCTTCGCGCTGCACAGAATCTCGGTGAGCTGCGCGGGCGCTGGAATCGCATGGGCGTTTGTTCCGGGTGCCGCCGTATCCCTAGTGCTGCGGATCTGCGACCCGGACGGCTTGCTGCCATCCGCCGATACCGTCATTGCGGTAATGGCGAGACTGAAAGGATCGGCGTCCGATGCGGACTACCTAACAAAGCAACCCCCTAAAGCGGGGTGATGCCGGGAGACACCGATCAAAGATGTCTTGACGTTTTTGCCGTTCGCGTTCCTTTGCGGGGATCGAGTCCAGTGCGTGAGTACATGTACGGCAAGCTCGCCGCCGCAGCGTCGTCAAGCGGCGAGTACGTGCTCAAGGTCTCTTGGACCACTCTCAGGCGCTTTTCATTCAGCGCGACGGGCACCATGCCCACAAAATGCCCACAACTTACCCGCAGTTACAGACATCTTCAGTGATCTCTGGTGATGAAATTTTGCTGCTAGGGAGGGTTTTTACCTGCCTAGCTCGCTTGTCAGGCGAGTTCAATCCTGACAGGGGGCTCTGAGCTTTCAGTTCCTAGCTGCGGCGAGGGCGCTCTTGGGGACTTCCGGCGGGCCTGGCGTCACCACTCCGGTACTCGGCATCGGTCGAATGGTGCGGCCATGACGGTTGCCGCTGCCACTCGAGCCGCGACCACCGTCGGACACGCTGAGAGCTTGCTTGTTACCTGCTCTAACGTGGTATTTTTCACCATGCGTTTCATCAATCACGCTGCGGCGGTCGGCGTAGCCATCGCCGTTCTGGCCATCCCGTCGGCTGCGCTGATGGGGGCGCCGTCTGCTCACGCCGACAGTGGCATCGATGGTTACGCACGTTGCGTCGGAGCGGAGCCCCCGCCCCCGGGGGTAAGCCCCCATAACTGGTTTCCCAGCGTTTATGTGATCGAGACGGATTTCGATTCTGCTGTGCCCCCCGCCCAAATCGCTCAGAGATTGGTGGAAATGGGAGTCAAGCCGAACGATGCGGTTACCCGAGTGCAGTGTTTTGTGGCCTACGAACCGCGTTAACGCAAACATACCGGGACGGTCCCTGACTGAAAGGCCCCGAAGCCGGCTCCATCGAGCACCCGTTTATCCGGTCAGAAGCTAAACCGCGCGTGCGCCGAGCCCCGTACGCGAGGAGTCGTCAGGTCAATCCTGACAACGGCCCCTGCAGTGGTCGCCCTGTCTGGACGAAGGCGAGGACCCCGATTATGGCGGGCCGGGGATGCCTTCCAGATCTCCCTGGATACCTTGCAGATCCCCTTGTATGCCCTGCAGTTTCCCTTGGATGGCCTGCAGATCGGAGAGGGCGTTCTGATAGGCCGGCGACAGCTGGTCCGGGGTAGCAGGTTGAGACTGAGGGCAGTACGAAACGATCGCGCCCGCCGTTACTTGCGCGCTTTGATCGGCGTCCCATATTGACGATCGCTGTACGAATCCGGCGGCATCCGCGAAAGTCGGTTGGTGCGCGTGCGCCAGGAAGTCGCAGACCGCGTGCCCTTGGGTGGTCACGTATTCGTGGCTGGGAATTGGTACGCCTTCGTGCTTCAACGCGGCGATGAACGCCATGTCGGCAATCTCGATCCGTGGAGTGGGTGCTTTCGGCGCAATTCGGTTGGGTGGCGGCGCGGCCGACGGCGGCGTTTCCGCCTGCTGCGCCGACGAGTCCTGGTGGTGGAAGGTAAACATCAGCACCACCGCGGCGGCGACGGCAACCAGAGATAGCGGCAACGCGGCAAAGAGGCCCAAGTGCCGCGGCGCACCCTTACGCCGGCGAGACAGGGTGCCGGGGTGGTTGCCCCACGCCCGGGCATTCGCGACAACCGCGGTTTCACACGTTGTCGCCGCATCGGTGAGCGGGGCGCCGGCGCTGTGGGCCAGGAGCTCGTCGAGCAGTTCGTCGATCTCTCGGGAGGACGGCTGACCGCCGCGCTCCTGGACCGATCGGCGCCCAAGAGCAATGCGCCGCAATTCGGAATCGATCGTCTCGCGGTCGCGCATATCAACCAGTTTGAACGTGTCATGACAATGTGACAAGCCCGGTAAAGAGCACGACAATACCGCCGATCGCGGTGAACCCGCACGGTTGCGCTCCCACTGGCCCCGCGGCTGAGGCCACCTTGTGCCGGGCGGCCCTCAGTGCGCCAGCTGCTGCATCCCAGGTGGATCTCCTGGGGGCCTCATCAACATGAGCGATTCATCGAATCTTGTTCTATGGCAAGGTCATTGGGGACCCAGAACCGATTGGCCGCTCATCAGCCGCTGAGCGGCGTGAAAAGCATTCTGTCGCAGTCGATTAGGCTTCCTGGGTGTCGCACGTGCTAGGCTAGCCCGGGATGCCCTTCGGCATCCGTTCAAAATGAGAGAAGTTGAAGGTATGACACAGGGAACTGTGAAATGGTTTAACAGCGAAAAAGGCTTCGGTTTTATCGCTCCGGACGGCGGCGCAGCAGATGTGTTCGTCCATTACTCGGAAATACAGGGGAACGGTTACAAATCGCTCGAAGAGAACCAGCGAGTTGAGTTCAATGTCGAGCAGGGGACCAAGGGTCCGCAAGCAGTCGGAGTAACTGCCGTATAAAGCGACTTCATACCCTATGTGGGCTGGTGGGTGTTCCCGCCAGCCCACATCACGTTGAGGGGCGCCTTGCCCATCCCCGGCGGGGCGTGCGACACGTTGTCGCGGGCAAGCGACGAGAAGTAGACAACTTTCTGAAACATGAGCGCGTGGTCACGCCGCCGGCCGCCCCTTTGCCAACAGGGGCGTGTAGATTGGTGGTAAGCGATTTGCATTCGCGCTCCCATCACGAGATGTTCGGGTGCAGGTTAGCGCCTCACGAATCGATCGCTCTTCGCTCCCGACATTCACGTTTGGGTCGAAGCCGAACTAATTTGAGGACCCCACTTCATGACATCGTCCGATTTGTTTTCGCATCGCTACGAGCCCGAGGTCATGCCACCCACGGCTGGTGACTTGGAACCGGTGCAACTTCCGACTTTCTCCGACCGCCCCAAGAGCGATTCCGCCGCTACGAAACCATCGTGAATGGCTTGACCGCGGCGCGGCCCCGCGCTCGACCCGCCGGCCCGCTCTGGTGCAGCGGTTCGGGGGCTGACACCGCCGCTGGGTGAGCTGATCGTCGTCGCGCCGAACCCACCGCCGCCTACTGGTCGGGTGGTGCAATCGGACCGGGTGGCGGCCCGTCCGGCGGGGGTGGCGGGGGCGCCGGAGCCGGCGACCGATGCGTGCAGTCGGGCACGAAGATCAAAACGCCCCCGACCATCGTCCAGCCGATCGCGCACCCCGGCGGCAACTGCGGGGGTGTATCGGGCGCAGCGATCAGCACCGTCATCGTTGCGGCAACTAACGCTGGAGCCACCAGACGGGGGACGAACGTGGAAGCTGCCCGCCCCGGTGATCGGCGGATCCTGGTTCGTCTCACGATCGGTCCAGCCCTGCCGTCTGGCATATAGAATTCCACTCTGCTGAGAAGCTGATCTTCCAGTGTGGAATAGGCCGCGGCGGCCCGCAACTCGAGGGATCCCCCCGCGGGACCCACCCGCGGACAGACCGCTGAATCGCGTTGCCATTCCTCACGTTTCATAGGGTCGAGATATCCGACAGCCATGCGGTCAGGGGGCGCGCCCCCGGCTGATATCGGTCACAGCATTGATCTCACGCGGTCGGATGCGAAAGACTATCCAGAGCAGCCGACGGAAGTGACCGCAGTGAACCGTAGTCGTGTAGTCCCTACTGCCGTGGCGCCGCTCCTCGGCCCGGTCATGTTCGCACTTGTCGCCTGTTCGGCGTCGACGGCGAAGCCGACCGCGACCCCGGTCATCGCGTCAACCGCATCAACGGCGGCCGCCACGCCGATCGCGTCCAGAACCCTTGCCGCAGCGCCGAATCCGCCCCTTGGCGCGCAGCCCCAACTGGCGGCGGACCCCACACAGCTGGCCGACGATCTTGTCGCCGACGAGCGCGCGCTGCGCGACCCGGCCACGCCGGAGCCGGCATTGGTGGCGGCGGCGCACCGCGAGCAGGCGGCGTACCGCGCGATCGGGCGACACCCCGAATGGGACTCGATCACCCGGCCACGCATTCCGGCGGAACTAGCGGACGTCTACGACCGCAATCTCGATGCCCGTCGCGAGCTCCAGGCGATGACACCCGCGAAAGACACGCTGCCGGCGTGGCGGATCGAACCCCCCGTTCCCGCCGACGAGCTCATGAGCGACTACCACGCGGCGGAAGCGGAGACCGGCGTCGGCTGGAACTACTTGGCCGCGATCAACTTCGTCGAGACCCGCTTCGGCAGCATCAACGGCGTGAGCACGGCCGGCGCGCAAGGCCCCATGCAGTTCTTGCCGTCGACGTTCGCCACCTATGGCCAGGGCGGCGATATCAATTCGCCCCGCGACAGCATCATGGCGGCGAGCCGCTTCCTCGCCGCCAACGGCTTCGCCAATGACCCCGCCCGCGCCATCTACGGGTACAACCACGCACACGAATACGTGCGGGCGGTCGACCAATACGCCGCCCTGATCGCAGCCGACCCGGCCGCGTTCTCCACCTACTACCGATGGGACGTCTATTACGTCACCACCGCCGGCGACGTGCTGCTCCCCGTCGGCTACGCAGCGCCGGCCCCGATCCCCGTCGGCGACTACCTGGCGACCCACCCGCAATAACCTGGCCGGATCAGAGGTACTTCAGGGCGATGTCCTGCAGGTGCGACCGGACGTCTTGACCGGTGGCCTTCTCAAGCTTGATCCCGAGTTCCCCAGCGAGGTTGACGAAGCCCATCAACAGCATGATTTCTCCGTCGGGCTCGTCGATCACGTTCTCGACGAGTCGGCTCCACGCGAATTCGTTGCCGCTGTCGGACGTCCAAGCCGTCATCACGTCGATGGCTCGGCGGACGTTCTCTCGCACATCCATTCCCGGAGCCTGCCATGATGACCCGGTTGCCGCCCGCCAACGGACGCACCGGCTACAGCGGCTGCGCCCGTTGGCGGCTCGACGATCAACTCAGGCCGGACCGTCAGTACAGCGGAACCCAGACTCCCATGTACCAGAAGCCCCAGCCGCCGAACTGCCAGTTGAAGACCGGGATGGCGGTGTAGCTGTCGTACTGGAACGGCCCGAAATCGGCCTGCGCGACGGCCACGTCTCGCTGCGGCCCGGACCACGGGCGGTTCCAGCCGCCAGGAGGCGGCGGACCGTCCCAGCCCCCCGGAGGCGGCGCACCCTCCCAGTGCGGCGGCGGGTGGCCGGGAGCCGGACCGTCGTTCCAGCCGTGGCCTCGCGGAGGCGGCGGTGGCGGCGCCCCATGGTCCACGACGCTGAAGCCCGCCCGGGCATCGCCGGGCCCGCCTATTTGCGCGTTACCGCTGACGTACGTCCCGCGCGGGACGTAGGGCTGGTGCGGAGGCTGGGTGCTCGGCGGGTTGAGGGCCTGCCTGCCCTGCGGGGGCGGCGGGTTGTGCTCATTCGCCGGCGCGTTGGGTTGTCCACCCTGCGGGTTCTGCCCGTGGTCGTTCGGCGGCTGATCGTTGGGCCCACCCTGTTGTGGGTACTGCCCGTGCTCGTTGGGCGCAGGCGTGTTCTGGCCACCCTGCTGCGGGTTGTTCTGCCCGCCCTGCTGCGGATTGTTCTGGCCGCCCTGCGGGGGGTTGTTCTGGCCGCCCTGCGGGGGGTTGTTCTGGCCGCCCTGCGGGGGGTTGTTCTGCCCGCCCTGCGGCGGGTTGTTCTGGCCACCTTGCGGGGGATTGGATTGCCCTCCCGGCGCCCCGCCGGGCCCGCTCTGTTGCCCGCCGGTATCACCGGGGTTGCCCCCGCCACCGCCTCCGCCGGGGTTTCCCCCTCCACCGCCACCGCCGTGGCAGTTCGGGCACGGCGGCGGGGGGTCGAGCGGAGCCGCGAAGGCCGAACCCGCGTTCCAGGTAACCGCGGAGATGCTCAGGCCCGCCGCGACGGCCGCCGCGCTGACGACACGTTTCATAGACATAGCTTGCGTCCCCTCTTGGGTGTAGGTCGCCTGCACTACGGGCAGGTCACGTCCAACTCGAATGACTTGGTCACCTGCTGCGGTTGCTGCGGGTTGCTCATGTCGAGGCCGGTCGCGGTGCCCTTGATTGCATAGGTTTTCCCGTTCACGGCCGCTCCGGCGTTGCCGCCTTGATTGGGAGCGGCGTCGGAAAAGCCGAGCGTGATGCCGTTGACGCTGCCGAGTCCGACCGAGTGAACGATGGGCGGGTGGGCGTTGCTGACCACGGCCCCGACTCCGGCTGTCGGGTCACCGATGCCGATATTGGTGTTGTCGCCCGACGGGGTGCATGTGACCTGGCCGCTGACGTTCTGAGTCTGACCGTCGACGATGACCTGCGGGCCGGCCGCCGACGGCGACGACGACGACGACGAACTTGATGATCCCGTGTTGGACTTGTTGCTCGAACAGCCGGCGCACGCCGCGGCCACTACGGCCACGCCCGCCACGCCGACGACGATCCCACGCTTCACTACTGCTCTCCTTCGTGTCGCTGGTGTCGCACTACCTAACTCATTGCCTCGTCAACGTAGCGAACCCTCACCACTGCCGCGGGGCCGCGGATACCCGGTGGCCGCGAACGGCAAACGCTGTGTCAGAAGCGGCCGGGACCATTGCCTCTCAAGGGAGAACGCGCAACCCCCAGCTGCCCCGGAGCGGATCGACGAGTACAAAGTCGGTGGTGTTGTCGTCACCGTCGGGTGAAGACATCAACAAGCCCACCGCACTTACAGTGCCGTCAGGGTTCTTGACGAAGCCCGGGCTGCCGCTGTCGCCGTTGAGGCTGAACACGCTTGCTGTGACAACGCCGCCTTCGACATGTTTGACGAACCCACAGGTCTCACCGGTGACCGCACCCAATTTGCAGAACGGCATGCCCTCCCGAATCTGGTCACCGTTCAACACATCCCGGACCACATACCTACCGCCGACATCACCCATCGGCTCGCCGACGCCGGGATCAAGGCGGATGATCGCCGCGTCCCTCGCGTCCCCATCCTGCTCGCTGGCGCTGATCCTCCCGAGCGGGACGTCATTCCCGTATGTCCACAACGAACCGTCGTGGGCGTCACAGTGGCCGCTGGTCATCAGGTAGTAGCTGCCGTCATTGCCCTGGGCCGCGAAACCCGCTGTGCACGAGTTTTTTTCATCTTCAACCTTGATGCCAGGCGTCACGCCCCCATCCGCTCGCGCCGGGTTCGCCAACGTCGTCGCGGCGACGACCACTGCACCGACCAGGCCCAACCCTCGCAACCACCGCATGGCCACGCCGCCTCTCTTGATGTGTCGGCCAGCATGCTAACAGCGCGAGCAAGTTTCGGGCGCCCGGCCGCCGGCGCGAAGCCGGCGGCCCGAGGCGACTGAATTGACGTGAGCGACAAACGTTAGCGAATGCCCTGCCGGACAATCGCTTTCGCCTCGATGGCGGACAGCCGGATGATCAGGTGCCGACATGCCGGGCAAGGAAGCCCAGCACGGCGTCGGCGAAGATGTCGTTGCGATCGCCGGCGACCATGTGCCCCGCACCGCGCACGTCGGTGAACTCGACCTGCGGGAAGCGCGCCAAGAATTCGTCGGCGCGTTCCTGGCTGACGAGGTCACTCATCTGGCCCCGAACCAAAAGCATCGGCACGCCGCCGCGCAGGATCGCGTCGACGGCCGCGTGCATGCGGTCGGGGTCGGTGACCTCGAACGGGGGAAATGCGGCGGTCCCGCTGATGAACTGGGGATCCCAGTGCCAGTACCAGCGGTCGCCACGGCGACGCAGATTCGTGGTCAGGCCGTCCAGGTCGGTTGGTCGCGGCCGGTGCGGGTTGTACTCGGCGATCGCGTCGGCGACCTCGTCAAGTGAGCCGAATCCCGATTCCACCCGCTCGGACATGAAAGCGTGTATCCGATTCGCCCCCGACTGGTCCATGTTCGGCACGATGTCGACCAACACGACCGCGCTGGCGATGCCCGGGGACAGCTCACCCGCGAGCAGCATCGAGGTGAAACCGCCCAACGAGGCGCCAACCAGCACCGGCTGCGGGGGCAGCGTGCCCAGCACTTCCTGGACGTCGGCGGCGAAGCTGACGACGCGATAGTCACCTTCGTCGGACCAGTCGGATTCGCCGTGGCCGCGCAGGTCGACGGTGACGGCTTGCCAGCCACGCTGGGCGACGGCGGCGGCGGCCTTGCCCCACGAGCGGCGGGTCTGCCCGCCGCCGTGCAGGAACACCACGGCCCGCGCTCGAGGATCGCCAAGGCGGTCGGCGGCGATGCGCACGCCGCCCGGCCCCTGGATCGAAAACGGTTCAACTGCCATCGGCACCAGGTGATACTAAGCCGCTTCGGCGCCGACCTGGCGTCGGAGCGGCTCCAATACGATGCAGCGGAGTGCCCAGAGGAGAAGCCGATGCAGCTTGACGAGTACATGGCCTTGGATGCGACCGGGCTGGCCGAACTGGTCGAGCGCAAGGAGGTCACACCGTCCGAGCTGCTCGCGTTGGCACGGCAGCGAGCGCACGCGGTGAATCCGCGGCTGAACGCGATCGTCCGCAGCCTCGGCGACGTGGCGGACAGGCAGGCCGCCGACCCGAACCTGCGCGGACCGTTTGCCGGTGTGCCCTTCGTGATCAAAGATCTTGCCCAGGAGTACCGCGGCTTTCCGACCTCGAGCGGTTCCCGGTCGCTGGCCAACGACGTGGCCGACCGCCACGCCCTGGTGACTCGGCGGTTCCTGGACGCGGGCTTGGTGATCTTCGCAATGACCAACACCCCCGAGTTCGGGGCCAAGGGCGTGACGGAATCGGATTACTGGGGGCCGGCTCGCAACCCGTGGAACACCGAGCACACTCCCGGCGGCTCATCGGGTGGATCCGGCGCGGCCGTCGCGGCCGGGATCGTCCCGGCGGCGGGGGCCAACGACGGTGGCGGATCGATCCGCATCCCCGCCGCCTGTAACGGGCTCGTCGGCCTCAAGCTCAGCCGTGGGCTATCGCCCTACGGCCCGCAGACCGGCGAGCCGATGTTCGGGATGGTGACCCAGGGCGTTGTTTCGCGCACCGTCCGTGACAGCGCCGCGCTGTGCGACGCGATCATCGGCCGCGATACGCATGCCGCGTACGAAGTCGCCCTTCCGCAAGGCGCGTTCGCCGACCACATCAAGCGACGTCCGGGCGCGCTGCGGATCGGCTACTCGTGGTCCTCGGCGATCAACCCACATCCCGACCGGGAAGCCGTCGCCGCGGTGGAACGGGCGGTGGCTCTCCTCACCGATTTGGGGCATCGCGTCCAAGAGGTTCCGCCGCCATACGACGACGCCGCCCTGGCGCGCGACTTTCTCACCATCTGGTTCGCGCAGCTCTATCACCACGTCGCCGACGCCAGACAACGCACCGGCGCCAGCGACCGCGATTTCGAGGCCGACACCTTGGCCGTGAGTGAACTCGCCCGGTCTACCGGCGTCCTGGCGCCCATCTTGGCGTTGGAAAACAGAAACAATCACATCCGATCCCTGGCGACGTTCCACGAGACCTTCGATTGTTTGCTGACGCCCACCCTGGCCACGCCGCCCCTTCGCGTCGGCGCCACGGCGACACCGCGCCCCCTGCAGCAGGTGGCCCGCATCGCCAGCAAGCTGCGCGCGGGAAAAGCCATGGCCCTCAGCGGGATTCTCGAGCAACTGATCCAGGAAAGCCTGGGCTGGGTACCCTACACGCAACTTGCCAACATCACCGGACGCCCCGCTATCAGCGTGCCCCTGCATTGGACCGACTCCGGGCTTCCCCTCGGTGTGCAGTTGGTGGGGCGGCTGGGCGCGGACGGCGACCTCCTCCAGCTGGCAGCCCAACTCGAAGAAACCAGCCCATGGGCGCACCGGTATCCAGCGCCGGCGTGACTAACCCGTCGCGCGGGGTTCGTCTCCGGGCGTGTGATCGCCTCGCCACAGCCGGGCGAACCGCTTGGCGACGTCGCCGAGCCGAGTCCCCGCTCGTTGGGAAGCCTTGATCCGGCCGAGCGCCTGTTTTCCTTCCGTGGCGTAGTCCTTGACGGTTTCGTCGCCTTCCTCAGCGCGCATCGTTACCCTCCGGTCCTCATCAAGTTCGGTGTGTTGGCGCCTGACACTCGGACGGTTCCGACGGCGTCGAACGCTCGGGCGGCTCTGCCGGTGTGAGCCGTTCGGGTGTTTCGGTCGGCGCGAGCCGCTCGGGCGTCTCGTTTGGAGTGCCGTGCTCCGGCGACTCGATCGTCTTCATCATTTAGCCCTCCGATCGGCTCAGGGTTGCCTACCCGCCGACCCAGGGGATCGAAACGCCGACGGCCGTAACCGCCACCGCCGCTCAGAACACCGGTTCCTTGCTGGCCTTGACCGGCGTGGTGCTGGGCGGCAGCTTGAGCAGGTTGCCGCGCAGGCTCCCCCGCGCGGTGCGCGCAGCCACCAGCAGCCAGGTGAACAGCAGCCCGGCGTACGCGATGGCCGCGGCCAGCCGGAACGCTGGCAGATGCGTGTGGCCGGCGAGCTGGGAGGTGCCCGTCACGAAGGTCCCGACCGGGAAGGTCAGGCTCCACCACGTCAGGGCGAACGGCATGCCGCGCAGCAGCGTGCGCACGGTCAGCGCGGTGGCCAGCGCGATCCACAACACCGCGAAACCCCACACCGGAACCCCGTACAGGACCGCGAAGGCATTCATGCCCTGGGCCAGGTCGCGGTCGACGGCCAGTCCCGCGCTCGCGCCTAAAAGTCCTGCGGCGGTGATGGATTGGCCGAGCGGGCCCAGCACGATCCACAGGGTCGGCACGCGCGCGGAACCCGACGTGCCGTACAGGGTCAGGCGCGCCCAGATCATCGCGATGATGTTCAGGGAAGCCAGCAACGACAGCCCGAACATCGCGTAGCAGCCGAAGAGCATGGTTTCCCGCCCGGTGCCCGCCGACATGTGCGGCAGCAACAGCGCACCCGTGGCCGCGGCCACCATGGGCGGAACCACCGGCATCAGCCAGCCACCGAAGGCCGCGTCGGGCTCGACGTTGTGCTGGGTGAACATCAAGAACGGAATGCTCACCGCGGTGAACAGCCCGCCGAGCGTCCCCCCGGTCCACAGCACCCAATCCAGGTCGACGGCGATGCGCTCGCCAAGCAGATCCCTTCCGACCAGCACCGCTCCCCCACCGACCGTCATCAACGCCATCGGCGCGGCGCCGTAGAAGTGCGCCATCTGCGGATTGCGCGCGTGCGTGCGCGCGACGGTGGGGTGACGCAGCCAGTGACCCCCGACCAGGACGATCAGCGCGACGAGCATGACGGCGGCGATCACCCAGACCACCTCGGCGAATGCGTGCAACCCCACCACGTGCACCGGCAGGGTGGCGCCGGCGATGGCGACGATCCCGGTGCCCATCACCGAGGCGAACCAGTTGGGTCCGATGTTGCCCAGAACCTCGACCCGGGTCTGCGGCGGGGGCGCGCCGTCCGGGTTTGCAGTGGCCATAGCTGAAAAACCCTACTGCGCCGCCCCAACCCGGGCGGGCATGCCGCTTACACTCCAACCGTGATACATCCGGCGCCCACGACGGGGCGGGCATTCAGCAGAGTTCCGCTGACGCTCACGATGGCCGTGGTGGCGGTGCTCGCCGTTCTCGCTGTACCCATCAAGCAACGCTGCGGCGCGCCGGGCTTGTCGTGCGCGACGGCGGTGGACCGGCAGGGCAACGTTCACTACTACTACGAAGTCGAGCCGCTCGGTGTCTACCTCGCCGAAATCATGACCGGCTCGAACATCAGCGTTTTCTACGAGTCGGGCGAGGACCTCGTCAAAGCCCGGTAGCCCTGGTATCGGCTCGATAACAAGTTCGGGTCGGTCCCGGCGGCGGTGTGACCTAGTCGAAACCACCGTGCGACGCCCGAGGCGGAACACGCTGGTCAGGCGAAGATTGCCGTCGCAAAAACCCGCCCTCGCCGGCGGGCGGGGCCCGCCTGGGCGGCGTTCTCGATTGGGGGCTTCACAGCCAGCTAACGCATACTTGACACCATGCTTGAAGCGACATCGCCGCAAACCGCCGCCGCGGTCGCTGGCGATGCGCCGGGTCTGGGCCGAGGTTTGTGATGGCCCGCTCTGGCGGTGCCCATCACCGCCATCGAGCCGCTCGTCAACCCTCACGATTCCGCAGAGGGCTGACGCGCACCTTGGGTGCGTTGGTCTCGGTGGCGGCGGTGGGCCTGACCGGGGCGGGGTACTACGTGGCCCACGGAGCGCTCGGCGGCATCACCGTCTCGAACGCTTTGCAGCCCGACGACCCGCGATCCAGCGGTGACAACATGAACATCCTGCTGATCGGCCTGGACTCCCGCAAAGACCAGGATGGCAACGACCTGCCCTGGTCGATTCTGAAGCATCTGCACGCGGGCGATTCCGACGACGGCGGTTACAACACCAACACCCTGATCCTCGTGCACGTCGGGGCCGACGACAAAGTCGTCGCCTTCTCGATCCCACGCGACGACTGGGTGGCCTTCAGCGGAGTGCCGGGATACAACCACATCAAGATCAAGGAGGCGTACGGCCTCACCAAGCAGTACGTCGCGCAAAAGCTCGCCAATCAGGGCGCGAGCAGCCAGAAGGAACTCGAGACCAAGGGCCGCGAAGCCGGCCGCGCGGCGACCCTGCGCGCGGTGCGGAGCCTGACCGGTGTTCCGATCGACTACTTCGCCGAGGTCAATCTGGCCGGGTTCTACGACCTGACCCAAACCCTGGGCGGGGTGGAGGTCTGTCTCAACCATCCCGTCTACGACTCGTATTCCGGTGCCGACTTCCCGGCCGGGCGACAGACATTGGATGCCTCCCAGGCCCTGTCTTTTGTCCGGCAGCGCCACGGCCTGGAGAACGGTGACCTGGACCGCACCCATCGGCAGCAGGCTTTCATTTCGTCGGTCATGCAGGAGCTGCAGGCCGCGGGCACCTTCACCAACCTCGACAAGCTGAAGAGCCTGATGGCGGTGGCACGCAAGGATGTCGTCCTGTCGGCCGGTTGGGACGAGGACATGATCCAGCGGCTGGGTTCGCTGGCCTCCGGCGGCCATGTCGAGTTCCGGACGTTGCCTGTGGTGCGCTACGACAACATCGACGGCCAGGACGTCAACATCATCGACCCGGCGGCGATCAAGGCCGAGGTGGCCCAGGCGATCGGCGCCTCGCCCACGACCACGGCGCCGGCCACCACGGCCGCCAAACCCAGTCCGTCGACCGTCGTCGACGTGATCAATGCCGGCAGCATGAGCGGTCTCGCGACCGAGGTGTCCCGCGCCCTGCAGAACCACGGCTACACCACGGGTCAGACCCGCGACCGCAAATCGGGCGAACCGACGGCGAGCACGGTCGCCTACGGCGCCGGTGCGGAAACCGACGCGGGCAAGGTGGCCAAACTGCTCGGCCTCGACGCGCCCAGCCAGCCCGATCCCAGCGTCGCGCCCGGACACATCCGGGTGACCGTGGACACCAATTTCTCGGTGTCGATGGTTGACGACGGCACGACGGACGAATCGGCGACCACCACCACGTCCAGCAAGGCCAAGACGTATTACTACAACGGCACCACCACGACCTACCCGACGCCCGATCAGGGGAAGCCGATCGACGGCGGTGGCGTGCCCTGCGTTAACTAGCGGCGATCGCAAGCGCGGCGAAGCCGGGCGAAGCGGGTCGCCGCCATCGGGCCAGGCGATCGCAAGCGCGGCGAAGCCGGGCGAAGCGGGTCGCCGCCATCGGGCCAGGCGATCGCAAGCGCGGCGAAGCCGGGCGAAGCGGGTCGCCGCCATCGGGCCAGGCGATCGCAAGCGCGGCGAAGCCGGGCGAAGCGGGTCGCCGCCATCGGGCCAGGCGATCGCAAGCGCGGCGAAGCCGGGCGAAGCGGGTCGCCGCCATCGGGCCAGGCGATCGCAAGCGCGGCTAGGCGTGCGTCCCGCCGTCGATGCGGATTTCGGTTCCGGTGATGAACGCGCCGTCCTCGGACACCAGCATGGCGATCACCCCGGCCACCACGGACGGGTCGGCCATCCCGGCGCCGCTGGACTCCACCGTGGTCGGCAGAATCGGCATCAACCTCGAAAACAGCGCCCAGTCAGCGTCTTTGGGGATGTACCCGCCGGTCGCGTCGGTGATCCCGGACTTGATGCTGCCGGGGGCCACACACACCGCGCGCAGGCCATCGCGGGCGTATTCGAGCGCCAGCGAATGGGTGAAAGCCTGGATCCCGCCCTTGCTCGCGGCGTACGCCGCCATATAGGGGTGCGCAAACGAGGCGGACGTGGAACTGAAATTGACGATCGCGCTGCGCGGATTCGCCAAAAGCGTCGGAAGTGCTTCCCGCACAACGAGAAACGTGCCGGTCAGGTTGACACCGACGATCTGGTTCCACAGTTCCAGCGTGGTCTGGTGGGTGTGCGCGGCGCGCAGGATGCCGGCGGCGTTGACCAACGAATCCAGGCCGCCGAGCGTCTCGACGGCCAGGCACACACCGTCGATCACCGAATCCTCTTTGCCCACGTCCATCGCCATGGTGGTGAGGCGGCCGGCGGTCCCGGCCTCGTCCGCGCGGGCCCGCGTGGCGTCCAGGCCGCCCGCCGCGACGTCGGAGGCCACCACGGTGGCGCCCTCGTCCAGGAGCCGCAGCGCCGTCGCCTGCCCGATGCCCGACGCGGCGCCGGTCACCAGGATCCGGTTGCCCTCGAGTCGCTTCATCTGTCGCTCCCTGCTCGTCGCGTCACTAGGCGCTCATCATCGCAAAGGACGGCCCGGAACAAGGCAAAGTGGATGCATGGACATCGGTTTTATCGGCTTGGGCAAGATGGGCCAGGGCATGGCCGCGAACCTGTTGAAGGCGGGCCACCGCGTCACCGTCTACAACCGCTCCCCCGAGAAGGCGGAAGCGCTCGTGCGGCAGGGCGCAGCGGCGGCGCGCACCGTCGCCGACGCGTGCGACGCCGAGGTGGTGTTCACCATGCTGGCCGACGACCGGGCCGTCGAGGGCATGGCTTTCGGTGCGGCCGGCATCGTCGCTTCGCTGGCGCCGGGGGCCACACACGTCTCGTCGAGCACCATCAGCGTCGCCCTCTCGCAGCGCCTGGCTACCGCGCACGCCGAAGCCGGGCAGCGCTATGCCGCGGCGCCGGTATTCGGCCGGCCCGAAGCGGCAGCGGCGGCAAAGCTTTTCCTCATCGCCGCGGGTGAGCCGCAGGTGCTGCAGCCGCTGTCCCCGCTGTTCGACGTGATCGGCCAGCGGACCTTCGTGGTGTCCGAGCAGCCGCACACCGCCAACCTGGTGAAGCTGAGCGGCAACTTCCTGATCGCTTCGGTGATCGAGAGCGTCAGTGAGGCCGTCACGCTGGTCGCCAAGGCCGGGGTCGACAGGCAGCAGTACATCGACATCCTCACTTCGACGTTGTTCGCCGCGCCCGTCTATCAGACCTATGGCGGGTTGATCGCGCGCCGGGAATTCGAGCCGGCCGGGTTCGCCGCCCAGCTTGGCCTGAAAGACGTTCGCCTGGCGCTCGCCGCCGCAGAGCAGTTGCAGGTGCCACTGCCGGTGGCAAGCCTGCTGCGCGACCGCTTCCTCACCCTGGTTGCCACGGGCGGCGGGCACCTGGACTGGTCGGCCCTCGCCACTCTCGCCGACCGGGACGCCGGCCTGGCCTCAGACGACTCCGCGTAGCCCGTCGGCGCCGAACGCGGGTTCCAGCATCGCGGAATAGTCCGGGCCGCGCCGCAGCATGAGCCCGCCGTCGACGTTGATGACCTGCCCGGTGATGTAGCAAGCCGCGTCGCTTAGCAGGAACATCGCCAGATTGGCCACGTCCTCGACCTCGCCTGGCCGGGGCAGCGGCGTGCACGCGCGGTAGTCCTCGCTCACTTCTGGCATGGCAAACACGGGCGCAACCAGATCGGTGCGGATCAGGCCCGGCCGGATGCTGTTGACCCGCACCCAGGACGCCCCGAGTTCGTCGGCGGCCAACTGCATCATGTGGTCGACGGCCGACTTGCTGACCCCATAGGCGCCGAACCACCGGTGGGTGTTGCTGGCGGCGATCGATGAGATACCCACGAAAGAACCGCCGCCGCCGCGGACCAGCTCGCGCGCGACGTGCTTGAGCACGTACATGGTGCCGTTGACGTTCAGGTCGACGGTGCGGCGCCACCCTTCGGAATCGATCTGGGTGATCGGCCCGATCGTTTCCGAGCCGCCCGCGCAATGCACCGCCCCGTGGAGTTGACCGTGCCAGGCGGTCGCGGCGTCCACCGCCCGGGCGGCCTCGTCCTCGTTGGTGACATCGGTCGGCTCGTAGCGAATGGAGCCGCCTCCTTCGAGCGCTTCGATCTCGCTGACGGCCCCCGCCAGCCGGTCGGGGCTGCGGCCGACGATCATGACCGAGGCGCCGGCCGCGACCAGCCCGGCGGCCACACCCTTGCCGATTCCGCTGCCACCGCCGGTGACCAGATAAGTCCGGTTTTCGAAAGAAAGCTGCACGCGACGCCCTCTCAAACTGAAACAGGTTCTAGATATCGAACCATGCGGCAAACTCACCGCGGCAACGGGTGTTGTTGACTCGCGCCGACGTGACCGGGCGAGCGCTACGGCGTATCGCGGCGGGCCACCTGCGTCGGCTTCGCGTTGCGCCAGTCTTCGACCTCGGGCGGCAGGCCGACCGCGTACCTGTTCTCGTTGTGGGCCGCCCAGTGCGCGTGCCCCAACTCGTGGATGTGAAACGCGTGCCGCAACGCCTCGGTGAACCCCATTGCGTCGGAGGCGGCGTTGACCGAGTCCTTGACGAGTAGTGCCGCCATCGTGGGCCGGTCGGCGATGCGCCGGGCGAATTCCAGTGTCTTTTCGGCCAGCTCGTCGATCGGGAACACCTTGGACACCATGCCGAGCCGATAGGCCTCATCGGCGTCGAGCGCATCTCCGGTCAGCAGCAGCTCTTTGGCCTTACGTGGACCGAATTCCCAAGGGTGAGCATAATATTCGACACCCGGCATCCCCAAGCGCACCGCGACCACGTCGCTGAACTTGGCGTTGTCGGCAGCCACGATCAGGTCGCACGCCCAGATCAGCATCAGGCCCGCGGAGATCGCATTGCCCTGCACCTGGGCGATGGTGATCTTTCGTAAATCCCGCCAGCGGCAGGTGTTTTGGAAGAAGTAGTGCCACTCCTGCAGGTAGATCTTCTCCGCGATCGGATCGCGGGTCCCGCCGTTGATGCGGAAGCTCGGAAGCTGGCTGCGCTCGGCGATCGCCAGCTCCGAGCCCAGGTCGTGGCCCGCGGAGAAGTTGCGGCCGCGCGCCGCCAGGATCACCACGCGCACGGTGTCGTCGGCCTCGGCGCGCAGAAACGCCTCGTCGAGCTGGACCAGCAGGCCGCGGCTCTGCGCGTTGTGGGCGTCGGGCCGGTTGAGCCATATCCGCGCGATGCGCCCCTCGTCGAGGGTTTCGTAGCTCACCAACTCTTCGGCATTGGGGTTGCCCGTCTGAGCACCGGCTTGCTCTGAGACTGTCATTCGGCCCACCTCACTCGTTGTCAGGTCCGACGTCGTTACACATTACGACCAGTGTGTAAGTGGGTCACCGGTGGGGGCTGAGCTACCGGGGAACCCGAACTGATCAGCGGTGAGAGCCGGCCGGCCGCGTGCCGAGCGGCCGCAGGCGATGGTCTCGGGCGAACGCCGGCGGCCGATACCCGGCCCGGAACGCCAGCCGTCGGGCCATCCAACGCCCACGCTCCCTGCCGCTCCGCGACGACGTCGCCGAACTCGAACATCACGTCCTCAGCCACCCGCTCATGCTGCATCACCTACAGTTAAGTCATGGCTACGAAATCTGACCCTGGCGAGATCGGCGACGTCGAGCCGGTTGCCGACAGCACCGCGAGCCAGGCCAGGCGGGTCGTCGCGGCATATGCGAACGACGCCGACGAGTGCCGCGTCTTCCTGTCCATGCTCGGCATTGGGCCCGCAAAACTCGACGCGTAGATGGCTCCCGGGGACGGGCACGACTCGCAGACGCCAACCTTCGGGCATTCCGACTTCGTGGTGGTCGCCAACCGGCTGCCGGTAGACCAGGAGCGGCTTCCCGACGGCAGCACAGCGTGGAAGCGCAGCCCCGGCGGGCTGGTGACGGCGCTGGAGCCGCTGCTGCGCCGCCGGCGTGGCGCCTGGGTCGGCTGGGCGGGCATCGCCGAGGAAGAGAACGATTTCGACGACGAGCCCATCCTCCAGGAGGACCTGGAGCTCCGCCGGGTACGGCTGAGCGCCGACGACGTCGCCGAGTACTACGAGGGGTTCTCCAACGCCACCTTGTGGCCGCTGTACCACGACGTCATCGTCAAACCGATCTACCACCGCCAATGGTGGGACCGCTACGTCGAGGTAAACCGCCGCTTCGCCGAAGCCACCTCCCGCGCCGCCGCCCAGGGCGCGACAGTGTGGGTGCAGGATTACCAGCTGCAGCTGGTCCCCAAGATGCTGCGTGAACTGCGGCCCGACCTGACCATCGGCTTCTTCCTGCACATCCCCTTCCCGCCGGTGGAACTGTTCATGCAGCTACCCTGGCGCACCGAGATCATCGAGGGCCTGCTCGGCGCCGACCTGGTGGGTTTCCACCTGACCGGGGGTGCCCAGAACTTCCTGTTCCTGTCCCGGCGACTGATCGGCGTCAACACGTCCCGCGGATCGGTCGGGGTGCGCTCGCGGTACGGCGAGGTCGAGCTCGGGTCGCGCGTGGTCCGGGTGGGCGCCTTCCCCATCTCCATCGATTCCAGCTCGCTCGACCTCGCCGCCCGCGACCGCGACGTCAGGCGGCGCGCCCGGGAGATCCGGGCCGAGCTGGGCAACCCCCGCAAGGTGCTGCTCGGCGTCGACCGGCTCGACTACACCAAGGGCATCGATGTGCGGCTGAAGGCCTTCTCGGAGCTGCTTGCGGAGGGCCGCTCGAAGGGCGACGACACCGTGCTGGTCCAGCTTGCGACGCCGAGCCGCGAACGCGTGGAGAGCTACCAGATTCTGCGCAACGAGATCGAGCGCGAGGTGGGCCACATCAACGGCGAATACGCGGAGGTCGGCCATCCGGTGGTGCACTACTTGCACCGTCCGGTCCCCCGCAACGAATTGATCGCGTACTTCGTGGCCGCCGACGTCATGCTGGTCACCCCCCTGCGCGACGGCATGAACCTGGTGGCCAAGGAGTACGTCGCGTGCCGCAGTGACCTCGGCGGCGCGCTGGTCCTGTCCGAATTCACCGGCGCCGCAGCCGAACTGCGGCAGGCCTATCTGGTCAACCCGCACGATCTCGACGGCGTCAAGGACGCGATCGAGGCAGCGCTCAACCAGCCCGTCGAGGAGGGCCGGCGCCGGATGCGGGCGATGCGGCGCCAAGTCCTCGCCCACGACGTCGACCGCTGGGCGCGGTCGTTCCTCGACGCCCTGGCGGAGCCGGATCCGCGGGATGCCAAGTAGGCTGCCCGAACCCATGGTGTTGCCGCACAAACGCTGTGATACTCGATGCATCGGGGAATGGGACGGTCGTCAAGGGAGGGCAGTGTGAAGCTCCGTCGTGGGCTGGCCGCTGGCGCCGGCATCTTCTCGGCAGTCGCGATCGGAATCGCGTTGGACTCCGGTGAACCGGCGCACGCGGTCGGACCGCCGCCGGACGGCAACTACAACTTCAACGAGGCGGGCGTGTCCGGCGCGACCTGGACGATCTCGGCGCTTTGCGATCAGCCGTCCGGAACCCGGAACATGAACGACTATTCCGACCCGATCGTGTTCGCGTTCAACTGCGCCCTGAACATCGTGAGTTCAACGGCCGAACGGATCACCCCTGCGGACAAGTTGCAGAACTTCAGCGGCAGGGCCCGGCTGTCCAGCATGATGTGGACCTTCAAAGTCGATAAACCGGACGGTGTCTCGTGTCCGGGCGGCGGCACCGCGCCATCCACTGAAACCTACGCGTTCAGCGACGAAAACATGAGCGGCACCCACACCAGCCTCCACGGCGCCGTATGCGGGATGCAGCCCGAGATGAAGAAGCAACCGTTCTCGCTGCAGATGATAGGGCCCCCGCCCAGCCCGGTCCAACGTTACCCGTTGTACTGCAACGGCATTGCGATGTGCTACTAGGACCTGATGTCAGATCGGCGTGATGTAGGCGATCAGCCATTGTTTGCCGATCTTTTTGAAGTCCACCCGCAACCGGCTGCCGTCGTAGAGCGGTTGGCGTGATTTGTCCGTCACTGTGCGGTTCATATAGACCATCAGCGATGCCGAATCACGCTTGGCCGACATGACTCCCACGCCGACCACGCTGGCCTGGACGACCACCTCACGCTTCTTCGCCTCCGGAATGATCTGGGTGTTGGCGCTTTTCCGGAACTCCTGGCGATAGTCGGGGGTCAGCAGCGGATAGGCCTCACTCAGGCTGCGCTCCACCGTCTGATAGTCGTAGGCGAAGACCTCGGGAATCTCCTTGGTAGCCAAGCCCGGTAGCACCGCCCGCGCCGCTTCCTCGCCGCGCGTCTCTACCCGTCCCCAATAGAACCAGCCGGCCGCCGCGGCCAACCCGACGAAGACCACCACCAGGAGGTAGCCCGCGACGACGAGCAGCCAACGCCGCCACCGCATCAATTACCCCCGTTGGGGTACTTCAGGTCGTAGCCCGTCATCCGCCCCTGCTCGTCCTCGTGCACGATCACCCGCAGGCGATAGGGCATGGAGGGCTTGTTCACCCCGTCGATGTCGGCGACCGTGACCCGCACCGAAACGAGCACGGACGCGTTGTCGGTGACAGGGTCGATTCCCTCCAGCGCGGCACCGTTGATGACGGCTTCCGACGTCGCGTTGGTGGAACGGAAGATGCCCTTGAGGTTCTCGATGTTGTTGTTGGCGCCGAGCATTCCGCGCAGCGGTCCGCTGGTGCCGTTGTAGAAACGGTTCACGCTCTCGTCGATGTTGTCCTGCTTGTAGCTGAACATGTTGACCACCGTCTGCGTGGCGGTGTCGACGAAACGCTGGTAGCGCGCTTGCTGGGCGTTGGAGTGCCGTTGCTGGACGACGAGCAGCGCCACGCAACCGGCCAGCGCGCCGATGGCCAACAACGCGGCCGCGGAGGAGATCCAGGCCACGAGGGCGCGGTGCGGCTGCCGCCGCCGCGGCGGCTTGACGGACTTGAGGGCCTTGACGGGCTTGGCCTGCGGCGCCGGCGCGCCTTCGATCTGCACCGTGGCGACCTGATTGCCTTCGCCCTTCGCGGGGCCGGCCGCGCGTGAGGCCCGACGACGAACGCGCGGATTGTTCGTTGGCTCGTCTGCCACTACATCGGCCTCGGATCGAGCATCAGGTCCACCCAATTCTCGGCGCTCGACGCGCCGCTAGCACCGGCCGCGAAAATACCAGTGCCGCCGGCGGGGTCCTTGAAGGCGCCGGTCTTCTCGTCATAGGTGGCATACGCCGGCCCGCTGGCCTGGGGCTGCGGGCCCGGGGGCGGCCCCCACGGTTTCTCCGGTCCCGGACCCGGCGGCGGAGGATTGATCCCTTCCGGCGCCGGCGGGGGTGGCAGCCACTTCGGGTACGGCAACTGGGGCGGCACCGGCGGAACCCCGGGCGGCTGCCACGACGTGAACGGCGGTGGCGGCCCGTTGTCGTTGGGTGGCGGCGGGTCGTATGCCGGCTGCTTGTTCGGCAATGGTCCCGGCCCCGGGACCACACCGGGTGGGGGCGGGCCGACGATGGGAGTGCCGGGATCGGGCTCGGCGCCGGGCGGGATGTAGGGGAACTTGTTGGGGGGCAACACGTTCAGCCCGTTGGTCACCGGGGTGTCGTACGGCACCGGCGGCCCCCGCCACGGGTTGCGGCCAACGGGAACGTAGCCCTTCGGGTCACGGCAGAGCTGAACGGTCGGCGCCCGTTTGCCGGGAAACTCCTGGCATGGATAGTTGCGGGCGCCCCGGACGGTGCTCGGATCGTTCTGGGCGACCTTGCAGTACATGTCCCTCGGCAGTTCGCGCACCGTCTCGTCGGCCGGGGTGCGCATCAACGGCGGCGGCAGGAAGCCGACGGCGCACGGCGGGGGGTCGTTCAGGTCGAGCTTGAAGTCCAGCTTGGCGCCCTCGTCCTGCGGCGCACCGCCGGCGGCCGTGGTGATCGCTGCGAACAACGCCGGCAGCACCACCAGCAGCTGCTCGATCGACTTGTGGTAGATCACGCCCACCCGGCCGAGGTTGGCCAGGCTGGCGGCCAGCGCCGGGAAGGAGGGGCGAATGCCGGAGAACGCGGTGCTGGCCTCGTCGGCCGCGCTCGGGGCGTTGGCCAGGGTGGAGCGCAGCTGCGGGTCGGCCTGCCGCACCTCGGAGGTGAACCGCGCCAGCCCGTCGGACAGCGACTTGATGTCGGCGCCGGCGCGAATCTGGGCTTGCAGGAACGGGCCGGCCTGGTCGATCAACTGCGAGACTTGCGGGTAGTCGGCGTTGGCCTCGTCCACCAGCAACCGGGCGGACTCGAACAGCCGGGCCAGCTCGGGGCCCGACCCGTTGGCCGCGATGAACGTCTCGTGCAGCAGCTCGCGCAACCGGGTGTCGCCCAGGCTGTTGGTCAGCGCCTCCGCCCGCTTCAACAGGTCGGCGACGTCCTGGCCGATCCGGGTGTTCTGCCGTTCGATCCGGAACCCATTGCGCAGCTTGGTCGTCGCCGGCGCCCTCGGTGGCACCAGGTCGATGTATTGCTCACCGACGGCCGACACGCTCTTGACGGTGGCGGTGACGTTCGACGGGATGACGGTGCCGCTGTTCAGCCGCATCTCGGCGGTCACGCCATTGGGATTGAGCCCGACCGATTCCACCCGGCCGACCGCGACGCCACGGTAGGTGACGTTGGCGTTCTGGTACAGGCCGCCACCGGCGACGAAATCGGCGGTGCCGGCGTACGTTCCAAGGCCGAACGTTGCGGGCAGCCGCAGGTAGAAGATCGCCATCACGGTCAAAGTGATGGCGGTGATCACCGCGAATATCCAGAGCTGGATCCTGGTGAGTTTGTCGTGCATCTGCGTCCGCCCTCTACTGTCCTGAAGCCGTGCCGGGCGGAATCTTGAACGGGTCGGCAGCCTGTCCGGACAGGTTGGCCATCTCGCCGACCAAAAAGTCCGGCGGATTGAGGATCTCGTTCATATGGGCCATGTTCGGATCGAAATAGGCTGTGGTGAAGAAGGTCTCGCCGAGCCGGCGCAGCGTGAGGTCGAAAGTGGTGAACACGTTTAGGTAGTCACCGCGCACCGCATTCTTGATACCGAAGTTGGGGAAGGGGAACGTCAGCAAGAGCTGCAGTGACGTCACGAAGTTCTTCCGGTTGTCGTTGAGAGCCTTGGCGGCCGCGTACAGGTCCTTGAGGTCGGCGGCGAAGTCCACCTTGGTTTTCGCCAGCACGTGCGAGGTCACCGTCGCGAGTTTCTTGAGCGCGGAGAAGGCCTCGACGATGTGGGCGCGGTTCTTGTTGAGCACCCGGATCGCGTCGGGCAGCGTGTCCAGCGTCCGGCCCAGGTTGTCCTTGTCGCGCGCCAGGCTCGCCGAGAACCGGTTCAAGCCGTCGACCGCATCGATGATGTCGTTGACCTGGCGGTTGAGTCCCGCCGTCAGCTCGGCCAGCCGGGGGAGCAGGTCGACGAACTGGTCTTGCCGGCCCGCGACGGCCTGATAGGTCTCGTCGGTGATCTCCTCCAGGGCGCCCACGTTGCCCTTGTTCACCACGACACCGAGGGCCGAGAGCACCTCCTCGGTGGTGGGATAACGGCCGGTGTGGGACTCCGAGATTTTCGACCCGTCGGTCAGTCGACCGACGGCGGGCTTGCCCTTCGGGCGCGCCAGGTCGACGTGCATCGAACCCAGCAGCGACGTCTGCGCGACCGTCGCCGTCGAGTTGGCCGGTAGCACGACATCCTTGTCCAACGCCAATTTCACTGCCGCGTAGAAAGACCCGTCGGAGCGCTGCTCGGCCTGAATGCCGGCGACACTGCCGACGGTGACATCGTCGACCATGACCGGCGAGTTCTGCGGCAGCGTCGCCACGTCGGGCAGATCGACGGTGATCGAGTAGGCGCCGCGGCCGTGACCGGCGGTACCCGGCATCGATATCGAATTCAGGCCGTTGAACTGGCAGCCGGCCAGCAGCGCGCTGCCCGCAGCTAAAGCGCCACCGCGCAACCACATTCGGTTCACTTAGCCGCCCCCCTGTTCGGCCGGAGTCGGCGCCTGGTTCGGCGGCGGTCCGGGTAACGGCCCGAACGCGCTGCCGTTGGTGGGTCCGGGGGCCGGAGGGGCATTCCCCAAGGCCGGTGCCGGACCCGGCGCCGGCCCGGTCTGCGGCGCCGGCGGGACAAGCAGCGCCTGCAAGTCCGCCGGGTTCTGGGCGGCGGGCGGTGTTTGGGCGCCCTTGGCCGGGACCCAGGTGAGATCCGGAACCGGAGTCGCCGACTTGGCCTGCGTTTCGGGGGTGTCGTAGATGATCTGACCCTTGTATGCCGTGATCGTGTTGAGTGGGTGGAACATGATCGGCGGGTAGTTCACGGTGAGCCGGCGCAGCACCGGTCCCAGCCGCTCACGGCACAGCTCGGCACGCTTGAAGTAGTCGGGCGCGCGGGGGCCGGCCGCCGTCTCGAAGGACCCACCGCAGATGAACTGCACGGGGTTGGCAAATTCCGGGATCGACAACAAGCCGTTGAGCGTGCCCTGCGCCGGGTCGTAGATGTTGTAGAAGTTGGCGATGCCGGGGCCCGCCACGTGCAGCACCTGCTCGATGTTCTCGCTCTGGTCACTCAGCGTCTTGGCAAAGTCGTTGAGATTGTTGACGGTATCGATCAGCGTCGAATTGTTCTCGTGCAGGAACCCCCGGATGTCGGAGAGCGCCTTGTTGAGCGTGCCCAGGGTGTTGTCGAGGTGACGCGAGCTGTCGGCGAGCACCTGGGACACCGATGCGACATTCCCGGCGAACTGCACGATCTGTTCGTTGCTGGCCGACAGCGCGTTGACCAGAACCTGAAGGTTCTTGACCGTGCCGAAGATGTCACTGCGTGAATCCCCCAGCCGCCCAGCGGCTTGCGAAAGTTCACGCAACGCGTTGTGGAACGACTGGCCGTTGCCGTTGAACGTGTCCGCGGCCTGATTGATCGCCCGTCCCAAAGGTCCCTGCATCGAACCCGTGGTGGGACCGAGCTGCACGGCCAATTGAGTCAGCGACTCCTTGACCTCGTCCCACTCCACCGGAACCCCGGTGCGGCCCAGGCCGATGCTCCCGCCGTCAGGCAATACCGCCCCGCCGGTGTATGCCGGCGTCAGCTGAATGAACCGCGCCGACACCAGGTTCGGCGACATGATGATGGCCTGGGCGTCCTTGGGGATCTTCACGTCCTTGCTCACCGACATGGTGATCTTGACGTCGGAGGGGCGCGGCTCGATCGTGTCGACCTGACCGACCGGAACCCCGAGAACCCGGACCTGGTCACCGGGGTAAAGGCCGACGGCCGACGTGAAGTAGCCGGCGATGCTTCGCGTATTGCCGGTCGACGACAGCACATACACGCCGCCCACCAGCACCGCGATGAGCGCGATCGCGGTGGAGTAGCGCAGCCCCCGGCTGCCGGCGATTCGCTGCATCATGGCGACTTCGGCCTGATGATCCAGCGTTCCTGAATTAAGCCGCGCAGGTAATCGGCGAGGCTGGCCGGCATCTTGCCGGGCTGGTAGAAGAAGTCGAACATCGTCGCGATCAGCGGCGCGGGGATCACACCATAGACGTTGACGTTGAACCCGGGTCCGGACCCGACCACCTCGCCCAGCTCGGTGGCGTAGGTCGGCAGCCGCTTGAGGGCCTCGGTGATGTAGTCGCGTCGCTCGTTGAGATTGCTCAGCACGTCGTTGAGCTTGCTCAGCGCCGGACCGAACTCCTTGCGGTTGTCGGCGACGAAACCGGAAATCTGTGCCGACAAACCCTGGATCCCGGAGATCAGCCGCCCGAGGGCGGCGCGCCGCTCGTCGAGCGCGGCGAACAACTCGTTCCCGTCGTCGACCAGTTTGTTGACTTGGTCGGCGCGCTGGGCGAGCACACCCGTCACGGACTTCGCATGGGCCAGAAGGCTTTGCAGCGCCTCGTCGCGTCGGTTCAGGGTGCGCGACAGCGTCGTCACACCGTCGAGCGCACCGCGCAGCTCGGGAGTGGCGTCGTGCAGCGTGTCGGTCAACACGTTCAACGCCTGCTCGAACTGGGGCTTGTTCAGGTTGTTGGCGTCCTGTCCCAGATCCTCCAGCGCGCCGGCAAGCGTGTAGGGCGTGGTCGTCCGGCTGAGCGGGATCGTGGTCGCTTTGCCGCTGCCGGCCGGGCTCACCGCGATGGACCGCTCACCGAGGATGGTGTCGGTGCGGATCGCGGCGAGCGACTGGTCGCCAACTGCGACGTGGCGTTCCACGCTGAAGCTGATCTTGGCACTGTCCCCGGCCAGCCCGACCGACGTCACCTTGCCGACCTTGAGGCCCGAGACGTACACCGCGTTACCGGGATTGATGCCGCCGGCGTCGGAGAAATAAGCGTTGTAGATCTTTCCCTGCGGAAAGAACGGCAATGCCGCGTAGCCGAATGCGATGAGCACGACGCACACGACCAGCACCACACCGAAGATGCCGGTGCGCAGCGGATCGCGCTCACGCGTTGCGTTACTTGGCAAAAGCGCACCTCCCCTTGCTGGGATCAACCTGGCCACCGAGGGGCAGCAGGATGTCGCTGCCGGCGGGGCCGTTGATCTTGATCGTCACGGAGCAGAAATAAATGTTGAAGAACGACCCGTAGGCGCCTAGCGCGGCCAGCCGCAGGTAGTCCTCGCCCAGCTGCTCGACATCGTTGTTGACCTCGGCCTTACGGTTGTCCAGTTCGGTGGCCAGCGGTCGGGTGTTCTCCAGGATGCCCTGCAGCGGTCGGCGTGAATTCTTTAGCAGCTCGGTCAGATCCGTCGTCGTCGAGGCCAGCGGCGGAATGGCGCCGGCGATGTCGTCCTTGTTCTTGGCCAGCCCGCTGATCAATTGCTGCAACTGGTCGACGCTGGTCGAAAACTGGGCGCTGCGCTGGTCGACGGTCTTGAGCACCGTGTTGAGGTTGTTGATCACATCACCGATGAGTTGGTCGCGCTGGCCCAGCGCCGACGAGAACGAGCTGGTGTCGGCGAGCACGTTGGACAACGCGCCGCCCTGGCCCTGCAGCAACTCGATGACAGCGCTGCTGATCGTGTTCACCTTGTCCGCGTCCAGGCCCTTGAGCACCGGCCGAAGGCCGCCCAGCAACGCATCGAGATCCAGCGCGGGCTGGGTGTGTTGGGTGTTGATCGTCCCGCCCGGCGGCAACTTTCGCAGCTCCCCCGGGCCCGAGGTGATCTCCAAATACCGGTCGCCGACCAGGTTCTCGTAACGGATCACCGCGCGCGTGGAGGAATAGAGGGTATAGCGCTTGTCGAGTCCGAACGTCACGTCGATCGTGTTGTCGGGGTTGAGCTTGACGCCGGACACCGCGCCGACCGGCACGCCGGCGATGCGAACCTTTTGGCCCGCCTTCAACCGCGACGCATCGGTAAACGTCGCGTGGTAGGTGCTTTCGGGGCCGAACCGGAAGTCGCCGAAGACCACCACCAGTCCGGCGGACACGAGCAGCATGGCCACCGCGAAGATGCTGACCTTGATCATCATCGAGCGGTGCGTCGGCATGTCCCCGGCCGCCATCAGAAGTCGTCCCTTTCCGCGAAAGCGCCGTGGAACAAGAACTGCAGCGTCGAGGGGGCGTCAAACTGCAGTTCCGTGAACGGCTCGTACGGAATATTGGCGTTGTCGGTGACCAGGAACGGGGCGCGGAAGAACGACCCACCGGTCTGCTTGGTCGGAATGTCGGGCAGTCCGCGGCAGTTCGGGCCGCCGGAGGCGTTGACGATCGGCAGGGACTCGGGGAACGTGTACGCCGGCGCGCCCAGCACGAAGCTCGAGGATGTGAACAGGCCCGCCTTCCGGACACCGAGCAGTGGGGCGAACTCCTTGATACCGCGCTCGATGCCGGCGAACAGGCAGCCGAATTCCGGTGAGTAATCGGCGGCCACCTTCAGCGGGGCCCGCAGCCGGTTGATGGCATCGATGAGGTTTTGTTCGGCCGGCTCCAACGTCTCATACGCGTTGTTGGCCAGACCAATCGTGGCCAGCAGCGTGTCATTGAGGTTGTTCTGCTGGTCGACGACGGTCTTGTTGATCGTCGGCAGGTTGTCGAAGACCGTGTTCAGGTCGGGCGCGGCGTCAGCGTAGATGTTGGCCACCACTGCCGTCTTACGGAAGTCCTCCTGCAGCGCGGGCAGCTTCGGGTTCGCCTGCCGCGTCAGCGTGTTCAGGCCCGACAAGATGCCGCCCAAGTCGTCTCCGTGACCGCGCAGACCTTCGGACAGCGCGCTCAGCGTCCCGTTGAGTTCGACCGGGTCGATCTTGTGCAACAGGTCGATCAGCGACTGGAACAGGGTGTTGACTTCCAGCTGTACCGCCGACGCGGCGACGTGCGCGTCCGGGCGTAGCGAGGTCGGCGAAGGGTTCTGTGGCGGAAGGAATTCCACCGCCTTGGCACCGAAGATGGTGTTCCCCGCGATATGCACCGTCGCATTGGACGGGATGAAATGCATGTCGTTGCTGTTGATGCGCAGCGTCAGCTGCGCCTGGTCATGGGAGTAGTCGATGGTCTCGACCTTGCCGATCTGGATGCCGCGGTATTTGACCTTGGCACCCTTCTCCATCACCAGCCCGGCCCGGGGAGCCGAGACCGTGACCCTGTCGACCGAGGCGAAAGCCGCTGTGTACGAAAGGTAAGTCACGACAGCGAACGCCACTATCAGGCTGGCAAGCACCACGGCTGCCAGCCGGACGGAGGTACGTCGCACTTCTGTTTCGGCCATGATCCTTTAAGCGGTCCTCTTACCCGGAGAGGTTGAAGTTACCGGACGCGCCGTAGACAGCGAGTGAGATGAACAAAGTGATGACGACGACGACGATCAGCGAGGTCCGCACGGCCTGACCGACCGCGATCCCGACGCCGACCGGGCCGCCGCTGGCGTTGTAGCCGTAGTAGGTATGGATGAGCATCACCGCGATGGACATGACGATCGCCTGCAGGAACGACCACAGCAGGTCGGACGGGATGAGGAAGGTATTGAAGTAGTGGTCGTAGAGGCCCTTGGACTGGCCGTTGATGTACACCGTGGTGAAGCGGGCAGCGAAGAACGCCGCCAGCACCGACAGCGAATACAGCGGGATGATCGCGATGAGGCCGGCGATCAGCCGGGTGGACACCAGGTAGGACACCGATTCCACCGCCATGCATTCGACCGCGTCGATCTCTTCGGACACCCGCATGGCGCCCAATTGCGCGGTGGCGCCGGCACCGATCGTGGCCGCCAGCGCGATACCGGCGATCACCGGCGCAACCACGCGGACGTTGAGGAACGCCGACAAGAATCCGGTCAGCGCCTCGATGCCGATGTTGCCCAGCGAGGAGTACCCCTGCACGGCGATGACCCCGCCGGAGGCCAATGTCAGGAAGGCGGCAACACCCACCGTGCCGCCGATCATCACCAGCGCCCCGGCGCCCATCGTCATCTCGGCGATCAGCCTGATGGTCTCTTTGCGGTACTTGGTGATCGCGTGGGGCACGTGACGCACCGTTTGGCCGTAGAACAAGGCCTGCTCACCGAAGTCGTCCACCGGCTCCTGCAACCGCGAGGCGAGGTTGCGCAGCCGATAGGTGACGTCGTAGCTCATCGAGTACTCACTTCGCCGTGATTCGCACGCCGATGGCGGTCATCACCACGTTGATGACGAACAGACAGATGAACGCGTACACGACCGTTTCGTTGACCGCATTGCCGACGCCCTTCGGGCCGCCCTTGACCGTCAGGCCGCGGTAACAGCCGACCAGCCCGGCCATCACGCCGAACAGCAGCGCCTTGACCTCGGCAAGAACCAGCTCGCGCAGCCCGGTCAGGACGGTCAACCCGTTGATGAACGCGCCCGGATTGACACCCTGCAGGAAGACGGAAAACGCATAGCCACCGGACAAACCGATGGCGCACACCAAGCCGTTGAGCAAGAGCGCGACGACGGTCGACGCCAACACGCGGGGTACCACCAGCCGGTGGATCGGGTCGATGCCGAGCACCCGCATCGCGTCGATCTCCTCGCGGATGGTCCGCGCGCCGAGGTCGGCGCAGATCGCGGTGGCACCGGCACCCGCCACGACGAGCACCGTCACCACCGGACCCAACTGGGTCACGGTGCCGAATGCCGTTCCGGCGCCGGACAAGTCGGCGGCCCCGATTTCGCGTAGCAGGATATTGAGGGTGAACGCCACCAGCACGGTGAAGGGGATGGATACCAGCAGGGTCGGGACCAGCGACACGCGCGCGATCATCCAGGTCTGTTCCAGGAACTCGCTGAATTGGAACGGCCGGCGGAACGTCTCGCGGCCCGTGGCCATCATCATTTCGAAGAACCCGCCGACGGCACGGGCAGGAACCGAAAGTTGTTGGATCAACTCGATTTCCCCCCTCGGTTGCTCGCGGCGAAGTCTATGTCTGGCCTTTGCGTGGTCTGCAGTCCTACTCGGCTGGGTGTGAGCCGGATCATATTAACTCAGAAGAAGTTAACGGTGTCAACGAAAGCCGCTTCTTTGTCCGAACCGTTAATTTGCCAGGTCAGACGCACTTGTCATGTGTCAAACTGAAACAGGTTCTACCTGCCGATTCCCCCCAATCGACGAGCCACAGTGGGCTGTTACTCCATCAGGCCAACCGCAGAAAAATTGTGCTCGGGATCACGGCCAGCAAAGTAATCCCGCAGGGTTGCGCTCAATTGCGCAGGGTCCCAGGCCGCCCCCTCGGCCTTGAATCTGTGCTCCGCGGTCGGTGCGGCGACCAGTGTCACCTGTGGACCATAAACGATGAACACCTGACCGTTGACTTCCGCGGCTGCCGGCGATGACAAGAACGTGACCAGGTTGACCACATGCTCGGGGGACAGCGGGTCGATCCCGCCCGCCTCCACTTCCGGTGCGGCACCGAAGACGTCGGCGGTCATGGCGGTCCGGGCGCGCGGACAGATCGCGTTGGCGCACACGCCGTAGCGGCCCAGCGCCCGCGCGGCCGTCAGGGTGAGCGAAATGATGCCGGCCTTGGCCGCACCGTAGTTGGCCTGCCCCACCGGACCGACCAGGCCCGCCTCGGACGCGGTGTTGACGATCCGCCCGAAGACCGTTCCCCCCGCGTCCTTGGCCTTGGAGCGCCAGTACGTGGCCGCGTTGCGGGTCAGCAGGAAGTGGCCGCGCAGGTGCACCGCGATAACCAGGTCCCACTCCTCGTCGGACATGTTGAACAGCATCCGGTCGCGGGTGATCCCCGCATTGTTGACCACGATGTCCAGCCCACCGAGGCCGTCGGCCTGGGCGACCAACTCGTCGGCGGTTGCACGCTCGCTGATGTCGCCGGCCACCGCGACGGCCTTGGAGCCCGCGGTGTTGATCTCGTCGATGACGTCGGAAGCATCCAGGGCGGCGGCGATGTCGTTGACGACGACGGTGGCGCCAAGCCGGGCCAGGCCAAGAGCTTCGGCCCGCCCCAGTCCGGCGGCGGCACCGGTTACCACCGCGACCTTTCCGGACAGATCGGTCGCGTTCGTGCTGCTAGTCAATTTATGAATACCTCTAGTTTGTGGTGGCGCACTCGGGCTCGGATCACTCGCCCCGCAACAGCGCGGCTCGCGGGCATTCGGCAATCGCCTGCTCGGCCAGCTGCTCCTGCTCGGCGGGAATCGGGTCGAGCTTTACGACCGCATAATCCTCGTCGTCCAGGTCGAAGATATCCGGCGCGATTCCCAAGCACACTGCATTACCTTCACACCGGTCACGGTCGACGATCACCCGCACAGCACCCTCCTTGCACCTGGCCTTCACACGAGGACATGCCCCATAAGTACGTTAGGTCCACCATAGGGCCCCGATACCGCTGGGGAAACGGTCGCTGGAATCTCAGACTAGAACGTGTTACAACCGGGAAGGCGAACGGGTAGTCGTCGGCCGAGTAACGTCGGCTAATCGAGGCGTGTCACGTTAACAAAGGACGGCTGGAATGCGCATCAGTTACACCCCCGAACAGGAGGAGCTGCGTCGCGAGCTGCGGTCTTACTTCGGCACGCTCATGACGCCGGAGCGCCGCGAGGCGCTGACCTCGACGCAGGGCGAGGTCGGGACCGGTACCGCGTATCGCGACACCGTGGCGCAGATGGGCAAGGACGGGTGGCTCACCCTGAACTGGCCCAAGGAGTACGGCGGCCAGGACCGCTCGCCGATGGACTCGCTGATCTTCACCGACGAGGCCGCGATCGCCGGAGTGCCGGTGCCGTTCCTGACGATCAACAGCGTGGCGCCGACCATCATGGCGTTCGGCACCGAGGAACAGAAGAAGTTCTTCCTGCCCAAGATCGCCGCCGGGGAGCTGCACTTCTCCATCGGCTACTCCGAGCCCGGCGCCGGCACCGACCTGGCCAACCTGCGCACCACCGCCGTCCGCGACGGCGACGACTACGTGATCAACGGCCAGAAGATGTGGACCAGCCTGATCGCCTACGCCGACTGGGTCTGGCTGGCGGTGCGCACCAACCCCGAGGCCAAGAAGCACCGCGGCATCTCGATGCTGGTGGTGCCGACGACCGCGGAGGGTTTCTCCTGGACGCCCGTGCACACCATGGCCGGTGTGGACACCAGCGCCACCTACTACTCCGATGTTCGCGTGCCGGTGACGAATCTGGTCGGCGAGGAGAACGGCGGCTGGAAGCTGGTGACCAACCAGCTCAACCACGAGCGGGTCGCCCTGGTGTCACCGCAACCGATCTTCCTGGCCCTGCGCGAGGTGCGCGAATGGGCGCAAAACACCAAGGACGCCGGCGGTTCCCGTCTCATCGACTCGGAGTGGGTGCAGCTGAACCTGGCCCGGGTGCACGCCAAGGCCGAGGTGCTCAAGCTGATCAACTGGGAGCTGGCCTCCTCGCACAGCGAATCCCTGTCGCCGGCCGACGCGTCGGCGGCCAAGGTGTTCGGCACCGAACTGGCCACCGAGGCCTACCGGCTGCTGATGGAGGTGCTGGGCACCGCCGCCACGGTGCGTCAGGACTCGCCGGGCGCGCTGCTGCGCGGCCGGGTCGAGCGGATGCACCGCGCGTGCCTGATCCTGACCTTCGGCGGCGGCACCAACGAAGTGCAACGCGACATCATCGGCATGGTCGCGCTGGGACTGCCCCGCAACCGCTGAGCCACCCTCTCCCTAAGGACGAACATCGATGGACTTTTCGACAACCGAAGCGGCAGACGATCTCGGCGGCCTGGTCGACACGATCGTGAACTCGGTGTGCACACCGGAGCACCAGCGTGAACTCGACAAGCTCGACCAACGGTTCGACCGCGAGCTGTGGGGCAAACTCATCGACGCCGGCATCCTGACCAGCGCCTCGGCCACCGCGGTGGGCGGCGACGGATTCGGGGTGCTCGAGCAGGTCGCCATCTTGGTGGCGTTGGGTCACCAGCTGGCGGCCGTACCGTACCTGGAGTCGGTGATGCTGGGCGCCGGCGCGTTGGCCCGCTTCGGTACCGAGGAGCTGCAACAGGAATGGGGCGCCCCGGCGGTCAGCGGCGAGAAGGTCCTCACCGTCGCGCTCCTTGGCGAGATGGGTGAGGGACCGGTGCAGGCCACCCGAGCCGGTGACGGCTACCGCCTGACCGGTACGCGCACCCAGGTCGGCTTCGGGCCGGCGGCCGACGCCTTCCTCGTTCCGGCCGAGACCGATTCCGGCACAGCTGTTTTCCTGGTCGCCGCCGACGACCCCGCGGTTTCGGTGACCGCGATGGAGACCACCGGCCTGGGCAGTGTCGGACACCTGGCGCTGGACGGCGCCCAGGTGGATGGCACCCGGATGGTCGGTGGTGCCGAGGTCGTCGTCTGGCTGGACACCCTTGCGGCCTTGGGCCGCAGCGCCTTTCAGCTGGGAGTGCTGGAACGCGGGCTGCAGCTGACCGCCGAATACGCCCGCGAGCGCGAGCAATTCGATCGCCCGATTGGCAGCTTCCAGGCGGTGTCGCAGCGGCTCGCCGACGGCTACATCGACGTCAAGGGATTGCGGCTCACGCTCACCCAGGCGGCCTGGCGCGTCTCCGAGGACATCCCAGCCGACATCGACGTGGCCAGCGCGGCGTTCTGGGCCGCCGACGCCGGGCACCGGGTGGCGCACACCATCGTGCACGTGCACGGCGGTGTCGGCGTCGACACGGATCACCCGGTCCACCGCTACTTTTTGGCCGCCAAAGAGGCCGAGTTCGCCTTGGGCGGTGCCACCGGTCAGCTGCGCCGGATCGGCCGCGAGCTGGCGGAAACCCCTGCCTAGGCGCGTCATTGAACCTGTCTGCCGATCCGACGGTCACCAAACTGCTGGCACCGCTGGCTGAGATCGACGACCGGGGCGTCTACTTCGAGGACTCGTACACCAGCTGGCGCGATCACCTGCGCCACGGTGCCGCGATCTCGGCGGCGCTGCGTGATCGCCTCGACCCGGCGAAGCCGCCGCACGTCGGCGTCCTGTTGGAAAACACCCCGTTCTTCTCGGCGATGCTGACGGCGGCCGGCATGTCAGGGATCGTGCCGGTGGGGCTCAACCCCGTGCGCCGCGGCGACGCGCTGGCCCGCGACATCGCCCACGCCGATTGCCAAGTGGTACTTGCCGACTCGAATTCGGCTGCCGCATTGGGCGACATTGCGCACGTCGACGTCGATTCCGCCGAGTGGGCCGACGAAGTGGCTGCGCATCGCGATGCTGAGCCGCGTTTCCAATCCGCTACGGCCGCGGACCTTTTCATGCTGATCTTCACCTCGGGCACCAGTGGCGAGCCGAAAGCGGTGAAGTGCAGCCACGGCAAGGTCGCGATCGCGGGTGTGACGATGACCCAGCGATTCGACCTCGGACGCGACGACGTCTGCTATGTGTCGATGCCGCTGTTTCATTCCAACGCCGTTCTGGTCGGCTGGGCGGTGGCGGCGGCCTGCCAGGGCTCACTGGCGTTGCGGCGCAAGTTCTCCGCCTCCAACTTCCTGGCGGATGTCCGTCGCTTCGGCGCCACCTATGCCAACTACGTCGGCAAGCCGCTGTCGTATGTGCTCGCCACGCCCGAGCAGCCCGACGATGCGGACAACCCGCTGCGAGCGGTGTACGGCAACGAGGGTGTACCCGGCGACATCGAGCGGTTCGGCCGCCGGTTCGGCTGCGTGGTCCAGGACGGGTTCGGTTCCACGGAAGGCGGGGTGGCTATCGCGCGTACCCCCGACACCCCCGACGGTGCGCTGGGACCGCTGCCCGAGGGCGTCGAGATCGTCGACCCCGATACCGGCCGGCCGTGCCCGCCCGGCGTGGTCGGTGAGCTGGTGAACACCGCCGGGCCGGGCCGCTTCGAGGGCTACTACAACGACGAGGCCGCCGAGGCCGAGCGGATGGCGGGCGGGGTGTACCACACCGGCGATCTCGCTTATCGCGACGACGCCGGCTATGCGTACTTCGCTGGGCGGCTTGGTGATTGGATGCGGGTCGACGGTGAAAACCTGGGCGCCGCCCCGATCGAACGCGTGCTGCTGCGCCATCCCGACGTGACCGAGGTGGCCGTATACGCGGTGCCGGACCCGGTGGTCGGGGACCAGGTGATGGCCGCCATGGTGCTCGCACCCGGGGCCGACTTCGACGCCGAGAAGTTCCGTGCCTTCCTTGCCGAGCAGCCCGACCTCGGGCCCAAGCAGTGGCCGTCCTACGTCCGGGTCAGCGCCGAGCTCCCGCGTACGGTGACCTTCAAGGTGCTCAAGCGCCAGTTGGCGGCGCAGGGTGTCGACTGCGACGATCCGGTCCTGCGGATCCAGCCGCAAACGGGGAGGGGAAGGTCGCCGCTCGATGAAAATCCGTAAGGCGATCGCCGGGTCCGCCCTTACTGCGTCCCTCACCACCGCCGCGTTCGCGTTTGGTACCGGTTTCGCCACGGCGGATCCGGCACCACCGCCACCTCCGCTACCCCCGCCACCGCCGCTGGTGTGGGCACCCCAGACGCCGGAAACCGAACCGTGGGAACCTCCCCCGCCGGAGGGGCTGCCGCTGCCACCGCTGCCGCCGCCGAGCTAGCGGCGCGCCGTCACCCCTGCTCGCACTGCGCGTCAAGCCTGTCGACGATAATGCGACACGGCACAGTCATGTCGGGATCGAAGGAGACGCGATGGTTGGTCCGATCAGCGCATGACTTCACGACCCCTGGAGACCGCGCTCGAAGCGGGCTTTGAACAGCTGTCCGCCGCGGTACCGGCTGACCTCGGCGTGGCGATCGCCCGGCCGGACCGCACCTACTCGCTGGGTCGATGGTGGTCGGGTGTCGCATGGTCGACGATCAAGGTCCCGTTGGCGATTGCGGCGCTGCGCAGCGATTGGCTGCGCGCCAAGGACCTGGCCGTCATGGCCATCACGGAATCCGACAATCGCGCGTCGGAGCAATTGTGGTCTCACCTGGGCGATCCGGAGGAGGCGGCACGACGGGTGCAGGGTGTGATCGCCGAGGGCGGTGACACCGCCACCGTGGTCGAATCGCGCCGGCTTCGGCGCGGGTATACCGCGTTCGGCCAGACGCAGTGGACCCTGCAGCGGCAGGCGCGGTTCGCGGCCGAGCTGCCTTCCATCCCCGATTCGGCCGACGTCATCGACCTGATGCAACACCTCACCAATGGTCATCGCTGGGGGCTGGCCGCCAAAGGCTTTGCGGCGAAGGGCGGTTGGGGACCCGGGATGCACGGTGACTACCTGGTGCGGCAGTTCGGGATCGTGCCGACGCCGTCGGGGCAGTGGGGTGTGGCTCTGGCGGCCAGGGTTCACGACGGGGTGCTGGAGACGGGCGTCGACGTCCTCAACTCGATGTCGGACTGGGTCCTGAGCCGACTTCCGGGATTAGCCCGTTATTGACGGCACCACGGCGTCGATCAGGTGCGGTCCGGACTCGCTCAAGGCGTTCCGCAGCGCCTCGGCGAGTTCCTCGCCGGTGGTGACGCGGCGGGCCGGCACTCCCATCCCCTCGCTGATCTTGACGAAATCCATGGTGGGGCGGGACAAGTCGAGTAGGTCGAGCGCCTTGGGCCCGGGAGCCGATCCGGCGCCCACCCGCGCCAACTCGATCCGCAGGATGTCGTAGGCGCTGTTGTCGTAGATCACGGTGGTCACGTTCAGGTTTTCGCGCGCCTGAGTCCACAACCCGGAGATCGTGTACATCGCCGACCCATCGGATTCCAGGCAGAGCACCGGGCGATCGGGGGCGGCCACGGCCGCGCCCACGGCGGCCGGGATGCCGTACCCGATCGCCCCACCGGTCAGCGTCAGCCAGTCGTGGGCCGGTGCGCCAGCCGTGGCCTGGGCGAGCAGCACACCCGAGGTGTTCGACTCGTCGACGACGATCGCCCCGTCCGGCAGCAAAGCCCCGATCACGTCGGCCGCCGACGCGGACGTCAGGGCACCGGTCGGCAGCTGTGGTCGCGCCGCGGCCGCCACGGGCGCGACGGTTCCGGGCGCCACCTCGTCGGCCACCGCGGCGAGCGCCTCGGCGGCACCGTCGTGCTCGGCGAGCAGATGCACCTCGCATCCGGCCGGGACGAGGTCGCTGGGCATGCCCGGGTAGGCGAAGAACGACACCGGCGACTTGGCGCCCGCCAGCACCAGATGCTTGGCGCCGTCCAGCTGGGCGGTGGCGGCCTCGGCGAAATAGGCCAGCCGCTCGACGGCGGGTACGCCCGCGCCGCGCTCCAGTCGCGTCGGGAACGTCTCGCACAACAACCGGGCCCCGGTCGCCTGCGCGATCCGAGCCGCGGCGGCCAGACCCGGACCGCGGGTGGCGTCGCCGCCGACCATGAGCACGGTGGGTTCTCCCGAGCGCAGCACCTCGATCACCTCGAACGCCAACCGCGGCTCGCCCCCCGCGGGTTCGGCGTGCATCGTCACTGCGGGTTGAGCGCCGTCCGACCACGACACGTCGGCGGGCAGGATCAACGTCGAAATCTGCGAGCCCGCCCGGCTGGCGGCGATCGCCTCGGCGGCGTCGGACCCGACGTCCGCCGTGCGTTCGGTGCGACGCACCCACCCCGAGACCGTGCCGGCGAGCGCGTCGATGTCGGATTCCAGTGGGGCGTCGTACTTTTTGTGATACGTGGCGTGGTCGCCGACGACCACCACCATCGGCACCTGGGCGCGCCGGGCGTTGTGCAGGTTCGCCAGGCCGTTACCCAGGCCGGGACCGAGGTGGAGCAGCACCGCGGCCGGCCGGCCGGCGATGCGGGCGTAGCCGTCGGCCGCGCCGGTCGCGACACCCTCGAACAGGGCCAGCACGCCGCGCATTCGCGGGACGGTGTCCAGCGCGGCCACGAAGTGCATCTCCGAGGTGCCCGGATTGGCGAAGCACACGTCGACGCCACCGTCGACCAGGGTGTTGATCAGGGCCTGGGCACCGTTCACGTGATTGCCTCCAGTTTGAAAACGCGCTCGGCGTTGCCGCGCAGGAAGTCTCGGCGGCCCTCGCCGGCCAGGCCGAGTTCCGCCAACCCCGCCAAGGCGTGTGCGTGGGTCATCATCGGATAATTGGTGCCGAACAACACTTTGCGTTGTCCGGTACCGGTTTTCATGAACCGCACCAGCTCCGGCGGCAGCCGTCGCAGGGTGTAGGCGGAGGTGTCGATGTAGACGTTCTCATGCTTGCGGGCCACCGCGACCATCTCCTCGGTCCACGGATACCCGACGTGGCCACACACGATCACCAACTCGGGAAAGTCGAGGGCGACCTGGTCGATGTAGGGAATCGGGCGACCCGTCTCCGATGGTCGCAGCGGGCCGGTGTGGCCCACCTGGGTGCAAAACGGCACCCCCAGCTCCACGCATTCAGCGAACAGCGGATAGTAGCGGCGATCCGTGGGCGGCGCGTTCCACAACCACGGCACCACCCGCAGGCCCAGGAATCCGTCTCCAACGCGGCGCCGCAGTTCGCGGACCGCTTCCATCGGGCGATCGAGGTCGACCGTGGCCAGCCCGCCAAATCGCTTCGGATGCAGGCTAATCCACTCGGCGACCTCGTCGTTGGAGATCAGATCCCGCTCGCCGGGGCCGCGCCACGCGCTGAGCAGGCCGAAACGGACGTCGGCCGCGTCCATCGTCGCGATGCTCGCCTCGATCGGGACGTCGGCGTCCGGTATGGAATCGCCGGTCCAGCGGCGCAGGGATGCCAGCATGTCGCTGCGCAGGAACCGCGCAGTCGGGTGCTGCATCCACACATCGACCGTCATAGGGATTCAACAGTAGACGGGCGTTACGCGGCCAGGGCCGCGCGGGCGGCCGCGTGCGTCTGCCGCACGTACCCGCCGCCGAACAGCACGACATGCGCCAGCAGCGGAAAGAGTTGATGCAGCCCGATCCGGTTGCGCCAACGCCGTTCCAGCGGCCGCACGCGCTGGTAGCCGTCGAGGACCGCGTCGTAGTGCGGGCAGCCGAACAGCGCGAGCATCGCCAGGTCGGTCTCGCGATGGCCGGCGTGCGCGGCCGGGTCGATCAGCACGACCCCGTCGGGCGTCCACATCACGTTGCCGCTCCACAGATCGCCGTGTAGCCGCGCGGGCCGGTCTCCGTCGTCGAAGTCGCCCGCGCGGCAACGTGCTACGACGGAATCGATCGCGCCGCGGGCGGAGGCGTCGAGCCGGGTCGCCGCAAGCTCGGCCATCGGCACGAGCCGCTCCTCGGCGTAAAACTCGCCCCAGCGGCTGTGCCGCCGCAGCGACATCGGCAGCGGCTGGGATAGCGGGCCGAAGAACCCGGGCCCGTCCCAGCCGTCGGGCCCGGCGCCGAACGCCGGGGCGCCGGCGTCGTGCGTCAGGGCGAGCCGGCGGCCGAACGCGAGCGCCGCCTCGCGGGTGGGTGTCACCGAATCAAGCCGCCGCAGGGTCAGAGTCGTCGCGTCGACGGAAACGACCTGCGCGCACGGCGCACCGCCGTCGACGCCGGCCAGCCAAAGCAATCCGGCGGCCTCCCAGGCGAAGTAGCCGCTGGGCGCGGCCGGGTGTTGCTTGACGAAGTCGGCCAATGACTGCGGTCAGGCGGAAACGTGAGCGGCGTGCACGTCATCGGCGGGCCGCGCCTCGGTCTGCTCCTTGGCCCAGCGGTAGTCCGGTTTGCCCGCCGGCGAGCGCTTCACCTCGTCGACCAGCCAAAGACTGCGCGGCACTTTGTATCCGGCGATCTCGGAGCGCACGAAGCGGTCCAGCTCGGCCAGCGACGGCCGGGAACCCGGCCGCGCCTGCACGACAGCGGCCACGTGCTGGCCGTAACGGGGATCGGGCACACCGACCACCAGAGCGTCGAAGACGTCGGGGTGGCCCTTGAGCGCCGCCTCGACCTCCTCGGGGTAGATCTTCTCGCCGCCGCTGTTGATCGACACCGAGCCGCGGCCCAGCATCGTGACGGTGCCGTCCTCCTCGACGAGCGCCCAGTCACCCGGGATCGCGTAGCGGACCCCGTTGATGGTCTTGAACGTCTCGGCGGTCTTCTTCTCGTCCTTGTAATAGCCGACCGGGATGTTGCCCTTCTTGGCGATGAAGCCGCGCACCCCGGAGCCGGGCGTGACCTCGTTGCCGTCCTCGTCGAGCACGACGGTCCGGTGGTCGATGGTCACGCGCGGGCCGCCGCTGTGCGGCGCGTCTTTCGCGACGATGCTGGTGCCGCCGAATCCGGTCTCCGAAGAGCCGATGGAGTCGGTGATGACCCGGTTGGGCAGCAGCTCGAGGAGCTTCTCCTTGATGCTCGGCGAGAACAACGCCGCCGTGCTGGCGAGCAGGAACAGCGACGACAGGTCGTATTCGTTGCCCTGTTCCTGGTGTGCCAGCAGCGCGTCGAGCAGCGGCCGCGCCATCGCGTCCCCGGTGAAGAACAGCAGATTCACCTTGTGCTGGTGGATCGTGCGCCACACCTCGTCGGCGTTGAATTCCGGCGCCAGGACGGTGGTTTGGCCCGAGAAGATCGACATCCAGGTGGCCGACTGGGTGGCGCCGTGGATCATCGGCGGAATCGGGTAGCGGACCATCGGCGGGTTGGCGGCGGCGGCCTTGGCCAGGTCGTGCTCGTCCTCGATGAATTGGCCTGTCGCGAAGTCGGTTCCGCCGAAGAGCACCCGGTAGATGTCCTCGTGGCGCCACATCACGCCCTTGGGGAATCCGGTGGTGCCGCCGGTGTAGAGCAGGTAGATGTCGTCGGCGCTGCGTCCGCCGAAGTCGCGGTCGGGGGAACCCTGCGCGATCGCCGAGTAGAACTCGACACCGCCGTAGCGCGCGTAGTCGCCGTCGGAGCCGTCCTCGATGACCAGGATCGTCTTCACGTTCGGGGTGTCCGGCAGCACGTTGGCCACCCGGTCGGAGTACTGGCGCTCGTGGACCAGGGCGACCATGTCGGAGTTGTCGAACAGGTAGCGCAGCTCGCCCTCGACGTAGCGGTAGTTGACGTTCACCAGGATGGCGCCCGCCTTCACGATGCCGAGCATCGCGATGACGATCTCGATGCGGTTACGGCAGTAGAGACCGACCTTGTCGTCCTTCTTCACCCCCTGGTCGATCAGGTAGTGGGCCAGGCGGTTGGCCTTCTCCTCCAGTTCGGCGTAGGTGAGCTTCTCGTCGCCGCAGATCAGGGCGACACGGTCCGGCACGGCGTCGATCGCGTGCTCTGCAAGATCGGCAATATTCAGGGCCACGGCCACCAAATTAGAACGTGTTACATTTCTTGACAAGCTCATGCCCCTCGTCGACGGAAAGGCGGTAGCCGTGGCATCCCAAAATGGTGAGGCCCCAGCAAACGAGCAATCCGGCCCCTCTGAAGCAGATGCGCTGGTCGAGCAGCGTGGTCACACCCTGATCGTCACGCTGAACCGGCCGCATGCTCGCAACGCCCTGAGCACCGAAATGATGGAAATCATGGTGCAGGCCTGGGACCGCGTCGACAACGATGACGACATCCGGTGCTGCATCCTGACCGGGGCCGGTGGCTACTTCTGCGCCGGCATGGACCTCAAGGCGGCAACCAAGAAGCCGCCGGGTGAGTCGTTCAAGGACGGCAGCTACGACCCGTCGCGTATCGACGCTTTGCTGAAGGGCCGCCGGCTGACCAAGCCGCTGATCGCGGCCGTCGAGGGACCCGCGATCGCCGGGGGGACCGAGATCCTGCAGGGCACCGACATCCGCGTCGCGGGCGAGAGCGCCAAGTTCGGCATCTCGGAGGCCAAGTGGAGCCTGTACCCGATGGGCGGCTCCGCCGTGCGGCTGGTGCGGCAGATCCCCTATACAGTCGCGTGCGACCTGCTGCTGACCGGCCGGCACATCACCGCCGCCGAGGCCAAGGAGATCGGGCTGATCGGCCATCTGGTGCCCGACGGGCAGGCGCTGTCCAAGGCACTCGAGATCGCGGAGCTGATCGAGAACAACGGACCTTTAGCCGTGCAGGCGATCCTGCGGGCGATCCGCGAGACCGAGGGCATGCACGAGAACGAGGCCTTCAAGGTCGACACCCAGATCGGCATCAAGGTGTTCCTGTCCGACGACGCCAAGGAAGGCCCGAGGGCGTTCGCCGAGAAGCGCAAGCCCAACTTCCAGAACCGGTAACCCTCGCGCGCCGAGCGTGAAGCTGTTGCGAATTTCCCGCGTGTTTCTCTCCGCAGTTTCACGCTCGGTGCGGTGTCGGTCCCACTCGGCACACTCCTGCCCATGGGAGACCTATTCATAGGCAGCGAGGCCGTCGCGTCCGGTCGTGTGACTCCGTATGCCCTGCGCAGCAGGTTCGTGGCGATGCACCGCGACGTTTACCTACCGAGGGATACGGAGATCACCGCCGTGGTGCGCGCCGAGGCGGCGTGGTTATGGTCGCGGCGGCGCGGCGTCATCGCGGGCCGTTCGGCCTCGGCGCTGCACGGTGCCAAATGGATCGACGGAAAGGCGCCCGCCGAACTCATCTACGAGAATCGGCACGCGCCCACGCAAATCCACACCTGGGCCGATCGCATCGAGGACGACGAGGTCGCGATGCTCAGGGAAATGCCGGTGACGACGCCGACTCGCACCGCGCTCGACCTGGCGTCGCGTTATCCCGTTGACGCGGCGGTCGCGCTGATCGATGCCCTCGCGAGAGCGACCCGCCTCAAGACGGCTGACGTCGAGCTACTCGCCGAGCGCTATAAGGGACGCCGAGGGATCCGGCGGGCGCTCTGCGCGCTGGATCTCGTCGATCCCGGTGCGGAGTCGCCCCGCGAAACCTGGCTGCGCCTCTTACTCATGCGGGCCGGCTTTCCACGTCCGCGCACTCAAATTCCCGTGCACGACCGATACGGCCAGCTGGTCGCGGTCCTCGACATGGGCTGGGAGGACGTGAAGATCGCCGCGGACTACGAGGGCGACCACCACCGCACCGACCGGCGGCGGTTCAACCGTGACATCCGGCGCGCGGAGACGATCGCAGAATTGGGCTGGATCGACGTCCGGGTCACGGCCGAGGACACCCCGGGCGGCATCATCGCCCGGGTTTCAGCGGCATGGGATCGCCGAGCGTGAAATTGTCGCGAGTTTTGTGCCGTTTTTTCGCAACAGTTTCACGCTCAGCCCAAAGGCGCGCTGGGGGTGAACGCCACCGGCATCTTCTCCAGGCCGGACACGAAGTTGGCCGGCCGCAGGGGCAGGTCGGCGTCCGAAGCCAGCCGCATGTCCGGCAGACGTTGCAGCAGGCGCGCCTGCATGATGGACAGCTCCAGCCGGGCGAGCTGGTTGCCCAGGCAGAAGTGCGTCCCGAAGCCGAAGGCGAGGTGGTTGTTCGGGTAGCGCTCCATGTCGAAAGTTTCCGGGTCGTCGAAGACCTTCTCGTCGAAGTTCGCCGACTCGAACAGCAGGATCATCTTTTCGCCCTGGTGCAGCTGGGTGCCGTGGAATTCGGTGTCGGCGGTGATCGTGCGTGCCATGTTCTTCACCGGCGCGGTCCAGCGGAGCATCTCTTCGATCGCGTTGGGCAGCAAGCTCAGGTCGCCCGCCAGGCGCCGGTGCTGGTCGGGATGCAGCAACAGTTGTCTGGTCCCACCGGACAGGGTGTGGCGCGTGGTCTCGTCGCCGCCGATCAACAGCAGCAGGACCTCGGTGACGATCTGGTGGTCCTCCAGTTTTGAGCCCTCGACCTCCGCGTGCACGAGGACGCTGACCAGGTCATCGGTCGGCTCGGACTTGCGGGCCTCGATCATCCCCATCATGTATTGGCTGTAGGCCGCGAAAGCGTCCATGGTGACCTGGAAATCCTCTTGCGCCGCAGTGCTGCTCAAGAAGCTCACCAGGTCGTCGGACCACTTGAGGAACATCTTGCGTTCTTCCGGCCGCACGCCGAGCATGTCACCGATGACGGCCATCGGCAGCGGCGCCGCCAGGTCCCAGACGAAGTCACACTCGCCGCGTTCGCAGACCGAGTCGATCAGCGTGTCACACAGCGAAACGATCTTGGATTCCAGGTCTTTCACGCGCTTGCGGGTGAAACCCGAGTTGACGAGCTTGCGGCGCAACAGGTGTTGCGGATCGTCCATCTCGATCATCATCTCGACGCCGTCCTGGTCGGGCCGAATGCCGCCGGCGTTGGAGAACAACTCGGGGTTGCGCTCGGCCTCGATCACCGCCTGATACGTCGAGGCGGCGGCTAATCCGTTGCAGTCCCGAAAGACTGGCTCATGCTCACGCATCCAGCGGTAGACGGACCGCGAATCGCCCGCGTAGAAGGCGCCGTCGGTCAGGTCGACGTCTGGTCTGGTCTCCAATTGGGTGGAAGTCATGAGATCTCCTGGGCATCACCGAAGGACATTTGAACGTGGTCAACAGAGCTGGACACTAAGGCGCGTTTAGGAAGCCCCAGCGACGCAAGCTCTTTCGAGTACGGATGCTCGCCGAGCCGGATGCTCACTCCGCCGAATCGGGTGCGCACGCCGTCCAAGGTGTGTTCGAAGGAGGTTTCGCGGGTGACTCCGTCGCGGTACGAGTAGGTGCGTTGCGCCTGCTGGCGCGGGGTCAGCCGGAACGGCAACCCGCGGCGAAATTCCATGCCGATCACCGGTTGGCCGTCGATGCTGAGGTCAAAACCGAACTGCCGGCCTTCGGAAACCCTGAAGTCGCCCATCACCTTCGGATAGCCCCAGATCTTGGTTCCCGCCTCCAACGTGAACGCCTGATCGACGGGAAGGTGGTGGATGAAGGCACCGGCCGACTGCAGGGCGCGCGGCCCGCTCGCCTTCGATCCGGGTGGGTTGACCATCACGCTGGTGCCGAACTCGTGATACTGGCCCAGGTCGCCGTCGATGTAGTGCATCAGCATCAGGACCACCATCGCGCGGCCGGGAAGGTAGCGGCACACCTGCAGGCCGCTGTAGTCGATCATCTGCTGCGCGGCGTCGGCGTCGACGGAGAACATCGCCATGTGTTGGTTTGCCTTGCGGATCTTCACCGGCATCGTCAGTACCGTGCCCGCGATGGTGTGGTGCGAGGCTGTCATCGGGCCAATCTAGAACGTGTTCTATTCATTGGGCAATACCGGATCAGATCAGGGTGGCCAGCTCCCTGATCTGCGCCTCATTGCGTCCGTTCACCACCATCATGGTGACGCCGGCGGCCTCCCAGACCTTGACCTGCTCACGGACGTAGTTGATATCGCCGACGATCGCGGCGTCGTCGACGACCTCGTCGGGGATGATCGTCGCGGCCTTGTCCTTCTGGTTGCTGCGAAACAGCTTGGTCACGTCGTCGACGACCTCGGCGTAACCCATCCGGCGGTACACGTCGGCGTGGAAGTTGGTGTCCTCGGCTCCCATGCCGCCCATGTAGAGGGCCAGGTAGGGCTTCATGGCCGCGAAAGCGGCAGCGCGGTCGTCGGTGATGACGATGTTCGCGGTCGCGCAGATCTCGAAGTCATCGCGGCTGCGCCGCGCACCGGGCCGCGCGAACCCCTCGTCGAGCCATTCGTTGTAGGTATCGGCCATCCGCGGGGTGTAGAAGATGGGCAGCCAGCCGTCGCAAATCTCGGCGGCCAGCGCCACGTTCTTCGGGCCCTCGGCGCCCAGCATGATCGGGATGTCGGGTCGCAGCGGGTGGGTGATGGGCTTGAGTGCCTTGCCCAGGCCCGTCGTCCCCTCCCCCGTCAACGGCAGCGGATAGTGCGGGCCATCGCTGGTCACCGGCTTCTCCCGGGCCCACACCTGCCTCATGATGTCGACGTACTCACGGGTCCGGGCCAGCGGCTTGGGGAACGGCCGGCCGTACCAGCCCTCGACTACCTGCGGGCCGGAGACGCCCAGCCCGAGGATGTGCCGGCCGCCGGATAGGTGGTCGAGCGTCAGCGCGGCCATCGCGGTTGCCGTCGGGGTGCGGGCGGACAGCTGAATCACGGAGGTGCCCAGCCGAAGCCGGCGCGTCGACGATCCCAACCAGGCTAGCGGCGTGTAGGCGTCCGACCCCCACGCCTCGGCCGTGAACACCGCGTCGAACGTGGCGTCCTCGGCCGCAGCGACGAGCTCCGCGTGATTCCCGGGCGGCTGAGCGCCCCAATACCCGAGCTGCAACCCCAGCTTCATAGTCACTGACCCTTCCGGCCGACCCGATGTTGAAACCGTTCTTAGAACCTGTTCTACTCGATGGCGTGACAGCCAGCTCGAGCAGCCCGACCTTGACGGATCACCCTGAGCCGCCGCTCTCTGCGCCACTGACGTTGTCTTTCGACTACACCCGTTCGGTCGGCCCCACGCTAAGCAAGTTCTTCACCGCGCTGCGTGAGCGCCACGTCCTGGGGGTGCGCGGGTCGGATGGTCGGGTACACGTACCACCGGCGGAATATGACCCGGTTACCTACGAGCCGCTGGGCGAGATGGTACCGGTGTCCAGCGTCGGCACGGTCATTTCGTGGACGTGGCAACCCGAACCGCTGGAGGGGCAGCCGCTGGATCGTCCGTTCGCCTGGGCGCTGATCCAGCTCGACGGCGCGGACACCCTGCTGATGCATGCCGTCGATGCCGGCAGCCCCGGTGCCATCAAGAGTGGCGCCCGGGTACATGTGCACTGGGCCGACGAGCCGGTCGGTGCCATCACCGACATCGCCTACTTCGCACTCGGCGAGGAAGCCGAACCCGTTTCCGAACAGGCGGGCGAACAAGACCCGGTGACCATGATCGTCACGCCGATCTCGCTGACGATTCAGCACACCGCGTCCCACGAGGAAAGCGCCTACCTGCGCGCGATCGCGCAGGGCAAACTGCTGGGCGCACGCACCAGGGGTGCAAACGGCGAAGAAGGAAAGGTCTACTTCCCGCCGCACGGCGCGGATCCGGCCACCGGCCAGCCCACCACCGAGTTCGTGGAGCTGCCGGACAAGGGCACCGTCACGACGTTCGCGATCATCAACATCCCGTTCCAGGGACAGCGCATCAAACCGCCGTACGTGGCGGCCTATGTGCTGCTCGACGGGGCCGACATCCCGTTTTTGCATCTGGTCGCCGACATCGACGCGCACGACGTGCGGATGGGCATGCGCGTCGAGGCGGTGTGGAAACCCCGCGAGGAGTGGGGCTTTGGCATCGACAACATCGAGTACTTCCGGCCGACCGGGGAACCCGACGCCGACTACGACACCTACAAGCACCACCTGTAAAGGGCTGACCTGTAAATGAGCGCTCGCAACGTTGCGGTTGTCGGCTTCGCCCACGCCCCACACGTACGCCGCACCGACGGCACCACCAACGGCGTCGAGATGTTGATGCCGTGCTTCGCCCAACTCTACGAAGACCTCGGAATCACCCAGGCCGACATCGGCTTCTGGTGCTCGGGGTCATCGGATTACCTTGCCGGGCGGGCCTTTTCATTCATCTCGGCGATCGACTCGATCGGCGCCGTTCCGCCGATCAACGAGTCGCACGTCGAGATGGACGCGGCCTGGGCCCTTTACGAGGCCTACATCAAGCTGCTGACCGGTGAGGTCGACACCGCGCTGGTATACGGATTCGGCAAGTCCTCGGCCGGGATTCTGCGTCGGATCCTGTCGCGGCAGACCGACCCGTACACCGTCGCGCCGCTATGGCCGGACTCGGTGTCCATGGCTGGGCTGCAGGCCCGCATCGGGCTTGACACCGGCAAGTGGTCCGAAGATCAGATGGCGCGTGTCGCATTCGACTCCTGGGAGAATGCGCACCGGGTGGATTCCGTGGAGCCGCCGATCAGCATCGAGGAATTGCTTGAAAGGCCGTTCTTCGCGGATCCGCTGCGGCGTCACGACATCGCGCCCATCACTGACGGCGCCGCCGCCATCGTGCTCGCGGCCGGCGACCGGGCGCGCGAGCTGCGCGAGAACCCGGCCTGGATCACCGGAATCGAGCACCGCATCGAAACCCCGTCGCTGGGCGCGCGCGACCTCACCGAGTCCGTGTCGACCAGGGCGGCGACCAAAGCGGCCACGGGCGGCAGCACCCACAACCTCGACGTGGCCGAGATTTGCGCGCCCTTTACCCACCAGCACCTGATCATCGCTGAGGCCATCCGGATACCGGGGCCGACCAAAGTCAATCCGTCCGGCGGCCCGCTGGCCGCCAACCCGATGTTCGTCGCCGGGCTCGAGCGCATCGGCTTTGCGGCACAGCATATCTGGAACGGGTCCGCCCAGCGGGTGCTCGCGCACGCCACCAGCGGACCCGCGTTGCAACAGAACCTGGTCGCGGTCATGGAAGGAAACAACTGATGGCCGGTGCAGGGCCGAACCTTGCCGCGGTACTCGGTACCGGGCAAACCAAGTACGTCGCGAAGCGGCACGACGTCTCGATGAACGGCCTGGTGCGCGAAGCGATCGACCGCGCGCTGGCCGACTCCGGCTCCACCTTCGACGACATCGACGCCGTCGTCGTCGGCAAGGCGCCCGACTTCTTCGAGGGTGTGATGATGCCGGAGCTGTTCATGGCCGACGCCATGGGAGCCACCGGCAAGCCGCTGATTCGGGTGCACACCGCGGGTTCGGTCGGCGGGTCCACCGGAGTGGTGGCGGCCAGCCTCGTTCAGTCGGGTAAATACCGGCGGGTGCTGGCGATGGCGTGGGAGAAACAGTCGGAATCGAACGCCATGTGGGCGTTGTCGATTCCGATCCCCTTCATCAAGCCGGTGGGCGCGGGCGCGGGCGGATATTTCGCGCCACACGTGCGGTCGTACATCCGCCGGTCGGGCGCACCGTTGAACATCGGTGCCATGGTCGCCGTCAAGGACCGGCTCAATGGGGCCCGCAATCCGTTGGCACACCTGCACCAGCCCGACATCACCTTGGAGAAGGTGATGGGATCGCCGATGCTGTGGGATCCGATCCGCTACGACGAGACCTGCCCGTCCTCCGACGGTGCCGCCGCCGTGGTGATCGGCAACGAAGAAAGCGCCGAAGCTCGCCTGGCGCAAGGCAATCCGGTGGCCTGGATCCACGCCACCGCGCTGCGCACCGAGCCGCTACAGTTCTCCGGCCGGGATCAAGTGAGCCCACAGGCCGGGCGCGACGCGGCCGCCGCGCTGTGGAAGGCCGCCGGCATCACCAGCCCGATCGACGAGATCGACGCCGCCGAAATCTACGTGCCGTTCTCGTGGTTCGAGCCGATGTGGTTGGAAAATCTCGGGTTTGCGCCCGAGGGTGAGGGCTGGAAGCTCACCGAGGCAGGCGAGACGGCGATCGGTGGACGGCTGCCGGTCAACCCCTCGGGCGGTGTGCTGTCGTCCAACCCGATCGGCGCCTCGGGCCTGATTCGGTTCGCCGAGGCGGCGATTCAGGTGATGGGCAAGGGTGGGGATCACCAGGTTCGGGGCGCGCGCAAGGCGTTGGGGCACGCCTACGGCGGCGGCTCGCAGTACTACTCCATGTGGGTGGTCGGCGCCGACAAGCCGACGCCGGAAAAGGTCGGCGCGTGAGCGAGCACCCTGCGCACGAGGCAGGCCGGCGCTCGCGCGAGGCGGTCATAGCCAGGGACAAAGAAGCGTGGTTGGCGGTGTTCGCCGACGACGCCATCGTGGAGGACCCGATCGGGCCGTCAGCCTTCGACCCCGAAGGCAGGGGCCACCGGGGCCGCGACGCGATCTCGGCCTTCTGGGACAAGGCCATCGCGCCCACCGCCAGGATCGAGTTCGTTTTCCGCGACACCTACCAGTGCGGCAACGAGGAAGCCAACGTCGGGCACATCCTCATCACCCATGGCGACTATCAGGTGACCGCGGAAGGCGTCTTCACGTACAAGGCCAACGACGACGGCAAGCTGACCGCCCTGCGCGCGTACTGGGAGATGGACCGCGCGGCCGCGTCGGCCCGCAAGGTCTAGAGCGGCTCGAGCCCGGCCAAGTGCCGCTGAGCCAGCTCGCGGTAGGCCTGCGGATTCACCTTGATCCACATCTCCGCGCCCGTGCCGGCGACCGGGCCCTTGATCTGTGCGGGCGCACCGACCGCCAGCATGCCGGCCGGGATCTGGGTGCCGGCCGTCACCAGCGAGTGGGCCGCGATCAGGCTGCGCGCGCCGATCACCGCGCCGTCGAGGACGGTGGCGTGATTGGCGATCAGGGCCTCGGACCCCACGTGCACCCCGTGAATGCAGCACATGTGCGCCACTGTGGCGCCGGGGCCGATGTCGACCGGGATGCCGGGCGGCGCGTGCAGCACGGACCCGTCTTGCACATTCGCGCCCTCCCGCACCACGACGGGCCCATAATCGCCGCGCAGCACGGTGTTGAACCACACCGAGGCACCGGCCTCGACGACAACGTCGCCGATCAGGACGGCGGTGGGGGCCACAAACGCCGTGGGATCCACCCGCGGCGAACGACCCTCGAAGGCAAACAGCGGCATCGTCTAGATATACCCTGAGCGCGCATACGCCGCGTAATCCCAGCCAGGCTCGCCATCATTGCCGCCCCAGCCGCAAAACTGTAACGTGTTCTAGTTAGAGGGCTCGCGAGTTGGAGGTGACAGGTGAGTACCGACACCAAAGCGGTCGGCATCCGGGAAATCGATCCCGGCGCGTTGCCGACGAGGTACGCCCGTGGCTGGCACTGCCTGGGCGTCGCGAAGGACTTCCAGGACGGCAAGCCGCACTCGATCGAGGCGTTCGGAACCAAGCTGGTGGTTTTCGCCGACTCGCACGGGGACCTGAAGGTGCTGGACGGCTACTGCCGGCACATGGGTGGAGACCTGTCGGAGGGCACCATCAAGGGCGACGAGGTGGCCTGCCCGTTCCACGACTGGCGCTGGGGTGGTGATGGCCGCTGCAAGCTGGTGCCGTACGCCAAGCGCACGCCCAAGACGGCGCGCACCCGCTCGTGGACGACCGATGTGCGCGGCGGCCTGCTGTTCGTCTGGCACGACCACGAACAGAATCCGCCGGACCCCGCGGTCCGAATTCCCGACATCGCGGAAGCGGCCAGCGACGAGTGGACCGAGTGGCGGTGGAACCGCATCCTCATCGAGGGGTCGAATTGCCGCGACATCATCGACAACGTCACCGACATGGCGCACTTCTTCTACATTCATTTCGGTTTGCCGACGTACTTCAAGAACGTTTTCGAGGGCCACATCGCGTCGCAGTACCTGCACAACGTGGGCCGGCCCGACGTCGACGACCTGGGCACGTCCTACGGTGAGGCGCACCTCGACTCCGAGGCGTCCTACTTCGGGCCGTCGTTCATGATCAACTGGCTGCACAACAGCTACGGCGGCTACAAGGCCGAGTCGATCCTGATCAACTGCCACTACCCGGTGACCCAGAACTCGTTCATGCTGCAGTGGGGCGTCATCGTCGAAAAGCCCAAGGGCATGGACGAAAAGATGACCGAGAAGCTGTCGCGGGTGTTCACCGAAGGCGTCAGCAAGGGATTCCTCCAGGACGTCGAAATCTGGAGGCACAAGACCCGCATCGACAACCCGCTGCTGGTCGAGGAGGACGGCGCCGTCTATCAGCTGCGCCGCTGGTACCAGCAGTTCTATGTCGACGTTGCCGACATCCAGCCGGAGATGGTGGAACGCTTCGAGATCGAGGTCGACACCACGCGCGCCAACGAGTACTGGAACGCCGAGGTCGAAGAGAACCTCAAGACCAAAGACTCTGCGGGCGAGTCGGTTGCCGACGAAGTGCCGGCCGAGCAACATTGACAACATGCCCGACGATCAGCCGGAAGTTCCTGACGTCGATCGGCTCGCTCGGTCGATGTTGTTGCTGCACGGCGATCACCACGATCACGACGAGCGACCGGCCAGCGCCGACCGCACGGACGGAGCTCGTTCTGGTTTAGCGTCGAAGTCAAGGGATTTCACCAACGATCCGCAACGTGCGGCGGCCGTCGCCGAGGCCAGCCGCGCCGACCGTGAGCGCTACCTCAGCTCGGGGCTGCTGCCGGTGGACTGCCGGTTCTGCCACGTCACGGTCACCGTCCGGAGGCTGGGCCCGGGCCATACCGCGGTGCAGTGGAACACCGAAGCATGGCAGCGCTGCGCGCATTTCACCGCGGTGCGCAACTCCGGTGGTGATACGGCGCGCACCCGGTCGTGCCCGAAATTGAGCGACAGCATCGAGCACGCGGTCGCGGAGGGCTATCTCGGCGAGCCCGGCGATCCCGCCGCTGACTGAATCACCGGCCTTGGGGCAGTTTGGTTATCGCTTCGAACGCCTCGAGGAACACCGCCGCGATGTCGCGGTCGGAAGCGCCGGCCATCGGCTTCTTATGCAATAGGACGCGCTGCGTGGTTAGGTGCCCGGCAGGTCGACGGCTGATAGGACCGGTCTACATCACAGCCCGGCGAAGCGCTCCTTGACGGTTTCGACCGTCAGCCCGTAATCGGCCAGTGAATACCGATGTTTCGGTGCGCGCTCGCCGGACTGGCTGTCGGCGTGCGCCTTTTCCATCGCGTCCTTCGCCTCCTCGGTCAGCGTCAAACCGAAGTGCCGGTAGATGTCGGCCACCATGCCGATCGGATCGGCGATCAGGTCCTTGTAGTCGGCGTCGTAGAACTGGGCGGGCGAGTATTTGGCGCGGGCGGTGTTGAAGCGCTCCAGTCCACGCGACCAGGTATCCATGGCGTCAGCGCCGATTTGGGCCCCGTCGAATGCCGTGGACCATCCCTCCGCGGTGTGCTGGGCGAGCGAGCACATCGACGCCATGATCGTCTCGACCGGCCGATGCGTCTGGATGACCAGCGCGTCGGGATAGGTCGCCATCAAGGCGTCCAACGCAAACAGATGGCTGGGATTCTTCAGCACCCAACGCTTTTCGGTGTCATTGAGCCCGATCAGCTGGAGGTTCTTGCGGTGCCGTTGGTAGGACGGCGTCCAGTCCTGTTCGGAGAGCCACTGCGCGTAGGTGGGCAGGTGCGCCAAAGTCTCGTAGGACACCGAATGCAGCGATTGCCGAAGCAGCTGCCAGCATTCCTCGAGTTCGTATGCGGCCATGAAGTGCAGGCCGGTGTAGCCGGGGTTGTCCTGGTGGTGTTGGTTGAATTGCGCGTCGAGTTGGCGATAAAGGGGGTGGGTTTCCCAGGTTTCGCGCGGTGGACGCGGCTGCGGGAACTCGGCCAGCCACATGTGCAGGCCCTGGTGTGCGGGGTCGGCGCCCAGCAGGCGGTGCAGCGCGGTGGTGCCGGTGCGCACCAGGCCGGTGACGAAGACCGGGCGTTCGATCACGACGTCGGCGTAGCGCGGGTATTGCTTCCACGATGACTCGGACAGCAGCCTGGCCACCAGCGCGCCGCGCAGGAAGAACCGATTCATCTTGCTGCCCAACACGGTAAGGCCGGCTTCACGCCGATAGGAGTCCAGCAGCACCTCCAGCGCTTCGAGGTAGTTGTCGTCGTTGGCGCCGAAGTCGTCGAGCCCGGTCAGCTTGGTGGCCGATGCGTGCAGTTCGTCGACGGTGCCGATATCGGTGCGGTCGGACATCAGTTGTGGTACTCCCCGCAGTTGACGTCCAGGGTCTGTCCGGTGATGCCGCTGGACAGGTCGCTGCCCAGGAAAAGGATCGCCGAGGCCACCTCGTCTTCGGTCGGCAGGCGCTTCAGGTCGGAGTTCGCCGCCGTTGCCGCGTAGATCTGATCCACCGTGCTGCCGTACTTGCCCGCCTGATGTTCGAAGTAGGCCTGCAGGGTGTCTCCCCAGATATAGCCGGGGGCAACGGAATTGACGCGGATACCCTTCTCGCCCAGCTCGGTGGCCAGCGACTGCGACATGGACAACAGCGCGGACTTGGCCATCTTGTAGGCGCCGTATTTGGCCTGCGAGTGGCGCAGCACCATGGAGTTGACGTTGACTATCGATCCGTGCGCCTTCTCCAGCGCGGGCGTAAAAGCCTGGATGAGGCGCAGCGCGCCGAGCGCGCTGAGCTCGATCGCGTCGCGGATGTGTTGAAAACTGGTGCCGGCCAACGGTTTCATCGATGGCACCCGGAACGCGTTGTTGATCAGGACGTCGACCTTGCCATAGGTCGCCATGGTGGTCTCGACGAGGTAGTTCACCTCGTCGTCGTCGGTGATGTCGGCGCGCACGGCCAACGCCTTGCGCCCGGTGTCGTTGACCTGTTTGGCGACGCCTTCCAGCCGCTCCACGGTCCGCGCCGCCAGCACCAGGTCGGCGCCGTCCTGGGCGCACCGGTGCGCCAGGGTGGTACCGAGCCCCGGTCCGACGCCACTGATGACGACGACCTTTTCCGTGAGCAGTCCTGACATCGTCACCCCAGCATCCTGGCCGCAATTTGTCGTTGGCGCAGCGCTATTCGCGCACGCCATTCCTCGTCGGAGATCTTGTTGTGTTCGAAGTAGGGCAACTTGGCCGGAATGGCGTCGAAGTCGACCAGCTCCACGGCGGGACCGTCGGCCTCGGTGAGCTGACGAGACACCCGCTGCCAGCGGAACTGCAAGAAGCCCCGCCGGTGGCCCAGCGTCTCGACCCAATTCGTCACGCCCGGGTTCTGGTCGGCCACGACGATGCGCACCTTGCCGTCCGGATCCGCTTGCGCCTGAGTGTTGTTCAGCGATGTCTGGTGGTTGATGTAGTCCAGCGAGATGTACCACAGGCTGCCCAGTTGGAAGCCGAGGTAGGGCGCGTCGGAGACCGGGATGGTGATCACCAGCGCCTGATCGGGCCGCAGGTCGTAGTGGCCGACCGACGAATACTGGGTAGCCAGGCCGCCCGGCGTCAGCCGGGGCGCGACCATGGTGTTGACCGGAAGGTCGAGATAGAACCACTGCGGGAACTGCAACCACGTCTTCACCCGGTTGACAAGTTGCTTTCCGGCTGTGGCATAACGCTTCTCGATGGTCTCCCGGGTCAGCGGCGGCGGAGCGGTGCCCGCGGTGTCCAGCCGGGAAATGGCCAGCGTGCCGCGCTGTGCCGACCAGTCGCCGTAGACCTCGCGGATGACCAGCTGCCCGGGGCTGGTGGGCCGCACCCGCCACTCGAAGCTGCCGTCGGCGGCGATCTCGAGTTCACGGTCGTCGAACGCGGCTTGGCTGGCCGGCACGTTGTCGTCGGTGTATTCACCGCCGAGCAGCTGGAAGCTCAGGTCGGTCGTGGTGCCGCGCCGTCCGGTGACGACGTAGTCGTGATTGGCGTGCACCCTGGTGCCGAAGTACAGGGTGTCGGGGTTGTCCAGGCCCATCTTGGTGAACGGCCCGGTTCCCGACTGGAGGTACGGGTGGTCGCGGTCGTAGTCGAAGGCCAGGTGCATGCAGGCCGAAACGCAGCCCGCCAGATATTGCAGCCCTTCGAGCAGGTCGGCTTCGGTCTCGATGTGCGGTGCGTCGGCGACGAGTTTCTCGGCTTCGACGATCGCTGAGGTGAGGGGATCAGAGAACACCCATAGACGCTAGAACGTGTTCTACTTTTTCGTCAATGGCGAACGTTCGCGCGTGTCGGCTACAGCGTTCGAGGACGAGGCCGGCTCGCTAGGGTGGGCAGGAGTGGGACAGGTCGATGAGGTGCTGGCGTACGTCGGGATGCCGGTTCAGGTAGTCGATCACGTTGGGGCCGCCACCCTCCGCCTCGGACCTGGCCTGCAGCTGCGCATGGAGGTCCGGATGCCGCTGCAGGTACGAGTTGATGGATGCACCCACGTCCTGATTGCACTGGGGAGCGGCGCTGGCCGTTGGCAGTGCGATCATCGTCGCGGCGATAGCGGTGAGTAGTCCCCCGGCGAGCAGGCCGTACCGTCCCCGGCGAGGACCGACTGTGTTGTCTGTCGTGCTCATGCGCGCCAGGCTACTCGCGGTTCCTTTGCGTCGCCTGTGCGCGCGGAGGCGGGCTACTTCGCGACCGCCGAACCGCTTTCTTGCTCGCGTTTGATCTCCAGCGCGATGTCGATGAGCTGGTCTTCTTGGCCGCCGATGAGTTTGCGTTGGCCGGCGCGGTGCAGCAGTTGGTGGGCGGGCACGCCGTAGCGCTCGGATTGGCGGATGGCGTGTTTGAGGAAGCTGGAGTAGACCCCGGAGTAGCCCATGATCAGGGCGTTGCGGTCCAGCAGGCATTCGGCGGGCATGGCCGGGGCGACCACCTCTTCGGCGGCGTCGGCGATGTCGAAGAAATCGATGCCGGTCTTGACGCCGATCTTGTCGAACACGCCGATGAGCGCCTCGACGGGCGCGTTACCCGCACCGGCGCCGAACCGGCGGCACGAGCCGTCGATCTGCTTGGCGCCCGCGCGGACGGCCTCCACCGAGTTGGCCACGCCCAGTCCCAGGTTCTCGTGGCCATGGAAGCCGACCTGGGCGTCGTCGCCGAGTTCGGCAACCAGCGCCGCGACCCGGTCGCGCACGCCCTCGAGGACCAGCGCACCGGCCGAGTCGACCACGTAGACGCACTGGCAACCGGCGTCGGCCATGATGCGGGCCTGGGCCGCCAGCTTCTCGGGCGAAATCGTGTGCGACATCATCAGGAACCCGACGGTTTCCAGCCCCAGCTCCCGGGCCAGGCCGAAGTGCTGAATGGACACGTCGGCCTCGGTGCAGTGGGTGGCGATCCGGCAGATCGACCCGCCGTTGTTCTGGGCCTCCTTGATGTCCTCCTTGGTGCCCACGCCGGGCAGCATCAAAAAGGCGATCTTGGCCTCGTTGGCCGTCTCGGCGGCCAGCTTGATCAGCTCCTGTTCGGGCGTCTTGGAGAACCCGTAGTTGAAGCTGGAGCCACCCAGCCCGTCACCGTGGGTGACCTCGATGACCGGCACACCCGCGGCGTCCAGCGCGGCCACGATGGCGCCCACCTCTTCTTTGGTGAATTGGTGGCGTTTGTGATGCGAGCCGTCCCGCAACGACGTGTCGGTCAGCCGGACGTCCCACATCGGGTTGAAGAAAATCTCCTGAGTACTCATGCCTGCATACCTCCCGCCGTCGCGGATAAGGATTCCTTCGCGATCTCCTCGCCGACCTTGGTGGCCGCGGCGGTCATGATGTCCAGGTTGCCCGCGTAGGGGGGCAGGTAATCGCCGGCACCCTCGACCTCGACGAACGTGGTGACGACCGCCTGACCGCCGGAGTTCATCGACGGCTCGTCGAACTGGGGCTCGTTGAGCAGCCGGTATCCCGGAACGTACGTCTGCACCTCTGCGACGATGTCGTGGATGGACTTGGCGATCGCGTCGCGATCGGCGTCCTCGGGGATGGCACAGAAGATGGTGTCGCGCATGATCATCGGCGGGTCGGCGGGGTTGAGGATGATGATCGCCTTGCCGCGCTTGGCGCCGCCGATGGTTTCGACGCCCTTGCTGGTGGTCTTGGTGAATTCGTCGATGTTGGCCCTGGTGCCCGGGCCGGCCGAGACCGACGCCACCGACGCCACGATCTCGGCGTACGGCACGTCGACGACGCGACTGACCGCGTACACGATGGGGATGGTCGCCTGCCCCCCGCAGGTGATCATGTTGACGTTCGGGGCGTCCAGGTGCGCTCGCAGGTTCGCCGGCGGGATGACCGCCGGGCCCACCGCGGCCGGGGTCAGGTCGATGGCCCGGATCCCCGCGGCCGCATACTTCGGCGCCGCGTCCCGGTGCACATAGGCACTGGTCGCCTCGAACACCAGGTCGGGCTTCTCCGACTGGGCCAGCAGCCAGTCGACCCCTTCGTGCGTGGTCTCGAGACCCAGCTTCCGGGCCCGGGCCAGGCCCTCGCTTTCCGGGTCGATGCCGACCATCCAGCGCGGCTCCAGCCAGTCCGACCGCAGCAGCTTGTAGAGCAGGTCAGTACTGATGTTTCCCGACCCGACAATGGCCACACTCGCCTTAGCCGGCATGACGCTCCTTCGCGAAGCTCTCGATATTTAAGTCCGACGATTTAATTCGAGACTATTCGAAAGACAATTGAACAGAACCCAGGCCCGTGAATTCGGCCACAAAGTCGTCGCCGGCGTGGGCGTCGATCGCCCGCGTGCACGACCCGGGAAGCACCACGTCGCCCTTGCGCAACCGGACGCCGAAGCCGTCCACCTTGCGGGCCAGCCAGGCCACCGCCGTGAGCGGATTACCCAGCACCGCGTCGGTGCGGCCCTCCGCGACGACCTCGCCGTTGCAGCGCAACACGGCGTCGATGCCCTTCACGTCGAGGTCGCGCGGCGAGATGCGCCCCTCACCCAGGACGAAGCCCGCCGACGAGGCGTTGTCGGCGATGGTGTCGCACAGCTCGATCTTCCAGTCGGTGATCCTGGTGTCGATCAACTCGATGGAGGGGACCAGCGCCTCGGTGGCCGCCAGCACGTCGTCCTCGGTGCAGCCGGCTCCCGGCAGGTCGGCGTTGAGGATGAAGCCGACTTCGACCTCGACCCTGGGCCACAGGTAGCGGCTCGCCTTGACCGGGGTGTCTTCGAACAATTGCATCTCGTCGAGCAAATGCCCGTAGTCCGGCTCGTCGACCCCCATCATCTGTTGGATCGCCTTAGACGACAGGCCCACCTTGTGGCCCAGCACGCGGGCCCCCTCGGCGATCCGCTGGCGGATGTTGATGAGCTGGATCTCATAGGCGTCGACGACGTCGATGTCCGGGTGGGCGGCGGTCAGCGGAGCGATCGGCTCACGGCTGCGCTCGGCCTGCGCCAGGTCGGCGGCGAGTTCGTCTCGCGTCGCAACACTGAGCATCTGCAGAAGTCCCCTCGTTCGTGTGACCGGCCCAGTAGCGCCCGGCCCGGGCAATTCTATAACGTGTTCTACATGACAGCACAGGAGCTCGACGTCGTCGTGGTCGGCAGCGGCGGAGCCGGCATGGTGGCTGCCCTGACCGCCGCTCACCGGGGCCTTTCCACAATAGTCATCGAGAAGGCTGCGCATTTTGGCGGCTCGACCGCACGGTCGGGTGGGGGCGTCTGGATCCCCAACAACGAGGTGCTCAAGCGTGACGGAGTCCGGGACAATCCCGAGGCGGCCCGGACCTACCTGCACGGCATCGTCGGCAACGTCGTCGAGCCGGAACGCATCGACACCTACCTCGACCGCGGACCCGAGATGCTGTCGTTCGTGCTGAAGCACACGCCGCTGAAAATGTGCTGGGTCCCGCGCTACTCCGACTACTACCCCGAGGCGCCGGGCGGCCGTGCCGAGGGCCGCTCGATCGAACCGAAGCCGTTCGACGCCCGCAAGCTGGGCGCCGACATGCCCGGGCTGGAGCCTGCATACGGCAAGGTGCCGCTCAACGTCGTTGTCATGCAGCAGGACTACGTGCGCCTGAACCAGCTGAAGCGGCACCCGCGGGGCGTGCTGCGCAGCCTCAAGGTCGGCGCCCGCACGATGTGGGCGAAGGCGACCGGCAAGAACCTGGTCGGCATGGGCCGGGCATTGATCGGCCCGCTGCGGATAGGGCTGCAGCAGGCCGGTGTTCCGGTGCTGCTCAACACCGCGCTGACCGACCTGTACGTCGAGGACGGCGTGGTGCGCGGGGTCTATGTCCGCGACACCGGCGCATCGGAGCCTTCCGAGCCGCGGCTGATCCGGGCCCGACGCGGCGTGATTCTCGCCTCCGGCGGTTTCGAGCACAACGAACAAATGCGGGTGAAATACCAGCGCGCGCCCATCACCACCGACTGGACAGTCGGCGCCAAGGCCAACACCGGTGACGGTATCGTCGCCGCCGAAAAGCTCGGTGCAGCACTGGAACTGATGGAAGACGCCTGGTGGGGCCCGACGGTGCCGCTGGTGGGTGCACCCTGGTTCGCTTTGTCGGAGCGCAATTCGCCGGGATCGATCATCCTCAACATGTCGGGCAAGCGCTTCATGAACGAGTCCATGCCCTATGTCGAGGCTTGCCACCACATGTACGGTGGGGAATTCGGCCAGGGGGCGGGGCCGGGCGAGAACATTCCGGCGTGGCTGGTATTCGACCAGCAATACCGGGACCGCTACATCTTTGCGGGATTGCAGCCCGGACAACGCATTCCCCGCAAGTGGCTGGAATCCGGCGTCATCATTCAGGCCGACACGCTCGAGGAGCTGGCCGGCAAGGCCGGCCTTCCGGTTGCCGAGTTCACCGCGACGGTGGCGCGATTCAACGGCTTTGCCCGGGCGGGGGTCGACGAGGATTACCACCGCGGCGAGAGCGCGTATGACCGCTACTACGGCGACCCGACCAACAAGCCGAATCCCAACCTCGGCGAGCTCACGCACGCGCCGTACTACGCCGCCAAGATGGTGCCGGGCGACCTGGGCACCAAGGGCGGCGTCCGCACCGACGTCCACGGGCGCGCGCTGCGCGACGACGGCACGATCATCGAAGGCCTTTACGCCGCGGGCAATGTCAGCGCCCCGGTGATGGGCCACACCTACCCGGGTCCGGGCGGCACCATCGGCCCGGCGATGACCTTCGGTTACCTGGCCGCACTGCACATTGCGGGGGGACGCTGATATGCCCATTGATGTAGACGTCGCGCTGGCCGCCGAGCTCGACCCCATCGAATTCTCTTGGACGAGCAGTGATGTCCAGCTCTACCACTTGGCGTTGGGGGCCGGGGGGGATCCGATGGACCCGCGTGAACTGCGCTACCTCGTCGACGACACACCGCAGGTCCTGCCGACGTTCGGCAACGTCGCGGCCTCCTTTCACATGACCAAGCCGCCGACCGTGCAATTCCCCGGCATCGACATCGAGCTGGGCAAGGTCCTGCACGCCAGCGAGCGCGTGGAAGTGCCCGGGCCGCTGCCGCCCTCGGGATCCGCCCGCGCCGTCACCCGCTTCACCGACATCTGGGACAAGGGCAAGGCCGCGGTGATCTGGAGCGAGACGACGGTCAGCGCGCCCGACGGCACGCTGCTGTGGACGCAGCGTCGGTCCATCTTCGCCCGTGGCGAAGGCGGATTCGGCGGCGAGCGCGGACCGTCATCATCGGACCCGGCCCCCGACCGCGCGCCCGATGTGGAGGTCGCGGTGCCGATCCTGCCGCAGCAGGCGCTGCTCTACCGGCTCTGCGGGGACCGCAACCCGTTGCACTCCGACCCGGAATTCGCCGCGGCCGCGGGCTTTTCCCGGCCCATCCTGCACGGGCTGTGCACCTACGGCATGACGTGCAAGGCCATCGTGGACACGCTGCTGGACGGCGACGCCGGCGCGGTGGCCGCCTACGGCGCACGCTTCGCCGGTGTGGCGTTCCCCGGCGAGGTCCTCAACGTCGGCATCTGGAAGGAAGACGGACGGCTGCTGGCCAGCGTTGTCGCGCCTTCGCGCGACAACGCTGTGGTGTTGAGCGGCGTCGAGCTGATCCCCGCCTAGTTCTGCGCCGAGCGCCCGGCTAGCCGGGAATGCGTGGTCGTGTGCCCGGCTAGCCGGGCACACGACGAGCACGCGCAGCGCGAACCCTGTGAACGATGTCGCCGGGCCGGTCACCGGCGACCACCCTTACTACGATCCAACCCAGACGCTCAAGCGTTTCCAGCCTCCGAACATCCCAGGTGTACTGCCGGCGATCGCTGCGGTGCTGCTCACCGTCGTACTCCACGGCGACTTTGACCTCTTCCCACCCCATATCCAAATACGCGAACACGCTGCCGAACTCGTCGAGCACCGGAATCTGTGTCTGGGGCCGCGGCAGGCCCGCCTCGATCAGCACGACGCGAAGCCATGACTCTTTCGGCGACTGCGCACCGGCATCGAACAGGTCGGCGGCTCGCCGTGCTCGCGCAATGCCTCGGCGTCCCGCATACCTGCGGGCCAGCAGCTCGATATCAGCTGCCTTGATTTCCGTCGCTGCGGCCAGCGCGTCAATACCCGCCACGGCAGTCATCGCCGGGTACCAGCAGCCGAGGTCCAGCGCCGTCCTGGTCGGCGATGTAACCGTCAGGCCGCCGACTATTTCGATTTCATCCGCCGCAACAGCGTCTCTATGCAGCTGCGTGCCTGCCGAGCGATGGTGGTTGGTGTGGATTAGTTCCACGACTCTTTTGTCGTCGACCCATTTGCTTCCGTGCAGGGCGGCCGCCGAGAACCCCGCCACAATTCCCCGGCGGCCGGTCCACAACCACGCGGCCTTGGCGCGCACCGCGGCGGTCAGCTCGGCATCGCGCTCGATGTAGACGCCTCGAAAAAGCCGGTGGTAGCGCGTCTCCAATTGGCTCTTGGTCACTAGTCCACAGGCAATGGCTTCGCTCCCGACAAATGGCTCACCCATCGCCGCAGGGTCGCACGCCTAACCACAGGCGTCACTTCAGCCTTCGAGCGCCCGTCCAGCCGCACGTTGAGCCGCGAACGCCCGGCCAGCCGGGCGCCCGGCAGAACGAAGCGCTAGCCGAGGATCAAGCCCGAGGTCGGCACACCCGTGCCCGCGGTGACGAGGACGTGTTCGACGTAGGGTACCGGGTTCACCGAGGTGCCGCGCAGTTGCCGCACACCCTCGGCGATGCCGTTCATGCCGTGGATGTAGGCCTCACCGAGCTGGCCGCCATGCGTGTTGATGGGAAGCCGCCCGCCAATTTCGATCGCACCGTCGGCGATGAAGTCCTTGGCCTCGCCCTTACCGCAGAATCCCAACTCCTCCAACTGAATCAGCGTGAAGGGCGTGAAGTGGTCGTACAGGATGGCGGTCTGAATGTCGGAGGGCGTCAGGCCGGATTGCTGCCACAGCTGCTGACCCACCACGCCCATCTCGGGCAGGCCCAGTTCCGGCCGGTAGTAGCTGACCATCGTGTACTGGTCGGGGCTCGAGCCCTGCGATGCCGCCTCGATGACGGCCGGCCGCTCCTTGAGGTCCCGCGCCCGCTCCACAGAGGTCACCACGATCGCGACGGCCCCGTCGGTTTCCTGGCAGCAGTCCAGCAGCCGCAACGGCTCGGCGATCCACCGCGAATTCTGGTGATCCTCAATGGTTATCGGCTTCTCGTAGAAGTACGCCTTCGGATTCTTGGCGGCGTGCTTGCGGTCAGCCACCGAGATGACGCCGAAGTCGCGGCTGGTCGCACCGGAGGAGTGCATGTAGCGCTGGGCGATCATGGCGACCTGCGCGGCTGGCGTGGACAGGCCGTGCGGGTAGGAGAATGAATTGTCCGCCGCGGTCGAATCGGCCTGAGCGCGAGCGTCTCCCGCCAGCCGGGTCTGCACCTGACCGAACCGCATGCCAGACCGCTCGTTGAATGCCCGGTAGGCCACCACGACGTCGGCCACGCCGGTGGCGACGGCGATCGCAGCCTGCTGAACGGTCGCGCATGCGGCGCCGCCGCCGTAACCGATCTGCGAGAAGAACTTCAGGTCACCGATGCCGACCGCCCGCGCGACCGCGGTCTCATTGTTGGTGTCCATCGTGAAGGTGGTCAGCCCGTCGACGTCCGCCGGGGTCAACCCGGCGTCGTCCAACGCGTCCAACACCGCCTCGGCCGCCAACCGCAGCTCGCTTCGACCGGAGTCCTTCGAGAAGTCGGTGGCGCCGATGCCGACGATCGCGGCTTTACCCGACAACATCAGGAGTCCCCCATCGTCAGCGTCACTGTGGCGATGACGTGGTCGCCGAGGCTGTTGCGGCCGAACACCTTCACCGTGATCAGGCCGCCGTCCACGGCGGTCACCTCACCGGAGAAGGTCACCGTGTCGTAGGCATACCACGGCACCCCGAGGCGCAGCCCGACGGACTTGATCAGCGCCGACGGGCCCGCCCAGTCGGTGACGTAGCGCTGCACCAGCCCGGTGTCGGTCAGGATGTTGACGAAGATGTCCTTCGATCCCTTGGCCTGCGCCAGATCCCGGTCGTGGTGCACGTCCTGAAAGTCCCGGGTGGCCAGGGCCGTCGAGATGATGAACGTGGGATCACCGTGCAGCTTGAGCTCGGGCAATACAGTGCCCACGTCGATGGCCGGTGCGCTCATGCCTGCGGCTCCCAGGCATACAGGGTCCACTCCGGGCCGCTTTCGCCGGCGGGAAAGTCGATATAGGTTGCGCGCACCGGCATTCCAATCTTCACGTTGGCGGGGTCCGCCCCACGCAGCTCGCCAAGCATTCGCACACCCTCGTCGAGCTCCACCAGCGCGATCACGAATGGCAGCGTGCGTCCGGGCACCTTCGGTGCGTGGTGCACGACGAAACTGAACACCGTGCCCTTACCACTTGCCACGAGATAATCGATCGGGGCGGCCTTGTCCTGCCATACCGCCGGCACCGGCGGGTGCTGCAGGCTGCCGTCGGGCCGCCGCTGGATCCTCAGCTCGTGCGCCTTGACGCCCTCCCAGAAGAAGGCGGTGTCGCGCGACGACGAGGGGCGCATCATGGCGTCGGGGTCCAGGTCCGCGGGCACCGAGGACGGCGCGGACTCGCGCGGCTTGAATTTGAGGATGCGCCAGTTCATCTCGGCGACATCCTCGTCACCGACTCGCCAGACGATGTGCTGGTTGATGAACCAGCCCTCGCCCAGCGCGGTCTGCTTGGGCCCGATCACATCGCCCATCTCCGAGGTGATGCTGACGTGCTCGCCGGGCTGCAGGTAGCGGTGATAGGTCTGTTCGCAGTTGGTGGCGACCACGCCGATGTAGCCGGCGTCGTCGAACAACTGCATGATGGGCCCCATCGGATCGTCCTTCGGGCGTTCCCCGGCCAAGCCGAACATGGTCCACACCTGAATCATGGCGGGCGGGGCCACAATTCCCGGATGCCCGACGGTGCGGGCGGCGGCCTCGTCGACATAGATGGGGTTGCTGTCGCCGATGGCCTCCACCCAGTTGTTGATCATCGGCTGGTTCACCGGATCGCGGCCGGCGCGCGGCTTCGGGCCGCCGGCCGCCTTGATCTCCGCGATCGCTTCCTGGATATCGGTCACCGGGGAACCCTCGGCACTTTGAGGCCGGCGGCCGCGATCATCTCTCGCATGACTTCGTTCACGCCTCCACCGAAGGTGATCACCAGGTTGCGCTTGGTCTGGGAGTCCAGCCAGTCGAGCAGCTCGGCGGTGCCCGCCTCGGCGGGGTTGCCATACTTGCCGACGATCTCCTCGGCGAGCCGGCCGACGTGCTGGATACGGTCGGTGCCAAAGACTTTCGTCGATGCGGCATCGGCGACGTTGATGTCCTCGCCGGCCGCCGCCACCTGCCAGTTGAGCAGCTCGTTGATTCGCCACATCGCATGGATCTGCCCGAGCGCCCGCTTGACGTCGTCGTGGTCGATGGGGGTGATACCGTCGGCACCCGGCTTGGACGCCCACGCGTGGACCCGGTCGTAGATACCGGCCACCCGACCGGCGGGCCCGAGCATGACGCGCTCGTTGTTGAGCTGGGTGGTGATCAGCCGCCATCCGCCGTTCTCCTCGCCGACCAGCATGTCGGCGGGCACCCGCACGTCGTTGTAGTAGGTGGCGTTGGTGTGATGGGCGCCGTCGGACAGGATGATCGGCGTCCAGGAGTAGCCGGGATCCTTGGTATCGACGATCAGGATCGAAATGCCTTTGTGCTTCATGGCGTCCGGGTCGGTGCGGCAGGCCAGCCAGACGTAGTCGGCGTCGTGCCCGCCGGTGGTCCACATCTTTTGGCCGTTGACGATGTACTCGTCGCCGTGGCGCACGGCGCTGGTGCGCAACGACGCCAGGTCGGTGCCGGCCTCGGGTTCGCTATAGCCGATCGCGAAATGCACCTCACCGGCCAGGATCGCCGGCAGGAATTTCTTTTTCTGCAACTCGGTGCCGAAAACCTGCAGCGTGGGACCGACCGTCTGCAGCGTCACGGCGGGCAGCGGCACGTCGGCGCGATGGGCCTCGTTGACGAAGATCTGCTGCTCGATCGGCCCGAAACCGTGGCCGCCGTACTCTTTTGGCCATCCGACTCCGAGCATGCCGTCCTTGCCCATCCGCCGGATGATCGCGCGGTACGCGGCGTTGTGGCGGTCCTGCTCCATCGCCTTCATCTCGTCGGAGGAGATCAAGCTCGAAAAGTATTGCCGCAGCTCGGCTTGCAGCTGCCGCTGCTCGGGGGTCAGGTCGATGAACATTGCGCTCCCACCAGTTCGAGGCGATGAGATGGCCCGCCCAGCAGCCGGGTCAGGTCTTTGATCGTGGCGTAGTACCGGTGCATCGGATAGGTGATGTCCATCCCCATGCCGCCGTGCAGATGGTGGCAGATCTGCATCATCGGCGGCGCCTGTGACGTCACCCAGTAGCCGAGCACGTCCAGATCGTCATCGGCGTCCCGGCCTTCCGAAAGCCGCCACACGACCGACTTCGCCACCAAATCGATTGTGCGCGAGGCGATGTAGACCTCGGAGAGCTGCGCCGCCACGGTCTGGAAAGTCGACAGCGGCTTGCCGAATTGCTTGCGATTGGCCACGTAGTCCGCGGTCAGGCGCAGCGCCCCGGCGACCAGCCCGTCGGCGTAGGCGCCGACGGCCGCCAGCGCCAGCTGGTTGACCCGGTGCGCTGTGGCGCCCGCCAGCACGTCGGAGTCGGCGACCGCGACGTCGGCGAACGTCACCGTGAACTCGTCGGCGTCGTTGGACGTCGGGGTACCGACGATCTGCACACCGTCGGCCTTGGGCGAGACGACAACCACCGCGCTGTCCGCGGTGACGATCATCCAATCCGCTTGTCCGGCATAGCCAACGCCGACCTTGGTGCCCGACAGCCGCCCGTTGGCGAAGGTCGTCGACGGCCGGTCGGGCAGCGCGGTGCCGGGCTCGTTGAGTGCGGCGGTCAGCACGCCGCCCTTGGCGACTCCGGCCAGGAACCGGTCCTGCTGTTCGTCGGACGCCAGGTCCAGGAGCGGCACCACGCCGAAGCCGAGCGTGGCCAGCGCCGGCATGATGGCGCCGTGGCGACCGATCTCGGTCAGCACGGTCGCGACCTCGGGCAGGCCCACGCCGTCGCCGCCGAGGCGCTCGGGCACCGGCAGCGCCGTCACCCCCCCGCTGACCAACGCGTCCCAACTGAGGTCCCGATCCAGCACGGAGGTCACCACATCGGCGACGGCCTGTTGCGTCGCAGTGAGATTGAAGTCCATCAGGACGTCACCGCGTTTGGCCGGTGTAGTCGACCTGCCAGTGCTTGATCCCGTTGAGCCAGCCCGATCGCAGCCGCTCGGGCTCCCCGACCGGTTTGAGGTCGGGCATGTGGTCGGCGACCGCGTTGAAGATCAGGTTGATGGTCATGCGGGCCAGGTTCGCGCCGATGCAGTAGTGGGCGCCGGTGCCGCCGAACCCGACATGGGGGTTCGGGTCGCGCAGGATGTTGAACGTGTGCGGGTCTTGGAAGACCTCTTCGTCGAAATTGGCCGACCGGTAGGACATCACCACCCGCTGACCCTCTTTGATCTGCACGCCGGCCAACTCGGTGTCCTCGTTGGCGGTGCGCTGGAAGGCCGATACCGGAGTGGCCCACCGGATGATCTCGTCGGCGGTGGTCGACGGGCGTTCCTTCTTGAACAGCTCCCATTGATCGGGGTTGTTCGCCATGGCGATCATGCCGTGGGTGATCGAGTTGCGCGTCGTCTCGTTGCCTGCCACGGCGAGCATGACCACGAAGAAACCGAACTCGTCATCGGAGAGCTTCTCGCCGTCGATGTCGGCCTGGATGAGGGTGGTGACGATGTCGTCGGTGGGGTGCTTACCCCGCTCCTCGGCCATGGCCATCGCGTACGTGATCAGCTCCATCGACGACTGCGCGGGATCGACGTGGGCGTACTCGGGATCGGTGCCACCCGTCATCTCGTTGGACCAGCGGAACAGCTTGTCGCGATCCTCCTGGGGAACGCCGAGCAGGCCTGCGATGGCTTGCAGCGGCAGCTCGCACGAGACCTGCTCGACGAAGTCGCCGCTACCCTCGCTCGCCGCGGTCTTGGCGATGTCCTGGGCGCGCTGGGCCAGTTCGGCTTCCAGCCGTCCGATGGCCCGTGGCGTGAACCCGCGGGAGATGATCTTGCGCAGCCGGGTGTGGTGGGGTGCGTCCATGTTGAGCATGACGCTGCGTTGCAGTTCGACCTGCTCCCGCTTCATCTCCGGTGGCCACGTCGGGATGGCGCCGTTCATCCAGCTCGAGAAGACGTCGCTGCGTTTCGACACCTCCTTGACGTCGGCGTGCTTGGTGACGATCCAGTATCCGTGGTCCTCGAACCCGCCCGCGCCGTTAGGGATGTCGACCCAGTGGATCGGCTCCGCCTTGCGCAGCCAGGCGAGTTCCTCGACGGGCAACCTTGCGAGGTTGACGTCAGGGTCAAGGAAGTCGAAGTCGGCGGGAATGTTGGGGGGTGCCATGTCTATGCGCTCCTCAATTGCAACGTGTTCTAGTGCCAGTAAAACACGGCTTCTGCGCAGATAAAAGGCAGGTCACCATCGTCGCTTGTCAGACTAATGAAACGTGTTCTAGCCTGACGGAATGGGTAACCCGGTAATCGTCGAAGCCACGCGCAGCCCGATCGGCAAGCGCAACGGATGGCTCTCAGGGCTGCACGCCACCGAGCTCTTCGGTGCGGTGCAGAAGGCACTCGTGGAGAAGGCCGGCATCGACCCCGGCGACGTCGAACAGGTCATCGGCGGCTGCGTGACGCAGTTCGGCGAGCAGTCCAACAACATCAGCCGGGTGAGCTGGCTTGTCGCCGGACTGCCCGATCACGTCGGCGCCATGACCGTGGACTGCCAGTGCGGCAGCGGCCAGCAGGCCAACGGCCTGATCGCCGGCCTGATCGCCGCGGGCGCCATCGACATCGGCATCGCCTGCGGGATCGAGGCCATGAGCCGCGTCGGGCTGGGCGCCAACGCCGGCCCGGATCGCAGCATCCTGCGGCCCGCGTCCTGGGACATCGATCTGCCCGACCAGTTCACCGCGGCCGAGCGGATCGCCAAGCGTCGCGGCATCACGCGTGACGACATCGACCAATTCGGCTACGAGTCGCAGGCCAAGGCCAAGCAGGCGTGGGACGAGGGCCGCTTCGACCGCGAGATCTCCCCGATCGAGGCACCGGCGCTGGACGAGAACAAGCAACCGACGTCGGAGCGGGTCACCATCTCGCGCGACCAGGGCCTGCGTGAGACGACCCTGTCGGGACTGAGCGCGCTGAAGCCGGTCATCGAGGGCGGGATCCACACGGCGGGAACGTCGTCGCAGATCTCCGACGGGGCCGCGGCCGTGTTGTGGATGGACGAGGACAAGGCCAAGGCGCTCGGGCTGCGGCCGCGGGCCCGCATCGTCAGCCAGGCGCTGGTCGGCGCCGAGCCCTACTACCACCTGGACGGCCCTGTGCAGTCGACGGCCAAGGTGCTGGAGAAGGCCGGCATGAAGATGGGCGACATCGACCTCGTCGAGATCAACGAGGCGTTCGCGTCGGTGGTGCTGTCGTGGGCGCGCGTGCACGAGCCCGACATGGCCAGGGTCAACGTCAACGGCGGGGCCATCGCGCTGGGCCACCCGGTGGGCAGCACCGGCAGCCGGCTGATCACCACCGCGCTGCACGAATTGGAGCGCACCGACCAGAGCACCGCGCTGATCACCATGTGCGCGGGCGGCGCCCTGTCGACCGGCACGATCATCGAGCGCATCTAGTTCGTCGTCGTCACTTGATCGTCTCCGAAGCGAGCCGCATCGCCGCGGCGCAGTCCTACATCGACGCGCTCGTCAGCCATGACGGCGACTCCGTCCCGTTCGCCGCGCGGTGCACCCGCATCGAGCAGGGGATCAAGAACGGGTTTTCCGGAAACCACCTGCGCCGCAGCCTCAATCGCGGTGCTCAGTACCGATTCCTTAAGGACACGACGCCGCCGGACTACCGGATCGACGGCGACCGGGTGCACGCGTCGTACAACGTGTTCACCAAGGCGGCGTTCGGCGGCCGCCGGCTGGCCGCACGGGTCGACGAGACGTTCGTGATTCCCGCCGAAACCCCAAGCGGGGAGGCCGAAATCCACCACATCAAGGTTCGCTTCCAACCGTTTGTCCAGCGCTAAGGAACACCATGCCGAAACCGAAGCCACGCTCACTGAACGCACCCTGGGTCAACTTCATCATCAAATGGATGGCCAAGGGCAACGCGTGGATCTACCGACGCAGTGACGGAAAATTCGGCGGCACCTTCCAGAAAGCCCCGGTCGCGCTGCTCACCACGACGGGCCGCAAGACGGGTGAGCCGCGGGTGAGCCCGCTGCTCTACCTGCGCGAGGGGAACCGGGTGATACTGGTCGCATCGAAGGGTGGCAGCGACAAGCACCCGTTGTGGTACCTCAACCTCAAGGCCAATCCCAAAGTCTCCGTGCAGATCAAGGACGAGGTGCTGCAGCTGCAGGCGCGCGGCGCCACAGCCGAAGAGCGCGCGGAGTACTGGCCGAAGTTGAACGCGATGTATCCCTCGTTCGACGACTACCAGTCGTGGACCGATCGGCTGATCCCGATCGTGATCTGCGACCCGGCCTAGTCGTCAGGCGCCGTAAACGGGGACCGGCGGCCGCGCCTTGGTGAGCAGGTCGGCGACGACCGGCCCCAATTCCGCGGGGTCCCACCTCGCGCCCTTGTCGATCTGCGGGCCGTGCGCCCAGCCCTCTGCGACCCGGATCTTGCCGCCCTCCACCTCGAACACCTTGCCGGTGACGTCACGGGATTCGGCGCTGCCCAGCCAGACCACCAGCGGCGAGACGTTCTCCGGTGCCATGGCGTCGAAATCCTGGTCCTGCGTTGACATCATCTCGGCGAACACGGTCTCGGTCATGCGGGTGCGGGCCGACGGTGCGATGGCGTTGACGGTGACGCCGTAGCGACCCATTTCGGCCGCGCCGACCAGTGTCATGGCCGCGATGCCTGCCTTCGCGGCGCTGTAGTTGCCCTGCCCGACGCTGCCCTGCAGACCCGCACCCGAACTGGTGTTGACGATCCGCGCGTCGACGGTCTTGCCCTCTTTGGACAGCCCGCGCCAATAGGACGCCGCGTGCCGCATCGTGGCGAAGTGACCCTTGAGGTGCACGGCGATGACGGCGTCGAACTCCTCCTCGCTGGTGTTGGCCATCATCCGGTCGCGCACGATGCCCGCGTTGTTCACCAGAACGTCCAGCCCACCGAAGGTGTCGACGGCGGTCTGGATCAGGCCGGCCGCTTCGGCCCAGTCGGCGACGTTGGAGCCGTTGGCGACGGCTTCCCCACCGGCCGCGGTGATTTCGTCGACCACGCCCTGGGCGGCGCTGCCGCCGCCGGCCGGTGAACCGTCCAGGCCCACGCCGATGTCGTTGACCACCACGCGAGCACCTTCGGCCGCGAAGGCCAGCGCATGCGCGCGGCCGATACCGCCGCCCGCCCCGGTGACGATGACGACGCGGCCGTCAACCACTCCCATTGTTCGTGTCTCCTCTACTTGATCGCGCTGGCGTTCGTTGTGGCGAGATAGTGCGGCGGCTCGCCGCCACCATGCACCTCCAGCGAGGCGCCGCTGATGTAGGACGCCGCGTCCGACGCCAAAAACGCTGCCGCCCAGCCGATGTCGTCGGGCTTGGCCAGCCGGCCCAGGGGCACGTTCTTGGAGATCGCGGCGATGGACTCGGCGTCACCATAAAACAGTTCCGACTGCTCGGTCTCCACCATGCCGACCACACAGGCATTCACCCGGACCTTCGGCCCCCACTCCACCGCCAGCGTCTGGGTGAGGCTTTCCAGACCGGCCTTGGCCGCGCCGTATGCGGCGGTGCCGGGCGACGGCCGTCGACCACTGAGACTGCAGATGTTGATGATCGACCCGCCGCGATCCTGGCCTTGCATCTTGTCGTTGGCGTGTTGCGAAACCGATAGCGCGCCAATCAGATTGAGCTCGATGATCTTGCGGTTGAACTTCGCGCTGGACTCCGCGGTCAGCACGTACGGCGAACCTCCGGCGTTGTTGACCACGACGTCGAGCCGACCGTGCTTGTCGACAACGGAGTCGATCAGCGCCTTGACGGCGTCGTCGTCGCGGACGTCGCACGAGTGAAACTCATAGGGCAGGCCCTCGACGGCCCGCCGTGCGCAGGTGATGACGGTCGCGCCCTGCCCGGCGAAGACCGAGCTGATGCCGGCGCCCACCCCGCGAACCCCGCCAGTGACCAGAACCACCCGCCCGGCCAGCCCCAAGTCGATGGCGTCGGGTGCTTCGGCGCGAGTCACTGTGCTAGCGTACCAAGCAAGTGCTTGCTTAGGTAGTTACCCCCACAAGGAAGTGGCACCTTGCCCATCACATCCAAAACCACCGAACCGGGCATCGTCGCGGTTACCGTCGACTTTCCGCCCGTCAACGCCATCCCGTCGCGCGGCTGGTTCGAACTGGCCGACATCATCACGGCCGCCGGCCAAAACCCCGAGACCCACGTGGTCATCCTGCGGGCCGAGGGGCGTGGCTTCAACGCCGGGGTCGACATCAAGGAGATGCAGCGCACCGAAGGATTCACCGCGCTGATCGACGCCAACCGCGGCTGCTTCGCCGCCTTCCGCGCGGTCTACGAGTGCGCGGTGCCCGTCGTTGCCGCCGTGAACGGCTTCTGCGTCGGCGGCGGCATCGGCCTGGTCGGCAACTCCGACGTCATCGTCGCCTCCGACGACGCCACCTTCGGCCTGCCCGAGGTGGAGCGCGGGGCCCTGGGCGCGGCCACCCACCTGTCGCGGCTGGTGCCCCAGCACCTGATGCGGCGGCTGTTCTTCACCGCCGCCACCGTCGACGCCGCCACCCTGCACCACTTCGGTTCGGTGCACGAGGTGGTGCCGCGCGACCAGCTGGACGAGGCGGCGTTACGGGTCGCGCGAGACATCGCCGCCAAGGACACCCGCGTCATCCGTGCGGCCAAGGAGGCGCTCAACCTCATCGACGTGCAGCGGGTCAACGCGAGTTACCGCATGGAACAGGGCTTTACGTTCGAGCTCAATCTGGCCGGGGTCGCCGACGAGCACCGCGACGCGTTCGCGGGTACGGCGAAGGGCAAGAAGGAATGATCGAAAAGACAACCACTTTGGACGCGGCCGTCGCGCAGTTGCGCAGCGGCATGACGATCGGTATCGGCGGCTGGGGCTCGCGGCGCAAACCGATGGCGTTCGTGCGGGCGATGCTGCGCACCGACGTCACGGACCTCACGGTGGTCACCTACGGCGGACCCGACCTGGGGTTGCTGTGCTCGGCCGGCAAGGTCAAGCGCGTCTACTACGGTTTCGTCTCGCTGGACTCCCCGCCCTTTTACGACCCCTGGTTCGCCAAGGCCCGTACCAGCGGCGCCATCGAGGCCCGGGAGATGGACGAGGGGATGCTGCGGTGCGGCCTGCAAGCCGCCGCGCAACGCCTGCCGTTCCTGCCGACCCGGGCCGGACTGGGCAGCTCGGTGCCCGACTTCTGGGAGGGCGAGCTGCAGACCGTCACCAGCCCGTACCCCGCGCCCGACGGCGGTTACGAGACGCTGATCGCCATGCCGGCGCTGTGCCTGGACGCGGCGTTCGTTCACCTCAATCTCGGTGACTGCCGGGGCAATGCGGCCTACACCGGGATCGACCCCTACTTCGACGACCTGTTCCTGATGGCCGCCGACAAGCGCTTCCTATCGGTGGAGCGCGTCGTGTCCACCGAGGAGCTGGTCAAGGCCGTTGCACCGCAGGCCCTGCTGGTGAACCGGATGATGGTCGACTCCGTGGTGGAGGCGCCGGGCGGCGCCCACTTCACCACCGCCGCACCGGACTACGGCCGCGATGAGAAGTTCCAACGGCACTACGCCGAGGCGGCCTCGACCGAAGAGGGCTGGCAGAAGTTCGTCCAGACGTACCTGTCCGGCAGCGAGGACGACTATCAGGCGGCGGTTCGCACATTCGCAGAGGAGGCCTGAAAAGTGAGCAGCACCCGCGCCGAAGTGTGCGCCGTCGCCTGCGCCGAATTGTTCGCCGGAGCGGGCGAAATCATGGTCAGCCCGATGACGAATATGGCCTCGGTCGGCGCACGGCTGGCGCGGTTGACCTTTTCACCGGACATCCTGCTGACCGACGGCGAGGCGCAGCTGCTGGCGGACACCCCGGCGCTGGGCAAGACCGGACCCGTCGAGGGCTGGATGCCGTTCGGCCGGGTGTTCGAGACGCTGGCCTGGGGCCGTCGGCACGTGGTGATGGGCGCCAACCAGGTTGACCGCTTTGGCAATCAGAACATCTCGGCGTTCGGACCGCTGCAACATCCGACCAGACAGATGTTCGGCCTGCGGGGCGCGCCCGGGAACGCGATCAACCACGCGACCAGCTACTGGGTCGGCAACCACTCCAAGCGGGTGTTCTGCGAGGCCGTCGACGTGGTCTGCGGCATCGGCTGGGACAAGGTGGACGCCGACAATCCGGCGTTCCGCTTCGCCAACACCTACCGGGTCGTGTCCAACCTCGGGGTGTTCGATTTCGGCGGTCCGGACCGGACGATGCGCGCGCTGACACTGCATCCCGGGGTGACGCCCGACGACGTTCGCGAGGCGACGTCGTTTCACGTGCACGATGTGGACGAGGCCGGCGAGACCAGGTTGCCGACGGACGAAGAGCTCCAGCTGGTCCGCGAGGTGATCGATCCGAAGTCCCTGCGCGACAGAGAGATACGTTGATGAAGTTGCGCACGCCGCTGACCGAGCTGGTCGGTGTCGAGCACCCGGTGGTCCAAACCGGGATGGGTTGGGTGGCCGGTGCCCGGTTGGTGGCCGCCACGGCCAACGCGGGCGGGCTGGGCATCCTTGCTTCGGCCACCATGACGGTGGACGAGTTGGCGACGGCGATCGGCAAGGTCAAGGCCGCCACCGACAAACCGTTCGGGGTGAACATCCGCGCCGACGCGGCGGACGCCGGCGACCGCGTCGACCTGATGATCCGCGAGGGCGTGAAGGTGGCGTCGTTCGCGCTGGCGCCCAAGCAGGAGCTGATCGCTCGGCTGAAAGAAGCGGGCGCGGTGGTGATTCCGTCGATCGGCGCGGCCAAGCATGCGCGCAAGGTCGCGGCCTGGGGCGCCGACGCGATGATCGTGCAGGGCGGCGAGGGCGGCGGGCACACCGGACCGGTCGCCACCACGCTGCTGCTGCCGTCGGTGCTGGACGCCGTGCAGGGCACCGGAATACCGGTGATCGCGGCCGGTGGATTCTTCGACGGGCGCGGCTTGGCGGCCGCGTTGAGCTACGGCGCGGCGGGCGTGGCGATGGGCACGCGTTTTCTGTTGACCTCCGATTCGACCGTGCCCGATTCGGTCAAGCGGCGCTACCTGGACGCGGCGCTGGACGGCACGGTGGTCACCACACGCGTCGACGGCATGCCGCACCGCGTGCTGCGCACCGGCCTGGTCGAGCGGCTGGAAAGCGGTTCGCCGGTAAGGGGTCTCACCGCCGCGGTGCGCAATGCGGCCAAGTTCAAGCACATGTCGCAGATGACCTGGCGGTCGATGATCCGCGACGGCCTGGCGATGCGCCACGGCAAGGAGCTGACCTGGTCGCAGGTGGTGATGGCGGCCAACACCCCGATGCTGCTGAAGGCCGGACTGGTCGAGGGCAATACCGAGGCCGGGGTGCTCGCCTCCGGCCAGGTGGCCGGCATCCTCGAGGACCTGCCGTCGTGCGCCGAGCTGATCGACTCGATCGTGCGCGACGCGATCACCCAGCTGCGGTCGGCGTCCGCCCTCATCGAAGAGCGGTAAACGACGACCAAGGACCCTGGTTTCGGATCAAGCCCGGGGTCATCGTGGCGTCATGAGTGCGTTTACACCCGAGGCGTGGCCCAAGCCGTTGCTGCGTGCGTTCCGTGTCTCCAACAGATACCTGCTCAACCCGCTGATGCTGCGACTGGCCGGCCGCAAACACTTCTACGCATCGGCTATCCGCCACACCGGGCGACGCTCGGGCAAGCAGTACGCCACACCCGTCGTCGCGGACCGGACGCCCGACGGGTTCGTCATACCCCTGCCCTACGGCGCCCGAGTGGACTGGTTGCGCAACGTCCTTGCCGCCGGGCGAGCGACCATTTCCTCCCAGGGCGAGACTTACGACGTGGCGCAACCCGAGGTGATCGACGCGGCGACGGCCCTGCCGATGGTGTCGGCCGACCACCGCCGGACGTTCTCCCGCGTCGGCATCGAGCGGTACCTCAAGGTCAAGGACCAGCCTGCTGATTAAGCTATGAGCTAATTTCCGTCGGAATTAAGCTATAATCTTCATATGCTACAAGTGAAGGCAATTCCTTCACTGCGCGCGACCGTGATCGGCGACGTGGTGGGATCTCGGCTTGCCGCCGACCGGCCCGCCCTGCATCGACGGGTCGCCGACGCCCTGCGTCAGGCCGGCGCCGGCGCGATAGACCCGCCCGCCTTCACCGTCGGCGACGAGTTCCAGGGCAGTTACCCCCGTCTCGGTGCGGCCATCGACGCGGCAATGGCGATCCGCCTCCTGCTTGCGCCGGAGACCGACGTCCGTTTCGGCATCGGCTGGGGCATGGTCAGCGTCCTCGACGCCGGTGCCGGCATCCAGGACGGGCCAGGCTGGTGGACCGCGCGCGAGGCCATCCAGCAGACGGCCGAAACTCAGCGACAGCCCGGCTTCACGCTGGTGCGCACCACATTCAGGGCAGCCGACGGCACGCGCGCCGACGCCGCCGCCGTCAACGCGGCCCTGATTTGTCGGGACCATCTGCTTGGATCGCTCGATGAAAGATCGCTGCGGATTGTGAGGGGCTTGATGACCGGCCGAACCAAGAAGGAGCTCGCCGTGGCCGAGGGCATCAGCCCGTCCGCGGTGTCCCAGCGGGCCGCCCGCGACGGTTTGGACCTGATTGTCGTTGCCTCTCAGTATCTTCGGAGCCTGCCGTGACTGCCGTTGCGGTACTGCTGCTCGCGGTCGGAGTCGCCGACCTGTGCCGGCGAGCGGTCCGCTCGGCATGGCCCCCGCTGGCGGTCGGGCCGGTCGTCGTGGTGACGTGCGCGGCGCTGGGCGCGCTGTGGCATGGCGGTGACATCCCGCTGCTCGTGGCCGCGGCCACCACGGCCGTCGCCTGGGAGTGGCTATGCCTGCGCAGCGAACGTAGCGGTCACGCGCAGGCCGCCCCGTTGGCCGTGTTCGCCACCGCGCTGGTGCTGCTGATCGTGTTGTCCGGATGGTCCACGCGGGTGAGCGGTGTCGTCGGGCGGTGGTCGGCATGGGTGCAGCTGCCGCTGAGCCACGTCACGCCCACCCGGCTGCTGATGATCGTCGGTGTGGTGCTGGTGCAGTTCGCCACCGGAAATCAATTGGTGCGCCTCGTGCTGGGCTCGGTGGGGGCGGTGCGCCCGGCGGGCGAGCCCCAGCCATCGGACCGCCTCAAGGGCGGCCGACTGCTGGGGCCGATGGAACGGCTGCTGATCCTGAGCCTCGGCGTCGGCGGCCAGGTGGCGGCGGCCAGCGCCGTCGTCGCCGCCAAGGGCATCATCCGCTTTCCCGAGTTGAGCGCCCAGAAGAACCGCAACGGCGACGTCGGCATCGACGAGGTCACCGAGTATTTTCTGGTGGGCAGCTTCACGAGTTGGCTGCTGGCACTCGGCGGCATCGCGCTGGTTGTGGCCACTCCGTAATCGGCTATCCCAGTGCGCAATTCAGGACACTAAAGGCCGGGCAAGGTCACCGTAGGCCATGAAAATCGAACGGCGGCTAAATTCGACGGGCTGGCATGTCGCGCGGAGCCCGCATGTGCGCCTCGGCGCGAAGCCATGCCTGCGCTGGGATAAATCGCTGATCATCCCAGCTGGCGGATTGCACTCGTATCCGTCCCCGCCAGTTCTTCGTGATGGCGACATGAACTGGCCAGCGGATGAATCGAAGCAAATCCGCCTTGCTATCCCAGATGGAGAGCGATCCGCCGCGCCACTCGGCCGGCTTGCCCCACAGCCAAAGCCCCACCGCGCCGCGCATGATCGGCCAACTCTCTGCCAGCGTCATGCCGAGTTGGGCGATCTGCTGCCAATCGTCGTCGGAACGGGAATGGAAGTCGGTGTAACTCACCACAACCGGGGACGGGCTGCCATCGGAGGGACCCGGCAGCCAGTCGGTGCTGAGGAGGCCGCTCCCCGCCGTGATCGGCGGTTGGCCAGCCGCGTTCGAATCGCCTGACGACAGACAGCCATCGTCGCGCATCGGGGGGAGGCCCGAATTTGTATGCATGTGCATATGATATGTTCATGCATATAATCTGTCAATCTGTATCATCACGGCATGGTGCGGAAGGTGGTGCGACCAGATCTCGCGGCGATGCTTGCGCAGCTGGCTCGAGAGACGGCGGCTGCCGAGCAACCGGTGCTGGCAGCGCACGGGCTATCGATGTGGGGCTACATCGTGCTGAGCGCCCTTGACCGTTCGCCCGTCCGCACCCAGGCAAACCTCGCCGAATCGATTGGCGCCGACAAAACACGCATCATTTCCACACTCGACGAGTTGCAGGAACGCCGCTACATCGAGCGGACCCCCGACCCCGACGACCGCCGCGCACGCCTGCTCGCGATCACCGAGTCGGGCCGTTCGATCAAAAACGCCACGCAGGTGGACATCCAGCGCGGCGAGGAGCGCTGGCTCGGGCAGCTGTCCGCCAATGACCGACGCGTCTTTCTGCGCGTGCTGCAGCAGCTCAGTTTCGGCTGACGATCTCCCCAGGGCGGCACCTGGAAAGGACTTGCCGCCCCCGCAAGGCGTCGAAGAACGCCGGAACTCGTCCACGCTCTGCGGGTTTCACACCGCAGGGCGCGGCGGGCGAGGCCTCGCCGACTACAGCCGCTCGATGATGGTGACGTTCGCGGTGCCCCCGCCCTCACACATCGTCTGCAAGCCATAGCGGCCGCCGACGCGCTCGAGTTCGTTGAGCATGGTGGCGAACAACTTGGCGCCAGTGGCGCCCAGCGGGTGACCGAGGGCGATCGCACCCCCGTTGGGGTTGACCTTCTCCGGATCGGCCTTGATCTCCTTGAGCCACGCCATCACCACCGGCGCGAACGCCTCGTTGATCTCGACCGTATCGATGTCGCCGATGGACAGCCCGGTCTTGTCGAAGGCGTAACGGGTGGCGGGGATGGGCCCGGTCAGCATGAACACCGGGTCGGCGGCGCGGGCACTGATGTGGTGGATGCGGGCCCGCGGGGTCAGCTTGTGTTCCTTCACCGCCTGCTCCGAAGCGAGCAAAACCGCGCTGGCACCGTCGGAGATCTGGCTGGCCATCGCCGCCGTCAGTCGCCCGCCTTCGACGAGTGTCTTCAGGCCGGCCATCTTCTCCAGCGACGACTCGCGCGGGCCCTCGTCGACCCGGAAGGGGCCGGATTCCGTTTCGACGGTGATGATCTCGTTGTCGAAGTGACCACCGCGGATCGCCGCGAACGCACGCTCGTGGCTGGTCAGCGCGTACTGCTCCATCTCCTCGCGCGACAGGTTCCACTTCTCGGCGATCAGCTCCGAGCCCCGGAACTGCGAGATCTCCTGGTCGCCGTAGCGGTGCAGCCACTGCTTGGACTCGTTGGTCGGCGAGGTGTACCCGAACTGCTCGCCGACGGTCATCGCCGACGAGATCGGGATCTGGCTCATGTTCTGCATGCCGCCGGCCACGATGAGGTCGGCCGTTCCGGCCATGATCGCCTGTGCGCCAAAGGAAATCGCTTGCTGGCTGGAACCGCACTGCCGGTCGACGGTGACGCCGGGCACCTCTTCGGGGTAGCCCGCGGCCAGCCAGGAGAGCCGGGCGATGTTGCCGGCCTGCGCGCCGATGGCGTCGACGCAGCCGGCGATCACGTCGTCGACGGCGGCGGGGTCGACGTCGACGCGGTCGAGCAGTCCGCGCCACGCGTAAGCACCGAGATCGACGGGATGTACGCCGGCCAGCGATCCGTTGCGCTTGCCGACCGCGGTGCGCACAGCGTCAATGACGTACGCCTCAGCCATTTCAGACTCCTTCTTTGGTAATTCCACCAAGGACGATGGCGAGATATTGCTGACCCACCTGTTGCGCGGTGAGCGGCCCGCCGGGTTGATACCAGCGCACCGACACCCAGGTGGTGTCACGAATGAACCGGTAGACCAGGTCGACGTCGAGGTCGGGTGAGAAGTAGCCCTCCTCGATGCCCTGGTTGAGCACGTCAACCCACATCTTGCGTTGCCGGCTGTTCAGGTCCTCGACGTAGGAGAACCGGGGCTGCGACAACAGCCGCTTGGCTTCGTCCTGATAGATGACGACCTGCGCGTGCCGATGCTCGATCGCCTCGAACGACGCCATGAACAGACCCTTGAGCCGCTCCAGCGGATTGGGCTCGCTGTCCACGATCTCCCGGTAGCGGGCGAACAGCCAGTCCAGGAAACTGCGCAGCACCTCATCGACCATCTCCTCCTTGGACGAGAAGTGGTGATAGAGGCTGCCGGATAGGATGCCGGCGCTGTCGGCGATGTCGCGCACGGTGGTCGCGCGCAGCCCGCGCTCGGCGAACATCGTCGCGGCGAGTTCCAGCAACTCGTCGCGGCGGCTGTTTGCCTGACCGCTCACTCGGTCCACCGGGCCAGGATATCAACCAAGCGCTTGCTTGGCCAGCGAGACGCTCACGGATGCTGGCTGGACACCGAGATGACTTCGCCGGTCAGATAACTGGAGTAGTCACTGGCCAGGAACGCGATGGTGGCCGCGACCTCCCACGGCTCGGCGGCGCGGCCGAACGCTTCGCCCGCCGATAGCCGGTCGAGCAGGTCGGCCGAGGTCGTCTTGTCCAGGAACTTGTGGCGGGCGATGCTCGGGGACACCGCGTTGATCCGAACCCCGTACTCGACGGCTTCGATTGCGCTGCAACGGGTTAACGCCATCACGCCCGCTTTGGCGGCCGCATAGTGCGACTGTGAGTGCTGTGCCCGCCAGCCCAGAACGCTTGCGTTGTTGACGATCACTCCGCCGTGGCCCGCCTCGCGGAAGTACCGCAGCGCCGCCCGGGTGGCGCGGAACACCGACGACAGCGTCACGTCCAGGACGCGGTCCCACTCGTCGTCGGTCATGTCGACCACCGGTGTCTGACCGCCCAGCCCGGCGTTGTTGACCAACACGTCGAGCCGGCCCATCCGGGCGGTGGTCGACGCGATCAGCGCGTCGACCTGCGCGGTGGACGTCACGTCGCACAGCACGCTCTCGACCCGGCCCAATCCCAGCGCGGACAGTTCGTCGGCGGTCTCCCCCAGCCGCCGTTCGTGGTGGTCGGACACCACCACGTCGGCGCCCTCGACCAGGGCCCGCCGCGCCGTCGCCGAGCCGATGCCGGTGCCCGCCGCCGCGGTCACGACAACCACCTTGCCTTGTAGAAGCCCGTGCCCGGCGACTTCTTTCGGAGTTTCGGACAGGCTCATCCCTTTACCTCCCGGGGCAGGCCGAGCACCCGCTCGGCGATGATGTTGCGCTGGATCTCGTTGGAGCCGCCGTAGATGGTGTCAGCGCGGGTGAACAGGAACAACCGCTGCCATTCGTCGAATTCGCCGTCCGACAGGGTCAGCCCGGGCTTGCCGATCACGTCCATCGCAAGCTCGCCCAGAGCGCGATGCCAGTTGGCCCACAACAATTTCGACACGTTGTCCTGGCCGGGCTGTTCCACGTCCATGGTGGCCAGCGCGTAGGAGCGCATGGCCCGCAGCCCGGTCCACGCCCGGGTCAGCCGCTCGCGGATAAACGGGTCGTCGGCGGCGCCGTTGCGCCTGGCGAGTTCGGCCAGGTTGGAAAGCTCACGGGCGTAGACGATCTGCTGGCCGAGCGTGGACACGCCGCGCTCGAAGGTAAGCGTTCCCATCGCGACCCGCCAGCCGTCGCCCGGCTGGCCGACCACCAGGTCGAAGCGTCGGTGCGGGCGTCGTCGAAGAACACCTCGTTGAACTCCGCGTTGCCGGTGATCTGGACGATCGGGCGGACCTGCACACCCGGCTGGTCCAGCGGCACCAGCAGATAGGAGAGCCCGGCGTGCCGCTTGGAGCCCTTCTCGGTGCGAGCGACCACGAAGCACCACTGCGCCCGGTGCGCCAGCGACGTCCACACCTTCTGCCCGTTGATCACCCACTGGTCGCCGTCGAGCTCGGCGGTGGTGGACACGTTGGCCAGGTCGCTGCCGGCGCCGGGCTCGGAGTAACCCTGACACCACAGCTCGGTGACATCGAGGATCTTGGGCAGGAATCGCTGCTGCTGCTCGGGCGTGCCGAAGGCGATCAGCGTCGGGCCGAGCAGCTCCTCGCCGAAGTGGTTGACCTTGTCCGGCGCGTCGGCGCTGGCGTACTCCTCGTAGAACGCCACGCGGTGCGCGACCGAAAGCCCGCGGCCGCCGTGTTCGGCCGGCCAGCCCAGACAGGTCAGACCGGCCTTGGCGAGGTGCTGGTTCCATGCCCGGCGCTCTTCGAACGCCTCGTGCTCGCGACCCGGCCCGCCGAGGCCCTTGAGGGCGGCGAATTCGCCGACCAGATTGTCGGCGAGCCAATCGCGGACCTCCGCCCGGAACTCCTCGACGTCCTGCATGCCCTGTAGGCTAACCTACCAAGCACTTGCTTTGTTAGGAGTATCCGATGAGTTGGGGGCACCTCCCGCTTGCGGGGGACGATCCGCGCACCGTGCCCGCGGCGTTGGACCGTTTCGTCGGCCAATTCCCCGACCAGGACGCGCTGATCACCGACGACCGGTCGTTCACCTTCGCCGAACTGCGCGACGAGGTGCACCGCGCGGCGGCCGCGATGATCAGCCTCGGCGTGGTCCCGGGAGACCGGGTGGCCATCTGGTCGCCGAACACCTGGCACTGGGTGGTCGCCTGCCTGGCCGCCCACTACGCCGGTGCGGCCATGGTGCCCCTGAACACCCGCTATACCGCCGAAGAGGCCGGCGACATCCTGGCCCGCACCCGTGCGCCCGTGCTGTTCGGGATGGGCCGATTCCTCGGCAACGATCGCGTCGCCGACCTCGATCGCGGCGCCCTGCCCGCGCTGCGGCACATCGTCGCGGATCCCGATCGACGCGGACGACGGGACGTGGGAAGACTTCATCGCCCGCGGTACCGACCTCGAGGCGGTCGACGCCCGCGCCGCCGCGGTCGCACCCGACGACGTCAGCGACATCCTGTTCACCTCGGGCACCACCGGCCGCAGCAAAGGCGTGCTCTGCGCGCACCGGCAGTCGTTGTCGGCCTCGGCGTCGTGGGCCGCCAACGGCAAGATCACCAGCGACGACCGCTACCTGTGCATCAACCCGTTCTTCCACAACTTCGGTTACAAGGCCGGCATCCTGGCCTGCCTGCAGACCGGCGCGACGCTGATCCCGCACCTGACCTTCGACCCGCTGCGCGCACTGCAGGCGATCGAGCGGCACCGCATCACCGTGTTGCCCGGACCGCCGACGATCTACCAGACGCTGCTGGACCATCCGAAGCGCAAGGATTACGACCTGAGCTCGCTGCGGTTCGCGGTGACCGGGGCGGCGACCGTGCCCGTCGTGCTGGTCGAGCGGATGCAGTCCGAACTCGACATCGACATCGTGTTGACCGCCTACGGGCTGACCGAGGCCAACGGCATGGGCACCATGTGCCGCGCCGACGACGACGCGGTCACCGTCGCCACCACCTGCGGGCGCCCGATCGCCGACTTCGAATTGCGCATCGACGCAAGCACTCCCGGCGAGGCGGGCGAGGTGCTGCTGCGGGGGCCGAACGTCATGCTGGGTTACCTCGACGACCCGGGGGCGACGGCGGACGCCATCGACGCGGACGGCTGGCTGCACACCGGTGACATCGGCGCCGTCGACGCCGCCGGCAACCTGCGCATCACCGACCGGCTCAAGGACATGTACATCTGCGGCGGATTCAACGTCTACCCCGCCGAGGTCGAGCAGGTGCTGGCCCGGATGGACGGGGTGGCCGACGCCGCGGTGATCGGTGTGCCCGACGAGCGGCTCGGCGAGGTCGGCCGGGCATTCATGGTGACCCGGCCCGGCGCCGACCTCGACGAGCAATCTGTGATCGCCTATACCCGTGAACATTTGGCGAACTTCAAGGCCCCACGGTCGGTGCGGTTCGTCGACGCGTTGCCGCGCAATCCGGGCGGCAAGGTGGTCAAACCACAACTGCGAGAGTTGGCCTGAATGGACCTGGAGTTAGACGAAGCGACCCTGGCCTTCCAGGCCGAGGTGCGGGACTTCCTGTCGGCCAACGCCGATTCGATCCCGACGAAGTCCTATGACAACGCCGAAGGCTTCGCCCAGCACCGGCATTGGGACCGAGTGCTGTTCGACGCCGGGCTGTCGGTCATTACGTGGCCCAAGAAGTACGGCGGCCGCGACGCGCCGCTGCTGCACTGGGTGGTGTTCGAGGAGGAGTACTTCCGCGCCGGCGCCCCGGGCCGCGCCAGCGCGAACGGCACCTCGATGCTGGCGCCGACGCTGTTCGCGCACGGCACCTCCGAACAGCTGGACCGCATCCTGCCGAAAATGGCCAGCGGGGAACAGATCTGGGCGCAGGCTTGGTCGGAGCCGGAATCCGGCAGCGATCTGGCCTCGCTGCGATCCACCGCGACCAGAGCCGACGGCGGTTGGCTGCTCAACGGGCAGAAGATCTGGAGTTCGCGAGCGCCGTTCGCCGAAATGGCCTTCGGGCTGTTCCGGTCGGACCCGCAAGCCGAGCGGCACAACGGCCTGACGTACTTCATGTTCGACCTGTCGGCCAAGGGTGTCACCGTGCGGCCCATCGTTCAGCTGGGCGGCGATACCGGCTTCGGCGAGATCTTCCTCGACGACGTGTTCGTTCCCGATCACGACGTGATCGGCACCCCGAACGAGGGCTGGCGGGCCGCCATGAGCACGTCGAGCAACGAGCGCGGGATGTCGCTGCGCAGCCCGGCCCGCTTCCTGGCGACCGCCGAGCGACTGGTGCGGTTGTGGCAGGACAGCGGCTCGCCCGCGGCGTTCGCCGACCGGGTTGCCGACGGCTGGATCAAGGCGCAGGCCTACCGGCTGCAGACCTTCGGCACGGTGACCAGGCTGGCCGACGGCGGCGAGCTGGGCGCCGAATCGTCGGTGACCAAGGTGTTCTGGTCCGACCTCGACGTGGAGCTGCACCAGACCGCGCTCGACGTCCTCGCCGCCGACGGCGAGCTCGCCGGCAGCTGGACCGACGGCCTGCTGTTCGCACTGGGCGGCCCGATCTACGCCGGCACCAACGAGATCCAGCGCAACATCATTGCCGAACGGCTGCTCGGCCTGCCCCGAGAGAAGAAGTGACCGTGGACTTCGCACTCGACGAACAGCAGCGCGACTTCGCGGCCAGCATCGACGCCGCGCTCGGCGCGGCGGACCTGCCGGGCGCGATCCGCGCGTGGTCCGCGGGGGACACCGCGCCCGGCCGCAAGGTGTGGGGGCAGCTGGCCGACCTCGGCGTCACCGCGCTGGCCGTGCCGGAGAAATTCGACGGCATCGGCGCCGAGCCCATCGACCTGGTGGTTGCCCTCGAACGCCTGGGACGCTGGTGCGTGCCCGGCCCGGTCGCCGAATCCATCGCCGTCGCGCCGGTCTTGCTCGCGGACGATGAGCGCTGCGCGGGCCTGGCTTCCGGCGAGCTCATCGCCACCGTCGCGATGCCGCCGCACACCCCGCGCGCCGTCGACGCCGAAACGGCCGGACTGGTGCTGCTGGCCGGCGAAAGCAGTGTGACCGAGGCGGCCCCCGGTGAAGAGCACGAGTCGGTCGATCCCAGCCGCCCCCTCTACGACGTCACCGCGTCTGGTGAGCCGTGGCAAGCGGACGTCAAGCGCGCCTACGAATTCGGAGCGTTGGCCACCGCCGCGCAGCTCGTCGGCGCCGCCGAGGCGCTGCTGCGCGACACCGTCGACTACGCCAAGCAGCGCAGCCAGTTCGGCCGGGTGATCGGTTCCTACCAGGCGATCAAGCACAAGCTCGCCGACGTGCACATCGCGGTCGAGCTGGCCCGGCCGTTGCTGTACGGCGCGGCCTTGGCTCTGGCCGATCACCCGGACGAGAGCGCTCGCGATGTCAGCGCGGCCAAGGCGGCGGCGTCGGAAGCGGGCCTGCTGGCGGCGCGATCAGCGCTGCAGACCCACGGCGCGATCGGGTTCACCCAGGAACACGACCTGTCCCTATGGTTGCTGCGGGTGCAGGCGTTGCGTTCGGCCTGGGGCACTCCCGAGGCGCATCGCCGGCGAGTGCTGGAGGCGTTGTGACTGTGAATCAAGAACGGGAGATGCTGCGCGAGACCGTCGCGGCGCTGGTGGCCAAGCACGCGAACCCGGCCGCGGTACGCGCGGCGATGGAGTCCGACCGCGGCTACGACGAGTCGCTGTGGCAGCTGCTGTGCGAGCAGGTGGGCGCCGCCGCCCTGGTCATCCCCGAGGAGCTGGGCGGCGCGGGCGGCGAACTTGCCGATGCCGCAACGGTTTTGCAGGAGCTGGGCCGGGCCCTGGTGCCTTCCCCGCTGCTGGGCACCACGCTGGCGGAGCTCGCCCTGCTGGCCGCACCCGAGCCCGACGCCGAGACGCTGGGCGGCCTCGCCGAGGGCACCTCGATCGGCGCGTTGGTGCTCGACGCCGGCTATGTGGTCAACGGCGATGTCGCCGACGTCGTGGTCGCCGTCGACGACGGCCGGCTGAGCAGGTGGACCCGATTCAGCGCGCAGCCCGTGGCCACCATGGACCCCACCCGCCGGCTCGCGCGAATAGAACCCGAGGAGACCGAACCGATCGGCGCCGACCCCGGCATCGCCGACACCGCGGCCATCCTGCTGGCCGCCGAGCAGATCGGCGCCGCCGAACGCTGTCTGGAACTGACCGTCGAATACACCAAGAACAGAGTGCAATTCGGCCGGCCGATCGGCAGCTTCCAGGCGCTCAAACACCGGATGGCCGACCTGTATGTCACGATCGCCGCGGCGAAGGCCGTAGTTGCGGACGCGTGCAACGACCCCACCCCGACCAATGCGGCCACCGCCCGCCTCGCCGCCACCGAGGCGCTGTGCACCGCGGCCGCCGAAGGCATCCAGCTGCACGGCGGGATCGCGATCACCTGGGAACACGACATGCACCTGTATTTCAAACGCGCCCACGGCAGCGCGCATCTGCTCCGCACACCGCAAGAAGTGCTCGCACGACTGGAAGCGGAGGTGCTCGAAACGTCGTGAACGACCATGTCGCGCTGCGCGCCGCCATCCCGCCGTTCTATGTGATGGACGTGTGGCTGGCGGCGGCCGAGCGCCAGCGCAGCCACGGCGACCTGGTGAACCTGTCGGCCGGCCAGCCCAGCGTGGGAGCGCCGGAGCCGGTGCGCGCGGCCGCGGCCTCCGCCCTGCACCTGGGCGAGCTGGGTTACACCGTGACGCTGGGCATCCCCGAGCTGCGCGCGGCGATAGCGGCGGATTACCAACGCCAGCACGGGCTGCGGGTCGAGCCCGACGACGTGGTGGTCACCACGGGTTCCTCCGGCGGATTCCTGCTCGCCTTTCTGGCGTGCTTCGACGCCGGTGACCGGGTGGCGCTGGCCAGCCCCGGCTATCCGTGCTATCGAAACATACTGTCCGCGTTGGGATGTGAGGTGGTCGAAATCCCGTGCGGACCGCAGACCCGCTTCCAGCCCACAGCGCAGATGCTCGCCGAACTCGACCCACCGCCCCACGGCGTGATCGTCGCCAGCCCGGCCAATCCGACCGGAACCGTCATAGCGCCGTCCGAATTGGCCGCCATCGCGTCGTGGTGCGATACCTCCGGGGTGCGGCTGATCAGCGACGAGGTCTACCACGGCCTGGTTTACGAGGGGGCGCCGCAGACCAGCTGCGCCTGGCAGACATCACGAGACGCCGTGGTGGTCAACAGCTTTTCGAAGTACTACGCGATGACCGGCTGGCGGCTGGGCTGGATGCTGGTGCCGCCGGTGCTGCTGCGAACGGTCGACCGGCTGACCGGCAACTTCACCATCTGCCCACCGGTGCTGTCGCAGATCGCCGGGGTGGCGGCCTTCACCCCGGAGGCGACGGCGGAGGCGGAGGGCAACCTGCACCACTACGCGGCCAACCGCGCGCTGCTGTTGGACGGGCTGCGCCACATCGGCATCGACCGACTCGCGCCCACCGACGGCGCGTTCTACGTGTACGCCGACGTGTCGGACCACACCAGCGACTCGCTCGCGTTCTGCTCGAAACTGTTGGACGACACGGGCGTCGCGATCGCACCGGGTATCGATTTCGACACCACGCACGGTAATTCGTTCGTCCGGCTTTCATTCGCCGGGCCGACGGGCGACATCGAAGAGGCCCTGCGGCGGATCGGTGCCTGGCTCTAAGCGTCCAGCATCTTGTCCAGGCGAGCCTCGAGGGCGCCGCGTTCGCCGACGTCGGAGACGTTGATGCCGAACCGGTCCCTGAGGGTGTCGACCACCGCCGCCGCGTCGTCGAGGCGGACCTTCTCGCTGGCGTCGGCGCGGTGGATGGCCAGGTTCCGGCCGGCCAGGTTGAGCCGGGCGTCGTCGGTGACGCGCGCGGCCGTCAGTCCGGTCACGAAGTGCGACGACGGGTGCGTCGAGACGAACCAGCTGCCCACCTGCAGGTCGACGTCCGGTGCGGTCCGGGTGCTGAATTCGTAGAGCGGCTGCCACTCGCCGCGGACCTGGGCCTGCAAGACCAAGCCGTCGCCGCGGTCCTCCAGGCGGTAGGGCTCGTGCGTCGTCTGTTGCACGCTGCCGGTCTCGAGGCGCAGTGGCGACGGGGGTGTCTGCCCGCCGAAACCCACGTCGACGAGGTAGGAACCGTGGGAGCCGGGGAACGTCACCGCCAACACGGTGTGGGTCTGCGTAGGTGACGGCGCGCCGGGCGGCCGCATCCAGACCACGCGGCCGGCCAGGCGGCGCACCCGGAAGCCGAGCTCGCCCAGCACATAGCCCATCAAGCCGTTCTGCTCGTAGCAATAGCCACCGCGGCCGCGGCGGACCAGCTTGCCGGCGAGGCCCCCCGGGCTCAGGTCGTCAACGGGCACCCCCATCACCGGATCGAGGTTCTCGAAGGGAATCGCTTTGGTGTGCGCGCTCACCAAAGCCTGCAGCACCTCGAGGTTGGGCGCCGCGGCGCCGCCGTAGCCGATGCGATCGAAGTACTCGCCCAGGTTCAGCGTCATACGCCCATTCTGCTGCCACCACCTTCGGCAGGCGTGCGACGGCCGGTAGCGGGTATGCCGTTCCGTAGTCCAAACCCCAGCGCGAAGGAGGAGCCCGTGGCCGACATCGACCTCTACCTCGACCCAGTCTGTCCTTTCTCCTGGGTGACCGCGCGCTGGCTGCTCGACGCCGCGCACTCAACCCACACGCCGGTCGCCCTGCGGCAGATGAGCCTGGCGGTCCTCAACGAGGGCCAGGACACCGGCGCCGAACAACAACACATGATGGAGCGGTCAACGCGGCTGGGACGCCTGTTCGCCGCGGCCGTCGGCGAGCATGGACCGGACGCGTTCGCGGGCCTCTATGACTCGATAGGTCGTCGCATCCATGTGCGTCGGGAAGAACTCGACGCGGCAGCGGTCCGCGAAGCCCTCGCCGAGAACGGCCTCAAGCGACGCCTTGCCGAAGCGCTCGACGACAGCGGCGTCGACGAGGCGGTCAGGCGGGCACACCAAGCCAGCCAAGATGCCCTGGGCGACGAGGCCGGCAGCCCGATCATCGCGGTCGATGACCGCGCGTTCTCCGGACCGGTCCTGACCCGAACACCGAACGCGCACGACGGTGTTCGGCTGCTGCGGGCCGTGCTCACCATGGCCGGCGTTCCCGAATTCGCCGCGCTGCAACGGCCGTACCAGGGGCCGCCCACCATCGAGGCCTGAGCGCGGTCGACCGGCGTTGCCGGCTAACTGGCTTCGGCCGGATCGTGGCCGGGTGGATGAAGGTTGTTCGAAAGGCACACCAGCGAGGTTCTGAGCGCTAATCTTGAGCTCGCCAAATCTACTTCGCGGAGGGTTGAGCGCCAGCAAATGCCTGAAGAGCCCCGTTCCGACACTGTCGCGCCGGTTCCGAGCGGCATCGCCGCGGAGCTGGCGGCCGCGGGGTTCGAGGATGCGCGCCAGGTAGCCCGGGGCGGGGCGGGGGTCATCTACTGCTGCTACGAGACCGCCCTGGGGCGAAGCGTTGCGGTGAAGGTGCTGCCGTCGCACATCGACGACGACAGCCGGGAACGGTTCCTTCGCGAGGGCTACGCGATGGGCGGGCTCTCCGGGCATCCGAACATCGTCAACATCCTGCGGGTCGGCGTCACCGCGAGCGGCAAGCCGTACATCGTGATGCCGTACCACTCGGCGGATTCGCTGGCGGTCCGGCTGCGCCGCGAAGGGCCGGTGGCCTGGCCCGAGACCTTGCACATCGGCGTAAAGCTCTGCGGCGCATTGGAAACCGCGCACCGGACCGGTACCTTGCACCGCGACATCAAGCCGGCGAACATCCTCGTCAACGATTACGGCGAGCCACAACTGAGCGACTTCGGGATCGCCCACATCGAAGGCGGGTACGAGACGGCGACCGGGTTCTTCTCCGGCACCATCGACTTCACCGCGCCGGAGGTGATGACGGGCAACCCGGCCACGGTCGCCTCCGACATGTATTCGCTGGGCGCCACGCTCTACGCGCTCATCGCGGGCAACGCCGCGCACGAGCGCAAAAAGGGCGAGGACCTGATCGCGCAGTATCTGCGGATCAGCACCACCGGGATCCCGGACATGCGTCCCGACGGCATCCCGGACGCGGTGTGCTCGGCGATCGAAAGAGCGATGTCGATCGACCCGGCCGAGCGGCCGGCCTCGGCCGAGGAGTTCGGCCGCGAACTACAGGCCGCCCAGCGCCTCAACGGCCTGAAACCCGACGCGATGGCCATCACGGGCCGCCCGTCGGCCGTGGCCGCGGATGTCCCCTATCCCGCGCCGATCCCGCCCGGCGGCCACAGCGAGGTGGCGCGACCATCGGCCCTGAACACGTCGAGCATGCCCGCACCGCCGCGGGTGCCGGCCGGGCACGACGACCCGACCTCCGCCATCAGCGCCCCGATCGAACACGGGCTGGAGACCGCCGCCTTTCCGCAATCGGGGCCCCGTGAGCTATCGGAGGCGGCCAGCTTGCTGCGCGGCGGACACGGCTCGGCAACGCAGCCAAAGGTGCGGCCGCCCCGGGCTTCCGCGCCGTCGGGGCGAAACGGCGGCGCCCAGGGCCCGCCGCGCGGCCCCAGGGCCAAGGCGGCCGCGTGGTTCGCGGAGCCGGGGAAGAAACGGAACCGCATCGCGTTGGCGGCCGGCGCGCTCGCCGCGGTCCTGCTGTTGGTGGTCGGGGGCGTCTATTTCGCGCTTTCGCCCGACAACAACGCGGGTTCGACGGGCGCTTCCGGCCAACCGACCGCGCAGCCGCCCATGCAGTGGAAGCCGATCACCAACGCGCGCATTTCGCGGGACGCGGCGGCCACCACGCAGGCCGACGGCACGATCTGGATCTTCGGCGGGATCCGCAGCGACGGCGCTTTCACCGGCCTGCAGGAGGGCTACGACCCCGTCATCGACAGCTGGAAGGGCGGCGACGACCTACCGGTCCCGGTCTCACACGCGACGGCGGTCACCTGGCAGGGCAACCCGGTCGTGCTCGGCGGCTGGAAATCCGAGGGCGGCAAAAACGTCACCAGCGACCAGGTTTGGCGGGTCGTCAACAGCCGCTGGGTAGAGCTTCCGCACCTGCTGCAGCCCCGGGCGGCCGCGGCGGCGGCCGTCGTCGGCGACCGCCTGGTCGTCGCCGGTGGGGTCGACGCGAGCGGCGCGCTGTTGAACACCACCGAGGTGTTCGACGGCAATGCCTGGACCCTCGGGGCGCCCATCCCGACCCCGCGTCAGATGCTGGCCGCGGCCTCGGACGGCAAGCTGGTGTACACGGTCGGCGGCACCAGCGGCACCACGGACCTGGCGACGGTCGAGGCCTACGACCCGGCCGCGAAGACCTGGACACCGTTGCCCGCGCTGGCCCAGCCGCGCAGCGACCTCGGCGTGGCGATCGTCGACGGACGTCTGGTCGCGGTCGGGGGCGTGTCCGCGGGGCAGGTCCTCAAGAGCGTCGCCGCGTTCGACCTGATGACGAAGACGTGGTCCGGTTTGCCCGACATGACGACCTCGCGGCACGGCATGGCCGTCGACGCGGTGGAGAAGTCCGTGTACGCGATCGGCGGGTCGACCGCCGTCGGCGACGGCCAGCTCACCTCGTCGGCGGAAGCGCTGAAATTGCCGGCGCGCAGGATCCAGCCGGCGTCCCAATGGCGCTCGCTGCCGGACGCACCGACCGCCCGGCTGATGACCGCCTGGGCCGTCGTGGGCGACAAGATCTGGATCGTGGGCGGCCTGCGGAACGGTGTCGCGCTGCAGACCGTCGAGAGCTATGACCCGCGCACCGGCGCCTGGCAGACCGGGCCGCCGCTGCCCATCCCGCTGCATCACGCGGCGGCGGCGACCTACCGCGGCGAGGTGGTGGTGCTCGGCGGTACGAGCGATCAACTCGCCGACGCATCCAACAAGGTGTTCGCGCTGCGCGGCGGCAATTGGGTTGAGCTGCCGCCTCTCACGCACGCGCGCGCGGCGCTGGCCGCGGCGGTGGTGGGTGACAAACTCGTCGCGGTGGGCGGGCAGAACGCCAAACAGCTCGTTCCGCAGACCGAGGTCTTCGACGGCAGTTCGTGGAAGGACGCCGCCGACATGCCCACCCCGCGCGAGCATTTGGCCGCGGTGTCGGATGGCACCTATGTGTACGCGATCGGCGGTAGGTTCCTTTCCGCCGACAAGAACTCCGCGGCGAATGAACGGTTCGACCCCCAATCGGGCAGCTGGACCAAGTTGGTGGGTATGCCGACCCCGCGGGGGAGCTACGGCGCGACCTACATCGACGGCCGCATCGTGGTGGTCGGCGGCGAGGAACCGACGATGGTGCTGAACGTCGTCGAGATGTACGACATCGCCGACGCGAAGTGGAGCACCTTGGCACCGATGCCCACCGCGCGCCACGCCGAGGTGGTGGCGACGGTCGGAAACACCGTCTACTGCATCGGCGGCGCGAACCGGCCGACGCATGAAGGCCCCATCGCCACGGTCGAGGCGCTCGACTTCATGTAGCGGCGGCCGGCTAAGGGCGCGACGCCCTGGCCACGGACTTGTTTTAGCTCTGTCGAATATGGGGATCCGCTTGAGACCCGGCTGCACACCAGCCCACCTCGAGACCGGAGCCCGATATGAGCACCAACACCATCTGGATCGTGATCGCCGCCGCGGCCGTCTTGTTGATCCTCGCTCTCCTCGTCGCACTCAGCAGAATGCGGCACCGGCGACGGCAGCGGCAGGCCGAGGAGATTCGCGAACAGGCCAAACTCGAGACGACGAAGGTCGAACGCCGCGAAGCCCTTGCCCAGGAAACGGCCGCCAAGGCCCGCGCCGCCCAGGCCGAGGCGGAGGCCAAAGCGGCCGAAGCCGCCCGCTTGCAGGAACGAGCGGCCAACCATCAGAACGAGGCCGCGGCGTCGCGCGAGCAAGTCCAGGAGCAGTGGAAGCGCGCCGAGCGCCTCGATCCGGAGACCAACAAGCAAGCGGGCGAGCAGCGCGGCGACGATCCCAACACGGCGCGGTCCTCAGACGGGCACGACCCGACGACCGACGTCGAGGCCGCGCGGCATGAGACCTACCGCGGCACGCCCGGCTGATCCCTAGAGCCAGGTGTCCTGGGTGGTGGCCGTGAGGAACGCCTCCAGGTCGTCGCGCCACTGCGCCGGGGTGGTCTTGTCCGGTTCGATCCCGGTGTATTCCCCGCGATAGAACAGCAGTGGCCGCGGCTTGATCTTGGGTGCCTCCGACAACGATTGGACCGCACCGAACACCACGAAATGGTCGCCGCCGTCGTGCACGGACGCCACCGTGCAGTCGATGTAGGCCAGCGACCCGTCGATGATCGGCGAGCCGAGTTCCGAAGCGTGCCAGTCGATCCCGGCGAACTTGTCGGGTTCCTTCGACCCGAACCTCGCGGATACGTGCTTCTGCTTCTCGGTCAGCACGTTGACGCAGAACCGGCCGCTGGACTCGATCGCCTTCCAGGACCGCGACACCTTCGTGGGGCAGAACAACACCAGTGGCGGGTCCAGCGACAGCGCCGCGAAAGACTGGCAGGCGAAGCCGATCGGGACCTCGTCGTGCGTGGTGGTGATGATGGTGATGCCGGTGCAGAACTGGCCCAGCACCTGCCGGAAGGACCGCGGATCGATCGGCGCCGACATGACTATCCGCGGGCGCCGACCGTGAAGTCGTGGCCCCACAAGCTCACGGCCGTGCTTTCCCGGGCGACCCAGTCGTGATCCTCGACTTGCCTTCCCTCGCAGCCGAATTCGACGTCAAAGCCACTGGGTGTCTTCATGTAGAACGACAGCATCAGGTCGTTGACGTGCCGGCCGAGGGTGGCCGACATGGGCACCTTGCGCCGCAATGCGCGGTCCAGGCACAGCCCGACGTCGTCGGCGTTTTCGACCTCCATCATCAGGTGCACGATGCCGCTCGGCGTCGGCAGCGGCAGGAAGGCCAGGCTGTGGTGACGCGGGTTGCAGCCGAAGAACCGCAGCCAGGCGGGCGCCCCGTCGGCGGGCCGCCCGACGAGCTGCGGTGGCATCCGCATGGAGTCGCGCAGCTTGAAGCCGAGCACGTCCCGGTAGAAGTGCAGGGACTCGTCGTCGTCGCGGGTGGACAACACCACGTGGCCCAGCCCCTGCTCGCCGGTGACGAACTTGTGCCCGTACGGGCTGACCACGCGGCGGTGTTCCAGCGCGACGCCCTGGAACACCTCCAGGCAGTTGCCGGACGGGTCGGCGAACCGGATCATCTCGGCGACGCGGCGATCCGCCAGCTCGGCGGCGGTGGCCTCCTTGTACGGCACGCCCTGCACGTCGAGCCGGTTCCGGATCTCTTGCAGCCCTTCGGCGTTGGCGCACTCCCAACCGGCCTCCATGAGATGGTCGCGATCGCCGGGCACGATCACCAGCCGGGCCGGGAAATCGTCCATCCGCAGATACAGCGCGCCCTCGGTGCTACCGCTGCCCTCGACCATGCCGAGCACCTTCAGGCCGTATTCACGCCAGGCCGCCATGTCGGTGGCCTCGATGCGCAGGTAGCCCAGCGAGCGGATGCTCATCACGCACCTCCAAGGAAATCAACGGTCAGCTTGTTGAACTCGTCGAACTTCTCCACCTGCGCCCAGTGCCCACATTGCCCGAAAACGTGGAGCTGCGCACGCGGAATGGTCTTCAGCGCCACCAGCGCGCCGTCGAGCGGGTTGACCCGGTCCTCGCGACCCCAGATCAACAGCACGGGCTGGCGCAGCCGGTGCACCTCGCGCCACATCATGCCGAGCTCGAAATCGGCCCCCGCGAAAGACATTCCCATCGCCCGGGTCGCCGTCAGCGATTCCGGCGTGCTGGCCAGCGCGAACCGCTCGTCGATCAGCTCCGGCGTGATCAGCTTCTGGTCGTAGACCATGACCCGCAGGAAGGCCTCGAGGTTCTCCCGAGTGGGTTCGGCGGAGAACTTCCCGAGCCGCTTGACACCCTCGGTCGGATCGGGGGCGAACAGGTTGATGCTCAGTCCCCCGGGCCCCATCAACACCAGACGGCCGGCCCGATCGGGATAGTCGAGGGCGAACCGGACCGCGGTGCCCCCGCCCAGCGAATTGCCCACCAGCGGAACGCGTCCCAGCCCGAGCTGGTCGAAGAGCCCCTTGAGCGCCCGCGCGGCGTAGTGGTTGAACTGCCCGTGCTCGGCACGCTTGTCGGATAGCCCGTAACCGGGTTGATCGACGGCCAGCACGTGGAACCGCTGCGCCAGCACCGGGATGTTGCGCGAGAAGTTCGTCCAGCTCGCCGCGCCGGGACCGCCGCCGTGCAGCAGCACCACGGTTTGATCGTTGCCGACCCCGGCCTCGTGGTAGTGCAGCTTCAGCGCTCCGTCGACGTCGACCTCTGCGAAGCGCGAGGTGGACTCGAACGTCAACTCCCCCGTTGTGGCCGCGCTCAAAATCCGCCGCTCCTCTCCCCCGCAAGCGGGAGGTACCCCCACATCGCTTCGCTCTGCATCGTCGCCGGCGGGCCTAGACCATGGTGTCGCCGGGCGGCAACCCGAACTCGTTGTTCCCGAAGATCTGGTAGGCCCGCTCGGGATCATTGGCCGCGTGCACCCGGCCGGCGTGCGCGTCGCGCCAGAACCGTTGCACCGGTTGGTCGTTGCCCAGCGCGGTGGCGCCGGAAGCCTCGAACAGCCGGTCGATGGACGCGATCGCGCGTCCGGTCGCCCGCACCTGGTCGCGGCGGGCGCGGGCGCGCAGCTCGAACGGGATCTCCTTGCCGGCGGACAACAACGCGTACTCGTCGGCGACGTTGCCGCTCAACTGGCGCCAGGCCGCGTCGATGTCGCTGGCCGCCTCGGCGATGCGCACCTTGGCGAACGGGTCGTCCTTGGCCTTCTCCCCGGCGAACGCCGCACGCACCCGCTTGCCCTGGTGCTCCACGTGAGCGTCGTACGCGCCGTAGGCCATGCCGACGATCGGCGCGGAGATGGTGGTGGGGTGCATTGTGCCCCAAGGCATCTTGTAGACCGGGGCGGTGTTGGTCTCATACCCGCCGGCGGTGCCGTCGTTCATCGCCTTGTAGGACAGGAACCGGTGCCGGGGCACGAAGACGTCCTTGACGACCACGGTGTTGCTGCCGGTGCCGCGCAAGCCGACGACATGCCACACGTCGTCGATGCGGTATTCGCTGCGCGGGATCAAGAAGCTGCCGAAGTCGACCGGACGGCCGTCCTTGATCACGGGGCCGCCGAGGAAGGCCCACGTGGCGTGGTCGCATCCCGACGACCAGTTCCACGAACCGTTGACCAGATAGCCGCCGTCGGTCACCACGCCGGCGCCCATCGGCGCGTAGGAAGACGAGACCCGCACGTTCCGGTCGTCGCCCCACACCTCTTCCTGGGCCTGCTGGTCGAACAACGCCAGATGCCAGTTGTGCACGCCGATGATGGAGCTCACCCAGCCGGTGGAACCGCACGCGCTGGCCAGCCGCCGCACCGCCTCGTAGAACAGAGCGGGATCGCATTGCAGTCCACCCCACTGTTCGGGCTGCAGCAGAGTGAAGAACCCCACGTCCTGCAGATCCTGAACGGTTTCGTCGGGCAGCCGCCGCAAATCCTCCGTCGCCTGAGCGCGCTCGGCAATCCGCGGCAGTAGATCGTCGATGCCGGCCAAAACCGACTGTGCGTCGCGCTGTTGAATGGACGTCACTTAGGGTGCCTCCTGGGCCAAAGGTACGCAGTGGACTTACACCAGAGACTAGAACACGTTCCGATTTGTGTCGAGCAGGGTATTCCTGCGGCTGGTAGCGATACCGATCCGCTTTTCTGTAACATGTTCTAGTTGTAACGAGAGGGAGGATTGGGTCTTGGCCGAGGCCAATCTCGACGAGCCGCTCGGTGACCACGTCCTTGAACTGCAAATCGCCGAGGTCGTCGCCGAGACGGACGACGCGCGGTCGCTGGTGTTCGCCGTGCCCGACGAGCCGGGCGACCCCGGCATCCCGCCCGAGCGGCTGCGCTACGCGCCCGGCCAATTCCTGACGCTGCGCGTTCCCAGCGAGCGCACCGGCTCGGTGGCCCGTTGCTACTCGCTGTGCAGCTCCCCGTTCACCGACGACGCGCTGACCGTCACGGTCAAGCGGACCGCGGACGGATACGCGTCGAACTGGCTGTGTGAGCACGCGCGGGCGGGCATGCGGATTCACGTGCTGGCCCCGTCGGGCAACTTCGTGCCGAAAACGCTCGACGACGACTTCCTGCTGATGGCCGCGGGCAGCGGGATCACCCCGATCATGTCGATCTGCAAGTCGGCCCTCGCCGAGGGCAGCGGCCGGGTGACGCTGCTCTATGCCAATCGCGACGAGAAGTCGGTGATCTTCGCCGAGGCGCTGCGCGAACTGTCCGACAAGCATCCCGAGCGGCTCACGGTGGTGCACTGGCTGGAATCGGTCCAGGGGATGCCGAGCGTGGCCGCGCTCGCGAAGCTCGCCGCCCCGTATACCGATCGGCCGGTGTACATCTGCGGGCCCGGCCCCTTCATGGACGCCGCCCGCGAGGCGCTGGAGTCGCTGAAAGTGCCGGCGCCGCAGGTGCATATCGAGGTTTTCAAGTCGCTGGACTCCGACCCGTTCGCGGCGGTGAAGATCGACGACACCGCCCCGGGCGACCAGCCGCCCGCCACCGCGGTCGTGCAGCTGGACGGTGAAACCCACACCGTGTCGTGGCCGCGCAACGCCAAGTTGCTCGACGTCCTGCTGGCCAAGGGCCTCGACGCGCCGTTCTCCTGCCGCGAGGGCCACTGCGGCGCGTGCGCGTGCACCCTGCGCAGCGGCAAGGTGAGCATGGAGGTCAACGACGTGCTCGAGCAGCAGGACCTCGACGACGGGCTCATCTTGGCCTGTCAATCTCACCCCGAATCTGATTCGGTAGAAGTCACCTACGACGAGTAGTCGCGGGGTTAGGTTCACCCTCAGGGTTGGCGAACCGAAAGGGGAGCAGCATGAAGCGGCTGATAACCGGGTTTGCGGTCGTCGGCTCGGCGTTGACGTTCCTGCCCGCCCCGGCCGCCGGTGCGGCCAGCAACACCGCCACCACGTTGTTCCCGCTGGACGGACCCAACCAGCTGGAGACGCGCGCGATCCTCAACTGCTTCAAATCCGACGGTTACTGCGACTTCACCGCCGGAGCGGACATGCTGACGCCCGATGGGGTGACCGGCTTTCCGCCCGGCCTGTGGGCGCGCCAGACCACCGAGATCCGGTCCTCGAACCGGCTGGCCTACCTGGACGCGCACGCCGACGGCCAGTACGAGCGGGTGATGAAGTCGATGGGGTCCGACGAGATCACCACCGTCTACTTCGGCGAGGGCCCGCCGGACAAGTACCAGACGACCGGCCGCATCGACTCCACGGATTGGCAGACGGGCCAGCCCAAGACCGACAACAACGTCATCGCCTGCACCCACATCCAGGTGGTCTACCCCGGGGTCAACATCACCTCGCCCAGCACCTGCGCGCAGACCACGTTCTCCTAGCTTCTCCCAATGTCGAGCCTGCAAATCCGCAGGCAAAGTGCGAGTGCAGGCCTGCAGGATGACAGGCTCGACGCAAGGCCCGCCGTCAGCGGGGCAGGCCGAGCAGCCGCTCGGCGGCCACCGTGAGCAGGATCTGCTCGGTGCCGCCGGCGATGGTCAGGCAGCGGGTGTTCAGGAAGTCGTACACCGCGTGGTCGCGGACCAGGCCGCCGCCGGAGGAGACGTCCATCATGTATTCGGCCAGCGCCTGCCGATAGCGGACCCCGATGAGCTTGCGGACGCTGGACTGCGCCCCGGGGTCCTGCCCGCCGACGGCGAGCTGGGCGATCCGCTGGTCCAGCAGCGCGCCGGTTTGGGCGATGACGATCAACCGGCCGAGCCGGTCTTGTTGCGCGGCGTCGAGGTCGAGTTCCGCCAGGACCTTGAGCAGCTCCTCCATCGGGTTGCCCAGCGCGGTGCCGGTGGCCATCGCGATCCGCTCGTTGGCCAGCGTCGTCCGGGCCAGCCGCCAGCCGTCGTTCACCGCGCCGACCACCATCTCGTCGGGGACGAACACGTTGTCCAGGAAGACCTCGTTGAACAGCGAGTCGCCGGTGATCTCCCGCAGCGGACGGATCTCGATGCCCGGCGATTTCATGTCCACCAGGAAGTAGGTGATGCCCTTGTGCTTCGGCACGTCGGGATCGGTGCGCGCCAGGCACACGCCCCAGCGCGCCTTGTGCGCCGCCGACGTCCACACCTTCTGCCCGGTGAGCAGCCAGCCGCCCTCGCCGCGCACCGCCTTGGTGCGCAGCGACGCCAGGTCGGAGCCGGCTCCCGGCTCGGAAAACAGCTGGCACCACAGGAATTCACCACGCAGGGTGCCCGGCACGAAGCGCTCGATCTGCTCGGGCGTGCCGTGTTCGAGGATCGTCGGCGCCGCCCACCAGCCGATCACCAGGTCCGGACGGGCCACGCCGGCCACGGCCATCTCCTGATCGATCAGCAGCTGTTCGGCCGGCGACGCGCCACGCCCGTGCGGCGCCGGCCAGTGCGGCGCCTGCAGCCCGGCCTCGGCCAGCGCCGCCTGCCGCTTCTCGACGGGCAGCGCGGCGACCTCGGCGACGGCCGCGGCGATCTCCGCGCGCTGGCCCTCCACGTCGGTGAGGTCGATACCCAGGCGCCGCCGCACACCGCCCTGGGTCAGTTCGGTGACACGGCGCAACCAGCGTTCGGCGCCGCCGAGGAATGCGCCGATGGCGTGCGCCCGGCGCAGGTACAGGTGCGCGTCGTGCTCCCAGGTGCAGCCGATGCCGCCGAGCACCTGGATGCAGTCCTTGACGTTGGCCTTCGCCGCGGCGATGCCGATGCTCGCGGCCAGGGCCGCCGCGATGGCGAACTGGTCGGGATCGGAATCCGTCTGCGGCGCGGGCGGCGTCGGCGGCGGCCACCTCGGCCTGCTCGGCGCGGCACAGCATCTCCGCGCACAGGTGCTTGACGGCCTGGAAGCTGCCGATCGGCTTGCCGAACTGCTCGCGGACTTTGGCGTAGTCGACGGCGGTGTCCAGCGCCCACCGGGTCACGCCGGCCGCCTCGGCCGCCAGCACGGTCGCCGCCAGTTCTTCGACGCGTCGTTGCGACGCCGCGATCGCGGTGGCCGGGGCGGACGTCAGCACCACCCGGGCCAACGGGCCGGGAGAAGTCGGTGGCCTGCAGCGGCTCGATCTGCACGCCGTCGCCGGCGGTGTCGACCAGCAGCCACTTCCCGCCTGCCGGCAGCAACAGGACGCCGCCCTCGGCGGCGCCCAACACCAACGGCAGGACGCCCGACGCGCGCGAGGTTTCGCCGTCGAACCGGGCCCCCTTACCTTCCGGGCCTTCCAGCGCCAGCCCGGCGAAGCGTTCGCCGGCGGCCAGTTGCGCCAGACAGCTCGGGGACGGTGACGACGAGCGTCGCCAGCGCGGTGGTCGCCACCGGCCCGGGTACCAGCGCCTTGGCCGCTTCCTCGACCATCGCGCACAGGTCCTCGACGCTGCCGCCGGCCCCGCCGTGGTCCTCCGGGATCGCGACACCGAAAATGCCCAGCTCGGCCAGCCGGGCGAACACCGGGCGCCACGCGTCGGCGTCACCCTGCTCGACCGCGCGGATCGCCGTCGTCCCGCCCGGCCCCGACGTCGAATTGCGGGCCCAGTCGCGCACCAGGGCACGCGCGGCGAACTGTTCGTCTGTGACGGTCGCTACCACCCTGGGGACCTCCGCGTCCTTCTGCTCGACGTGACGTGGGGCCCTACGACCCCTAGCTCTCGATTCTCCTGCTTGCCTCGGGTCGCTGCGCAACCCGCCTCCTCGCAGACTAGAACGTGTTCTAATAGTGCCAGCGATCGACCGTCAAGTCGAACGCCATCGCAGCAGCACACGCGGCTGTCCCGGCGGTACGGAGGTGGGAAATTCACACTCAGCATGCGTATCGTTTGCAAGCGAGCCGCCAGGAACAGGAGCAACCCGTCACATGCCAGCCAGTGCCAACTCGAGCCGCGCTTCTGACTCGCAGCCGCGGGAGGTCATGAACGTGGCGGTATTGGCGGAGTCCGAACTCGGCTCGGAGGCACAGCGGGAACGCCGCAAGCGCATCCTGGACGCCACCATGGCCATCGCGTCCAAGGGTGGCTACGAGGCGGTCCAGATGCGTGCCGTCGCGGACCGCGCCGACGTGGCGGTGGGCACGCTGTACCGGTATTTCCCGTCGAAGGTGCACCTGCTGGTGTCGGCCCTGGGCCGGGAGTTCAGCCGCATCGACGCCAAGACCGACCGCTCGTCGGTCGCGGGCGGCACGCCGTTTCAGCGGCTCAACTTCATGGTCGGCAAGCTCAACCGTGCGATGCAGCGCAATCCCCTGCTCACCGAGGCCATGACGCGTGCCTACGTCTTCGCCGACGCCTCGGCGGCCAGCGAGGTCGACCAGGTCGAGAAGCTCATCGATTCCATGTTCGCCCGCGCGATGGCCGACGGCGAACCGACCGAGGACCAGTACCACATCGCCCGGGTGATCTCCGACGTCTGGCTGTCCAATTTGCTCGCCTGGCTCACCCGGCGCGCCTCGGCGACCGACGTCAGCAAGCGACTGGATCTGGCGGTGCGGTTGTTGATCGGCGACACCGAAGACTTAGCTAGCACGGCGTTAGGCGGGCGGTCCCGCGGTGCGGCCCCGAATCAACTCGGTGTCCAGGAGTTCGGCGACCGGCAGGCCCGACCGCGGCGGTTTCAACAACAACTCACCCGCCCGGCGGCCCTTCTGCAAGCTCGGCTGCGACACCGTGGTCAACCCCCGGCCGATCGCGTCGGGCACACCGTCGAAACCGGTGACGGTCATCTGACCGGGAACGTAAATGCCATGTGCGCGAAGGTAATCCATGGCGGACAGGGCCAAGATGTCCGCCGTGCACATCAGCGCGGTGATCCGCGGATTGGCCTCCAGCGCCGCCTTGGCGGCGGCCCCGCCGGAGTCCGGCAGGTGCTCGTAGCTCTCCACCACGGTCAGCGCATCGCGGTCAACGCCGGCGGCCGTCATCGCCTCCCACACCCCGATGATGCGTTCACGCTGCACGTCGAACGCCGGGGACCGCAGCCGGTCGGCGTTCACCAGCCCTTGCCGGCGGTCCCGGCCCAGCCGCATGGTCAGCAGCCCGATCTCGCGATGCCCCAGCCCGAGCACGTAGTCCGCCAGCTCGCGCATCGCCGCCCGGTCGTCGATGCCCACCCGGGACACGCCGGAGAGTCCCTTCGGCTGGTCGACGACCACGACCGGCAACCGGCGCTGCAGGACGACCTGTAGGTACGGGTCCTCTTCGCAGACCGAATACACCACGAAGCCGTCCACACCGGCGCCGAGCACCGCGCCCGTCCCGTCCTGGATGCTGCGGCCGGGCCCGACGGCCACCAGCAGCAGTCCCTGCCCCAGCTCTTCGCAGGACTGGGCGACTCCGGCGACGAAATCCCGCGCCGCCGGGTCGCTGAAGAAGTAGGTCAACGGTTCGGCCATCACCAGCCCGACCGCACCCGCCTTGCGGGTGCGCAGCGATCGCGCGACCGGGTCGGGGCCGGGGTAGCCCAGCCGCTTGGCCGTCGCGAGCACGCGTTCGCGTAGGTCGGCGGAGAGCTGATCCGGCCGGTTGAAGGCGTTCGAGATCGTGGTGCGCGAAACCTTCAGTTCGTCCGCCAACGACGCCAGAGTCGCACGCCGGCGCGATGCGGGACTCACGTTCGGTGACGCTACCGCGCATCCGCATGCGCGCCTACGCGGCTCGGCACTCGCCACTTTGTAATGGAAACGATTTTCATTAGTATTATGGGTCGGCCGCCCGGCCGGTGAGAGGAAATCGGACGTGCGCATGGCGCTGAAGCGGGGACGAAGCAAGGTGGCCGGCGCGCGGCGTTGGCTGCCTGCCGTGCTGGTCCTGCTGGCTGCCGGCGCGGCACCCACCGGGTGCGGCAGCCCGGCGCATCCGCACGCGGCCCCCACCGTCGTGGCCTCCACCGACGTATGGGGCAGCGTGGCGAGCGCCATCACCGGCCGCCACGTCGCGGTCAAGTCCATCCTGACCGGGGGTGACACCGACCCACACTCCTACCAAGCCAGCCCGTCGGACGCCGCCGCCATCACCGACGCCACCCTGGTCGTGTACAACGGCGGCGGTTACGACCCCTGGGTGGACCAGGTGCTGGCCGGGCATCCCGGGCGTGAAATCGATCGGCGCCTACTCGTTCCTCAGGAGGCCCACCACCGGAGAGCCGCCGGCCAACGAGCACGTCTTCTACGACCTCGACGTCGCCAAATCCGTCGCCTTCGCGATCGCCGACCGCATGGCCGTGATCGACCCGGCCCACGCCGCCGACTACCGCGCCAACGCCGCCGAGTTCTGCCGCGGCGCCGACACGATCGCCATCTCCGAACACGCCATCGCCAGCGCCTACCCCGGCACCGGGGTCATCGCGACCGAACCCGTCGGGTACTACCTGCTGGCGGCGTCCGGCCTGATCAACCGCACACCGCCCGCCTTCACCGCGGCCAACGAGAACGAAACGGATCCCGTCGCCGGCCGACATGGCGTTCGTCCTCGACCTGATCGACCACCGCCAGGTGTCGGCGCTGCTGGTCAACCCGCAGACCTCGACCGCCGCGATCAACGGCCTGCGGGACGCCGCGCGGCGCGCGGGCGTGCCGGTGACCGAAGTGACCGAGACCCTGCCCGACGGCACCGATTACCTGACCTGGCAGCGCAACACGGTCAACCAGCTGCTGGCCGCGCTGCAGTCGGGCCGGTCAGTACAGCCGTGAGCCTCGACGCGGTCCCGGCCGTCGACCGCTACCCGGACACCGTCTCGCTGCGCGGTGCGCGGCTGGCGTTCGGTGACCGCGTGCTGTGGGACCACCTCGACCTGTCGGTGTCGCGCGGCGAGTTCATCGCGGTGCTCGGCCCCAACGGCAGCGGCAAGACGTCGTTGCTCAAGGTGCTGCTGGGGCAGCTGTCGCTGTCCGCCGGTGTCGCGCTGGTGGACGGAAAGCCGATGGGCTCGGGCAGCGGCCGCGTCGGCTACGTGCCGCAACACCGACCGATGGACCACGACGTGATGCTTCGGGGACGCGACCTGGTTCGGCTGGGCGTCGACGGACATCGCTGGGGCGGCATGCCGCTGCGATCCGCCGACCGGGCCCGCCGCCGCGCGGCCGTGCGGGAGGCGCTGCGACAGGTCAACGCCGAACACCTGGCCGACGTCCGGGTGGGCGTGATGTCCGGTGGCGAGCTGCAGCGGATGCGCATCGCGCAGGCGCTGGTCAGCGATCCGATGCTGCTGCTGTGCGACGAGCCGCTGCTGGCCCTGGACCCGGCGAACGCGAAGCTGGTTTCCGCGCTGATCGACCGCCGCCGCCGGGACGCGGGGACCACCGTCATCGTCGTCACCCACGATCTCAATGCGATCCTGCCGTACGTGGACCGGCTGGTATATCTGGTCGATGGGCGATTCCGGATCGGCACCGTCGAAGAAGTGATGACCACCGAGACACTCTCCATGCTGTACCGGGCCGACATCCAGGTGGTGAAGGTCAAGGACCGCTACGTGGTGGTGGGCGAGCCGACCGACTGGGCCCATCAGTGAACCGCCGGCTCACCGACGTGCTGGACCACCTGTTCGCCTTCGACGTCACCGCCCACCTGCTCGGCCACGACTTCGTCCAGCAAGCGCTGCTCGCGGCCGCGCTGCTGGGACTGGTGGCCGGGCTGATCGGGCCGTTCATCGTGATGCGTCAGATGTCGTTCGCCGTGCACGGTTCGAGCGAATTGTCTTTGACCGGAGCGGCTTTCGCGCTGCTGGTCGGCGTCGAGGTCGGGGTGGGCGCGCTGGTCGGCAGCGCCTTGGCGGCCGCGCTGTTCGGCGTTCTGGGGCGGCGGGCCCGCGAACGCGATTCGGTGATCGGCGTGGTGCTGGCCTTCGGGCTGGGTCTGGCGGTGCTGTTCATCTACCTCTACCCGGGCCGGACCGCGACCAGCTTCGCGTTGCTCACCGGACAGATCGTCGGCGTCGGCTACACCGGGCTGAGCATGCTGGCGCTGGTGTGCCTGCTCGTCATCGCCGTCATCGCGATGTGCTACCGCCCGCTGTTGTTCGCCACCGTCGATCCCGACGTCGCCGCGGCCCGCGGCGTGCCGGTTCGCGCGCTGGGCATCGTGTTCGCCGCGCTGGTCGGTGTGGTGGCCGCGCAGGCCGTGCAGATCGTCGGGGCGCTGCTGGTGATGTCGTTGCTGATCACGCCGGCGGCCGCGGCCGCCCGAGTGGTGGCCTCGCCGGCGGCGGCGATGGTGGCCTCGGTGGTCTTCGCCGAGGTGTCGGCCGTCGGCGGCATCGTGCTGTCGCTGGCGCCCGGGGTCCCGGTGTCGGTCTTCGTCGCAGGGATTTCGTTCCTGATCTATCTGTTCTGCTGGCTGCTGGGGCGGCGCCGCGAGGCCGCCACTTAACGTGCCCATAAGCTGTGCGAGTGGCCGTATCGACCTCAACGCCGACCTGGGCGAGGGCTTCGGCGTCTGGCGTCTCGGTGACGACGACGCCATGCTGCGGATCGTCACCAGCGCCAACGTGGCGTGCGGATTCCATGCCGGGGATCCCGCCGGCCTGCTGCGGGTCTGCCGGTCGGCCGCCGAGCGCGGCGTCCGCATCGGGGCGCAGGTGAGCTATCGAGACCTGGCCGGCTTCGGCAGGCGCTTCATCGACGTCGCCGCCGACGACCTCACCGCCGACGTGGTGTATCAGATCGGCGCGCTGCAGGCGATCGCGCACGCCTCGGGTTCCGCGGTGTCCTACGTCAAACCCCATGGCGCGCTGTACAACACGATCGTGACCAACCGCGACCAGGCGGCCGCGGTCGCCGAAGCGGTGCGGATGGTGGACCCGGCGCTGCCGGTGCTGGGAATGGCGGGCTCGGCGTTTTTCGACGAGGCCTCGCGCCGCGGCCTGCGCACGGTGGCCGAGGCCTTCGCCGACCGCGCCTACCGGGCGGACGGCCGGCTGGTGTCCCGCCGCGAACCCGGCGCGGTGCTGCACGACCCGGCGGCGATCGCCGACCGCGTGGTGGGCATGGTGACCTCCGGCCGGGTCACCGCCATCGACGGCACACCGATCACGGTCGGCGTGGAATCGGTTTGCGTGCACGGTGATTCGCCCGGCGCGGTGCAGATCGCGACCGCCGTCCGCGACCGGCTCACGGCCGCCGGCGTCGAGATCGGGGCGTTTCGCTGATGCGGCTGAAACTGGGTCGGCCCGACCTCGGACGGTACGCGGATCGGTTCGACGCGCCCGCCGCCGAACCCGGGTCCCTATCGGTGACGTGGATGGGCGTGGCGACGCTGCTCATCGACGACGGGACGTCGGCGCTGCTGACCGACGGCTACTTCTCCCGGCCGGGCCTGGCGCGGGTGGCCGCCGGCAAGGTGACGCCGTCACCGGCCCGCGTGGACGGCTGCCTGGCCCGGGCCAAGGTGTCCCGGCTGGAGGCCGTCGTCCCGGTGCACACCCACATCGACCACGTGCTGGATTCCGCGCTGGTCGCCGACCGCACCGGCGCACGGCTGGTCGGCGGCGAGTCGGCGGCCAATGTCGGACGCGGATACGGACTGCCCGAGGACCGGCTCGTCGTCGCCGCCAGCGGCGAGCCAATCGCGTTGGGCGCCTACGACGTGACGCTCGTCGAGTCCCATCACTGCCCGCCGGACCGGTTTCCCGGCACGATCGACGCGCCGCTGACCCCGCCGGTCAAGGCGTCCGCCTACCGCTGCGGCGAGGCCTGGTCGACGCTGGTGCACCACCGGCCGTCGGCCGGCGGCTGCTGATCCAGGGCAGCGCCGGATTCGTCACGGGCGCGCTGGCCGGCCGGCGCGCCGACGCCGTCTATCTGTCCGTCGGGCAGCTGGGGCTGCAGCCGCAGGCCTACCTGATCGACTACTGGACCGAGACCGTGCGCGCGGTGGGAGCGCGCCGGGTGATCCTCATTCACTGGGACGACTTCTTCCGGCCGTTGTCAAAGCCGCTGCGGGCCTTGCCCTATGCGGGCGACGACCTGGACGTGTCCATCCGCATCCTCGACGAGTTGGCCGCACAGGACGGTGTCGCGCTGCACCTGCCGACGGTGTGGCGGCGCGAGGACCCCTGGGCGTGAAGCGGTTCTAAGACATTGACCCTGACCCTTGCGCTGGTGCTGCTCGCTGCCGTCCTGGCCTTCGCCGTCGTGCGCCCGAGGGGCTGGCCGGAGGCGGTGGCGGCGGTTCCCGCGGCCCTCATCCTGATCGCGGTCGGCGCCATCTCGGTGCACCAGGCGGCCGCGGAGGTGGCCGAGCTCTCGGGGGTGGTCGGCTTCCTGGGCGCGGTGCTGGTGCTGGCCAAGCTGTGCGACGACGAGGGCCTGTTCGAGGCGGCGGGTGCGGTGATTGCGCGCGGACGGGTCGGGTCGGGTGGCCTGCTGCGGCGGGTGTTCGTCATCGCCTCCTTGATCACCGCCGTGCTGAGCCTCGACACCGCGGTCGTGCTGCTGACCCCGGTGGTGCTGGCCGCCGTGCGCCGGCTGCGGACCCCGGTGCGGCCGTATGCCTATGCCACCGCGCACCTGGCCAACGGCGCCTCGCTGCTGCTGCCGGTGTCGAACCTGACCAACCTGCTGGCGTTTCACACCGCCGGTCTTTCGTTCACGAGGTTCACCCTGTTGATGGCGTTGCCGTGGCTGGGTGCCGTGGTCACGCTGTATGCGATATTTCGCTGGTTTTTCGCCGCCGACCTGCGCGTGCAGCCGCACCCGGAACAACCCGGGCCCGCGCCGCGGCCGCCGGTGTTCGTGTTGGTGGTCGTCGGGCTGACGCTGGCAGGATTCGCGGTGGCCCAGTCCATCGGGGTGGCCCCGGCCTGGGTGGCGCTCGCCGGCGCCGCCGCGCTGGCCGTGCGCAGCCTGCGCCGTCGGCACACCTCGGTGGCCGACATCGCGCGCTCGGCGCACGTGTCTTTCCTGGTGTTCGTACTCGCGCTGGGCATCGTCGTGCGGTCGGTCATGCTCAACGGCATGGACCGGGCGATGTCGGCGGTGCTGCCATCCGGGTCGACACTGCCCGCGCTGCTCGCGATCGCCGCGGTGGCCGCCGTGCTGGCCAACGTCGTGAACAACCTGCCCGCCACCCTGGTGCTGCTGCCGCTGGTCGCGGCCAGCGGACCGGTCGCCATCCTGGCCGTCCTGCTCGGGGTGAACATCGGCCCCAACCTGACCTACGTCGGCTCTCTGTCGAACCTGTTGTGGCGGCGGGTGCTTCGCCAGCACGATGTCGATGCCGGCGTCGGGGAATACACCCGCCTCGGGCTGTGCACCGTGCCCACCTCGTTGGTCATCGCGGTGGTCGCGCTGTGGGCGTCGGCGCGGCTGCTCGGCGCCTAACCGCGGTGGTAGGCCGGCGGCAACGGCATCCCGAGTTCGGCCAGCACGCCGCGCAACAGGGTCGGGTAGTCGGTGATGAGTCCGTCGACCCCATAGCCGATCTGGTCGCGCATGGTGGCGACCTCGTCGACCGTCCACGGGATTACCCTGAGCCCTAACGAATGCGCGCGATCGACATACGGTTTGCCGCTGACCAGCTGGTGCTCGGGCGAGACGACGTCCGCACCCACGAGCTTCGCCCCGATCATCGGGTCGCCGATCAGCGCGGCGTTTTCACCGGCGAGCCACGGCGACCCCGACGCCCAGGTCTGCGCGTTGTACAACGCCACCACCGGGATTGACGGCTCGTTCCGGTGCACGATCGGCAGGGTCCGCCAGTCGAAACTCTGAATCTCCACCCTGTCGACCTTGCCCGCCGACCTGACGGCCGCCAGTATCACGTCGACGAACTGCTGCGGCTCGGCCGACGTGCCGGGCTTGTCGGCCGCCACTTTCGTTTCGATGTTGTAGCGCACGACGGCGCGGTAGGAATCGGCGAGCGCGAACACTTCCGGCAGGATGGCTATCTTGTTGCCTCGCACCACCTCGGCATCGGGAAACTCATCGAGCCGCTTGCCGCAGTCGAGCGTGTGAATCTGTAACAGGGTGAGCTCGTGCACCAGCTTGCCGACGTAGGGATACTGCGGATCGCCGTCGAACGCGGGTCCGGTATCGGCGCATTTCTCGGCGTCGATCGTCGGATCGTGCCACACCAGCGGTTGCCCGTCTTTGGTGATGTTGATGTCGAGTTCGAGTGTGCTGACACCTAATTCGATGGACTTGGCGAACGCGCGCAGCGACTCCTCGGTGGTTTCGCCGCGTCCCCCGCGATGGGCCTGCAGGTCGAAGTCGGGCGACGCCGCGGACGCCGTCGGGACGGCTGCGACGATCACCAGCGCGGCGAGCACGGCGCCGAGGCGCACGGGCCGCTGCACCGCAGTTAACCCCTGCGCTGGCGCGCGATTTCGGCGAGCACCACCCCGGCGGCCACCGAGGCGTTCAGCGACTCGGCGTGCCCGGCCATCGGGATGGACACCACCTCGTCGCAGTTCTGCCGCACCAACCGCGACAGGCCCTTGCCTTCCGAGCCGACGACGACCACCAGCGGGTCGGCGCCGTCCATGTCGTCGACGACGGTGTCACCGTCGGCGTCCAAGCCGATCACCCGGATCCCGCGGTCGGCCCAATCCTTCAGCGTCCTGGTGAGATTGGTGGCCCGGGCCACGGGAATGCGGGCCGCGGCCCCGGCGCTGGTGCGCCAGGCCACCGCCGTCACCGACGCCGAACGTCGCTGCGGGATCAGCACACCGTGGCCGCCGAAGGCCGCGACCGAACGCACGATCGCGCCGAGGTTGCGGGGATCGGAGATGTTGTCCAACGCGACCAGCAGCGCGGGCGGCGAATTGAACGCCGTCGCCAACAGGTCGTCGGGGTGGGCGTAGTTGTACGGCGGCACCTGCAACGCGATGCCCTGATGCAGGTGGTTGCTGGTCATCCGGTCCAGGTCGGGGCGCGGCACCTCGAGGATCGAGATCCCCGAATCCGCGGCGCGGGCCACGCATTCGGTGACCCGCTCGTCGGCCTCGGTGCCCAGGGCCAGGTAAAGCGCGGTCGCCGGGACACCGGCGCGCAGGCACTCCAGCACCGGGTTGCGCCCGAGCACCGTTTCCGTCTCGTCGGTGGCCCGCTTGGTCGGCCGCCGCGGCGGGGACTGGGCACGCTTGGCGGCGGGATGGTTTGGACGCAGGTGTGCCGGCGGGGTGGGACCGCGCCCCTCCAGCGCGCGGCGGCGCTGGCCGCCCGAACCGACGGTGGCGCCCTTCTTGGTTCCCGCTTTGCGTACCGCCCCGCGCCGCCGCGAATTGCCGGCCATCTACTTGGTGCGCTTTTCTTCGCGGGCCACCAGCTCCCACTGCGGCCCGTCGGCGGTGTCGGTGACCTCGATGCCGGCGATCTTCAGCCGATCCCGGATCTCGTCGGCGAGCGCCCAATTGCGTTGCTCACGTGCCTTTTCCCGGCTCTGCAGTTCGGCCCGCACCAACACCTCGACGGCCGCCAGCGCGGCCGACGTCTCGTCGCGGGTTTCCCAGCGCTCGTCGAGCGGGTCGCAGCCCAGGATGCCCATCATGGCGCGGATCGCGCGGGCATGCTGCAGCGCGCCTTCGTGATCGCCGGCGTCCAGCGCCCGGTTGCCCTCGGCCCGGGCGTGGTGCACCTCGGCCAGCGCGGCCGGGACCGCCAAGTCGTCGTCGAGCGCCTCGGCGAACTTACGCGTCCATTCGCCGGGTTCGACGCGCACCGACGCGGACGCGGACGCGGTGCAGGAATTCCTCAACGCCCACATAGGCTTTCACCGCGTCCTGCAGGGCGGTGTCGGAGAATTCCAGCATCGAACGGTAGTGGGCGCTGCCCAGGTAATAGCGCAGCTCCGCCGGCCGCACCCGCTGCAACAACGCCGGTATGGCCAACACGTTGCCCAGCGACTTGCTCATCTTCTCGCCGCCCATGGTGACCCAGCCGTTGTGCAGCCAGTAGCGGGCGAAACCGTCGCCGGCGGCACGGCTCTGCGCGATCTCGTTCTCGTGGTGCGGGAACACCAGGTCCATTCCGCCGCAATGGATGTCGAATTCCGTTCCCAGATAGGTGCGCGCCATCGCCGAGCATTCCAGGTGCCAGCCCGGGCGTCCGCGGCCCCACGGCGTGGGCCACGACGGCTCGCCGGGCTTGGCCGCCTTCCACAACGTGAAGTCGCGCTGATCGCGCTTGCAGGTGGCCACACCTTCGCCCTGGTGGACGTCGTCGATCTTGTGACCGGAAAGCTGGCCGTACTGCGGGTAGCTGAGCACGTCGAAGTACACGTCCCCGCCGGCGGCGTAGGCGTGGTCGGTTTCGATCAGGCGTTGCATCAATTCGACCATTTGGGTGATGTGACCCGTGGCGCGTGGCTCGGCCGACGGCGGCAAGACGTCCAGCGCGTCGTAGGCGGCGCTGAACGCGCGCTCGTAGGTGGCCGCCCACTCCCACCACGGCCGGTCGGCCGCGGCGGCCTTGTTGAGGATCTTGTCGTCGATGTCGGTGACGTTGCGGATGAACGCGACGTCGCAGCCGCGCGCCATCAGCCAGCGGCGCAGGATGTCGAAGGCCACCCCGCTGCGGACATGGCCGATGTGCGGCAGGCCCTGAACCGTGGCGCCACACAGGTAGATGGAGACGTGGCCCTCGCGAAGCGGAACGAAATCACGCACGGCACCGGCCGCCGTGTCGTGTAGCCGCAAACGGGCGCGATCGGTCACGACGTGCCAGCTTACCGGGTGGTTCCGCGTTGCCCGGCGCTGCGCGCGCCTTAGCCGGCGGGGATCACCAATGCGGTGGCGATCGCGGCGCGCCCCTCGCCGCGGCCGGTCAGCCCCAGCCCGTCCGTCGTGGTCGCCGACACCGAGACCGGCGCCCCCAGCAGCTCCGAAAGCACGCGCTGCGCCTCGGCACGGCGCGGACCGACCCTGGGCTGGTTGCCGACCAGCTGCACCGCGGCGTTCCCGATCCGGAAGCCGTCGCGCGCCACCAAGTCGACGACGTGGCGCAGCATGTCGGCGCCGCTGACACCCTTCCAGCGAGGATCGTCGACTCCGAACACCGCGCCGATATCGCCCATTCCGGCGGCCGACAACAGCGCGTCGCACAGCGCGTGCGCGCCCACGTCGCCGTCGGAGTGACCGGCGCAGCCGTCGGCGCCGGCAAACAGCAGACCCACCAGCCAGCAGGGCCGCCCCGGTTCGATCGGGTGCACGTCGACGCCCAGGCCGACCCTTGGAAGCGGGAGCAACCCGCTCACCGGCGCACGATCGCTTCGGCCAGCAACAGATCGAGCTGGGTGGTGATCTTGAATGCCAGGGGGTCGCCCGCGACCACCTGGACCTGGCCCCCGACATGCTCGACGAGCGATGCGTCGTCGGTGAAGGCGGCGGTGCCCGCGCGCTGGTACGCGCGCAGCAGCAGGTCACGGTTGAAGCCTTGCGGCGTCTGCACGGCGCGCAGGCCCGCCCGCTCGGGCGTGCCCAGGACCACCCCGTTGGCGTCCACGGCCTTGATGGTGTCATGCAGCGGCAGCGCGGGCACGACGGCGTCGTGCCCGGCCCGCAACGCGTCCACGACGCGCGCGATCAGTGCGGGCGGTGTCAGGGCGCGGGCGGCGTCGTGCACCAGCACGAACTGGGGGTCACCGGGGAGGGCGGCCAGGGCCAGGCTCACCGATGTGGTGCGGTCGGCTCCGCCTGCGACGACGGTCGCCCGCTCGCCCAGGGCCCGCCTGGCCTCATCGACCCGGGCCGCGGGCACCGCGACCACCACGTGGTCGACAACTCCGGAGTCCAGTAACCCGCCGACGGCGCGGTCCAGCATGGTGCGCCCGTCGACCTCGCAGAACGCTTTCGGGATGCCCGCGCCCAGTCGCTCCCCCGACCCTGCGGCCGGAACCACGGCGACGACCGTGCCCGAGGAGATCGTCCCCGTGACCACCGAAGAATCAGGGCCTTCAGGAAGCGGCGGCCAGAACCTCGTCGAGGATGGTTTCCGCTTTGGCGTCGTCGGTGCTCTCGGCGAGCGCCAACTCGCCGACCAGAATCTGGCGGGCCTTGGCCAGCATGCGCTTCTCGCCGGCGGACAGACCACGTTCCTGGTCGCGACGCCACAGGTCGCGCACCACCTCGGCCACCTTGTTGACATCGCCGGAGGCCAGCTTTTCCAGATTGGCCTTGTAGCGGCGCGACCAGTTGGTCGGCTCTTCGGTGTGCGGAGCCCGCAACACCTGGAACACCTTGTCGAGGCCTTCCTGCCCGACGACGTCGCGGACGCCGACGTACTCGGCGTTGTCCGCGGGAACTCGAACTGTCAGGTCTCCCTGCGCCACCTTCAAGACGAGATATTCCTTTTGTTCCCCTTTGATGGTGCGGGTTTCAATCGCCTCGACTAACGCAGCACCGTGATGTGGGTAAACAACGGTGTCGCCGACCTTGAAGATCATCTGATTCGAGCCCCTTTCGTTACTTCATTCTAACACGGCCGCCCAATCGCGTGCGGAGCAACGATGCAGGTCAGGGGCACAACACGCGCAGATTAGGGGTTGACAGGGGGAGCAGAACGTGCAGTGATGCACATTACCAATGCGATTATCGCGCCCCGCGAGCGGCCCCGGCGCCGCCGCGCGGCACCCCGGGGAGGGGTCCCGGGCTGGTCTTACGCCCCGCGCTACCGCGCGCGAAACCTTCCTACTACTGTGCATAGTTGCATCAGTCGAACCGGCCTAGCAGGAGGCGTTGAGTGAACCGCTTCGAGATGAGCCTCCCCGTCCGCCTGCCCGCGCCGACCGTCCGGGCCGCGCTCGTCGGCCTCATCGCGGTGGTCGCCGTCCTGCTGAGCGGTTGCGGGGCCGGTCAGGTCTCGCAGATGGCCGTCCAGGAGCCCGCCGTCAACGGCAACAAAGTCACGTTCAACAACGTGGCGCTGCGCAACATCCGCATGCAGGCCGCGCAGACCGGTGATTTCATGCAGCCGGGGCGGGCGGTGGACTTGGTGTTGGTGGCCGTCAACAAGTCGCCCGACATGCCGGACAGACTGGTGAGCATCACCAGCGATGTCGGCTCGGTGGCCTTGAGCGGAGACACTCGACTGCCCGCCGGCGGCATGCTGTTGATCGGCACGCCGGAGGGCCAGAAGGTGGCGCCCGGGCCCATGGGCTCCAGCAATGCGGCCAAGGCGACCGTCATGCTGGCCAAGCCGATCAGCAACGGCCTCCTGTACAACTTCACGTTCAATTTCGAGAAGGCCGGCAAGGCGACCGTGCTGGTGCCCGTTTCGGCCGGGCTGGCCCCGCCGGAGCAAAGCTAGCCGGGCGTAACCGCCTGTCATAGCGGAGATTTGTCGTACCGCCTCGATACCGTCATGGCGTGGCAAATCCGCGCTCCCAATACCGCTGCTCCGAATGCCAGCACGTCACCGCCAAGTGGGTGGGCCGCTGCTTAGAGTGCGGCACGTGGGGCACCGTCGATGAGGTGCCGGTGCTGAGCGCGGTCGGCGGTCGTCGCCCGGGGCTCGCTTCGGCGTCGGCGTCGCGAGCGGTCCCGATCACTTCCATCGAACCCAACGCCAGCCAGCACCGCTCGACCGGCATCGGGGAGCTCGACCGGGTGCTCGGGGGCGGTGTGGTGCCCGGTTCGGTCACGCTGCTGGCGGGCGATCCCGGCGTGGGTAAGTCGACGCTGCTGCTCAAGGTCGCCCATCGCTGGGCTCTTTCGGGCCGCCGCGCGCTGTACATCTCCGGTGAGGAATCCGCCGGCCAGATCCGGCTGCGCGCGGACCGGATCGGCTGCGGCGGCAAGGATGCCCAGGAGGTCTACCTGGCCGCCGAATCCGACGTGCACACGGTGCTGAACCACATCGCGACGGTGCGGCCCGCGCTGGTGATCGTGGATTCGGTGCAAACCATGTCCACGACGGAGGCCGACGGCGTCGCCGGCGGTGTCACGCAGGTGCGCGCGGTCACCGCCGCGCTGACCGCGGCCGCGAAGGCCGGCGGCGTCGCGCTGATCCTGGTCGGCCATGTCACCAAGGACGGGGCCATCGCCGGACCCCGCTCCCTGGAGCATCTGGTCGACGTGGTGCTGCACTTCGAGGGCGACCGCAACGGGGCGTTGCGGATGGTCCGCGGGATCAAGAACCGGTTCGGCGGCGCCGACGAGGTCGGCTGTTTCATGCTGCACGACAACGGGATCGAGGACGTGTCCGACCCGTCGAACCTTTTCCTGGACCAGCGGCCGGCGCCGGTCGCCGGGACCGCGATAACCGTCACGCTGGACGGCAAGCGACCGCTCATCGGGGAGGTCCAGGCGCTGCTGGCGACCCCGGGGGGCGGCTCGCCGCGCCGCGCCGTCAGCGGGATCGACCACTCCCGGGCCGCCATGATCAGCGCCGTGCTGGAAAAGCACGGCAGGTTGACCGTCGGTGTCAACGACATCTACCTGTCCACCGTGGGCGGCATGCGGTTGACCGATCCCTCCTCGGACCTGGCGGTGGCGATGGCGCTGGCCTCGGCCTACGCCGATCTGCCGTTGCCCACGACGGCGGTGATGATCGGCGAGGTGGGGCTGGCGGGCGACCTGCGCCGGGTCAGCGGCATGGAGCGGCGGCTGGGTGAGGCCGCGCGCCAGGGATTCAGCATCGCGCTCATCCCGGACGGCGACGACCCTCGACGCGAGATAGTGCCAAGCGGGATGCGGGCGCTGCGGGCGCCGACCATCGTCGCGGCGCTGCAACACATGAAAGCCATCGCCGAGCCCCGCAACGGCTGGACGCATAACGCTGTGGGGCCGCACAATGACACGCTGTGACTCGTCCGACACTGCGTGAGACCGTCGCTCGCCTGGCTCCGGGCACCGGGCTGCGAGACGGCCTGGAGCGCATCCTGCGTGGCCGCACCGGCGCGCTGATCGTCCTCGGTAACGACGAAGCCGTCGAGGCCATCTGTGACGGCGGCTTCGCCCTCGACGTCCGGTACGCGCCGACCCGGCTGCGTGAGCTGGCGAAGATGGACGGCGCCGTCGTGCTGTCCACCGACGGCAGTCGCATCGTGCGGGCCAACGTGCAGTTGGTGCCGGATCCGTCGATACCCACCGACGAATCGGGAACGCGGCACCGCTCGGCGGAACGGGCGGCGATTCAGACGGGCTACCCGGTGATCTCGGTGAGTCACTCGATGAACATCGTGACCGTCTACGTCGGCGGGGAACGCCACGTGGTGGCCGATTCCGCGACCATCCTGTCGCGGGCCAATCAGGCGATCGCGACCCTGGAGCGGTACAAGACCAGGCTCGACGAGGTGAGCAGGCAGCTGTCGCTCGCCGAGATCGAGGACTTCGTCACGCTGCGCGACGTGATGACGGTGGTGCAGCGGCTCGAGCTGGTCCGGCGGATCGGCCTGGTGATCGACTACGACGTCGTCGAGCTGGGCACCGACGGGCGCCAGCTGCGGCTGCAGCTCGACGAGCTGCTGGGCGGCAACGACATCGCGCGCGAACTGACGGTGCGCGACTATCACGCCAGCCCCGAGCCGCTGTCCAAAGCGCAGATGACCGCGACGCTCGACGAGCTGGACGCCCTCTCGGACACCGAGCTGCTCGAACTGACCGCGCTGGCAAAGGTTTTCGGCTATCCGACGACGGCGGAGGCGCAGGATTCGGCGGTCAGCCCGCGCGGCTACCGCGCGCTGGCCAGCATCCCGCGGCTGCAGTTCGCCCACTCCGACCTACTGGTCCGGTCGTTCGGGACGCTGCAGGGCCTGCTGGCGGCCAGCGCCGGAGACCTGCAGTCGGTCGAGGGCATCGGCGCGATGTGGGCGCGCCACGTGCGGGAGGGGCTGTCGCAACTCGCGGAGTCGACTATCGCCGACCCGCTCAGCTAGCGCTAGCCGGCGGGGATCGGCGCGCCCGGCGGCGCCTCCGGCGGCGGCGCTGCGGCCGGCTGACCCGGGCCGGGCACCGGGCCCGGCGGCGGTGGCGGCTGGTTCATGATGAACGGGACCGGCTGCGAGCGAAGGTTGCCCAGCTGCACGACGAGGTTGTAGGTGCCCGGCCCGATCGCCGGTCGCGGCAGCGGGCAGTGCGGCGCGGACCCCATCCCGGTCCACGTCACCGCGGTCGTCACCTGCTCGCCCGGGGTGAAGGTCTTGATCAGCGTCTCGTTGGACGGCGCGCAGTCCAGGTTCGACCACAACCGCTTGTTGTCCAGCGAGTACACGTAGGCCGCCAGCACCGCGGCCCCCACGTCACGCTTGCAGGACACCAGGCCGATATTCGTGACGACCATGGTGAATTTCGGCTGGTCACCGATGAAGTACTGCGGCGCATTGGTCAGGCCCTTGACGGCCAGCGTCGAATCGGGGCAGTCGTCGCCCTCTTTGAGCACCGGCGGCGGCTGCACCGCGGCGGTCGGGGTGGGCATCTCCGGGTTCTGCCCCTGTTGCGGCACCACCGTGGTGGGCTGCTCCCCTGGCGCGACCGGCGGGGGCGCCTGCGGTGCGGGCGAACCCGGCTTGCCTTGAGCGGAATTGGGCTTGTCGGCACTGGCGGGCTTGGCACCCGCGTTGTGTCCCATGAAGGCGATGACCGCGGCGACCACGATCCCTACCACGACGACCGCGACGCCCACGGCCAGGCCACGGCGCCGCCAATAGATCTCGGTAGGTAGCGGGCCACGCGGTTCCAGATCCAGCACGTTTGCAGCGTAGGTCCAGGTCACGCAGAGTTGCCTGACCCGCCTCGGCGTGTCGCGGGGTTTGCTGGCTGATCGCCGTGTTAGAGACCCCCCGAAAAACGGGCTCGCGACCCCTATTCGCCCCTATTCGCCTATGTCGCCGACGTGGTCGACCAGCGCCGCCCGCCCGTCGGCGAGGTGATAGGTGGCGCCCGCTACGGCCAGGGTGCCCGCCGACACCCGCTCGGCGATCGCCGTCGAACGCGACATGAGCTGGGCGACCGTTTCCCGCACGTGTCGTTCCTCGAACTCGTCGACGCGAGTCAGGCCGTCGCGGCGGCCCATCAGGATCGAGGGCGCGACCCGCTCCACCACGTCTCGCACGAAACCGCCCGGTATCGCACCGTCGTTGATGGCGGCCAGGGCGGCCTTGACGGCACCGCAGCTGTCATGACCCAAGACGACGATGAGCGGCACATCGAGGACCATCACCGCGAACTCGATGGAGCCCAGCACCGCCGAATCGATGGCCTGTCCGGCGGTGCGCACGACGAACATGTCGCCCAGACCCTGGTCGAAAATGAGCTCGGCCGCGACCCGGCTGTCCGCGCAGCCGAACACGACCGCGGTGGGCTTCTGCCCCGCGGCCAGGCTGGCCCGGTGTTCGACACTCTGGCTGGGATGCTGGGGCTTCCCGGCAACGAATCGCTCGTTACCCTCTTTGAGTGCTTTCCACGCGGTTACCGGACTGGTGTTAGGCATGGCTGACATCATGCCGCATCCGCCGGTGAACGGACGGCCAAATATTGCGGCCGAAGAGTTGCTCGGATGGTACGAGCGATCCCGCCGCGACCTGCCCTGGCGGGAGCCCGGTGTCAGCGCATGGCAGATCCTGGTCAGCGAATTCATGCTGCAACAGACGCCGGTGTCGCGGGTGCTGCCGATCTGGTCGGACTGGGTGCGGCGCTGGCCCACCCCGTCGGCCACCGCCGCCGCCAGCGCCGCCGACGTGCTGCGCGCCTGGGGCAAGCTGGGCTACCCGAGGCGGGCCAAGCGTTTGCACGAATGCGCGACCGTCATCGCCCGCGAGCACGACGACGTGGTTCCCGACGACGTCGACACCCTGCTGACCCTGCCCGGCATCGGCAGCTACACCGCGCGCGCCATCGCCTGTTTCGCCTACCGCCAACCCGTTCCGGTGGTGGACACCAACGTGCGCCGGGTGGTAGCCCGCGCCGTGCGCGGGCTGGCCGACGGCGGTTCGGCGGCGGCCGCACGTGACATGGCCGAGGTCTCGGCGCTGCTGCCCACCGACGACACGGCGCCGCAGTTTTCGGTCGCCCTGATGGAACTCGGTGCGACGGTGTGCACCGCACGAACGCCGCGGTGCGGGCTGTGCCCGCTTGCCCGGTGCGCGTGGCGGGACGCCGGCTATTCGCCGGCACAGGGGCCGGCTCGGCGGGTGCAGACCTACGCCGGAACCGATCGGCAGGTCCGCGGCAGGTTGCTGGATGTATTGCGCGCCACCGACTCCCCGGTCACCCGGGGGGAACTTGACGTGGCGTGGCTGACCGATACCGCCCAGCGCGACCGCGCCCTCTATTCGTTGCTTGCCGACGGGCTGGTCACCCAGACGGCCGACGGGCGGTTCGCCTTGGCCGGCGAGGCGTAGGGGCGCCGCGTCATAGATCGTTGCCGGCGTAGGACTGGTTGAAGCTCTTGTTGGCCAGCGGGAAGTCGGGGACGATCGTGTCGGCCATCGCGACGGGCAGCGCGGGCCAGTTGAACCATGACGGGTCGACGATCTTCGCGCGGGTGATCCGATTGGCGGCGTCGGTTTCGACGCGGTGGACGATGGTGCCGCGCCAGCCTTCGACGATGCCGATGCCGCTGCGGGACGCGTGCGGCCCCGGCGGTCTTTCGGCGTATTCGGTTGGACCGCGGTGCGATTCGATCAGGTGGCAGGCCAGCTCGGTGGACGCGGCGAATTCGTCGCGCCGCAACGTGTAGCGGGCCAGGACGTCGCCCGCGTCGGCGCCGATCTCGGTGACGGGTAGCGCGGTGGCGGGGTGTTCGAGTCGGGCGTCGGTGCGCATGCCGCTGGCCCGCGCGACATAGCCCAGGCAACCGAGGGCGTGGGCGTCGTCTTTCTGCAGGACGGCGGTCCCGGCGAACCTGTCATAGACCACGGTGTTGCCCAGAGTCAGTTCGGCGACCTCGGCGACGTCGGTGGCGATACGCCGCAGCGCGGCGACATCCGGCAGGGCCCGAAGCGCGACCCCGCCGGGGCGGACGGCGTCGCGCAGCAGCCGATGTCCGGTGACGGCGCCGTTGAGTCGCAACAAGTCCTCGCGGATGCGTTGCGCGTGCGCGTGCGCGAGCGAGAAGCCGACGTCGTTGGCCAGCGCGCCCAAATCGGCGGCGTGGTTGTAGAGCCGTTCGAGTTCGACCAGCAGCGCCCGCAACCGGTGCGCCTCGTCCGGAAGTTCCATCCCGAGGGCGTCTTCGACGGCGAGGCAGTGGGCGAGCGCGTGCGCAACGGAGGTGTCGCCGCTGACTCGTTCGGCCAAATCGACCGCGCCGCAGGCCGGCCGGCCCTCGAACAGCTTCTCCAGGCCACGGTGGACGAACCACAGTCGGGCCTTGAGGCGCAGCACGGTTTCGCCGGCGACCGAGAAGCGGAAATGGCCGGGTTCGATCAACCCGGCGTGCACGGGACCTACCGGGATCTCGTACACACCGGGCCCCTCGACGGTGACGAACGGAAAATGGCCGGCGCCATCGAATTCAGGGGCCGGTGACGCGTTGCCGCGCATGGGATACCAGTCTTCGGGCCAGTGCGCATGCCGCACCAGCCGGCGCGCTTTGGGATGCCCGGCGCAGCGGATTCCGAACAGGTCCGCCATTTCTCGTTCGAACCGGCTGGCGGCAAACGACAGATACGCCAGCGATCGGATCGCGGGATCATCCTTCGGCACAACACATTCGAGTTCGACGCGCCGATCCGGCCACCCGGCAAGGAGCAGATAAACGACCCGGAAGGCGGTGCCGTCGTCGTGGGCGGCCACCAGGCCCAGACGAAACCCCTTGCCCAGCAGGTCTTCTGCCGCCTCGGCCACACTGTCCTGCGATAGGCGCTGGCGCTCCCATTGCGGCCTCACCGCGGCCCCCCGACGTCACCGGCCGCGGCGGTGAACAAGTCGGTCAGCGGGCCGGCGGTGACACCGAGGGCGACCGATGCGGCGATTCCGACGAGCAGGGCCGCCGCCACCGTTCGCGGGACGGCGATTTCGGGTGCGGCGGCGGGGGCGCCCAGCAGGATTCGGCCCGAGTTGCGGGCCAGCGCGGCAAAGGCAACCGCGACCAACAACATGCCCGCGGCGAGGGCCCAGGTGAGCCGGGCGTCGGCGAGTGAACGGACGATGGCCAGCTCGCTGGCGAACATCGCGAAAGGCGGCAGACCGAGCAGCACGATCACACCGACGGCGAGCGACGCACCGATAAGGCGGGAGCGCCGCAGCACGGCGCCGATGTCGGCGATCGTGGTGGAGTTGTGCGCCGCCTGCAGCTGGCCGCTCGCCAGGAAGAGGACCGTCTTGCCGATCCCGTGCGCCAGGACGTGCAGCAGCAGCGCGGCGATTGCCAGCGTGGTTCCGGCCGCCGCGGCGATCGCGATCAGGCCCATGTTCTCCATGGAGGAGTAGGCGAGCATGCGTTTGATGTCCGGTGTCACCGTCAGCATCAGGGCGGCGATCACCAGCGTTGCCAGCCCGATCACCAGCAGGCCCGACCGCATGAAGGTTGGCCCGGTGGCCGTGCCGATGATCGGCTTGAGGCGGATCAGTACCGAAAAGGCCACCGACAGCAGCACCCCGCTCATCAGCGCCGAAACCGGCGCCGGGGCCTGGCTGTGGGCATCGGCCAGCCAGGTGTGGAATGGAAACAACCCGGCCTTGGCGCCGTAGCCGACGAGAAGCAGCCCGCCCGCAAGGCGGGCGACGCCGGGATCGAGTCCGCCGGCGTGCGCCGTCAACACGTCGAGGTTCAGGGCCGCGGCGGCAGGCGCGCCGGCGTGCTCGGCCGCGTAGTACAGCAGCACGGTGCCCAGAAAGGCGATGGCGATGCCGACCGAGCAGATCACGACGTACTTCCAGGTCGCTTCCAGCGCGCTGCGGGTACGGCGGTGCCCGACCAGGAAGGCGGTGATCACCGTCGTCGCTTCTATCGCGATCCAGATCACGCCGATGTTGTTGGCGCACACCGCGACAACCATCGCGGCGAGGAAGCCGGCCGTCAGGGCCCCGTACAGCCGGGCACCGCGAATGTCGGTGTGGTCGTGCGCGAGTTCGGCGTCGAGGTAGCCGATGCTGGCCCAGGTGGCCAGTGTGGCGACGATTCCGATGACGATCAGCATCGTGGCGCTGAGCGCGTCGAGTCGCAGCAGTCCGCCCAGCGCGAACCGGGTGCCCGATCCGACTCGGAACGCGAGCGCCGCGCCACATCCGAGCACCGTCACGGACGACAATACGATCAGCGTCGCGGTCGCCCTGCGCCATCCGGCAACCAGGACGGCGAGCGACGCACCGACGGGGGTGAGGATCGCGGCGAGCAGTAAACCGGTGGTCATCAGTCGTGCAGCTCCTGTAATGCGTCCAGGTCGGCTCCGCCGAAAGCGCGAGACAGGCGGCCCGTCAGTACGCCGATCACGATGACCGCGAACAACACGTCCAGCGACGCCCCGAGTTCGACGATCAGCGGCACCCCGGCGGTGAGCAAAAACGCGGTGGCGGCGATTCCGTTGTCCAGCATGAGGAACCCCGCGGCCTGCGACACCGCATGCCGCCGGGTGACCATGACGAGCAGGGCGATGAGCACCACCGCGGTCGCCGCCGGCACCGCGGTGGTCGTGGCGGCGGGCTGCAGGGTCACCAGGGGTTGAGTTGCGGCGAACGCGGCCAATGTCAGTGCGGCGGTGATGAGTAGCGACGTGGCGGTGTTCACCAATGGGGTGGCTTCCCGGCGCGATTGCGACTCGGCGCCGACCGCGCGCGCCAGCAGCCGCGGCAGCACGGCAACCCGAAGGATCAGCACGGCCACACCGACGCCGACGAGCGCACCGTCGCCGTCGTACACCCCGCGCAGGACGGGGATGGCCGCCAGGGCGACGCCCTGCCATGCCAGCAGACGGATGATGGCGACCAGGTCGCGGCGCCACACGATCAGCACCGCGGCCAGCAGCAGCCCGCCGGCGGCCAGGTCGACGAGCACCGAAAACGTCCGGTACGTCATGTCGGCACCACGAAGAAGTTGGCGGCGACGACCGCCAGCAACGCCAACAGGAACGATCCGGCCAGCAACTCGGGCACCCGGAACAGCCGCAGCTTGGCGACGAACACCTCGACGGTGGCCAGCAGTCCCGCCAGCAACGCGACCTTGACCGCCACCGCCGCCACCCCGATGACGATGTCGAGGACGCCGGGCCGGCCTCCGGCAATGCCCCACGGCGCGAACAGGTTTGCCAACAGCGCCAGCAGCACGGTCAGGCGCATCCCGGCCGCCCACTCGACCAGGGCCAGGCGCGGACCGGCGTATTCGAGGATCATCGCTTCGTGCACCATCGTCAGCTCGAGATGGGTGGCCGGGTTGTCCACCGGCAGCCGTCCGGTCTCGGCGACGATCACGATCACCAGCGCGGCGAACGCCAGCACCGCGGCCAGCGACACCACCTGCTCCGGATGGGTGATCGTATGCGCCACCAGGGCACCGAGATTGGCCGATCCCGCCGGCATGGACAGCGCGAAGACCGCCAGCAAGATGGTGGGCTCGACCAGTGCGGCGATGGTGATCTCGCGGCTGGCGCCCATGCCGCCGAACGAGGTGCCGGTGTCGATGCCGGCCAGGGTCAGCGCGACGGTGCCCACGAACAGCAGCCCGACGACGGCGAACAGGTCGGCGCTGGTGTCCAGCGGCGATCCGGTGGCGACCAGCGGTGCGATCGCGGCGATCAGCAGTGTGGTTCCGGCGACGATCGCGGGTGCGGCCGCGAACACCACCGTCGTGCCACGCGGCGTGATCCGCTGCTTCCCAAGCTGTTTGACGATGTCGCGCCACGGCTGCAGGATGCCGCCGCCAACGCGGCCTTCCCAGCGGGCGCGCACCTGCCGGGTCAGCCCCACCACCAGCGGCGCCCCCACCATGACGCCGCCGATCTGGACCGCTCCCGCGACGTAGGACAGGACGTTCATCGGGCGACCACCAGCACGATCAGCACACCGAGTGCACCGTAAGCCAGATACAGGTGCACGCTGCCGGTGTGGGCGCGCCGCACCAATCCGGCTGCGGCCGCGACCGCCCGGATCACCGGCGTGTAGCAACGTTCCTCGATCGCGTCGGTGATTCTGCTGCGGTAGGTGATCTTGTCGGCCAGATAACGCGACTCGGCGGTGTGAGTGACTTCGATGTCGGTGTCGGGACGCAGGACGTCGTCGAAGACCCGTTGCAGCGGCTCGGCGAAGGACGTGGCCGTGTATTGCATGCGCGGGGTGAGATCGTCCGCGCCACAAGCCCATAGCGGCAGGGTTTCGGCCGCCGGACGGCGGCTCCGGCGCCAGCCCGCCAGCACGGCCGCGCTCAGCGTGGCCAGCACCACGCCGGCGGCGATCACGCCGGGTGCGATCGACCCCGGTAGGCCGGGCAGTCGCACCACGGCGCCGAGACTGGTGAACTCAATCGCCCGGGCCGCCGGGAGCGCCGCGATCGCCCGGCGCAGCGCGGGTGCGACGACCGCGGGCGCCACGGCCAGCATCAGACAGGCCGCCGCCGCGATGGCCATACCGGCCAGCATGGTGCGCGGCGCCTCCCGAGCCCGCTCGGCCTGCTCGGAGCGCGGCCGCGCCAGGAAACCGATCCCGAACGCCTTGACCATCGCCGCCACGCCCAGACCCGTCGTGAGCGCGACCGCCCCGACTGCCAGTGGCGTGGTCAACGCCAAGACGGCGGAATGCTCTCGAGCCGTGTGGATCAGCGACTGCACCAGCAGCCACTCGCTGACGAACCCGGCGCCCAGCGGCAGCCCGGACGCCCCGAGCGCGGCCACCCCGAACAGCGTGGTCGTCGCCGGCATCCGGCGGGCCAGACCGCCCAGCCGGTCGAGGTCACGCAGCCCGGTCGCGGCCAATACCGACCCCGCGGCGAGAAAGCCGAGGCTTTTGAACGCCGCGTGCGCGACGAGGTGCAGCAAGGCGGCGGCCGCGGCGATCGTCGCCGGGCCGTTCACGCCGGCGGCCGCGAACAGGGTGGCGGCCCCCAACGCCAGCGTGATCAATCCGAGGTTCTCGGTTGTCGAATAGGCAAGCAGCCGTTTGAGATCCGTGGCCACCGACGCCTGCACCACGCCGTAGAGCGCCGACAACCCGCCGACGACCATCATGGTGAGGCCCCACCAGCGCGGCCCGGGGCCGAGCAGCTGCAAATCGACGCGGCAAATGCCATAGACGCCGAGGTTGACCATCGCCGCGCTCATCAACGCAGACACCGGGCTCGGCGCCTCGGGGTGGGCTCGCGGCAACCACGCGTGCAGCGGTACCAGTCCGGCCTTCGAACCGAACCCCGCGAGCGTCAAGCCGAACACCGCGGTGCGCGCGCCCTGCGGTATCGCGTGCAAGTCGGCGAACCGGTCCGCGCCACCGGCCGCCGACAACACCATGAGGCCGACCAGTATCGCCACGAACCCCAACTGGGTCATCACGGCGTACACCAACGCAGCGGAGCGAACCGCCGCATGGCTGTGGTGGGTCAGCACCAACACCAACGACGCCACCGCCATCAACTCCCACAACAGCAGGAAGGTGGTGACCGACGCCGCGGCCGGCACCAGTAGCATCGCCGCGACAAAGACGGGCAACACCGCCAGGGTGACCGGACCCAGCCGCTCGCGCCGGGCATACCCGATCGTGTACAGCCCCACCACGATCGCGACCGCTCCCGTGAGCGCCGTGAAGAATCCGCCCAGCGGATCCAGACCCAGCTGGACGCCGGAGAGCGGAAGCAACCATCCGATGCGGACCGCGCGCACGTGACCGAACATTCCCACTGCGCCCGCCCACACCCCGGCCGCGCCCAGCAGCGAGGTCAGCACCCCGGCGGGGATGGAAGCGGAGTCGTTGCGGCGCAGCATGTTTGGTGCGGTCGCCGCACCGGTCGCCAGCCCCGCGGTCACTTGCCGGTCACTGACCGCAGAGCCGCGACGATCTGACTCGGCGTCGGCGGGCATCCCGGGATTTCCACATCCACATGCACCACCTCGCCGACCGCGCCCGTCACGCCATAGGCGTCGGTGAAGACGCCTCGGTTGATGGCGCAGTCCCCACAGGCGATCACCCGCCGGGGCCGCGGCGTGGCCTCGATGGTGGTGCGCAGCGGGCCGGCCATGTTGTGTGTCACGACACCGGTCACCAGCAGCGCATCCGCATGGCGCGGCGAGGCCACCAGGCGGGCCCCGTACCGCTCGGCGTCGTACACGGGCCCGAAGGCGCCCGCGATTTCCACCTCGCAGCCGTTGCACGATCCCGCGTCGACGTGCCGGATCTGAAGCGAACCACGCACTCCGGCAGGCGGTTCGGTCATCGGCTCCGGTGCGGGGGGTGCGGGTTCGGCGATCCGGCCGACGCTGAAGGCTTTCTTGATCCAGCCCATGCGCGCTACTCCGCTCCGCCGGTGCGCAGGCCTTCCAGCATCGCCACACGGTCGCTGAGCACTCCGGTGAGAACCTTGCGCGCCACCATCAACAGTTCGGCGATATCCGGGGAGGCGATCGAGTAGATCATCGTGTTGCCGTCCCGCAGCGCCTCGACCACACCGGCTCGGCGCAGCACGCCGAGTTGCTGCGACAGATTCGACGCTTCGAGCCCGACCTCGGGCAGCAACTCGGCGACCGACTTGTCGCCCGTCACGAGGAGCTCCAAGATCCTGACCCGCGCGGGATGGCCCAGCGTCTTGAAGAACTCCGCCTTGAGCTTGTACAGCGGCTCCGTCACCATAAAGCTCCTGAAGACTACAAACTTTCTAGACTTGAACGATTGAAGAATTTATCATATCGTGCTGCGATTTTCACATCGGCGGTCGGGCACCCGGTCGGCGCTGCATCAGTCGCGCGCGGGCAGCGTCGCCAAGAAGGACTCGACCGCCTCGCGGTAGGCACGCGGCGCTTCGTCGTGAATCAGGTGACCCGCGTCCGGGACATGCAGATATGCTGCGGCAGCGTTGGTTTCGGCCATTTCCCGCATCTGCCCCGGCGGGGTGACGGAGTTGCCGGCTTCGATGAGCAGCGCCGGGGCCCGCACCGCTCGCCACTGCTCCCAGTAGTCGCGCGTGCCCCATTCGGCGGCGATCTCGATCCACCGCGCGGCCTGACCGTGCAGGCGCCAGCCGGTGGCCGTGCGGTCGAAGGCCTCCAGGAAATACCGCCCGGCAACCGGCCCGAACTCGTCAACCACCCGTTCCGCGGAATCGAACTCGAGCGGCAGCGCGTGCAGCCACGGCTCCCATGGACCGGTGGTGCGGCCGCGAAAGTCCGGGGCCATGTCCTCGAGCACCAGCGCGGAAACCAGTTCCGGACGCTCCGCCGCCAGACACCACGAGTGCAGGGCGCCCATCGAATGCCCGATGAGCGTCGCCGGCGCTTCCAGCGCGCTCACCGCGTCGGCCAGGTCGGCCACGAACCGTTCGGTGCTGATCGGGTGCGGGTCGTCGACGCCGCGGCCCCGATGCCACGGGGCGTCGTAGATGTACACGGCACCGAGCCGGGTGAGCCACGGCAACTGCCGCGACCACGTGGTGCCCCGCCCCATCAGGCCGTGCACCAGCACCAACGGCTCGCCGCGCCCCCCGCGGCAAGTCAGCAGATCACCGGGCATCTCACCATCCTGCGTGCCCCGCCCTGCAGTTGGACAGGCCGGGCGAAGGGGTAGCCTAGCGGCATGTCGCCAGTGGTGAAGATCAACGCAATCGAAGTACCCGCCGACGCCGGTCCGGAGCTGGAGAAGCGGTTCGCACACCGGGCGCACGCGGTCGACAGCCAGCCCGGCTTCCTCGGGTTTCAGCTGCTTCGCCCGATCAAGGGCGAGAACCGCTACTTCGTCGTGACGCAGTGGGAGTCCGAAGAGGCTTTTCAGGCGTGGGCGCAAGGGCCTGCCATTGCGGCCCATGCCGGTGAGCGCGCCAACCCGGTGGCGACCGGCGCCTCGCTGCTGGAATTCGAGGTTGTGATGGACGTTGCCGGCAACAAGCTGGCTGGCTAGCGGGTTCTCGGCACGGCGCCGCGCGGTGGCGTTGAGTGCCGCCACCGCCCTGATAGTGACGTTTGCGCCCGGCTGCGCGCCCTCCCCTTCACCGCAGGCCAACGCGGCCGATCCCGGCCGCCAGATCGACGTCCGCACGCCGCCGGGTATCCGGGCGCAGCAGACGCTGGACATGCTCAACTCGGACTGGCCCATCGGTCCCGTCGGAGTGGGCACGCTGGCCGCGCCGGACATGGTCAAATCGGTGCAGACCACCATGGAGGGGCTTTGGTGGGACCGTCCGTTCACCCTCAACGGCGTGGATCTGGGCGCCAGTGTGGCCACGTTGCATCTGACGTCCTCCTACGGTGCGCGACAAGACATCCGCATCCACACCGACGACGGCGGGTGGGTCGATCGGTTCGACCTCGAGACCCAGGCGCCCAAGATCAACTCGTGGCACGACATCGATGCGGTGTTGGGTAGGACCGGCGCCCGCTACTCCTACCAGGTCGCCAAGGTCGACAATGGGCACTGCGACCCGGTTGCGGGAACCAACAACGGCGAATCCTTGCCGCTCGCATCGATTTTCAAGTTGTACGTGCTGCACGCCCTGGCCGGCGCCGTCAAGGATGGCACGGTCTCCTGGGACGATCAGCTGACCGTCACCGACAAGAGCCGGGCGGTGGGCTCGTCCGGTCTGCAACTGCCCGCCGGAGCGCATGTTTCGGTTCGGACGGCCGCCGAGAAGATGATCGCGACCAGCGACAACATGGCGACCGACCTGCTGATCGGGAAGATGGGCACACACGCCATCTCCGAAGCGCTCGCCACGGCGGGCCACCACGACCCCGCCAGCATGACGCCGTTCCCCACGATGTACGAGCTGTTCTCGGTCGGCTGGGGCAAGCCGGATCTGCGCAGTCAGTGGCAGCATGGGTCACCACAGGTCCGCGCCCAGCTGCTGGCGCAGGCGAATTCGACTCCCTACGAACCCGATCCGACCCGCGCCCACACCCCGGCGTCGTCCTACGGCGCGGAGTGGTACGGCAACGCCGAGGACATCTGCCGGATCCATGCGGCCCTGCAGGCCGACGCTGTCGGCAAGGCCGCGCCGGTCAGACAGATCCTCTCCGCGGTGTCGGGCATCCAGCTGGACCGCAACGTCTGGCCGTACATCGGCGCGAAAGCCGGTGGCCTGCCGGGTGATCTGACCTTCAGCTGGTACGCCGTCGACAAGACGCAGCAGCCGTACGTGGTCAGCTTCCAGCTCAACTGGCCCCGTGACCACGGGCCGACCGTGACCGGGTGGATGCTTAAGGTCGCCAAGCAGGCCTTCGCACTGATCGAACCGCGATAGCCGTTGCGGTGGGCGGCACCGAAGGCCGTTGCCGAGGTTCCGCAAGGTGCAACGTCAATGCGCCACAACGACTTCCGGGGCGGATCGGGGATCCCCAGAACCACCACCCGGTTACCAACGAATCGCGACACTGCGCGGGTGGACCGGGCGGCGTCGACGCCGGTCGCGAAGAGGGCTAGTTTCACTGCATGCCACAAGAACGCGTCGCATCACCGTTGATGCTCGAGCTCGAACCGGTCGTCAGCGACACCTACACCCGCCACATCGAGACTGCCACACCGTGGTACCCCCACGACCACGTGCCATTCGATCGAGGTCAGAATTTCAAGTCGCTTGGCGGCCAGGACTGGGATCCCGCCCAGGTCACGCTGCCGGACCACGTCATCGACGCGCTGGAAATCATGCTGATCACCAAGGACGGCTTGGTGGGCCAACACCACCGGCTGGCCGAGCACTTCATCCTGGCGGGATGGTGGGGCAAGTGGGTCGGCCGGTGGGCGGCTGACGAGAATCTGCACGCGTTCGCCCTGCGGCAGAATCTCGTCCTGACCCGCCAGATCGACCCGATCGTCAACGAGATGGTCCGCGTCGAGCATGTGATGAAAGGCCAAGACCCCGACGACCACACCCAGGTCGAGGCCATGGTGTTGATGGCGCTGCGGGAATGCGCCCACGCGGTGTTCCTGCGGCGGCTGGCCGCGCGGATCGAAGAACCTGTCCTGCGCAGCCTCGTCGAGGTCATCGCCGCCGACGACGAACGCCACGAAATGTTCTTCGCCGAGATCGTCCGGGCCTGCTTGCGGATTGTGCCCGCCGCGACGATCGCGGCGATCGTCGCCTGCGCGCTCGAGCTGGGCCTGGTCGGCGCAGACATCGACGCGTATGAGGGCAAAGTCCGCAATGTCGCCGACAGCGGCATATTCGGCCGGGACAGCCTGCGCGACGTGATTTCCGACCGCATCAAGAAGTGGAATCTGGCGGAGCTTCCCGAGCTGAGCAACTTCGTCGTCGCCTGAGCCGACCTCCAAGGGTTCCCGGTCGGGCCGGTGGGGGCGCAACCCTGTGACGCACACCATGTTCGACGCGGGACTTTTGGCCCTTTTCGATGCGCGCCTCGCCGGACGAGACTGTCGTACTTGCCAGATTCGAGGGCCGGAAAGGGGTAGCGACGTTTTGTACGCGCAGACGAGCCATTCTCGGCAGCAACTGGAATCCGTTGCGTCTCATCATGTTCTCGACCGGCCCGGTCACGCATATGGTGGCGCGCGGTGATCGAGGACTCGAGGACGGCGGCGCTGATACCGCCCCGCGAGGTGACCCAACTCGATGACAGCGAGGCGATGCGGTTGCTGGCCAGCGTCGATCACGGGCGGCTGGTGTTCAACGACAGGGCGCTGCCGGCGATTCGCCTGGTCAACCATCTCGTCGACGGCGGGCGGATCATCGTGCGCACCCGCCTGGCAGCCAGAGTGTCCACGGCGGTGCGATCGAGCGCCGACGCCCGCGTGGTGGTCGCCTACGAAGTCGATCGCCTCGATCCCGAGCGCCGGGCGGGCTGGAGCGTGGCCGTCACCGGGTGGGCAACCACGATCACCGACCCCCGGCAGGTCGCGCGCTACGAACGCCTCCTGCATCCATGGGTGAACATGACCATGGACACCATGGTCGCGATCCAACCCGAGATCATCACCGGCCTCCGCATCGTCGACGGCGCTGCCGAAAAACAGCCGCCGCCGTAGCTTAGAGGCGCAGCGTCCAGCGGCCGTTGCGGAAGTGCAGCCCGGTGCGACTCATCGGCGCAACATCGATGCGCCAGAACGATTTCGGTGGTGAGTCGAGGCCTTGCAGGATGGCGGCGCGGATCACCGCCGGGTGTGTCACCGCCACCGCGGGCGAGGCGCTTTCGGTCAGTGACTCCAGCCATCGCGCCACCCGTGCAATGAGGTCGACGATCGACTCGCCGCCGTGCGGAGCCCGGGCGGGATCGGTCAGCCAGACCGTCAGGTCGCCGGGGGGCACATCGTCCAGCCCTTTCCCCTGCCATCGACCACAATTCAGGTCGGCCAGGAGCGGGTCCGCCGCGGCGTCCAATCCCACCAACTCCGCCGTTTGCCGGGCCCGCCGCTCGGGCGCGGTCAAATGCCTGGCACCGCAGCCTAATTGGGATGCAACGGCTTCGGCCTGCCGACGGCCCATGGCGTTGAGGGGTTCGTCGCCGGGGAAACGCGCGGCCGCCACGGCGTCGGTCATCGCGTGCGCTACCAGGGTCAGCCGGACGACCTCCGTCACGCGGCGATGCTCGATGCCCGTCCGGCCTCGGCGCGGGCCCCCAGCAGCCGCCCGGCGAGCGTCGCAAACACCACGCCGATGGTCGCCCACAGCACCAGCTGCGCCGCGAGAGACAGCAACCTGAATTCGTAGAGGACGTCGGCGGGAAAGCCAGGGTAGACGATCGCGCCGGACGCGTCGCGCAGCGGTTCGGGTGTCTCGTCCACGTTCGGTAGCAGCGCCATCACCACCGCAACCGCCCCGACGTATCCGCCCGCCGCGAGCAGTCGACCGTTCCACGCGCCCAACCGGGCCGTCAACCCCCGCGCCAGCCACACCACGGCCACGCCCAGCACCACCGACGTCGCCACCATCACCAGATACCAGCCGGTGCGCGCACCGATCGTGTCCGCCTGTCCCACCGCCGGTGGATTCGGCGGATACTTCACGAACGGCACCAGGTACACCGTGACGAACGTGGCCGCCGCGAGTAGCAGCGAAAGCGCGCGTGCCCCAACGTTTGTCGCCCGCGGGGCGACCACGCAGAACAGGACGCCGAACAGCGCGCCCATCGCGACGCCGAAGATGAGCACACCGAAGCCCAACCCGGCGTTGGACTGCACCCCCCGGCTGAACAACTCCGCGCCGTGCTCGTGGACGCCATGAGCGTTCTCGGCGTCGGTTCGTCCGTCCTCGAAAGCGATCGCGCGGCCGATCACCGGCTCGACGCACAGGCGGGCGAAGACGAACGCCAGCACCGCGCCGATTGCGCCGGCCAGCAGCCCGCGTCCGATCAGACGCTTCTCCACGCGATCAGTGGCAGGGGAAGCCGAGCAGGTGCCGCGCGTCGTGCACGAACTCGTGCACGTGCGAATCGCTGCCGAACAGCGAAACCGCACCCTGGTCGACGCCGACGAAGTAGAGCGCCAACAGCGCCAGGAAGGTGGTCGCCGCCAACCAGAGCGCGGCACTTGCCGCCGACAGGTCAACGGATCGGGTGCGGGTGCCGGTCAGCCGGGGGTGAGACATTTGGTCGACTCCTTCCGGGGATAAGCGCGTCCCCGCCGGCGATGACGGGGTATGGGTCTGACTATCGACAGTGGCGCGACCGTTCTGGACTTTCACCAGATTCCGTTACCCGTCAGGACGAAAGTCAGTGTAACCGCCATTCACGGCTGCGGCGGCGGGGCGGTCTGAACCGCCTTTGCCGGGGGCGCAGATCGGTCACCCACATAGCGGAAACGGGCGGTTGGTCCCGTGTCGACCAACCGCCCGTTTCCGGTAATCGTTACTGCGTTTCAGGGGCCGCGTGCGCCCCGGCCTTCGCCAGGTCCGGCTCCGCCGGCGGCTTGCGGGCCCCGGTGAACGTGAACACCGCGTCCTCGCCGGCGCCCTCGCCGTCCCAGTTGTCCACGTCGACCGTGACGATCTGTCCCGGTCCGACCTCCTCGAAGAGGATCTTCTCCGACAGCTGGTCCTCGATCTCGCGCTGGATGGTCCGCCGCAACGGGCGGGCCCCCAACACGGGGTCGAAGCCGCGCTTGGCCAGCAGCGCCTTGGCCTTGTCGGTCAGCTCCATAGCCATGTCCTTGCTCTTGAGCTGGTTGCCGACCCGGGTGATCATCAGGTCGACCATCTGGATGATCTCGTCCTTGGTCAACTGATGGAAGACGATGATGTCGTCGATGCGGTTGAGGAACTCCGGCCGGAAGTGCTTCTTGAGCTCGTCGTTGACCTTCTGCTTCATCCGCTCGTAGTTGTTGTCACCGCCACCCTGCGTGAAGCCCAGGCCCACCGGCTTGGAGATGTCCGACGTACCGAGGTTCGAGGTGAAGATCAGCACGGTGTTCTTGAAGTCCACCGTGCGCCCCTGGCCGTCGGTGAGCCGGCCGTCCTCGAGGACCTGCAACAGGCTGTTGTAGATCTCCTGGTGCGCCTTCTCGATCTCGTCGAACAACACCACCGAGAACGGCTTGCGCCGCACCTTCTCGGTGAGCTGGCCGCCCTCCTCGTAGCCGACGTATCCCGGCGGCGCGCCGAACAACCGCGACGCGGTGAACCGGTCGTGGAACTCGCCCATGTCGATCTGGATGAGCGCGTCGTCGTCGCCGAACAGGAAGTTGGCCAGCGCCTTGGACAGCTCGGTCTTACCGACACCGGACGGGCCGGCGAAGATGAACGAGCCCGACGGGCGCTTCGGGTCTTTCAGCCCGGCGCGGGTGCGGCGGATCGCCTTGGACACGGCCCTGACGGCGTCCTCCTGGCCGATGATCCTCTTGTGGATCTCGTCTTCCATGCGGAGCAGCCGGGTGGTCTCGGCCTCGGTGAGCTTGAACACCGGGATGCCGGTCCAGTTGCCCAGCACCTCGGCGATCTCGTTGTCGTCCACCTCGGCGACGACGTCGAGATCGCCCGAACGCCACTGCTTTTCGCGCTCGGCGCGCTGGGCGACCAATTGCTTCTCCCGGTCGCGCAGGCTGGCGGCCTTCTCGAAGTCCTGCGCGTCGATCGCCGATTCCTTCTCCCGGCGCGCGTCGGCGATCTTCTCGTCGAACTCGCGCAGGTCTGGCGGCGCGGTCATCCGGCGGATCCGCATCCGGGCGCCCGCCTCGTCGATCAGGTCGATCGCCTTGTCGGGCAGGAACCGGTCGTTGATGTAGCGGTCGGCCAGGGTGGCCGCGGCCACGATCGCGCTATCGCTGATCGACACCCGGTGGTGGGCTTCGTAGCGGTCGCGCAGGCCCTTGAGGATCTCGATGGTGTGCTCCACCGTCGGCTCCCCCACCTGCACCGGCTGGAAGCGGCGCTCCAGGGCGGCGTCCTTCTCGATGTACTTGCGGTACTCGTCGAGCGTGGTGGCCCCGATGGTCTGCAGTTCGCCGCGGGCCAGCTTGGGCTTGAGGATCGACGCGGCGTCGATCGCGCCCTCGGCGGCGCCGGCACCGACGAGCGTGTGCAGCTCGTCGATGAACAGGATGATGTCGCCGCGGGTGTTGATCTCCTTGAGCACCTTCTTCAGGCGCTCCTCGAAGTCACCGCGGTAGCGCGAGCCGGCCACCAGCGAGCCGAGGTCCAGCGTGTAGAGCTGCTTGTCCTTCAGCGTCTCCGGCACCTGGCCGTGCACGATGGCCTGCGCCAGGCCCTCGACGACGGCGGTCTTGCCGACGCCGGGCTCGCCGATCAGCACCGGGTTGTTCTTGGTACGCCGGCTCAGCACCTGCATCACCCGCTCGATTTCCTTCTCGCGGCCGATGACCGGGTCCAGCTTGCCCTCCATCGCGGCGGCCGTCAGGTTGCGGCCGAACTGGTCCAGCACCAACGAGGTGGACGGGCTGCCCGATTCGCCACCGCGGCCGCCGGTGCCCGCTTCCGCGGACTCCTTGCCCTGGTAGCCGCTCAGCAGTTGGATGACCTGCTGGCGCACCCGGGTCAGCTCGGCGCCCAGCTTCACCAGCACCTGCGCGGCCACGCCCTCGCCCTCGCGGATGAGGCCCAGCAGGATGTGCTCGGTGCCGATGTAGTTGTGGCCCAATTGCAGCGCCTCACGCAGGCTCAGCTCGAGAACCTTCTTGGCGCGCGGCGTGAACGGGATGTGTCCCGACGGCGCCTGCTGGCCCTGGCCGATGATCTCCTCGACCTGGCTGCGGACGCCCTCGAGCGAGATGCCCAGCGACTCCAGCGACTTCGCGGCGACGCCCTCGCCCTCGTGGATCAGACCCAACAGGATGTGCTCGGTGCCGATGTAGTTGTGGTTGAGCATCCGGGCCTCTTCTTGCGCCAGGACGACGACCCTGCGGGCACGGTCGGTAAATCTTTCAAACATCGGTGGTTACCTGCTCTCCCTCACCATCGGTACTTGGCCTCTTTGTGGCCCACCGGTCCCGTCGGGGCCGGAATCGCATACCTGCCATCCACTGTAATGGTCGGCCTGCCAGGGGGCATAACCTTGCGGTTCCTTGCTGTTCAAGGCCCGCAGGCCCGTTTCGGGCGATCTCCCTGCGATTACAGCGCCGTAACTGAAGCAACGTGGCCGAGTGCCAATTCGTTTCCTTTACCCACCGACGATCTTTTCGCCGCCAGCGAAATGACGAACCGGCGCCCGGGCGGCTACAGCCCGGGCGCCGGTGAGAGCTTTCTTACGTCGCCGCGTGGAACGCGTCGATGACGTCCGCGGGGATGCGGCCGCGGGTCGACACGTTGTGGCCGTTTCGGCGCGCCCATTCGCGGATCGCGGCGCTCTGCTCACGGTCGATCGCGCCACGGCCCCGACCGGAGCCGGACCGCCCACGCCGCCGGCCGCCGACCCGGCGGCCGGCTTCCACCCACTGCTTCAGGTCGCTGCGAAGTTTCGCGGCATTCTTCGACGAAAGGTCAATCTCATAGGTCACCCCGTCAAGCCCGAATTCAACCGTTTCGTCGGCTGCGCCGGCACCGTCGAAATCATCGACCAAGGTGACGGTCACTTTTTTCGCCATTAGCTTATCCTCGCATTTCGTCCTGAGCAGTTGCTGAGCAGATTGGGTGAGCCTCCCCAGGTCACCAATCTGCCATATCAAGGCAGCATACTCAATCCGGCCGCAAGGCGCACAGTTGCACTATTCAACTGGAGGTGGGCCGAACAATCGGGAACAAAACTGTCTCCCGAATTGACAGTCCGGTCAAAGACATCAACAACCGATCGATACCCATTCCCGTTCCCGTACACGGCGGCATCCCATACTCGAGGGCGGCAAGAAAGTCTTCGTCAAGGACCATGGCTTCGTCGTCGCCGGCCGCGGCGGCGCGGGCTTGCGCGGCGAATCTCTCCCGCTGCACGACGGGGTCGTTCAATTCGGAGTACCCGGTGGCCAGTTCGATCCCGCGGACGTAGAGGTCCCACTTCTCGGTCACACCGGGGATGCTGCGGTGCTGACGGGTCAAAGGCGTTGTCTCCACGGGGAAGTCCCGCACGAAGGTGGGCGCGGTCAGCGTGTTGCCCACCGCGTGCTCCCAGAGTTCCTCGACGAGCTTTCCATGCCCGTAGCCACGGTCGTCGGGAATCTCGACCCCCAGCCGATCCGCGATGGCCCAGAGCCGCGCCACCGACGTCTCGGGGGTGATCTCCTCGCCGAGTGCCGTCGACAGCGACGGGTACATTTGAATCGACGCCCATTCTCCGTCTATGTCGTAGACACTCCCGTCGGGCAGCGGCAGTTGCCTGGTTCCGATCGCCTCATCGGCGACCTCTTGAATAAGCTCACGCGTGACGACTGCCGAATCGTCATAGGTTCCGTAGGCCTGGTAGGTCTCCAGCATGGAGAATTCCGGAGAATGGGTGGAATCCGCGCCCTCGTTTCGGAACACTCGATTTACTTCGAAGACCTTGTCGAAACCACCCACGACGCAGCGCTTGAGGAACAGTTCGGGTGCGATCCGCAGGTACAGATCGATGTCGAGCGCATTGGAATGCGTGACGAACGGCCGGGCCGCCGCGCCACCCGCCAGCGTCTGCAACATAGGCGTTTCGACTTCGAGAAACCCGCGCCGTTCGAGCGCGCCGCGTATCGCGCGGACCACGGCGATTCTCTGCCGCGCCACCGTGCGCGCCTGGGGACGCACGATGAGGTCGACGTAGCGCTGCCGCACCCGCGCCTCTTCGCTCATCTCCTTGTGGGCCACGGGCAGCGGTCGCAACGACTTGGCCGCCATTTGCCAGGAATCGGCGAGGACGGACAATTCGCCGCGGCGTGAGCTGATCACGTTGCCGTGCACATAGACGATGTCGCCGAGGTCGACGTCGGCTTTCCACGCTTCGAGCGATTCGGCGCCCACCTTGTCGAGGCTGATCATCACCTGCAGGCTGGCGCCGTCGCCCTCCTGGAGTGTCGCGAAGCACAATTTCCCGGAGTTGCGCGCGAATATCACCCGGCCGGCTACACCGACGACGTCGTCGGTCGCGGTGTCGATCGGCAGGTCGGGATGGTCGGCGCGCACCTGCGCCAGGGTGTGCGTGCGTTCGATGGCGACCGGGTAGGGCTCGCGGCCCTCGGCCAACAAGCGAGCGCGCTTGTCCCGGCGGATGCGGAACTGCTCGGGCAGGTCTGCTGCTGCATCCTCACTGGCGTCACTCACGACGTGCCAGCTTAAATGACCGGGCTTGGCACGCGTTGACGCCGTGTCAGCGCGCGGTCTTGAGCCGGCCGCGCTGGGTGTCCCGGTTGCGTTCGAAGACCAGCCGCAGTCCCTGCAGGGTCAAGTGTTGGTCGTAATGGCTGGCCGTGTGCAGCTCGGGCAGCAGCAGCGGTGCCGTGTGTCCGGTCGCCACCACCGCGACGTCGTCACCCGCGAAGCCGTCCACGTCCTCGCGAACGCGTGCCACGAGACCGTCGACCAACCCGGCGAAGCCGAACACCGCCCCTGCCTGCATGCATTCGACGGTGTTCTTGCCCACCACCGAGCGGGGGCGGGACAATTCCACCCGGCGCAGCGCGGCGGAGCGGGCCGCGGCGGCGTCCGAGGACACCTGCACACCCGGCGCGATCGCACCGCCGAGAAATTCGCCCTTGGCCGAAACGACGTCCACGCAGATCGAGGATCCGAAGTCGATGACGATGGCGGCGCTTTGGAACCGGTGGAATGCCGCCAGGCAGTTGATGATTCGGTCGGCACCGACCTCTTTCGGATTGTCGACCAGCAGCGGGATGCCGGTGCGCACGCCCGGCTCGATCAGCACGTGCGGCACCGACGGCCAGTACTGGTCGAGCATGATCCGGACTTCGTGCAGCACCGACGGGACGGTGGACAGGGCGGCGGCGCCGGTGAGTCGCTCGGAGTCGTCGCCGATCAGGCCGTCGATGGTCAGCGCCAGCTCGTCCGCGGTGACCTCGGATTCGGTCCGGATTCGCCAGTGCTGCACGACCTTTGCGTGCTCTTTGGACCCGGATATCAGCCCCACGACGGTGTGGGTGTTACGGACGTCGATCGCCAGCAGCACGGTTACCGCGCAACGATTCGGGGATCCAACAGGTCGGCGGCCCCCGCCATCTCGAAGTCGGGCACGAAGGCCGGGTCGTGGCCCAGGTCGACCGGCTTGTTGTCGGCGTCGACGAACACGATGCGCGGCCGGTAGGACCGCGCCTCGGCCTGTTCCATGGTCCCGTACGCGATCAGAATCACCAGATCGCCCGGGTGCACGAGATGGGCTGCGGCGCCATTGATTCCGATCACGCCGGTGCCGCGCTCCCCGGTGATCGCGTAGGTCACCAACCGGGCGCCGTTGTCGATGTCGACGATGGTCACCTGCTCGCCCTCGAGCAGGTCCGCAGCGTCCATCAGATCGGCGTCGATGGTCACCGAGCCGACGTAGTGCAGGTCAGCCTGCGTGACGGTGGCGCGGTGGATCTTCGACTTGAGCATGGTCCGTAGCATCAATTCCTCCAAGATGATTCACGGGTGTGCCGAAATCCGTCCGGCCCCACGGGTGCCGGCGAAGGTTCGATCTCGATCGCGACGTTGTCCAGCAGCCTGGTGCCGCCCAGCCGCACGGCGACGAGCAGCCGGCCGGTTCTGTTGGCCCCCAACGGCCCCAGGTCCGCAGCACGCAACTCGAGGTAGTCGACCGTGAGCTCGGGCACCGCCTCGAGCACCGCGCGCGCCGCGTCCAGCGCGGCCTGCGCCCCCGCGTCCGCGGCGTGCGCCGCCGCAGTCAACGCCGCCGACACCGCCACGGCCGCCTCGCGCTGCACCGGATCGAGGTAGCGGTTGCGCGACGACATGGCCAGGCCGTCGGCTTCGCGAACGGTGGGCACGCCGACCACCGCCACGTCGAGGTTCAGGTCGGCGACCATCTGCCGGATCAGCACCAGTTGCTGATAGTCCTTCTCGCCGAAGAACACCCGGTCGGGGCGCACGATCTGCAGCAGCTTGCACACCACGGTCAGCACGCCGGCGAAGTGGGTCGGTCGCGGACCGCCCTCGAGGTCGGCGGCCAGCGGACCGGGCTGCACGGTAGTGCGCAGGCCGTCGGGATACATCGCCGCCGCGGTCGGCGCGAAAACGATTTCGACTCCTTCGCCGCGCAGCAGCGCCAGGTCGTCGTCCAGGGTCCGCGGATAGGCGTCGAGGTCCTCTCCCGCGCCGAACTGCAGTGGGTTGACGAAGATCGACACCACCACCACCGCGCCGGGCACCCGCCTGGCGGCGCGTACCAGGGTGAGGTGACCGTCGTGCAGCGCACCCATGGTCGGGACCAGCACCACCCGGCGTCCGGTGTGGCGCAGCGCGCGGGAGACGTCCGTGACGTCGCGCGGGAGCGAGTACACGTTGAGTTCGTCGGCCTTGAACGCGGGCGGCTTGCCTGGTCTCATCCCGCCAGGACCTCGACGACGTCGGCGGGAGCGTGCGCGCGCCGGGCAGTCCGCAGGGCGTTCACCCGGTACGCCTGAGCCAGTTCCGGGTCGGCCTGGTTCAGCGCGGCCAGATGCCCGGCGACCGCGGCCGCGTCGCCGCGCGCGACCGGGCCGGTCAGTGCGGCCTGCCCGCGTTGCAGTGTGTTCTCCAGCGCCGCCCGGGCCAGCGGCCCGACGATGCGTTCGGCGATGCCCCCCGGTTGGTCGTCGACCGACTGCTGGCCGAGCAGTTCGCTGCCGCGCAGCGCCGCCCGCAGCGCCTCGAGCGCATCGGCGAGCACCGTCACCAGGTGATTGCCCGCGTGCGCCAGGGCGGCGTGGTAGAGCACACGGGCTTCCTCGCGCACACAGAACGGCTCGCCACCCATTTCCAGGACGAGCGACTGCCCGATCGCGTACCCGACGTCGTCGGCCGCGGTGATGCCGAAGCAGGTGTCGGGCAGCCTGCCGATGTCCTCGTCGGAGCCGGTGAACGTCATCGCCGGGTGAATGGCCAGCGGTATGCAACCGTCCTGGGTCAGCGGCGCGAGAATACCGACCCCGTTAGCGCCGGAGGTGTGGGCGACGATCGTGCCCGGCCGCACCGACGACGTCGCGGCCAACCCGGAGACCAGGGCGGCGAGTTCGCTGTCGGGGACGGCGAGCAGCAGCAGCTCGGCGCCGGGGGCCACGTCCTGCGGCGGCACCACCGGGGTATCGGGCAGCCGACGCTGCGCGCGCTGCCGCGACGCATGGGAGATGGCGCTGCACGCCACCACGACGTGGTCGGCGCGCTCCAGCGCGACCCCGAGCGCGGTGCCCACCCGGCCGGCCGAGATGATTCCCACCTTGAGCCGCGCCGGGCGTAAACCGTCGAACTGCACCATCGCAGACGACCTCACAGATTTCTTCGTTCGTTCCGGTCCCACTGAGGTGGGTACCGTTCGGTCACTAAAACTGTAGTCGATTGCCGGGCCCAGCCCAATGCAAGCCCGATGTGAGGAAGCTCCCAGCTCAGCCGTCGCGGCGACGACGGCGGCCCCCCTCGGACGGCTGGACCTGCAGCCGTGCCAGCAGGTCGGCAACCGACTGGCCGCCGGTCTGGGGCCCCTCGCCCAGGCCATCGATGCCCTCGGCCCGCGGGTCCGCGCCGCCGTGCCGGGGCGCGTGCTCGGGCGGTGGCGGCGGGGCCAGTCGCGGCGGTGGTGGCTCGGCGGCCGGGGGCGGCGACTGGGGTGGCGGCGGGGGCGGGGGCGTGGCCGCGGCCGGGACGGGGGGCGGCGGCACGAACGCCGGCTCGTTCGGGGGCGCGTTTGGGGGCTCGCTCGTGGGCGCGAAGTTGCGTGCGCCGTAGTCGCGGTATTCCGCCGAATGGCGCGACCGCGCGCGGCGACCGGCCTCGCCGTAGGGCGGCGGGGCCGCCGGCTCGACGGGCGGTCCCGCCCAGGCCTCGTCCGATTCGGAGTGGCGGGCGCGCCGACGCCGGCCCGACGTTTCGTCGGCCGGTGCGCCGGACGGCTCGGATCCGGTCCAGTGGCTGCCTGGCGTTCCGGGCGGCAACCACAGTCCGGACGAACCCACCGGCTGCCAGCCCTGCGCTTGCGGCTGGGGCTCCGGCTCCGGCTGGGGCACCGGAGGGGGCGCTGGCGGCGGCTGGTAACGCGGTTCGAATCGCGGTTCCGGCTCCAGCGGCGCCGCACTGTACGACGGCTCGGCGTGGGCCGGCGGGGCCGGCTCCTGCGGCGATTCGTACTGGTAACGGACCCGCTCGCGGCGGGGCTGGGGCTGCCGCGGCGGGAACAACGGTTCCTCGGGCACGTCGATGATCGCCGTTTCGTCGGCGCGGCCCGGCGGGCCGTCCTGGGGCACGGAGGTGACGCGATCGCTGGCCACCCAGTCGTAGGGCGCGTCCCGCGGGGTCTCCCCGTTGCGGTCCCACTCGCTGTACGCGCGCTCGGGCGGCGCCTCGGTCTCCGGCGTCTCCAGGGCCGGGCGCTGCGCGAGATCGGTGTCGAACAGGATCTCCAGGCTGGTGCGCAACGCGCTCAACTCCGCGCGCAGCTCGGCCAGGTCGTCGGCGGCCTGAGCGCGCAGCTCGGAAGCCAGTTCGCGGCGCAGCTGGGACTCCACGGTCAGCTCGTACTCGCGCCGGGCCGAAATCTCCCGATCCAGCTGCAGGTCGTACACCAGCTTCAGGTCGCGGACGCGGGACTGGTCGGCGTCGCTCTGGCGGCGGTACAGCACCGACACGAAGGCGCCGGCGACTGCGGCCCACAGCGCCAGGATCACAGCGAGCTTGAGGAGTTCCACCCGATTGGTGAACACCAGTGCGGAACTGGCCCCTATCGCGAGGACCAGCAACGCCGTCAAGAGCACCCACCCCGGCCTGCGGCCGCCGCGCCGAACCCGAGCGCCGCGGGACAGAACGGTCATGGCCTGACTGTACCTGCGCGAGGTCAATCCGCGTGTCGCCCTACTCCGGCGATTCTCACGCGGGTCGCTTGGCGGGGCGCGAGGGGGCTAGTTTTCCGCACCCTCGCCGTGCTCGGTCTGATCCGGCGGGGACTTGCAGCAATGCTGCAGCCACAGCCCGGCAACGACCAGCGCCAACGCGCTGACGGCCGCGACCACGGCGCCATTCGTGTCCTCGCCGGCCGCCCGCAGCCAGGACCGGCGCGGCAGGAAGTACACCAGCATCCCGACCCACCAACCCAGCATCAGCGCGCCCACCCAGGCCGACGCCTTGGCGACCATCAAGCTGCGCGCCACCGCAAGCGGGTGCAGCCAGCCGGTCCCGACGCCGATTTCACCTTCGCTGATCTTGGCCCGGACGTAGCGCGCCCACAGCGCTTCGGCGACGGCCACCGCCAGCAGCGACAGCCCCGTCCACACCGTGATGGGCGGAAACCACCGGTACAGGGCGGTCACCAGCAGATAACCCACCACGGCGGCGCCGACCACCGCGGCCGTCAGGTCACGTTTCCTGGTCGGCCCCATCAGGATTCCGGTTCCCGATCCGCCGGCGACCTGCCCGCCCGCTCGAGCGTCAGGCTGGTCAAGCGGACGCCTTCCCGGTCGGCCGGCACCAGCTCGGCGAGCAGGCTCGCCACGGGCCGCGGCCCCTCGGCGACGGTCAGTTGGGCCTCGGGGTCGATGGCAAGCCACGGGATCATGACGAAGGCCCGCAAATGGGCCAGCGGATGCGGCAGCGTCAGGTTGTTGTCGCGGGAGATCACCTCCTCCTTGCCGTAGCAGGCGATCAAGTCGACGTCGAGGGTGCGCGGGCCCCAGCGCTCGCCCCGCACCCGGCCCGCCGCCCGCTCGAAGTCCTGGGCCCGGCGCAGCCAGCACTGCCCGTCGCAGGCCGGGTCGTTGGCGATCAGCACCGCGTTCAGGAAAGGCGCCTGGTCGACCCGGCCCCACGCGTCCGTCTCGTACACGGGGGACACCGCGAGCACCGCCTCGCCCAGCCCGTCGACGACCGACTGCAACCGCGCCAGTCGGTCGCCCAGGTTGGAGCCGATGGACAGCACCACCCACGTCATGGGCGCCACCCCGCCGCCCCGGCTGTGAACGCGTCCGAGCCGGGAGCATCGACGTCACGCGTCATAGCGCCCGGCCCGCCGGGACCACCGAACCGCGACCGCCGCGCCGCGACCGCCGCACCACCACCGCGACGTCGGCGAACTGCTGCGGAATCGGAGCCCGTGGCTTGTGCACCACCACCTCGACGGCATGTACGCGATCGTCTTGCATCACCCGGTCGGCGATCTCGCCCCCGACCGCTTCGATCAGGTTGCGCGGCGGCCCGGCCACGACGTCGGCCGCCAGCTGGGCCAGGGCGGCGTAGTCGTAGGTGTCGGTCAGCTCGTCGCTGGCGGCGGCCCCGGCGAGGTCGATCCACACGGTCATATCGACGACGAAGTCCTGCCCGTCGGCGCGCTCGTGCTCGAAAACTCCGTGTCGCCCACGAATCATCAACCCCCGCAACTCGATTCGATCAGCCATCGTCTCCAGCCAGCTCAGTCTGCTGCGTTTCCGTTTCCGTCCAGGCCCCCACCACCTTGAGGGCGTCGGCCGTGGCCCGCACGTCGTGCACGCGAACACCCCATGCGCCGTACAGCGCTGCCAGCGCGGAGATCACCGCGGTCGCAGTCTCGCGGCCAGCGGGCGGACGTGGCGAGCCATCCGGTCCGGCTAACAACGTACCGAGAAACCGCTTACGCGATGCGCCCAGGAGCACCGGGATTCCGGTGGCCACCAACTGCGGCAGCGCGCGCAGCAGCGCCCAATTGTGTTGACCCGTCTTGGCGAACCCCAGGCCCGGGTCGATCACCAGCTTGGCGGGGTCGACGCCCGCGGCCACCGCGGCGTCGACGCTGGCAAGCAGCTCGGCGCGCACGTCGGCCACCACGTCGTCGTAATGCGGAGCCGCGTGCGGGCGATCGGCGGACACCGACCGCCAGTGCATCAGTACCCAGGGCACACCGGCGTCGGCCAGCAGCGGCGCCATCGCGGGATCGACACGTCCGCCCGACACGTCGTTGACGATCCGCGCGCCGTTCTGCAGCGCCGCCCGCGCGACGTCCGCGTGCATCGTGTCGATGCTTACCGTGATCCCTTCCGCCGCAAGTTCTTTGACCACAGGAATCACTCGCGACGTCTCGACCTCAGAGTCGATCCGCGTGGCGCCGGGCCGCGTCGACTCCCCACCGACATCGACGATGTCCGCACCGTCGGCGGCCAGCGCCAAGCCGTGGGCCACCGCGTTGCGGGTATCGAGATAGCGGCCGCCATCGGAGAACGAGTCGTCGGTGACGTTCAGGACTCCCATAACCTGCACAGGCGCCGACTCACTTACGCAGGATGAGGTCGAGTGCTTCGGCTCGAGACGCCGCATTGGTCTTGAATTGTCCGCGCACGGCCGAGGTGGTGGTGGTCGCGCCGGGCTTGCGGACGCCGCGCATGGCCATGCACAGGTGCTCGGCCTCGATCACGACGATCACACCCCGCGGATTGAGCTTTTTCATCAGGGCGTCGGCGATCTGGCTGGTGAGCCGTTCCTGCACCTGCGGCCGCTTGGCGTAGAGGTCGACCAGTCGCGCGATCTTGGACAACCCGGTGACCCGTCCGTCGGCGCCCGGGATGTAGCCGACGTGGGCCACGCCGTGGAACGACACCAGGTGGTGTTCGCACGTGGAGTACAGCGGGATTTCCTTGACCAGCACCAGTTCGTCGTGTTCTTCGTCGAACATGGTGTTCAGCACGCTGTCGGGGTCGGTGTAGAGCCCGGCGAACATTTCGCGGTAGGCGCGCGCGACGCGGGCCGGCGTTTCCCGCAGCCCGTGCCGGTCCGGGTCCTCGCCGATGGCGCAAAGCAACTCCCGGACCGCGGCCTCGGCACGCTCATGGTCGAACACCCGAATCGGCGGGGAGACGGTGTCCGGCCCCAAACCGGATAACGCCATCGAATCCTCCGTTCGTCAGCCGTGAGCCGGTGGGTTGGACCGGCTTACGTCGTCGCCGTGCTGGTCGGGCGACTTGCCGCCGTCCGGGTCAGGCAGACTCGGCGGCGGGTAGGGCGGATACGGCGGGTAAGGGGGCTGCGCCTGACCCTGCTGGCCCGGATAACCCGGGTAGTGTCCGGCCGGCTGCGGCCAGTAGGGCTGCTGCGGGGCCTGCGGCGGCGGATACCAGTGATTGCTCGGCTGCTGGTCCGGCGGCGGCCAGCCCGGCGCGTGCCAGCCCGCCGGCGCGCCGTAGTCCGGCTGGGTGGGGGCGTGCGGCACGCCCGGACGCTGGCCGGCCCCCTGAGAGCCGTTGCCGCCGTTGCTGTTTCGGTCGACGTCCGCTCCCGCGGCCGCCGCGGCTCGGCTGGCCTGCGCGATAGCCGCCTTGAATGCCGGTTCGGGAACCGGCGGCGGCCACGGCTCGCCGCGCTCCATGGCCAGCTCGCCGGGCGTCTTGATCGGCGGCTTGTCCGAGGGGATGCGGCCACCGAAATCGTCGAACATGGTGAGCCTGGGCCGCTTTTCGACATCGGCGAAGATGCCCTCCAGCTCGGCCCGGTGCAGCGTTTCCTTTTCCAGCAGCTCACCGGCCAATGTGTCGAGTACGTCGCGATACTCGGTGAGGATCTCCCACGCCTCGGTATGGGCCGCCTCGATCAGCTTGCGGACTTCGTCGTCGATGTCGCGCGCGACCTCGTGGGAGTAGTCGGCCTGTGTCCCCATGGTGCGGCCCAGGAACGGGTCGCCGTGTTCGGTGCCGTACTTGACCGCGCCCAGCTTGGAGCTCATCCCGAATTCGGTCACCATCGCGCGGGCCACTTTGGTGGCCTGTTCGATGTCGGACACCGCGCCGGTCGTCGGCTCCCGGAACACCAGTTCCTCGGCGGCGCGCCCGCCCATCGCGAAAACCAGCTGCGCGATCATCTCCGAGCGCGTCCGCAGGCCCTTGTCCTCCTCGGGCACCGCCACCGCGTGCCCGCCGGTGCGTCCGCGCGCCAGGATCGTCACCTTGTAGATCGGCTCGATGTCCGGCATCGCCCAGGCGGCCAGCGTGTGCCCGCCCTCGTGGTAGGCGGTGATCTTCTTTTCCTGCTCGCTGATGATCCGGCCCTTGCGGCGCGGCCCGCCGATCACCCGGTCCACCGCCTCTTCCAGCGCGGCGCTGGTGATGACGGTGCCGTTCTCCCGGGCGGTCAGCAGCGCCGCCTCGTTGATGACATTGGCCAGGTCGGCACCGGTCATGCCGACGGTGCGCTTGGCCAGCCCGTCGAGGTCGGCGTCCGGGGCGATGGGCTTGCCCTTGGAATGCACCTTCAACACCGCGCGGCGGCCCGCCAGGTCCGGGTTGGACACCGGGATCTGCCGGTCGAAGCGGCCGGGCCGCAACAAGGCGGGGTCGAGGATGTCGGGCCGGTTGGTGGCCGCGATGAGGATGACGCCGGCGCGCGGGTCGAATCCGTCCATTTCGACCAGCAATTGGTTCAGCGTTTGCTCGCGTTCGTCGTGACCGCCGCCGAGGCCGGCACCGCGCTGGCGGCCCACCGCGTCGATCTCGTCGACAAAGATGATGCAGGGGTTGTTCTGCTTGGCCTGCTCGAACAGGTCGCGCACCCGCGACGCCCCGACGCCGACGAACATCTCGACGAAGTCGGAGCCCGAAATCGTGAAGAACGGAACCCCGGCCTCCCCCGCCACGGCGCGGGCCAGCAGCGTCTTGCCGGTCCCGGGCGGGCCGTAGAGCAATACCCCCTTGGGGATCTTGGCGCCCAGCGCCTGATAGCGGCCGGGATTCTGCAGGAAGTCCTTGATCTCGTAGAGCTCTTCGACCGCCTCGTCCACGCCGGCAACGTCGGCGAACGTGGTCTTGGGCATGTCCTTGTTGAGCAGCTTGGCGCGCGATTTGCCGAAGCCGAAGCCCATGCGGGCGCCACCCTGCATGCGGGAGAACATCACGAACAAACCCACCAGCAACAGCAGCGGCAGCACATAGACCAGCAGCTCGCCCAGGATGCTGCCTTGGTTGACGACCGTGCTGACCTTCGCGTTCTTGGCGCTCAACGCGTTGAACAGGTCAACCGCGTACCCGCTCGGGTATTTGGTGATGACCTTGTCCGAATTGTCGGTGTCGTTGTTGCCCTTTTTCAGGGTCAACCGCAACTGCTGCTCGCGATCGTCGATCTGCGCGCTCTTGACGTTGTCGCCATTGATCTGCGCCACCGCCACCGACGTGTCGACGGGCTTGTAGCCGCGGGTGTCGTCGCTGAAGTAGAAGAACGACCAACCGAGCAGCACCACGACCGCAATCGCCGTGATGGTGCGAATAACGTTTTTCCGGTTCATCAATCATCGGCCTTGCTGGCCAGGTCCTTCCCCGATATGCACGCAGCTAGAAAAGTCCAGGTTACCGCTCGTGGCGATCGCCAGCTCCGGCAGAGCCGGAGCGCAGCGGGTCGCCACCCTCGTGCCCGTGGCGATCGCCAGCTCCGGCAGAGCCGGAGCGCAGCGGGTCGCCACCTCTGAATACAACGACCAGGGGTTCCCACCGAGAGTGACGCCCGCGTGACTCCGGGCGCCGGCGGTCGCGCTGGCGTGACTTTCGGCGCGGGCACTCATGCCAGCGTTTTCATCATTCGTAGTAACGGGCCTCGATGACGTTGCCGTCCGGATCGGCGAAGTAGTAGCCCTGCGGCGCCCAGCCCCGGGCCCCAAAGGTGGGACTCAACCGCGCGCTGGTGTCCACCCCTTCCGCTTGCAGGCGCCGATCCAGGGCGTCGTACTCGGCTTTCGACAATGCAAGACAGACGTGGTTGACCGGGTGGCCGGCGCTGCCGGCGATCCGTGTCATCGACTCGGTGGCGGGAGCGGCGGTGAGCGGCGACAAGTCGATGATCGAGTCCTCACACACCCGCACGCTCGGGAACGGCGCATCGCCGGCCTCGAACTCGGCAAACCGGACCGGCGCCAATCCGACCACCCTCGTATAGAAATCCATCGAGGCGCGCGGATCTCTGGTCCAAAGAACGACGTGGTCGAGCCGCTTCATTCCGGGTCCACCTGCTTTCACGTAATGCGAGGGCTTCATGCCGATCTCTACCAGGCGACGAAAGCCGTGGGAATGCTATTCACAATCAGCGCGAATACTTCTCAGCCCCGGAGGGGTTGTGCTTTGGTGACATGGTGCTCAAATCAACCGAACGGTTAGTAGAGACCAACGGTGTGCGGCTGCGGGTGATCGAGGCCGGAGAGCGCGGCGCCCCTCTGGTGATTTTGGCCCACGGCTTTCCCGAACTGGCGTATTCGTGGCGCCACCAGATACCGGTCCTGGCGGAGGCGGGCTACCACGTGCTGGCGCCCGATCAGCGCGGCTACGGCGGCTCCTCTCGTCCGGATGCGATCGAGGCTTACGACGTGCATCAGTTGACGGCCGACCTGGTCGGTCTGCTCGACGACGCCGGCGCCGAACGTGCCGTCTGGATCGGACACGACTGGGGTGCCGCCGTGGTGTGGAATGCCCCCTTGCTGCACCCGGATCGGGTCGCGGCCGTCGCCGCGCTCAGCGTGCCGGCGGTGCCCCGCCCGAAGACGGCGCCGACGAAGGCGTGGCGTAAGGCATTCGGCGAGAACTTCTTCTACATCCTGTACTTCCAGGAGCCCGGCGTCGCCGACGCCGAACTCAACGCCGACCCCGCCCGCACGATGCGCCGGATGATGGGCGGGTTGCGGACGTCCGGTGACAAGGCCGCGGCGTTGCGGATGGTTGCCCCCGGTCCGGAGGGGTTCATCGATCGCCTTCCCGAACCCGACGGGCTGCCGGAGTGGATCAGCCAGGACGAACTCGACCACTACATCGCCGAGTTTTCCCGCACCGGATTCACCGGCGGCCTGAACTGGTATCGCAACTTCGACCGCAACTGGGAGACTACCCCAGAGCTGGCTGACGCGAAAATTACTGTGCCGGCGCTTTTTATCGGTGGGACCGCCGATCCGGTGTTGACGTTCACCCGCGCCGACCGCGCGTCGCAGTTGATCACCGGGCCCTACCGCCAGGTGATGATCGACGGCGCGGGGCACTGGTTGCAGCAGGAACGGCCCGACGAGGTGAACGCGGCCCTATTGGACTTCCTCAACGGATTGGAGCTGCGATGAGCGCGCCACTGCGTTTCGGTGTCTTCATCACACCGTTTCACCCGATCGGCCAATCACCAACGGTCGCTTTGGAATACGATATGGACCGCGTCATCGCGCTGGATCGGCTCGGATTCGACGAAGCGTGGTTCGGCGAACACCATTCCGGGGGCTACGAATTGATCGCCTGCCCGGAGGTTTTCATCGCGGCCGCGGCCGAGCGGACGAAACACATCCGACTGGGCACCGGAGTGGTTTCCCTGCCCTACCACCATCCGCTGATGGTGGCCGATCGCTGGGTGCTGCTCGATCACCTCACCCGCGGCCGGGTGATGTTCGGCACCGGCCCCGGTGCGCTGCCATCGGATGCCTACATGATGGGCATCGATCCGGTCGACCAACGGCACATGATGCAGGAGTCGCTGGAAGCGATCCTCGCGCTGTTCCGCGCCGGACCCACCGAGCGAATCGACCGCCACGCCGATTGGTTCACGCTGCGCGACGCGCAGTTGCATATCCGGCCGTACACCTGGCCATACCCCGAAATCTCGACGGCAGCGATGATTTCCCCGTCCGGGCCGCGACTGGCCGGCACACTGGGCACCTCGTTGTTGTCGCTGTCGATGTCGGTGCCCGGCGGCTACGCCGCCCTGGAAACCACCTGGGACGTGGTGCGCGATCAGGCCGCCAAAGTCGGCCGGGACGAGCCCAATCGGGCCGACTGGCGTGTTTTGAGCATCATGCACATCGCGGACAGCCGTGAGCGGGCCATCGACGATTGCACCTACGGGCTGCAGGATTTCGCCAACTACTTCGGTGCGGCCGGTTTCGTCCCGTTGGCCAACACCGTGGAGGGTGCCCAGACACCGCACGAATTCGTCGAGGACTACGCGGCCAAGGGCAATTGCTGCATAGGCACCCCCGACGACGCGATCGCCCACATCGAAGACTTGCTTGAGCGCTCAGGCGGTTTCGGCACGCTGCTGATGCTCGGCCACGACTGGGCCTCCCCCGAGGCGACGTATCACTGCTACGACCTGATGGCGCGCAAGGTGATTCCCTATTTCAAGGGACAGCTCGAGGCATCGCGTTCGTCGCACGACTGGGCCAAGGGCAATCGCGACCAGTTGATCGGCCGAGCGGGTGAGGCCGTGGTGAAGGCCATCACCGAGCATGTCGAGGAACAGAAGGGTGTGGGAAGCTGATGCGCGCTGCGGTATTGCGGGACGGTCGGATGGTCTGCCGGGACGATGTGCCGGATCCCGTGCCCGAGGCGGGGCAGGTGCTGGTCGGCGTGCGGGCGTGTGGAATCTGCGGCTCCGACTTGCATTTCGCCGCTCACGGCGCGCAGGTGCTTGAGATGAGCGATCGGGTGGCCGCCGGTGCGGGCGGCATGCACGTCGACATGAACCAAGACATCTTCATGGGCCACGAGTTCAGCGCCGAGGTGCTCGAGGCCGGGCCCGGCACCGAAACCCACCCACCGGGAACGCTGGTCACATCGCTTCCGGTGCTGCTGTCCGCCAAGGGTGTCGAGCCGATCGTCTACAGCAACAGCACGATCGGCGGGTACGCCGAACGCATGCTGCTCTCGGCACCGCTGCTGCTGCCCATCCCCAACGGCCTGGACTTCAGACATGCGGCCCTGACCGAACCCATGGCCGTGGGGTTGCATGCCGTCAACAAGTCCAACATCGCCCCCGGCGAGACGTCCCTGGTCATCGGCTGCGGCCCTATCGGCATCGCGATCATCGCGGCCCTGCGAGCCAGGGGCGTCGAAAATGTTGTGGCGTCCGACTTTTCGCCGAAGCGGCGCGAACTCGCCACCGCCATGGGTGCCCATCGGACGGTGGATGCCGCACAGGGTTCACCGTTCGACTCCGTCAAACCCGCCGTGGTGTTCGAGGCGGTCGGAGTGCCAGGGATCATCGATGACGTGCTGCTCCGGGCCCGGCCCGGCACCCGCCTGGTGGTCGCAGGCGTTTGCATGCAGCCCGACACCGTGCATCCGTTCTTCGCCATTGCCAAAGAGATCAACGTCCAGTTCGTGCTCGCGTACACCCCGGAGGAGTTCACCGACTCGCTGCGTGCGCTGGCCGAGGGCGACATCGACGTCAGCCCGCTGATCACCGGAGAGGTCGGCCTGGACGGGGTCGGCGCCGCCTTTGACGAACTCGCCGACCCCGAACGGCACTGCAAGGTTCTCGTCACCCCCTAGCTAGGCCCAGCTGGACCCGACGGCGCTGTCGGTGCTCGCCATGTTGCCGCCGGCGGTTTGCACTTTCTGCCCGTGGGCGTTGGCCTGCTCGTAGATCACCTGGAAGTTGCGGCCCAACTGGATGATGAACTCCTGGCACGCCGCCGACCCGGCGCCGCCCCAAAAGTCGCCAGCGGCAAGCACATCGCGGACGATGGCCTGGTGCTCGGCCTCCAATGACGCGGCCTGCGCGCGGATGGTGGCGCCGTGGGCGTCGACATCGCCGAATTGATAGTTGATTGTCATGTTGAACGTCTCCTGTTTGTAGAGGTTGGGTTAGCTGCCCAGGATCTGCTGTGAGGCCTGCTCTTGTTGCTCATAGTTGTTGGCGTCACGCACCAGCCCGTCCCGCACGCCGTGCAGCATGTTGACGATGTTGCGAAACGCCTGATTCATCTGGCCCATGGTGTCGTACGAGGTCGCCTCGGCGGTTCCGCCCCAGCCTGAGCCGGAGATGTTCTGCGACGACGCCCACATCTTGCGTGCCTCGTCCTCCACCGTCTGGGCGTGTACCTCGAAGCGGCCCGCCATGTCTCGCATCGCGTGCGGATCGGTCATGAATCGTGCTGTCATTGCATTTCTCCTTCGAAAGTTGTTGTCAGTTGTGAAGTTTGGTCATCGATACGTCGAGAGTGCTTCCCCTTCCGTCATCCGACCACGCGCGGCAATACGCTTGCGGGAGCCGGCATGGTGCCGCCGAATCCGCGCATCTCCATACCGCCCACCGCGGCCGCTGAGCTGCTCCGGGGACTCAGCATCCGAGCCGCCGCGCCGGCACCCGCCAGTGGTGCGCCGGCCGGTGCGGCAGCTTCGGGAGCCGCCGTAGTCCAGCTCGGCGGAACCGACAGTCCTCCGATTCCAGAGGCCTGGCCCATGGCCGCCGACGGCATCAGCCGCGCCGGTGCCAGTCTCAGCGGCGCGTGCATCAGCGGCTGGGCGGGGATGAAACGTTCGGGCATCCCCGCCGGGGAGAACACGCCGGATGCGCGCATGCCGGTCATAAGGCCCACGTTGGGTGCAGTCATCCCACCCACAGCAGCCGTGGGGGTGCCTGCGCCCTGGCCGAAGGGCATGCCGAGCAAGTCGGCGAAGCTGCTGATCGCCGAAGGGAAACTGCCCGCCAGCGATGACGCGGGCGAATTGAGTGTTGACGGCAGCCCCATGGCCGCTTGAGTGGCCAATCCCTGGGTGGCGCCCTGCATGTTGGCCTCGCCTGCCGCCACGGCGCTGGCCGCCACCCCGCCGGGATTGGTGGTGGGCGGAGCGACCGCCATCGGGGCCAACATGGCCGCCGCCGCCGACGAGCCGGCGTAGGCGTACATGGCCGCGGCATCTTGGGCCCGCATCTCGCCGTACTGCGCCTCGGTGGCCGCGATCGCCGCGGTGTTTATCCCTAGGAAGTTCGTCGCAACCAGCATCATCAGCAGGGAGCGGTTGGCGGCGATCAGCGGCGGTGGCACGGTCGCCGCAAACGCCGCCTCGTGTGCGACAGCGGCGGCTGTCGCCTGCATCCCCGCCTGCTCGGCCTGCGCGGCCGTGGCGTGCATCCAGGCCACGTAGGGAGCTGCGGCGGCCGCCATCGCCGCCGACGACGGGCCCTGCCAGCCAGTCTCGGTGAGGTCGAGTATCACCGTCCCGTAGCCCGTCGCGGCTGAGCGCAGCTCCGCGGCCAGTCCCTCCCAGGCCATCGCCGCCGCCAGCATCGACGCCGGCCCCGGTCCCCCGTACATCAGACCGGAATTGATCTCCGGGGGCATCGCACCGAAATCCATGACTACATTCCTCTCTTTACGTGGTTTCGCTAGGCCAGGGCCGGCAAAGGCTTGGGGCCGGCGGGAGCTTTGAACTCCCGGGGGCCCTGCATGAGGTGCTCGCCGGGGGCCAGGTGCATGGGCACGACCTTTTCGGCGGGCGAGGCCGCCGCCAGGTCGGTGCTCGCGAGCGGCATGCGTTGGACGTGCTCCGCGGGCGCCAGCTGCGAAGGTGAGACGTGCTGGCCGGCCCCGATCGCGCGCGCGACGTGCTCTGCGGGTGCCGGGCGGGCGGGCGCTACGTGTTCGACGTGCTGGGCGGGCGCCATGTGTGCGGGCGCGAGGTGCTCGACGGGGGCTGCCGGGTGGGCGCCATAGTTGCCGCGCCCATACGGCGCCTGCTGACCGCCATAGTTGGCACCGGCGTAGCCACCGTGCTGCGCCGTCATGTGACCGCCATAGTTGGCACCGGCGTAGCCACCGTGCTGCGCCGTCATGTGACCGCCATAGTTAGCACCGGCGTAGCCACCGTGCTGCGACGTCATGTGACCGCCATAGTTGGCGCCGCCGTAGCCGCCCCCATGCCATCCCGAGCCGACGGGCGTCGCCGCCCCCAGCGGGCCGGTCGCCGCGGGACTAGAGCCGACGGGAGTGCCGGGGATCGCCCGGCCGGGAGCCGTTGGGGTCACGCGGTTCGGCGCAGCGGGTGAAACGCGAGTGTGCACGGCGGGTGCCGGGCGGGCGGGCGCGACAGGGGCCATGTGCGCGGGCGCCAGGTGGGCGCCCGCGGCTTGCCTCGCATTGGCTTCCTCGGTGGCCGCATACGAATCGGCACTGAGGCCCAGGGCGCTGACGAACTGCTCGTGGATCATGCTGGCCTGGGCGCTGATCGCCTGATATTGCTGCCCGTAACCGGCGAAGGTGGCCGCGGTCACCGCCGAGACTTCGTCGGCCGCCGCCGGCACTACTCCCGTAATCGGAAACGCGGCCGCTGAGTTGGCCGCGGTCACCGCGGAGCCGATCGCCTGCAGTTGGCCGGCTGCGGCTAACAGCAGGTCCGGGACCGTGGTCATGAACGACATGTGTCTTCTCCTCGTGCGATGCCTGTATCTGGCAAGTCCCGTCGTGCTTGCGGACACTATGTCATGAATTATGAACCACTGTCTAGTCTCAGATAGTGGATTCTTTTTTTAGACCTATGACTCGTAGGTGGAGACACTTTGCCCGTCTTTCTGCACCGGGTTACTCTGGACGGATGCCACGAACAAACGCCGCGGGCTGGGGGCTGAGGCGCCTGCTTGAGGCGACGCTGAACCGCGACATCACCGTCGAGCAGTTGCGCGACGCCTGCGGCGTCACCAAAGGGCGCTGGTATGGGGCCGGCGGGCGCGCGAACGCCGACGACTTCCCCGACGCCGAGGAGGCCCGCCGCGCCGCGCACGCGTTCGGGCTCAGCGCTACCTGGCTGCAGATCGAACTTGGGCTGATCACGCCCGAAGACGTGCACGGGGCCTTGGGCGACGGACAGTCCCTGGATCCCTTCCGTGCCACGACCCGACAGCGCGTGCTGATGCCGAATCCGACTCCCGAGGCCTCGAGCGAGTAGGCCGCCGTCGGGCGACGCTCCAGTTGTCGGGGCCCGGCATATAATCGAACGCATGTTCGAGACAGTGGCAGGACCCGCCTCTCTGGTGGAGGCGATCGAGTCGACGCACCGGCAGGAATCAGCGCTGGTGGCTCGCCGGCTGGCCGCGGTAGCGGCGTTGCTGCGACATCGGGTGGCCACCGCCGAGCGGCCCGAGCGACCGCGCGAATTCGCGGCGATCGACGGCTTCGAGCAGACCGCTGCCGAGGTCGCCGCCGCGATGAATCTGTCCCCCGTGGCGGCCAGCTACGTGGTGTCGTACGCGGAGGCACTGGACACCCGGTTGCCTAGCGTTGCGGCCCTGCTCGCAAACGGCCGGACGGATTGGCGCACAGCGCGCCTGATCATCAGCCGCACCGATCTGGTGACCGACGAGAAGCTGATCGCCGAGATCGACCAGTCGCTGGCCGAACGCATCGGCAACTGGCACGGCTGGTCCAAGCAGCGGATCATCAACGCTGTTGACGCCACCGTGCGAACCACCGATCCCGACGCCGCCCGCGAGCGCCGCCTCGCCGCCCAGGGCGACCGCCACATCGGAATCAGCACCAAAGACGATGGAATGGCCGAGATCTACGGGTCGGTCGCCGCCACTGCTGCCACCGCCTTTGACCGACGGCTCTCGCAGCTCGCCAAGCAGGTGTGCCCGGCGGACCCGCGGACACTGGACCACCGCCGCGCCGACGCGCTGGCCGCGCTGGCAGAGGGCCGCGGGTTGGCCTGCGCCTGCGGGCGACCGGAGTGCCCCAACCGGACGGGTGACCACGGCCCCGGTCGTGGCACCGGCGCGCAAGTGGTCATCAACGTGGTGGCCAGCGACCGAACCGTCCATGCCGATGGCGCTGAGCCCGGCTATCTGGAGGGCTACGGAGTAATCGACGCCGAGCAGGTGCGCCAATTGGCAGCTGCGGCATCCCTACTCGTCGCCGATCCGGTGACGAGCCCAGCCGAGGCCTTGCGCTACCAACCATCCGCGGCGCTGGAACGGGCCGTCCGGTGCCGCGACCTCACCTGCCGCTTCCCCGGGTGCAGCCGGCCGGCCGTCGTCTGCGACCTCGACCACACCATTCCGTTCAACCACCAGGATCCGGCGGCAGGCGGGCGGACCGTCGCGGACAACCTCAAATGCCTGTGCCGCCAACATCATCGGCTCAAAACCTTCGGCGGGTGGCGCGATAAGCAATTGGCCGACGGCACCGTCGTCTGGCTGTCACCCACCGGGCGGACTTATCGCACCTCACCCGCCGGTGCCGACCTCTTCCCCCAACCTCGCCGCCCGGCCTGCGTACCACCCGCGCCCATGAGGCGAAGCAGGTCGCAGCAACGAAGCGCGCGAATCACCAAGGCGCGCAACCATAACCGCGTGCAACGGCCGATCAACGAAGCCCGGCGGGCGCTGGAGGAGGCCCGCCAGCAGGAAATCGCGGCGCGCAAGTTCCGTAATCACATGCGCGACATGCTCTTTCTGTTCAAAGGCGCACCGAGCACCAGCCCCTTCTGCACCTGGGTGAACGATCCCAAAGAGCCGGAAGAACTGCCGCAGGACTGGGTCCCCGACGAACCGGCCCCGAGCCCGTTGCCCGACGATCCACCCTTCTGACACGCGCGACATCACCAGACGGCGACAGTCAGGATCAAAGAATCTGCCGCACTTCATCTTTCGGATGGCCAAGCCGACCGAAACGATGCATGCGGCCAACCCGTAGCATCGGCGGTCCCCGAGCCGCTAGGGTGCCAGGCATGCCGGTCGCAACGAATGCCCCGAGGTTTGCCCGCAAGTTGATCGCCTTGGCCGTGGCCGGCTTGGCTGCCGCCACGGTGTCGGCGTGCGATTCCCCGCCGTCCGCGCCCGGGCCCGGGGTCAACCCACGTCAGGTCACCGTCTTCGGGTCGGGGCAAGTCCAGGGGGTCCCGGACACCCTGACCGCCGACGTCGGCATCGAATTCACGGCGCCCGACGTGACCTCCGCGATGAACCAGACGAACGACCGTCAGCAAGCGGTCATCAACGCGCTGGCCGGCGCCGGCGTCGACCACAAAGACATCAGCACCACCGAGGTGACGCTGCAGCCGCAGTACAGCAACCCCGAGCCGAACGGCACCGCCACCATCACCGGCTACCGCGCCACCAATGCCATCACCGTCAAGATCCACCCGCCCGACGCCGCGTCGCGGATGCTGGCCCTCATCGTCGGCACCGGCGGCGACGCCACCCGGATCAAGGCGGTCAGCTACTCCATCGCCGATGACTCACAGCTGGTCAAGGATGCACGCGCGCGGGCGTTCAACGACGCCAAGAACCGCGCCGCACAGTACGCCCAGTTGTCCGGGCTCCGGCTGGGCAGGGTGCTGTCCATTTCGGAGGCCACGGAGCCAACTGCAGGGGGAATGCCGGCGCCGCCCAAAGCCATGCCGAGTGCGGTCCCGCTCGAGCCCGGCCAGCAGACCGTAAGTTTTTCGGTGACCGCGGTTTGGGAGCTGGACTAGTGGCGATCGCAAGCGCGGCGTAGCCGGGCGCGGCGGGTCGCCACCATCGGACTAGTGGCGATCGCAAGCGCGGCGTAGCCGGGCGCGGCGGGTCGCCACCATCGGACTAGTGGCGATCGCAAGCGCGGCGTAGCCGGGCGCGGCGGGTCGCCACCGTCGGACTAGTGGCGATCGCAAGCGCGGCGTAGCCGGGCGCGGCGCGTCGCCACCATCGGACTAGTGGCGATCGCAAGCGCGGCGTAGCCGGGCGCGGCGGGTCGCCACCGTCGGACTCCGGGTCTACTGCTGGTAGACCCTCGGGTCCAGGGTGCCGATGTACGACAGGTCGCGGTAGCGCTCGTCGTAGTCCAGGCCATAGCCCACGACGAAGTCGTTCGGGATGTCGAAGCCCACGTAGGCGATGTCGACGTTGGCGCCCTTCGCGTCGGGCTTGCGCAGCAGCGTGCATACGCGCAACGAACGCGGATGGCGGCTGGTGAGGTTGCGCAGCAGCCACGACAGGGTCAGGCCCGAGTCGACGACGTCCTCGACGATCAGCACGTCGCGGCCCTGGATGTCGCGGTCCAAGTCCTTGAGGATCCGCACCACGCCCGACGACGACGTCGAGGTTCCGTAGGAGCTGACGGCCATGAACTCGAACTGGGTGGGTACCGGAATCGCCCGCGCCAGGTCGGTGACAAAGATCACAGCGCCCTTCAGAACGGTGATCAGCAGCAGATCCTGGCCGGTTTCGGTCATGACGTCGCGGTATTGCCCGCCGATCTCCTCGCCGAGTTCGGCGATTCGCGCCTGGATCTGCTCGGTAGTAAGCAGGACCGACTTGATGTCCCCCGGGTACAGCTCCACGGGCTGGGCGGGGGTGATCGCCGAGGAGATCTGGGCCACGCCCACAGAGTGCCACGCCAACGGCCGAATAACCAACGGCGACCCCGGCATTGCGCCTATCGGACCGGTTCACGCCACAGGGTCAGCACGCCGTCGCGCCGCCCGGCGAACAGCCGCTCGTCGCGCAACGCGGACCCGACCGCCACCCCGCCCTGTCCGTGCCACGCGGTGACAAGCGCATCGACGGCGCGGATCTGCTTGTCGGTCAGGCCGATTGCGCCACCCGCCAAAAGCCAGCCGCGGATCACTCGGCGCCTCACCGGAGCGGGCATCCCGGCCAGGACCTGCGCCTGCAAGCCCGCACCCGCCTTCGCCCCGGGCAGCGCCTGGGCGGCGAGCGAGTCGATCAGCTCGGTGTCCTCGCGCAGCGCCGTCGCCGTGCGCGCCAGCGCCTCGGCCACCCCACCGCCCAGCACGTCTTCCAGCAGCGGCAGCACCTCCAGGCGCAGCCGGCTCCGGGTGAACCGAAGGTCGGTGTTGTGCGGATCCTGCCACGCGGTCAGGCCCAGCTCGCGGCACGCAGCGTGGGTCACGGCGCGCCGCACCCCCAACAACGGCCGTCCCCACGGCGAGTCGTAGGGGCGCATCCCGGCGATCGAACGCACGCCCGATCCGCGGCCCAGCCCCAGCAGCACCGTCTCTGCCTGATCGTCGAGCGTGTGGCCCAGCAGCACCGGTCCGGCGTGGTACGCGCTCAGGGCGGCGTAGCGGGCGGCCCGCGCGGCGGCCTCGGGGCCACCTTCGCTACCCACGTGCACTCGAACGATCTGTGCGGCAACGCATCCCAAGCTCATGGCCTGCGCCCGGGCGGTTTCGGCGACGGCGGCGGAGTCCGGTTGCAGGCCGTGATCGACGATCACGGCGGTGGTGGGCCGCAGCTGGGACGCCACCGCGGTGAGCGCGAGGGAATCCGGGCCGCCCGACAGCGCCACACACCACTGTTCGACGGCGGCGACGTGGGTCGTGATGAACGCGTCGACAGCCGCGCGCAGCTGCTCTACAGCACCCTGTCGATCCACCGCTGGGGTTCCTCGATGTCGGCGGGCACGGGCAGCGTCTCGGGGCCGGTCCAGATGGCGTTGAACCGCTCCATGCCGACCCGCCCCACCACGTGGTCGACGAACGCCTTACCCCGCGTGTACTGACTGAGCTTGGCGTCGAGGCCCAGCAGCGCGCGCAGCAGGCGCTGCAGCGGCGGTTGCTTGCGGTTGCGGCGCTCGTCGAACCGACGGCGGATGGTGGTCACCGAGGGCACCACCATCGGCCCCACGGCATCCATCACGTGGTCGGCGTGGCCCTCCAGCAGCGTGCCGAGCACCAGCAGCTGATCGAGGGCCTGCCGCTGCGGCTCGGACTGCACCGCGCGCACCAGACCGACGATTCCCGACGCGCTGCCGTCCGCCTCCCCGCTGCCGCGGTTGCGCACGTACTCCGCGAGCCGGCTCGCCACCTGCGCGACGTCCTCACCGGCGTCCCGCGTCAACAGCGCCAGGGCCCGCGACATGTGCTCGGACAACCACGGGTTGGCGGTGAACTGCACCCGATGGGTCACCTCGTGCAGGCAGACCCACAACCGGAAGTCGGAGGGTTCGACCCGCAGTTGCCGCTCGACGGCGATGACGTTCGGATACACCAGCAGCAGACAGCCCTCTTTGGCGGCTGCGAACGGATCGTACTGACCCAGGATGCCGGCCGACACGAACGCCAGCACGGCCCCCGTCTGTGCACCGGTGACGCGGCCGGTGAAGAAGCCCCGCGGCTTCTCGGCCCCGTTCATCATCACCCGCATCGACTCGGCCGCCGCGCCGATCCACTGCCGGCGGTCGACGATGCGGGCCGCGGGGACCGCACCGCCGGTGACCAGGCCGGTAACCTCGCGCACCGGCGGTTCGGCCTTGGCCGCCGCGATCGTGAGCTCGTCGATCACCTGGCGCCGGGTGTAGTCGCTCGCAGGCGGACCGGGCCGGGCCAGCCGCTGGCCGACCGCGGCGGCGAATCCCCAGTCGACGGCGGTACCGAGGGTCAGTTCCGAGGACGCGCTCATGAGCAGTCGCACGACCAGAGCTTGGTGGCCAGGGCATCCATCACATTGCGGCCGTTCGGGCCGGCGGAGTTGGAGATGAAGGCGAACGTGAGGACCCGGCCGCTGCGGTCGGTGAGCACCCCGGCCAGGGCGTTGACCGCGGTCAGCGAACCCGTCTTCGCGCGCAGCCAGCCGGCCGGGCCCTGGTTGGTGGCCGCGTCGAGGAAGCGGTCGCCCAGGGTGCCGCTGCCGCCGGCGATCGGGAGCAGATCCAGCAGCGCCCGCAGTGGCGGCTGGTCGGGTCCCGCCGCCGCCTGGAGGACGCCGTCGAGCGTCTTGGCCGTCAGCCGGTCGTCCACGGAAAGCCCGCTGGAGTCCAGCAGTGCGGCACCGGCGGTGTCGACGTGCGCGGTGGTCAACCGGTTGGTCACGGCGTCGGCCGCGCCGGCGAAGCTGCGCGGCCGGTTGATCGCGGCCGCCACCTCCCGGGCGATGCATTCGGCCATCACGTTGTCGGAGTGCTCCATCATCTCGGACAGCCGCTGCACCAACGGCGCGGACTGCACGACGGCCAACTGGCGCGCTCCGGACGGCGCCGTGGCGATCGTCACCGCGCCCGGATCCAGGCCGAGCGCCTTGGCCAGCTCCCGCCCGGCATCCAGCGCCGGGGTCCGCGACCGCCGGGAATTGACGGTGCTCGGCTGGATGCGCCCGGCGTCGATCATCACCGACTCGATCGGCGCGATGTCGCCGTTGTCGACGTCGGCCGGATCCCAGCCCTGCGCCATCGTCGGCCCGGTGAACGCGGAGGTGTCCACCTGCACCGCGGTCGGCGTCACGCCGCTGCGGCGGATCTGCTCGACGAGGTCGCTGATGTGGGCCGACCCGCGGTACCAGGTGTCCACGCCGGGCGGCGCCGCCGACAGCACCGGGTCGCCGGCGCCGACCAGCACGACGGGGCCCTGGGCGTTCTGGCTGCCGGCCACCACGCGCGTGCTGATCCGGGCCTGACGGTCCAGCGTCAGCAGGGCCGCGGCCGCCGTCAGCACCTTGTTGGTCGACGCCGGCACCAGCGGCATGTCGTCGGCCACCTGCCAGAGCTCCTTTCCGGTGATGGCGTCGGTGACGCGGGCACCCAGCCTGCCCAGGTTGGGATCGGCCGCCACTGCCGCCAGCGCGGCCGCCACCCCGGCGGGGCTGGGCGTCTCGGCGGTGTCGCTGACCGGGATCATCCCCGGCTTGACCGTCGGCGCGTGCGGGGGCGGTATGGGGGCGTGCGCGCTGTTGCCGCCGTGCCCCACCGAGGTGAAGAACGTTGCCGCCGCCACCACGGCAGCGACAAACGCCAGCACGGCCAACCCGACGAACACATGGGTGGATTTTTGCCAGCGAGTGGGACCCATCGCTCTCCTGACTGTCTGGACCCATTCTGCCGAATCGGCAGGAATGCGCTCGACTAGGGTGTAACAGAGCAAAATTGGTCTGCCTACCCAGAAAAGGAGTTCACGCGGTGGAATTCGACGTGACCATCGAGATCCTGAAAGGCCAGCGGAATAAGTACGAGATCGATCACGAGACGGGACGGGTCAAGCTGGACCGGTATCTGTACACCGCGATGGGCTACCCGACCGACTACGGCTTCATCGAGGACACCCTCGGCGAGGACGGGGACCCGCTGGACGCGATGGTCCTGCTGCCGCAGTCGGTCTTCCCCGGGGTGATCGTCGAGGCGCGCCCGGTCGGCATGTTCCGGATGACCGACGAGAAGGGCGGCGACGACAAGGTGCTGTGCGTGCCGGCCGGCGACCACCGCTGGGACCACGTCCAGGACATCGGCGACGTGCCCGAGTTCGAGTTGGATGTGATCAAGCACTTCTTCGTGCACTACAAGGACCTGGAGCCGGGCAAGTTCGTCAAGGCGGCCGACTGGGTCAACCGTGCAGAAGCCGAGGCCGAGATCCAGCGCTCGATCGAGCGGTTCAAGGCCGAGGGGCACTGACGCTGCTGGCGTAACCGCGCGCCGCTTGTCGGTGGCATCCTGGCCAGGTGAGCCCGGTACTGCATTTCGCCGCGAATTTCTGGTGGCTGGTTTTCCCGCTGGGCGGGGCGATCGGCGGGGGTCTTCGGGCGATCGCCGCCGCAAACGAGCGTCGGGCCGAGCGCCGGCTGGAACGGTATCGGTTGAAGCAGCAGGCCAAGATCGCGGTGGCCGAGGCATCCGGCCGGGTGCGGGTCAACGCCGAAGCCGACCGTCGGGAGCTCACCAAACTCATTGCGGCGCATGGCCGTACCGATGCCCGATGGTTTGACTACGAGGTCGACATCGCGAAGTTGCTGGACTTCCCGATGATGACCGACATGCGCGAGCCGCTGACGATCGCGTTCCACAGGGCCAAGCGGCACGCTGACATGCTGCGCCCGGAGCAGCCCGACGACCTGGTCGGCGATCGGGACGCACAGCTGGAATACCGCAACGCGGTCCACGAGTACGTCAGCGCCTTCGAGATCGCCGAGGCCGAGGCGATCAGGCGACGTCGCAGCGACTTCTCCCACGACGACCAGCAGCGGATGGCACGCGCCCAGAACCTGCTCCACCTGGCCCAGGACGAGGCGGCGACGCGGGAGGAACGGCAGAACGCCTACGCGCGGGCGAGCAAGGAGCTCGACGGCCTGATCGCGCTGCCGGCGCCCGCGCGGGCCAGCATCGAACGGCGCATCGCCGGGCAGATCGAGGCCTGACTCCAGGCGTTACTCAACGGCCCTGGCCTGGCGCCGATTGCGCAGCACGCTCCAGCCCAGTGCCGCCCCGATGAAGACCACCCCCACCGACGCGGTGATCACCTCGGGGATCTGAAAACGCGGCTCGATGGAGAACAGCATGATCACGGCCAGCACGCCGATCGCCCAGTGCGCGCCGTGTTCCAAGTACACGTAGCGGTCCAGCGCGTCCTGCTTCACCAGGAAGATCGTGATGGACCGGACGAACATCGAGCCCACCAGGCCCAGGCCCAGCGCGATGACGATGGGGTCCGAGGTGATCGCGAAAGCGCCGGTGACCCCGTCGAACGAGAAGGCGGCGTCGAGGACCTCGAGGTAGAGGAAAAGGGTCAGACCCGCCCTGCCCACCGCCGCGCCGGCTGTCACCGCGTCGGGGTCCGATGGCCGAAACGCCCGGCTCAACCCGTTGACGACCAGATACGTCACCAGGCCCGCCAACCCGGCGGTCAGCACCGCCGCGCGCTCGTCGGCCGAATGCGTGAGCTGCATGCCGACGAGGACCAGCACCACCCCGGTCACCACCACCGCCACCTGACCGAGCCGACCGATGCGGGCGAAAGGGACCTCAATCCACTTGAGCCACTTGATGTCTCGATCATGCAGAATGAAATCCAGGAAGAGCATCAACAGGAATGTCCCGCCGAATGCGGCGATCTGCGGATGGGCGGCGACGACGAGCTTCTCATAGCTGGGCGAGCCGTCGGGGAATTCCAGCCCGCCGTGCGCCGGCGGGTGCAGGGCCAACTCCATCGCGCGAACGGGCTCGATGCCCGCGGTCGCCCACACGATGAGCAACGGGAAAAGCAGCCGCATGCCGAACACCGCGATGAGAATCCCGACGGTCAGGAACATCTGCCGCCAGAACGGGCTCATCCGTTTGAGGATCGCGGCGTTGATGATGGCGTTGTCGAACGACAGCGACACCTCGAGGGTGGCCAGCACCAGCAGTAGGAAGAGGTCCTTGAGGCCGCCGTGGGCATAACCGAGCGCGAGGGCCGCCGCGGTGACCAGCAGCGAGATTCCGAAGATGCGCAAGGCGGCCGATGTCCTTCCCGACAGCCGCTCACGATAGCGAACCCCGGTCGCCGCCGCCGACCAGCATCCGCGGCCACTTACTATTTTCAAATTGTGGCGATGCCCGAAGTCGGCGGTACCCAAGCCTCCTCAGGCGCCGGTCCGATCACGCGCGGCAGCGTGGCCCGGGTCGCCACGGCGACGGCGCTGACCGCCCTGTGCGGTTACGCGGTGATCTACCTGGCCGCCCGTGACCTGGCGCCGGGCGGCTTTTCGAAATTCGCGGTCTTTTGGGGGGCGTTCGGCCTGGTCACCGGTACCGCTTTCGGTCTGCTGCAGGAGACCACCCGGGAGGTCCGCTCGACGCGCTACCTCTCGGCGGCGTTGCCGGTCGGAGACGAACCGCGAACCCACCCCCTGCGGGTCGCCGCGCTGGTCGGCGTGGGAGCGGCCGTGGTGATCGCCGCCAGCTCGCCGCTGTGGAGTGGGCGGGTATTCGTCGAGGAACGCTGGCTGTCGGTGGCGCTGCTGAGCGTCGGGCTCGCCGGGTTCTGTGTGCACGCCACCCTGCTGGGCATGCTGGCCGGCACCGATCGGTGGACGGGGTACGGCGCGCTGATGGTGACCGACGCGGTCATCCGGGTGACGGTCGCCGCCGCCACCGTCGTGCTCGGCTGGCGCCTGGTCGGCTTCCTGTGGGCCACGGTCGCCGGGGCGGTCGCGTGGCTGATCGTGCTCGTGGCCTCGCCGTCGGCGCGGGCCGCCGCCCGACTGCTGACGCCCGGTGGCACCCAGACCTTCCTGCGGGGCGCCGCCCATTCGGTCACCGCCGCCGGCGCGAGCGCGATTTTGGTGATGGGATTTCCGGTGTTGCTGAAGCTGACCAGCAACGAGCTGGGGGCCGAGGGCGGGGTGATCATCCTCGCCGTCACGCTGACCCGGGCGCCGCTGCTGGTGCCGCTGACGGCCATGCAGGGCAACCTGATCGCGCATTTCGTCGACGCGCGCAGCGACCGGATTCGTGCCCTGGCCGCGCCGGCCGGGATCATCGGCGGCATCGGTGCGGTCGGGGTGCTGGCGGCCGGGGTCGTGGGCCCGTGGCTGCTGCGCGTCGCCTTCGGGCCCCAGTACCACGCCAGCGGTGCGCTGCTGGCCTGGCTGACGGCGGCCGCCGTGGCGATCGCCATGCTGACGCTCACCGGCACCGGCACCGTGGCGGCGGCGCTACACCGGGCGTACTCGCTGGGCTGGGTCGGCGCGACGGTGGCGTCGGGACTGCTGCTGCTGCTTCCGCTGCCGCTGCAGACGCGCACCGTCGTCGCCTTGCTGTGCGGTCCGTTGGTGGGAATCGGCGTTCATCTGGTGGCCCTGGCGCGCGCCGGGCGCCTGGCCAGCTGATCGCGTGTACCTTTTGGGCTTGAATGGACACTGCAGCCAAATACCCGGGCGCCTGGATCGTCATCCCCGCCTTCAACGAAGCCGCCGTCATCGGCGAGGTGGTGGCCGATGTGCGCTCGGTCTTCGACAATGTCGTGTGCGTGGACGACGGCAGCACCGACGACTCGGGCGAGATCGCCAGGCGGGCCGGTGCCCACCTGGTGCGCCATCCGATCAACCTGGGCCAGGGTGCGGCCATCCAGACCGGCGTCGAGTACGCCCGCAAACAGCCTGGGGCGCAGGTGTTCGCCACGTTCGACGGTGACGGGCAGCATCGGGTCAAGGATCTGGCGGCTATGGTCGACCGGCTTGGCGCGGAGGACGTCGACGTCGTCATCGGGACGCGGTTCGGCGCGAACGGGGGCACCCGGCCGCCGCTTGTGAAGCGGCTCGTGCTGCGGACCGCCGCGCGGCTGAGCCGGCGCGGCCGCCGACTTGGCTTGACCGACACCAACAATGGGCTGCGGGTGTTCAACAAGAAGGTCGCCGACGGGCTGGACATCACCATGAGCGGCATGAGCCACGCCAACGAGTTCATCATGCTGATCGCCGAAAACCATTGGCGCGTCGTCGAACAACCGATCGAAGTGCTATACACCGATTACTCGAAGTCGAAGGGGCAACCGCTTCTCAACGGTGTCAACATCATTTTCGACGGGTTCCTGCGAGGGAGGCTTCCGAGATGAACTGGATCCAGGTGCTGCTGATCGGGTCGATCGTCGCGCTGCTGGTCTATCTGCTGCGGTCCCGCAGGAGCTCACGGTCCAAGGCGTGGGTCAAGGTCGGCTACGTCGTCTTCGTGCTGGCCGGTGTCTATGCCGTGCTGCGGCCCGACGACACGACGGTCGTGGCGAACTGGTTCGGGGTGCGCCGCGGCACCGACCTGATGCTCTACGCGCTCATCATGGCGTTCTGCTTCACCACGCTCAGCACGTACATGCGCTTCAAGGACCTGGAGCTGCGCTACGCGCGCCTCGCCCGCGCCCTCGCGCTTGAGGGCGCACAGGAGCCCGAGCGGAGCTAGAGCGTCTGTGCGTTGCGGAAGTAGTCGACCGTGCGGCGCACGCCGTCGTCAAGTCGGACCTGCGGCCGCCATCCCAAAACCCCTGCCGCCAAACCGATGTCGAGGCACGACCGCCTCAGGTCGCCCAGGCGATCGGGATGAAACTCCGGGTCGTCGGGTCCCCCGACGGCCGCCGCCACCGCCGAATGCAGCTGCCGGTCCGAGGTTTCGATGCCGGTGCCGATGTTGAAGCGCTGCCCGCCGCCGGCTTCCCCGGAGGCCTTGACGAAGGCGTCCACCACGTCGTCGACGAACACGTAGTCGCGGGTCTTGCCACCGTCGCCGAACACCTTGGTGGGCTTGCCCGAAAGCAGCGCCTGGGCGAAGATCGCCACCACGCCGGCCTCGCCGTGCGGGTCCTGGCGGGGGCCGTAGACGTTGGCCGGGGCGATGTGCGAGCAATCCAGGCCGTACAGGTGCCGGAAGGTGTTCAGGTAGATCTCGCCGGCGACTTTCCCCGCGGCGTACGGCGAGGCCGGGTCGGTCGGCACCGTCTCGGGCGTCGGGTATTGCGGCGGGGTGCCGTAAATGGATCCGCCGGACGAGGTGTGCACGATCTTGCGCACCCCGGTCAGCCGCGCCGCCTCGGCGAGACGCACCGTGCCGATGACGTTGACCGAGGCGTCGAATTGCGGGTCGGCAACCGAGTGCCGCACGTCGATCTGGGCCGCCAGGTGGAACACCACCTCGGGCCGGTGCTCGTCGAGGATGGCCTGCAGATCGGCGGTGACGATGTCCGCCTCGACGAAGACGTGCGACGGGTTGTCGGCCAGGTGCTCGAGGTTGGTCGCGCGGCCGCTGGCGAAGTTGTCCAGCCCCACCACCGCGTGGCCGTCGGCCAGCAGACGGTCGACTAGCGTCGACCCGATGAATCCGGCTGCCCCGGTAACCAGTGCGCGCACCGGCCCACCATACATAGCGGTGGTGGCCGTCGCGCTGATCGCCGTCCAGCTGGGGATACGCGCGGTGCTGGCGTTCGGTGGCTACTTCTACTGGGACGACCTGATCCTCATCGGCAAGGCCGGCACCCACAACCTGCTGTCCCCGTCGTACCTGTTCGACGACCACGACGGCCACGTCATGCCCGGCGCCTTCCTGGCGGGCGGGGCCATCATCCGCCTGGCTCCCCTGAACTGGACCGGGCCGGCGATCAGCCTGCTGGTGCTGCAGCTGTTGGCCTCGCTGGCGCTGCTGCGCGCCCTGTACGTCATCCTCGGCTGGCGTCCGGTCCTGCTGATCCCGCTGACGTTCGCGCTGTTCACGCCGTTGGGCGTGCCCGGGTTCGCGTGGTGGGCGGCGGCGCTGAACTCCCTGCCGATGCTTGCGGCGCTGGCCTGGGTGTGCGGCGACGCGGTCTTGCTGGTCCGCACGGGCAACCAGCGCTACGCGGTGACCGGGACGCTGGTCTACTTCGGCGGGCTGCTGTTCTTCGAGAAGGCCGCGGTTATCCCGTTCGTCGCGTTCGCGGTGGTCGCGCTGCTGCGTCACGTCGCGGGTGACCGGGCGGCGCTGTCGACGGTGTGGCGGGCGGGGCTGCGGCTGTGGATCGCGACGCTGACGCTCACGGCCGCCTGGATCGCGCTCTATCTGGCGGTGGTCAATCAGCGGCGGTGGAGTTCGGACCTGGCGATGACGGGCGACCTGCTGGCGCGATCGATCACGCACGGCATCGTGCCGGGGCTGGCCGGCGGGCCGTGGCACTGGGATCGATGGACGCCCGCCTCGCCGTGGGCGACGCCCCCGGCGTCGGTGATGATCCTCGGCTGGCTGGTGCTGGCCGGCACCGTCGCGATCTCGTTTCTGCGCAAGCAGCGCATCGGAATGGTGTGGCTGACCGCGGCGGGCTACGCCGTCGCCTGCCAGGTGCCGATCTATCTGATGCGCTCGTCGAAGCAGACCGCGCTGGAACTCGCCCAAACCCTGCGCTATTTCCCGGATCTCGTCTTCGTGCTGGCGTTGCTGGCCGCCGTCGCGTCGTGCGCGCCGAACCGGCCCGCCGCGCCCCGCTGGCTGGACGCCTCACCCAAACGCGCCGCGGTGACGCTGGGCGTGGGGGCATTGTTCGTGGCCAGCAGCCTGTACTCGACGGCGACCTTTTTGACGAGCTGGCGGGACAACCCGACCCAGCCCTATCTACAGAACGCCCGGGCCGATCTGGCCGCCGCGCACGCGGCCTCGACGGCGCCGCTGCTGGATCAGGAGGTCGATCCGCTGGTGCTGCAACGGGTGGCGGCGCCGGAGAACCTGGCCAGCCACCTGTTCGCCCTGCTGCGGGACAGGCCCGAATTCGCCCCGGCCACAACGCAATTGCGGATGCTGGACAGCTCCGGCCGGCTGGTCAACGCGCGGGTGACCTGGGTGCGGACCATCGTGGCGGGGCCCATGCCGCAGTGCGGTTATTTCGCGCAGCCGGACAAGCCGGCGCGGTTAATCCTCGACGGGCCGCTGCTGCCCGCCGACTGGAGCGTCGAACTCAATTACCTGGCCAACAGCGAGGGAACGATGACGCTGTCGCTGACGCAGGGACCCGACGTCAGGGTCCCCGTGCATCCGGGGCTCAACCGGGTCTTCGCCCGGCTGCCCGGCGCCGGGGACGCGATCGCCGTGCGGGCCAACACCACCGCGCTGGCGCTGTGCATCGCATCGGGTCCGGTGGGCTTCCTGGCGCCGGCCTAGCGGCGCGCCTGCCAGCGGCCCACGCCACGCTGGCGTGACGCTGGACGCCGATGGACACGCTGGCGTGACGCTCGGCAGAAAAACAATTGAGCCGCCTGGGGGAATCGAACCCCCGACCTATTCATTACGAGTGAATCGCTCTACCGACTGAGCTAAGGCGGCATACCCGCACGCCGGGCGGCACGAGTCTACGGCAGGCGGGCGGGCAGGCCCAAGCCGGAAGGGCCTCAGTCGCGCAGTTCCTGGCCGAAGGTGGCCACCATGGCGTCGACGGCGAACTTGGGCTTGACGTTGATCGCCAACGCCTCGCGGCACTCCAAGACCGCCTCGATGCAGCGCAGCAGCCGCTGGGGCGGGGCATGGGCGGCCAGGGCCGCCACCCGGTCGGCCATATCCGGATGGTTGGGCCGGACCGACCCGGCGCCCGCCGAGACCATGAGCGCATCCCGGAAATAGGTCGCCAAGTCGATCAGCGCGCGGTCCAGGGCGTCGCGCGAGGCGCGGGTCTGGCGCGACTTCTGCCGCCGTTCCAGGTCTTTCATCGCGCCCGTGGCACCACGCATCGCCCCGGCGGTGCCCTTGCCGGTGCCGCCGGCGCCCAGGGCCGTCCGCAGCTCCTCGGTCTCGGCCTCGGCGCGGTCCGCGGTGAGCACCACGGCCTCGGTCTCGGCCGCGGCCACCAGCTCCTCGGCGGCGGCATAGGCCCGCGCAGGCGTGGCGGCGTCGCGGACCAGCGCCAGCGCCCGCTCGCGGCGCTCCCGGGCCTCGGGATCGGTCGCCAGCCGCCGCGCCCGGCCGACGTGACCGCCGCTGACCGACGCCGCCCAGTTCGCGGTGTCGGCCGTCAGGCCGTCGCTGTCGACCAGCACCCGCGCGATCGCCTCGGTCGGCGGGGTGACGAGCGCGACGTGCCGGCAGCGGGAACGCAACGTGATGGCGATGTCCTCGGGATCCACCGACGGCGCGCACAACAGGAACACGGTCGACGGCGGCGGCTCCTCGACCACCTTGAGCAGCGCGTTGGCGGCGCCCTCGGTGAGCCGGTCGGCGTCCTCGATCACCACGATCTGCCGGTGCCCGGTGGCCGGACGCCGCGACGCGATCTGCACGATGGCGCGCATCTCGTCCACGCCGATGGACAGGCCCTCGGGGATCACCCGGCGCACGTCGGCGTGGGTACCGGCCATGGTCGTCGTGCACGCCCGGCATTGCCCGCACCCCGGTTCCCCGTCGGAGGTGCACTGCAGCGCGGCGGCGAAGCACAGCGCCGCGACCGAACGCCCCGATCCGGGGGGACCGGTGATCAGCCACGCATGTGTCATAGTCCCGCCGCCCGCATCGCTGTGAACCAGATCACCGCGGGCCGCCCGGGCGGCGGCCAGCAACTCGGCCGTCACCACGTCCTGGCCTACCAGCCGCGTAAACACCCCGGACATCACCGGTAACAGTAGCCACCGCCGCCGACATATACCGATCGGCCACCGTATCGCGACAACGCCGTTACATTTCCCTTCTTTTCGGCCCGCATGGGGGCGGGTCGAGATCGTTGTAAGTTTCCGACAAGTCCCTGCTGACCGATACGGTGGGATCGTGGCAACACCGGGAGCACTGCCCGGGCGGATCAGCGCATTCGTCCGGTGGGTGGTGCGTACGCCGTGGCCGCTGTTCTCGCTGAGCATGCTGCAGGCCGACATCATCGGCGCCCTCTTCGTGCTCGGCTTCCTGCGCTACGCGCTGCCCCCCGAGGATCGCATCCAGCTGCAGGATCTGCCGGTCCTGAACCTGGCGGTCTTCGCGACCGCGCTGGTGGTGTTGTTCCTGGCCGGCTGGACGGTGAACCTGAAGCTGCTGATGCCGGTTTTCCGCTGGCAGCGGCGCGACAACCTGCTCGCCGAGGCCGACCCGACCGCCACCGAGCTGGCCCGTAGCCGCGCCCTGCGGATGCCGTTCTACCGCACGCTCATCAGCATGGCGGCCTGGGGCATCGGCGGCGTGGTGTTCATCATCGCCAGCTGGTCGGTGGCGCGGTTCGCCGCGCCCGTCGTGGCCGTCGCCACCGGGCTCGGCGCCGCGGCTACCGCGATCATCGGCTACCTGCAGTCCGAGCGGGTACTGCGGCCCGTGGCCGTGGCGGCCCTGCGCAGCGGCGTGCCCGAGAACGTCAAGGCGCCCGGCGTCATCCTGCGGCAGATCCTGACGTGGATGCTGTCGACCGCCGTCCCGGTGCTGTCCATTGTCCTGGCGGTGATGGCGGACAAGGCATCCCTGCTACACGCCACACCGGAGAAGCTGTTCACTCCCATCCTGTTGCTGGCGCTGGCGGCGCTGGGCATCGGGTTCGTCAGCACCCTGCTGGTGGCCATGTCGATCGCCGATCCGCTGCGTCAGCTGCGCTGGGCGCTGTCCGAGGTGCAGCGCGGAAACTACAACGCGCACATGCAGATCTACGACGCGAGCGAGCTGGGCCTGCTGCAGGCCGGCTTCAACGACATGGTGCGCGACCTGTCCGAGCGGCAGCGACTGCGCGACCTGTTCGGCCGCTACGTCGGCGAGGACGTGGCCCGCCGGGCCCTGGAGCGCGGCACCGAGCTGGGCGGTCAGGAGCGCCACGTCGCGGTCCTGTTCGTCGACCTGGTCGGCTCCACCAAGCTCGCCGCGACCCGACCGCCCGCCGAGGTGGTCCACCTGCTCAACGAGTTCTTCCGGGTGGTGGTCGAAACCGTCGGCCGGCACGGCGGTTTCGTCAACAAATTCCAGGGCGACGCCGCGTTGGCCATCTTCGGCGCGCCGATCGAACACCCCGACGCCTCGGGCGGTGCGCTCGCCGCGGCGCGCGAGCTGCACGACGAGCTGCTCCCGGTGATCGGGTCGGCGGAGTTCGGGATCGGGGTGTCGGCGGGCAGGGCGATCGCCGGACACATCGGCGCGCAGGCCCGCTTCGAATACACGGTGATCGGCGACCCGGTCAACGAGGCCGCCCGGCTGACCGAGCTGGCCAAACTCGAGTCCGGCCACGTGCTGGCGTCGGCGATCGCGGTCAGCGGCGCGCTGGACGCCGAGGCCTTGTGCTGGGATGTGGGCGAGGTGGTCGAACTGCGTGGCCGCACCGCCCCCACCCAGCTGGCGCGGCCGCTGAAGCTGGCCGGATCCACGGATTCCCAACCCGTGCGGGCCGTCCGCGAGGATGCGCACAGCGAGGCGATCGGCCCCGGCTTCTAGACGCGGGACTGCGCCTAGTTGCGCTTGGCGGCCTTCTTGGCCGGGGCCTTCTTGCGGGCGGCCTTCTTCGCGGGACGCTTCACCGGGCCCCGCGCCCGCCGGTCGGCCAGCAGTTCGGCGGCGCGCTCGTCGGTGATCGACAGGACGTCGTCGCCCTTGCGCAGGCTCGCGTTCGTCTCGCCGTCGGTGACGTACGGCCCGAATCGGCCGTCCTTGATCACCATCGGCTTGCCGGTCGCGGGGTCGGCGCCCAGCTCGCGCAACGGTGGCGCGGCCGCGGCCTGGCGACCGCGCCGTTTGGGCTCGGCGTAGATCTTCAGCGCCTCATCGAGCGTGATCTCGAAGATCTGGTCTTCGGTGGCCAGCGAGCGAGAATCGTTGCCGCGCTTCAGGTATGGGCCGTAGCGGCCGTTCTGCGCGGTGATCTCCTCGCCGGTCTGCGGGTCCACGCCGACCACCCGGGGCAGCGACAGCAGCTTCAGCGCGTCCTCGAGGGTGACGGTCTGCAGGTCCATGCTGCGGAGCAGTGAGCCGGTGCGCGGCTTGGGTCCGGTGGGCTTCTTGCCCTTCTTCGCCGGGGCTCCGCCGTCCTCCTCGCCGGGGGGCTCGGGCAGGATCTCCGTCACGTAGGGGCCGTACCGGCCGTCCTTGGCGACGATCTCGTGACCCGTTTCCGGGTCGACGCCCAACGCACGTCCCTCCTGCGGTGTGGCGAACAGCTGCTCGGCCACCTCCAGCGTCAGCTCGTCGGGCGTCAGCGAGTCGTTGAGGTTGGCGCGCTGCGGCACGAGCTCACCCTCATCGCCTGCGACCATGCGTTCCAGGTAAGGCCCGTTCTTGCCCACCCGGACGTAGACGGGACGGCCCTGCACGTCGTCAAACAGCTTGATGGAGTTGACTTCTCGAGCGTCGATGCCTTCAAGGTTGACGCCGACGAGCTTCTTCAGGCCACCTGAGCGCGCCACCGAATCGGCGACCCCGTGGTCGCCGCCGAAGTAGAAGCGGTTGAGCCAGTCGGTGCGCCGCTCCTGCCCCGACGCGATCGCGTCGAGCTCGTCTTCCATCGCGGCGGTGAAGCCGTAATCGACCAACCGGCCGAAATGCTGCTCCAGCAAACCGGTTACGGCGAACGCGACCCAGGAGGGCACCAGGGCGCTGCCCCTCTTGTGCACGTAGCCACGGTCCTGAATGGTCTTGATGATCGACGAGTACGTCGACGGGCGGCCGATCCCCAGCTCCTCGAGCGCCTTTACCAGCGACGCCTCGGTGTAGCGCGCCGGCGGGTTGGTGGCATGGCCGTCGGGGGTGAGCTCGATGGCGTCCAGCCGCTGGCCCTGCGTCAACTGCGGCAGCCGGCTCTCGGCGTCATCGGCCTCGCCGCCGGCCAGTTCGTCGACGGTTTCCACGTAGGCCTTCAGGAAGCCCGCGAACGTGATGGTGCGCCCGCTCGCGGAGAACACCACGTTCCTCTCTCCGGCGGGCCCACCCGCCGTACCGGCGATCCGCAGGCTCAACGTCGTGCCCCGCGCGTCGGCCATCTGGGAGGCCACGGTGCGCTGCCAGATCAGCTCGTAGAGCCGGAATTCGTCGCCGTCGAGCTCGCGGCGCACCGCGTCCGGGGTCGCGAACGTCTCGCCGGCGGGCCGAATGGCCTCGTGCGCCTCCTGGGCGTTCTTCACCTTGCGGGTGTACTGGCGCGGCGACGGCGAGACGTACTCCTCGCCGTAGAGCTGACGCGCCTGCGTGCGCGCCGCGTTGATGGCCGACTGCGACAGCGTGGTCGAGTCGGTACGCATATAGGTGATGTAGCCGTTCTCGTAGAGCCGCTGCGCGATGCTCATGGTGCGCTCCGAGGAGAACCGCAGCTTGCGGCCCGCCTCCTGCTGCAGCGTCGACGTCATGAACGGCGCGTAGGGCCGGCGGGTGTAGGGCTTCTCCTCCACCGAGGCGACGGAGAGCTGGGCGCCGCGCAACCCGGTGGCCAGCTCGGTGGCCCGGGCCTCGTCGAGCACGGTCACCTCGTCGGCCTTGCGCAGCTGGCCCAGCGAGTCGAAGTCGCGACCGGTGGCGACCCGCAGGCCGTCGACGTTCGTCAACCGGGCGGTGAAGGTGGGCGGCGAGGCCTGCGGGTCGGACACGCTGGCGTCCAGCTGGGCCACGATGTCCCAGTAGGAGGCGCTGCGGAACGCCATGCGGTCGCGTTCCCGCTGCACGATGATGCGCGTGGCCACCGACTGAACCCGGCCCGCCGACAGCTTGGGCGCGACCTTCTTCCACAGCACCGGGCTGACCTCGTAGCCGTACAGCCGGTCCAGGATGCGGCGGGTTTCCTGCGCGTCGACCAGGTCGATGTCCAGGTCACGCGGATTTTCGGCGGCCTCGAGGATGGCCGGCTCGGTGATCTCGTGGAACACCATCCGCTTGACCGGGATGTTCGGCTTCAGCGTCTCCAGCAGGTGCCAGGCGATGGCTTCGCCCTCGCGGTCACCATCCGTGGCCAGATAAAGCTCGTCGACGCCTTTGAGCAAGCCCTTCAGTTCGCTGACGGTGCTCTTCTTCTCCGGGCTGATGATGTACAGCGGTTCGAAGTCGTGATCGACGTTGACCCCAAGCCTTGCCCACGGCTCCGACTTGTATTTCGCCGGCACGTCGGCCGCGGCGCGGGGCAGGTCGCGGATGTGCCCGCGGGAGGATTCGACGATGTAGTTGGAGCCCAGGTAGCCGGCCAATTTGCGCGCCTTGGTGGGCGACTCGACTATGACGAGTCGCCTACGGCTGCCAGTCCGGCCGCTTTCGCGGTCCTTGAGGTTCGGGTCGGCCAACTACGCTTACGCTCCATCCTTGATCCCGGCCCCCCTGCGAGGCCGCCCCGCAGAAGAATGACAGGCCGGCGTCAGAAATTCCGTGGAAATTCAGATACGCCGGCGTTCCTTCGCCTTCGGGCACCTGACAATTTCGCACCCTTGGGCTCGACTGCGCAAACCGACTGCCGGAAACGCAAATCTTTTTCCGCGGTTATACCCGCGGCCATACCGACAACGCGTCAACGCCGTCGGGAGCTTCGCCCACGTTCTCTACCAGGCGCGATAGCCGCCGACGGCCACTGATCCGCAGCGCCGGGCGGCCGCCGCGGGTGCCGATCAGGGTGGGTGCGATTCCGACCCTCATCAAAGCCGAGGCCAGCGGGGAATGGGTGTCGGGCGCGTGGGGATCCAGCCCGAGCAGGTAATGGTCGCCCTCCGGGTGACCGGCCGCCAGCGTCCACGCCCGCAATTCACGCGGCCCCGGCAACCAGCGCGGCGGCACCGTCTTCACCGCGCCGCGCGTCCATTCGGCGGCCAAATTCACCAATGCGGCGGTGGCCGCCGTCCGGACCAACGGGGTGTCCTCGTCGGTGCGGCCGATCTCGGCCACCAGCCCCGCCTCGCGGATCATCTCGGCCAGCGCGGCGGCGCGCCAGGGCTGATCCACCACCACGGAAAGCCGCGCGCCCTGCGCCTCCGGACCGCCGACCGTGACGATCTGACCGGAAGCCGCCAGCACCCCGGAGAGGTCGGCGACCGCGGGGGGCACCGACTCCGCCGTGAAGAAGGAAAGCTGGCTCACGCCACCGACAGTAGGCCAGGTCGAGCATCCGCGTCTTGAGGTAACCGGCGCGGCGGCGGTTTCGCGCGCCGGCGAAATACGAAACCCCCCGCGGGCCCGCCAGGCGGGACTGCACGGGGGGTCCGTGGAGGATCGGCTCGTCCTTAGACGGAGCGGACTCCGGTGGCCTGGGGGCCCTTAGGGCTGTGGCCGATTTCGAACTCGACCTTCTGGTTTTCTTCGAGGGTGCGGAAGCCCGAACCCTGGATCTCCGTGTAGTGGACAAACACGTCTGCGGAACCGTCTTCGGGGGCAATGAACCCGAAGCCCTTCTCCGCGTTGAACCACTTCACAGTTCCCTGTGGCATCTCTCGATCTTTCCTTTTCTTCTGGGTGCGGGGCATCGCCTTTCGATGCCCCGGGCCTCGCACGACCGCCATACCTCGCTCAGTCGCCGGAACTTCACCCGACCGATTAACCTCGCAGGAACCGCGGCCGCAACGTCGATCCTGCGAAAGTTTGACACGAACACAGAAGCTGCGACCGCAAATAGTCAACCATGTTCATCGCTGCGGCGACAGACTTGCGCCTTGGACGCATTCTCAGCCGGGTCCCAGGAGGGTGCGAATGGCGAGTTTCGGCAGCGAGCTGCTCGCCGCCGCGCTCGCGGGCACCGCCGCCGACGAGCACCCGCTGCGCCACGTCGCCGAGCTGCCGCCGCGACGCGGCCGCCCGCACAGTTGGCCGGCGTGGGCCGAGCCCGACGTGGTGCGCGCGTTCGCCGACCGCGGCGTCAGTTCTCCCTGGTCACACCAGTCTGCGGTCGCGGAACTGGCCCACGCCGGCCGTCATGTGGTGGTGAGCACCGGGACCGCGTCGGGCAAGTCGCTGGCCTATCAGCTTCCCGTCCTCAATGCGCTGGCCACCGATCCGCGCGCCCGGGTGCTGTACCTGTCCCCGACGAAGGCGCTGGGCCACGACCAGTTGCGCGCCGCGCACGCGCTGACCGCGGCCATCCCGCGGCTGCATGACGTGGCTCCCACCGCCTACGACGGCGACAGCCCCCCGGAAGTCCGCCGGTTCGCGCGCGAACGGTCCCGATGGCTGTTTTCCAACCCCGACATGATTCATTTGTCGATTCTGCGCAACCATGCCCGCTGGGCCGTGCTGTTGCGGGGCCTTCGGTTCGTGATCGTCGACGAATGCCATTACTACCGTGGCGTTTTCGGCTCCAACGTGGCGATGGTGCTGCGCCGGTTGCTGCGGCTGTGTGCGCGCTACTCTGGCGCGCCCACGGTGATCTTCGCCAGCGCGACGACGGATGCGCCGGGCGCGACGGCCGCCGAGCTCATCGGGCTCCCGGTCGAGGAGGTCACCGAGGACGGTTCACCCCAGGGCGCCCGGACGGTGGCGCTGTGGGAGCCCGCGCTGCGGTCCGACTTGCTCGGCGAGAACGGCGCGCCGGTGCGCCGCTCGGCCGGCGCGGAGGCGGCGCGGGTGATGGCCGACCTGATCGCCGAGGGGGCGCAGACGCTGACGTTCGTCCGGTCGCGCCGCGCCGCGGAGTTGACCGCGCTGGGCACCCAAGCGCGGTTGGACGACATCGCCCCGGAGCTCTCCCGCAAGGTGGCGTCGTATCGGGCCGGTTATCTCGCCGAGGACCGCACCGCGCTCGAGCGCGCCCTGGCCGAGGGCCGGCTACGCGGGCTGGCCACCACGAACGCTTTGGAGTTGGGCGTCGACATCGCGGGGCTGGACGCCGTGGTGCTCGCCGGATTCCCCGGGACGGTCGCCTCGTTCTGGCAGCAGGCCGGCCGCTCGGGCCGGCGCGGGCAGGGCGCGCTGGTCGTGCTGATCGCCCGCGACGATCCACTGGACACGTACCTGGTCCACAACCCCGACGCGCTGCTGGGCAAGCCGGTCGAGCGGGTGGTGATCGATCCCGCCAATCCCTACATCTTGGGACCCCAACTTCTTTGTGCCGCAACCGAAATGCCGCTCGATGAGGCCGAGATACGTGACCTCGGCGCCACGGAGGTGGCCGCGGGCCTGGTCGACGACGGGCTGCTGCGGCGCCGCAACGGCAGGTATTTTCCCGCCGCGGGCCTGGAACCGCACGGGGCGGTGGACATCCGGGGGTCGGCGGGCGGCCAGATCGTCATCGTGGAGGCCGACACCGGGCGGTTGCTGGGCAGCACCGGCGTCGGTCAGGCCCCGGCGTCGGTCCACCCGGGCGCCGTCTACCTGCATCAGGGGGAGAGCTACGTCGTCGACTCGTTGGATTTCGGGGACGCGATCGCCTTCGTGCACGCCGAGGACCCCGGTTACGCCACGTTTGCGCGGGAAATCACCGACATCGCCGTCACCGGTACCGGCGAACGCTCGCGGTTCGGCCCGGTCACCCTGGGTCTGGTGCCGGTCACGGTCACCCACCGGGTGGTGGGGTATCTGCGTCGCCGGCTTTCCGGGGAGGTGATCGACTTCATCGAACTGGACATGCCGGAACAGACGCTGGCGACCACCGCGGTGATGTACACCATCACCGAAGAGGCATTGCTGCGCAGCGGTATTGACGCGCCGCGCATCCCCGGGTCGCTGCATGCCGCCGAACACGCGGCGATCGGCCTGCTGCCGTTGGTGGCCAGTTGCGATCGCGGTGACATCGGCGGCCTGTCCGCCGCGGTGGGACCGGACCCCGCCGGTCTGCCCAGTGTCTTCGTGTACGACGGTTACCCGGGCGGCGCCGGGTTCGCCGAACGCGGGTTTCGCCAGGTGAGCACCTGGCTGGGTGCGACGGCCGCCGCCATCGAGGCCTGCGATTGCCCCCGGGGATGTCCGTCCTGCGTGCAATCACCCAAGTGCGGCAACGGCAACGACCCGCTCGACAAGGCGGGTGCGGTGCGGGTGCTGAGGCTGGTTCTCGCGGAGTTGCCGCGCGCTGAGCACGGGCCAACGAACGCGCATCGGTGAGCCGGTATGCATCCCGGCCGGAAGGCGTTGGCGCAGAGAACGATACCGATTTCTGCGGCCGTGCCGACGCGCCCGATAGGCCCGAGGTTCCGCGGATTCGGCCCGTCGCCGTAAAATCGGCCGCATGGCCCACGACTGGTTGCTCGTGGAGACGCTGGGGGGTGAACCCACCGTGGTGGCGCAGGGACGCCAACTGAAAAACCTCGTCCCGATCACCACGTTCCTGCGCCGCAGTCCCTATCTCTCCGCGGTTCGGACGGCGATCGCCGAGTCGGTGCAGACCGGGCAGAGTTTGACCAGCATCACTCCCAAGCGCGACCGCGTCATTCGCACCGAACCCGTGGTGATGTCCGATGGCCATATCCACGGAGTGCACGTGTGGACCGGTCCCGCCGACGTCGAACCGCCCGAGCGGCCGACCCCCGGGCCGCTGAAGTGGGACCTGACCCTGGGCGTCGCCACCGACACCCCGGAGTCGCTGGCGAACAGCGGAAAGAATCCCGAAGCCGAGGTCACCTTCGGCAGGGCCTTCGCGGAAGACCTTCCCTCGCGCGAGCTCAATCCCAACGAGACCAAGGTGCTTGCCATGGCCGTCAAGGCCGAGCCCGACCAAACCCTTTGCAGCACCTGGGATCTCACCGATTGGCAGGGAAATCCCATGCGGATCGGCTTCGTTGCGCGCACCGGCCTCGAGGCCGGGCCCGACGGCCGGGACCATCTGGTCGCCCGGGCGATCAACTGGCGCGCCGAACTCAAGGGCCCGGAGGTGTCGACAGACGATCTGGCGCAACGGATCCTCAGCGGACTCGCCCAGGCCGGCGTCCATCGCGCGCTGATCGACCTCAAGAACTGGGCCCTGCTCAAATGGCTGGACGAGCCCTGCACCTTCTACGACTGGCGGGGCAGCGAGACCGGCGAGCCCAAGTTTCACCCCGACGACCAGCACCTGGTGTCCTCGATGACCAAGGAATTCCCCCACGGTGCCACCAGCCGGGTGCTGCGAATGCCCGGCCATGACGGCGAGTGGGTGCCGGTGCACGTCACGGTCAACAGGGTGGAGCTGGAACCGGACACCTATGCCGGCCTGGTCTCGCTGCGGTTGCCCTCCGATGAGGAGCTCGCCGCGGCGGCACTGCCGGGCGGACCCGACCCGACGCTCTAACTCACCACCCGCGGCAGGCGTTCGGCCGCCACGGCGCCGCCGACCGGGGCTCCGGTCACCGCCACCGACGATTGCTCGCTGACCGCTCCGCCGTGCACCGGCAACACCGGGTCGATCCGCCACTGCGGCACCATGTCGACAGACTATTGCGTCGGGCAAGCACCGGCCCGCTTCAGCCGCTAACCGGCCCCGCCCGTGCGGCGGCGCTGGCCGCACCGCCGCGCACCGCCACCCGGACCGTGACGACGACGTCGAGATCGTCCACCACACAACTGGCCTCGGCGGTGCCCATCGCGCGGGTCACCGCCACCGCGCGGGCGCACGCCGCTTCGGGTCCGGCCGGCAGCCGGCCCGCGCCGGCCAAGGCGGCCAGGTCGGCCGCCGCCTGCGCGCGGTGCCGCGCCACCACGACCGAACCGAGGTACGTCCCGGCCCCCGTGACGCACAGCAGCGCCGCGACCATCCAGGCCGCGACCAGGGTGGCCGAGCCGCGATCATCGCGATGGCTCCGTCGCCGAGACCGCTTTGGCCGCGATGTCGAGCGCCGGCAACAACTTCGAGCGCGCGACGACGGTGGCCACCAGGAACTCACCGTCGCGGTGCACCTCGACCCGCGCACCGCCGGGGGCGATGCGGCGAGCCGCGCCGAGTGCCGAGCGTTCGTCGCCGCGGGCGGCCAGCCGGGCGGCCTCGCGGGCGGCGTCCACGCACCGAACCTGCATCGACACCGCGGTGACGCCGGCCAGGCACAGCACCAGCACGACGACCAGCGTGGCGACGCCCAGTGCCGCCTCCACGGTGCCGGCACCCGCACTGCCGGCTAGACCTTGGTGTTGAGCGCGCGGCCGATGATGTTGGTCAGCGCCGACACGATCGAGTCGCCGGTGACGACGGTGTACAGGATCGCACCGAAGGCGGCGGCCGCGATGGTCCCGATTGCGTATTCGACCGTGGACATGCCCGACTCGTCGGACGCCAGGACCGTCACACGGGCCACGAAGGACCGAAATATGTTGTGCAGCAATGCTTCCCCTTCTTATCACCATAACCCTGACTGCAAGACGTCGCCGGCGAGCCCGGCCACCACCGGAACGATCCCCAGGCACACGAACGCCGGCAAGAAGCACAATCCGAGCGGTCCGGCGATCAGCACCCCGGCGCGCTCGGCGGCGGCGGTGGCCGCGTGCGCGGCGTCGTGCCGAGACTTCTCGGCCAATTCGGCGAGGCCCTCGGCCAGCGCCGCACCCGAGGCCGCCGAACGCCGGGCCAGCCGCAGCAACGCTTCGACCTGAGCGTCGGCCGGGTCGGCCCGTAGATCCGGCGTAACCGTCCAGGCGACAACGGGATCGGCGCCCAACGCCAGCAGGTCGGCCGCTCGCCGCAGCACACGGGCCAACGCGGGCGGCGCGGACGTTGCGGCGGCGGCCGCGGCAGTCGCCACCGCCATGCCCGCCCCCAGGCACACCGCCAGCACGTCGAAACAGGATGCGACCGCCAGCGGATCGGGGCCGTGGGCCGACCCGAGGGCCGGGTGGGTTCGATGTTCGCCGGCCGGTATCCGCGCTCGCGCCCGCACCAGCGATGGACCGGGGCCGATCCACGCGGCCACCGCCAGCAACATCGCCGCCGTAGTCACGACTCGAGCCGATCGGTGATGCGGTCGGCCCACAACAGGCCGCCGCACGCCAGGGTCGTACCGACGACCAAGAGCCAGCCGCCGGCGTGCCCGTTGAGCAGGAAGGCCAGCGGCCGGGCGCCGATCAGCTGGCCCAGCAGCACGCCGAGCACCGGCAGGCCCGCCAGGATCGCCGCGGTTGCCCGCGCGCCGGCCATGTTCGACGTCACCCGCGCCGAGAACCGTAGCCGCTCCGCGACGTCGCGTTGCGCGGCGCGCATCAGGGTGGCTATCGCCAGGCCGTGGTCGCTGGCCAGTTGCCAGCACAGCGCGAGGCGATCCCAATGCGGCGGCAGGGCCGACGATTTCGCCGCGGCGCGCAGGCCGGCCGCGACGTCGGATCCCAACCTGGCGCGGGCCGCGACCGACCGCAACGACTCCGCAACCACACCGGCGGTCTCGCCGGCGGCCACGCCGAACGCGCGCACCGGATGGGAGCCGACGCGCAGTTCGCCCACGAGCACGTCGAGTGCGCCTTCCAGCGCCTGCCCCTCGCGCAGGGCGCGACGGATGTGGTGGTGGCGGCGGTACCGCAGGGTCGCGGTCGCGCCCACGACCGCTGCGGCCAGCACCGTTGTCAGCGGCAGCAGCACCGCGGCGGCCACCACGGCCCCCGCGACGAGGACCACCGCCCCACCCGGGCCGGCGAGCCGGCGCCACCGACGGTCCGACGCCGCCGGCGCGAAGCGGCGCCGCCGTGACGGCGGAAGGACGATGAGCGCGAGCGCCAACAGCAGTGCGCCGGCCGTGGGGCCGCTCATGCCCGCAACCGGCTGTGCAGCAAGCGACGCAACAGCTCGGCGTCATCCGTCATGCCCCCGTCGGCATGCCACACCGTGACCGCCCGCACCCGCCCCGCAATCTGGCGCAGCACGGCGATTTCGCCGAGCCGACGCCGCCCGTTGCGATCGCGTGCGACGTGCAACAGCACCTGCACGGCCGCGGCGAGTTGACTGTGCAGCGCCCCGCGATCCAGACCGCCCAGCGCGCCCAGCGCCTCCAGCCGGGCGGGAACTTCCGCGGGGTTGTTCGCGTGCACCGTGCCCGCTCCCCCGTCGTGGCCCGTGTTCAGCGCCGCCAGCAGATCCACCACCTCGGCGCCCCGCACCTCGCCGACCACGATGCGGTCGGGCCGCATCCGCAGGGCTTGGCGAACGAGTTGGCGCACCGGAACTTCGCCGACGCCTTCGACATTGGCGCACCGCGCGACCAGCTTCACCAGGTGCGGATGCCGGGGCGCCAGCTCGGCGGCATCCTCGACGCACACGATCCGTTCGGTGGGCGCGACGGCACCCAGCATCGCCGCGAGCAAGGTCGTCTTGCCGGCTCCCGTTCCGCCGCATACCAAGAAGGCCAGCCGGGCGGCGATGATCTCGGCGACCAGGGCGGCAGCCTCGGGCGCCAAGGCGCCCGAGGCGGTCAGGGCCGCCAGGTCCTGACTGGCGGGCCGCAACACCCGCAGCGACAAGCACGTGCCCGCGGCCGCCACGGGAGGCAGGACCGCGTGCAATCGCACCGCGAACCCGGGGCCGATGCCGGTGAGCTGACCGTCCACCCACGGCTGGGCGTCGTCCAGGCGCCGGCCGGCGGCCAGCGCGAGCCGCTGCGCCAGGCGCCGCACCGCCGCCTCGTCGGCGAACCGGACCTGCGTGCGCCGCAAGCCATTCCCATCGTCGACCCATACCACGTCGGGCGCGGTGACCAAGACGTCAGTGGTGCCGTCCGCACACAACAACGGCTCGAGGATGCCGGCGCCGGTCAGTTCGGTCTGCAGCACCCGCAGATTGGCCAACACCTCGGTGTCACCGAGCATGCCGCCGGACTCGGCCCGGATCGCGGCGGCCACGACGTTCGGGCCCGGCGGAGATCCCAGCGGGGGCGATTCGGCGGCCAGCCGCTCGCGCACCCGGTCGATCAGCGAACCGCTCACGCTGCCCTACCGTTTCGCACCGACCCCGCAGCACGCGGCAACACCGCGAGCACCCGGTGGGCGGCCGCGGCGAGCGCGGATCGCCGTCCGACCGGCAGGCCGCCTCGTTCGGCCTGCCCGGCGACCTGCGGCTCCGCCTTCATCGCCGCCAGCAGGGGTAACCCGCTGATGTCGGCGATCTCGGCTGCCCGCAACCCTCCCGGCGACGGGCCCCGCACCACCAATCCCACGTTGGGGTTGACGCCGGCCAGCACCGGAGCCAGCGCACCGGTCGCCGCGCACGCGCGCACATCGCAGCGGCTGACCAGGACGACGAGGTCGGCGGCATCCAGCGCGGCGTGCGCCGCATCGGTGAGACGACGCGGAAGATCGCAGACCACCGTGACCGCGCCACGGCGACCGGCATCGACGATGGCGTGCACCGGGCCGGCCGCCAACTCGTATCCGCGCCGGGTGCCCGATAGCACACTGACTCCCCGATGTCGCGGCAACGCCGCACGCACGGCCGACCACTGGAGCCGGCCGCCCTGCAACGCCAGGTCGGGCCAGCGCAGGCCCGGCGCACTCTCGGCGCCCAGCAGTAGATCGATGCCGCCGCCCCACGGGTCGAGGTCCACCAGCAGCGCGTCGGCGGCGACCCGCGCCAGGGCGACCGCCAGCGACGACGCGCCGGCCCCGCCGCACCCTCCGATGACAGCGACGACATCGCCGCGCGACCCGTCGTCGCGCGACGATTCGGCGGCCTCGGCGAGCGCGGCAACCAAGTCGCGCTCCTGCTCGGGCAGCCGCAGCACGTGCCCGGCACCCACCGCGACGGCCGCCGCCCACGTCGCGGTCGCCGGGTCGGCCGCCGTCAGCACGGTCACGTGGGCGCGGCGCGGCAGCCCCGCCCGCCCGCACCGCTCGGCCGCTGCCTGGTCCAGCACCACGGCCGCGGCCGCCGACCACGTCTTGCGGCTCAAGGCGCCGCCGGCATGGACTACCCGGACACCGACCGCCGCGGCCACGCGATCGAATTCCCGGCGCAGTTCGGGGTCCGCCACCATCGCCAAGACGCCCGCAGACGCCGCCACTTCGGCCTGGCAGGTGCTAGTCACGAACCCACTCTCGCGGGATCGCGATATTGGACACCAGTCCCAAACGCGGAATTTGTGGATAGAGACGCGAGTGTGCACAAACGCGTCGGCGAGCGCTCGGCAGACGGAGTGTCCGCAACCACTCGGGCGACCGCGCAACGCGGTCCGGCACGGGCGGAATCGACCCCGGAAAAGCCCCAGAAAAGGGACGACCCCCGCCAGGGGGAGGAGGCGAGGGTCGTCGTGCATCAGCCCCGGGGGGTCGGGCTGATACACCCTCGGCTCAGGCCGAGTAATGCTTACTATACACATGACAAGCCGCGGTAACGCAATAGCTCTTTCTATGAAAGAACACGTTGAGCCGCAAAAACACTGGTGTTACCGCCGGTACCACTTTGCTGAGCGGCGGTTTCGGGCCCAAGACCGCGGCCACCGCGGACGACCCACCTATGCTGGGTCGGTGACCGTCTTCGACTCGGCCGCGGAGCGGCACACGGCAGCAACGGCCGCTCCCCGGGCCCGCACCGCGGCCTTCTTCGACCTGGACAAGACGATCATCGCCAAGTCCAGCACGCTGGCGTTCAGCAAACCGTTCTTCAACCAGGGACTGCTGAATCGCCGTGCCGTGCTCAAGTCGAGCTACGCCCAGTTCATCTATCTGCTCTCCGGCGCTGATCATGACCAGATGGACCGGATGCGGGCCCACATGACCAACATGTGCACCGGTTGGGACGTGGAACAGGTCAAGTCGATCGTCAACGAAACGTTGCACGACATCGTGACGCCGCTCGTGTTCGCCGAAGCCGCGGACCTGATCGCCGCCCACAAGTTGTGCGGCCGCGACGTGGTCGTGGTCTCCGCCTCCGGCGAGGAAATCGTGGCGCCGATCGCCCGGGCGCTCGGCGCCACGCATGCGATGGCGACCCGCATGGTCGTCGAGGACGGCCGGTACACCGGCGAGATTGCGTTCTACTGCTACGGCGAGGGCAAGGTGCAAGCGATCCTCGAGCTGGCCGCCCGCGAGGGCTACCCGCTGGAGCACTGCTACGCCTACTCCGACTCGATCACCGACCTGCCGATGCTCGAATGCGTCGGCCATCCCAGCGTGGTGAATCCCGACCGCGGACTGCGCAGGGAAGCCGTCGAGCGCGGTTGGCCCGTGCTGTCGTTCTCGCGGCCGGTGTCGCTGCGCGACCGCATCCCGGCGCCGTCGGGCGCGGCGATCGCGACGACCGCCGCTGTCGGCGTCAGTGCGCTGGCGGCCGGCGCGGTCACCTATTCGCTGTTGCGCCGCTTCGCGTTCTAGCCCGTCCCGGGGTGATCCGCAGCAAACACATCGCGGGCGCATTCCGGCGGCGCTTGGCAATTTGGACAAAATTGGGCCTTGCTGCGCTAAGGGTCTAGTAGTACAAAGGAACCACGGAAGCCCGGTGAGGCCTAGGTCGATCCGGAAGAGAAGGATCGATCTCCCGACCCGGGCACCCAGCACGGTGCTCGGCACCCACGCGGAGTCATAGCCGCGATAATGGCAGAAGTGTTGCGGGCCTGCGTAATTGCGAAATGTGGACGGTGTCGACGGCCCTTTGGGTGGGGTTGCAACCGGAAGCATCGCAAGATCGCCGAGGCCAACCCGCGCAGCCCAGAAATGCACGCATGGTAACCGAGTCCCGTGCTCGCGGGCGGCGGACCGAATACTTCGGGACGTCGCCCGCTTTGCATTGTCCGATGCATTTTGCGGCGAGGATCCCGCCGACCGCCGGCTACCGATTCAGCTATCGACCCGACATCGACTCGGCGATCGTCAAAGCCTCTTGCGCACCGGCTCGCATGGCCCGGCAACACAGCACCAGCCAGGATCCCACCCCGTCCGGGGTACCGTCGGCGAAGCCCTGGGCGGCGTCGCGGTAGTCGGCGGGCTGGCGCATCCAACTCACCTCTGGCACACCCAATCCGTGCGGATCCAGCCCGCTGGCGATGGTCACCAGCCGCGACACCGCGCGGGCCACCACGCCGTCCGCGCTGCCGAACGGCCGTAGCGTCAGCAGCTCGCCGTGCGCGACCGCGGCGACCACCGGCGCCGGCGCGGCGGTGCCGCCGCTCACCAACTCCGCCAGCAACTCCAGCCGCGGCCCGACGCCGGCATCGGCGCGGGGCCGGCCCAGCCGGTCCTCGTCGACCTGGTCGGCAGCCGCCAGCATGTGCAGGCGGGCCAGGGCCTGCAGCGGCGCCCGCCGCCAGATCCCGACCAGCGGACCCTCGCCGCCTTCCAGCGCCTGGGCCACCCGCAGCGCCCCGCCGAACACCGGGTCGCTGACGGCCCCCGCGTCCGCGAGGTCTTCCAACCGCACCGGACCGCCGTCCAGCACCGACGACGCGCGGGCCGCACGCAAGGCCGCTTCGGCGGCGGTCACCGGCCAGCCGCGCAGGTTGGCCCGGTGGCGATGGGCGCGGCCCAGAGCGTCGCGGGCCCGGTCGCTGGCCTCGGCGACGCCCGGCAACGCCATCAGCGGAGCCAGTGGATCAGCCGTCACGGGTTGCCAACCTATCCCGGCGGCGCCGGCGCGCGCGGGATGGCCTCCAGCAGCCCTCGGGTGTATTCGTGCCGGGGCCGGGTGAACAGCTCCTCGGTGGCGGCCTGTTCCACCACGCGGCCGGCGCGCATCACCAGGACGTCGTCGGCGATCTGCCGGATGACCGCCAGGTCGTGGCTGATGAACAGGTAGGTGAGGCCGAGTTCGGTCTGCAGGCCGGCCAGCAAATCCAATATCTGCGCCTGCACCAGCACGTCGAGCGCCGAGACCGCCTCGTCACAGACCAGCACCTCGGGCCGCGGCGCCAGCGCGCGAGCGATCGCGACCCGCTGCCGTTGGCCACCCGACAGCTCGCGGGGCAGCCGCCCCAATACCGACGACGGCAGCGCCACCTGGTCGATCAGCTCGCGCACCGCGCGCTCGCGCTGCCCGCGGTCGCCCAAGCCGTGGATGCGCAGCGGCTCCTCGATGGCGCGAAACACCGTGTACATCGGGTCCAGGCTGCTGTAGGGATTCTGGAAGACGGGCTGCACCCGCCGCCGGAAGGCCAATTGCGGCCCGGCGTTCAATCCGGCGTCGACGCGGGTGCCGTCGAACACGACGGTGCCCGCGCTCGGCGGCAGTAGGCCGAGCACCATCCGCGCCAGCGTGGACTTGCCCGAACCCGACTCGCCGGCGATCGCCAACGTTCTCGCGCGCCGCAGCCGAAACGACACCCCGTCGACGGCACGGAATTCGGCTCGCCGCCTCACCCGCCACCCAGGCGCCCCGCGGGACTCGCGGTAAACCTTGGTCAGCCCCGAGGCGACGAGGATGTCGTCGGACGCCCCGTTATCCCCCGGCCGTGACCGGGCCGGACTCTTGACCGTCAGCGACGGCGCCGCGGCCACCAGCCGCCGGGTGTACTCGTGCTGCGGGTCCCACAGGATCGACCGCGCCGCACCGGATTCGACCACGACTCCCTCCCGCATGACGACCACCGACTGGGCGCGTTCGGCGGCCAGCGCCAGATCGTGGGTGATCAGCAGCAGCGCGGTGCCGAGTTCCGCGGTGAGCCCCTGCAGATGGTCGAGCACCTGCCGCTGCACGGTGACGTCCAGCGCGGACGTCGGCTCGTCGGCGATCAGCAGCCGCGGCCGGCCCGCCAGGCCGATCGCGATCAGCGCCCGCTGACACATGCCGCCCGACAGCTGATGCGGGTACCGGCCCGCTTGTTTCGCCGGATCCGGCATGCCCGCCTCGGCGAGCAGCTCCACCGCCCGCCGCCGCGCCCGGCGGTCGGACGTGTTGGCCCGCAACGCTTCCGATACCTGGAAGCCGACCTTCCAGACGGGATTGAGGTTGGTCATCGGGTCCTGCGGTATGTAGCCGATCTCGCGACCCCGGATCGCACGCAGCGTCCGGCGGTCGGCCCCGGCGATGTCGGATCCGTCGAAGACGATGCACCCGCCGGTAATCCGGCCGCCCGGGGGAAGCAACCCGAGGATCGCGGCCGCCGTGGTGGATTTCCCGGACCCCGACTCACCCACCACCGCGACGGTGTGGCCGGGCAGGACGGTGAAATCCACGCCGCGGACGGCGGCCTGATCGCCGAAGCTGACTTTGAGGCCCTCGACGGCCAGCAGCGGTCCGCCGTTCACGGCCGCCACGCTCGGGACGCGGGATCGAGGGCGTCGCGCAACGCGTCGCCCATCATCATGAAGGCCAGCACGGTGATCGCCAGCGCGCCGGCCGGATAGAACAGGATGGGCGAGCCCGCCCGCAGCCGCGTCTGGGCGAGATTGATGTCGCCGCCCCAGGACACCACCGTCGTTGGCAGGCCGACGCCCAGGTAGGACAGCGTCGCCTCGGTGACGATGAAAACGCCCAGGGCGATGGTGGCCATCGCGATGACCGGGCCCAGGGCGTTGGGCAGCGCGTGGCGCAGCAGAATCTGAAAACGGCTTAGCCCCAGGGCTTTCGCTGCCAGCACGTAATCGCTGGCGCGCACCGCGAGCACCGATCCCCGCGCGATTCGGGCCACCTGCGGCCAGCCGAACAGCGCCAGGATGGTGATCACGGTCCACACCGTGCGGTGGTGCATGACCTGCATGAGCACGATGGCGGCCAGCAGCAGCGGCAGGCCGAAGAACACGTCGCTGACACGCGAGACCACCGCGTCGATCCAGCCGCCGTAGAAGCCGGACAGCGCGCCGAGCGCGCCGCCGACGACGAACACGACCAGGGCGGCCCCCACGCCGACGGTGACCGAGGCCCGCGCCCCGTAGACGGTGCGGGCGTAGACGTCGTGGCCCTGCAGGTCGGTGCCGAACCAGTGCGCGCGCGACGGCGGAAGCAGGCTCTGTCCGGGGTCGGCGTAGGCGGGGTCGGCCCCCGTGAACAACGCCGGAAACATCGCGACCGCGACGATGAACAGGATCAGCAGGCCGGCGACGATGAACTTCGGGCGCCCGCGCAACCGGCGCCACGTGTCGCGCCAGAAGCCGCTGCGCCTTATCGAGGGCTCAGCCATACCGGATCCTCGGGTCCAGCGCGGCGTACAGCAGGTCCACCGCCAGATTGGTGATCAGGTAGATCAGCACCAGCACCGTCACGATCGACACCACGGTCGGCGCCTCCTGCCGGGTCACGGCCTGATACAGCACCCCGCCGACGCCGTGGATGTTGAAAATGCCTTCCGTCACAATGGCTCCGCCCATCAGCGCCCCCAGGTCGGCCCCCAGGAAGGTCACCACCGGGATCAGCGAATTGCGCAGAATGTGCACCGTGACCACGCGCGGCCGGGACAACCCCTTGGCGGTGGCGGTGCGGACATAATCGGCGTGCGCGTTGGCGGCCACCGCGGACCGGGTCAACCGCACCACGTAGGCGAAGGACACCGAACCCAGCACGATGCCGGGTAGCAGCAGACGCCCGAACGTCGACCGCTCCCCCACGGTGACCGGCGCGATGCCCAACCGCACCCCGAAAACGAACTGGGCCAGGAACCCCAGGACGAAGATGGGTATCGCGATGATGACGAGCCCGGTTATCAGCACGCCCGCATCGAAAAGACCACCCGTGCGCAGGCCGGCGATCACCCCGAAGCCGACACCGAGCACCGCCTCGACGGCCAGGGCGATCAGCGCCAGCCGCAGCGTGACCGGAAACGCATGTGCCAGAACGTCGCTCACCGGCAGCCCGGAGTAAGAACGCCCCAAGTCGCCGTGCAGTACCCCGCCGAGGTAGCGCAGGTACTGCACGATGAACGGATCGTCGAGGTGGTAGCGGGCCCGCAGTTGCGCGGCCACCTCGGGCGTCAGCGGCCGGTCGCCGGCGATGGCGGCCACCGGGTCGCCCGGCAGCAGGAACACCATGCCGTAGATCAGCAGCGTGGCGCCGAGGAAAACGGGCACCATGACGGCGATCCGGCGCGCGATGTAGGAACCCATCTCTTTACGCCTTGACGATATTCTCGTAGTCGGGCAGACCGTTCCACGCGACCGCGACGTTTCCGACCGCCGGGGACCATCCGACCACGCTGATGTAGTACCAGAGCGGAACGACGGGCATGTCGCGGAAAAGAATGCGCTGGGCGTCGTTGGCCCGAACGTCGGCCTGCTGCAGGGTGGGTGCGGCCTCGGCCGCCGCCAGCGCCGCGTCGAAGTGCCGATTGGAATACCCGACGTCGTTGGATCCCGCTCCGGTGGCGAACAAGGGGGCGAGGAATTCGATCATGGACGGGTAGTCGCCCATCCACCCGGCGCGAAAGGCCGTCGTGATGGTGCGAGTGGTGATCTGGGTGCGAAAGCCGGCGAAGGTGGGTTGCGGGGCGCCGGCGGCGTCGATGCCCAGCACGTTCTTGATGCTGTTGGCCACGGCGTCCACCCACTCCTGGTGACCGGCGTCGGCGTTGTAGGCGATCGCGTACCGTCCGCTCCAGCGAGAGATGGCGTCAGCCTGCGACCAGAGTCGGTGCGCCCGTTCGGGATCGAAGTCCAACGCTTCGCTGCCCGCGAGGTTCGGGTTGAAGCCCGGCAACGACCGGGCGGTGAAATCGCGTGCCGGGCTTCGTGTTCCGGAGAAGATCTGCCGGCAGATCTGCGGGCGGTTGATCGCGGCGGACAGCGCCAGCCGGCGCAGCCGCCCTTCCTCGCCGCCGAAATGCGGCAGCCGCAACGGCGTATCGAGGCTTTGATTGATGGCCGCAGGCCCGGTGGTGACGTTGTCGCCGAGATCGCGTTTGTAGATCGGCAGCGCGCTCGGCGGAATCGTGTCCAGCACATCGAGGTTGCCCGACAGCAGGTCGGCGTACGCGGTGTCCAGGTTGGCGTAGAACTCGAATCGCAGGCCCTTGTTGTGCGCCTTGCGGTTGCCGTGGTACTCGGGGTTGGCCCGCAGGTCGATCCGGACGTTGTGCTCCCATGCGGGCCCGTCGGGACCGTCGGCGAGTTGGTACGGGCCGTTGCCGATCGGGTGGCGACCGAAGGCGGCCATGTCCCGAAATGCGGCTTCCGGCAACGGGTAGAACGACGTGTGACCCAACCGCAGGGTGAAGTCGATGGTCGGCGCCTTCAGCCGGACGGTGAACTCCAGGTCGTCGACCACGTGCAGGCCGGACATGGTGGTCGCCCCCGGCTTGCCGTCGCCGGCCCGGCCCGCGACGTCGTCGAATCCTTCGATCGGACTGAAAAAGCTTTGCTGCAGTTGGGCATTGGTGCTCAGCGCCCCGTAGTTCCATGCGTCGACGAACGAATGGGCCGTCACCGCTGAGCCGTCGGTGAACTTCCAGCCCGGCTTGAGGGTGATGCGGTAGTTGACGTTGTCGATGGTCTCGATCGACCGGGCCACCTCCGGCGACGGGTTGCCGGCGCGGTCATAGGACATCAGACCGGCGAAGAGCCGGTCGACGATGCGCCCGCCGTTGGCGTCGTTGGTGCTCGTCGGGATCAACGGGTTCGGCGGCTCGCCGCCGTTGACCACCACCAGGTCGGGGCTGAGGGCACCCCCGCCACACGCCGTCAGAGACGCGACCGCCAGGAGTGCCGCGGTCGCGAAGGCCACCCAGGCGCGCGGGGCCGGCATCCGACGCATGACACCCGACCCTAGGGCCTGCGCCGGCATAGTGGTGAAGTGCCTCGGCCGGTTCGTCAACCTAGAATCCCGGTGTGACTGGCGCGTATCTAGCCTCGCCCGGATCTCCGGCGGAGACGGCCGGCTATCTGGCGGCGATGTTCGGCGTTCCCGCGATCGGGTTGGTCTGTCTGATCATCGGCCTGATCGAGCGCTCGCGCGGCCGTCGACAGTCACCTCCCTACCCGCCGCAGTACAACCCCGGCTATCCGTATCCGCCGGCACCGCCGCCGATGGGGTATCCGGGCCCATACCCCGGTCCGCCGCCCTATCCCGGTTACCCGCCGGCGGTGCCGCCGCGGCCACGAACGGGCAAGTCGGCCACCACGCTGATCACCATCGGCGCGGTCTTGCTGGCGCTCGGCGGGCTGGGCATCCTCGGCAATGTGGCCCGGGCGATGTTAAGCCAGGGCGAACGAGCCCGCAACACGTCGATGCAGGTGGGCGAGTGCGTGAATGAATCGACTTTCAAGGCAGAGCATTTCACCTCCCGGCCGGACAATGACTGTGCCAACCCGTCGGCTGTCTATGAACTCGCCTTCAAAGGCGGCCCGTCAGCGACGTGCCCCGACGGCAAACGCGATCACTCCGTGTACGACCGCTTCACTGACGAATACTCGATCTTGTGTTTCGCCTTCAACCTCAAAAAAGGACAGTGCTACCAAATGCCGAACCCGGGCGCCGCTGACATGACGATGCGACTCGGCGACTGTCAGTCCCATTCCGGAGCCCTGCAGGTCAAGGTCGCGCAACGCATCGACGGCAGCACCGACAAGACGCAATGCCCGCCAGAGTCCAAGGCGATCAGCTATCCGCAGCCGCCCCGCGTCTACTGCCTGGCGCGCGCCGACTCGTGACGGCGGTCAGACCGGGGTGACCGGGTGCACCTGCAGCACGCAGGCGTCGATGGTGGCCGGCACGGTCAACACCACGGTCGTGTCCGGAGGATTGACCAGCAACTCGGTGTAGGTGGGGCACGGGTCCCCGTTGGCATCGATGGCGATGCCCTCCACGACGGCCTGCGCCTCGGTGGACAGGGACAGGATGACGGTGGGCGGCACGTCGGTGCCGTCCGGCAGGCCGCCCAGGTAGCCGCGCAGCGTGGGCTGGGCGTGAATGAGCGGCCCACCGGCACCCGAGTCGACCCCGGGATATCCGGTCAACGTGCAGGGCTCCACGCCGCTGGCGAGGCTGAACACCAGGGTGGTCGCACGGTGGCCCACGGCGGCCTGAGCCGGCGAGGCGGTGACGGCGATCCGGTCCGACCAGCACGGGGTGGGCGCGTCGGCGGTGACGGTCGGCGTGGCCCACGCCGGAGACCCCAGCACGGCGGTGGCCGCGTAACCCGTTGCGGCCGCGGCGAAGACGAGAACTAGTCGGCGGATGCACCGCCCGTGACCCGGCACACGGGTGATTATCCGCCTTTGGGGTGCGCTTTGACCCCTATTTGCCGCGTCGCTTTTCACCTTGTGGGGCTAGGCTCTCTGACGATTGACGAGCCTCGACACCAGGAGGAAGCCAGTGACCGCCACCGACGCCGTAGGCCCGTCGTCGTATCCCCCGCCGGCCGAATTCGCCGAGCAGGCCAACGCGGGTGAGGACCTCTACCGCGAGGCCGACGAGGACCGGCTGGCCTTCTGGGCCAAGCAGGCCAACCGGCTGTCCTGGGCGAAGCCCTTCACCGAGGTGCTGGACTGGTCGGACGCCCCGTTCGCCAAGTGGTTCGCCGACGGCAAGCTCAACGTCGCCTACAACTGCGTGGACCGCCACGTGGAGGCCGGCCACGGGGACCGCGTCGCCATCCACTGGGAGGGCGAGTCCGGCGACAGTCGCAGCCTGACCTATTCCGACCTGCACGCCGAGGTGTGCAAGGCGGCCAACGCGCTGACGGGCCTCGGCCTGGTCGCCGGTGACCGCGTCGCGATCTATATGCCGTTGATCCCCGAAGCGGTGATAGCGATGCTGGCCTGCGCCCGGCTGGGCGTCATGCACAGCGTCGTGTTCGCCGGTTTCACCGCGAAGGCGCTGCGCGCCCGGATCGCCGATGCCCAAGCCAAGTTGCTGATCACCAGCGACGGGCAATTCCGCCGCGGCAGGCCGGCGCCGCTGAAGGACGCGGCCGACGAGGCGGTGGCGCCGGGTCCGGACGGCGACAGCCCCGTCGAGCGCGTCCTGGTGGTGCGGCGCACCGGGATCGACGTGTCGTGGAACGACGACCGCGACCTGTGGTGGCACGACGTCGTCGACGCCGCGTCGCCCGAACACACCCCGGAGCCCTTCGATGCCGAGCAGCCGTTGTTCCTGCTGTACACCTCCGGCACCACCGGCAAGCCGAAGGGCATCGTGCACACCAGCGGCGGCTACCTGACCCAGACCTCCTACACGCACTATTACGTCTTCGATCTCAAGCCCGAGACGGACGTGTTCTGGTGCACCGCGGACATCGGCTGGGTGACCGGGCACACCTACGGCGTCTACGGCCCGCTGTCCAACGGGTCCACCGAGGTTCTCTACGAGGGCACGCCGGACACTCCGACCCAGCATCGGCACTTCGAGATCATCGAAAAGTACGGCGTGACAATTTATTACACCGCGCCCACGCTCATCCGAACGTTCATGAAGTGGGGCCGCGAGATCCCCGACGCGCATGACCTGTCCAGCCTGCGGCTGCTGGGATCGGTCGGCGAACCGATCAACCCGGAGGCGTGGCGCTGGTACCGCAAGGTGATCGGCGCGGACCGCCTGCCCATCGTGGACACCTGGTGGCAGACCGAGACCGGCTCCGCGATGATCAGCCCGCTGCCCGGGGTGGCCGCGGCCAAACCCGGTTCGGCGATGCGGCCGCTGCCGGGCATCTCGGCCAAGATCGTCGACGACCACGGCGATCAGCTCGCGCCCGGCAACGACACGGGCGAGCACGTCGGCGGGTACCTGATCCTGGACCAGCCGTGGCCGTCCATGCTGCGCGGCATCTGGGGCGACCCCGAGCGGTACGTCGAGACCTACTGGTCCAGGTTCGCCGAGCAGGGCTGGTATTTCGCCGGCGACAGCGCCTATTACGACTCCCAGGGCGCCATCTGGGTGGTGGGCCGCATCGACGACGTGATGAACGTGTCGGGGCATCGGCTCTCGACCGCGGAGGTGGAGTCGGCGCTCGTCGGCCACTTCGCGGTCGCGGAGGCGGCCGTCGTCGGGGTGACCGATCAAACCACCGGGCAGGCCATCTGCGCGTTCGTCGTCCTCTGCGCCGAGTTCGAGGTGCACGACGGGATCGTCGACGAGTTGCGCATCGAGGTGTCCCGGGAGATCTCACCGATCGCCAAGCCCCGGGAGGTCCACGTGGTGCCCGAACTGCCCAAGACCCGCAGCGGCAAGATCATGCGCAGGCTGCTGCGCGACGTCGCCGAAAACCGCGAACTCGGTGACACGTCGACGCTGCTGGACCCCAGCGTGTTCGACGCAATCCAAACCTCGAAGTAGCAGACTCAGGCCGGCAGCGGCGTGAACCCATAGCCGGGCCGGTGCTTGGCGTTGACGTCGGCCAGGATCGCGTTGAACGACTGGACCACGGCCGGCGTGTGCAGCGGGATGTACTTGATGACGCAGGTCGGCAGGTTGTCGCTGAACGCCCCGTGGATCATGCCGACCAGCATCCCGTTGACGGTCACCGGCGCCCCGGAGTCCCCCGGCTGGCCGCAGACCTGCATGACGATCGTGCCCGGGTCCTGGCCCGGCCCCCAGGTGACGCCGCACGAGTTTCCGGTGGTGCGGCCCTGCTTGCAGGCAATCTCGCCGAAGGCCGGATCCGGCCCGAGGCCGTTGATCGCGAAGCCGTTGTAGTTGGCCGTCGGGGTCACCTTGGCCGGGTCGAACTTGATGACCGCGTAGTCGAGGTTGTCGTTGCCGGCCACCATGGTGCCCAGGACGCCGGCGTTCTCGGCGCCCTCGGCGGCGACCTGCGCGCCGGGACCCCCGCAGTGCGCGGAGGTGAATCCGATGAGCTCACCGGCGGCATCGCCCCCGATGGTCGTCAACGTGCACATCGTGTCCCCATTGATGACGATTCCGGCGCCGCCGCCCATCGGGATCCTGACGTCGGCGGCCGCGGCGCGCGCGGGGCAGCCCACCAGCACCACGAGCACCGCCCTCGCCACGAAGCACCGGTGCGCCGTCTGCACAGCACCACTCCCATCGACAGGCCGGACATCCCGACTGGCTTGACCAGTCTAGTCGGCCGGGCGTCTCGCTCGCCGTGCCGAGCGGGGCCACCGCACCGCGTCGGCCGCTCCGCTGCGACGGCCCGGAATCGCCGCGCAAATCCCCGCCGGTCACCGCTGACGGCCGGCCATCCCCTCGCCGTCTTCGGCTGGCCTCGTCTGGCATAGCGCCGCATGGCAACATGAACCGCGACGACAGAGCCGGGCAATGACGAAAGCGGGGACCGTCTGTGAGCAAAGCCGATGGCAAGAACGGTGTGCCCAGCACCCTGACCACGATCCCCTTGACCGACCCGCACGCCCGGCCCGCCGAGCCGTCGATCGGCGACCTGATCAAGGACGCGACCACGCAGGTCTCCACACTGGTGCGCGCCGAGGTCGAGCTGGCCCGTGCGGAGATCACCCGAGACGTCAAAAAGGGCTTGACCGGGAGCGTGTTCTTCATCGCCGCGCTGGTGGTGCTGTTCTACTCCACGTTCTTTTTCTTCTTCTTCGTCGCCGAACTGCTCGACACCTGGCTGTGGCGCTGGGTGGCCTTCCTGATCGTGTTCGGGGTCCAGGTGGTGGTCGGGGCGCTGCTGGCGCTGCTGGGCTTCCTCAAGGTGCGCCGGATCCGGGGACCACGGCAGACCATCGAATCGGTCAAGGAGACACGCACCGCCCTCACCCCGGGCCACGACAAGCCGCAAGGCGCCGCCAGGCAGCTCGCCGAGGGCGGCAAGCACGAAAAGCCCGAAACCGATCCATCGGGTTGGTAAATGGCCGCGCCGGATCCGTCGGTTACCCGCATCGACGGGCCATGGCGTCATTTTGACGTGCACGCCAACGGCATCCGGTTCCATGTCGTCGAGGCCCTGCCGGCCGGTGCGGACACGACCACACCGCCCACGGCCCGCCCGCTGGTGATGCTGCTGCACGGTTTCGGTTCGTTCTGGTGGTCTTGGCGTCATCAGCTGAGGGGACTGACCGGGGCGCGCGTGGTCGCGGTCGACCTGCGCGGCTACGGCGGCAGCGATAAGCCACCCCGTGGCTACGACGGCTGGACGCTCGCGGGCGACACGGCCGGCCTCATTCGCGCGCTGGGGCACTCGACGGCGACGCTGGTCGGTCACGCCGACGGCGGGCTGGCCTGCTGGGCCACCGCGCTGCTGCACGCGCGGTTGGTCTCGGCCATCGCGCTGATCAGCTCGCCGCATCCGGCGGCGCTGCGCCGGTCCACGCTGACCCGGCGCGACCAGGGGTACGCACTGTTGCCGACGCTGCTGCGCTACCAGGTGCCGGTCTGGCCGGAGCGGCTGCTCACGCGCGACAACGCGGCCGAGATCGAGCGGCTGGTCCGCAGCCGGAGTTGCGCGAAATGGCTTGCCTCCGAGGACTTTTCCGAATCGATCGGTCACCTGCGGATGGCCATCCAGATTCCGTCGGCGGCGCACTGCGCGCTGGAATACCAGCGCTGGGCGGTGCGTAGCCAGTTGCGCGACGAAGGCCGGCGATTCATGAAGTCGATGTGCCGACAGCTCAGCGTGCCGCTGTTACACCTGCGCGGCGACGCCGACCCCTACGTGCTGGCCGACCCGGTCGACCGGACACAGCACTATGCCCCGCAGGGGCGGTACGTATCCATAGCCGGCGCAGGGCATTTCAGCCATGAAGAGGCGCCCGAAGAGATCAACAGGCACCTGATGAAGTTCCTCGACTACGTGGTCAGCTGACGCAGGATCCGGTGGCCACCTGCTGGGTGTCACCGATTTTGGCGAGCTGACCGGCCACCTCGTCGGCCGTCAACACGAAACCGGTGTCGGGATCATCGACGGCCGCACCGAATACCACGCCGAGCACCTGACCGCTCAGGTCGATCAGCGGACCGCCCGAATTGCCTTGCTCCACATTGGCTCTGATGGTGTACACGTCGCGGGTCACCGGCGCGGGATCGCGGTAGATGTCGGGTCCGCTGAGCTTGATGACCTCGCGGATGCGGGCCGGGGTTGCGGTGAAGTTACCGCCGCCCGGATAACCCAACACCACGACGCTGGTACCCGTTTTCGCCTCGGTCTGGGCGAAGACCAACGGCTGCGGCGGCAGGTTGGGGACCGCGAGGATGGCGATGTCGACCGAGGGGTCGTAGGACACGACGGTGGCGTCCAGGGGGTTGCCGCTGGCGTAGACTTGCACGCTGTTGGAACCGGCCACCACGTGCGCGTTGGTCATCACCCGGCCGGGGGCGATCACAAATCCACTGCCCTCCAAGACTTTCTGGCAGCTTGGCGCCAGGCTGCGCACCTTGACGACGCTTGGTGCGGTGGCCTGGACCACCGGATTGCTGGCCAGGGCGGGGTCGGGCGAGGCGACGGGAATCACCGGAGTGCGGCTGAACGGCTCCAGCACCGCGGGCAGGCCGGAGGTGTTCAGCAGGGCCGACAGCCGCTTGGGCACCGTCTTCAGCCACGGCGGGGCGAACTCGTTGACCTGGGCCAGCACCCGCGAGCCGCGGACCGCGGCGGCCAGCTCCGGCTGGTCCTTCGACTGGGTCAGCGGCGTCGCCAACAACCAGGCCGCAGTCAACACCACCACGAGCTGGACCCCGACCCCGATGAACGAGTCGGCGGTCCGGATGGTGCGGCTGCGGATCGCGCCGCGGACCGCCCGGCCCAACACCACTCCCGCGACCTCGCCGATGACGACCAGCGCGAGGATCAGGAACAGGGCGGCGAACAGCTTGGCCCGGGGCGCGGCGATGTGGCTGACAAGGTGGGGCGCCAGCAGCACGCCCGCGATCGCGCCCAGCAAAACGCCGACGAACGACAGCAAGGAGCCCAGCGCGCCGGAACGCCAACCCGAGACGGCCGCGATGAAGGCGACCGACAGCACCGCCACGTCAAGCCACTGCGACGGGGTCATCGAATTCATGTTCATCGGTGGGGCCCAGCCTGCTCGCCAACCAGCGCCATCGCCGCGTCCAACTCGCGGACGTCGGTGGTGTCCCAGGGCTGGGCCCAGTCGGCGACGTCGAGCATGGCACAGATCACCTGGCCAGTGAATCCCCAGACCAGCATCTCGTTCAGCAGAAACGCCGGTCCGGCCCACCGGCGGCCGAGGTCACCCCGGTACACCATCAGCCGGTTCGCGGGGTTGATGAAGGCGCGCACCGGAACCCGCGCCACGACCGCGGTTTCGGCCTCGTTGACGACGGCCACCGGTCCGGGATCGGGCGAATAGGCCAACACCGGGACGACGTGGTACCGCGACGGCGCGATGAACGTGCGCTCCATCGTGACCAGGGGACGCAACCGGGACACGTCGATCCCGGTCTCCTCCTGGGCTTCCCGCAAGGCGGTGGCCACCGGGCCGTCATCGGTGGGATCGGAGGCGCCGCCGGGAAACGCCGCCTGCCCGGCGTGGTGGCGCAGCGTCGAAGCCCGCACGGTGACCAGCAAGTCGGCGTCGTCGGGGACACCGCCGTCGGCCGGTTCGGAGGGAGGGCCCGAGAACAACACCAGGACCGCGGCTTCGCGAGCGCTGCCGCGCATCGCCGACAAGGGCGACGCCGCCCGGCCGGTGATCATCGCCAGCACATCGGCCGGCAGCCGGCGCCGGTAGGCGTCCGGCATCCGCGCGACGTTATCGACCAGGGGACGCAGCCACGGCGGGGACGCGTCGGGCGTCAGCGGAACCGTCCCGCGCGCACGGGCGGGGGCCCCGCCGCCCGCAGCCGGGGGCGCACCCCCACCACTCACCGGGCGCTCCAGTCGGTCCAATTTTCGGCTTATCCCTTGTCATTTCCGACCGCGGCGGCGATCTCGTCGGCACTGGCGAAAGCCCGCGGCAGCATCTGCGCAACGCTACCGTCCGGCCGCAGAACCACCGTCGCGGGCATCACGTTGACCACGCCCAGGGCCGCCGCGACTCGACGGCGGCCGTCCTGCAGGGTCGGCAGCCGAACGCCCAGTTCGGCCAGCCGCAGTAGTGCGGCGGTCTCGTTCTCGTCCTGATGCACGGTCACCACCATCACGTCCGGCCCGGCTCGCCGTTGATACTCGGCCATCGCGGGCAGTTCGGCCGCACACGGCGCGCACCAATACGCCCATAGGTTGAGGACCACCCGGCGCCCGGCCAGCGCGCGGGCGACATCGACAACCGAACCGTCCGCGGCGCACTCGGCCGTGACACCGCGCAGCGCCTCCGGCCCGGGACCGTCACCCGCGGCGGGACAGGGCGCCAGGTTGGCCCGCCGGCGCGGACCCGCCAGCGCGGCCGCCGTGTCGGCGTCGCGGTGTTCTCGATCGGGCGCGGTCGCAGCGGTGCCGGGCTTCGACGTCGGCGCGGACTCGTCGCGCAGCTGGGCCACCAGGGCCACGGTCAGCGCCGCCACCACCGCGAGGATCGCGATCGTCCAGCGCGTGGTCCGCGTCAAGGCCGTGCTCTACAGGCCGGCCAGGGCCAGCAAATGCTCGGTCTCCGGCCCCCGCACCAGCGGCGCGGCGAGCAACGGCTCGGTGGGGCCGAGGCCGAAGGAGGGGCAATCCTTGGCCACCACGCACACGCCGCAGGCCGGCTTGCGCGCGTGGCACACCCGGCGGCCGTGGAAGATCACGCGGTGGCTCAACATGGTCCACTCGCTGCGTTCGATCAATTCGCCGGCCGCGCGCTCGATCTTGACCGGGTCCTTGTCGGCGGTCCAGCGCCACCTGTGCAGCAGCCGTGCGAAATGGGTGTCGACCGTGATGCCCGGAACCCCAAAGGCGTTGCCCAGGATCACGTTGGCGGTCTTGCGGCCCACCCCGGGCAGCGTGACCAGTTCTTCCATCGTCGAGGGCACCTCGCCGTCGAACCGTTCGACCAGCGCCTGCCCGAGGCCGATGAGGGAGGTCGCCTTGTTCCGGAAAAACCCCGTCGGACGGATCAGGATTTCCAGTTCGTCGCGGTCGGCTTGCGCGTAATCCAGCGCCGAGGGATACCGCCTGAACAACGCCGGCGTCGTCAGGTTCACCCGCTTGTCGGTACTCTGCGCGGAGAGAATGGTGGCGACCGTCAGCTCCAGCGGCGTGGTGAAGTCCAGCTCGCAGTGCGCGTCCGGAAACGCCTGCGCCAGCGCCCGATTCATTCGGCGGGCCCGTCGCACCAAGCCGGCCCGGGTCTCCTCGGACCAGCGCCGCGCGGCGTCGCCGCCCGGCGGGGCCGACGTGGACTTCGAGCGCCCGGACGACTTAGCCGCTGTCACCTACGACAGAGTACTGATTTCGTGATCTCGCCGAGACCTCGTGTTGATTGAAGGCCATGTTTACTCTCCTTGTGTCATGGTTGCTGGTGGCCGGGGTGCCGGCGCTGCTGATGCTGGCGGCGCTCGGCTTGGGGCGGCTCGAACGGGGCCTCGCCCGCGATGACGTCGCGATGCTCGCGGTCACCGAGCTTTTCGCGCACGCCGAGGTCGTCGACGTGCATACGCTGGCCCGCGAAGGCATGCCGGAGGCACTGGAATACCTGCACAGGCGCGAGGCTCAGGAACTGTCGGTGGCCGCGCTGGCCGGGCTGACGACCCGGCCGCGTCACGCGGCGCCATCGTTTGCGGCCAGCTTCGTTGACCCTGCGGAGCTGACATTGCCGACGCGAATACACCCGCATGCGCGCATCAATCCGCAGTTTAAGGCCACTCGACCCGTCAATCGTGTGTAGCGTTGCACGTTGGACAAAATGTCCTACCGCTAGACTCATCACCCGAGCACGGGATTAACCTGCCCGTAGCGAAATCATTGGAAATCTGAAGAGGCAATGTGGACGAGATCCTGGCAAGGGCAGGAATCTTCCAAGGGGTTGAGCCCAGCGCCGTCGCCGCGCTGACCAAGCAACTGCAACCCGTCGACTTTCCCCGTGGGCACACGGTCTTCGCCGAAGGTGAGCCGGGCGATCGGCTGTACATCATCGTCTCGGGGAAGGTCAAGATCGGCCGTCGCTCACCCGACGGCCGGGAGAACCTGCTGACGATCATGGGCCCGTCGGACATGTTCGGTGAGTTGTCTATTTTCGACCCGGGCCCGCGGACTTCCAGCGCGACCACCATCACCGAGGTGCGCGCGGTGTCGATGGACCGCGACGCGCTGCGGGCGTGGATCGCCGACCGTCCCGAGATCGCCGAGCAGCTGTTGCGGGTGCTGGCCCGACGGCTGCGCCGCACCAACAACAATCTTGCCGATCTCATCTTCACCGACGTGCCCGGCCGGGTGGCCAAGCAACTGCTGCAGCTCGCCCAGCGTTTCGGCACCCAGGAGGGTGGCGCGATGCGGGTCACCCACGACCTGACCCAGGAGGAGATCGCTCAGCTGGTGGGCGCCTCCCGGGAGACGGTGAACAAGGCGCTGGCCGATTTCGCCCACCGCGGTTGGATCCGTCTGGAGGGCAAGAGTGTGTTGATTTCGGACTCCGAACGGCTCGCCCGCCGAGCGAGGTAAGCGCGCGCCGAGCGCGGGCTAAGCGCGCGAATTGCGTCGAGATCGACGTTATCGACACGTTCTCTCGAACTTTTCCGCGATAGCGTCGATTTCGCCGAGAGTTCAGCGCTGCAAATAGTCCAGCTGCGCCTGAACGGACCATTCGGCCGCGTCCCAGAGTTTCTCGTCGACGTCTACATAGACGTGTTCGACGACCTGACGCGCGGTGGCGTCCTCGCCGATGTCGCGCAACGCCGCGCGCACCTGCTCCAGGCGCTCGTGGCGGTGGGTCAGGTAGCCCGACGCGACGGCCTGCAGGTCGGCCAGGTCGGGGCCGTGACCGGGCAGCACCGTACGCGGGCCCAGGCCGCGCAGCCGCCGCAACGATTCCAGGTAGTCGGCCAGGCTGCCGTCTTCCTTATCAATGACGGCGGTGCCGCGGCCCAGCACGCTGTCCGCGGTGAGCACGGCGTCGTCGAGCACGAACGACAACGAGTCGGCGGTGTGCCCGGGGGTGGCCATCACCTTGATCTTGAGGCCGGCCGCGTCGATCACCTCGCCGTCGATCAGGTGACCGCCGAGGCCGCGCAGAAACCCGCTGCCCGCCGACCGCACCGTCGCGCCGGTCCGCTCGACCAGCTTGTCGATGCCGTCAGTGTGATCGCCGTGCCGGTGACTGATCAGCACCAGCGTGATGCGGCCCAGCTCGGCGACCCGGGCGATGTGTTCGTCGTCGTCCGGCCCCGGATCCACGACGACCAACTCGTCGCTGCCCCTGCCCCGCAGCACCCAGGTGTTGGTGCCCTCGAGCGTCAGCAGTCCGGGGTTGTCGGCCAACAGAACCGAGGCGGTGTCGGTGACCGCCCGCAGCCTGCCGTATGCGGGATGGCGCAGCGACTCGGGTGGCTCGGTCACGGTCGCGAGCCGACCTCCACGATCAGCTCCACTTCCACCGGCGCATCGAGCGGCAGCTCGGACACGCCGACCGCCGACCTCGCGTGTGCGCCGTCGTCGCCGAACACCTCCGCGAGCAGCTCGGAGGCCCCGTTGATGACGCCGGGCTGACCGTTGAAGCCCGGAGCGGATGCGACGAAGCCGACGACCTTGACCACTCGAGTCACGGCATCGATGCCCACCAGCGAATGGACGGCAGCCAGGGCGTTGAGCGCGCAGATCCGCGCCATCGCCTTGCCGTCTTCCGGGCTGACCTGGGCCCCGACCTTGCCGGTCCCGGCCAGCTGTCCGGCCTGCATCGGCAGCTGGCCGGCGGTGTAGACCAGGTCACCCGTCCGCACCGCGGGCACGTAGGCGGCCAGCGGCGCCACCACCTCGGGAAGCGCGACACCCAGTTGCGCGAGCCGGGCCGACGCCGTCATCTACTTCGGGCGCTTCAGATACGCGACGTGTTGCTCACCGGTTGGCCCGGGCAATACGGACACCAGTTCCCAGCCGTCGGCACCCCACTGGTCGAGAATCTGTTTGGTGGCGTGCGTCAGCAGCGGGACCGTGACGTATTCCCATGCGGTGGGTTGGCTCATGCCGCGAGCTTATCGGTCGGATGTGAACGGCTCTGGCCTGCCCGGGGGCCGGGCGCCGGTCGGGCTAGCATGCGAAGGTGGCAAACATATCGAGCGGCGGTAGTGCCGTCGGCTGGCCGGCACGGTTGTCGAAAGCCCGCCTGCATTTCGTCACCGGCAAAGGCGGTACAGGCAAGTCGACGGTAGCGGCCGCGCTCGCACTGACCCTGGCAGCAGGGGGCCGAAAGGTGCTCCTCGTGGAAGTCGAAGGGCGGCAAGGCATTGCGCAACTCTTCGACGTCCCGCCGCTGCCCTACCAGGAGGTCAAGATCGCGACCGCCGAACGCGGCGGTCAGGTCAACGCCCTGGCCATCGACATCGAGGCGGCGTTCCTGGAATACCTGGACATGTTCTACAACCTCGGCATCGCGGGGCGGGCGATGCGCCGCATCGGTGCCATCGAGTTCGCGACGACGATCGCGCCCGGCCTGCGCGACGTGCTACTCACCGGAAAGATCAAGGAATCGGTGGTGCGCCTGAACAAGGGGACTAAGAACCCCGTTTACGACGCGGTTGTCGTCGACGCGCCGCCGACGGGGCGGATCGCCCGCTTCCTGGACGTCACCAAGGCCGTGTCGGATCTGGCCAAGGGCGGCCCGGTGCACTCGCAGAGCGAGGGTGTGGTGAGACTGCTGCACTCCGAGCAGACGGCCATCCACGTGGTCACCCTGCTGGAGGCGTTGCCGGTGCAAGAAACCCTGGAAGCCATCGAGGAGCTCGCCGAGATGAAGCTGCCGATCGGCAGCGTGATCGTGAATCGCAACATCGCGTCCCACCTGCAGCCTGCCGACCTGGCGAAGGCCGCCGAGGGAGATGTCGACGCGGACTCGGTGCGGGCGGGGCTGAAGATGGCGGGGATCACCCTGAACGACGCCGAATTCGCCGGGCTGCTCACCGAAACCATCGAGCATGCGACGGTCATCGCCGCGCGCGCCGAGGTCGCGCAACAGCTGGACGCGTTGCACGTGCCGCGGCTCGAGCTGCCGGCGATCTCCGATGGCGTCGACCTCGGAAGCATTTATGAGCTTTCGGAATCACTTGCGCACCAGGGAGTTCGATGAGTATCACGCCGAATAAGCTTGATATGGCCACGATCTTGGCCGACACGACCAACCGGGTGGTGGTGTGCTGCGGCGCCGGCGGGGTGGGCAAGACCACCACCGCCGCCGCGATGGCGTTGCGCGCGGCCGAATACGGCCGCAACGTCTGCGTTTTGACGATCGACCCGGCTAAGCGGTTGGCACAAGCGCTGGGGGTCAACGACCTCGGCAACACGCCGCAACGGGTGCCGTTGGCGCCCGAGGTCCCCGGCGAGTTGCACGCGATGATGCTCGACATGCGCCGCACGTTCGACGAGATGGTGGTCCAGTACTCGGCAAACGGCCGGGCGCAAGCGATTCTGGACAACCAGTTCTACCAGACCGTCGCCAGCTCGCTCGCCGGCACGCAGGAGTACATGGCGATGGAGAAGCTCGGGCAGCTCCTGGCCGAGGACCGCTGGGACCTGGTGGTGGTGGACACCCCGCCGTCGCGCAACGCGCTGGACTTCCTCGACGCGCCCAAGCGGCTGGGCAGCTTCATGGACAGCAGGTTGTGGCGGCTGCTGCTCGCGCCGGGGCGGGGAATAGGCCGATTGGTCACCGGCGCAATGGGTTTGGCGATGAAGGCGATGTCCACGGTGCTCGGCTCACAGATGCTGAGCGATGCGGCGGCTTTCGTGCAGTCGCTGGACGCCACCTTCGGCGGTTTCCGGGAGAAGGCGGACCGCACCTACGCGCTGCTGAAGAGGCGCGGTACGCAATTCGTCGTGGTGTCGGCGGCCGAACCCGACGCACTGCGCGAGGCCTCCTTCTTCGTCGACCGGTTGTCCCAGGAAGGCATGCCACTCGCCGGGCTGGTCTTGAATCGCACCCACCCGACGTTGTGTTCGTTACCCGCCGAGCGGGCGATCGACGGGGCCGAAACGTTGGAGGCCGAGCCCGATTCCGAGGCGGCGTCGTTGGCCGCGGCCGTGCTGACGATTCATGCCGACCGCGCGCAAACCGCCAAACGGGAGATCAGGCTGCTGTCGCGGTTCACCGGGGCCAATCCGCACGTGTCGGTCATCGGGGTGCCCTCGCTGCCGTTCGACGTCTCGGATCTGGAAGCGTTGCGCGCGCTCGCCGATCAGATCACTTCGGCCGGTGACGATGCGGCGCGCGTAGCGGGGCGCTGAGGAACCGGCGCGCGTAGCGGATGAACCTAGCCGACGCTGCGGGTTCTCCTCTTGTCGAAGAAGTCCGCCCAGGAAATCACCTCGGGGTGCTGCTTGAGCAGGGCCCTGCGCTGACGTTCGGTCATGCCGCCCCAGACGCCGAATTCGACCTTGTTGTCGAGCGCGTCCGCGCCGCACTCCTGCATGACCGGGCAGTGGCGACAGATGACGGCGGCTTTGCGTTGGGCGGCTCCCCGAACGAAAAGTTCGTCCGGGTCCGTGGTGCGGCACAGTGCTCTGGAAACCCAGGCAATCCGTTCTTCGGCATCAACGCTGCGGAGTACCCCTTGCGCGGCCGCAATGTTTGTCCTACGTGCCGCAGACCGTGTTCCTGACACGAACTGTTCCCTTCCCTACCGGCCGCTCTCACGACCGCCCTCCTCGGGTGCAGATCCTGACCTGCGATCTACGCCACACTGTGTACATCGGTGTTACCTGAATCTCACCGTGTGTCTAAGTTAGGTGGTCAGCTGCCAATTGCGCAACAGTCCGATAACGCTTTTTTTGGGACGGGCGTGCCGTCTCGCCTCAGACGGATAGGCGAGGAAGTGATCTTGGACACGCCCGCGGGGCCCGTCCACTGACGCCCACGCAAATTTTATCGCGGCTGTCGCGGTAAAGCGCTGGTCAATCGCCGGGGCAAAAAGCGGGTGAACTCGCAGCGTGGCGGCGTGACTGGGGGCCGCTACTGTAGTAGCCATGTCAGATCGCCCCCGGGCCTCTCTCACCATTCTCAAGCTTGCGGGGTACTGCTTGCTGGCCGGTGTCGTCGCCACGGCGCTGATGTTTCCGTTCGCCGGCGGATTGGGACTGGTGTCCAACCGGGCCTCCGAAGTCGTCGCCAACGGCTCGGCCCAACTCCTGGAGGGTGAGGTGCCCGCGGTGTCGACGATGGTCGACGCGAAGGGCAACACCATCGCCTGGCTGTACTCCCAGCGCCGGTTCGAGGTACCCAGCGACAAGATCGCCAACACGATGAAGCTGGCGATCGTGTCCATCGAGGACAAGCGGTTCGCCGACCACAACGGCGTGGACTGGAAGGGCACGCTGACCGGGCTCGCCGGCTACGCGCGCGGTGACGTCGACACCCGCGGCGGCTCGACCATCGAGCAGCAGTACATCAAGAACTACCAGTTGCTCGTGTCGGCGAAGACCGACGCCGAGAAGCGCGCGGCCGTGGAGACCACCCCGGCGCGCAAGCTGCGCGAGATCCGGATGGCGCTCACCCTGGACAAGACCTTCACCAAGCCCGAGATCCTCACCCGCTATCTGAACCTGGTGTCCTTCGGCAACGGTTCGTTCGGCGTGCAGGACGCGGCGCAGACCTACTTCGGCGTCAACGCCTCGGACCTCAACTGGCAGCAGGCGGCGCTGCTGGCCGGCATGGTGCAGTCGACCAGCGCGCTGAATCCCTACACCAACCCCGAGGGCGCACTGGCGCGGCGAAACCTGGTGCTGGACACCATGATCGAGAACATCCCGCAGGAGGCCGACGCGCTGAGCGCCGCCAAGGCCACCCCGCTGGGCGTGCTGCCGCAGCCCAACGAGCTGCCCCGGGGCTGCATCGCGGCCGGCGATCGCGCGTTCTTCTGCGACTACGTCCAGGAGTACCTGTCCCGCGCCGGCATCAGCAAAGAACAGGTGGCCCGCGGCGGCTACCTGATCCGCACCACGCTCGACCCGGACGTGCAGATCCCGGTCAAGGCGGCCATCGACCAGTTCGCCAGCCCGACACTGCCGGGCATCTCCAGCGTGATGAGCGTGATCCAGCCCGGCAAGACGTCGCACAAGGTGATGGCGATGGCCAGCAACCGCACCTACGGCCTGAACCTCGACGCCGGGGAAACCATGCGACCACAGCCCTTCTCGTTGGTCGGCGACGGCGCGGGGTCGGTGTTCAAGATCTTCACCACGGCCGCCGCCCTGGACATGGGCATGGGCATCAACGCCACGCTCGAGGTGCCGAGCCGATTCCAGGCCAAAGGCATGGGTAGCGGCGGGGCCAAGGGCTGCCCCAAGGACACCTGGTGTGTGATCAACGCCGGCAACTACCGCGGGTCGATGAACGTGACCGAGGCCCTGGCCACCTCGCCGAACACCGCGTTCGCCAAGCTGATCCAGCAGGTGGGGGTGACGCGCACGGTGGACATGGCGATCAAGCTGGGCCTGCGGTCCTACGCCGACCCCGGGACCGCCCGCGACTACAACCCCGACAGCAACGAGAGCCTGGCCGACTTCGTCAAGCGGCAGAACATCGGCTCGTTCACCCTGGGCCCCATCGAGGTGAACGCGCTGGAGCTGTCCAACGTCGCGGCCACACTGGCCTCCGGCGGCACGTGGTGCCCGGCGAACCCGATCGACAAGCTGATCGACCGGCACGGCAACGAAGTCGCCGTGACCACCGAGACGTGCGATCAGGTGGTGCCCGAAGGCTTGGCGAACACCATGGCCAACGCGATGAGCAAGGACGCGGTGGGCGGCGGCACGGCCTCCGGTTCGGCCAGCGCCGCGGGCTGGACCCTGCCGGTGTCCGGTAAGACGGGCACCACGGAGGCGCACCGCTCCTCCGGCTTCGTGGGATTCACCAACCACTACGCGGCGGCCAACTACATCTACGACGACTCGACGACGCCGACGGACCTGTGCTCGTCGCCGCTGCGCCATTGCGCCGAGGGCGACCTGTACGGCGGTAACGAGCCGGCCCGCACCTGGTTCACGGCGATGAAACCGATCGCCACCAGTTTCGGGCCGGTGCAGTTGCCGCCCACCGACCCCCGCTACGTCGACGGGTCGCCGGGGTCGCGGGTGCCCAGCGTGGCCGGCCTGGACATCGAGGCGGCACGCTCGCGCCTGAAGGAGGCCGGCTTCCAGATCGCCGACCAGAGCAACTTCGTCAACAGCACCGCGAAGCAGGGCGAGGTCGTCGGAACCACGCCGAGCGGCGCGACCATCCCGGGGTCGATCATCACCATCCAGGTCAGCAACGGCATCCCGCCGGCTCCGCCACCGCCGCCGGAGGGCGCGCCACCGCCGGTCGGGTCGCAGGTGGTGGAGATCCCGGGTCTGCCCCCAATCACCATCCCGCTGCTGGCGCCGCCGCCTCCGCCGCCGGGCCAGCCACCTCCGTAGACCGGCGCAGGCCGCCGCCATGTGACGCGGCGGCGCATGCTATACGTTGCCAAAGCGCAACCGGCAGTAGGCTGCCAGCATGGCTGATGTTTTGCCCACGCTGATACGCACCGGTGCCGCGGCGCTCGGTTCGGCCGTCGCCGGCATCGGTTATGCCGCCGTCGTCGAGCGCAACGCCTTCGTCCTGCGCGAGATAACCATGCCCGTCCTGACACCCGGCTCCACGCCGCTGCGGGTGCTGCACATCAGCGATCTGCACATGCTGCCCAACCAGCGCCGCAAACAGGCATGGCTGCGCGAGCTCAGCAACTGGGAACCCGACCTGGTCGTCAACACCGGCGACAACCTGGCGCACCCCAAGGCGGTCCCCGCGGTGGTGCAGGCCCTCGGGGATCTGCTGTCGCGCCCGGGCGTCTTCGTGTTCGGGAGCAACGACTACTTCGGCCCGCGCGTGAAGAACCCGCTGAACTACGTGACCAACCCGTCGCACCGGGTTCGCGGTGAGCCGCTGCCCTGGCAGGACCTGCGGGCGGCCTTCACCGAGCGCGGCTGGCTCGACCTCACCCACACGCGGCGCGAGTTCGAGGTGGCCGGCCTGCACATCGCCGCCGCCGGCGTCGACGACCCGCACATCGACCGGGACCGCTACGAGACGATCGCGGGCCCGGCGAGCCCCGCCGCGAACCTGCGACTGGGGCTGACCCATTCCCCGGAGCCGCGGGTGCTGGACCGCTTCGCCGCCGACGGCTACCAACTGGTGATGGCGGGACACACCCACGGCGGGCAGGTCTGCCTGCCGATCTACGGCGCCCTGGTGACCAACTGCGGCCTGGACCGGTCCCGCGCGAAGGGACCGTCGCGCTGGGGCGCGAACATGCAGCTGCATGTCTCCGCCGGGATCGGCACCTCGCCGTTCGCTCCGGTGCGGTTCTGCTGCAGGCCCGAGGCCACCCTGCTGACGTTGATCGCCACCCCGATGGGTGGGCGCGATTCGGCCAGCGACCTGAGCCGTTCGCAGCCAACGGTTTCGGTGCGTTGACCGAGGGGACCCCGATCGCGGTCCGCAGCCGCTCGCGGCGCTGGACGGACGACGCGGTCCGGCTGATCCACGCCGACGCCCATCGCAGCGCGGACACGCACTTGCTGCGCTACCCGCTGCCGTCGGCGTGGGGCGCGGACGTCGATGTGGCGCTCTACCTCAAAGACGAGACCACGCACATCACGGGCAGCCTCAAGCACCGGCTGGCGCGCTCGTTGTTTCTGTATGGGCTGTGCAACGGGTGGATCAACGAGGGCACCACGGTGGTCGAGGCCTCGTCGGGTTCGACGGCGGTGTCGGAGGCTTACTTCGCGGCCCTGCTGGGCTTGCCGTTCGTGGCCGTGATGCCGGTGGCCACCAGTTCGTCCAAGGTGGCGCTGATCGAATCCCAGGGTGGCCGTTGTCATTTCGTGCAGAACTCGAGCGAGGTATACGCCGAGGCCGAGCGGATCGCCCGCGATACCGGCGGGCATTACCTGGACCAGTTCACCAACGCCGAACGGGCCACCGACTGGCGGGGCAACAACAACATCGCCGAGTCGATCTTCGAGCAGATGGGCGAGGAGAGGCATCCCGTTCCGGAATGGATCGTGGTCGGCGCGGGCACCGGCGGCACCAGTGCGACGATCGGCCGCTACATCCGCTATCGGCGGCACGCGACCCGGTTGTGCGTCGTCGACCCGGAGAACTCCGCGTTCTTTCCGGCCTACGCCGACGACCGCTACGACGTCGTGATGCCCACCTCGTCGCGTATCGAGGGCATCGGCCGGCCGCGGGTCGAGCCGTCGTTTTTGCCCGGCGTGGTCGACTGCATGGTGGCGGTGCCCGACGCCGCGTCCATCGCGGCCGCCCGCCACGCCAGCGCCGTCCTGGGACGCCGGGTGGGCCCCTCGACGGGAACCAATCTGTGGGGCGCCTTCGGACTGCTCGCCGAGATGGTCGCCCAGGGGCGCAGCGGTTCGGTGGTCACGCTGCTCGCCGACAGCGGCGACCGCTACCACGACACCTACTTTTCCGACGAGTGGGTCAGCGCTCAGGGACTCGACCCGACCGGCCCGGCCCGGGCGCTGGCGGAGTTCGAGCGCGCGTGCCTATGGGCGTGAAACCCCCGCGCACCACGGTTTGGCCCACCGAGGGGCCGGTGCGATAGGCTGTCGGAGCTTCAAGCGGGGTGTGGCGCAGCTTGGTAGCGCGCTTCGTTCGGGACGAAGAGGCCGTGGGTTCGAATCCCGCCACCCCGACTCGGAAACGATCAGGTCGATGACCCGTCCCGCGCGCCGCGCCTACCGCTCGGCGTGCGGGGTGAATCGGGTGAGCAGATCCTTGAGCTGCTCGGCCTCGCCGGGCCCCAGTGCTGAAACCAGACGCTCGGCCAGCGGCTCTGCGGCCACGTGAGCGGCGTCGAAGAGCTCGAGTCCCTTGGGGGTGATCTCCACGGCGCGCACCCGCCGATCCCCCGGAACGGGCTTGCGCACGGCCAACCCCTTGCGCTCCAAGTCGTCCACGACCCGCATGATCCCGGCCTTGTCCGAGCCCGTCGCTTCGACCAGGTCGCGCTGCTGCGTGGGCCCGCGATTGACCAGGACGAGCAGCACGGCAAAATGGCGCAACTCGATGCCCAGCGGGCGAAGCGCCTCGGTCATCACGCCTGCCGCGTGCCAATGCGCGCGGCGCAGCAGCAACCCGAGTGCAAAAGGCGAGGGATCTCCGGGGCGGTCGGTCGCCCGTGCGACGGCGGCGTTCATTTGGCTGGCTTATAGAACTCTTCGGCGGCCGCCGCGGCGACGCCGAGTTCGGCCGCGACCGCGTCGATCCCTTGCTGCGCGACGTTAAGGTCCACCCGGCCGTCGGCGGTGAAGTGCGGTCCGATGTAGCGCTCGTAGTACTGCTGCGCTTCATCCCGCGTCAGGCGGTTGAGGAAAGAAGCGATGTAGTCGACGGCCAGGCGGGGCCTCTCGGCGAGGCTTCGCAGCGCCCGCTGATTGGCCCGCACCAGCCCCTGCAGGGCGGGACTGTCCAGGGGGATGTGGACGGGGTCCACGGCGACGCCCACGGTGGGGATCTGGAAGTGATCGCCGACCCAGGCCAGCACGTGGAACCCCTCTTCCTCGGCGACCTGTTCGGGGGACAGCGTGCTGCCGACGTAGGCGGCGTCGATGGAGCCGTCGCGCATGCGTCGCAGGTCCATCTGGTAGTCGCCCGGATGCCGCACCACACAGTCCAGGTCGCGGTCGGGGTCCAGGCCGTGCTTGCGCAGGACGATGCGGGCGAAACAACCGGGTGCCGTGTGGGCGGCGTGGACCGCCAGGCGGCGCCCGCGAAGGTCCGCCATGGATGTCACGTCGGCGCTGCCGAGAAACCAGAACAGCGGACGATGGGTGTTGAGGCTGAGCACCGTCCAACCGATGCCATCCGTCAACCGCGACAACAGGGACCGCCCCAGGCCGATCGTCGCGCCGCGGCGCAGACGCTCCGTCTTCCAGCCGATCCCGTCGCGGATGGCGACGTGGACACCCTCAGCCTCGTAATAGCCCTCTTGGTCGGCAACATAGGCGACTAGTTCCTCGTGGATACCACGCCCGACGTAGGCCAGGTCGATCGTGTGCACAGCCGGCAACCCTTTCCTAATTCTGGCGAATTCCATAGTGGCGCAGCATGTGTCAATCCATGGCGAGACCGCCGTTGACCGGAAGGTAGTGGCCGGTGGTGAATCCGGAATCCTCACTTGCCAAGAACGCCACCGTCTTGGCCACCTCCTCGGGGCGGACGAGGCGCCCCATGGGGTTGCCCGCGCCGAGGGCGCGCACCTGCCCGCCCGTCAACTGCCCGGTAACCCTGGTTTCGTCCACCGTGGCGGGCGCGACGAGGTTGGCGGTGATGCCGTGCGGCGCCAGCTCGAGCGCGATGTACCGGACAAACTGGTCGAGAGCCGCCTTGGCGGTGCCCAAACAGATCATCCCCTCGCGGGGCCGGCGCGACAACCCGGTGCTGAGGTACACCAAGCGCCCGTAGCTGCGGGAAATCATTCCGGGCACAACGGCTTTGGTGATCAGGAATGCGGCGTGCAGCTCTCGGTCCAACTTGCCGCCAAGCTGGTCCCAGCTCAAATCGGAGAACGAGGTGACATCGAAGGGAATCAATGCGTTGTGCACGAGCACGTCCACCCGTCCCCACCGCTGTTCGGTCTCAGCGACCATCGTGGCCACATCGTCGGGCACGGTGACATCGGCCCGAACAGCCACGGCCTCGCCCCCCGCCGCGCTCACGGCCTGGACCACCTCGTCCGCTTGCCCGGCACTGGACCGGTAGTTGACGACGACCCGAAACCCCCGCTCCGCGAGGACTAGCGCGGTCGCCGCGCCGATTCCCCGGCTGGCTCCGGTGATCACCGCAACACGACTCATCTGTCGTTACCTCCTCTTTCGCTGCGCGACAACAAGGTCGAAGCTCGGACTCGTAGGCAGCGCCTAACCCTGGACGAACGTCACCGTCTGGTCGAGCGGGGCGCGGCCCGTACGGATGTATCTCTCCCCCGGGTCCTCGTGCCCGATCGACATGCCGCAGAACAGGATCAGCCCCTCCGGGGGCGACAGGACTTCCGCGACGGTCTTGCGGTACACCGACCACGCCATCTGGGGGCAACTGTGCAGCCCTTCGGCGCGCAGCAGCAGCATGACGGTCTGCAGATACATCCCGACATCGGCCCATTGCGGCCGACCCAGGTCACGGTCGATGTAGCAGAACAGGGCGGCGGGCGCACCGAAACAATCCCAGTTCGCCGAAGCCGCCCGTTGACGAGCCTCCCAGTCCTCACGCTCGACGCCGAGTGCGCTGTAGCGCTCATGGCCGAATTCGGATCGACGCTCGCCGTAGGGCGATTTCAGGTCGGCCGGGTACATCTCGTACTCCCGCTCATCCCACGTGTCGTGCGCGGCCACGCGTTCGCCGGCGCGCTTCTTGAGCTCGGCCAGCGGCGCACCGGTCAGTACGTAGGCGTTCCATGGCTGGAGGTTCGATCCGGACGGGGACCAGGCCGCGGCGGACAGCACCCGCTCGAGCACCGCCCTCGGCACGGGCTCGTCGGTGAACCCGCGCACCGCCCGTCGGCTTGTGACTGCCTCATAGACGTCCATGATCGCGACCCCTCGGTTCGGTTACGGCCGCAACCGTATCAAATGATACTATTTCCTGGCAATAATATTTGTTGTGTCATTGGTCGCGCCAAGACCTCGCGGGCCATCTGCTCGAACGGCACCTTCTCGGGCCGACGGTGCTTGCGATCGGAGACCTCCGGCAGCGGCTCCGACATGGCCGCGGTGGGCACGGCCTACTGCTGAGCAGCTGGCTACAGCGACGGCCTGACGGGACGAAACCGCACCCGGGTGCCGCGCCGAGGGGCCAGCATGATGGAACGCCGAACGATCCGTTCGGGCCTGTCGTCGACGGCACTGAACTCGCCTTCGCGCAGCAGCGTGTGCAGCACGGTGATCAACTCCCGCAGGGAAAAGCTGGCGCCCAGACAGCGTTTCGCGCCGCCCCCGAACGGGACCCATGCGTATGTCGGCGGCCGCGCGCCCAGGAACCGCTCGGGGCGGAAGTCGTTCGGCCGGTCATACGTGCGAGGGTTGCGGTTGATCGCGACGATGTGGACGACGATGCGCGTGCCGGCGTCGATCTGGTACCCGCCGATCGGAAACGGTTGCGCGGCAACGCGGGCCGTCAACGGGGCCGGGGGGCGTATCCGCAGCGTTTCGTTGATCACCGCCGTCGTGAAGTCCTCCACACCGCTGCAGGCCTCGGACTGCACGCGTCGCAACGCATCCGGATGATGCAACAGCAGGTCGAAGACCCAGGCCAACGTGGTCGCGGTGGTTTCGTGGCCCGCCAGCATCAGGGTGATCACGTCGTCACGAATTTCACTGTCCGACAGGAATTCTCCGTCATCCCCCCGCGCGCACATCAGCAACGCCAAGATATCGGAGCGTTCACTCAGCCGGGGATCGCTTCGCCGTTCGGCGATGAGCGGCAGGACGACCTCGTCGATCTCCTTGCCCGCCTGGGCGCGCCGGGACCAGACCCGCAACGCGCCCAGGCGTCGCAGCGCGTAGCGCACCGTCAATTCCTCGGAGACACCGAGATTCAGGAGGCGCTCGAAGGGCCCGCCCAGGCGGCACACCTCGTCGGGATGATCGACCCCGAACATGACCTTGACGATCACGTCCAACATCAGGGCCCGCGCCGCGGTCAGCATCTCGAACGGGCGGTCGACGGGCCAGCTGTGCATCGCCGCGCGGGCGGCATCCCGCATGATGGGCACGTAGCTGCTCAGCGCCGCGCCGTGCAATGCGGGCGTCAACAGCTTGCGCCGCCGAAGGTGTTCCGGCTCCTCCTGAACGAACATGGAGCCGGACCCGTAGATCGCCGCCGCCGGGCCCACTCCCTCCCCGCCGAGCAAGACGTCCGGCGCGGCGCTGAAAACCTGTTTGGCCAGATCCGGGTCGGACACGATCGCCACGTTGCCCAGGCTGAGGATGGGCATCGTCATGATGGGCCCGTATCGGCGTATCAGCCGCAGCATCCGCCGCTCGCCGCCGACGAGATAGGCGATGGCGTACGCCGCGGCGCAGGCCGGGCGGAGCGCGCGCGGGGCGGGCAGGCCGGGCGGACGCCTCAGGACGTCTGGCCCGTGCTGCCGGCCAACCGCCGCTGCTGCCACGCTGACGACACAAACACGGCATTTCTCCTGGGTCAAGGTGCGGTTAACGCGAACCGCTTGACCCCGCCCAGGGCGGCGGTGCTACGCGCAGTCGGCGCAGACGGGCAGGCCCGCAGTCGAGCTGCGCAACCGGCTGCGGTGCTGCACCAAAAAGCAGCTCGAGCAGGTGAACTCGTCGGACCGCTGGGGAATCACCGTCACCGACAGCTCTTCGCCGGAGAGGTCGGCACCGGGCAGTTCGAAGAAGTGCACATCATTGGGATCCTCATCGACCACCGCGGTGGCGGATCCCTGCAAGGTCGGTGCTAGCTCGCGTATCGCGGACTTGTCCTGGGTTTCCATGTCGGAGCCCCGGCGTGCGTCATAGTCGCTTGCGGTCGGCATGGCAGTTCCTTCCTGCTGATCAGCCGGGCTGACGCACTTTCCTGTACTCACCCGTGGCGCAGGCAGTACCCCATTCAGGCGCGGGTTACACCGACCGGCCCGAAAAAGTTGCGCCGCCGAAAATTGAGCCGCTTCAGGCGGCGGGCGAGCGCGGGGTAATGCGCCAGCGCCAAGCCCACCCACGGCGCGACGACGGACACGATCAGCGCCGCGATGGCAATCCCTTCGTGCCCGACCAACAACTCGAACAGACCGACCGCCAAACTGACCGCCCATACCGCCACGGCCGCGAGGCCCAGCAGGGGGAATTCCCGCTCGTAGGAGACCGGGTAGTTTGCTGCTCGCAGCGAAAAGGGCGCGACCATATTCGGGTTTTACCCGCTCATCGTCACGATTAAACGTCTCCGCGGGTGTCCGCACGCGGGCCGGTGTTGGTTAGCTCACACGGGTCGCCGGCCGGCGGGGGCGCGCTCGTCGGAATTCGCGGCGTGCAAGCCAGTTCGGCTTCGCTCCTCGTGAGAAAGCCTGTGCGCCAAGGCGATTCGCGCGGCATGCGGCTTTCGCCGGCCGGGCCGCCGCCCGACCCCCGCCATCGCGCGGCCGAGGAGCCGAAACCGCGCCGGTGTCAGCCGGCCCCGGCCTGGGTATGCCGCGCAGATGAAACCCGCCGTTCTGTTCGACGTCGACGGAAGCCTGGTCGACTCCAACTATCTGCACGTCTACGCCTGGCAACGCGCCTTCGACGCCGAGGGCTTGCCCGTGGCCGCCTGGCAGGTCCACCGCTGCATCGGCATGGACGGCTCCACGCTGGTGCGAACGCTCTCCGATGACGCCCCGGACGAGGTTCAGGAGCGGCTGAGCGACGGCCACAGCCGCTACTACCGGGAGACCACCCCCCTGCTCGCCCCACTGCCCGGCGCCCGCGCGCTGCTGCGCCGCGTCGCCGACCTCGGCCTGCAGGTGGTGTTGGCCAGCTCGGCGCCCGGCGACGAGCTGGAGCTATTGCGCAAGGTCCTCGACTGTGACGACGTCATCTCCGAGACGACGTCGTCGCGCGACGTCGACACCGCCAAACCCGAACCCGGCATCGTGCAGGTCGCGCTGGACCGGGCCGGGGTTGATGCCGACCATGCCGTGTTCATCGGGGACGCCGTGTGGGACGCACATGCCGCGGCCGGCGCCAAAGTGCCCTGCATCGGGTTGCTCAGCGGCGGCAGCGCCCGCGAGGAGTTGCAGGCGGCGGGTGCGTCACCGATCTTCGCCGATCCGCAAGACCTGCTCGAGCATCTGGACTCGACCCGCATCGCCGAACTCGCGCTACATGCCGCGACTGCGCAGCAGCAGCGGTAGCAGCCACCAGAAGAGCGCAAACAGCGTCAGCGCACATACGCCCGCGATCACGCCCGGACTGCGCCCGGCCACCGCGGTGAAGACGACGATCGTCACCCCGGTCAGCGCCATGCCGAGCAGCGCCAGCCCGGCGTACGCACATCGGTGCGCGGCGGACACCAGCACTTGCAGACGATGGCGCCGGAACAACAGCCGGTGCATGCCGACGGGGGCGATCAACAGCACCGTTGCGCCGACCGAGCATCCCACCGTCGCGAGATAGACGTTGCGCATCGGCGGGCTGAGAACATCGAAACGCTGCTGGAACGGCAGCGTCAGCAGGAAACCGGTGAGCAGCTGCACACCGGTCTGCACCACGCGCAGCTCCTGCAGCAGGTTGTTCCAATTGCGGTCCAGCCGTTGGATTTCGGTTTCGTCACGCTCGCGGCTGTCCCACCGTTGGTCGTCTTGTGGATTATCGACGTCCATAGCCGTGATCATCGCACCTGTCGTATGCGCCAGCGCCGTTTCGTGACAACGGCCAGGAGAATCGTTATCCGCTATCGCAATTTGAATTGATTCCGGCGGCCGACCAGTTGGAATCGGAATACCGCAATGGAACGGCCGGGCATTTCACCAAACGCGTTGTCGCGCAACCGCTGGCGCCGAGGCGAAATGACTAGCGGTTGACGTTGTCGTCCCGCACCGCGGTCAGCGCATCGTCCAGCGTGGGGTGCAGCGGGAAGGTCTTGTCCAGCCCGGTCAGGTGAATCGGCCGTCTGGTCGCCGGACCGCGTGCGACCACGCCGAACCCCGTCGCCTTGCCCAGCTTCTCGTACGTCGCCGCCAGGATCTTCAACCCCACCGACCCGAGAAACTCCACGGCGGAAAGATCGATCACCAGCGCCGTGGGGTTCTCGGCAACTACCGCACCGATGGCCTGTTCCAGGGCGGGGGCCGTGACCAAATCGATTTCGCCGCTGACACTGACCACGGACACCCCATCGTGGTCTTCAACCAACGTGGTAATCGAATCAGGAGCTGACAATGGCGATCCTTCGTCCTGGGCTTCGGGTGTGGTGCAAGCCTAGCCTGCGTTGCGAAACTGCGAGAAGAATATGCCCTCAACACCTGCCCCGCGACAACCCACGCTAGTCTCGCAAAATCGAGCCTGCACACGGCGGGGCGCGGACCGGCACTCGGGAGGTCACATGTCAGATTCGCCGGCGGAGTTCATCGGCGCGGGCGCCACCGTGCAGGCAGTCGGCATTTCCAGCGAGGGTCTGTTGCCGCAGCTCGTCCAGCATCTGCGGCAGAACCGAACCGTTCTGCGTGAGGAATGGGCGCGCAGGATCACCGAGGCCGAACTGCTCACCGCGATGACGCCGGAGGAGCTGTTCTCCGAGGCGACCGCCGTCTATGACAACTACGTGGAGGTGCTCGAGACCGGTAGCGTCGAGGCGCTGCAGGCCTACGCGCGCGACCTGTCGGAGCGCATCATTCCGCGGGGCGTGGAAACCGACGAGGTCGTCGGCATCGTGCTGCTGCTGCGTGACGTGCTCGCGCGCTCGTTGTTCGAGAAGTACCAGACCGAATTCGAGATGCTCAACCGGGTTCTGGACGCCTACGAACCGGCGGCCAACCGCATCGCCAACACCGTGGCGGTCAGCTTCGTGCAGGAACGCGAACGCATCATCCGCCAGCAGCAGGAAGCGATTCGCGAGCTGTCCACGCCGGTGCTGCAGGTGCGTGAACAGCTGCTGATCCTGCCGATCATCGGTGTGCTCGATTCTCAGCGCGCCCGCCAGGTCACCGAACAACTGCTGAGGGCCATCCGCGCCAACCGCGCGAAGGTGGTGGTCATCGACATCACCGGCGTGCCGACCATCGACTCCACGGTGGCCAATCACCTGGTGCAGACGGTCGACGCGTCGGGGTTGATGGGCGCCAGCGTCATCATCACCGGCCTGTCCTCGGAAATCGCGCTGACGCTGGTGACCATCGGCCTGGACCTGTCGAAGATGAATGCCGTCGGTGACCTGCAGGGCGGCATCGAGGAAGCCGAGCGCCTGCTGGGCTACGAGGTCACTCGCACCGGCGAGCAGACCGGGTAGATATCAGGAATACGAGCGCCCCATGCCGGTACCGATCCTGAAACAGGGTGCGATCCTCATCGCCTCGGTGCAGGCCGCGCTCAGCGACTCCGACGCCGAACGGCTCCGCTATGACCTCATGGAGCGGGTCAGCCGGTTCCGCGCGCAGGGCATCATCGTCGACGTCACCGCCATCGACGTGATGGACTCCTTCGCGGCCCGGTCGCTGCGGACGATTGCGCACATGACCCGGCTGCGCGGCGCAAACACGGTGATCGTCGGCCTGCAGCCGGAGGTTGCCTTCGCGATGGTCCAGCTGGGTTTGGCGTTCGACGACATGAATACGGCGCTGGACCTCGAAGAGGGCCTGGCTCTGCTGAATCGCCAACTGGGGCAGCGGAAACCGGCGATCGGGCGCGACGGTGGCGGCTGAGATCGTCGTCGACATCGACAATTCCGACGATATCGTCGAAGCCCGCAAGGCCGGACACCAACTCGCACTCGATCTGGGATTCTCCCTCACCGACGTCACGATGATCGCCACGGCGATCTCCGAGATCGCGCGCAACATCACCAGCTACGCCGGTCGCGGCGCCGTCTGGGTCTTCGTGGCCGACCGGGAGGGGCGCAAGGCCCTGGTGGTGCGCGCCGAGGATCAGGGCCCGGGCATCGCCGACATCGAGCGGGCGATGGAGGACGGGTACTCGACCGGCCGCGGGTTGGGGATGGGCCTGCCCGGCTCCCGCCGGCTGATGGACAGGTTGTTGGTGGAATCCGCGCTCGGCCGGGGAACGGTCGTCGAGATGTGGAAATGGGTCCCGCCCCGTGCATGAGAACGGCCGCTTCGGGCCGATCGAGTGGGCACGGGCGGGTCGCCCGCTGCCCAGCGAGTACATCTCCGGCGACCGGGGCATCGCGGTCGACGTCGACGGCGAGGCCGCCCTGTTCGGGGTGGTGGATGGCCTCGGCCACGGTCCAGATGCCGCGACCGCTGCGCTGCGCGCCGTCGAAGCGGTCAGTCGCTCCAGCTCCGAGCGGATCGAAGTCTTGATCCAGCTCTGTCACCGCGTGCTGGAGGGCACCAGAGGCGTCGCGATGACGCTGGCGCGGGTCGACTTTGCCGAGAGCACGCTGACTTGGACGGGCGTCGGCAACGTCACGGCCGATCTGGTCGCGAAGTCTGCCACCGGCGTCCAAATCCGATCCAGTGCGCGGCTGACCGCGGGAATCGTCGGCTACCGCATACCGGAAATCAGGCCCGCGCAGGTTGTGTCGATGCGCCCCGGTGACCTGCTCGTGGTGAGCACCGACGGAATCGCCGAAAATTACCTGGACCACGTCGACTTCTCGACCTCCGCTGTCGCCATCGCTGAAGAACTCCTCGGCAAGGACGCGAAGGAAACCGATGATGCAATGGTGCTGACCGCCCGTCATCGGGGAGCCCGGACATGAGCGACGACTTCCACGCTCAGTACGCCGCGGCGTTGCGCACCTATATGGAGGCGCGTGACGAGGACAGCCTGGCCGTCGCATATGAGCTGGGGCGCCGGGCCCTGCAAGAAGAGGTCAGCCTGCTCGCCATCATCGAGCGCCACGTCCAGCTGATTCTCGAACTGGCCCACGACATTCGGATCGACGCGCCCATCGCGCTGGAATTCCTGTTGCAGATGCTGGTCCCGCTCGACATCGCGACTCGCGGCTTCCTCGACGGCACCAGGCGCTACGCGCGCGAGCGCGCCCGCGCCGAAGGGCTGGCCGACCGCGACAAATTCCGCACCGCGGTTGTCAATTCGTTGCAGGAGGGGTTCTTCGTCGCCGACCACGATGGCTCCGTGATCGAGATGAACAACGCCCTGATCGAAATCCTCGGCTATCCCGCCGAGGGTTTGCCGTACCGGTGGCCGCACCCGTGGTTGGTCGACCAACAGGGTGCCACCCAACAGCAAATGCTGGTGCGCAGCATCGGCAGCACCGCCTACGAGACACCGATCCGCCATCGCGACGGGCACCTGGTCTGGGTGACGGTGAGCATCAACGCGGTCCACGGCAGCGGCACTGACCAAGACGTCTTCGTGGGAACCATCCGGGACATCACCGCCGAACGGGCCTTCGCAGCGCGGGAAAGCGCGGTCCTGCGCTTGGCCACGGCGGTGGCGGTGGCCAAGAGCGTCGACGAGCTGCTGTCCATCACCCTGGCCGAATGCAGTGCGGCGATCGACGTGCAACGGGTGGTCGCGATCTCCTGGCCCAACGGCGAGGGCGAACCCACCGTCCAGGTGGCGGGCGAGCAGTCCGAAACATCCTGGCGCAGGCTGGATCCGTGGTTGCGTCACACGTTTCAGGACGCGCGTCATCAACTGCCACTGACGGCCAAAACGGTCGAGCGGCCCGACAATCCCGGTAAGGCACAGGGATTGGTGGCGGTGCTCTCGGGTGCGGGCGACCTGGCGTTGTGGTTGGAGCTGCGCTCGCCGCGCTGGGTCACCGCCGAAGACCGGTTGCTGATCACGGTCCTCATCGGTCACCTCAGCCTGGCCATGCAGCATGTCCGCCAATTCGAGAGTGCCCGCGAGACGGCGCTGACGTTGCAGCGCGCCCTGCTGCCGACGATGGAACCGCCGCGGGGCTTCGCCGTGCGCTACGAGCCCGCGGTCCCGCCGCTGGAAATCGGCGGCGACTGGTATGACGTGCTGCCGATCGGCGAGCATCGCATCGGCATCGTCGTCGGCGACTGCGTGGGTCGTGGCCTGCCGGCGGCCGCGGTCATGGGCCAGCTGCGCAGCTCGGCGCGAGCGCTGTTGATCAACGGGGCCGAGCCCGCGCTGTTGCTCGAGCAACTGGACTCGGCGGCATCGCTGATCCCGAATGCGTACTGCACCACCGTCTTCCTGGCGATCCTGGACACCGAATCCGGCGTTCTGCAATACAGCAACGCCGGCCACATGCCCGCCGTGCTGGTCGGGTCCGAACCCGGCACGACGGCGGTGTTGGCCGATGCCGCGTCGGTGCCGCTCGCGGTCCGCCGTGCGGATCCTCGCCCGCAGACCACCCGGGTGTTGCCGCCGGGCTCGACCCTGATGCTGTTCACCGATGGGCTGGTCGAGCGCAAGCACGAGTCCATTGACGACGGAATCGATCGTGCCGCAGCGGTTCTGGTGGAGACGACGGCGTTACCGTTGGATTCGGTCGCCGACGCGGTCCTGCGTGAGCTGGCCCCCGCGGCGGGGTATGACGACGATGTGGCGATGGTGATCTACCGGCACCAGCAGTCCCCGCTCCGGATCGAAAGTGCGGCCAGCGCAGACCGATTGGTCGGCATCCGGCACCGGTTGGGCGACTGGCTGCGCACCGCCGGTGTGCCGGACGAGTTGGCCGGCGACATCGTGTTGGTCGTCAACGAGGCCTGCACGAACTGCGTCGAGCACGCATACTCCGGACACGCCCCGGGCAGGATGCTGCTCGACGTGGAACTCGCGGACGGCGACATCCGCGCCCGGATCACCGATCAAGGCTCGTGGAAGACACCGGCCGCCAACCCGGGCAACGGTGGCCGCGGCCTGGTGCTGATGCGGGCGCTCAGCAACACGATGGATCTGGACTGCGGCCCCACCGGCACGACGGCCGACGTCACCTTCCGCCGGCCGGCCGAGGCAGGCCAGGGGTGACGCCATACCGTTTGTGGCCCCCGGATTGCGGGTAGTCGTGGGCGTGACCCGAGCATCGATCACGACGGAACCCGCCCTCCCGGCGGCACACGGGCCGCTGTCGACCGCCGTTCGTCGCGCCCTGACGGGGCCGCCGTCACATGACCACCTGTCCCGCATCAGCGCGTCCGTCCGCGATTCGGATCCCTACGGGCTGGATCTGCAGCTGGCGCTGTGCATGTGCTACGAGCTGCACTACCGCGGCTTCGCCGGCGTGGACCCCGGCTGGGAGTGGAATCCGGCGCTGCTGGCGCTGCGCGCGGAACTGGAGCGCGTTTTCCTGGCGGGCGTGCGCCGCGACGTCGGGCCCATCGCATCGGATCAGACGGCAGCCGCCGAAATGGACGCCATCTCGGTCGAGCCGGTCGACGGCACCGGCCCGTCGTATTACTTGCGCGACAACGGAACTTGGCAGCAGATGCGCGAATACTTCGTGCACCGGTCGGTGTATCACCTCAAAGAGGGTGACCCCCACGCCTGGGCGATCCCGCGCCTGATGGGTGTCGCGAAAGCGGCGTTCGTGGCAATCGAATTCGACGAATACGGCGCCGGGCAGGGCCCCCGGCTGCACCAGCAGCTCTTCGCCGATCTGATGGCGGCCGCGGATCTGGACACGACGTATCTTTCTTACGCGGACGTCGTCACCGCCGAAGCGTTGGCGGCGGTGAACCTGATGTCCCTCTTCGGGCTGCACCGCGAGTTACGTGGCGCGACGCTCGGGCACTTCGCCTCGACCGAGATCACCTCCCCGCCCGGGTCCCGGCGGATGGTCCAGGCCCTGCAACGGATGGGCGCCCCGCCGGCCTGCGTCGAGTTCTATGCCGAGCACGTCGAGGCCGACGCGGTGCACGAGCACGTGGTGCGCATCGACGTGGTCGGCGACCTCATCGCCCGGGAGCCGCAGCTCGAGAGCGACGTCGTGTTCGGGATCCGCGCGCACGCCGCGGTCGAAAACCGGTTGGCCGACGCGGTTATGGCGTCGTGGCAGCAGGGTCGGACGTCGTTGCGGAGGACGCTGGACTAGACGTCCGGCGCGCCAGGCTCCGGCATCTGCGATGACTGGTGTCGCACAGGGGATAGTTGTCGCTGCGCCGGCAGGTGCAGATCGCCACCATGAACCGGTCGGACTCGACCACCTCCCCGTTGGGCATCTCGATGCGCACCGGGCCGGACACCAGCACCGGCCCGCCCGCAACCACCTGGACCCGCGTGGCGGTCACCGCTTGTCCGCCCGGATCACGATCAGCTCCTCTTCCCGGCGGCCGCGGGGTATCAAGCCGACGCCCTCCAGCCAGGTCGCCCGCGCCGTCATCACGGGGCCGAACGGTATCCATTTCGACGCAACGACTTTCGCGTCCATGCCGGCCCACTTCAGGGAATCCAACGATTGCTGGACGCCGGCGAGCGCCGAGTGCACGAGCAGCAGGGTTCCCCCGTCGCACAACAACTTTGGCGCCGCCTCACACAGCGGATCCAGCACCATCCGCCCGTCCGGGCCGGCGTTCCAGGCCCACGACGGGCCCGCACTCGGACCGATCACTGCCGTATCGTCGTGCGGCGGCGTCGGCACATACGGCGGATTCGACACGACGACGTCGAACGGCGCACAGTCGAGGGCGTCGCTCCACGTGCCCTTCCGGACATCGACATTCACGCCGGCCGCGACGGCGTTGCCGCGCGAACAGCACACCGCGTGCGAGCAGATGTCGAAGGCCGTGACGCCGTCACCACCCATCTCTGCGGCGGCGATCGCGACGAATCCACTGCCCGTACACAGGTCGAGAACGCGCCGCCCCGGGATGAGCGCACTTTCATGCATCACATCCACCAGTAGTCGCGAATCTTCCTGCGGCTGATAAACGTTTGAAACAGCCGAGACAGCAGGTTCTGGATACGTTGTGGTCAACTTTGGCCTTTCGACAGATCGCCGCGGCGATCACTGCTTGGCCTGTGTAATGCCCGCAGACCGACGGGTTCAAACGGAGTGGGGAAAGGCCTTTTGCCGCTAATTCGCAGGCGCATGGGCGAATTGCCGGACAATGGTCGCGCAAAACGCCGGGAGGTCTGACGGTGAGCGGCTGGAGATCAAATTGCCGTCTACCACGACCTCCTCGTCGACCACGTTTGCGCCCGCGTTGCGAAGGTCGGTGCGGATCGACGGATACGAGGTGAGCGTCCGGCCCTTCGCCACGCCGGCTTCCAGCAGTGTCCAGGGGCCGTGACAGATCGCGGCGACCGGCTTTCCGGAGGAGGCGAAGTCACGCACGAAGGAGACGGCGGAGCTGTCCATCCGCAGCTTGTCCGGGTTCACGGTGCCGCCAGGAAGCACCAGGCCGTCGAATTCGGCGACCGACGCGTCCGAGACCGCCCGGTCGACTTTGAAGGTCCCGGCCGGCTCGAGATCATGGTTGCGAGCCTGAATTTCTCCGGTCTTCAGTGACAGTAGCTCGACTTGGGCGCCGGCCTCTTCGAGCGCCGCGCGAGGCTGTTCGAGTTCTACCTTCTCTACGCCATCGGCGGCGAGAATCGCGAATTTCTTGCCTTGCAATTCATTTGCCATAGCTATTCCTTTCGCACTCTTTCGATGGCGGATACCGCCCAAACCTGGGGTTAGTTTGCTGCGCTGCGCAGCGCGGCAAGCAAAGGTTCGGCGGCTTGCTTCAAGAAGAGGTCCTGCGAATCCCCGCCGACCTGGACGAGCGCCACGTCGGTGAACCCGGCCTCCCAATAGGGCCGGACGGACTCGACGATCGCATCGAGGTCGGGGCCGCAGGGGATGGAATCGGCGACGTCCTCGGGGCGGACGAATTGGGTCGCCCCGGCGAAACCGGCCGGCGTCGGCAGGTCGGCGTTGACCTTCCACCCGCCGGCGAACCAACGGAACTGGTCGTGGGCGCGTTTGATCGCGGTGTCGCGGTCGGGGTCCCAGCACACCGGGATCTGGCCGACCACGCGGCCGCCGCCGGCGAGGTTAGCGGCCTGACGCGCGGCGTGCCAGGCGTCGACGAGTTCCCCGTCGGGCTCGACCGCGACGAAGTGGTCGGCCAGCCGGGCGAATCTGTCGACGGCCTTGGTGCCGCCCATCGCCACCGCGATGCCGACCGGGACCTCGGGCACGTCCCACAGGCGTGCGGAGTCCACCTGGAAGTAGTCGCCGCGGAAGTTCACCAGCTGGCCGCCGAACAGCTCGCGGATGATCTTGATCGCTTCGCGCAGCATGTCCTGCCGACGCTCGACGGTCGGCCAGCCCTTGCCGACGATGTGTTCGTTGAGGTTCTCGCCGGTGCCCAGGCCCAGGGTGAACCGGCCGTCGGACAGGATCTGCACGGTGGCGGCCTGTTGGGCGACGACGGCCGGGTGATAGCGCATCGTGGGGCACGTCACGTAGGTGTAGAGGTCAACGCGTTCGGTGGCGTGGGCCACCGCGCCCAGCACCGTCCAGGCGTTGGGCGCATGCCCTTGCGATGTCAGCCACGGGGAGAAGTGGTCGCTGCACACCTCGAAGTCGAAACCGCGTTCTTCGGCGGAAACGGCCTGCCGGACAAGGTCTTTGGGTCCACTCTGTTCGGTCATCAAAGTGTAGCCAAAATTGGTCATTTCTTATACTTACCCCGGCCCGCCGGGTGCAAACCGCGCGACGGGACTTCGCCAGCGTAAGCGCGGTGCGAAAAATCGCCCCTGGAATCGCAGTGGCTTTTCCCGGGTGGTACCCCCAGCTCGCGTGGTTTCAGTCCCCGGTGGTGATCGAGTCCCCGGCGACGCCGGCCGCGCGGCGCGCCGCCAGCCGGCGTTTCTGCGGCTCGATCGTGTAGCGAGGGTGACGGGCCGATTCCAGGCCCGCCTCGAAGAAGCCGAACCTCAGCATCGCCGAGGCCGCCAGCAACGCCACACCGGACAAGGCGGCGACACCGCGGTGTCCCCCGCCTAGCAACGCGCCCGCACCGCCCGCGGCGGCGAGCCGTTCGCTCCACGCCAGCAGCCGGCCGGGCCTGCCTCGGTGCAGCGGTTCTCGGGTCACCGGGTCCATCCGGTACTCCGTGAACCTCGCGGAGATCAGATCACCGACCGCACCGATGACGGCCAGCCTGCGGGCGGGCCCTGCCTCGGAGACTCCGGTGGTGATCATCGCCAGTCCCGATGCGGCCAGGCTCGCCGAGCTGACGAACACGAACGGCAGGTCTTTGTACGCCGCGTTCCACGTCGGGGTCGCGGTGTCGGTGAGCAGCACGGCCGTGTAGACCGCCAGCGGTGCGGCGAACACCGCGGCTTCCAGTCCGGCCGGTCCCTCCACGGCGCGCAGAACGGGGCGCAATGGGCCCAACGGGATCCGCTCGCCGGTCATCCTGTCGACCTCGGAGGCCGCGGCAATCCCGATGCCGGCGCTGAAGAAGCTGAGAATCCACGAGCCGATGCTCATCGGCGAGGTCGGTTTGACGGTCCGCAGCATGTTGACGAACCGCTCCGGCCGGCCCAGATCCTTCACCAGCGCGACCGCGCCCACCATCACCGCGATCAGGGCGGACAGCCTTGTGTTGCGGCGCAACGTGTTTCGCCCGGTGAGCTGGGCCCCCGCGGCCAGCAGGCCGGATCCACCGGCGACGCCGCCCAGGAACAGGTACGCCGCCACCTCGTGCCCCCATGGCGCGGGCTTGACCACCGGGCGCCCGTAATACGAGGTGAACTCGGCTTCGGGCACCATCGGCATCTCGCGGGAACCGTCTCCGGCGCTGCGGCGGCCCGCCCGCTTGCCCTTGCGGCGCCTGCCGCCCTGCGGCTCCGGCGGGCGGAAGCTGTCGAATTCGGAAGTACTCACCGGCTCCTCCAGAAAGCCCATGCGGCCGCGCCGACCATGCCGGCCGCGGCAGCGGCCGCTCGTTTGAACATCTGCGGCAGGTCGGCCGTGCACACGCGCGGGTCGGGCGGCAGGCCGTAGACCTCCGGCTCGTCGAGCAGCAGGAAGATCGATCCGATGCCGCCCACGCCGTCGTGTTCGTTGGCGCCGTAGAGGCGGGCCTCCGTCAGACCCTGGGCATGCAGAGCGGCGACCCGGTCCCGGGCCTGGACCACCAGGTCGTCGTGGTCGCCGAACTTGATCGACGTCGTGGGACAGGTCTGGGCGCAGGCCGGGATCTGGTCTTCGACGAGGCGGTCGTAGCACAGGGTGCACTTCTGGGCCACCCCGGAGACGGGTTTCTCGACCGGACGGCCCGGTCGCTGCGCCGGCGTCGTATACGTGCCGTCGCTGCGCCGCTCGACCACGCCGAACGGGCATCCGGCCACGCAGGTGCCGCACCCGTTGCAGACGTCGTCCTGCACGACGACGGTGCCGAACTCGGTGCGGAACAACGCGCCCGTCGGGCAGACGTCGAGGCAGCCGGCGTGCGTGCAGTGCTTGCACACGTCCGACGACATCAGCCACCGGAACTCGGGGGTGTCCGGCGGCGTGACGTCCGGCCTCTCGGGGGCACCCGGGACGGCCGGCATGCCCAAATCGGTGAGGGCGCGCCCGGATTCGCGCGCCTCCTCGATCCTCTCGCGGCCCTGCTCGATGAAGGCCACGTGCCGCCACGTGCTGGCACCCAGCGAGCCGGTGTTGTCGTAGGACGAACCCAACAGCTCCAGGTCGCCGTCGCGCGGGTTGCGGTTCCACTCCTTACACGCGACCTCGCAGGCCTTGCAGCCGATGCAGATCGAGGTGTCGGTGAAGAATCCCTTGCGCGGCCTGGGCTCGACCCAGCCGGCGTCACTCGTCGGGTCGGTCGGTCCGCTCAGCTGACCCATCGGCTCCCCCTTCCCAGACGCCGTCGCTGACCCGCACGTTGCCGGTCTCGGTGGTGGCTCCCGAGCGGGACTGATACTCGGCGATCAGGCGCAGCAGCTCCTCGCCGTGCGGCCGGCGCCCCGGCCGGATGTCGCACGAGCCGGCCTTCGACTCCTGGATCTGCACGTTGGGGTCGAGCGTCACGCCGAGCAGGTCGTTGGCCGCGTCCCCGCTGACCACGGCGTCGCTGCCGACGCCCCAGTGGTACGGCAGCCCGATCTGATGCACCGTGTGGCCGTTGATCACCAGCGGGGCAACACGTTTGGTGACCAGGACCCGGGCTTCGATCGCCGCGCGCGGCGAGATGATCGTGGCCCACCCGTAGGGCTCGAGGCCGCGTTCGGCGGCCAGCTCCGGGGACACCTCGCAGAACATCTCCGGCTGCAGCTCCGACAGGTAGGGCAGCCACCGGCTCATCCCGCCGGCGGTGTGATGCTCGGTGAGCCGGTAGGTGGTGAACACGTACGGATACACGTCGGCTCCGGGCTCCCCGGCGCTGGGCGCGCTCAGGTTGTCCTTGCGCGGGAAGGTGATTCGCGCCGGGTTCCGCTGTTGGGGATACAACGCGTTGGCGACGGGGGACTCCTGCGGTTCGTAGTGTGTGGGCAGCGGCCCGTCGACGACACCCTTCGGCGCGAACAGCCACCCCTTGCCGTCGGCCTGCATGATGAACGGGTCGTCGCCGGCCAGGGCGTCGGGACCGCCGAGGTCGGGATCGGGCCGGCTGCCCGGCGCCCGGTCGGCCACGAAGTCGGGCACGTCATATCCAACCCATCGCTGCTTGTCGGGGTCCCACCACACGTACCTCTTGCGTTCGCTCCACGGCTTGCCGTCGGGGTCGGCCGACGCGCGGTTGTAGAGGATCCGCCGGTCGGCGGGCCACGCCCAGCCCCACTCGTGCTGGCTCGGTGATTCACCGCCGTGCGGGACGCGGCGCGCGGCCTGGTTGGTGGCGTTCGCGTAGACGCCCGTATAGATCCAGCAACCGGCTGCGGTCGACCCGTCGGCGCGCAACTCGGTGTACGACGACAGCGGCTCGCCCTGCGGAAGGTGGTAGCCGTTGATCTCCGCGAGCACGGCTTCGCCGTCGGGGTCGCCGTGCTCGTCGGTGGGGTAGTCCCACGTGAGGTTCAGCAGGGGCCAGTCGCGGTCGTCGGTCGAGCCGGCCAGCCGCTGCCGGATGCGCTTGCCCAACTCGTAGAGGAAGGCCAATTCGCTTTGGCAGTCGCCGGGCGGCTCGACGGCCTTGTGGCGCCACTGCAGCAGCCGCTGGGTCTGGGTGAACGATCCCGCCTTCTCCACATGCGCGGCCGCGGGCAGGAAGAACACCTCGGTTTCGATGTCCTCGGTGCGCAGTTCGCCCGAAGCGATCTCGGGCCCGTCCTTCCACCAGGTGGCCGACTCGATGAGGTTGAGGTCGCGGACGACCAGCCACTTGAGGTGCGACATGCCGAGGCGCTGCATGCGGCCGTGCGCCGACCCGACCGCGGGGTTCTGGCCGAGCAGGAAGTAGCCCTCCACCTCGTCGTCGAGCATCCCGGTGACGGTCTGGTAGGTGCCGTGCGGGCCGGTCAGCCGCGGCAGGTAGTCGTAGGCCCAGTCGTTGTCCTTGTTGGCCGCGTCGCCCCACCACGCCTTGAGCAAGCTGATCGCGTAGCTATCGGCGTTGGCCCAGAAGCCCTTCTGCCGCTTCGATCCCACCGCGTCGAGGTAGGCCTGCAAGGTGTCGTGCGTGCCCGCCTTGGGCATCGGCAGGTAACCGGGCAGCAAATTGAACAAAGTGGGAATGTCGGTCGAGCCCTGGATGCTGGCGTGGCCGCGCAGCGCCATGATGCCGCTGCCGGGCCGGCCCACGTTGCCCAACAGGAGCTGCAAAATGGTTGCGGTGCGGATGAATTGGGCTCCGAGGGTGTGCTGCGTCCACCCGACCGCGTACGCGAAGCAGGTGGTCCGCTCCCGCCCGGAGTTCTCGACGATGGAGCGGGCCAGGTAGTCGAAATCCGCGCGGCTGATGCCGCAGGCGTCGGTGACCATCTCCGGCGTGTAGCGCGCGTAGTGGCGCTTGAGGATCTGGAACACGGTCCGCGGGTGCTGCAGGGTTTCGTCGCGCTTCACCCGGGCGTGCGCGAGGGGCGGTCCGCCGCTGCCATGCTCGTCACCCGCCGCGCTCTCCGACGCCGAGGCGCCGTGCGTATGGCCGCCGGCCGGAGACTCGATCTGGCCGTTGTCTCGTTCGTCGTACGCCCACGTCGACGTGTCGTACTGCCCGGTGTCGGGGTCGAAGCCGGAGAACAGACCGTTCAGATCCTCGGTGTCCCTGAACTTTTCGTTGATCAGGGTCGCCGCGTTCGTGTAGGCGACGACGTACTCGTGGAACCACAGGTCATTGTTCAGGACGTGGTTGATCAGCGCTCCGAGCAGCACCACGTCCGACCCCGCCCGGATCGGGATGTGTTTGTCCGACACCGCCGAGGTTCGGGTGAACCGCGGGTCGACGTGGATCACCCGCGCGCCGCGGGCCCGGGCCTCCTCGACCCACTGGAAACCCACCGGATGGCACTCGGCCATGTTGGAGCCCTGGATGACGATGCAATCGGCGTTGGCCATGTCCTGCAGAGTTTGGGTGGCGCCACCGCGCCCGAAGGAGGCTCCCAGACCGGGAACCGTGGCGGAGTGTCAAATGCGAGCTTGGTTCTCGATCTGGATGGCGCCCGCGGCGGTGAAGAGCTTCTTGATCAGGTAGTTCTCTTCGTTGTCCAGCGTCGCACCGCCGAGGGCGGCGATGCCCATGGTGCGGCGCAACAGGTTGCCCTTCTTGTCGATGTCCTGCCAGGTGTGGCGGCGGGATTCGACGAAGCGGTCGGCGATCATGTCGATCGCGGTGTCCAGCTCGAGCGGCTGCCACTGCGTCGCCCGCGGCGGGCGGTAGAGCACCCGCAACTGCCGGCCCGGCGAGTTCACCAGCTGTTCGCTGGCAGCGCCCTTGGGGCACAAGCGGCCTCGCGAGATCGGCGAGTCCGGATCGCCCTCGATCTGGACCACCCGCTCGTCCTTGACGTACACCCGCTGCCCACAACCGACCGCGCAGTAGGGACAGATGCTCTGCACCACCCGGTCGGCCGTCGTCGTGCGCGGCGTGACGGCGCGGGTCTGCTTCGAGGTCACGGCCGACCCCCGGCCGAGCCTGTCCCCCGAACGCAACTGACGCAGGACGGGCCACTCCAAAAAAAACTTCCGCATGGGCATGACCTTTACCCTAGTGCGCGCGGCCGAAACCCCGCCCGCTCAGCGGACCACAATCGTGTGCTCGCCGCGCGGCACCAGCTCACCGATCACGGGGGCGCCCGGGATCTCGCCGGCGATCAGCAACCCGCCCGAGGTCTGCGCGTCGGCAAGCAACAGGGCCTCCTGTTCGCCCACCGCGGACAGGTCGACGTGCGGAGCCACCCAGTCGAGATTGCGGCGCGTGCCCCCGCTGACGTAGCCGGCGGCCAGCGCCTCGCGCGCGCCTTCCAGATATGGCACCGCCGCCGCGTCGACGATCGCCGTCACGCCGCTGGCCCGCGCCAGCTTGTGCAGGTGACCGAGCAGGCCGAAACCGGTGACGTCCGTGGCACATTCGGCGCCGGCGGCCAGCGCCGCGGCGGCCGCCTCGGCGTTGAGCGTGGTCATCGCCGCGATCGCCTGTTCGAAGCGCTCGCCGGTGGCCTTGTGCCTGCTGTTGAGCACGCCGACGCCGAGCGGCTTGGTCAGCGTCAGCGGCGTACCGGCCTTGCCGGAGTCGTTGCGCAGCAGCCGGTCCGGGTCGGCGATCCCGGTGACGGCCAGCCCGTATTTGGGTTCCGGGTCGTCGACGCTGTGCCCGCCGGCGAGGTGGCAACCGGCCTGGTTGCAGACATCCAGACCGCCGCGCAGCGTCTCGGCCGCCAGCTCGAGCGGCAGCACATCACGCGGCCAGCCCAGCAGATTCACCGCCACCACCGGACGCCCGCCCATCGCGTAGACGTCGGACAGCGCGTTGGCGGCGGCGATGCGGCCCCAGTCGTAGGCGTCGTCGACCACCGGGGTGAAGAAGTCGGTCGTCGCGATCAGCGCCGTGCCGGTCTCGAGGCGCACCACCGCGGCGTCGTCGCCGTCGTCCAGGCCGACCAGCAGCTCGCCGATCGGGCCACTCGGCGCGCTCACCCCCAGCCCGCGGACCATGTCCTCCAGCTCGCCGGGCGGGATCTTGCAGGCGCAGCCGCCGCCGTGGGCGTACTGGGTCAGTCGGTAGGTCACGGGATACATAATTGTCGTCATGGTTCGAGGAGGCGTCTCCGGTCTGGTGACCGGCGCGGTCTTCAAAACCGTCGAACGGCAGACGCTGCCGCTGGCGGGTTCGATTCCCGTCCGCCTCCGCCATATTCCCCCGAGCCCGGCGTGAGCGACCCGCGCCGGAAGGTGCCGCGCACCGATACGCTCCTGTCCGATCCGCGCCTGGCCGAAGCCCAGCGGGTGCTGGGCCGCGCGCTGGTGAAATCCGTGATCGCCGACGCGCAGCAGCGGGCGCGCGCCGGGGAGATCGATCCCGAGCGCGTCGCCGAGCACGCCGTCGCCGCGCTTCCCCGCACCGCGTCGAGCCTGCGGCCCGTCATCAACGCCACCGGCGTGCTGGTGCACACCAACCTCGGCCGGGCGCCGCTGTCGCGGGCCGCGGTGGACGCGGTTGTCGCCGCGGCCGGCACCACCGATGTCGAGCTGGACCTGACGACCGGCCGGCGCGGCCGCCGCGGCCGGGGCGCGCTGGCCGCGCTGTCGGCGGCGGTGCCCAGCGCCGGCGGCGTGCACGTGGTCAACAACAACGCCGCCGCGCTGCTGCTGACGGCCCTCACGCTGGCCCCGGGCAAGGAGATCGTGCTCAGCCGCGGCGAGCTGGTCGAGATCGGCGACGGGTTCCGCATCCCCGAGTTACTGGCCGCCACCGGGTCGCGGCTGCGCGAGGTCGGCACCACCAACCGCACCAGCCTGCGCGACTACGCCCAGGCGATCGGGCCGCAGACCGGTTTCATCCTGAAGGTCCATCCGTCCAACTTCCACGTCACCGGGTTCACCTCGGCGGTGGGCGTGGCGGAGCTGGCGAAGTTGGGTGCGCCTCTGGTGGCCGACATCGGCTCCGGGCTGCTCTCCCCCCACCCCCTGCTGCCCGACGAGCCCGACGCCACCTCGACCCTGCGCGACGGCGCCGACCTGGTCACGGCGAGCGGCGACAAACTGCTCGGCGGCCCGCAGGCCGGCCTGCTGCTGGGTGACGCCGAGCTCGTCGAACGGCTGCGCCGCCACCCGGCGGCGCGTGCCCTGCGGGTGGACAAGCTCACCCTCGCCGCGCTGGAGGCGACGCTGACCGGCCCGCCGACGCCGGTGGCCGAGGCGCTGATCGCCGACCTCGCGGGGCTACGGGCCCGCGCCGAGGCGCTGGCCGCCGCGCTGCCGGGCGCCGAGGCGGTGGATTGCGTCGCGGCCGTCGGCGGCGGCGGGGCCCCGGACGTCCGGCTGCCCAGCGCCGCGGTGAGCCTGCCCGAGCCCTACGCCGCCGCGCTGCGCGCCGCCAGCCCGCCGGTCGTCGGCCGCCTGGAGGCGGGCCGGTGCCTGCTCGACCTGCGCACGGTGGCGCCCGAGGACGACGCGCTACTGGCCGCGGCGGTGCGGGCATGTTCGTCATAGCCACTGCCGGGCACGTCGACCACGGCAAGTCCACCCTGTTGCACCGGCTCACCGGCATGTGGCCGGACCGGCTGGCCGAGGAGCGGCGCCGCGGCCTGACCATCGACCTCGGCTTCGCGTGGACCGAGCTCGGCGGCCGCCAGCTGGCGTTCGTCGACGTGCCGGGCCACGAACGATTCGTGGCCAACATGCTGGCCGGGGTGGGCGGGGTCGGGGCGGTGATGTTCGTCGTCGCCGCGACCGAGGGCTGGATGCCGCAATCCGACGAACACCTCGCGGCGCTGGACGCCCTCGGGGTCCGCCACGGGCTGCTGGTGATCAGCAAGGCCGACCTCGCCGATCCCGGTCCGGCCATCGAGCAGGCGCGCGAACGGTTCGCCGCCACCTCGCTCGCCGGCGCTCCCGTCGCGATCGGCACCGACCTCGAGCGGGTGCGCGCGGAGCTGCTGGCGCTCACCGACCGGCTGCCGGTTCCGGACCCCGGCGCCGACGTGCGGCTGTGGGTGGACCGCAGCTTCACCGTCCGGGGCGCGGGCACGGTGGTGACCGGCACCCTGGCGGCCGGGACGGTCCGGGTGGGCGACGAGCTGGAACACGCCGGCCGGCGCGTCACGGTTCGGGGGCTGCAATCGCTCGGCCGCGATCAGACGGCCGTCGGCGCGGTGGCGCGCGTCGCGCTGAACCTGCGCGGCGTGGACCGCCAGCACATCGGCCGCGGCGACGCCGTTCGGACGCCGGGCCTGTGGCTGGACACCACGGAGATCGACGTCGCCCTGCGGTCGGCGGGCGCGCTGCACCGCCAGCTGGTGCTGCACGTCGGGTCCGCGGCCGTGCCGGCGCAGATGCGTCAACTGGGGGAGGCGGCCGCCCGGCTGCGGCTGGCGACGCCCCTGCCGCTGCGGGTCGGCGACGTCGGGCTGCTGCGCGATCCCGGGGAGCACCGGATCGCGGCGGGCATCGAGGTGCTCGACGTCCGGCCGCCGGCGCTGCGCCGCCGGGGCGCCGCGCGGGAGCGTGCCGCGGAGCTGGCGACCGGCCGGGTCCGCCCGCCCGACTGCGCCCGGGTGGCCGACCTACGGGCGATGGGCCTGCCGCTTGCCGGGCTTCGGGTCGGCGATTGGGTGGTGGACCCCCCGTGGTGGGCCGGGCGGCGCGAGTGCGCGACCGCGGCGGTGCGGCGCTGGGCCGACGACCACGACATCGCGGCGGGGATGCCGCTGGAGACGCTGCGGCAGCGGGTCGGGCTGCCCGCCGCCGAATTGCTGCCGACGCTGCTCGAGGGCACCGGCCTTCAAGTGGTCGACGGGCTGGTCCGCTCGCCGGGCGCGGGCCTGCCGGCCCGCGTCGACAAGGCGGTGCGCACCATCGAGGAGTGGCTGGCCGCCGAGCCCTTCCGGGCACCGGAGGCCGACGAACTCACCGAGCTCAAGCTCGGTCCCCGGGAGCTGGCCGCGGCGGTGCGCGCCGGGCGGCTGACCCGGATCGCCGACGGCGTCGTCCTGGGCTCCCGCGCGCTGGACCGGGCGGCCGGCGTGCTCGCGACGCTGCCGCAGCCGTTCACCGTCAGCGACGCCCGCCGCGCGCTGGGCACCACCCGGCGGGTCGCCGTGCCGTTGCTCGAGCAGCTCGACGCGCGGCGCGTCACCAGGCGGGCCCCGGACGGCACCCGGGTTGTGGTCTCGCCGGGTTAGCTACAGGCGCTCCTTGACCGCCGCCGACAACCGGGCCCCGTCGGCCTTGCCGGCCGCGATCGCGGTGGCCGCCTTCATCACCATCCCCATCTGCTTCATGCTCGGGCGCTCGCCGATCTCCTCGGCGACCTGGGCGATGGCGGTGTCCGCGACGTCGGCCAGTTCGGCCTCGGTGAGTGGCGTCGGCAAATACTCGTCGATTACCCGCGCCTCGGCGTGCTCGTTGGCGGCGAGTTCCCCCCGGCCGTTCTGGGTGTAGATTTCCGCTGACTCGGCGCGTTTGCGGGACTCCCTGGCCAGCACCTTGATCACTTCGTCGTCGGAGAGGTCTCTGGCCTGTTTGCCGGATACCTCCTCGGTTTGGATCGCCGCGAGCAGTAGGCGCAGGGTCGCCGTGCGGAGCTTGTCCTTGCTCTTCATCGCATCGGTCAGGTCGGCCCGCAGCTGGGATTTGAGTTCGGCCATGCCAGAGACGCTACGCGCCGGCCGCCTGGCCGTGATTGAGAAATGCCCGGACCACCGACAGGATGGAACCCATGACGAACGACGGGCCCGCTCCCAGACGCCGCGGAACACGTTGACCGCGCCGCCGCCCGGCTATCCGGTGGGTCCGCCACCGGGCTACGGCCCCCCACCGGGCTACGGCCCCCCACCCGGCTACGGCCCCCCTCCCGGCTACGGTCCCCCTCCCGGCTACGGTCCCCCACCCGGCTACGGCCCCCCACCCGGCTACGGCCCCCCACCCGGCTACGGCCCGCCCGCGGGATACGGCCCGCCGCCGGCCTGGCAATACGGTTCCCCGCAACTGGTTCCGGGAGCGGTCAAACCCGGCATCATCCCGCTGCGGCCGCTGACCCTGGGCGACATCTTCAACGGCGCGGTCGGCTACGTCCGGGCCAATCCGAAGGCGACGCTGGGGCTGACCGCCATCGTGGTGGTGGCCATCCAGATCGTCACGAAGGTCGCCATCTTCGGGCCGTTGGCGGCCTACGGCAGGCTGACACCCGATCACGCCAAGGAGCTGACCACCGGGGTCATCGGCGCCTGGTTGACGTCGATGGGCGCCGGCGTCCTGGTGGCCTGGCTCGGCGGCATGCTGCTGTCCGGGATGCTCACCGTGATCGTCGGGCGGGCGGTGTTCGGCACGCCGATCACCATCGCGGAGACGTGGGCCAGGATCCGTGGGCGCCTGGTGCCGTTGCTCGGTCTCGCCGTGCTGGAAGGCGCCGCGATGGCGGTTGTCGCGGGCCTGGTGGCGGTGATCGTCGCGGTGCTGGCGGCGATCGGCAACGCCGCGGCCGCGGTCGTCCTCGGCCTGCCGCTGGCGCTGGCCGTGATCGCGTTGCTGGTGTACCTGTACACGGTGGTGTTGTTCGCGCCCGTGCTGATCGTGCTCGAGCGGCTGCCCGTTCTTGATGCCATCACCCGATCGTTCGCGCTGGTCCGCAACGGCTTCTGGCGGGTGCTGGGCATCCGGCTGCTGACGCTCCTGGTGACATCCGTCGTCGCGGGTGCGGTGGCGGTGCCGTTCAACATCGCCAGCCAGTTCTTCGTGACCACCTCGTCCAGCGCGGCATTTCTGGTCAGCACCGCGGTCGCTTCGGTGGGCGCCGCGATCGGTGAGATCATCACCGCGCCGTTCAACGCGGGAGTGATCGCGCTGCTCTACACCGACCGCCGAATGCGTGCCGAGGCATTCGATCTGGTGCTGCAGACCGGCGCTGCGGGCGGGCAGTATGCGGCCGCCTCCACCGACAACCTCTGGCTCACGCGGCCGGTCTGAGGACGCGTGAGACAGTGCCCTCCATCGACATCGACCGCGATGCCGCGCACCAGGCCGCCCAGGACGAGCTCAACAAGCCGATCTACTCCAAGGGCTCGGCGGGGGAACAGATGGCCGAATGGCTCAACGAGACGATTTACCGGCTGCTGCAGAAGACCGCCTCGTTGCCCGGCGGATGGCTCACGGCCACAGTGCTTTTCATCATGCTCGGGATCGCGCTGGTGGCCGCCATCCACATCGCGCGGCGCACCATGCGCACCATGCGCACCAACCGCGGCGGAGACTACCAGTTGTTCGAAGCCGCGCAACTCACCGCGGCCCAGCACCGTGCGACCGCCGAAAACTATGCGGCGCAAGGTGAGTGGGCCGCGGCGATTCGTCACCGGCTGCGGGCGGTCGCCCGCCAGCTCGAGGAGACCGGCATTCTGAACCCGGCGCCCGGCCGTACCGCCAACGAGCTGGCCTCCGACGCCGGCGCGGCGCTACCCCATCTCGCCGGCGAATTGGCGCAGGCGGCAACGGCTTTCAACGACGTCACCTACGGTGAGCGACCCGGGACGCAGCGCGCATACCAGATGATCGCCGACCTCGACGACCACCTGAGGTCCCGCTCGGCGGCCGCCCCTGCGGGGCCCGGCCAACCCGCCGCGCCCGACTCGTGGGCACAGGTGCGGTGATGGCGACCAACACCCGCCCCGATCCCGCCGGCCCGACGGCGATGCAGCGCTGGCGATCCTGGCGCTGGGTGATCCTCACCCTGATCGTGCTCGCCGTCATCGCCGGCGTCGATGCCTACCTGACCGCGCCGCGGCCGGGGGCGCGCATGGACCCGGCGTCGACGGGTCCCGACGGCGCCCACGCGCTGGTGGCGCTGCTGCGCGGCGGCGGCGTCGACGTCGTGGTCGCCGACGGCATCGCCGAAGTGGAGCGGGCGGCGCGCCCCGACGCGCTGATCCTGGTGGCACAGAGCCAATACCTGACCGGCCCGCTGCTCGACCGGCTGGCGAAGGCGCCCGGCGACCTGCTGCTGGTGGAACCGACGGCGCGCACCCGCGAGGCGCTGATGCCCGGCATGCGCGTCTCGGCGGCCGACACCTTCGACACCGATCCCGACTGCACTCTGCGCGAGGCCACTCGGGCCGGGCCGGTTCGATTCGGCCCCAGCGACACCTACCGCGCCACCGACGGCCGGGCGATGACACGTTGCTACGACGGCGCACTGATCCGCTTCCGGGACGACGGGCGGACCATCACGGCGGTCGGCAGCACCGACTTCCTGACCAACGGCGCCCTGTTGCAGGCGGGCAACGCCGCCCTGGCGATGAACCTCGCGGGCGCCCGGCCCCGGCTCGTCTGGTACGCGCCCCACCGCGTCGAGGGTGAATCGCCGCCGCCCGGCTCGATTTCCGACCTGATACCGCAGAACGTGACATGGATGGTGTGGCAGCTCTGCCTGGTCGTGCTGCTGGTCGCGCTGTGGCGGGGCCGGCGGCCCGGCCCGCTGGTCGCCGAGGAGCTGCCCGTCGTGGTGCGCGCATCCGAGACCGTCGAGGGCCGCGGGCGCCTTTACCGTTCCCGCCGGGCGCGGGACCGCGCCGCCTCGGCACTGCGCACCGCCACACTGCAGCGGCTGCTGCCCCGGCTGGGCCTGAACACCGGGGCGTCGGCGCCGGCGGTCGCCGCCGCGGTGGCCGTGCGCAGCGGGGCCGATCCGGCATTCGTTGCCTACCAGCTATTCGGGCCGCCCCCGGCGACCGACCACGACCTCCTACAACTCGCCCGTGCGCTCGACGACATCGAAAGGCAGGTCACACGGACGTGACACAGTCCCCTTCCCCCGCCCAGACCCCCACCGCCGAATCGGCGCGAGATGCGCTGCTGGCGTTGCGAACCGAGCTCGCCAAGGCCGTCGTCGGGCAGGAGGGCGTGGTCAGCGGCCTGGTGATCGCGCTGCTGTGCCGCGGTCATGTGCTGTTGGAAGGCGTTCCGGGAGTGGCGAAGACGCTCTTGGTCCGGGCGCTGGCGGCCGCACTGCGATTGGAGTTCAAGCGGGTGCAGTTCACCCCCGACCTGATGCCCGGTGACGTCACGGGTTCGCTGGTGTACGACGCGCGCACGGCCGCGTTCGCGTTCCGGCCCGGCCCGGTGTTCACCAATCTGCTGCTGGCCGACGAGATCAACCGGACCCCGCCGAAAACCCAGGCCGCGCTGCTCGAAGCGATGGAAGAGCGCCAGGTCAGCGTGGAAGGGGTCGCCCAGCCCCTGCCCGACCCGTTCATCGTCGCCGCGACCCAGAACCCCGTCGAATACGAGGGCACCTACCAGCTACCCGAGGCCCAGCTGGACCGCTTCCTGCTCAAACTGAATGTGGCTCTGCCGCCGCGGGATTCGGAGATCGCCATTCTCGGTCGGCACGCCCACGGCTTCGATCCCCGCGACCTCTCGGCGATCAATCCGGTGGCCGGCCCCGGCGAACTGGCCGCCGGACGCGACGCCGTGCGGCATGTGCTGGTCGCCGACGAGGTCCTCGGCTACATCGTCGACATCGTCGGGGCCACCCGCTCCTCGCCCGCGCTGCAGCTGGGCGTCTCGCCGCGCGGGGCTACCGCGCTGCTGGCCACGGCCCGTTCCTGGGCCTGGCTGTCCGGGCGCAACTACGTCACCCCGGACGACGTGAAGGCCATGGCCCGCCCCACGCTGCGGCACCGGGTGATGATGCGCCCCGAGGCCGAACTCGAAGGGGCCACACCCGACGGCGTGCTCGACGGGATCTTGGCGTCGGTTCCGGTGCCCCGCTAGTGATCCTGACCGGACGCACCGGGCTGGTCGCGCTGATATGCGTCCTGCCCATCGCGCTGTCACCCTGGCCGGCAAGGACATTCGTCGTTCTGCTGGCCGCACTGGCGATCGTGGTGGCGGTTGACATCGGGCTGGCCGCCAGCACCCGCCGATTGCGCTACATCCGTTCCCCGGATCGCTCCGCCCGGCTCGCGCAGCAGGTGGACGTCGGGCTGCTGATCCACAACGACGGTCGGCGGCGGTTCCGCGGCCAGGTCCGCGACGCCTGGCCGCCCAGCGCGGGCGCGCGGCCCCGCGTCCATCCCGTGAACATCCCCGCCGGGCAGCATCAGCACGTCCAGTCCCAGTTGCGGCCGGTCCGCCGGGGCGAGCAGCGCGCGGCGGTGGTCACCGCCCGGTCCATCGGCCCGCTGGGGCTGGCGGGACGCCAGGGGTCGCAAGCGGTGCCGGGCCTGCTGCGGGTGCTGCCGCCGTTCCTGTCCCGCAAGCACCTGCCGGCGCGGCTGGCCAAACTGCGCGAGATCGACGGGCTGCTGCCGACGCTGATCCGCGGCCAGGGAACGGAATTCGATTCGCTGCGCGAGTATGTCGTGGGTGACGACGTGCGATCGATCGACTGGCGCGCAACCGCGCGTCGCGCCGACGTCGTCGTCCGCACCTGGCGGCCCGAACGCGACCGGCGCGTGGTGATCGTGCTCGACACGGGACGCACGGCCGCGGGCCGGGTCGGCGTCGACCCGACCGCCGCCGATCCCGCGGGCTGGCCCCGGCTCGACTGGTCCATGGACGCCGCGCTGCTGCTGGCGGCGCTCGCGTCGCGGGCGGGCGACCACGTGGACTTCCTCGCCCACGACCGGGTCAGCCGGGCAGGCGTTTTCGGCGCGTCGCGCACCGAACTGCTCGCCCAGCTGGTCGAGGCGATGGCCCCCCTGCAACCGGCGCTGCTCGAACCCGATTGGACCGCAATGGTTTCCGCCATTGCGCGGCGGGCCCGCCGACGGTCGCTGGTGGTGCTGTTGACCGACCTCAACGCGACCGCGCTCGATGAGGGCTTGTTGCCGGTGCTGCCGCAGTTGTCGGCGAAACATCACCTGATGGTGGCCGCGGTCGCCGACCCCCGGGTCGACCAAATGGCCGCCGGGCGTTCGGATCCGGCCGCCGTCTACGACGCGGCGGCCGCCGAACGATCCCGCAACGACCGCCGCGCGATCGCCACGCGGCTGCGCCGCAGCGGGGTGGAGGTCGTCGACGCCCCGCCCACCGAACTGGCGCCCGCCCTGGCCGACCGCTACCTGGCGATGAAGGCCACCGGCCGGCTCTAGCCGCTCAGCCGGTGGGGATGACGTCGGGCGCGTCTTCGATGTCGCCGGTCTCGCCGGCCTTCGCCGCGCGGCGGCCGAAATAGACGATGTATGACAGGAATGCCGCCTCGGCGGCGATGCCGATGCCGACCCGAACGAACGTCGGCAGCGGCGAGGGCGTCACCAACGCCTCGATCAACCCCGACACCAACAGCACGCCCACCAGTCCGATCGCGACCGACACGACGGCGCGGCCCTGTTCGGCGAGCACCTGTCCGCGGGGCCGGTCGCCGGGCGAGATCACCGACCACCCCAGCCGCATCCCCGCCGCGCCCGCCAAAAAGACCGCCGTCAGCTCCAGCAGCCCGTGCGGAACCAGCAGCCCGAGCAGCACGCCGCCCTTGCCGGCCTGGAACATCAACCCGGAAATCAGTCCCAGGTTGGCGGCGTTTTGGAACAGCACGATCGGAATCGGCAGTCCCAGCAGGACGGACATCGCGATGCATTGGGCGGACACCCAGGAATTGTTCACCCAGATCTGCAGGGCGAACGCCGCGGCGGGGTGTTCGCTGTAGTAGGAGGCGATGTCGTGGTTGACCAATTGGTCTATGTCGCTTGGTGTTCCGGCGGCCGACTGCACCTCTGGGTTGCCGGCCACCCAGAACGCGATGACCACGACCACGGCGAAGAACGCCGCCGCCGTGCCCAGCCACCACCGCCACGAGCGGTAGGCGACCACCGGGAAAGACACCGTCCAAAACCGGACGAACGTGCGGCTCAACGGCGCATGGGCGCCGGTCACCACGGAACGCGCGCGCGCGACCAGGCTGGAGAGCCGACCGATCAACAGCGAATCCGACGAAGCCGAGCGCAGCATCGACAGGTGGGTGGACACCCGCTGGTAGAGCTCGACGAGCTCGTCGACCTCGGCGCCGCTCAGGGAGCGACGCCGCCCGACCAGCCGGTCGAGGCGGTCCCAGGTACCTCGATGGGCCAGCACGAATGCGTCGACGTCCACCCTGCGCAGCCTAACCGCCCTGTACCGTTCGGTGTTATGTCGGAGGTGGTGACCGGCGACGCCGTCGTGCTCGACGTGCAGATCGCCCAGTTGCCGGTGCGGGCCGTGAGCGCGCTGATCGATATCGCCGTGATCTTCGTCGGCTATGTGATCGGCCTGATGCTGTGGGCCGCCACGCTGACCCAGTACGACACCGCGCTGAGCACCGCCGTCCTGCTCATCTTCACCGTCGTGGTGATCGTCGGCTATCCCGTGGTACTCGAAACCGCAACCCGCGGGCGCTCCGTGGGCAAGATCGCGATGGGCCTGCGCGTGGTGTCCGACGACGGCGGCCCAGAACGCTTCCGGCAGGCCCTCTTTCGGGCCCTGGCCGCGGTGATCGAGATCTGGATGCTGTTCGGAAGTCCCGCCGTCATCTGCAGCATCCTGTCACCGAAGGCCAAGCGGATCGGTGACATCTTCGCCGGCACCGTCGTCGTGAACGAACGCGGTCCGCGCCTGGGTCCACCGCCGACGATGCCGCCGTCGCTGGCCTGGTGGGCATCGTCGTTGCAACTTTCCGCCCTGTCGCCTCGCCAAGCCGAGGTGGCGCGCCAATTCCTCTCGCGGGCACCGCAACTCGACCGCCAGTTGCGCCAGCAGATGGCCTACCGCATCGCCGGTGACGTGGTGGCCCGCATCGCGCCGCCGCCTCCGCCCGGCGCCCCGCCCGAACTGGTACTGGCCGCCGTGCTCGCCGAACGACACCGCCGCGAACTGGCCCGGCTTCGTCCCGCTATGCCGGCGCCGGGCCCCGCGCCGTGGCCGACCTGGCCGGCCGCACCGCAACAGCGGGCGGTCCCATGGCCCGAACAGGGAGCACCGCAGCCCGCCCCACCGCCTTCCGCGCCGGGCGGTTTCTCGCCGCCCGGCTGACGGCCGCGCTAACCTGAGACGCTCGCCGCCATGAGCGCGACGTCGGCGATCAACAGCGCCCATCCGCACAGCGGGACGGCGATGCCGCCGCGGCGCTTCGCGGTGAAAAGCGAAATGACGATGACGACGACGGCGACCGCGGGCGCGCCGTAGAACGCGACCCCGAAATTGATCCCGCCGTGGCCCAGGTTGGGGCAACTGCGGTCGGCGCAGCCGTCGGTACTCATCACCGCGCCGAGCGCGAAAAGCATCACGATGGCGGCGGCGGGCACCGTGGCCAGCGCCAAGCCCCAGTTGACCCACGGCCACACGCTGCGCCCGCGACCGCTGCCACCCGGCGCGGGGCCGGTCGCGGTGGAGGTCCCGCTGCCCACCGTCAGGTTGGAGTTGTCGGCGTTCATCCCAGAGTTCCTACCCGCCGCCTGTCGAGTGCAAACCGGGCCGGGGCGGCTCGGCCCGGCGGGCGCGCCGGCACGCCGACGCCGCAGTTCACCGGCCTCGCGGGCGCCACCGGGGGCGCGCCGCAACCGCCGTTGCATCGCGATAGTTTTCGATATATCGTGATACTTCGAAGCGTACGGTGCGCTTCCCCTAATACGTAAGGAACAGAAATGTTTAACCCATTCCCCGCTGCCGACGGCTCGTTCGCCGGCCGCCCCGGTTTCGGCTTCGGCCCCGACACACAACGGCGGATCCCGCACGGCGCTAGGCGGCGCGCCGGGCGCGAATTCTTCGAACACGTCCGGGAGCACGCGTCCGAACACGACGGCCCCCGAGGCTTCGGTCCCGGTTTTGGCCCTGGATTCGGGCCCGGGTTCGGCCCGGGTTTCAGGACCGGGTTCGGCCCGGGATTCGGCCTCGGGCCGGGCGGCCGGCGCGGCGCACGGCGCCGCGGCGGCCCCGGGCGCGGCAAGCGCGGGGACGTCCGCGCGGCCATCCTGGCGCTGCTGACCGAGCGGCCGATGCACGGCTACGAGATGATCCAGCAGATCGCCGAACGCAGCAACGGGCTCTGGAAGCCGAGCCCCGGTTCGGTTTATCCGACGCTGCAGCTCTTGACCGATGAGGGCCTGATCATCGCCAGCGAAAGCGAGGGCAGCAAGAAGCTCTTCGAGCTGACCGACGAGGGCCGCGCGGCGGCCGAGAAGGTCGAGACCCCGCCGTGGGACGAGATCGCCGAGGGCGCCGACCCGGGTCACATGAACCTGCGGGCGGCCATCGGCCAGCTGTTCGGCGCGGTCGCGCAGTCCGCGCACACCGCCACCGCCGAGCAGCAGCAGCGCATCGTCGAAATCCTCAACAACGCCCGGCGCGAGGTCTACGGCATCCTCGGCGAAGACTGAGCCCCCGCGCACTCAGCGGGCCCTGGATCAGGTGACGTCCACCCAATCCAGGGTCCGCTGCACCGCCTTGCGCCAACCCGCGTATCCGGCGGCGCGCTGCTCGTCGGTCCAGGCCGGCGTCCAGCGTTTGTCCTCGTGCCAGTTGGCCCGCAGGTCGGATGGATCGGCCCAGAACCCCACCGCCAGACCCGCCGCGTACGCCGCGCCGAGCGCGGTCGTCTCGGCGACCACCGGACGCACGACGTCGACGCCGAGCACGTCGGCCTGAATCTGCATGCACAGGTCGTTGCCGGTGACGCCGCCGTCGACCTTCAATACCTCAAGGCGCACACCGGAATCCGCGGCCATCGCGTCCACCACGTCGCGGCTCTGGTAGCAGATCGCCTCCAGCGTCGCGCGGGCCAGGTGCGCGTTGGTGTTGAACCGCGACAGCCCGACGATCGCACCGCGGGCGTCGGATCGCCAGTAGGGGGCGAACAGCCCGGAAAACGCCGGGACGAAATAGACTCCGCCGTTGTCGGCGACCTGACGCGCCAGCGACTCGCTTTGTGCGGCGCCGCTGATGATGCCCAGCTGGTCGCGCAGCCATTGCACCGCAGCGCCGGTGACCGCGATCGAACCCTCCAGCGCGTACACGGGTTTGGCGTCCCCGAACTGGTAGCAGACCGTGGTCAGCAGCCCGTTGTTCGATCGCACGATCGTCTCGCCGGTGTTGAGCAGCAGGAAGTTTCCGGTGCCATAGGTGTTTTTCGCCTCGCCCTGCGACAGGCATACCTGGCCCACCATCGCCGCGTGCTGGTCCCCCAGGACGCCCGTGACCGGCACCTCGCCGCCGACCGGACCGGCCTGCGCGGAGACGCCGTACGGCTGCGGCGACGACGACGGCGCGATCGCCGGCAGCATCACACGCGGGATGGAGAAGAACGACAACAGCTCGTCGTCCCAATCCAGGGTTTCCAGATCCATCAGCATGGTCCGGCTGGCGTTGGTCACGTCGGTGACGTGCACGCCGCCGCGCGGGCCTCCGGTCAGATTCCACAACACCCAGGTATCGGGGGTGCCGAACAGGGCTTCACCGCTCTCGGCGGCCTCCCGCACCCCGTCGACGTTCTGAAGGATCCACTGCAATTTGCCGCCGGAGAAATACGTCGCCGGCGGCAGGCCCGCCTTACGGCGGATGACCTCGCCGCGGCCGTCTCGTTCCAGCGCCGACGCGATCCGGTCGGTACGGGTATCCTGCCACACGATCGCGTTGTAATAGGGCCGCCCGGTGCGCCGATTCCACACCAGCGTGGTTTCCCGTTGATTCGTGATGCCAAGCGCGGCAATGTGTTTGGCGGCAAGGTTGGCGCGGTTCAACACCGACATCAGCACCGACGAGGTGCGCTCCCAGATTTCGACCGGGTCGTGCTCGACCCAGCCGGCGCGGGGCAGGATCTGTTCGTGCTCGAGTTGGTGGCGAGCCACTTCGGCACCGTCATGATCGAAGATCATGCAGCGGGTGCTGGTGGTTCCCTGGTCGATGGCGGCTACAAACTCGGACACGTCAGGAGTTCATCATGGTCAGGGTGAACTCGACAAGCTCACCGCGTAGCTTGCGTTACCGCCGGTAACCCTGTTCCATCGGCGGTGTGGGCGAAGAGGTCAAGCGCACCACGTACAACAGCGCACATCGGCGGGAATACCGGCGCAAGCTCCAGCTATGCCTGGACGTCTTGGAGACGATGCTCGCGCAGTCGCACTTTGCCTCGGACCAGCCGCTCACCGGCATGGAGATCGAGTGCAACCTCGTCGATGCCGATTATCAGCCGGCGATGTCGAATCGCGATGTGCTCAACGCCATCGCGGATCCGGCGTTCCAGCCGGAATTGGGCGCCTACAACATCGAATTCAACGTGCCGCCCCACGCGCTGCCCGGGCACACCGCGCTGGACCTGGAAGGCGAGGTGCGGGCCAGCCTCAACGACGCCGAGATCAAGGCCGCAACGGGCGGGGCGCACATCGTGATGATCGGGATCCTGCCCACGCTGATGCCCGAACACCTGGCCGCCGGATGGATGAGCGACTCGAGGCGGTACGCGGCGCTCAACGAGTCGATCTTCACCGCGCGCGGTGAGGACATCCGGATCAACATCTCCGGTCCCGAGCCGCTGCACTGGCAGGCCGTGTCGATAGCGCCCGAATCCGCTTGCACCAGCATCCAATTGCACCTGCAGGTGGCCCCGGAGGCGTTCGCGGCCAATTGGAATGCCGCCCAGGTGGTGGCCGGCCCGCAGCTGGCGCTGGGCGCCAACTCGCCGTACTTCTTCGGCCACCAGCTGTGGGCCGAGACCCGCATCGAGCTGTTCACGCAGTCCACCGACACCCGGCCCGAGGAGCTCAAGTCCCAGGGCGTGCGGCCGCGGGTGTGGTTCGGCGAGGGATGGATCAGCTCCGTCCTCGACCTGTACCGGGAGAACATCCGCTACTTCCCGTCGCTGCTGCCCGAGGTGTCCGATGAGGATCCGGTCGCCGAGCTGGCCGCCGGGCGGCCACCGCGGCTGTCCGAACTGCGGCTGCACAGCGGCACGGTCTACCGGTGGAACCGGCCGGTCTACGACGTGGTCGACGGGCGCCCGCACCTGCGGCTGGAGAACCGGGTGTTGCCGGCGGGGCCGACCGTCGTGGACATGCTGGCCAATTCGGCCTTCTTCTACGGCATGTTGCGCCGGCTGTCCGAGGACGACAATCCCCTGTGGGCCAGCATGGACTTCACTGCGGCACAAGCGAATTTCCTCGCGGCGGCGCGCGACGGCATCGACGCCCGGCTGCACTGGCCGGGCCAGGGTGACGTGACGGCGACCGCACTGGTGCTGGACACGTTGCTGCCGATCGCCGACGAGGGACTGCGGCGCTGGGGCGTGGACGCCGAGGTGCGGGACCGCTTCCTCGGGGTCATCGAGGGCCGCGCCAGGACGCGCCGCAACGGGGCCAGCTGGCAGGTGTCCACCGTGCGCGCGCTCGAAGACCGTGGGATGAACCGGCCCGCGGCGCTGGCCGAAATGCTGCGCCGGTACTGCGAGCACATGCACGCCAACGAGCCGGTGCACACCTGGGAGTCCTGAACCCGGAGTACGTTGACAACCATGACGGGCGACCAAGTCATGGACTGGGACAGCGCATACCGGGAGCAGGCGCACTTCGAGGGTCCGCCGCCGTGGAACATCGGCGAGCCGCAACCCGAACTGGCCGCGCTTGTCGCGGCCGGCAAATTCCGCAGCGACGTGCTCGACGCCGGGTGCGGGGTCGCCGAACTGTCGCTGACGCTGGCCGCCCAGGGCTACACGGTGGTCGGAGTCGACCTCACGCCGACCGCCGTCGCGGCGGCCACCACGGCCGCCCGGGAGCGCGGCTTGACCACGGCCAGCTTCGTGCAGGCCGACATCACGTCGTTCACCGGCTATGACGGACGGTTCTCCACCGTGGTCGATTCCACGCTGTTCCACTCGCTGCCGGTCGAGGCCCGCGACGGCTACCTGAGCTCCATACACCGCGCGGCCGCGCCGGGGGCCGGCTTGTTCGTGCTGGTGTTCGCCAAGGGCGCGTTTCCCGCCGAGATGGAGCCGAAGCCCAACGAGGTCGACGAGGACGAACTTCGGTCCGCGGTTAGCAAGTACTGGGAGGTGGACGACATCCGGCCCTCCTTCATCCTGTCGAACGTCATCGATATTCCCAACGCGCCCTTCGAATTCCCGCCGCACGAACGCGACGAGAAGGGCCGCATGAAGATGCCCGCCTACCTGCTCACCGCGCACAAAGCGGGCTGACCCTCAACCGGCCGTCGCCGCCGTCGCGGCGATCAGCGCCTCGGCGAAGGTCTCCACATCGTCGGCCGTGGTGTCGACGTGCGGCGAGATCCGCAGCACCGGGCCGGCCAGCTGCAGGGGCGCCCGCTGCACGCCGACGAAGGTGGTCAGGATCCGCCGCTCGGCGAGCAGCCACGCCCGCACCGCTTGCGGATCGGCGGCGCCGTCGACGGGGGCCAGGGTGGTGATGGCGCTGGGCTCGTCGACCTCTTCGACCACCGCCCAGCCGGCCACATCGGCCAGCACCCGGCGGCTGATGGCGCCCAGCTCGGCCAGCCGCGCGCGCACGGCCGGCGGCCCGTACGCCAGATGCTCCCCCAAGGCGAGCGAAAAGCCCACGCGCGCAGCGATATTGGCTTCACCGAACTCGAGTTGCCGGGCCACCGTGACCGAGCCCGCGAGCCAGTCCGGCGCCGCCAGCCTCGGGCGCAGGCCCTCCATCAGCTCGCGGCGCACCGCCAGCGCCCCGACACCGCGCGGGCCGGCGATCCACTTGCGCGACGACGCATAGGTCACGTCGGCTCCGACCGCGCAGTCCATCTGGCCCAGCGCCTGGGCGGCGTCGACGACGAGCGGCAACCCCAACTCGCGGCACAGCCGCGCGATCATCGCCAACGGTTGCACCACACCGCTGTGGCTGCCGACCGCGGTCAGGTGGACCAGATCAGGCGGGTCTTCCTGCAGCGCCAGCGCCGCGTCGTCGAGCGCGATCCGGCCATCCTCGAGCGTCGGCAGCAGCTGACGGTCGAATCCGTAGGCGGCCAGCAGCGCCAGGTTGGGACCGTATTCGCCCGGCAGGCACGCCACCCTGCGGCGGTCCGCAGGCCAGGCGCCGAGCAGCAGATCCAGCGCGTTCAGGGAGCCCGTGGTGAACACCACCTCGGCGCCGGTCATGCCGGCCAGCGCGGCGAACGCGACGCGCCCGGCGTCCAGCGCGGGCGCGGCCGCCTCGGCCGCGACGTAGCCGCCGACTTCGGACTCGTTGCGCGCGTGCAGGGCGGCGGCCTCGATCACCGCGAGGCTCTGCCGCGAACAGGCCGCGCTGTCCAGGTGCAGGCCGGCCACCGGCGCGCGGGCCGCCCGCCATCGGTCCGCCAGCGAACCGCCGGCCGTCACTTGACGGCCAACGACAACCCGAAATCGCCCGCGGCGTCGGTCCACCACCGGGTGCGACGCAGTCCCACACCGGCCAATTCGGCGCTCACCCCGTCCGGACGGAACTTGCACGACACCTCGGTGAGCATCTCCTCCCCGGCCGCGAAATCGACGGTCAGGTCGAGCGCGTCGACGCGGACGCGCTGGCGGCGACTGGCGCGCAACCACATTTCGATGCGTTCCTCGCCGGCGTTCCAGCGGGCCACGTGCTGGTAGGCCTCGACGTCGAAATCGGCGTCGAGTTGCCGGTTGATCACCGCCAGCACATTGCGATTGAACGCCGCCGTCACCCCGGCCGAGTCGTCATAGGCCCGCACCAGCCGGCCGGTGTCCTTGATCAGGTCCGTGCCCAGCAGCAGGCTGTCCCCCGGCCGCATCTGCTCCGACAGGCCCGCGAGGAACTCCGTGCGCGGTCCGGGCGTCAGGTTGCCGATCGTGGACCCCAGGAACACGAACAGACGCCGCCCGCCGGTGGGGATCTCGGTCAGGTGCTCCTCGAAATCGCCGCAGACCGCGTGGATTTCGACGCCGGAGTATTCCCGCTGGATGGCCGCGGCGGCCGTCGACAGTACGCCGGCGTCGACGTCGAAGGGGACGAACCTGCGCAGCGACCCGCGCTCGCGCAGCGCGTCGAGCAGTAGCCGGGTTTTCTCCGACGTTCCGCTGCCCAACTCCACCAGGGTGTCGGCCTCACTGGCCACGGCGACCTCGGCCGACCGGGCGCGCAGGATCTCGGCCTCGGCGCGGGTCGGATAGTACTCCGGCAGCCGGGTGATCTGATCGAACAGATGGCTGCCCAGCGAATCGTAGAACCACTTGGGCGGCAAGGCCTTCGGCGTTCGCTGCAGGCCGTCGAACACGTCACGGCGCAACGCCTGGTACGCGGAGTCGGCGGCCAAGTGGTTGGACAGAGTCAGCGTCATCGATAACCTTCCGAATGATCCAGCGGGGTCAGCGCGACATCCGTCGCGGTGACCTCGACGAGGTGGCGGTCCGGCACGTCCTCCCAATCGGAGTCGTTGTCGTAGGGCTCGCTGGCCAGGACGACACCGTCCGCGCGGCGCAGGATCGACAAGGTGTCGCCCCACGCCGTCGCCAGCAGGCGAGAACCGTTGGCGGCCAAGATATTCAGCCGGGCGTCCGGGTCGGCCGCCGCTATCTCGGTGATGGTATCGCCGAGCGCGTCGAGGCCGCGGTCGAAGACGACGGCCGCGAGTAGCGCACTGTCACAAACGGATTCGGCCCGCGAAGTCACGGGCAACACCGCACGGTCGACCACCCCGTTGTGCGACAACAGCCACTGGCCGTCGGTGAACGGCGCCACCGCGCTGGCGTCGATCGGCATGCCGACCGTTGCCGAGCGCACCGCGGCCACCACACAGTGGCTGCGCAGCGCCGGCGCGACGGAGTCGAACGACACGTCACCCCACAGCGGCGCCTGGCTACGCCAGCGCCGGGGCACCTGGCCTCCCGAGGAGACGTCGAAAAACCCGACGCCCCAGCCGTCGGCGTTGAGCAGGCCGTGCTTCTGCCGGCGCGGGGCATACGACTGCACCCGCAGGCCGCACGGCGGGTCCAGCACCAACGAGGAAACGGTGACGTCGGCCCCGAGCCAGCCGATGTGCCGGCACATCAGGCGAAATCCTCGATGTCCCAGGCCAACCGGACGCCGGAGAAGATCTGGCGCCGGATCGGATGGTCCCAGTTGCGAAAGCTCGGCCGCAGGATGGCGGGCTCCACGGCCCACGAGCCGCCGCGCAGCACCCGGTAGTCGCGAAAGAAGAACGGCTGAGAGTAGCGCTCGTAGATCATCGGAACGAACCCCGGCCACGGCCGCAGCGACGAGGTCGTCCACTCCCACACGTCGCCGAGCATCTGCTCCGCTCCGTATGCCGAGGCGCCGGCCGGGTACGCCCCGACGGGAGCCGGGCGCAACGCGGTGCCGCCGAGGTTGACCAGGGCATCGGACGGCGGCTGCGCTCCCCACGGGTAGCGGCGCCGGCCATCGGTGGCCGGATCCCACGCGCAGGCCTTCTCCCATTCCATCTCGGTGGGCAGCCGCGCGCCGGCCCAGGCCGCATACGCCTCGGCCTCGAAGTACGTGACGTGCTGGACCGGCTCGTCGGCGGGAATGTCTTCGACGTGGCCGAACCGGGTGCGCGTTCGTGCGTCGGGGCTCCAGAACTGTGGCGCGGTCAGGCCCGCGCGCTGGCGATGCTCCCAGCCGCGTTCGGACCACCAGCGCGGCTGTAGGTACCCGCCGTCTTCCATGAAGTGCCGCCATTCGCCGTTGGTGACCGGCACCCGGCCGATCCGGAATGCCGGCAACTCGACGACGTGGGCGGGACGCTCGTTGTCCAACGAGTACGGTTCGCTCGCGGCGTCCACGCCCAGCACGAACGGGCCGGCGGGCACCAGCACCGAGGTGCCGGCCAGCCCCGGCCGACCGGCCGGCAGCGCCGCCTTGTCGCGCAGCAGCGGCGCGCCGCTGCGCAGGTTGAGCGCCTGCAACATCGTCTCGTCGTGCTGGTTTTCGTGGCTGATCACCATCGCGTACACGAAGGCCGCCGCGTCACCCGCGGGGTCGTCGGGCAGGGCGTCGAGGGCATCGAGTGCGGCGGACCGCACGGTCCGGCAGTACGACCGCGCGCGGTCCGGGGACAGCAGCGGCAACTCGGCCCGGGTCGCGCGGGAGTGCACGAAGGCGTCGTAGAGGCCCTCGACCGCCGGCGGCAGCATGCCGGGCCGGTTGGGGTCGCCGCCACGCAGCAGCCACAGCTCCTCTTGCTGACCGATGTGCGCCAGATCCCACACCAGCGGGCTCATCAGGGGGTCGTACTGGCGGTACAGTTCGGCGTCGTCGAACTCGACCAGCCGCAACGTCCGCGTCCGCGCCCGCGCCAAATCGTCGGCAAGACTTGCCCGGAAAGTCACAGCCCCCCTTGCGCCAGGCGCGCCACCGTGGGCGCGATGCCGTGCTGAATCACCTGGTCGGAGAAGCCGTCGCCGGGACACCGGCCCCGCTCGACCGCGTCGAGGAGCCGCTGCATCGAATCGCCGAGTTCGGGCGGTGCCAGCTGGGCGGCGACGGCCACGCACTTGTTGGCCGCGGCGTACAGCCGCCGGTCACGCAGGCCCACCCGGGCCGCGGTGTCCCAGGCGGTGGCCACCGCCTCGACCGCCTCGGCCGCGATGCCGGCCGCGGCCGAATCGTCGAGCAGGGCCACCAGGGTGAACACGACGGCCGGCCAGAAGTCGTCCGGGACGCTGTCGAGATACCGGATTTCCAGCCACTGCCGCGGGCGCACCGGCGGAAACAGGGTGGTCAGGTGGTATTCCAGGTCGGCGACCGTGGGGCGGCGATCGCCGAGCAACACCCGGCCGTCCGCCCAGTCGGCGAATGGCACCCAATGCGTGACCGCCGCGGCGTCCGGGTTGTTCACCAGCATCACCGGGGCCTTGAGGGCGTAACGCGCCCAGTCGGTGCCGGGGTCGTCGCCGCTGGCGCCCAGGATGGGCCCGCACCGCGCCGCGTCCATCTGACCCCAGACCCGTTGCCGGGTGGAAGTCCAGCCGGTGAACTCGCCGCGCAGCATCGGGGAGTTCGCGGCGATCGCGATCATGATGGGTCCGAGTGCGTGCGCCAGCCGTACCCGGTCCGCCCAGCCGGCCCGCGGCCCCGCGTCCAGGTTGACCTGAATGGAGGCGGTGGACGTCATCATCGCCGCGCCGGCGTCGCTCGAGCGGCTGGACGCGAAGAACTGCTCCATGGCGCGGTAACGCGCGCCCGGGTTGATGCGCTTGGGCGATCGCAGCGGATCCGCCCCGAGGAAAACCAGACCCAGCCCGGCGTCGACGAACGCCGACCGCAGCACGGCCTGATCGCGCCGCATCGCGTCGATGGCGGCCATCACCCCGTCGGCCGGCGGACCGGACAGCTCCACCGCACCGCCGGGTTCCACTGTGATCCGGCTGCCACCCGGCAGCTTCGGCAGCAGCTCCAGAACCTCGGCGATCTCCTCCCACCCGGGCCTGCGGTACGGATCGGCCGGGTCGTGGCAGTGGGCCTCCATCTCCAGACCCACGCGCCCGAGCGGGGCGTCCACCAGGCAGCCATCGGCGATGTAGTGCGCGGCGGCCTTGGAATCGGCGATCTCGGGGCCGGCGGTAGTGATAGCGGCAAACGTCATATCACTATCCCTTCGGGCCTTGGGCAAGCCTGAACATGCGCCTGCGGACCACTCCCCTGCACACCTAAGGGAACGGTAACCGCCACTACTTCATCTAGCAGATGGCCCCGACATATTCCCCTTCGTGCCCGATCTCAAGCGTGCCGCGACCCGGCTCCAGATCCCGGCTCACTGACCGAGCGCATTCTGCATCGCGCCGGCCAGCACGTTGACCGCGGGCCCGGCGTTGCCAGATTGGCAGACCTTCGCCTGCAGCAATACGTTTTCTCGCAGCCTGGTTTGATTGAAACACCGCCGATCGGTGCCGGCCTGCTGCTTGGTCCAGTTCGCATCGGCGGCGCCGGGCGGCCCGCCGTCGAAGGACCACACCTGTGTGACGCCGTTGTCCAGGTGCACCGCGGTGGTCTGGCCCGAGCAGCCCACCGTCCGATCCACCACTCGATGAAAAGCGGCGCCGGCGGCGTCGTTGGTGGCAAACACCCCGACGGCCTGCTTGACGAAGTGGGTTTGGTCGCTGGCCGACGTCTGCGTGACGGCGCCATTGAACGCCGCCAGGTCGGGGTCGTCGTACACCTCGGGCAATCCGATGTCGGCCCAGTTGTTGCACACCGGGACATCCACCCAGTCGCCCTGCACCGGTTGGGTGAACACCGACTCCCAGCCCATGGGTCCGCCGACGATGTTGCCGACCGACCCCTTACCCAGGACCGCGTAGTTCACCACCCCGGGCTCCGAGGGGTGCGCGGCCGCAACCGGAGGTGCGACCGTGCCCCCGATGGCAAGTCCGATGGTGATCACGGCCGCGCGAAACCGCATGGTCATTCAAGCGATCATGCCAGGCACGTGGGCGGGCGGTCAGCCCCCGTTGGCCCGCACGCCTTCTTCGACCTTCTTGCCGAGGTCGGGGTCGACGTTGCGCCAGTACTCGAACACCCGCGACAGCACCGGCTCCTTGACGCCCTTGGACACGTGACCGATGATGTTGTGCGCCAACCGGTCCCGCGCCTCGTCGTCGAGGACCTCGCGGACCATGGTGCCGGCCTGCCCCCAGTCGTCGTCCTCGGCGTGCAGCGTGTAGGCCGAACGGACCATGTCCCCGTCGGCGTGCCAGCGCACCTCGGCGGCGCGCGCCGGATCGGCCTGCGGCCCGCCGTAGGAGTTCGGCGCGTAGACCGGGTCGGAGGCGTTCTTGATCCGCATCGCGCCGTCCTTCGAGTAGCTGTTGACCTCCACCTTGGGTTCGTTGACCGGGATCTGCCGGTAGTTGGTCCCCAGCCGCGCGCGGTGCGCGTCGGAGTAGGAGAAGCCGCGGGCCTGCAGCATCTTGTCCGGACTCAACCCGGTGCCGGGCACGGTGTTGTTCGGCTCGAAGGCGGCCTGCTCGATCTGGGTGTGATAGTCGGTGACGTTGCGGTTCAGCGTCATCTTGCCCACGTCGATCAGCGGGTAGTCGCCGTGCGGCCACACCTTGGTCAGATCGAACGGGTTGAACCGGTAGTCCTTGGCCTCCTCGTACGGCATGATCTGCATCTTCAGCGTCCAGCTCGGGTAGTCACCGCGCTCGATCGCCTCGTAGAGGTCGCGCTGGTGGTAGTCGCCGTCCTCGCCGGCCAGCCGGTCGGCGTCCTCCTGGGTCAGGAAGTCGTTGCCCTGGTCGGTGACGAAGTGGTACTTCACCCAGAAGATCTCGCCGGCGGCGTTGACCCAGCTGTACGTGTGGCTGCTGTAACCGTTCATGTTCCGCCAGCTCTTGGGGATACCGCGATCGCCCATCAGCCAGGTCACCTGGTGTGCGGACTCCGGGGAGAGGCTCCAGAAGTCCCACTGCATGTTGTGGTCGCGCACGTTGCTCGCCTGCAGCCGCTTCTGGGACCGGATGAAGTGCTGGAACTTCAGCGGGTCGCGCATGAAGAAGACCGGCGTGTTGTTGCCGACCATGTCGAAGTTGCCTTCGCTGGTGTAGAACTTCAGCGCGAAGCCGCGGGGGTCCCGCCACGTGTCCGGGCTGCCCCGCTCGCCGGCGACGGTGGAGAACCGGGCCAGCATCTCCGTCTTGGTGCCAGGCTGGAAGACCGCTGCCCGCGTGTACTGACTCACGTCGTTGGTGACCTCGAAGGTGCCGAAGGCACCGCCGCCCTTCGCGTGCGGCTGACGCTCCGGGATGCGCTCCCGGTTGAATTGGGCCATCTGCTCGATCAGGTAGTGGTCCTGCAGCAGAATCGGGCCGTCGGGACCGATCGTCAACGACTCGTCGTCGCTGGGCGCTGCGATGCCGGCGTCAGTGGTGGTGAAACGCTCCGTCATGTCGCTATCTCCTCGTTTACTGGGCTGACTCCAGGCTTTGGCGACGAAGTTTCCTGCGCGCCAACAACTATGCTCCCTTTCTGGACCAAGTCAAGAAACACCTGGACGTGCGGGGGTGTTACGGACGCGGCGCCGGCGAGGCGGGGCGGGGGGTGACGCCGCTGGTCTGCGGTTGCCCCGGACCGCTCACGCCGGGTCCGCCGGCCGGCCCGCCGGGCCCACCCGGACCGCCCGGGGGCATGGGCACGATCAGCCCGGGGCCGCCGCCGTAATCCCACGGCCCGGGGCCGGGGCCGCCGGACCCCCACGGACCGTTGCCTGGGCCGGGCCCACCGGACCCCCACGGGCCGGGGCCGCGGCCGGGTCCCCACGGACCGTCGCCCGGCCCGGGGCCGTCACCAGGTTTGAACATCTGGCCGTGGTGATGGTGGCAGTGGTGGTAATACCCGAAGGCGAAGGCGCCGGCGAAAAACACCGTGGAGATGATGAAGACGATCCCGGCGACGATGACCACCCACGCCGCGGCCGTGTAGAGCCTCGGAGGCTTGACCCGCTCCGGGGGCGGCGGCGGTGGCGGGGGTGCGGCTGCTGCGGGGGGAGTCGGCGGGGTCGACGACGGTTCGGGTGTCTCGCTCATGTCTTGAATGATGCCCAAGGGCGCGACGGGCATAACAGGTTCGGCCCACAAACTTGCTGTGAATCGAAAAGCGGCGGTCAGGTGCCGGTGACGAAACGACGCGCAGCCCGGTGCTCTGGTGAGCACCGGGCTGCTGGTTGTTCAGCGAGGGGGTTGGACTACGGCGTCCTGGACGGGGCGACCGACGACGGAATCTGGCTGGGGCCGGGAGCGCCGGGGGTCCCCGCCGCGGGTCCGCCCTGCTGGATACCGGCCGGTCCGCCGGCACCCGGGCCACCCGGACCGCCCATGCGGTGCTGGTGCATCCATGCCGCGTGGTGCTTGTGGTGGTGGTGACCGCCGTGGTGGCCGCCGCGGTGGCCGAGGATGAAGCCGGTGAAGAAGATGACCGCGACGATGAACACGATCCCGGCGACGATGGCGACCCACGCGGCGAGGTGGAAGACCCGCGAGGCCCGGTATGGCGCTGCCGCTACCGCAGCGGGCGCCGGTGCTGTTGCGGTGGAAGTCCGCGCAGTGGGGGTTTCAGATGTTTCACTCATGAGACAAATGATGAAGCCGTTAACAGTGGTTGCGGCTATGCGCTACTTATGTAGCAGCTGTGAGCGATAACTCCCATTGGTCGGGGACCCGCGCCGGGCAATGCGAGGGCGTTGTTTAGCCACCGAGCAGGGCTCGGGTCTATCCGGGGCCAGTCGAGGCTTACCCCATACCGCCGCCGGCTCCGCCGCCGAGGTCGTGGTTCTCACGCGGGATCTCTTCGGTGGGCGCCGGCTGGGGTGCGGGCGCGGGCGGTGCCGAAGTGGTAGGCGGCGCCGCCGGGATGGATGGACCGGACGCCCCTACAGTCGTCGCTGTGGCGGCGGCGGCGGCGCCGCCGACGACCACTGCCAGTGCAACCACAGCACCACCGAGGAGCACAACACCTTTGTTGGCTTCGGACATCATCGATCCTCGCTCTCATCGCCGACTCATTGACATACGCGTTGGCGCGCCAAAGCGCTGATTCACTTCGCGAGGTTGACCGTACTGGCTAACAGCCGGAAGCACATCACATACGACACAGAAAGACGGCCTCGTCCGAGTGCGAGCCGTGCGCCAGCCAACCTTCTGCCGGAAAAAGTCACTCCTGGGGCTTGAACGGGTTGACCGCGAACTGGATCACCCGGTACGGCGCGGCCACCCGGGCGCGGGTGTCCCACTGGCTCACGAAGATTCGCAGCTCGTCGAGGGTGGAGCCGGGCGAGATGTATCCGCCGTAGGGTTGCGCGAGCCGGTTGTCGTAGGGCGACGGCAGGCTCTCCGCGGGATCCGGCCACTCGTCGTGCTGCACCACGGTGGTCACCGGCGCATCGCCCAGCGTGGTGGGGTCGTCGGCGACGCGGACCTCCATGTTGCCCGTGGCGGCGTTGAAATACGACAGCACGGCCTTGCCGTCGATTTGCCGAATGGACATCTCACCCACCGGGTCCGGCCACAACGGGGTGGGGGGCTTGGCCCAGCCGCCGCCCGGTCCGGCCGCCCAGCCCTGCCACCGGGACCGGTCGGTAAAGCTTTGCGGGGTGGCCCGATACAGCACGACGGGGTCCCTACGGGTGAAGCTGTCCGCCACGATGTACACCCAGCCGGTGGGCGAGTCCGGGGTGGGGATCGGGTCGTAGTAGCCACTGATCTGCGTCTGCGAGCCGCCCTGATAGGAGGCGGGCCGCCGCGACCCGGCGATCGTCTTCCACCCCCCGCGCGCGGGCTCGGCCGCGACCAGCCGTGAGCTTTGCGGCTCCAGGTTTTTCGTCGTCGTCACCATCATGTAGTTGCGCCGGTTGATCTGTACCACCCCCGCCGGCAATTGCGAGGCCCCCGGCGGCGTGGGATCGGCCAGCAGCGGATAGCTGATCCCGGTCACGCCGGTGTAGCGCACCCCCGCCGGGTCGTCGACGGATGCGGTGTCCACGTGCAGCGCCACCGGCGCATACCAGCCACCGAATCCGACGCCCTGGCCGACGAAGCTGTCGCCGCACACCTGCAGCAGTTCGGTGGGGAACTCGACGAACTCACAGAGGTCGGTCGCGCCGATGCCGTAGTCCCCGGTGGGGGTGCCGGTGCCGGCCGTGGGGCCGATCCGCAGGACCTGACCGGGCGCCAGCGGCTGCACGATGGGCTCGGGGGCCGGCGCCGGGGGGTCGGCGTGCGCGAGCCAAAACAATTGCGGCGCAAACAAAGTCAGTGCAAGCGAGCACCGAGCGAGTAGTCGGGTGTGGGCTGGGCTCAACGAGCCCACCCGCTGATTCACAGCTGGGCGGCCAGCAGCTCGGCGATCTGGATGGTGTTCAGCGCCGCCCCCTTGCGCAGGTTGTCCCCCGAAACGAACAGGGCCAGGCCGCGCCCGTCGGGCACCCCCGGGTCGTTTCGGATGCGGCCGACCAGCGACTCGTCGACGCCGGCGGCCGCCAACGGGGTCGGCACGTCGACCACCTTGACGCCGGGGGCGCCGTCGAGCAGCGCTCGGGCGCGCTCGGGCGAGAGCGGCCGGGCGAACTCGGCGTTGATCGACAGCGAGTGCCCGGTGAACACCGGTACCCGCACGCAGGTTCCGCTCACCGCCAGGTCGGGGATGCCGAGGATCTTGCGGCTCTCATGCCGCAGCTTCTGGTCCTCGTCGGTCTCGCCGGAGCCGTCGTCCACCAGCGAACCGGCCAGCGGCACCACGTTGAACGCGATCGGCGCGACGTACGTCTTGGGCGCGGGAAACTCGACCGCGGAGCCGTCGTGCACCAACTGCTCGGCATCGTCGATGACCGCGCGCGCCTGGGTCGCCAGCTCCTCGACCCCGGCCAGCCCGCTGCCGGACACCGCCTGATAGCTCGACACCACCAGGCGCACCAGCTCGGCCTCGTCGTGCAGCACCTTGAGCACCGGCATCGCGGCCATCGTGGTGCAGTTCGGGTTGGCGATGATGCCCTTGGGGAGCGAGCGCCCGTCGCGAACGTCCCGGTCGAAGTTCACCTCGGACACCACCAGCGGCACGTCGGGGTCCTTGCGCCACGCCGACGAATTGTCGATCACCGTCACCCCGGCGGCGGCGAACCGCGGCGCCTGCACCAGCGACATCGTCTTGCCGGCGGAGAACAACGCGATGTCGAGGCCGGTCGGGTCCGCGCTCGCGGCGTCCTCGACCTCGATCTCCTGACCGCGGAATTCCAGCTTGCGCCCCTGCGAGCGCGACGACGCGAAAAACCGCACCGACGTCGCGGGGAAGTCCCGCTCGTCGAGCAATCTGCGCATCACCTGACCCACCTGGCCGGTGGCGCCCACAACTCCGATCGCAACCATCTATCTACCCGTTCCCGCATACACCGTCGCCGACTCCTCGCCGCCGAGCCCGAACGCCTCATGCAACGCGACGACGGCCTTGTCTAGTTCGGTGTCGCGGCACAGCACCGAGATGCGGATCTCGGAGGTGGAGATCAGTTCGATGTTGACGCCCACCTCCGCCAGGGCCTCACAGAAGGTCGCGGTGACGCCGGGGTGGCTGCGCATGCCCGCGCCGATCAGCGACACCTTGCCGATGTGGTCGTCGTAGAGCAGCTGGGTGAAACCGATCTCGTCGCGCAGCGCATCGAGCTTCTCCACCGCGGTGGGCCCGCTGTCCCGCGAGCAGGTGAAGGTGATGTCGGTCTTGCCGTCCTCGACCTTGGACACGTTCTGCAGCACCATGTCGATGTTCACGTCGGCGTCGGCGACGGCCCGGAACACCCGGGCCGCATATCCGGGGATGTCGGGGATCCCGACGATGGTCACCTTGGCCTCGCTGCGGTCGTGCGCGACTCCGGTCAGGATGGGGTCTTCCATGGCTATGTCCTTGATCGATCCCTTGACGACGGTGCCTGGCTTGTCCGAGTACGACGAGCGGACGTGCACCGGAATGTTGTAGCGGCGAGCGTATTCGACGCAGCGCAGCATCAGCACCTTGGCGCCGCAGGCCGCCATCTCGAGCATCTCCTCGAACGTCACGGTGTCCAACCGGCGTGCGTTGTGCACGATCCTGGGGTCGGCGCTGAAGATGCCGTCCACGTCGGTGTAGATCTCGCAGACGTCGGCGTGCAGCGCGGCGGCCAGCGCGACGGCGGTGGTGTCCGAGCCGCCGCGGCCCAGCGTGGTGACGTCCCGGGTGTCCTGGCTGACCCCCTGGAAGCCGGCGACCAGCACGATGCGCCCCTCGTCGAGCGCGTCGCGCAGCCGTCCCGGCGTCACCTCGATGATCTTGGCGTTGCCGTGGGTGCCGGTGGTGATGACGCCGGCTTGCGAACCGGTGAACGAGCGCGCCTGCGCTCCCAGCGATTCGATCGCCATGGCCACCAACGCGTTGGAGATGCGCTCGCCGGCGGTCAGCAGCATGTCGAGTTCCCGCGGTGGCGGGGCCGGGCACACCTGCTGGGCCAGGTCCATCAGGTCGTCGGTGGTGTCACCCATGGCCGAGACCACGACCACGACGTCATGGCCCTGCTTCTTGGTCGCGACGATGCGTTCGGCGACACGGCGGATCCGATCGGCGTCGGCCACCGAGGATCCGCCGTACTTTTGCACGACGAGCGCCACGTTATTCTTCCCGCATTCTTCCCGCCCCTTGGGCACGATTTAAGTCCACAACAGAATACGTGGCTGCGCATCGCGGTTTACGCCGTGATGCGCCGCACCGCAACCTGCGGTTTTCGTCGGGTTTTAGCGCAATTTTCGCCGCGGCATCAATCGCGGTAGAGTTCTCCTCGTGCAGCGGGTGCTCCTCCTCGGACGCCGCGACGGGGTCTGATCCAGACCGGCTTCCCGTCGCGGGTGTTCGCGATGCGCCGGTCTGAGGTTCCTTCTGACACCCCCCGGAGCAACTACCGTGACTTCCAATCCCGACGCGTACACGTCGACCCGATCGATCGTCAAACCCGCGGGCCCGCCGGGGCCCGGCCAGCCCGCGTGGAATCCCCAGCGCGGTTCGGCGATGCCGGTCAACCGGTACCGGTCCTTCGCCGAGGAAGTCGAGCCCATCCGGCTTGCCGACCGGACCTGGCCCGACCGCGTCGTCGACCGCGCCCCACTGTGGTGCGCGGTGGACCTGCGCGATGGCAACCAGGCGCTGATCGACCCGATGAGCCCGACCCGCAAGCGCCGCATGTTCGACCTGCTGGTTCGGATGGGCTACAAGGAGATCGAGGTCGGCTTCCCGTCGGCCAGCCAGACCGACTTCGACTTCGTCCGCGAGATCATCACCGACGGTGCGATTCCCGACGACGTCACCATCCAGGTGCTGACCCAGTGCCGCCCCGAGCTCATCGAGCGCACCTTCACCGCGTGCGAGGGCGCGCCGCGGGCCATCGTGCACTTCTACAACTCGACGTCAATCCTGCAGCGCCGCGTGGTTTTTCGCGCCGACCGGGCCGCGGTGCAGGCCATCGCCACCGACGGCGCCCGCAAGTGCGTCGAGGAGGCCGCCAAATACCCTGGCACACAATGGCGTTTCGAATATTCGCCGGAGTCCTACACCGGAACCGAACTGGAGTACGCCAGGCAGGTCTGCGACGCCGTCGGCGAGATCATCGCGCCAACGCCGGAGCGCCCGATCATCTTCAACCTGCCGGCCACCGTGGAGATGGCCACCCCCAACGTCTACGCCGACTCGATCGAGTGGATGAGCCGCAACCTGGCCAACCGGGAGTCCGTCATCCTGAGCCTGCACCCGCACAACGACCGCGGAACAGCCGTTGCCGCAGCCGAATTGGGCTTCGCCGCGGGTGCCGACCGGATCGAGGGCTGCCTGTTCGGCAACGGCGAACGCACCGGCAACGTGTGCCTGGTGACGTTGGGGCTCAACCTGTTCTCCCGCGGTGTGGACCCCCAGATCGACTTCTCCAACATCGACGAGATCCGCCGCACGGTGGAGTACTGCAACCAGCTGCCGGTACCCGAGCGTCACCCCTACGGCGGGGACCTGGTCTACACCGCGTTCTCCGGTAGCCATCAGGACGCCATCAACAAGGGTCTGGATCAGATGAAGATCGACGCGGACGAGGCCGACGCGGACGTAGACGACATGCTCTGGCAGGTGCCATACCTGCCGATCGACCCCAAGGACGTCGGCCGCACCTACGAGGCGGTGATCCGGGTCAACTCACAGTCCGGCAAAGGCGGGGTCGCCTACATCATGAAGTCCGACCACGGCCTGGCCCTGCCGCGACGGCTGCAGATCGAGTTCTCCCAGGCAATCCAGAAGATCACCGAGGGCGAGGGCGGAGAGATCTCCCCGAAGGAGATGTGGGACGCGTTCTACGAGGAGTACCTGGCCCCGGTGTGGCCGCTGGAGCGGATGAAACAGCGGGTCGAGGCGTCGGAGGAGGACAGCGGCAGCACCACGATCGCGGCGACCGTGAAGGTCAACGGGGCGGAGACGGAGATCAGCGGCGCCGGCAACGGCCCCTTGGCGGCGTTCGTCCACGCGCTGGGCGATGTGGGGTTCGACGTCGCGGTCCTCGATTACTCCGAGCACGCGATGAGCGCCGGTGACGACGCGCAGGCCGCCGCGTACGTGGAGGCCTCGGTCAACGGCCGCACGGTGTGGGGTGTCGGCATCGCGCCCTCGATCACCACCGCGTCACTGCGGGCCGTCGTGTCCGCGGTCAACCGCGCTTCGCGCTAGGGACCTCAGAACAGCGCGAGCTGCTGGTCGAGTGTGGTGGTGTCGGTGAATTCCTCCATGCCGGTGCCGCCGACCACGGCGCGGATGGAGTCCATGAACTGCGTGTCGGAGACCACCGGGACCCCCAGCTGCCGGGCCAGGTAGCCCTTGCCCTGATCCGGGGCGAGGTCGTTGCAGACCACCAGCGACGTCTCCTCGTCGACGGCGTCGCTGTAGGCCAGCCCGGCATGCAGGATCCGCTCGACGAGTTCCTCGTGGGTGCGGCCGACCTCGGCCGCCAGGGCCACCCGCATGCCCTGCACGAGCGGCCTGCCACACACGTAATGGCCGGGATTGAGATACGGGCAGGGCATCCGTGAGGCCAACACCTTCAACGGGCGCAGCTCGTCATGGGTGACGCGGCCGTTCGGCCACCGGCGCCTGGTCACCGGATGAACCGGCAGCCAGATGTCGCGGTCACGCGCCCGCTCGAGGGCCGACGCCAGGACACCGGTCAGCACCAGCGCGTCGTCGAAGGCGTCGTGCGGCCGTTCCTGGGTCACGCCCCAGTGCGCCGCGAGGGTCTCCAACCGCAGGTTGTGGACGCCGAGGTCCAACCGCCGGGCCAGCTCCACCGTGCACATGACGGAGTCGATGGGCAGTTCCGCCTCGGCGAGCTCGGCCTCCGCCGCCAGGAACGCGTAGTCGAACGCGACGTTGTGGGCCACCAGCGTGCGCCCGTCCAGCACCTTGACCACGTCGTCGACGACGTCGGCGAACTGCGGTTGGTCTTCCAGCATGGCGGCGGTCAGGCCGTGAACGTGGGTGGGACCCGGGTCCACGCCGGGGTTGAGCAGGCTGACGACCGATTGCTCGACGCGGCCGTCGGCGTCGAGGCCGAGCACCGCCAGGCTGATGACCCGCGCCTGACCCGGCCGAAAACCCGAGGTCTCGACGTCGATGACGGCCCAGCCCCCGGCCGGCTCGCTGGCCGGCCGACCCCAGGACAACCGGTTCATGTCGACAGGATGGCACGTTGGACCGACATCACCTGGTCAATGCGCTGCCGTGTCGGTCGGTAATTCGATGACGATGGCGCCGCACGCCTTACGATCGCCCAAACCGATGAGGGCGACCCGCAGCGCCCGGCGCTCTGCGCCGCGCTCGCGATCGCCCTTAAACTCACCCGGGTGATCACCACCCGTGCACGTCTGGCCCTCGCCGCGGGAGCGAGCGCGCGCTGGGCGTCGCGGGTGACCGGACGCGGGGCCGGGGCGATGATCGGCGGACTGATCGCGATGAACCTGGACCGCTCGGTGCTCCGTCAGCTCGCGGCCGGACGGCGCACCGTCGTGGTCACCGGCACGAACGGCAAGTCGACCACCACCCGGATGACCGCCGCCGCTCTGGGCACGCTGGGATCGGTGGCCACCAACGCCGAGGGCGCCAACATGGACGCCGGCCTGGTGGCCGCGCTGGCCGCGAACCGCGGGGCGTCGCTGGCGGCCCTGGAGGTCGACGAGATGCACGTGCCGCACGTGTCGGACGCCGTCGAGCCGGCCGTCGTCGTGCTGCTCAACCTGTCGCGCGACCAGCTCGACCGGGTCGGCGAGATCAACCTCATCGAGCGCACGCTGCGGGCCGGCCTCGCCCGGCACCCCAAGGCGGTCGTGGTCGCCAACTGCGACGACGTGCTCATGACGTCGGCGGCCTACGACAGCCCCAACGTGGTGTGGGTGGCCGCGGGCGGCGCCTGGGCGAACGACTCGGTCAGCTGCCCGCGCAGCGGCGAGGTCATCGTCCGCGACACGGGGCACTGGTATTCCACCGGTGCCGACTTCAAGCGGCCCAGCCCGCAGTGGTGGTTCGACGACGAGACGCTGTACGGGCCCGACGGGCTGGCCGTGCCGATGCGGTTGGCGTTGCCGGGCGCGGTGAATCGCGGCAACGCCGCCCAGGCCGTCGCCGCCGCCGTCGCGCTGGGCGCGGACCCGGTCGAGGCCGTCGCGGCGGTCAGCCAGGTCGACGAGGTCGCCGGGCGCTACCGGACCGTCCGCATCGGCGACCGCGAGGCGCGGATCCTGCTGGCCAAGAATCCGGCCGGCTGGTCCGAGGCGCTGTCCATGGTGGACAAGCGCGCGGCCGGGGTGGTCATCTCGGTCAACGGGCAGGTGCCCGACGGCGAAGACCTGTCATGGCTGTGGGACGTGCGCTTCGAGCACTTCGGGGAGACCTGCGTCGTGGCCGCCGGGGAGCGCGGCACCGACCTCGCCGTTCGCCTCGGGTATGCGGGCGTCGACCACACCCTGGTGCACGACAGCGTGGCCGCCATCGCGTCCTGCCCGCCGGGGCGGGTCGAGGTCGTCGCCAACTACACCGCGTTCCTCCAGCTGCAACGGGCGTTGGCGCGCCGTGGCTGACACCGGGTCTTCCTCGACGGTGCGCATCGGGCTGGTGTTGCCTGACGTGATGGGCACCTACGGCGACGGCGGCAACGCGCTGGTGCTGCGCCAGCGGCTGCGGTTGCGTGGCATCGCCGCCGAAATCGTCGAGATCACGCTGGCCGACGCGGTGCCCGACTCGCTGGACCTCTACACCCTGGGCGGGGCGGAGGACTATGCGCAGCGGCTGGCCACCAGGCACCTGATCAAGCATCCGGGGCTGCAGCGCGCCGCGGAACGGGGAGCGCCCGTGCTGGCGATCTGCGCCGCCGTCCAGGTGCTCGGGCAGTGGTATGAGACGTCGGCGGGCGAACGGGTCGACGGTGTGGGCCTGCTCGATGCGACCACGTCGCCGCAGGGTTCCCGCACGATCGGCGAACTGGTCACCAAGCCGCTGTTGCCCGGGCTGACCCAACGGCTCACCGGTTTCGAGAACCACCGGGGCGGCACCGTGCTCGGCCCCGCCGGGTCGCCGGTGGGCGCGGTGGTCAAGGGCGCGGGCAACCGGGCCGGCGACGGCTACGACGGCGCGGTGCAGGGCAGCGTGGTCGCCACCTACATGCACGGGCCGTGCCTGGCCCGCAACCCCGAGCTGGCCGACCTGCTGCTGGGCAAGGTGGTGGGTGAGCTGGCGCCGCTGGAGCTGCCGGAGGTGGAGTTGCTGCGCCGGGAGCGACTGGCCGCCCGCTAGGACCGGCGGCCCGCCCGAGCGGGCGGCCAGTCTTCAAGGATCCTTTTAGGGCCATCGCGCAGCCTTGCTGCATGGCCAACACCTGCACCAAGCTCGCGGCGATACTGGGCGCGGCCGCCGCGGTGGCGGTCGCCTTCGCCGGCACGGCCCACGCCGCCCGCGACGGGATGCACGGCGACCCGGCCGCTGCCGCGCCCTACTGGCGCTACCAGCAACAGGACCTGGACTGCGGGGAGATGGCCGTGGCCGACGTGATCGGCCGGATCAGCGGGCACGAGCCCGGCGAGGACGAGATCACCGCGACGGCCGGCAACATCCCGAGTGTGAGCCACGCCGGCCCGATCTACCGACCCGCCGGCAGGACCAGCAACAGCGACCTGGCGGTGCTGCTGGCGCACTACGGCGTGCACGCCGCCGGGGTGCACACCGACACCGACGCGCTGGCGCAGGACCTGGATCGGGGCCACAGGGTGATCGTCGGACTCAACGACAAGATCCTCTGGGATGAACCCGGCAACCGCACGAAGGAGAATCACTTCGTCGTCGTCATCGGCATCGGCATCGACACCACGGCCGGGGTGGTGCACCTCAACGACAGCGGCATCGAGGCCGGCCGCGACGAGCAGGTATCCCTGGCCACCTTCGAAAAGGCGTGGGCCACCAGCGACAACTTCGCCGTCGTGACGGCGTAACTCAGACCATCGCCCGGCGACCGGCGAGGGCGCGGCCCAGCGTCAGTTCGTCGGCGAATTCCAGGTCGCCGCCCATCGGCAGCCCGGAGGCGATCCGCGTCACGGTCAGCCCGGGGATATCGCGCAACATCCGGACCAGGTAGGTGGCGGTCGCCTCGCCCTCGGTGTTGGGGTCGGTGGCGATGATCACCTCGGCGATGTCCACGTCGTCGACCCGCTCCCCGATCCGGCTCAGCAGCTCGCGAATCCGCAACTGATCCGGCCCCACTCCGGACAGCGGATCCAGCGCGCCGCCCAGCACGTGGTAGCGGCCGCGGAACTCGCGGGTGCGCTCGACGGCCTGGACATCCTTCGGCTCCTCGACGACGCACACCAGGGAGCCGTCCCGGCGGGGATCCGAGCAGATCCGGCAACGTTCGTTGTCGGAGACGTTGCCGCACACCGCGCAGAACCGCACACCGTCGCGGACCTTGCCCAGCGCCGCGGTCAGCCGGTCGATATCCGGCGGTTCAACGGACAACAGGTGAAAGGCGATGCGTTGAGCGCTCTTCGGCCCGATACCCGGCAGCTTGCCGAGCTCGTCGATCAAATCCTGGACGGGTCCTTCAAACATGTCGGCGGAAGATCTAGAGCTCCGGCGCCGGGGCCGGAGGTTGGCCCGGGGGCGGGCCGCCGAAACCGCCGGCCAGCGCGCCGAGGCGCTCCTGCGCCATGCGGGTGACCTGCTTTGACGCGTCGGCCATGGCGCCGACGATCAAGTCCTGCAGCGTCTCGACGTCCCCCGGGTCGACGACCTGGGGATCGATCTGCACCGCGACCACCTCGCCGCTGCCTTTCACCGTCACCTTGACCAGGCCCCCGCCGGCCTGCCCGTGCACCTCGGCGTTGGCTAGCAGTTGCTGGGCTTCCATCAATTTCTGCTGCATCTGTTGTGCCTGGGCCAGCAGCGCCGACATGTCGCCTCCGGGTTGCATGACAGTCCCCTCGCATCTTGGTCTCGAGTTGGTTTCGCCTGCGTGTGTCCGGCGATTCGAAACACCCAGCGTAGACCGCGCGAGGCTACCTTTGCGCCGTGGACCTACGAGTGAGCAGGCGTGTCGGCATCAGGCTGGTCATCGGTGTGCTGGTGGCCACTTCGGCGGCGATCACCCCGACCGCGACCCCGGCCGCGTGGGCAGTTCCCTCCAACATCGCCGGCATGGTGGTGTTCATCGATCCCGGCCACAACGGCTCCAACGACGCCTCCATCGGCCGCCAGGTGCCCACCGGCCGCGGGGGCACCAAGGACTGCCAGGCGAGCGGGACGTCGACCAACAGCGGCTATCCGGAACACACCTTCACCTGGGACACCGCGCTGCGGGTCCGCGCGGAGTTGAACGCCCTGGGCGTCCGGACCGCCATGGCGCGCGGCAACGACACCGGGCTGGGGCCGTGCGTCGACGAGCGCGCCAACATGGCCAACGCGTTGCACCCCAACGCGGTCTTGAGCATCCACGCCGACGGCGGGCCGGCCTCGGGCCGGGGATTCCACGTCAACTACTCGGCCCCGCCGCTCAACCAGGTGCAGGCCGGACCGTCGGTGCAGTACGCCCGGATCATGCGCGACCAGATGCAGGCCTCCGGGATTCCACCGGCCAACTACATCGGCCAGAACGGGCTGTATGGGCGCTCGGACCTGGCCGGGCTGAACCTGGCGCAGTACCCGTCGATCCTGGTCGAGTGCGGCAACATGAAGAACCCCGCGGATTCGGCGCTGATGGAGTCGGCCGAGGGCAGGCAGAAGTACGCCGACGCGATGGTCCGCGGTGTCGCGGGTTTCCTGGCCTCGCAGGGCCAGGCCCGCTAGGCCCGATCTACCCGCTCCCTCGCGAGCGGGTGGGACCTTGAAACGATCGTGGCTACAACGAATCTGGTCGCTGAGCCAAACTCATCGGCTGCACCGACCTCAGACCCGTCCGCAACCGGCTCCGCCAGGCTCCGCCCGGCTCAGCCACGCCGCGCGCAAAGTCGAGGCTTAACACACAGCTAACATCAGAAACTTTGCCAAAACCCCGGACCACCCCTGTAGACCTTCAGTATGGTTATTCCACGCATGTCGACCAGAGGTTTGGGAGAACTGGGTGGACATCAATCCGTCGACGACGCCAATGGCAGCCTTTCCGTGTCGGTCAACGGGTAGACGCGACACACTCTCCGGCCGCCTTTCGCCGGCGTTCCAGCCGGCTGGTCGGTGGTTTGCGGCGAAGCGGCCCAAGCCGCGTGTCTGCACTACATCGAACAGAATTGGACCGATATGCGGTCGCAGAGCCGATGCGGGCCGGCACTGGTCCGGGCCTATGCCGCGCAAGCCTTCTGGGTGGGGCGGTCGGTTGGAACTTGACGACCGGGCACTTCCGCCGACGCGCGGACAACCAGACATATGGCTTGCGCAGGAAACCAGGCACTCCGGTAGGAAATGGCAGCCCGGCCTATTCGCGAGAATCGAGGGCACGCCCAAGCCCGATTTGCTTAAGCAAGCAATCAGCAAAGCGCTGCAAGAGGTCGAACGCAGGGCTGCTTTCTCTGAGGCGGATGGCGAGGCTTTCCAAATGGCCATCGATTACCCGGATCTCGAGCTGGCCTTTTATGACCCGAGCGGGTCCCGGGATCCCGTGCGGAAAGCCCGTGGGAGAACATCATCGATCCAACGCCCGCCAATCCCGTTCACCGGGCCGCTGTTCAAATTTGGTTTATTCCGAACGCGGCCCGATGAATACGAGTGGTTCTCACGCTGCCACCACATAGACGGATTGGGCATTGCGCTGGTAGGCCGGCGGATTGCAACTATCTACTCTGCGCTGATTTCCGGAAAACCCATCGCTCCCGCCTTCTTTGGCTCGCTGCAGGACCTGGTTAATCCCAACAAGCAAATCGAATTAAAACGCGCGTGCGGAACCACCGGGTGGGATAGAGGGTGAGCGGCCGTGGATAAAGCAGGTATCACTTCCATTGCTGTCATCGGCATGGCCTGTCGGCTTCCTGGGGGCATCGACTCTCCCGAGCGGTTGTGGGGAGCGTTGCTGCGCGGCGATGACCTAGTCACCGAGGTCCCCCCTGACCGGTGGGACGCCGACGAGTACTACGACCCCCAGCCGGGGGTGCCGGGTCGGTCGGTGACGAAGTGGGGCGGGTTCCTCGATGACGTCGCCGGCTTCGATTCCGAGTTTTTCGGGATCAACGAGCGCGAGGCCACCGCGATCGACCCGCAGCACCGGTTGCTGCTGGAAGCCTCCTGGGAGGCCATGGAGCATGCCGGACTCACCCGGGAGACGATGGCCGACTCGCTGACCGGTGTGTTCGTGGGCTTGACGCACGGCGACTACCAACTGCTGGCCGCCGATGCCCACGCCGTCGAGGCGCCGTATGGCTTTACCGGCAGCAGCTTCAGCCTGGCGTCCGGGCGGATCGCTTACGCGTTGGGGATCCACGGTCCCGCGCTGACGGTGGATACCGCATGTTCGTCCGGTCTGACCGCGGTACATCTGGCCTGTCACAGCCTGATCGACGGTGAAAGCGACCTTGCCCTGGCCGGTGGCGCCGCCGTAATCCTGGATCCGCGGAAGTTCGTCGCGGGGTCGGCGGAAGGCATGCTGTCTCCCACCGGAAGATGTCACGCGTTCGACGTCGCGGCTGACGGGTTCGCGTCCTCCGAGGGCTGTGTCGTGGTGCTACTCAAACGATTGCGCGACGCACTGCGTGACGGTGATCGGATCCTGGCCGTGATCCGCGGTACTGCCGCCAACCAAGACGGCCACACCGTCAACATCGCCACACCATCGGTCACAGCGCAGACCGCGGTGTACAGGGCGGCATTGGCCGCTGCGGGCGTCGACGCCCCCAGCATCGGCATGGTCGAGGCCCACGGCCCCGGCACCCCGGTCGGTGACCCGATCGAATACGCCAGCCTGGCCGCCGTCTACGGCATCGAAGGCCCCTGCGCGCTGGCCACAGTGAAAGCCAATTTCGGGCATGCCCAGTCGGCCGCCGGAGCACTCGGGCTGATGAAGACGATCCTCGCCCTGCAGCACGGCGTGGTTCCCCGGAATCTGCACTTCACCCGGCTGCCCGATGAGATGGCCCGAATCGATACCAAACTCTTTGTGCCACAAGCGATTACACCATGGCCCGCCAACGGCCATCGTCCCCGCCGGGCGGCGGTGTCGTCGTACGGGCTCTCGGGAACCAACGTCCATGCCATCGTCGAACAAGCACCAGAACAGGCTCCCGAATCTGCCGCATCCGTGGACGTCTCAGCTGAATCGTCGACGACAGCACCTCTGCTGTTCCCGCTGTCGTCCACCTCGGCCAACGAACTGCGCCGCACCGCCGGCCGCCTGGCCGACTGGGTGGCAGCGCATGAGGACGTGGCGTTACCGGATCTGGCCTACACCCTGGCGCGTCGGCGCGCGCACCGCCCAGTACGCACCGCCGTCATTGCGAGCAGCCGGCCGGAGCTCACCAAGGCTTTGCGGGAGGTCGCCGACGGCGATACTCCCTATCAGGCCGCGGCCGGCCAAGACGACCGGGGACCGGTGTGGATGTTCTCCGGACAGGGTTCCCAGTGGGCTCAAATGGGCGCTCAGCTGCTGGCGACCGAACCGGTGTTCGCGGCCACCGTCGCGGCGGCCGAGCCACTGATCGTCCGCGAGGCCGGGTTCTCGGTCACCGAGGCGATGACCGCGCCGCAAATCGTGACCGGTATCGACCGCATCCAGCCGACCCTGTTCACCATGCAGGTCGCAATGGCCGCCACCATGCGCTCCTACGGGGTGCGGCCGGGCGCGGTCATCGGGCATTCCCTCGGCGAGGCCGCGGCGGCCGTCGTCGCCGGAGCACTCTCCCTCGAGGACGGGGCGCGTGTCATTTGCCGGCGCTCGCGGCTGATGTCCCGCATCGCCGGTGCCGGCGCCATGGCATCGGTGGAAATACCTGCACAGCAGGTACTTTCCGAACTGATAACGCGGAGCGTCGACGACGTCGTGGTGGCGGTGGTGGCCTCGCCGCAGTCCACGGTGATCGGCGGTGCCACCCAGACGGTGCGCGATCTGGTCGCGGCCTGGGAGCGGCGTGACGTCATGGCCCGCGAGATCGCCGTCGATGTCGCCTCACACTCCCCGCAGGTCGATCCGATCCTTGACGAGCTGACCGACGTACTCGCAGAGCTGCACCCGATGACACCGGAAGTTCCCTTCTACTCGGCGACTATGTACGACCCGCGCGAGCAGCCGGTGTGCGATGCCGGGTACTGGGTGGACAATCTGCGTCACATGGTGCGGTTCGCCCCGGCGGTGCAGGCCGCTTTGGAGGATGGCTACCGGGTCTTCGCCGAGCTGGCGCCCCACCCGTTGCTCACACATGCGGTCGAGCAGACCGCCCACAGTCTCGACATGTCGCTGGCGGCTCTGGCGGGTATGCGCCGCGAACAAGAACTGCCATACGGGCTGCGTGGCTTTGTGGCGGATCTGCACAGCGCGGGGGCCGCGGTGGACTTCTCCGCGCTCTACCCGGGCGGAAAGCTGGTGGACGCGCCGCTGCCGACCTGGACTCACCGTCGGCTGTTGTTGAGCCGTGGTAACCAGGAATCCCCAACCCATGGTGGTTGCACCGTTTCAGTACATCCGCTGCTAGGTCCGCATGTGCGCTTGCAGGAGGAACCGGAGCGCCACGTCTGGCAAGGGGAGGTCGGCACCGCCGCGCAGCCCTGGCTCGCTGACCACCAGATCCGAAATGTGGCTGTGCTTCCGGGGGCGGCTTACTGCGAGATGGCGCTGGCGGCCGCACGCGTTGTGTTGGGCGATGCCTCTGAGGTCCACGACATCCGCTTCGAGGAGGCGCTGCTGCTGGATGAGCAGACGACGGTCGGCGCCTCGGCAACGGTGTCATCGCCGGGCATCGTCGACTTCACGGTGGAGACCAATGAGGGGGGCGAACAAGCGCGGCAGGTGACCGCCGTCCTACATCTCGGACAGGAGGAGCTGCCTCCTACGCAGGACATGTCCGAGCTACTCGCTGCGCACCCGCGCCGCGAGGACGGCGCCGAGGTGCGCAAGCGCCTGGATCAGCGTGGTGTTCAGTACGGTCCGGCCTTCACCGGTCTCGCCACCGTGCACACCGGCGAGGGGCAAACCGACACCGTGCTGGCTGAGGTCGCGCTACCCGGCCACATCCGCTCGCAACAACATGCCTACGCCGTGCACCCAGCGCTGCTGGATGCCTGCTTTCAGTCCGTCGCGGCTCATCCCAAGGTCCAGGCGCTGGGCGGAGATGTGCTGGCGTTGCCGTTGAGTATCCGCCGACTCCGTTTCTTCGGAGCCGCCCGCAACGCCCGCTACTGCTACACACGGGTGACGAAAGCCGACACTTCCGGCGTCGAGTCCGACCTGGACCTGCTCGACGAGCACGGAACAGTCCTGCTTTCCGTGCAGGGGCTGCGATTGGGCACGGCAGCGTCCGAGAGTGGCCACAACGAACGAGTGCTGGCCCAGCGGCTCCTGACCATCAAATGGTCGCGGCGAGAATTGCCCGCGTTGGAACACGCCGACGCCGGAACCTGGCTGCTGATCACCACTACAGCCGACGTTGTTTCCAGTTCATTGACCGATGCCATGAATGGTTATGGGGCGCAATGCATCACCATGTGTTGGCCGCCGAACACCGACCACACCTCGCACGTTGAAAAGCTTCGAAATCAGCTACGCGCCGGTGGATTCACCGGTGTGGTGGTCCTTACGGGACGTAGAAGCGGCGAAGCCGATGATCAGTCCCCGCTGGTGGGCCGCGAGTATGTGGAGCACCTGATCCGGATTACTCGCGAACTGCCGGAGATCCCCGGCGAGCTCCCCCGCCTATATGTCGTGACGCGCAACGCCCAGACGGTAGTGGCCAGCGACGTTGCCAATCTGGAGCAGGCCGGGCTGCGGGGTTTGATTCGGGTGATCGGCACGGAATATCCACACTTGCGCGCCACCCAGATCGATGTGGACGAAACCCACCATTCCCACCAGCTGGCGCAGCAACTGCTCGGTGGGTCGGAGGAGGACGAGACCGCCTGGCGAACTGGGGCGTGGTATGTGGCTCGGTTATCCCCCACCCCGTTGCGCCCCGAGGACCGGCAAACCATCATCGCCAACCGCGAGCGTGACGGAATGCGTCTGCAGATCCGCACGCCCGGCGATCTGGAGTCGATGGAACTCGTTGCCTGCGAACGGCTTGTGCCTGGTCCGGGGCAGATCCAGGTCGCGGTCGGCGCCTCCAATATCAACTTCGCCGATGTGCTCGTTGCATTTGGCCGCTATCCCTCCGAGGGCCGGTTGCCGGAGCTTGGCAGCGATTTCTCGGGAGTGGTGACCGCGGTCGGACCAGACGTGACAGAACACAGGGTGGGCGATCATGTCGGGGGTTTGTGCGGCGACGGCTGCTGGGGCACCTTCATCACCTGCGACGCGCGCCTAGCGGTCAAGCTGCCGCCCGGACTTTCCGACGACCAAGCGGCCGCGGTGCCGACCGCGCACGCAACCGCCTACTACGGCCTGCATGAGCTGGCCCAGATCAAAGCAGGTGACAAGGTGTTGATCCACTCCGCCACCGGAGGAGTGGGGCAGGCGGCGATCGCGATCGCCCGCGCCGCCGGAGCCGAGATCTTCGCCACCGCCGGCAGCGAGGACCATCGACAACTGTTGCGCGACATGGGTATCGAACACATTTACCACTCGCGAAACCTCGAGTTCGCCGATCGGATACGTCGCGATACCGAGGGGTACGGCGTAGACATCGTGCTCAATTCGGTCACCGGCGCGGCCCAACACGCGGGGCTCGAACTGCTGGCGCACGGTGGACGATTCGTCGAAATTGGCAAGCGCGACATCTATGGCGACAGCCGGCTCCGGCTCTTCCCGTTCCGGCGCAACCTCGCGTTCTACGCCGTCGACCTAGCGCTGCTGTCGTACAGCCAACCAGACCGCGTCCGAGACTTATTGATCACGGTGTACCAGCTCATCGCCGACGGTGTGCTGCCGGTTCCAGAGATTACGCACTACCCACTTGCCGACGCCGCCAACGCAATTCGGCTGATAAGCGCCGCCCAGCACACAGGCAAACTCGTACTCGACATCCCTCACACGGGGTGCAGCCGCGTGGTGGTACCGCCGGCACAGGCCCGCGTCTTCCGCCAGGATGGCGCCTACATCGTCACCGGCGGGCTTGGGGGCCTGGGCCTGTTCCTGGCCGGAAAGATGGCTTCTCCTGGTTCCGGGGCCGGCTGCGGGCGCATCGTGCTGTCCTCGCGCTCGCAGCCAACGCGCACGGCGCTGGAGACTATCGAGCTCATCCGCGCGATCGGCGCCGACGTCGTAGTGGAGTGCGGCGACATCGCCCAACCCGGCACCGCACAGCGGTTGGTGGCCACAGCGACCGCCACCGGGCTTCCGGTGCGCGGGGTGCTGCATGCCGCGGCGGTGGTCGACGACGCCACCCTGACCAATATCACCGATGGACTCATCGAGCGTGACTGGGCGCCAAAGGTTTACGGTGCGTGGAATCTGCACGTCGCCGTCGCCGATCAGCCATTGGACTGGTTCTGCTCGTTTTCCTCTGCGGCCGCGCTGGTGGGCTCGCCCGGCCAGGGCGCCTACGCCGCGGCCAACAGTTGGCTGGACGCGTTCACGCACGTGGCGGCGGACTCAGGGCCTGCGCGGCCACCGCCATCGCCTGGGGCGCCTGGGCCCAGATCGGGCGCGCCACCGCCCTGGCCGAGAGCTCCGACATTGCTATCACTCCCGACGAGGGCGCATACGCGTTCGAAGCGCTGCTGCGCCACGACCGCGCCTACACCGGTTACGCGCCGACCACGGGCAGCCCGTGGTTGACCACGTTGGCCGACCGCAGCCCATTCGCCGAAGCGTTCCGCTCCACACGCGCAAACCTCGGCGGGCACACAACAAATTGCGTGCTGAGCTCGACCAGCTGCCCCTGGACGAGTGGCCCACCCGACTGCGGCGTCTGATCTCCGATCAGGTCAGCCTGATTCTGCGTCAGCAGCGTCGATCCCGACCGGCCGCTCTCCGGGTACGGCCTGGACTCGCTGGGCGCCCTCGAACTACGCACCCGCATCGAGACCGAAACTGGGATACGCATCTCGTCCACCGACATGACCACCATTACCATTCGCGGTTTGGCGGGGCTGCTTTACGAAAAGCTGGCGCCCGCGGAAGTCGCCTGACGTCGAGGGGCCGGTTCGATGGAGCTTGATGACCCGGGCAGTTCCGCTGACACGCGGACAGCTGGATATATGGCTTGCGCAGGAAACGGGTCGCGTCGCTACGGAGTGGCAGCTTGGCCTCTTCGTGAGAATCGAGGGCCTGGTAGAACGTGGTCCCCTTGAGTGGGCGATCCGCCGAGCAATGCGAGAGGCTGAACCGGTCAGGGCGGCATTCTATGAGGAGGATGGCGAGGTTTTCCAACGGGCGACCGATGATCCGGACGTCGCGTTGCCTTCTATGACCTGACCGGCTCGAACCATCCCGTGCAGGAAGCTCATGCGAAATAGCATCATCGATCCAACGCACGCCAATGCCGTTCACTGGCCCGCTGTTCAAATTCGCGTTATTTCAGACGCGGCGCGATGAATTCTATTGGTTTACTTGCTGCCATCACATAGTCATAGACGCATCCGGCATTGCCCTGGTCGGCCAGCCGAGATTGCGACGATTTACTCTGCGATTGTCTCTGGCGCACCCATGCCGCCCGCCTTCTTCGGCTCGCTCGAGGACCTGATCAGCAGCGAGTCGGAATACGAAGCGTCGACCGACTATTCGGAAGATCAGGCCTATTGGGCGCAGAACGTTCCATCGGAAAGCGGATCGGATCATGGTTTTCCCCAAGCCGCGGGCCAGCGTGATCCGCATCGTGCTTCTGCGCCGGTTCGACTGGACCCCGTGGTCCTTCGCCGAGTTCAAGAGTTGTCAGAACTCTGGAACATGCCTCAGTCATCGGTCATCACCGCGGCGTGCGCACTGTTGGTGCGAGGGTGGTCTGCCGAGGGCCCAGAGGTAGTACTCGACTTCCCGGTCAGCAGGCGAGTCAGTCTGGAGTCCAGGACATTTCCCGGGATGGTTGCCGGGGTCGTGCCGCTGGTGATGAAAGTTTCACCGGAATCAACGGTCGCCGATTTTTGTCAGCATGTTGACACGCGGATACGGGAAGCGTTGCAGCACCAGAGGTTTCCGGTGCAAGCCCTGGAGCGGAAAGTCCGCTTCCGCGCCACGGGGCGCCTGCTCAGAGGGTGAGCGTCAATTTTCTTCCGTCTGTATTCACCCTGGACTTCGGTGGCGTCGCGGCATCGGCGTCATTTACCAATTCTGGCCTCGTCGGTGGCTTCGGGTTGTTCTTCTCCGGCCTCGGTGATCAGCTCTTGTTCGGCACAGAGGGCGCTGGGCAGCCATTTTCGAATTTTGACGTCTCCGATTTAGCGGGACGGTTAACGCGGGTGTTGGTGGCGATGACCGCCGATCCGGGGCGGCGGCTCTCGTCGATCGATGTGCTTGATGCCGATGAGCACGCCGGCCTGGATGAGTGGGGTAACCGGGCGGTGCTGACCCGGCCCGCACCCACGCCGGTGTCGATTCCGGTGTTGTTCGCCGCGCAGGTGGCGCGCACCCCGGAGGCGGTGGCGATCAGCTGCGGGGGCCGGTCCATGACCTACCGGGAGCTCGACGAGGCCGCTAACCGGTTGGCGCACCTGTTGGCCGCTCAGGGGGCGGGCCCGGGGCGGTTTGTGGCGCTGCTGTTTTCGCGGTCCGCCGAGGCCATCATCGCGATTTCGGCGGTGCTCAAAACGGGGGCGGCCTATCTGCCGATCGATCCGGCGGTGCCGCCGGCGCGGATCGAGTTCATGATCGCCGACGCCGCGCCGATCGCCGTCATCACCACCGCCGGGCTGGCCGACCGGCTGGACGGGTGCGATCTGCTGGTCATCGATGTCGACGACCCCCGCATCGACACCCAACCCAGCACCGCATTACCGGCCCCGGCCCCCGATGACATCGCCTACCTCATCTACACCTCGGGCACCACCGGTGTCCCGAAAGGCGTTGCGGTCACCCACCACAACGTGACCCAGCTGCTGGAGTCGCTGAACTCGCACCTGCCGGGACAAGTGTGGGCACAGTGGCATTCGTTGGCCTTCGACGCCTCAGTTGAAGAGATCTGGAGCGCGCTGTTGTTCGGCGGGCGGCTGGTGGTGGTGCCCGAGTCGGTGGCGGGCTCACCGGAGGACTTCCACACTTTGCTGGTCAGCGAACAGGTCAGCGTGTTGAGCCAAACTCCCTCAGCGGTGGCGGCGCTGCCGCCCGAGGGTTTGGGATCGGCGGCGCTACTGGTGGCCGGTGAGGCCTGCCCGGCCGAGATCGTGGATCGATGGGCGCCAGGACGGGTCATGATCAACGGCTACGGCCCGACCGAAACCACAGTGTGTGCGTCCAGGAGTGCGCCGCTGACAACCGGATCGGGTGCGCCGCCCATCGGCGCGCCGGTGCCGGGGGCGGCGTTGTTCGTCGTCGACGCGTGGTTACGCCCGGTCCCGGTTGGTGTGGTCGGCGAGTTGTATGTCGCCGGCCGCGGTGTGGGCGTTGGATATTGGCGCTTGGCCGCATTGAGCGCGTCGCGATTTGTCGCCTGTCCGTTCGGGCCACCCGGGACACGGATGTATCGCACCGGCGATCTAGTGCGGTGGGGCCCTGACGGGCAGCTGCAATATCTCGGGCGCGCCGACGAACAGGTCAAAATCCGTGGCTACCGCATCGAACTCGGTGAAGTTCGGGCGGCACTGGCCGAGCTGGACGGAGTTGAGCAGGCGGTGGTCATCGCCCGCGAGGACCACCCCGGCGACAAGCGCCTGGTGGGCTATGTCACCGGGGCAGCAGAGCCGGCCGTGGCGCGCGCGAAGCTGGCCGAACGGCTCCCGGCCTACATGGTCCCGGTCGCGGTGATGGTGATCGACGCGCTGCCACTGACCCCTAACGGCAAACTCGACACCCGCGCCCTGCCGGCACCGGAATACCTGGATGGCAACCGTTACCGCGCCCCGACCAACGCCATCGAGGAGATCCTGGCCGGCATCTACGCCCAAGTCCTCGGTGTGGAGCGGGTCGGGGTCGACGACTCATTCTTCGACCTCGGTGGGGACAGCATTTCGGCCATGCGCCTGATCGCCGCGATCAACACCGGCCTGGACGCCCACCTTGGGGTACGCACCGTGTTTGAGGCGCCCACAGTTGCGCAGTTGGCCCCCCGAATCGGGGATGGGGGTGGGCTGGAGCCCTTGGTGGCGGGTGAGCGGCCCGCGGTGGTTCCGTTGTCGTTTGCCCAGAGCCGGTTGTGGTTTATCGATCAGTTGCAAGGCCCGTCACCGGTTTACAACATGGCGGTGGCTTTGCAGCTGGACGGGGACCTGGACGCCGACGCGTTGGGTGCAGCGCTAGCCGATGTGGTGAGCCGCCATGAAAGCCTGCGGACACTGTTCGTAGCTCCCGACGGCATCCCCCAGCAGGTGGTTGTTCCTGCTGGGGGGGCCGAGTTCGGGTTGCAGGTCATCGATGCCACCGCCTGGCCGGCAAGCCGGCTGAATGAGGCCATCGAAGAAACGGCGCGGCACACGTTCGACCTGGCCACCGAAATCCCGTTGCGGGCAACGCTTTTCCGTATCGCCGATGAAGGGCATGTGCTAGTGGCCGCGGTGCACCATATCGCTGCCGACGGCTGGTCGATCACCCCGCTGACCCGCGATCTGGGGGTGGCCTACGCCAGCCGGTGCGCCGAGGAGGCCCCCGACTGGGCGCCGCTGGCCGTGCAATATGTCGACTACACGCTATGGCAGCGAGAACAGCTCGGTGATCTGCACGATCCGGACAGTCGTATAGCGGCGCAACTGGCCTACTGGGAAGACACCCTGGCCGGCATGCCCGAACGGCTGCAGCTGCCCACCGATCGGCCCTACCCGTTGGTGGCTGATCAGCTCGGGGCCAACGTGGCCGTCGAGTGGCCCGCACAGCTGCAGCAGCGGGTACGCCAGGTAGCCGGTGAGCACAATGGGACGAGCTTCATGGTCGTCCAGGCCGCCCTTGCGGTGTTGCTGTCCAAGCTCAGCGCCAGCAGCGAGGTGGCGGTGGGATTCCCGATCGCCGGGCGCGGCGATCCGGCGCTGGACGAGCTGATCGGGTTCTTCGTCAACACATTGGTGCTGCGGGTGGATTTGGCCGGGGATCCCACCGTCGCTGAGGTGCTGGCCCAGGTGCGCCAGCGCAGCCTGGCCGCCTACGAACACCAAGACGTGCCGTTTGAGGTGCTGGTGGATCGGCTCAACCCCACCCGATCGCTGGCTCAGCACCCGCTGGTTCAGGTGGTGTTGGCCTGGCAGAACTTCGGCGGACAGGACACTGATCCCGCCGCCGTGCTGGCGTTGGGTGATCTCGAGGTCATGCCGCTGCCGATCGAGGCTCGCACCGCGCGTATGGATTTGGCGTTTTCGCTGTCCGAACGCTGGACCGACGGTGGTGAGCCCGCCGGGATTTCCGGCACGGTGGAATTTCGCACCGACGTCTTCGACGTCAGCCACCATCGAGGCACTGATCCGACGCGGTGGCAGCAGGTGGTGGTGGCCATGACCGCCGACCCCACTCAGCGAGTGTCATCGATGGATGTGCTCGACGCCGATGAACACGCCCGCCTCGATGAGTTCGGCAACCGGGCGGTGTTGACCCAGCCCGCGACGCCGGTGTCGATTCCGGTGTTATTCGCCGCGCAGGTGGCGCGCACACCCGAGGCGACAGCGGTGACCTTCGAGGGCCGCTCAATGACGTACCGCGAGCTCGATGAGGCGTCGAACCGGTTGGCGCACCTGCTGGCCGCTCACGGGGCGGGCCCGGGACAGCGTGTGGCGCTGCTGTTCTCCCGGTCCGCCGAGGCGATTGCGGCGATCCTGGCGGTGCTCAAAACCGGGGCGGCGTATCTGCCGATCGACCCGGCGGTGCCGGCGGCCCGCATCGAATTCATGGTTGCCGACGCTGCGCCCGTTGCCGCGGTCACCACCGCCGCGCAGGCCGACCGGCTGCACGGATGCGACCTGACCGTCATCGACATCCACGACCCCTGCATTGACACCCAACCCCGCACCGCACTACCGGCCCCGGCCCCCGACGACATCGCCCACATCATCTACACCTCGGGCACCACCGGTGTCCCCAAAGGCGTTGCGGTTACTCACCACAACGTCACCCGGCTGTTCGACTCCCTCGACGTCGGCCTGCAACCGGCGCCGGGACAGGTGTGGACGCAGTGCCATTCCTATGCCTTCGACTTCTCGGTCTGGGAGATCTGGGGGGCATTGCTGCACGGCGGGCGACTGGTGGTGGTGCCCGAGAGCGGTAGCCGGCTCACCGGAGGACTTGCACGCCCTACTGGTCACCGAACACGTCACCGTGTTGAGCCAAACCCCCTCAGCGGTGGCCGCACTGTCCCCCGAGGGTCTGGGATCGGTGGCGCTGATGGTCGCCGGTGAAGCCTGCCCCGCCGAGGTCGTCGACCGCTGGGCGCCCGGGCGGGTGATGATCAACGGCTACGGCCCCACCGAAACCACCGTCTACGCCACCATCAGCGCTCCACTGACCCCCGATGCAGCAGTGGTGCCCATCGGGACACCCGTACCGGGGGCGGCGTTGTTCGTCCTCGACGAATGGCTGCACCCGGTACCGCCCGGAGTGGTCGGCGAACTGTACGTGGCCGGCCACGGCGTCGGAGTCGGGTATGTGCGCCGGGCCGCGCTGACCGCGTCACGGTTTGTCCCCTGCCCGTTCGGCGGAGCCCGGGACACGGATGTATCGCACCGGGGATCTGGTGCGCTGGGGCCCCGACGGGCAACTGCAGTACTTCGGCCGCGCCGATGAGCAGGTCAAAATCCGCGGCTACCGCATCGAACTCGGCGAAATCCAAACCGCCCTGACCGCACTCGACGGCGTCGACCACGCCGCCGTCATCGCCCGCGAAGACCGCCCCGGTGACAAACGGCTGGTCGGCTACATCACCGGCACCGCCGACCCGATCGCCGCGCGTGCCGCGCTGGCCGAGCGGCTGCCCGCCTACATGGTGCCCGCGGCGATCGTGGTGTTGCCGAGGCTGCCGGTCACGGTCAACGGCAAACTCGACACCCGCGCCCTGCCGGCGCCGGAATACCAGGATGCCGACCACTACCGCGCCCCAGCCGACGCCGTCGAAGAAATCCTGGCCGGCATCTACGCCCAAATCCTCGGACTCGACCGCGTCGGCAGTCGACGACTCGTTCTTCGACCTCGGCGGAGACAGCATTTCGTCGATGCAGGTGGTGGCCCGCGCCCGCGCAGCTGGTGTGATGTGCCGCCCGCGTGACATTTTCGTCGAGCAGACCGTGGCCCGGCTGGCCCGGGTGGCCAGGGTCACCGTCGGTGCGGCCGTCCCGATCGATGAGGGCATCGGGCCGGTAATGCCCACGCCGATCATGCACTGGCTGCGCAACATCGACGGTCCGATCGACCAGTTCAACCAAACAATGGTGGTGCAGGCCCCCACCGAAGTGACCTACACCGACGTGGTCGTCGTCCTGCAGGCCTTAATGGACCGCCATGCCATGCTGCGACTCCGCGCCGCCAACGACGGCACCGGAGCCTGGTCACTGACCGTGCCTGAAGCCGGTGCGGTCAATGCCGGTGATTGTCTGCACGCCGTCGACGTGCTCTCCGACGACGCCCTCGCCGAAGCCCGGTCGCGGCTCAACCCCGCCACCGGGGCGATGCTCAGCGCCCTATGGGTCGCCACCACCGGCAAGCTCGTGTTGATCATTCACCATCTGGCCGTCGACGCAGTGTCGTGGCGGATCCTGCTCGAAGACCTCAACATCGCCTGGGCTCAACACCGCAACGGCCAATCCATAGCACTTCCTACAGCCGGAACCTCGTTCGCCCGATGGGCATCACTACTCGCTGAACACGCCCACCACCCAATAGTCATCGACCAATTCGACACCTGGAAACAGGCGACGGCCGCACCGGCCGCGCTGCCAGCGGTGATTCCCGAGCTGGACACTTATGCCAGCGCCGGGCACCTGTCGGTATCGCTGGATGCCCAGACCACCCGCCTGCTACTCGGCGAGGTACCCGCAGCGTTTCACGCCGGGATACACGACATCTTGTTGATCGCCTACGGGTTAGCGTGGGCGCAGTTTTTGGGCACCGGTGGCGCGCCGATCGGCATCGACGTCGAGGGCCACGGGCGCCAGGAGGAGCTGGGCGCCGATGTGGACTTGTCCCGCACCGTGGGCTGGTTCACCATCAAATACCCGGTGTCGTTGGCGGTCGGTGGGCTGGACTGGGCGCAGGTTGTGGCCGGCGACGCCGCGCTGGGCGCGGTGATCAAAGACGCCAAAGAACAACTGCGCGCCTTGCCCGATCCCCTGACCTACGGACTGCTGCGCTACCTCAACACCGATGTTGATCCGGGCGGGCCCGACCCGGCGATCGGATTCAACTACCTCGGACGCCTCGGCGGCGACGCAGCCACCGCCGACATCTCCGGCGACCTGTGGCGGATCAGCGAGGACGGCCTGGCGGTCGCCGGCGCCGCCGCCGCGGTGCCCATGCCGCTTTCCCACAGCGCCGAACTCAACGCCGCCACGGTCGACACCGGCACCGGACCACACCTGCAGGCCACGTGGACCTGGGCGCCCTCGGCACTGGATCAGGCGCAGATCAGCCGGCTCAGCCAGTTATGGTTCGACGCCCTGACCGGCATCTGCGCCCACATCCGAGGCGGCGGCGGTGGGCTGACCCCCTCAGACATCACTCCCGCCCGGCTCAGCCAACACCAAATCGACGAACTGCAAAAGCAATACGACATCGCCGACGTCTTGCCGCTGACCCCGATGCAGCAGGGACTGCTGTTCCACGCCAGGACTGCTCAGGATCTCGGTGACCTGTATGCGATGCAGCTCGACATGACCGTCACCGGCCCACTCGACCCCGGTCGTGTGCACGACGCCGTGCAAACCGTCATCAACCGCCACCCCAACCTGGCGGCTTGGTTCTGCCAACGATTCGACCAGCCGGTGCAGATCATCCCCGCTGAACCTCACATACCCTGGCAATACGTCGAATTTGACACCGATGCCGACGAGCGGATCGGACGGGTGTGCGCCGCCGAACGCGCCGCGGTCTGCAACATCACCGACGAGCCGGTCTTCCGGGTGGCGGTGATCCGCACCGCCGAAGACCGGCACCGGATTGTATTGACTTTTCACCACATCGTGCTCGATGGCTGGTCGCTACCGATCCTGGTGCAAGAGATCTTCGCCAGCTATCAGGGGCAGCAACTACCCGCGACGACGCCCTACCGTCGGTTCGTCACCTGGCTGGCCGAGCGAGACCTCGATGCCGCCCGGGCGGCCTGGCGCAACGCGCTCGCCGGCTTCGACATCCCCACCCTCGTCGGCCCGCCAGGCCGGCTGAAGCCTGGGCCCAGAAACACTATCGAGTTTCAGGTGTCCGAGCAGACCACGCGGGCCTTGAACGGGCTGGCGCGGTCGTGTCACACCACCGTCAACACCGTGCTGCAGGCAGCCTGGTCGCAGCTGCTGATGGGGGTGACCGGCCACTGCGACGTCGTTTTCGGCACCGCGGTCTCAGGGCGGCCGATCGAGGTGGCCGGCGCCGAATCCATGGTGGGGCTGTTGATCAACACGGTGCCGGTGCGGGCCACCATCGCACCGGCCACTACCACCGCCGACTTACTCGACCAATTACATAGCGCCCACAACCACACCCTCGACCATCAACACCTGGCGCTCAACGAGATTCACCGCGCTATGGGTTACGACCAACTGTTCGACACCCTGTTCGTCTACGAGAACTACCCGATCGATACCACTGCACTACTGAGCGCCGACGGATTGACTATCACCGAGTTCACCGGCCGCGAAGCCAACCACTACCCACTGACCGTGCAAGCCGCACCCGGCACTGAACTCGGCTTCCGCATCGAGTACGACACCGACGTATTCGACACCGCAAGCATTGACACGCTGACCAAGCGGTTGCAGTGGGTGTTGCTAGCGATGATCGCCGATCCAAAGGCCCGATTGTCGACGATCGATGTGCTCGACGCCGGTGAGCGCACCCGCCTGGATGAGATGGGCAACCGGGCGGTGCTGACCGGGCCCGCGCCGGCGCCGGCGTCGATACCCGAGCTGTTCGCCGACCACGTGGCCCGCTCCCCGCGGGCGGTGGCCATCAGTTGCGCGGGCCGGTCACTGACCTATCGGGACCTCGACGAGGCGTCAAACCAATTGGCGTACTTGATGTCTGGCTACGGCGTCGGCCCGGGTGGATGTGTGGCGCTGCTGTTGGCACGCTCGGCTGAGGCTGTCATCGCAATGCTGGCTGTCCTCAAGACAGGGGCGGCCTACCTGGCGATCGACCCAGCGCTGCCCGACGAGCGGATCGGTTTCATGGTTACTGACGCTGCGCCGCTCGCCGCGGTCACCACCACCGAGCTGCGGTCACGGCTGGCCGGGTGTGATCTTGCCGTCATCGATATCACCGACCCCCGCATGGCCGCTCAACCCTGCACCCCGCTTTCGGCGCCTGCAGCAGACGATATCGCGTACCTCATCTACACCTCGGGCACCACCGGCGCGCCCAAAGGCGTGGCCGTCACCCACCACAACGTGGCCCATTTGGTGGAATCATCGTCGACCCGCCTGCCCGCAGCCCAAGTGTGGACGCAATGCCACTCCTATGCGTTCGACTTCTCGGTTTGGGAGATCTGGGCTGCCCTCCTCGGAGGGGGGCGCCTAGTCGTGGTGCCCGAACAGGTGACGAGCTCACCCAAAGACTTCCACCATCTACTCGTCACCGAACACGTCACCGTGCTCACCCAAACTCCCTCCGCGGCCGCGGCGCTCTCCCCGAAAGGCTTGGAGTCGGTGGCACTGCTGCTCGGCGGCGAGGCCTGCCCGGCCGAGCTGGTGGATCGGTGGGCACCCGGGCGTGTGGTGATCAACGCCTACGGCCCCACCGAAACCACCGTCTACGCAACGCTGAGCGCCCCCTTGACGGCGGGTTTGGGGACGGTACCGATCGGTGCGCCGGTGTCGACCACGGCATTGTTCGTCCTCGACGAGTGGCTGCGCCCGCTACCGCCCGGAGTGGGCGGCGAACTGTATGTGGCTGGCCGCGGGGTCGGCGTCGGCTATATCGGCCGGCCCGAGCTGACCGCCTCACGATTCGTGCCCTGCCCGTTCGGGGGCACCGGGGCACGGATGTATCGCACCGGGGATCTGGTGCGCTGGGGTCCTGACGGGCAACTGCACTACCTGGGCCGCGCCGACGAACAGGTCAAAATCCGCGGCTACCGCATCGAACTCGGCGAAATCCAGGCCGCCCTGGCCGCACTCGACGGCGTCGAACAGGCGGCAGTGATCGCCCGCGAAGACCGCCCCGGCGACAAGCGGCTGGTCGGCTACGTCACCGGCACCGCCGACCCGATCGCCGCGCGCGCCACGCTGGCCGAGCGGCTACCCGGCTACATGGTGCCCACGGCGATCGTCGTGTTGCAGGCGCTGCCGGTGACGGTCAACGGCAAACTCGACACCCGCGCCCTGCCCGCACCCGAATTCCAGGATGTTGATCGTTACCGCGCCCCGGCCAACCCCTCCGAGGAGATCCTGGCCGGCATCTACGCCCAAGTCCTCGGAGTCGATCGCGTCGGCATCGACGACTCCTTCTTCGACCTCGGCGGGGATTCACTGTCGGCGATGCGCCTGATCGCCGCCATCAACGCCGACCTGGACACTGACGTTTCGGTGCACACCTTGTTCGACGCGCCCACGATTGCCCAGTTAGCGCCCCGTCTCGGCCGAGACGCGGGTCGGCGTAAGCCATTGGCGGCCGGCCAGCGGCCCGCGGTGATTCCGCTGTCGTTCACTCAAAACCGGCTGTGGGTTCTCGACCAGTTGCAAGGACCTTCAGCGGTTTACAACATGACCGTGGCATTGAAGCTGCGCGGCACGCTTGATGCCGAAGCGCTGAGCAGATCGCTGGCCGATGTGGTGGCCCGGCACGAAAGCCTGCGCACAGTGTTTCCCGCGCCCGATGGATTACCACAGCAGCTCGTCATTCCTGCCGAGCGGGTAGACCTTGGTTGGGATGTCGTCGATGCCACCGGATGGCCGCCAGCCCGACTGGAGGAAGCCATCGCGGAAACGGCACGTCATACGTTTGATCTGGGAACCGAGATCCCTTTGCGGGCAGTACTTTTCCGTGTGGCCGACGAGGAGCACGTGCTGGTGGGCGTGGTCCACCACATCGCGTTTGACGGATGGTCACTGGCTCCCCTGGTCCGGGATATCGGCGAGGCGTATGCGAGCCGATGTGCTGGACTCGCCCCGGGTTGGGTCGAATTGCCGGTGCAATACGTGGATTACACGCTGTGGCAGCGGGCGCAGTTCGGTGATCTCGACGACATCGACAGCCCGATCGCCACGCAGCTGAAGTATTGGGAAGATGCCCTGGCCGGCATGCCCGAACGTCTGGTGTTACCGACGGATCGACCCTATCCCTCCGTGGCTGATATGTGCGGCGCCACTGTGAACGTGGACTGGCCGGCCGAGTTGCAGCGGCGGATACGCGAGGTGGCCGGCGACTACAACGCGACATGTTTCATGGTGGTTCAGGCCGCTTTGGCGGTGCTGCTGTCGCGGCTCAGCGCGAGTTCCGATGTGGCGGTGGGGTTCCCGATCGCAGGGCGTGGTGATCCCGCGCTCGATGCGCTGGTGGGTTTCTTCGTCAACACCCTGGTGCTGCGGGTCGACGTGGCCGGGGATCCGACTGTTGCCGAGTTGCTGGCCCAGGTACGTCGGCGCAGCCTGGCTGCGTTCGAGCATCAAGACGTGCCGTTTGAGGTGCTCGTCGAGCGGCTCAATCCCACCCGCTCCCTGACCCATCACCCGCTGGTTCAGGTGGCATTAGCGTGGCAGAACCTGCCCGGGCACACCAGTGACCCTGCTGCCGACTTGGCGTTGGGTGATCTGCGGGTAACCCAGATGCCGGTCGGCACCCAAACCGCCCGCATGGACCTCACCTTCTCCCTGTCCGAACATTGGTCCAATGCCAACGCGCCCGAAGGGATTCGGGGGATGGTTGAATTCCGCACCGACGTATTCGACAGGGAAACCATCCGGGCGCTCGTCGAGCGGTTCCAGCGGGTGCTGGTGGCGATGACTGCCGACCCGCAGGCGCGGATTTCGTCGATCGATGTGCTGGACGCTAGTGAGCACGCCCGCTTGGATGAGATGTGTAACAGGGAGGTGTTGACCCGGCCCACGCCGGCGCCGGTGTCGATTCCGACGTTGTTTGCCAGCCATGTGACGTGCAACCCCGACGCGGTCGCGATCAGCGACGGGGCGCACTGGTGGACCTACCGCGAAGTCGACGAGGTGTCGAACCAGTTGGCGCACTTGCTGACTGGTTATGGCGCGAGCCCTGGTGCGTGTGTGGCACTGCTGTTCTCCCGCTCGGCCGAGGCCATTATTGCGATCTTGGCGGTGCTCAAAACCGGGGCGGCCTATCTGCCGATCGACCCGGCGCTGCCGGCGGCCCGGATTGAATTCATGCTCGCCGATGCCGCGCCGATCGCCGCGATCACTACAGCGCGCCTGCGGTCGCGGCTGGACAGGCACAAGGTAGCGGTCCTCGTTGTCAGCGACGTCGCCGTGGGCGCCCAACCCAGCACGCCACTACCTGCGCCTGCCCCCGACGACATCGCGTATCTGATCTACACCTCGGGCACGACCGGTATGCCGAAAGGCGTTGCCATCAGCCACCACAACGTCACGCAGCTACTGGAGTCACTGGATGCCGGCCTGCCGCGGACAGGTGTTTGGCCGCAGTGTCATTCCTTGGCCTTCGACGTCTCGGTGTGGGAGATCTTCGGTGCCCTCTTGCGCGGTGGGCGGGTGGTGGTGGTGACCGAAGACGTGGCAATGTCACCGACCGACTTCCACGACGTGCTGGTCACCGAACACGTCGATGTGCTCACGCAGACCCCTTCCGCTGTAGGGGTGTTGTCGCCAGAGGGCTTGCAATCGGCGGCGTTGGTGGTGGTCGGTGAGGCCTGCCCGGCCGAGGTGGTGGATCGGTGGGCGCCCGGGCGGGTGATGATCAATGCATTACGGCCCGACCGAGACGACGATGTGCGTAGCGGTCAGTGCGCCACTGACTGCGGGGTCGGGGGTGGTGCCGATCGGTGCGCCGGTGCCCGGGGCGGCGTTGTTCGTCCTCGACGAGTCATTGCGCCAGGTACCGCCTGGGGTAGTCGGTGAGCTTTATGTCGCCGGCCGCGGCGTCAGCGTCGGGTATCTGCGCCGGGCCGGGCTCACCGCGGCGCGATTCGTAGCCTGCCCGTTCGCCGGCGCGGGAGCGCCCGGAACACGCATGTATCGCAGCGGGGATCTGGTGCGATGGGGTCCCGACGGGCAACTGCACTACCTCGGCCGCGCCGACGACCAGGTCAAAATCCGTGGGTACCGTATCGAACTCGACGAAATCCAAGCTGCCCTGGCCGCACTCGACGGTGTCGACTACGCCGCCGTCATCGCCCGCGAAGACCGCCCTGGCGAGCAACGGCTGGTCAGCTACATCACCGGAACCGCCGACCCGATCGCCGCGCGTGCCGCGCTGGCTGAGCGGCTGCCCGGCTACATGGTGCCCGCTGCTGTTGTCGTCTTAGACGCGCTGCCCCTAACGGCCAACAATAAGCTCGACACCCGCGCCCTACCAGCACCCGACTACACCAATGTCGATCGCTACCGTGCCCCAGCCGACGCGGTCGAAGAAATCCTGGCCGGCATCTATGCCCAAGTCCTCGGGCTGGAGCGGGTCGGAGTCGACGACTCCTTCTTCGACCTGGGCGGAGACAGCATTTCGTCGATGCAAGTGGTCGCCCGCGCCCGCGCAGCCGGTCTGATCTGCCGCCCGCGCGACATCTTCGTCGAACAAACCGCCGCTGGGGTGGCGCGCGTGATCAGGATGTCCGGCTTTGCCGATGGTGCTGGCGCTGTGGTCGATGAGGGTGTCGGGCGCGTGGCGGCTACCCCGATCATGCGCTGGCTGAACGACTTCGATGGCCCCGTCGATCAGTTCAACCAGACGATGGTGATACAAGCACCGCCCGGGGTCACCCGGGCCGACGTGGTGGGCGTCCTGCAAGCCCTGCTGGACCGCCACGCCATGCTGCGGCTGCACGCCGACAACAGCGACGCCAGCGAGTGGTCACTGACGGCGCGCGAGTCCGGTGCGGTAGATGCCAGCGGGTGCCTGCACACCGTCGATGTGTTGACCGATGACGCGGTGGCGATCGCCCGGTCGCGGCTCAACCCTGCCGGCGGGGTGATGCTCAGTGCGCTGTGGGTGGCCGACATCGGCCAGCTGGTGCTGATCATTCACCATCTGGTCGTCGACGCGGTGTCGTGGCGAATTCTGTTGGAAGACCTCAACATCGCCTGGGCTCAACATCACAACGGCCAACCGGTCGCGCTGCCCGCAGGCGGGACTTCGTTCCAACGCTGGGCGTCACTACTCGCCGAGCACGCCCACCAGCCGGCGGTGGTGGACCAGGCCGACACCTGGAGGCAGGTGGCAGCGACTCCGGCCGCCCTGCCCCCACCCAAACCTGAGACTGACACCTACGCCACAGCCGGACATCTGACGGTATCGCTGGACGCCGAGACCACCCGTCAGCTGCTCATGGAGGTTCCCGCGGCGTTTCACACCGGCATCGAAGACATCTTGTTGATCGCGTTCGGGTTGGCGTGGGTCGAGTTTTCGGGTTCTGGTGGTGGCGCGTCGATCGGGATCGACGTCGAGGGCCACGGCCGCTACGAGCACCTGACTCCTGACGTTGACCTGTCCTGCACCGTGGGCTGGTTCACCACCAAATACCCGGTGTCGCTGGCCGTCGACGGGCTGCACTGGGCGCAGCTGGTGGCCGGTCACGCCGCACTCGGCCCAATTGTCAAGCGTGCCAAGGAACAACTGCGCGCGTTGCCCGAAGGCCTGACCTACGGTCTGCTGCGCTACCTCAACACAGATGTTTCAATCCCAGGGTGCGACCCGACGATCGGGTTCAACTACTTCGGGCGGCTCGCCACGGCCGAGGCGTCCGGTGATCTGTGGCGGATCAGCCAAGAAGGTTTGGCGGTCTCCACCTTCGCTGCGGCGGTGCCCATGCCGCTGGCGCACTCCCTGGAACTCAACGCCAGCACCGTTGACACGGCCACCGGCCCTCACCTGCACGCCGACTGGACCTGGGCGCCCTCGGCGCTCGATCACACCCAGATCGCTCGGCTTAGCCAGTTGTGGTTTGACGCCCTGGCCGGCATCTGCGCCCACGTCCAACACGGCGGCGGCGGTATCACCCCCTCCGACATCACCCCTGCCCACCTCACCCAACACCAGATCGACGAACTGCAGCAGCATTACCGGATCGCCGACATACTGCCGCTCACTCCTCTCCAGCAGGGATTGCTGTTCCACGCCGCCAGACAGAACAGCGACAAGGAGCTGTACGCGATGCAGCTCGACATCACCATCGCCGGCCCACTCGACCCCGATCGCCTGCACGAGGCCGTGGACACCGTCACCGCCCGTCACCCCAACCTGGCCGCCCGATTCTGCAATCAATTCGACAAGCCAGTACAAGTCATCCCGGCTGACCCCCAAACACCCTGGCAATACCTTGAATTCGATACCGACGTCGATGAGCAGATCCGGCGCGTATGTGCCGCCGAACGCGCCGCGGTCTGCGACCTCAAGGCTTCGCCGGCTTTTCGGGTTTCCCTGATCCGCACCGCGCCGGAACGGTATCGGGTCGTCCTGACCAATCACCACATCGTGCTCGACGGCTGGTCACTGCCCATCCTGCTGCAAGAGATCTTCGCCAGTTACTATGGCCAGCGGCTGTCGGCGGCCGGGTCGTATCGCCAGTTTGTCACCTGGCTGGCCGAGCGAGACCTCGACGCCGCCCAGGTGGCCTGGCGCGAGGTGCTAGCAGGCTTCGACACTCCAACGCTGGTCGGACCGCCCGGCCGGTCAGAGCTGGGACCGCGAGGCTTTGCATCGTCTCGGGTGCCCGAAGACACGACCCAGGCCGTCAACGAACTGGCCCGCTCCTGTCATACCACCGTCAACACGGTGCTGCAGGGTGCCTGGGCGCAGGTGTTGATGTCGATGACCGGCCGGCGTGACGTCGTCTTCGGCGCCGCGGTCTCGGGACGGCCCACCGAGGTGGCCGGCGCGGAATCGATGGTGGGCCTGATGATCAACACGGTGCCGGTGCGAGCCACCATCACACCGGCCACCACCATCGGCGACCTGCTCAGCCAATTGCACAGCGCCCACAACCACACACTCGACCACCAACATCTGGCGCTCACCGAGATCCACCGCGCCACCGGCCACGACCAACTGTTCGACACGCTGTTCGTGTTTGAGAACTACCCGATCGACACCACCGCGCTGTTACGCACGAACGGATTGGCCATTACCGACTTCACCGGCATCGAATCCACCCATTACCCGCTGACAATGCAAGCCCGCCCAGACCACGAATTGATCCTTCGCGTCGAATACGACACCCACATATTCGACGCGGCCAGCATCGAAACACTGATCGAGCGGTTCCAGCTGGCGTTGGTGGCCATGACCACTGATGCAGGGAGTTGATCATGACCGCCAATCCAACACGACGGCTGTTTTCCATCGATCTGCTCCAAGAGGCTGAGCACACCCGGCTGGATGAGTTCGGCAACCGGGCGGTGTTGACCCAGCCCGCGACGCCGGTGTCGATTCCGGTGTTATTCGCCGCGCAGGTGGCGCGCACACCCGAGGCGACAGCGGTGACCTTCGAGGGCCGCTCAATGACGTACCGGGAGCTCGATGAGGCGTCGAACCGGTTGGCGCACCTGCTGGCCGCTCACGGGGCAGGCCCGGGACAGCGTGTGGCGCTGCTGTTCTCCCGGTCCGCCGAGGCGATTGCGGCGATCCTGGCGGTGCTCAAAACCGGGGCGGCGTATCTGCCGATCGACCCGGCGGTGCCGGCGGCCCGCATCGAATTCATGGTTGCCGACGCTGCGCCCGTTGCCGCGGTCACCACCGCCGCGCAGGCCGACCGGCTGCACGGATGCGACCTGACCGTCATCGACATCCACGACCCCTGCATCGACACCCAACCCCGCACCGCACTACCGGCCCCGGCCCCCGACGACATCGCCCACATCATCTACACCTCGGGCACCACCGGTGTCCCCAAAGGCGTTGCGGTTACTCACCACAACGTCACCCGGCTGTTCGACGCCCTCGACGTCGGCCTGCAACCGGCGCCGGGACAGGTGTGGACGCAGTGCCATTCCTATGCCTTCGACTTCTCGGTCTGGGAGATCTGGGGGGCATTGCTGCACGGCGGGCGGCTGGTGGTGGTGCCCGAGAGGGTAGCCGGCTCACCGGAGGACTTGCACGCCTTACTGATTGCCGAACACGTCACCGTGTTGAGCCAAACCCCCTCAGCGGTGGCCGCACTGTCCCCCGAGGGTCTGGGATCGGTGGCGCTGATGGTCGCCGGTGAAGCCTGCCCCGCCGAGGTCGTCGACCGCTGGGCGCCCGGGCGGGTGATGATCAACGGCTACGGCCCCACCGAAACCACCGTCTACGCCACCATCAGCGCTCCACTGACCCCCGATGCAGCAGTGGTGCCCATCGGGACACCCGTACCGGGGGCGGCGTTGTTCGTCCTCGACGAATGGCTGCACCCGGTACCGCCCGGAGTGGTCGGCGAACTGTACGTGGCCGGCCACGGCGTCGGAGTCGGGTATGTGCGCCGGGCCGCGCTGACCGCGTCACGGTTTGTCCCCTGCCCGTTCGGGGAGCCCGGGACACGGATGTATCGCACCGGGGATCTGGTGCGCTGGGGCCCCGACGGGCAACTGCAGTATCTTCGGCCGCGCCGATGAGCAGGTCAAAATCCGCGGCTACCGCATCGAACTCGGCGAAATCCAAACCGCCCTGACCGCACTCGACGGCGTCGACCACGCCGCCGTCATCGCCCGCGAAGACCGCCCCGGTGACAAACGGCTGGTCGGCTACATCACCGGAACCGCCGACCCGATCGCCGCGCGTGCCGCGCTGGCCGAGCGGCTACCCGCCTACATGGTGCCCACGGCGATCGTGGTGTTGCCGAGGCTGCCGGTCACGGTCAACGGCAAACTCGACACCCGCGCCCTGCCGGCGCCGGAATACCAGGATGCCGACCACTACCGCGCCCCAGTCGACGCCGTCGAAGAAATCCTGGCCGGCATCTACGCCCAAATCCTCGGACTCGACCGCGTCGGAGTCGACGACTCGTTCTTCGACCTGGGCGGGGATTCGCTGTCGGCGATGCGCCTTGTCGCCGCGATCAACACCAGCCTGGATGCCGACCTTGAAGTGCACGCCTTGTTCGACTTCCCCACGATTGCCCGGTTGGCGCCTCGCATCAGCGGGGAGGGTGGTCGGCGTAAGCCGTTGGTAGCTGTCGAGCGGCCCGCGGTGGTGCCGTTGTCGTTTGCCCAGAACCGGTTGTGGTTCCTTGACCAGTTCCAAGGCCCGTCAGCGGTTTACAACATGGCGGTGGCGTTGCGGTTGTGCGGGCGCCTTGATACCGAAGCGCTGAGCACAGCGCTGGCCGATGTGATGGGCCGCCATGAGAGCCTGCGCACACTGATTGCCGCGCCCGAGGGCATACCCCAGCAGCTGGTCGTTGCTGCCGAGCGGGCCGATTTCGGTTGGGAACTCGTCGATGCCACCGGATGGTCGGCAAGCCGGCTGGGTGAGGCCATCGAGGAGGCGGCGCGTCACACGTTTGACCTGGCAACCCAGATCCCGTTGCGGGCAACACTTTTCCGCGTCACCGATGACGAACACGTGTTGGTGGGCGTCGTGCACCATATCGCCGCCGACGGCTGGTCGCTCACCCCGCTGGTGCGCGATCTGGGTATGGCGTATGCCAGCCGGTGTGCGGGGCGGGCCCCGGGCTGGGCTGAATTGCCGGTGCAGTATGTCGATTACACGTTGTGGCAGCGCGAACAGTTTGGTGATCTGGACGACAGTCACAGCCCTATCGCCGGCCAGCTGGCCTACTGGCAGGATGCCCTGGCCGGGATGCCCGAACACCTGCAGTTGCCAACCGATCGACCCTATCCGCCGGTGGCTGATCAGCGCGGCTCTAAGGTGGCCGTGGACTGGCCGCCAGAGCTGCAGCAACAAGTGCGCAAGGTGGCTGGTGAGCACAACGCCACCAGCTTCATGGTGCTCCAGGCCGCCTTGGCGGTGCTGCTCTCGCGGCTCAGCGCGAGTTCTGATGTGGCGGTGGGGTTCCCAATCGCCGGGCGTGGTGATCCTGCGCTCGATGAGCTGGTGGGTTTCTTCGTCAACACCCTGGTGTTGCGGGTCGATGTGGCCGGGGATCCCAGCTTTGCCGAGCTGCTGGGCCAGGTGCGCCAGCGCAGCCTGGCCGCCTACGATCGCCAAGACGTGCCCTTCGAGGTGCTAGTCGAGCGGCTCAACCCCACCCGATCCCTGACCCATCACCCGCTGGTCCAGGTGATGTTGGCCTGGCAGAACCTTCCTGGGCACGACAATAACGACCCCGCCGCCGGATTGGCGTTGGGTGATCTGCAGGTCACCCAGATGCTGGCGGACACCCACACCGCCCGCATGGACTTGGCGTTTTCTTTGGCCGAACGCTTCACCGAGGCCGGTGAGCCCGCCGGGATCGGCGGGGCGGTGGAATTTCGCACCGACGTGTTTGACACGGCAACCATCGACGCACTCATCGAGCGGTTCGAACGCGTGTTGGTGGCGATAACCGCCAACCCGGAGCAGCGGCTGTCGTCGGTGGATGTGCTGGATGCCGGTGAGCATGCCCGGCTGGATGAGATCGGCAACCGGGCGGTGTTGGCCGCGCCGGCGCCGGCGCCGGTTTCGGTTCCGGAGTTGTTCGCCGGCCACGTGGCGCACTCGCCCCAGGCGGTCGCGATCCGCGGCGGCGGCCACTCACTGACCTACCGCGAACTCGACGAGGCCGCGAACCGGCTGGCGCACCTGCTGGCCGCTGATGGCGTGCGGCCGGGTTCGTGTGTGGCGCTGCTGTTGGAGCGCTCCGCGCACGCGGTCGTGGCGATGCTGGCGGTACTCAAGTCAGGGGCGGCCTATCTGGCGATCGATCCCGCGCTGCCCGACGCCCGGATCAAGTTCATGATCACCGATGCCGCGCCGATCGCCGCGATCACCAGCGCGGGCCTGCGGCCGCGGCTGGACGGGTACGACTTACTGGTCATCGATGTCGACGATCCCGCCGTGGACAGCCAACCCAGGACCGCGTTACCGGCGCCCGCCCCGGACGATATCGCTTACCTCATCTACACCTCGGGCACTACCGGCGTCCCCAAAGGCGTGGCCATCAGCCACCACAACCTGACCCACTTGGCGCAGTCACCGCCCCCAGATCTGCACGGCGCCCAGGTGTGGACCCAATGCCACTCTTATGCCTTCGACTTCTCGGTGTGGGAGATCTGGGCTGCGCTGCTCGGCGGAGGGCGCTTGGTAGTCGTACCCGAGGATGTAACGGCCTCACCAGAGGACTTCCACGCCTTAATAGCCAGCGAACAGGTCAACGTGCTCACCCAGACCCCCTCTGCGGTGGCCGCACTCTCACCGCAGGGTTTGGATTCGGTGGCGTTGCTGCTCGGCGGTGAGGCCTGCCCGGCCGAGGTGGTGGATCGGTGGGCGCCTGGGCGGGTGATGATCAACGCCTACGGCCCGACCGAGGCCACGGTTTACGCGTCGATGAGCGCGCCGCTGACAGCGGGGTCGGGTGCGGCGCCGATCGGGGCGCCGGTGTCGACCGCGGCGTTGTTCATCCTCGACGAATGGCTGCGCCCGGTACCGGCCGGGGTGGTCGGCGAGTTGTATGTGGCCGGCCGCGGCGTCGGGGTCGGGTATGTGCGACGGGCCGGGTTGACCGCGTCACGGTTTGTCCCCTGCCCCTTCGGCGGTGCCGGGGCACCCGGGACACGGATGTATCGCACCGGCGATCTGGTGCGGTGGGGTCCTGATGGGCAGCTGCACTATCTCGGACGCGCCGATGATCAGGTCAAGATCCGCGGGTATCGCATCGAACTCGGTGAGATCCAGGCCGCACTGGCCGGGCTGGACGGTGTGGAGCAGGCGGTGGTGATCGCCCGCGAGGACCGTCCCGGCGGCAAACGCCTGGTCGGCTACATCACCGGAATAGCAGACCCGGCCGAGGCGTGCGCCCAGCTGGCCGAGCGGCTCCCGGCCTATATGGTTCCGGCCGCGGTGGTGGTTCTCGACGCGTTGCCGTTGACGGTCAACAACAAACTCGATACCCGTGCCCTGCCGGCACCGGAGTACCGGGATGTCGATCATTACCGCGCCCCGACCAACGCGGTCGAGGAGGTCCTGGCCGGCATCTACGCCCAGGTGCTGGGGCTGGAGCGGGTCGGGGTCGAGGAGTCGTTCTTCGACCTGGGCGGGGACAGCATTTTGTCGATGCAGGTGGTGGCCCAGGCCCGGGCGGCCGGGCTGACGTGTCGGCCGCGCGACATCTTCGTCGAGCAGACTGTGGCCCGGCTGGCCCGAGTAGCCGTGGTGGCCGGCGGTGAAGCCGGCCCGGTCGATGAGGGTGTCGGGCCGGTGGTGGCCACCCCGATCATGCGCTGGCTACACACCGTGGACGGCCCGATCGACCAGTTCAACCAGACGATGGTGGTGCAAGCACCGGCCGGGGTCACCGAGGTCGACGTGGTGATCGTTCTTCAGGCCCTGCTGGACCGGCACGCCATGCTGCGGCTACGCGCCGACAACGATGATGCCGGCGGCTGCTCACTCCAGGTGCCCGAGCCGGGTTCGGTCGACTCCGATGCTTGCCTGCACACCGTCGACGTGCTCTCCGACGAGGCGCTGTCAGAGGCCCGGTCGCGGTTGAACCCGGCCGCCGGGGTGATGCTCAGCGCGCTATGGGCGACCGGCACCGGCCAGCTGGCGCTGATCATTCACCACCTGGCCATCGACGCGGTGTCCTGGCGAATCCTGTTGGAGGATTTGAATATCGCGTGGGCCCAGCATCACAGCGGACAACCGATCGCCCTGCCGGCAGCCGGGACCTCATTTGCCCGCTGGGCATCACTGCTCAACGAGCACGCCCACACCCCCGCAGTCATCAACCAGGCCGACAGCTGGCGAAAGGTGTTGGCGACCCCGGCCGCGTTGCCGGCGGTACAACCCGAGCTGGATACCTATGCCAGCGCCGGGCACCTGACGGCATCACTGGATGTTGAGACGACCCGCCTGCTGCTCGGTGAGGTACCCGCGGCGTTTCACACCGGGATTAACGACATCCTATTGATCGCATTCGGATTGGCCTGGGCCGAATACTTGGGCGCTCACAGCGGCGCGCCGATCGGCATCGACGTCGAGGGCCATGGCCGCCACGACGACCTGTCCCCCGACGTTGACCTGTCGCGCACCGTGGGCTGGTTCACCACCAAATACCCGGTGTCGTTGGCGGTCGGTGGGCTGCGCTGGACCCAAGTCGTGGCCGGCGAAGCGGCACTGGGTGCGGTCATCAAAGACGCCAAAGAACAACTCCGCGCCCTGCCCGACGGCCTGACCTACGGGCTGCTGCGCTACCTCAACACGGACATCGACCTGCCCGGCTCGGACCCGACGATCGGATTCAACTATTTGGGCCGGCTGGGCGCGGCCGCCGAACTCTCTGATGAGCTGTGGCGGGTCAACCAGGACGGCGTGTCGGTCGCCGCCGCCGCCACCGTGCCGATGCCACTGGGACACACCGTGGAACTCAACGCCGGCACCGTCGACACCGATGCCGGCCCGCACCTGCACGCCGCCTGGACATGGGCCTCTTCAGCACTGGACCACGGCCAGATCAGCCGACTCAGCCAGCTGTGGTTCGACGCCCTGGTCGGCATCTGCGCGCATGTCCAACACGGCGGCGGCGGGCTGACCCCCTCTGATATCGTCCCCGCCCGGCTCAGCCAACCGCAGATCGACGAGCTGCACCAGCACTACCGGATCGCCGACATCTTGCCGCTGACCCCCCTGCAGCAGGGACTGCTCTTTCACGCCAGCACCACCGGCAGCAACGACGATCTGTATGCGATGCAGCTGGACATCACCGTCACCGGCCCGCTGGACCCGCATCGCCTGCGTGATGCCGTACACACCGTGATCAACCGCCATCCCCACCTGGCCGCCCGGTTCTGCGAACAATTCGACCAGCCGGTCCAAATCATCCCGGCCGACCCCATGGCAGCGTGGCAGTACATCGAACTGGACTCCGAGGAGCAGGTCCAGCAGGTGTGTGCCGCCGACCGCGCCGCGGTCTGCGACCTCGCCGAGCCGCCGGCCTTTCGAGTGGCTTTGATCCGCACCGCCGAAGAGCGGCACCGGGTTGTGTTGACCAATCACCACATCGTGCTCGATGGCTGGTCGCTGCCGATCCTGCTGGGGGAAATCTTCGCCGGCTATTACGGACAGCGGATGCCCGCGGCCACGCCGTATCGCCGGTTTGTCAGCTGGCTGGCCGATCGAGACCTCGAGGTCGCCCGCGCGGCCTGGCGCGAAGTGCTGGCCGGCTTGGACACCCCCACCCTGGTGGCCCCGCCGAGCCGGTCAGGGCTGGGGCGGCGCGGCGCGACCTCGTCTCGGGTGCCCGAGCAGACCACCCGGGCACTGGTCGAGTTGGCGCGCGCGTGTCACACCACCGTCAACACCGTGCTGCAGGCCGCGTGGGCGCAGCTGCTGATGGGGCTGACCGGCCAGCATGACGTCACCTTCGGCACCGCGGTCTCCGGCCGGCCAACCGAGGTGCCCGGCGCGGAAACGATGGTCGGTCTGTTGATCAACACGGTGCCGGTGCGCGCGACCATCACACCGGCCACCACCACCGCCGGGCTGCTCGACCAACTACAGAACGACCACAACCACACACTGGAACACCAACACCTGGCGCTCACCGAGATCCACCGCGCCACCGGCCACGACCAACTCTTCGACACCCTGTTCGTCTACGAGAACTACCCGATCGACACCGCCGCGTCGTTGGACGTCCGCGAGGTGGCCATCACCGACATCACCACCCGCGAATCCACCCACTACCCACTGACACTGCAAGCCATGCCGGGCGACCAACTGGGCCTTCGCGTCGAATTCGACACCGACGTCTTCGACCCGGCCAGCATCGAAACGCTCACCGCGCGGTTGCAGCGGGTGCTGGCGACCATGACCGCCGATCCAACGGCGCGGTTGGCGTCGATGGATGTGCTCGATGCCGATGAACACGCCCGTCTCGATGAGATCGGCAACCGGGCGGTGTTGACCCAGCCCGCGACGCCGGTGTCGATTCCGGTGTTATTCGCCGCGCAGGTGGCGCGCACACCCGAGGCGACAGCGGTGACCTTCGAGGGCCGCTCAATGACGTACCGGGAGCTGGATGAGGCGTCGAATCGGTTGGCGCACCTGCTGGCTGGCCTGGGTGCGGGCCCCGGCCAGTGTGTGGCGCTGCTGTTTAACCGGTGCGCCGAAGCGATCATCGCGATCCTGGCAACGCTGAAGGCCGGGGCGGCCTATTTGCCGATCGACCCGGCGCACCCGCCGGCCCGGATCGAGTTCATGATGGCTGACGCCGCGCCGATCGCCGCGATTACCACCACCGGGCTGGCCGACCGGCTGCACGAGTGCGACCTGCCGGTCATCGATGCCAACGACCCCGCTGTTGACACCTACCCGGTCACGGGCGTCCCGGCGCCCGGCCCCGATGACATCGCCCACATCATCTACACCTCGGGCACTACCGGTGTCCCCAAAGGCGTTGCGGTTACTCACCACAACGTCACCCGGTTGTTCGACTCACTCGACGTCGGCCTGGAGCTGGCGCCGGGACAGGTGTGGACGCAGTGCCATTCCTATGCCTTCGACTTCTCGGTCTGGGAGATCTGGGGCGCGTTGCTGCACGGCGGGCGCCTGGTGGTGGTGCCCGAGTCGGTGGCGGGCTCACCGGACGACTTCCACGCCTTACTCGTTGCTGAAAAGGTCAGCGTCTTAAGTCAAACCCCGTCGGCGGTGGCGGCGCTCTCACCCGAGAGTCTGGGATCGGCGGCGTTGATGATCGCCGCTGAGGCCTGCCCGGGCGAGGTGGTTGATCGGTGGGCGCCCGGGCGGGTGATGATCAACGGCTACGGCCCCACCGAGACCACGGTGTACGCGACGATCAGTTCCCCGCTGATGGCGGGGTCAGCCGTGGTGCCGATCGGTGCACCGGCGCCAGGGGTGGCGTTGTTCGTGCTGGACGGATGGTTGCGGGCAGTGCCGGTCGGGGTGGTCGGCGAGTTGTATGTGGCCGGCCGCGGCGTCGGGTGTGGGTATGTGCGCCGGGCCGGGCTGACGGCGTCGCGGTTTGTGGCCTGTCCGTTCGGCGGTGCCGGGGCACCCGGAACACTCATGTATCGCACCGGGGATCTGGTGCGGTGGGGCGCCGATGGGCAGCTGCAGTATCTCGGGCGCGCCGATGAGCAGGTCAAGATCCGCGGGTATCGCATCGAGCTCGGTGAGATTCAGGCGGCACTGGCCGGGTTGGACGGGGTGGAGCAGGCGGTGGTGATCGCCCGCGAAGACCGCCCCGGCGACAAGCGCCTGGTGGGCTACGTCACCGAGTCGGTCACCGGGGCAGTGGACCCAGCCGCGGTGCGCGCGCAGCTTGCCGAACGGCTACCGGCCTACATGGTCCCTGCCGCGGTGGTGGTAGTGCAGGCGCTGCCCTTGACGGTCAACGGCAAACTCGACAGGCGCGCCCTGCCGGCACCCGAATACCAGGATGGCGATCATTACCGCGCCCCCGCCAACGCGGTCGAGGAGGTCCTGGCCGGCATCTACGCACAGGTACTCGGGCTCGAGCGGGTCGGGGTCGACGACTCGTTCTTCGATCTGGGCGGGGATTCGCTGTCGGCGATGCGCCTGGTCGCCGCGATCAACGCCAGCCTGGATAGCGGCCTTGCGGTGCGCGCCTTGTTCGACGCGCCGTCCGTCAGAAGCTTGAGTCAGCTGTTGGGTAGAGATGACGGGCTGGTGGAAATAGTTCCCGCCGCGAGCCCGGCCAGCGATCTGCGCTTTGCGTCTGTGCACGGAGTCGATACCACCGAGGTGCACGCCGGCGACCTGACGCTGGACAAGTTCATCGACGCCACGACGCTGTCCGCCGCCCCGACGCTGCCCCGGGCTAGCACTGAGGTGCGAACGGTCCTGCTGACCGGGGCGACCGGTTTCCTCGGGCGTTACCTGGCCCTGCAATGGCTCGAGCGGATGGAGCTGGTCGATGGCACGCTGATCTGCCTGGTGCGAGCCAAGTCCAATGAGGATGCGCGACGCCGTCTCGACAAGACCTTCGACAGCGGCGACCCGCAACTGCTGCGGCACTTCCAGGAACTGGCCGCCGATCATCTGCAGGTCGTCGCCGGCGACAAGGGCGAAGCCAACCTGGGCCTAGACCAGCAGACCTGGCAGCGGCTGGCCGACACCGTCGATCTGATCGTTGATCCCGCAGCCCTGGTCAACGCCGTCCTGTCCTACCGCGAGCTGTTCGGCTCCAACGTCATGGGCACCGCCGAGCTGATCCGGATCGCGCTCACCACAAAGATCAAGCCCTACACCTACGTGTCGACTTCAGACGTCGGCCGCCAGATCGAGCGGTCGGTGTTCACCGAGGATGCCGACATCCGGGTCATCAGCCCCACCCGCACAATCGACGGAAGCCTGGCCAACGGCTACGGCAACAGCAAGTGGGCCGGCGAGGTGCTGCTGCGCGAGGCCAACGACTTGTGCGGGCTGCCGGTCTCGGTGTTTCGCTCCGGCATGATCCTGGCCGACCCCACCTACGCGGGCCAGCTCAACGTGCCGGACGTGTTCACCCGGACGACGCTGAGCCTCATGGCCACCGGCGTCGCGCCCGACTCGTTCTTCCAGCTCGACGCCGACGGAAACCGGCAACGCGCGCACTTCGACGGGCTGCCCGTCGGTTTCGTCGCCGAGGCGATCGCCACGCTGGGTGTCCAGGTGGTCGACGGATTTCAGACCTACCATGTGATGAACCCGCACGACGACGGCATCGGGCTCGATGAGTACGTCGACTGGCTGATCGAGGCCGGTTACCCGATCCAGCGCATCGGTGACTTCGGGGAGTGGTTGCAGCGCTTCGAGGCCGGCCTGCGTGCCCTGCCGGATCGACAGCGCCAGAATTCGGTGCTGCAGATGTTGCTGCTGCGCAATTCGAAGCAGTTGCAGCCCCCCGAGCCGACCCGCGGGTCCTACGCGCCGACCGACCGATTCCGTGCTGCGGTGCAAGAAGCGAAAATCGGCCCCGACAAGGACATCCCGCACGTCTCGGCGCCGATCATCATCAAGTACGTCACCGACTTGCAACTGCTCGGACTGCTGGGTGCAGAGCGGGTCGGAGCCGACGACTCGGGTGGAGATGCGGGTCGGCGTAAGCCGTTGGTGGCTGGTCAGCGGCCCGCGGTGGTCCCGCTGTCGTTTGCCCAAAGCCGGTTGTGGTTCCTCAACCGTTTCGAGGGCGGGGTTGCGACCTACAACATGCCGATCGCTTTTCGGATGAGCGGGTGCCTGGATGTCGAGGCGCTGGGAGCGGCACTCGACGACGTCATCGCCCGCCACGAATCGCTGCGCACCGTATTCCCCGACATCGACGGTGTGCCATTCCAGCAGGTGATGCCGGCCCAGGCGGGCATGTGGCAGCGCGGGGACCCGGCGGTGATGTCTTTGGCGGAGCAGGATGTGGCCGGCAGGGTGATTGCGCTGGCGGGGTATCGGTTCGATTTGTCGGCAGAGATCCCGATCCGTGCGCAGATCTATTCGGTTGGGCCCGAGCAGCATGTGGTGGCAATTGTGGTGCACCACATCGCTTTTGACGGATGGTCGTTCGCTCCGATGGTCAGAGACATCGCCGAGGCGTACCGGGCACGGGCGCGGGGGCAGGCGCCACGGTGGGCGCCGTTACCGGTGCAGTATGCGGATTTCACGCTCTGGCAACAGGAATTGTTGGGCGCGGAATCCGATCCAGACAGCGTTATTGCGGGGCAGTTGCGGTACTGGCGGCAGGAGTTGGCCGATCTGCCGGTGGTGGCGCAGCTGCCGACGGATCGGGCCCGCTCGCCGGAGCCCAGTTTCCGCGGTGATGGGATCGACGTGCGCATCGACCCGCAAGTGTGGGCTGGCGTCAAACAGGTTGCAGCGGCGCATAATACGACGGCCTCAATGGTGCTGCAGGCGGTCGTGGCGGTGTTGTTGCACCGGGTCGGCGTCGGCGAGGACGTGGTGGTGGGCACGCCGATCGCCGGGCGGTTGGATCAGGCGCTCGACGATCTGGTCGGGTTCTTCGTCAACACATGGGTGTTGCGGGTGGGTGTCAATTCTGCGCACCGGTTCAGCGATGTGCTCCAACAGGTTCGCCAGAAGGCGCTGGATGCCTACAGCAATCAGGATGTTCCGTTCGAGCGCCTGGTCGAGCAGCTCAACCCCGTGCGCTCGACGGCACATCATCCGCTGTTTCAAGTGTTCATGGCCTTCCAGAACAATGTGCGGCCCGACGTGTTGTCGTTCGACGAGCTCAGCGTTGAGCCGCTGACGGCATTGACCGGCACCGCCAAGTTCGACCTGGACTTCGAGTTCAGTGAGGTGCCGACCGACGATCCGGCCGCGCCGATGGCGGCCGGGGTGGTGACCTACGCCACGGATCTCTTTGACCGGGCCACCATCGAGCGGCTGGTCACCTGGCTAGGACGGGTGATCGAGGCGGTGGTGGCGGATGCGTCGGTCGTGGTGGGTGACGTCGAGCTGCTCGATCGCAGTGAGCGTGACCTGGTGCTGTCGGAGTGGTCTGGTGCTCGCGTTGAAGCGCCGGTGGGGCTGGCGCCGCAGCTGTTGGCCGCGACGGTAGCGGCCGACCCGGACGCGGTGGCGGTGGTCGACGGTGCCCGCGAGGTGTCGTATCGCGAGCTTGATGAATGGTCGACGCGGTTGGCGCGGGTGCTGATTGAGAAGGGCGTGGGTCCCGAGCGCGCCGTGGGTGTGGCGATGGGTCGGTCTCTGGAGTTGGTGGTGGCGTGGTGGGCCCTGGTCAAGTCCGGCGGAGCGTATGTGCCAGTGGATCCGTCCTATCCGGTCGAGCGGATCGCCACGATGTTGGACACGGTGGCGGCGGTGTGTGTGTTGACTTGTGGCGCCGACACCATGTCCGGGGCCGGGGCGCGCCCAGTGCTGCGTATCGACGATCTGGACGTGTCCGGGCGGTGCGCGGATCCGATTACCGACGCCGACCGGCTGGCGCCGTTGCGAGTGGACACCACCGCCTATGTGATGTTCACGTCGGGGTCCACCGGTGCCCCCAAGGGCGTCGCGGTCAGCCATGCCGGGCTGCTGGGTGCGGGCGCGCTGGGCGAGGTGTTCGGGTTGGACGCGGATTCGCGGTTGCTGTTGCTGGCCGCGCCGACCTTCGATGTGTCGGTCGGCGAGTTGCTGTTGGCGGTGGGGTCCGGGGCGGCGCTGGTGGTGGCGCCGCCGGAGGCATACGCCGGGGAAGCTTTGACCACGCTGCTGCAGCGCCAGCAGGTCAGCGCGGCGGTGTTCACGCCTACGGTGCTGTCGTCGCTGGATCGTGCCCCGCTGGACGGGGTGGACACGCTGCTCACCATTGGGGAGGCCCTCCCGGGAGAGTTGGCGGCCACCTGGGCGCCGGGTCGGCAGATGTTCAACACCTACGGCCCCACCGAGACCACCATCTGGATCACCTACAGTGCGCCGCTGTCGGCGGGCCAACCGGTGGACATCGGTGCCCCGATGCCTGGCGTGTGCGCGCTGGTGCTCGACGCCCGGTTGAACCCGGTGCCCATCGGGGTGGTCGGCGAGCTGTATATCGGCGGGCCCGTGCTGGCGCGTGGCTATGTGGGTCGACCGGAGCTGACCGCGGAACGGTTCGTCGCAAATCCTTTTGGGGGCCCCTTTGGGGCTGCCGGGGCGCGCATGTACCGCACCGGTGACCTGGTGCGCTGGACCCGGGCCGGAACGCTGGACTACCTGGGCCGCGCGGACACCCAGATCAAATTGCGCGGACAGCGCATCGAATTAGGTGAAATCGAAAACACCCTGCTGGCCTGCCCGCAGGTCGCCCAGGCAGCCGCAACCGTGCACCACACCAACACCGGCGCCCACCTCGTCGCGTACATCACCCTCGAGCACACCACCACCGCCGACCACGACGCCGGAATCGTCGAGGAGTGGCAACACGTCTGGAACGAGGTGTACGGAGGTGAGGTCGAGGGGCCGCGGTTCGGCATGGATTTTCGCGGCTGGAACAGCAGCTACACCGATGAGCCGATTCCGCTCGACGAGATGGTGGAGTGGCGCTCGGCCACAGTGGATCGGATCATGGCCCTGCAGCCGCGACGAGTGTTGGAGATCGGCGCGGGCTCAGGATTGGTGTTGTCGCAGATCGCGGCGCAGTGTGAACACTATGTCGCCACCGACATGTCGGCGGTGGCGATCGACAACCTCGCCCGCTCACTTGAGCAGTTGCCGATCCCGTGGCGTGATCGGGTCCAGCTGCTGACCCAACCCGCCCACGCGATCGATGGACTGTCGCAGGGCTACTTCGACACCGTCATTCTCAACTCGGTCATCCAGTACTTCCCCAATCAGGGATATCTGGCCGACCTCATCGACAACGCCCTGGAACTGCTGGCCCCCGGCGGGGCACTGTTCATCGGCGACGTCCGTAACCGCACTTTGCAGGGCGCGTTCCAAACCGCAGTCGCGCTGGCCCGCACTGACACCACGGACACTGCCGAGATCCGCCAACGAGTTCGCCGCGCCATGCTCAGCGAACCCGAATTGCTGCTGGCCCCAGAGTTTTTCACCACTTGGGCTGCCGACCACCCGTCAGTGGCCGGACTCGACATCCAAGTCAAACGCGGATTGGCCGACAACGAACTGAACCGGTACCGCTACGACGTTGTCGTCCATAAAACCCCCACGTGGGTACGCTCGCTGGCGACAGTGCCCACGTGGACGTGGACCCAATGCGCAGGGCTGGGCGGGCTGCGCACCCAGTTGATAACGCAACGTCCCGCCGCGGTCCGCATTGCCGAGATCCCCCGCGCCGGAGTGATCACCGACGTCCACATCGAACAAGCCCTCGCCGCCGGGCTATCGCTAGCCGACGCAATCGCCCCGGCCAGCGTCACCGCGACCCCCGACACCGCCACTCCCGAACAATTGCACCGCTTCGGCAAAGCTGCCGGATATCACGTCGCCGTCACCTGGGGCGCCCAACCCGGCACCCTCGATGCCGTCTTCATCGCCCCCGAACCCCACCGCCAGCACACTCCACCGCTGACCGACCTCTACCTGCCACCCACCGGGGCCCACCAAAGCACCCCCCACGCCAACGACCCCCGCACCAACACCAAGATCAGCGCGGTGCGTCAGCAGTTGAGCGCGCGGTTGCCTGATTACATGGTGCCGTCCCAGATTGTCGTGCTTGAGGAGTTCCCGTTAACCTCCTCGGGCAAGATCGACCGTAAGGCGCTGCCGGCGCCGGTGTTTGCCGCCACGCCCTTCCAGGCGCCGCGGACCCAGACCGAGCAGATCGTAGCGGGCATCTACGCCCAGGTCCTGGGTGTTGAGCGCGTCGGGGTCGACGAATCGTTCTTCGACCTGGGCGGGAATTCGCTGTTGGCGATGCCGGTGATCGACGCGATCAACAAAACCCTTGATACCAATCTTGCGGTGCGCACAATATTCGACGCGCCGTCCGTTAGAAGCCTGAGCCAGGAGTTGGGCAGACCTGCCAGCTTGGCGGGGCCCAGCTTTGCGTCTGTGCACGGAGTCGATACCACCGAGGTGCACGCCGGCGACCTCACGCTGGACAAGTTCATCGACGCCACGACGCTGTCCGCCGCCCCGACGCTGCCCCGGGCTAGCACTGAGGTGCGAACGGTCCTGCTGACCGGGGCGACCGGTTTCCTCGGGCGTTACCTGGCCCTGCAATGGCTCGAGCGGATGGAGCTGGTCGATGGCACGCTGATCTGCCTGGTGCGAGCCAAGTCCAACGAGGATGCGCGACGCCGTCTCGACAAGACCTTCGACAGCGGCGACCCGCGAACTGCTGCGGCACTTCCAGGAACTGGCCGCCGATCATCTGCAGGTCGTCGCCGGCGACAAGGGCGAAGCCAACCTGGGCCTAGACCAGCAGACCTGGCAGCGGCTGGCCGACACCGTCGATCTGATCGTTGATCCCGCAGCCCTGGTCAACACCGTCCTGCCCTACCGCGAGCTGTTCGGCCCCAACGTCATGGGCACCGCCGAGCTGATCCGGATCGCGCTCACCACAAAGATCAAGCCCTACACCTACGTGTCGACGAGCGCCGTGGGTTACCAGATCGAGCGGTCGGTGTTCACCGAGGATGCCGACATCCGGGTCATCAGCCCCACCCGCACAATCGACAACAGCTACGGCAACGGATACCCCACCAGCAAGTGGGCCGGTGAGGTGCTGCTGCGCGAGGCCAACGACTTGTGCGGCCTGCCGGTCGCGGTATTTCGTTGCGACGTAATCCTGGCCGACACCACCTACGCGGGCCAGCTCAACGTGCCGGACGTGTTCACCCGGACGACGCTGAGCCTCATGGCCACCGGCGTCGCGCCCGACTCGTTCTTCCAGCTCGACGCCGACGGCAATCGGCAACGCGCGCACTTCGACGGGCTGCCCGTCGGTTTCGTCGCCGAGGCGATCGCCACGCTGGGTGTCCAGGTGGTCGACGGATTTCAGACCTACCATGTGATGAACCCGCACGACGACGGCATCGGGCTCGATGAGTACGTCGACTGGCTGATCGAGGCCGGTTACCCGATCCAGCGCATCGGTGACTTCGGGGAGTGGTTGCAGCGCTTCGAGGCCGGCCTGCGTGCCCTGCCGGATCGACAGCGCCGGCACTCGGTCCTGGAGGTGTTGCAGTTCCTGTTACACGCTGCCAAGCAGTTGCAGCCCCCCGAGCCGACCCGCGGGTCCTACGCGCCGACCGACCGATTCCGTGCTGCGGTGCAAGAAGCGAAAATCGGCCCCGACAAGGACATCCCGCACGTCTCGGCGCCGGTCATCATCAAGTACGTCACCGACTTGCAACTGCTCGGACTGCTCTAGCCCGTTTGAGTAACTCCAACCTGCACAGGGCCCACATCGACAATAAATTGTCGATCGGGAATGCTTTGCGTCTGATTGGACGCTCGGCTGGCCGGCGCTGCGCGGCGCCTACCGACCATCCCGCCGCTCGACGCCGAAGCCGAAGCATTACACCCCATCGCGAGCCCTGGCCGACTTCGTGCGCTGCCGGGACCTGACCTGCAGAGCGCCCGGGCGCGACCATCCGGCGATCGAATGCGACGTCGACACACCGTCGTCTACCCAATCGCGCCCACTCACCCGTCCTGACTTGGCTCACGTTCTGGGGCTCCCGGGCAGCGCGGTCGATTGACCTGCGGCTTTGGTGGCTTGGTGATGCGGATTTGTGCACTAATTGGGGGCCGTAGGCTGCGGGGGTGGCCTACTTACGGACCGTGAAGACGGCCTCGGGGGCCACGGCGGTGCAGATCGTGTGGTCCTCGCGGCGGGGGTCGCGCTCGATCGAGCATGTCGGTTCAGCCCACGATGACGAGGAGTTGGCGGCGTTGAAAGCTGCGGCGGCGGAGCGGTTGGCCGCGGGGCAGGCTGAGCTGGACCTCGGGCTGGCGCAGGCGGCCGGTTCGGGGCCGTTGCCGATCACGTCGTCACGGATGAGCTATCTGTGGGATGCGCTGTGCGTGGCGTACGAGTCATTGGGATTCGCATCGGTTGCCAAGGGCGACATCGTGTTTCGTGATCTGGTGTTGGCGCGGATCATTGAGCCGACCAGCAAGGTCGACAGTCTGCGCGTCGTGCAGGAAGTCGGTGTGTCCCCGGCGTCGTATGCGACCATCAAGCGTCGGCTCCCGTTCTACGCCAAACCTGCTGTGCGCCAATCCTTATCAGTAGCATGCGCCCGTCATGCCGGTCTGGGTCCGGCCACCCTGGTGCTCTATGACGTCACCACGCTGTACTTCGAGACCGACACCGCCGACGGGTTCCGCGAGCCCGGGTTCTCCAATTACGCCGAGGTTGCGGTTATGCCGAGGTCGTGGTGGCTGTGGTGGTGTTCGTGCTGCTCGGCGGGTTTGGCGGGGGTGGCCCGTGCGGCATAACCCTGGCGATGCGGGCGGCGGTGTGCCTGTCTGGTGGTGCTCTGGTTGGCCTATCAGGAGGACAAACTCATGGACCCGTTATGTACCGCCGATGCCCGCGACGGCACGGCTTCGGTGAGTGGTGTGCTCGTCGAGTTCGGAGAGTGGCTGGGCCGTCAGCGTGGGTTGGCGCCGATCACCATCGACAACTACTGCTGGAATGTGGAGCGGTTCCTCGAGGCGTTGCCCCAGCCCGTTCAGGTGTCAGTCAGTCTGCTGGACGCCGGGACCATTACTGCGTTCATGGTCGAGTACTGCCGGGATCGCAACACGAATTCGGTGAAGTCGATGGCGAGGTCGGTGCGTTCGTTCCTGCGGTTCGCGCACGCGACGGGTCGAACGTCGGTCGGGTTGTGGGGCGCGGTTCCGGTGTCCGCGGGCTGGCATTTGGCGTCGCTGCCGAGATCGGTCCCGGCAGCAGACCTTGAGCGCCTTCTGGCGGTCGCGGGGCGTTGGCGGTTCACGGCCACCGACCGCCGCGACTACGCGATCTTGCTGCTGTTGGCTCGACTCGGGCTTCGGCGAGGCGAAGTCGCGAGTCTTCGTCTGGACGACATCGACTGGCGGGCTGGGGAACTCACCGTCATCGGCAAGGGTGACCGGGTTGAACGCCTGCCTCTGCCGGCCGGGCCGGGAGAAGCGATCGCCGCATGGCTGGTCGATGGGCGGCCCGAGTGTCCGACGCGGTCGGTGTTCACCACGCTCAGACCGCCCGGTCGGCCGCTGTCTTCTGGGGCGATCGGCCATATCGTCGGCAGCGCATGCCAGGCTGCCGGGCTGGACCGCATCGGTGCGCACTGTCTGCGTCACACGCTGGCGACGGCGATGCTGCGGGCCGGGGCGCCGCTGTCGGAGGTGGGGCAGGTGCTGCGCCACCGCAGCGCGAGGTCGACCGCGATCTACGCCAAGGTCGATGAGGTCGCTCTGCGACCGCTCGCGCGGCCTTGGCCCGGTAGCGCACCTACCGGCGCAGATGCTGATGACGCTGCTCGGAGTCTGGCTCGCCCGTGGCCGGGATGCCGATCATGAACACGCTGCGTGCCAACGTCACCGACTACCTGGCCACGCGCCGGGCGATGGGCTTCAAGGTCGAAGGCCTGAGCAAGCTGCTGCTGAGCTTCGTTGCCTTCTGCGAGGCACGCGGGGCGACCCGCGTCCAGAACGACCTCGCGATGGAATGGGCCACGGCCAGGATCAAGGTGCCCGTCAGTGACGCTCTGTTCGCCCGCAGGATGGATGCGGTACGGATCTTCGCCCGATATCAGTACGCGCTGGACCAGGCCACGGAGATTCCTGCCGAAGCGATCCGCAGCCGGCGATACCGGCCGAAGGAGCCAAACGTGTTCAGCGAGGCCGAGATCCTCGCACTCCTTGCTGCCGCGGATACCTTGTCTCCGCGGTTCAAAGCGCTGACGTGGCGCACGCTGATCGGCCTGCTCGCGGCCACCGGGATGCGCCCCGGCGAGGCGTGCCATTTGACTGTCGGCGACATCGATCTGGCCAACGGTGTGATTCAGGTACTGCAGACGAAGTTCGGCAAGTCCAGGCTGGTGTTCATCCATCCGACCACTGCCACCGTTGTGGCCCGCTACCTCCAGGCTCGTCAGGAGTGGGTAGGGACGGCCGCGCGAGCCTGCCCCACCGTGTTCGTCAACAGCCGACGCGGGGCGCTCAACCCGGACACCCTGGGCGTTACGTTCAAGCAGATCGTCGCCGCTGCCGGTCTGACCACCGAGCCCGGCCGCAGGCCAGCCAGGCTCCACGACCTGCGGCACACCTTCGTCGTGGCCACGATGATCGACTGGTACCGCGACGGCCACGACGTTCAACTGCGCCTGCCACTGCTGTCGACCTGGCTCGGTCATGTCGATCCCGCCTCGACGTACTGGTATCTGCACGCAGTACCCGAACTGCTCGCACACGCCGCGTATCGCCTTGACGCACAAGCGGGCTCGCCCACCACGGAGCCGGCGTCATGACCGTGCCGACCGTGACATCCCTGCTCCAGGGTTTCTTCACCGAACGGCTGGTCCGACAGCTACAGGCCAGCCCGCAGACCATCGCGGCCTACCGCGACACCATCAAGCTCCTGCTGATGTTCGCCGCCCAGAAGACGAAGAAGGCCCCATCCCGTCTCACGATCGACGACCTCGACACGCTGACCGTCGGCGCGTTCCTCAGCTACCTCGACAACGAACGACACAACAGCACGGCAACCCACAACGCGCGCCTGGCCGCGATCCACTCCTTCTACCGCTATGCGCTGCCGCTGATCCCTGACCGAGCCCACACCGCAAGCCAGGTCTTGGCGATCCCGCAACGCCGTCACGACCGGGCAACCGTGTCGTACCTGACCAGTCCCGAAACCGACGCACTCCTCGCGGCGCCGGACTGCGCCACCTGGTACGGGCGCCGCGACCACGCTCTGCTCCTCACGACCGTTCAGACCGGACTTCGTGTCTCGGAGGTGACCGGGTTGACGATCCAGGACATCACCACCACGACACCCGGCGCAGCCGTCCACACCACAGGCAAGGGCCGGAAAGAACGCGCCACCCCGCTGACCCGCCAGACCGCGGCCGTCCTACGCGCCTGGCTACCAGAAGCTGGGCCCGCACCCAGCGGCCCAGCGTTCCCGACACACCGGGGAACCCGGATGTCTGCCGACGCCGTTCAACGACTCGTCGCCAAACACGCCACCGCCGCCGCGCTCAGCTGCCCGTCCATCAGCTCCAAGCACGTCACTCCTCACACCCTGAGGCATACCGCGGCGATGACGCTGCTGCACGCCGGCGTCGACACTTCCGTCATCGCCCTGTGGCTGGGCCACCAAAGCCCGGTGACCACCCACATCTATCTGCATGCCGACATGACTATCAAGGAACGTGCCTTGGCCCGCGTCCCCGAGCCGAACAGGATCCCCGGCCGCTACCGGCCCGCTGATGAGCTCATCAACTTCCTCGAAAGACTGTGAGGGCCAAGCCCATCACGGCGGTTATGCCGCGCGGGCCACCCCCGCCAAACCCGCCGAGCAGCACGAACACCACCACAGCCACCACGACCTCGGCATAACCGCAACCTCGGCGTAATTGGAGTTATGCCGACGTCGGCATAACTCCAAGGAACGCCGCCTGGAACCGCAGATCACCATCGGTCTGCTCACCGATGCGACCGGATTGCCGCTGAGCCGTGCAGGCATTCGAGGGCAACAAGGCCGAGACGGCCACCATGCTGCCGGTGATCAACGCCTTCAAGGCTGCCCACCAGTTGACCGACGTGACGGTCGTGGCGGATGCGGGCATGATCTCGGAGGCCAACCAGATCGCGATCCAAGCTGCGGGGTTGTCGTTCATCCTGGGCACCCGCATCCCGTTCCTGCCCGACGTGGTCCGGGAATGGCGCGATAAGCACCCCGGCGAGGAGATCCCGATGCCCTGGTGCTGACCCAGCCGTGGCCGGCCACCAGCAGCGAGAAGGCCCGCGGGATCCCCGACCGGGTCGTCTACTACCAGTACCGCCATGACCGGGCCCGGCGCACCCTGCGCGGGATCGACGAACAGATCGCCAAAGCCCAACGCGCCGTCGACGGGCAAAGCCCCGGTCAAACGCAACCGCTTCATCGAGCTCACCGGCGCAACCAAGTCAGTGAATCGCGACCTGGAGGCCAAAGCCCGGGCCCTGGCCGGGGTGGAAGGGCTACACCACCAACCTCACCGGCCAGACCGCGGAGTTCGTCATCGACGCCTACCACCAGCTGTGGCGCATCGAGAAGAGCTTCCGGATGTCCAAGCACGACCTGCAGGCCCGACCGATCTACCACCACAAACGCGAATCGATCGAAGCCCACCTGACGCATCGTGTTCGCCGCCCTGGCCGTCAGCCACTGGATCGAGCACCAAAACCGGTTGGAGCATCAAGAAATTCGTGCGCACCGCCCGCCGCTACCGCACCGTGACGATCCGCGCCGGAAAACAGACCCTCACCGCCGCCGACCCCCTACCCGACGACCTCCGCGAAGCCCTCGCCACGATCGCCGCCTCCGGTGCGCACTAAACTGAGCCAAGTCGGGTTACACCCCATCGCGAGCCCTGGCCGACTTCGTGCGCTGCCGGGACCTGACCTGCAGAGCGCCCGGGCGCGACCATCCGGCGATCGAATGCGACGTCGACACACCGTCGTCTACCCAATCGCGCCCACTCACCCGTCGAACCTCGACTGCCTCCGCCGAAAACATGTTCGGCGTTGCCATTTAAGTGGACGCTGGGACTCCGTTGGTGTCCAAAGGCTTCCGCGCCGACACGATCACATAGTCCGCGAAGCCGTTCGATCGTTCCCACAGCGATACGCCGCGGCACTGGGCGCGATCGTCTTCCGTCACTTCCACGACCACTTCATCCATCTTTTTCTTTTCCTGAACGCGCTGCCAAATGTACTTGGCCATCGCGGGGTACACGTCTTCCCGGATCGATTCCACGAGGACATCGCCAAATCCCGCGGCAGCCAGCCGCAGGGGGTATTCCTCCCGGTCATAGCAATTGGCTTCGGGAATGTGGCCGACCTTTCGGCCGAAAACGGTCATCAGGCCGGATTTCTTACCTGGATTCGGGAGCATGTCGGCGAGCGCAATGGTTCCTCCTGGTTTGAGGACGCGAAATGCTTCGCGCATGAATTGATCACGCGTGTCAAAGTGGAATGCGCATTCCAGGGCCAAGACTTTTTCGAACGATGCGTCGGGAAACTCCATTGCGGTCGCGGAACCGAGTCGAATGTCGATTTGTTTCTCCAGCCCGCGCCTGGCGACGCGTTCCCGGCCCTTATCGACGTGGACGGGTGTGATGTCGATGCCCGTGATGTGAGAAACCTTGAACCGATCGAGTAGAACAAAGTCCTGCTCCGCGAAACCGACGCCGACGTCGAGGACTCCATCGCTTGGTTTCAGCCCGGCCCGCGTTCCCAGGAGTTCGACCATCGCGACACAAGCGTCGGGATAGGTGCGAGCGACTTTCCAGTAACCGAGGTTGAGCCACAGCGGCTTGGAGTTATTGACGTACCCTTCATTCATAAAGTCGATGAGGTCGTCGCCGATCATCGTGTAGTAAGCCGCGGCGTCTTTCTGTCGCATCAGGCCAAAGGAGCGGACAACTCTCCGGAAGGGCCAGTAGATCGAAAGGGCAATTCGGCGCATTTTCCTCCTTCGGGAAAACTGGTGGTTCATGGTAGCGCGTTTCTGTTTCCGTCGTTGTGCGTACCGACGGGCTCGCTGCGCAGGGCTCCGGCGTTCTTGATTAGCAGGCTTGTGAGCTGAGCTGGGATTTCGCGGGCTGAGGAAGGTCGAGGCGACGGTTGACCTGACTTTTATCACTGCGCGGGTCCGGCGATGTTGTAGGGCTGTGACCTCAGGTTCCTCTGGTGGCCGGGTCATCGAGCCAACGAGCAAACCCGACTTGGCGCAAACCGCGGTCGATCACTGCCGCCATCGTCCATGATGGTCTACGTGGACAGCAAAGCCCGCGACATCGTGAGCATGCCCCGGGGCGGGCCGGACGCCTCCTGGCTGGACCGTCGGTTGCAGACCAACCGGCTGGAATACCTTGACCGCGACGACGTCGACGATCTGAAGCAAAAGGTCGTCCGCTCACTCGACCGCGCCGGACGACGACGGTTCTTGGGTGCTCATGAGAAGTTGGCCAAGATGGTGCTTGCTGAGGTGGCCGATGTCCCGTCTCCGAAGATCCTCGAACTCGGGGCCGGCCTCGGCGGGCTGTCGAGCAAGCTGCTGGAGACTCACCCCACTGCTCAGGTGACGGTCACCGACATCGACCCCACGTTTGTGGCCGCCGTCGCCGCCGGCGACCTCGGCAGTCACCCACGGGCCACCGTGCAGCAGATGGACGCCACCGCAATCGACGCCCCGGACGGGCATTACGACCTCGCGGTGTTTGCGATGTCGTTACATCATCTGCCGCCTGCACTGGCGGCCCAAGTGTTCGCCGAAGGGTCCCGGGCCGCGAACAAATTGTTAGTCATCGACCTGCGCAGGCTGCCGGCACCGCTTCACTTGGTGGTGTTGGCGCCGGTGTGGCCCTTCACTGGGCTGATCCCGGTGGCACACGACGGTTTCATCAGCCAGCTACGCGCCTACAGCCCGTCGGCGATGAGTGCGCTCGCCCATTTCGCCGACCCGGCGATTACCATCGAATTCCGCACTCAACGGTTGGGCCCGACGGTGGCGGTTGCCAGTCGCGCCCGGCAAACTGGCGATCGCCGTCGGGATCGCGAACCCTGATCCCGCTTGAACTCGTGCAGGGCGCAGTCGTGACTCCAGATGCGTGTCGGTCCACCGACCCCGAGACATCAAACATCAACCGAAGTCACACACCCCAAAACCGGGGCAGGCGGAATTTGAAACCGCGACCAATAGACTACCCACTAACGGGTCTGCCAGCCCTAATGTCGCCGATCTTCGTTTGGGCGCCAATGACTTTGACTCACCGTGACTGCGAGGTTAACCCGGCGATTCGGGAGACAAACGTTGAAATCCACTGGTTCGATAGAGTTCGACGCAGGTTGCTCGCCGCACTTTGCCGCTTGTCGTGATGGGAATCGAGCCCGGCGCCACCAGTACGACGTCCTGGACGCTCACGCCGTGCGAATTGGATATCACCGAGGTGACTTGTTCCTGGATGTCACGGAGGTTTTCGGCTACTTCCCCCTCGGACTGGCCTCGCTTCTTGACTTCGACGATCACCACGAGCTTTTCCGTGGATTCATCCACGATCGCTATGGACGCGGATCGGCCCCTTGATATCTCCGTGACAGCTGCCTCGATGTCATCGGGATAGTGGTTACGCCCGCGCACGATCAAGAGGTCCTTGATGCGGCCCACGATGAACAACTCTCCCTCGGAGAAGAAGCCGAGGTCTCCGGTTCTCAGCCAACGATCTGCGGGTGTGCCAGGCAAAGGAGCGTTTATCGTTGCCGCGAAGGTCTGCTTCGTCTCGACTGGTCTGTGCCAGTAGCCGGAACTGACGTTGTCACCGTGCACCCAGATCTCGCCGATTACTTCCGCCGGCCTCTCGGTCGCGGTATCGGGATCGACGACACGCACGAGCGGCGACCTCGGCCTGCCATAACTCGCCAGTGGCGTACCGGCAGTGCATCGCTCCGCGTGGCCGGCCGACAATTTCTCGGGCTCGAAATGGACGAAGTCGGGCGGCCGACCCGGCTCGTTGGTGGCTACGAAGACCGTTGCCTCTGCAAGTCCATACGAGGGGCGTATCGCCGACTTGGGAAAGTTGTACGGTGCAAACCGCTTTGTGAAGTGCTTGATCGTGGCCGGGTTCACGCGCTCGGCACCGCAATTGATGAACGACACGTCCCCAAGGTCGAGCCCGGTCATATCGTCGTCCGTGGTTCGTACGGCCGCGAGTTTGAAGGCGAAATTCGGGGCCGCCGACAAAACGTGCGGATTGCGTGCCAGCGATTGCATCCACCGGGCAGGTCGCTGCAGGAACGATATCGGAGTCATGAACTCCGTGGGCCATCCACCCAGAATTCCGGTGCACACACCGCACATCAATCCCATGTCGTGATAGAACGGCAGCCACGACACGGTGGACTTGGGCATCGGGTAATCGGCAACATAGTTCGAGACCATCTGCTCCCAGTTGGCCAACAGATTGCGATGCGAGACCACGACCCCAGCCGGTGTCCGGGTCGACCCGGATGTGTACTGCAGATACGCAATGTCCGGCTGGCTATGTCGCCGCGCGCTGGAGCCTCTGCGGGAGTCCAGGTCGAGCGCATCGAGTTCGACGACCGAGGGAGCGGGATTGTCCGCCGACGGCCGAGCATAAGGAACGACGTTCTCGACGACAGCGGATGTCGTGAGAATTACGGAAGGCGACGCGTCCCGCAGCACCGCCGTCACACGCTCATCGTGAATGGCAACTGTTGGAACCGAAAGTGGCACTGCGATCAGTCCCGCTTCCAACGCTCCCAGAAACGCAACGATGTAGTCGAGCCCTTGCGGCGCCAATATGACGGCCCGGTCACCGGTCGACCCGCAGCCTTCGAGCTCCAGTGCCAGGTTCAGCACGCGCCGATACAACTGCGCCCACGTGAGTCTTTCAGCGACGCCTTCCCAATCTTGCTCGTAATCGAGGAATGTAAACGCCGTGTCATTGGGCTGCAGACTCGCGCGCTCGCGCAGGACGACGCGAATGGAAGACTCACTCATAGGCAACTCCCCCGTCCCAGCTGACACCGGAGCGATGCACCGAGTTTAGGGCAACCAGCGCCCACGTAGCGCCACTTGCCGCCAGACTGCGAAACGCGAAGGCACCTTGCACGGCCTTGACCCCCCGCTCATCAGCCGCGTCTCGGCAAAGGCGGAACGTTTGTCCTCAACGGCAGCTACGAGGAGGATCCGCTGGCACCCCTGCCAGCGGAATCGGAGTCGCACCCATAACCGATTCAGCTCTAACGCTGCACGGCGACCCAGATGGGGCACGGTCTAGCTCTCCAGTTCCTTCTTCAGGTTGGCCAGCACCTCACCCTGAATCTTCTTCAGCCCCAGCGGCGCAAAAGTTTTTTCGAAGAAGCCCTTGACGCCGCCCGCGCCATTCCAGGTGGTCTTGACCGTAACGCTGCAGCCGGGTCCTGCCGGAGCCACCGTCCAGTTGGTGACCATGGACGAGTTCGCATCCTTCTCGATGACGGTGTGCCCGGCGACGTCAACGTCGACCTGCACGTCGCGAACGCGTGATTTGGTGGCCTGCAACTTCCACTTGGCAACCGTGCCCGGCCCCTGCCCGCCCTGCAGCACCTGGTACTCGCTGTACTGCGGGGACAGGATTTTCGGGCGGACCTTCTGATAGTCCGCCACCGCAGCAAGCGTGGCCGCGGGCTCGACATTGATCAAGATCGTGCTAGCCGCGCTCACCTGTCCCATCAGACGCAACTCCTCTTGTGATGCCGCCCGAACGGCTGCACGGGCTGTTTTCGAAGACTAGGGTATATGTGGTGCCAATCCGTGGATCTGCACTCTCGGCTCACACGTCGGGCGTTGACCGGTTGATGACGAGTTATCAATCCATCCCCGCAACGTCCGTCGTTCGGCTCGCCAAGCCCACCTCAAATCTGTTCCGCGCCCGCACCAAACGCGATGCGCCTGGCCTGGATACCTCGGGGCTGACCGGTGTCCTCGGTATCGATCCCGAAACCCGCACCGCCGACGTGGCCGGCATGTGCACATACGAGGACCTGGTAGCCGCGACGCTGCCTTACGGCCTTTCGCCGCTGGTGGTCCCGCAGCTGAAGACCATCACCCTCGGCGGTGCGGTCACCGGCTTGGGTATCGAGTCGGCGTCGTTTCGCAACGGTCTGCCGCACGAATCGGTGCTGGAGATGGATATCCTCACCGGCGCTGGCGAATTGCTCACCGCATCCCGCAGCCAGCACCCCGACCTCTTCCGCGCCTTTCCCAATTCTTATGGGACACTGGGGTATTCAACCAGGCTTCTAATCGAGCTGGAGCCAATCGCGCCGTTTGTGGCGCTGCGGCACGTCCGATTCCGCTCGTTGCCCGAGATGGTCGCGGCGATGGAACGCATCGTCGATACCGGCGGACAGGGCGGCACCCCGGTGGACTATCTCGATGGGGTGGTGTTCAGCGCCGACGAGAGCTACCTGTGCGTCGGCAAGCGGACCACCACCCCGGGACCGGTCAGCGACTACACCGGACAGGACATCTATTACCGGTCGATCCAGCACGATCCTGTCGGTAAGGAAGGCGTCAAAGAAGACCGGCTGACAATCAACGACTACTTCTGGCGCTGGGACACTGATTGGTTTTGGTGCTCACGCTCGTTCGGCGCGCAGAACCCGCGGCTGCGGCGCTGGTGGCCCCGCCGCTACCGGCGCAGCAGCGTCTACTGGAAGCTCGTGGCCCTGGACCAGCGCTTCGGCATCGCCGACCGGATCGAGACACACAACGGTCGTCCGCCGCGTGAGCGGGTGGTGCAGGACATCGAGGTGCCGATCGAACGAACCGGCGAGTTCCTGGAGTGGTTCCTGGACAACGTGCCCATCTCACCGATCTGGTTGTGCCCGTTGCGGCTCCGTGATCACGAGGGCTGGCCGCTGTATCCGATCCGGGCCGACCACACCTACGTCAATATCGGGTTCTGGTCCTCGGTGCCGGCTGGTGCCACCGAGGGCGTAACCAACCGGACGATCGAGGCAAAGGTGAGTGAGCTCGACGGGCACAAGTCGCTGTACTCCGACTCCTTCTACACCCGCGAGGAGTTCGACGAACTCTACGGCGGCGAGGCCTACAACACGGTCAAGAAAACCTACGATCCCGATTCTCGTCTCCTCGACCTCTATGCAAAGGCGGTGCAACGGCGATGACGACGACTAGAGAGCCCGAACGCACTACGACGGGCAAACTGAGCATGGCGGAGATTCTGGAGATCTTCACCGCAACCGGACGGCAGCCGCTGAAGTTCACCGCGTACGACGGCAGCACCGCCGGCAGCGACGACGCCGTACTGGGCCTGAATCTTCGGACGCCCCGCGGCGCCACTTACCTGGCCACGGCTCCCGGCGAACTCGGTCTTGCCCGCGCGTACGTGGCAGGTGACCTGCAGGCGTACGGCGTACATCCCGGCGATCCGTACCAGCTGCTCAAGACGCTGACCGACAGGGTCGAGTTCAAGCGGCCGTCGGCGCGGGTGCTGGCCAACGTCGTCCGCTCGATCGGCGTCGAGCATTTGCTGCCGATCGCACCGCCGCCGCAGGAGATGCCGCCCCGCTGGCGACGGGTCGCCGATGGCCTGCTGCACAGCAAGACCCGTGACGCCGAGGCCATCCACCATCACTACGACGTCTCCAACACCTTCTACGAATGGGTGCTCGGTCCGTCGATGACCTACACCTGTGCGGTCTATCCCGACGCCGACGCGTCGCTGGAAGAGGCCCAGGACAACAAGTACCGGCTGATTTTCGAGAAGCTGCGGCTACAGCCGGGCGACCGGCTGCTCGACGTCGGCTGTGGCTGGGGCGGCATGGTGCGCTATGCGGCGCGACGCGGTGTCCGGGCGATCGGTGCCACCCTGTCTGCCGAGCAGGCGAAGTGGGCGGAACAAGCGATCGAGGACGAAGGGCTCTCAGAACTGGCTGAGGTGCGGCACTCCGACTACCGCGACGTGGGCGAATCGGGGTTCGACGCCGTTTCGTCGATCGGGCTGACCGAGCACATCGGCGTCAAGAACTACCCCGCCTATTTCGGCTTCCTCGAGTCGAAGCTGCGCACCGGCGGTCTGCTGCTCAATCACTGCATCACCCGCCACGACAACAAGCAGACCTCCTTTGCAGGCGGATTCACCGACCGCTACGTCTTCCCGGACGGGGAGCTGACGGGCTCGGGACGCATCATCACCGAGATTCAGGACGCCGGCTTGGAAGTTCTGCACGCGGAGAACTTCCGGCATCACTATGCGATGACGCTACGCGACTGGTGCCACAACCTGGTCGAGCACTGGGACGTCGCCGTCGCCGAGGTCGGCTTGGCGACCGCGAAGGTGTGGGGTCTGTACATGGCGGCTTCGCGGGTGGCCTTCGAGCAGAACAACCTTCAGCTGCACCACGTGCTGGCCGCCAAGGTCGACGCACGGGGCAACGACAGCCTGCCGCTGCGACCGTGGTGGACGCCTTAGTCACCGGTCAGCCGTTGTCGATGCGGCGGGCACCCAATTCGTTCTGTAGCAGCTCGAGTGCGACTTCTTCGGGGTCGCGCCGCGGCCCCGACGGCTCGCTGCGGCCGGCTTCGGCAAGCATGTGTTCCTCTTCGTCCTGCTGAGCGGAATTCACGTCAGGCGCAGGCTCTTCCGCCGTGGGAATCACCGGCTGGGCTCCCCCGCCAGCGGGTGGGGGTACCTCCCCCTGGGGGAGTGCCCCCACAGTCGGCGCCGATTCGCCGGGCTCACACCGCACCCGCCAGTTGACTCCCAGCGCGTCCTTGAGCGCTTCGGCGATGACGTCGGCGTTGCGCTGTTCGGACAGCCGCTTGGCCAGCGGCGCCGACGCGTGGGTCAGCACCAGCGTGTTGCCCTCTATTGCGCGGACGGTGGCGCCCGCCAGCATCACCTCGGTGGTGCGGCTGCGCTGGCGCACCTTGTCGCGCACCGTCGGCCACATGGTTCGCACCGCGGTCGCGTTGAGTTCACCTGGCGCAGAGGGTGATTCAGGGACTGGTGCCGGAGCCGGTTCGGGCACCGGCTCCGGCTTGGGCTCAGGCGTAGAAACAGGCTCAGTGACGGCCCGGCGCGACCGGACGGGCTGGGCTACCGGCTCGGCCGGCTCGGCCGGCTCGGACCGAGGAGTGGCCCGAGTCGCGGGTGCAGTGGTGTCGGAACCGGGGATGGACATGTCCAGCCGGGTTTCGATCCGCTCGACGCGTTGCAGCAGCGCCGACTCGGTGTCACTGGCCGAGGGCAGCAGCAGTCGCGCACAGACGACTTCGAGCAGCAGACGCGGCGCCGTCGCACCGCGCATCTCACCCAGCCCGGCCTGCACTACCTCGGCGTAGCGGGTCAGGGTCGCCGGCCCGATTCGGGTCGCTTGCTCACGCATCCGGTCCAGCACGTCCTGCGGAGCGTCCACCACGCCGCGGCTTATGGCATCCGGAACCGCTTGCAGCACGATGAGGTCGCGGAACCGCTCCAGCAGATCGGTGGCAAAGCGCCGTGGGTCATGACCGGCATCGATCACCGACTCCACCGCACCGAACAACGCGGCCGCGTCCGCGGCGCCGAGAGCGTCGACGGCGTCGTCGATCAGTGCAACGTCGGTGGCCCCCAGCAGCCCCAACGCCCGCTGGTAAGTCACGTGGTTGCCCTCAGCCCCGGCCAGCAACTGATCCAGCACCGAGAGGGTGTCGCGTGGCGAACCACCGCCGGCGCGGATCACCAGCGGGTACACCGCGTCGTCGACGGCGACGCCCTCTTGCTCACAGATGCGCCCGATCAACGCGCGCATGGTGCGCGGCGGCAGCAACCGGAACGGGTAGTGGTGGGTGCGCGATCGAATCGTCGGCAGCACCTTCTCCGGTTCGGTGGTGGCGAAAATGAAGATGAGGTGCTCGGGCGGTTCCTCCACGATCTTGAGCAGCGCATTGAAGCCCGCCGTGGTCACCATGTGCGCTTCGTCGATGATGAACACCCGGTAGCGGGACTGCGCCGGCGCGTAGAACGCGCGGTCGCGCAGCTCGCGGGTGTCGTCCACGCCACCGTGGCTAGCGGCGTCGAGTTCCACGACGTCGATGCTGCCCGGTGCGTTGGGCGCCAACGCGGTGCAGGAGTCGCAGACCCCGCACGGATTGGCCGTCGGCCCCTGCACGCAGTTCAGCGACCGGGCAAGGATGCGCGCCGACGACGTCTTTCCGCAGCCGCGCGGCCCGGAGAACAGGTACGCGTGGTTGATGCGGCCGGCGTCCAGGGCAATCGACAGCGGTTCGGTGACGTGCTCCTGCCCCACCACCTCGGCGAAGGTCGCCGGTCGGTACTTGCGGTAGAGGGCCACGGTCAGCAGGCTACCGGCGCACGGTGACTTAAGCCGGGCTGGCATCGACTGTGCATCGGTGGCTTCGCGTGTGAACGTAGGGCGAGATTTTGCGGGTTTTCCCGCCCGCTATGCACACTCAAGGCCGTCAGCGCACACTTGGCGCGGCACGTGCCGGGTCAACGAGTAACTCCGAAGCCGCCAGCAACGCACAGGTCGCCAGCCCGTCGACCGCGTCGCCCAAGTCCGGCAACGACGGGAAGGTGGGCGCGATCCGGATGTTCTTGTCGTCCGGATCTTTTCGGTACGGGAACGACGCGCCCGCTTCCGTCACCGCGATACCGGCGTCCTTGGCCAGGGCGACGGTCCGCCGCGCTGTGCCGGGCAACACGTCGAGGCTGATGAAATACCCCCCTTTGGGTTCGGTCCACGAGGCGATCTTGGAATCGCTCAGCCGGCGATCCAGGATTTCGGCGGCCAACGCGAATTTCGGCGCCAGGATCTGCTGGTGGCGCAGCATCTGCAGACGTACCCCGTCGGCATCGCCGAAGAAGCGCAGATGCCGCAGCTGGTTAACCTTGTCTGGGCCGATCGACCTCTTCCCCGCGTATTGCAGATACCACGCGATGTTGCCCAGCGATCCGCCCAGAAAGCTGACACCGGCGCCGGCGAAGGTGATCTTGGAGGTCGACGCGAAGACATACGGCCGGTTGGGGTTGCCGGCCTTGGCGGCCAGCCCCAGTACGTCGACCTGCCGGATGAAGTCATGCGTCAGGGTGTGCACCGCATAGGCGTTGTCCCAGAACAGCCGGAAGTCAGGTGCTGCCGTCCGCATCTGGACGAGCCGGCGAACCGTTTCCCAGGAGTAGGTGATTCCGGTGGGGTTACCGAACACCGGTACCGCCCACATCCCTTTGATCGCGGGGTCAACGGCGACCAGTTCTTCGATCAGGTCGACGTCTGGACCGTCGTGGCACATCGGGACGGGGATCATCTCGACGCCCATCGTCTCGGTGATGGCAAAGTGCCGGTCGTAGCCGGGGACGGGGCAGAGGAACTTGACCCTCGGTTCGTCCTTCCATGGCCGCTGTGAGTCCACGCCGCCGTACAGCATCGAGAAGGCGACGAGATCGTGCATCAGCTCCAGGCTGGAGTTGTTGCCCGCGATCAGGTTGGGCACTCCGATGCCGAGTAACTCCCCGAAGATGGCCCGCAGCCCGGGCAAGCCGTGCAGGCCGCCGTAGTTACGGGTGTCGGTGCCCTCGGCGTCGCGGTAATCGTCTCCGGGCAGGCTAAGCAGCTGGTTGGAAAGGTCGAGCTGCTCCGGCGACGGTTTGCCGCGGGTCAAATCCAGGGCCAGCTTCTTAGCCTGCAGATCCGCGTAATCCTGCTGGTTGCGCGCGTGCACAGCTGCCAGCTCTTCCGGGCTGAGGGAATCCAACGACACCATGACCCTTTCGCTGTCGAACGCCGTGGGTTCTCCGGTCATGTGTTGGACGAGCAGTGGGCCCCGACGTAGGGGACCCCGCGCACCCGACAGAGCCCATTGACCCTTGCTGCCTTCCGGCCCTGGGGGAGTTCACAGGATAGACGCCGCGCGGGGTCCATGGTGAGTCTAATACCTGACCCGAAGCAACCGACGTGCAACTGGCGGCCGCCACCGCGCACTCGGCTACCATGGCCACGGAGGATTCGCCTAGTGGCCTATGGCGCTCGCCTGGAACGCGGGTTGGGTTAACAGCCCTCGCGGGTTCAAATCCCGCATCCTCCGCAATTGGTCCGCCATGCGGACATGCACGAATTGGATTTGGCATCGGGTTGGTCGCCTTTAGGCTGGCTTGAGCAAACCAGCATGAGGAGGCTTATGGGGCGCAAGGTCGCCATACTGTGGCACGCGACATTCTCGATCGGTGCCGGTTTCCTCTACTTCTTCTTTGTGTTGCCCCGCTGGCCTGAGCTGATGGGTGACACGACGCATTCGGTGGGGACGACGCTTCGGATCGTGACGGGTGCATTGTTCGGCCTGGCTGCACTGCCGGTGGTGTTCACGCTGTTGCGTACCCGCAAGCCGGAGTTGGGCACTCCGCAGCTGGCCCTATCCATCAGGGTCTTCTCGATCGTGGCCCACGTGCTGGCCGGGGCGCTGATCATCGGCACAGCGATCAGCGAGATCTGGCTGAGTCTGGATGCTGCCGGGCAGTGGTTGTTCGGGATTTACGGCGCGGCTGCCGCGATCGCGGTGCTCGGGTTCTTCGCGTTTTATCTGTCGTTTGTCGCCGAATTGCCGCCGCCACCGCCGAAACCGATCAAGGCGAAGAAACCCAAGAAGCGTCGTATTCGCGGCAAGAAAGGCGACGGGGCTGACAGCGAAGAGCCCGAAGAAGCCGCCGACGAGACAGCGGCTGACGAAGTCGAGACCGTCAAGGCTGAGGCCGAGGAGCCCGGGACTTCGAAACCCGAAGAAACCGAAGAAACCGAAAAGCCAGAGCCGGCGGACGAGCCCACCGAGGTCACCGCCGAAACCGCTGAGTCTGAGGCAGAACCCGAGGCGGCCGAGGCGGCGACCGTGGCACAGGCCGCCGAAGACACCGAGGAGCCCCGGGGCGGGTTGCGTAACCGCCGCCCGACGGGGAAGGGGTCGCATCGGATGCGGCGCCGGCGCACCCGGGGTGGCGTGGCCGTAGACGAAGCCCTCGACGAATAGCGAGTTGCGCTCAGTCTCTGATCAGTCTCTGCGCCGAAGGCGCTCCACGTAGGCGGCGATGCGCTGCTGTGTCTGGTCTGAGCCCCACATCTGGCGGACCTCGCTGTCGATACCGCCGGCCTCGCGGATCCTCGCCACCACCTGGGCACGCAGCTGAGTTTTCGTGTGGCGATAGGCGTCCACCGGGATGTCGCCAAGGTCGGATGCCTCCGCCACAGCCGCATCGATCAGATCATCGGCGACGACGCGATGGGCAAGTCCGCCGGCGATGGCCTCAGCTCCCCGATATGTGCGACCGCCGAGCAGCACTTCCTCGGCCTGGCCTGCGCATGCGTAGCGCATAACCTCCAGCGCGGCGACCGGAAACGGCACTCCGACGCGGACCTCGGATGCCCCGATCTGGGCCTCGGGGCTGATCAGGCGGCGGTCGCAGGCGCACGCGAGGACGCACCCGCCCGCGATGGCGGCGCCGTTGATCGCGGCCACGGTCGGTGCTGGATAGCTGAACATCGCCTCAAAAGCCTCGGATAGCGCCGGGATCAGCCGATCGGTGTAGTCCGGCCCGCCCTCCACCACGCGGTTGAGGTCAACCCCGGCGCTGAAGACGCGACCCGCCCCGGTGAGGACGAGCGGGTCGGCGCCCGAACGCGCCAGATCGCTGAGCGCAAGGGCCAGCTCTTCCAGTAGCTCGACATCGAGGGCGTTGACGCGCCCCGACGCAAGGGACGCCACCCGCACCGTTACTGGCCCCGTTCCCACGGCCTGAATCTCGATCACAATGACACACTCAAGCACGAGTCCGGTCGGCTACTGCCGGCGGCTCGCTACCGCGAGCACGACCGGAATGTCGGTGTTCTCGTCGGTGTGATAGCTCGCGCACACGCGGTGGTAGCCATCGGCGATCTGTAACGGAACACCGGTCACGAAGTCGCCGCGGACCAGCAGGATGGGCGACAGCGGCTGCCCCTTCTTGATCTTGGCTAGATCCGCGGCAACGTGGGGATTATCGACGGGTAACAGCCTCAGCCGCGCTGCCCGCAGAATGTCTTTGGCCTTCTTGTGCACGATGCTCCCAGCCTGCAGCGCCTCGGTCAGCTCTTTGACGGTCCGCGAGTCCGCGAGCAAAGCCAGGTAGTCGGTTGCTGCCGGAAAGTCATGCGGCAGAGGCTTTTCCAGCCACTTCACGCCGGGCATCGCGTGTCTCCCTTCATAGCACCGACATCGACGCAGCCTACGCCTGACGCTACGAAATTTGGGATCGGTAGCAGCACGGACGGTCTGTACTGGCGCCATGGCGACGCCACTGGGGCGCCGCATGAAGGAAGGAAATCACGTGAAACGTTTTCTCGCAGCGGCGATCGGGACACTTGGCTGCGCGTCGGCGGTGGTGGCCTGCTCGAGCGGCGGCCATACGGCCAGCGCGGGGTCGAGCACGGCGCCCAGCGTCGCCACCGGCAGCGCCGCACAGGTCAAGGTGGGCGGCACTGACCTACCGGGTGTGGACCCGGCCTCGGTGACGTGCGTCAAGACGGGCGGCAAGATCAACATCGGCAGTGGGTCCGCCGGGGGCCGGCAGGCGCTGGCTGTCGTGATGACCGACGAAGCCACCCCGAAGGTGGAGTCGCTGGCACTTGTTGTCGACGGCAACGCATTGTCGGTCGCCAACAACATGGGCGCGAAGGTCGGCTCAGCCAACGTGGCGGTGGACGGTAAGACCTACACCATCACAGGTCAGGCGCAGGGCGCCGACTTGAAGAACCCGATGGCCGGGATGATCACCAAGGACTTCAACATCAAGGTGAGCTGCGGTTGATCGGTTGCACCCCGGGCGGCGGACGTGCCTCACTCACGCGTCCGCCGCCCCGGATTCGGATAACCCGAAGCGACCTACGGACTTATGATGCAGCGGTGTCGATCGCCGGCGAATTAGAGAACGCGTCGGATGGCGTTCGCCGCCGACGAACTCGGGGCCCGCGATCTGCTGCTGTCCTCGATACCGGGGATCGAGCGGGAAGACCGCGACGATCTCATGCTGGAAGTTCTTGCACAGCTTGGCGAGATCTACCTTGTTCGCGGAGCGAATGACGGGGCGCGTGAATCCATCCGCCGCATCCGAGACTGCTTGGCCAGCTATTCGGGGATCGCCGCCGGCGCGATGCCGCAGGCCGCCGAACACGTGCGCATGTCCGACACCGAGATCGCGCACCTGATCTGTCGATACTCGCTACGAGCCCAGTTTCTGCAAACGGGTCTGGCCGCGGCCCTTGGCGATCACGAAGGCGCAGCGAAAGCGCTGGCGGTGCTGAGTGACGCGGACTCCGACGGTGATTTTCCCGACCTCGCCGAAGAACACACATACTTGCGCACCCACGCGGAAATCCTTTGCGCGACCGCGCTGTGCGACGACGACCTGCATGTGCGGTCAGTTCCGTTGTGGGAGCAGGTGCTTACCGGCATTGACGACTTCAGTGGTAGCAGTGAGTTTGCCGACTACCTTCGGGTAGCCGCAGCCACCGGATATGGCAGATTCTGCGTCGAAACCGGGCGATTGGCAGAAGCCGAGCCTTGGTTGCGTCGCGCGGGCGCCCGTGCACAAGCACACGGCTGGGAACTGGCCACGGCCAGAACACAATTGGAGCGGGCTGCGGCGTGCTGGGCAGCAAACGACCATGTCGCCACCGAGCAACTGGTCTCGGAAGCCCATCCCGTCATCGCCGGCTACGCCCGCGCGCACGACGTCTCACGCTGCTGGCTGTATCTGGGCCTCACCCGCATGGGACGCGGCGCACTGGAGGCGGCCGACCAGTGCTGGGAGCATGCCGAGCGCCACTACTCTGGATTCGGATGTGGCGGGCCTGCTGGCGCCGCACGCCGCGGACCTGATCACACATGTCCGAGGTGGTGATCCGCGAATACTCGATTTGGCGCGGGCCGCTGCCGGACTTGCTGACGAAGTCGGCCTTGAGGGCCTCGGCGGCCCCGGATGGCCCGAACTGTATGCCGCTCTGGATGATTCGAGCACGGTCCGGGCTACCAAACTGGCCCAACCGAGCGGACGTCGCGACAACTACGCACTGGCCGCCGGCGTGGGCACGGGCCCGCGCGGCGCGGCTCCGATCGCCCGGGGCGTCGCCTCCATCAACTGGGGTGGGGTTCCCCCCGCAATCTTCGATGCCGGCGAGAACACCGTCGACTGGAGCGTTGAATTGGCCGTTACGGCGGTGGTCGCCGTCGTGCGGGCGGCCGTCATCGGACCGGACCGGGCTACCGGCGTCGCGGTGCAACTGCGGTCCGGAGCCATCGGCGGCGCCGGCGCCCTGGACGCCGACGCCCGCGCAACCATCCCCCTGGTCGACACCCAGCAGCAGCCGGTGCCGGAAACGGCGGCGTGGGACCACGATTGGTCGGCAACTTCGGTGATCGTCGGCGCGCCAATATCAGTGGTGACGGAGACGCCCGAAACTCGGGAGCGGGTTCGCCGGTGGGCTCGGGCACGGTTGGACCGGCCGCCCGACGACGCATTCCTGGCCGAGATCCTGGCCGCCGAATCTGACTACTGGACCCTGCGGCGCCCGGCGATTCCCTATGCTGAGCGAGTGCCAAACAACTATCGAGTCGTTCAGTGGAATACCGGGAACGTCGGCAAAAGTTCATTGCAATCAATCGCCGACAACCCTGCCCTTGAGCTGGTGGGCTGTTATGCCTGGTCACCGGAGAAGGTCGGCCGCGACGCCGGCGAACTGGTTGGCATTCCCCCGCTGGGAGTAGCAGCCACCAATGACGTCGACGAGCTGCTCGCCCTCAAACCGGACTGCGTCGTCTACAACCCGATGTGGATCGACGTCGACGAGTTGGTCCGCATTCTGTCGGGGGGCGTCAACGTGGTGACGACGGCGTCCTTCATCACCGGACACAACCTGGGCGCCGGCCGCGACCGAATCCTCGAAGCCTGCCGGAAAGGCGGCTCGACGATTTTCGGCTCGGGTGTCAGCCCGGGCTTCGCTGAGCTGTTGGCCATCGTGTCGGCGATGGTATGCAATCGGATCGACAAAGTCACCGTCACCGAAGCCGCGGACACCACGTTCTATGACTCACCGGCCACCGAGATTCCCGTGGGCTTCGGAAAGCCGATCGACCACCCGGAGCTGCAGGCGATGACCGCGCAGGGCACGGCCATCTTCGGCGAGGCTGTTCGGCTGGTGGCCGACGCGCTGGGCGTCGAGCTCGACCAAGTGCGGTGTGTGGCCGAATATGCCCAGACCACAGCCGATCTCGACCTCGGATCCTGGACAATAGCCGGAGGCTGCGTCGCCGGCGTCTACGCGAGCTGGCAGGGAATCGTTGGCGGCAAAACCCTGATCGATCTCAATGTTCGGTGGCGCAAGGGACAGACGCTCGAGCCCGACTGGAAGATTGACCAAGATGGCTGGGTCATCCAGATCGACGGGCAGCCGACGGTGACAACCAAAGTCGGCTTTCTGCCGCCGCCGTATTTTCAGGCCGAGACAATCGCCGACTTCATGGCGCTCGGGCACATCATGACGGCGATGCCTACCATCAATGCGATTCCGGCCGTGGTTGCCGCAGCGCCGGGCATCGTCACCTATACCGACCTTCCGCTGACACTCCCCCGGGGACACGCATAACTCAGCTAAGCGGTGTTAAAGACCATTGACATGTGCGCTGACGGGGACCCGGCATGCGTCGGCGGTACCAACATCATGGCGCGCGCTTCGTATGTTCAGTCCGGGATGACATCTCAAGGCGCAACGTTGGTGGCCGGTCGGCGATCGAGCTATTCGTCCCCCGACACCGCCGTCGCGGGAACGGTCACCCGTCGCCGAGCGGGTTTGGTGTACGGGGCGCCGAGCGGCGGGACCGCGAGCGGGCCCTGGTCACGGGCGGCCTCGATGGCATTGCGCAGCGGACCGGCCAGGCCCGCAAACGATCCCATGTCGAACAGCAACGGCGTCAACAGCCGGTTGTGGACGAAACCGAAGGAGCTGCCGGCTTCGGGGTCGGCCCAACCGAGGGTTCCACCCAGTCCGACGTGTCCGAAACCGCGCAGCAAGCCGGGAACCGGCGATTCGTGGTAGCCCAGGTGAAAAGGCATGGGCACCACCATGTTCGCGTCGGGCCACTTACGCCGCGGCTGCCCCGTCAGGCCACGCACCAACTCCTTGGACAGGTACTTTTTGCCGTCGATACGGCCGTCGTTGGCGAGCACGGCATACATCTTGGCCAGGCCGCGGCCGGTCACCACGCCGTTGGCGGCGGGCACCTCGCCATCCAGGAACGGGGTATCCCCCTTGATCAGGGATATGACGCCAGGGAAGTACATGGCGCCGAGGGCGCCGGAGAATGGCAGCCCGGCCACCTTCGGTGCGATGAAGTTGAACACGGGGGTGCGCAGTCTTCCGCGCGGTATCAGGATCTGCGCCGGCGTGGTCGGCGAGCCTTCCGGAGGGCGACCGAGATGCAATCCGTCGGTGTTGAGCGGACGCGCCACCTCCTGGCGGATCAGCTCACGCATGCCTTTCCCCGTCACCGCCCTGGCCAGGCCGGAGAGGAGCCAACCGTAGGTCAGCGCGTGGTAGGCCTGCACGCCTCGCAGGTGATCGACGGGCGCGGCGGCCAGGCGCTCCTCCATGAGGGCGTGATCCATCAGCTGCGTCTTGGTGACGCCCCGCAGATGCGACAGCCCGGATCGGTGCCGCAAGACGTCGTGAACCGTGATATCGGCCTTCCCATTGGCCGCGAACTCGGGCCAGTATTCGGCGACGGGCTCGTCATAGGACAGCAGGCCCCGATCGGCCAGCCGGTGAATCACCGTCGACGCGACTCCCTTGGTCGCCGAGAACACCATGGCGCCGGTGTCGGCGGTCCAGCGCTGCGTGCCCGCACGGTCTGACCAGCCCGTCCAGACGTCGACGACGGGCACGCCGTCGATGTAGACGCTAAGGGCTCCGCCACCGAACCGGCGGCCGGGAAACAACTGTGAGAACCGCTTGATGACGTTTGCGAAATGGGGGTCGGCAGCACCGGACACACCGCGTGGCAAGCCATCTTCGGTCACCAGAAGAGTCGACGGTGTCATCGAGCTTTACGGTTCCGTGCACTCGGGGCAGCATCGCCCCGGCCGGGTGTTAGCACGAGAACGAAGCTATCAGTTAGGCAGAACCCTGTTCGCTGGACTGTCTAACTTGGTGCATCGGGAGGCGTCTCACCAGGGGGTTTGACCGGGGGCGAGTTGTTCAGCCACCTCTTCAGCCGAAGGAGTTGACTGGTCACCATGCCGATGCCCAGGAGCATCAGCACCACCACTATCGCCACCACCACTGCGGTGCTCACGAACTCCATGGTGACAGTTCGACGCATTCTCAGGCTGCGCCCGCCGCAGAGAGTTTTGAGTTCGCCCGCCGCGGGGTAGCCACCAGCAACCCCGTAGTCACGCCAGAGGGAGTGTGAACATGAGCGCTGCAGACAAGATCAAGAACAAGATCGAGGACGTCGGAGGTCGGGCCAAAGAAGCCGTCGGCAAGGCCACCGGAGATCACGACACCAGGAACGAAGGCCAGGCAGACCAGGCGAAATCCAACTTGAAAGATGCCGGCGAGAAGGTGAAGGACGCCTTCAGGAAGTAGTCGCCGATAAGAACACGGCGGTTGGAATTTGAGCCTTCGGGCAATCCTTACCGCTACCAGCAACGCGAAGCGATTGGGTAGGGATGGACGTCTTCTTGATTGGAAAACAGGTACGCCGGCTCGCGACGGCCGTCACGGTGGCTGCGACGGTGGCCGCCTCGGCACTCTCAACCCTGCCGGCCCCATCGGCGTCTGCCGATCCGTGTCCCGACGTTGAGGTGGTGTTCGCCCGCGGCTCCGGCGAGCCACCCGGTATCGGCGGCGTCGGGGGGTCATTCGTCGACGCGTTGCGCTCGCAGATCGGCTCGAGCTCGCTCGGGGTGTATCCGGTCAACTACCCCGCGAGCACTGACTTTTCCAATAGCAATTTCCCAGCGACTGTGATCGACGGTATTCGTGACGCCGGTTCACATATCGAATCCATGGCGGCGAACTGCCCCAAGACCAGGGAGGTTCTTGGCGGATACTCCCAGGGCGCAGCCGTCGCCGGTTTCGTCACCTCGGCTGCCGTACCGGCGGGCGTACCCGCAGCAGCGGTACCCCCGCCGATGCCGCCGGAGATAGCGAACCACGTTGCCGCGGTCACGCTGTTCGGAACGCCGTCGGATCAATTTCTGCAGAAGTACGGCGCTCCCACGATCGCCGTTGGTCCGCTGTATCGGCCCAAGACCCTGGAGTTGTGCGCCCCGGGTGACGGAGTTTGCAGTAACGGCAGTGATCCCGCCGCGCACGTTTCTTATCCAGTTAACGGCATGACGGGCCAGGCCGCGAACTTCGCCTCCAGTCACCTGTAGCCCGATTTCACGGTCAGTGCAGAATCGCACTATGCGCGTTCTGGTCACAGGCGGTACGGGATTTGTGGGCGGGTGGACCGCCAAGGCGATCGCCGATGTGGGGCACTCCATCCGGTTTCTGGTGCGGAATCCCGCGCGGCTGCAAACCTCGGTTGCCAGGCTGGGCGTCGACGTGTCGGACTTCGCCGTCGGCGATATCACCGATCGCGTTTCGGTGCGGGACGCGCTGCGCGGATGCGACGCCGTCGTGCACAGCGCCGCTTTGGTGGCGACCGACCCACGTCAGACAACCGAGATGCTCACCACCAACATGCAGGGCGCCCAAAACGTCCTCGGTCAGTCCGTCGAGCTCGGCTTGGATCCCATCGTCCACGTGTCGAGCTTCACCGCGCTGTTCCATCCGGGCCTGGAGACGTTGACGGCGGACCTGCCGGTTGTCGGTGGAGCAGACGGATACGGAACATCCAAGGCGCAGGTCGAGATCTATGCCCGCGGTCTGCAGGATGCGGGCGCGCCGGTGAGCATCACCTATCCGGGCATGGTGCTCGGTCCGCCGGTCGGTGACCAATTCGGTGAAGCCGGTGAAGGCGTCAAAGCGGCCCTGCAAATGCACGCTATCCCGGGGCGCAGCGCGGCATGGTTGATCGTCGACGTCCGCGACTTGGCCGCTTTGCACGCGGCGCTACTGGAACCGGGGCGCGGGGCGCGCCGCTACACCGCGGGCGGTCGTCGGGTTCCGGCGTCCGAGCTTGCGAACCTGCTCGGCCACGTCGCCGGGACTCCCATGGTGGCCGTTCCGATTCCCGACACCGCGCTGCGCGTTGCGGGGGCGGTCCTGGATCGGGCGGGCCGGTTTCTGCCCTTCGACACGCCCTTCACCTCTGCGGGGATGCAGTACTACACCCAGATGCCGGCGTCCGACGATTCGCCGAGTGAACGAGAGCTCGGCGTCAACTATCGGGATCCACAGGAAACGGTGGCCGACACAATCGAGGCGCTTCGCAGCGCCAGCGGCTAACCGTCGCAGGCCGTACTGGCCCTTTTCAGGCTCCGGACCAAGCCAAGCACGCCAGCGCCGACGAATGGCACGGGGGCCAGGGTAGCGATCAGGGCGCTCTTGGTACCGACGAGGGGCTTGCTGCGTAGCCCGAGCAGAAGGTCGGCGCTATCGCTGATCAATCCAACGGTAGCCCAGCGCCGGAACTCACCGTCGCCACCGCGCAACCAGGCGGCACAGCCACCCGACCCGAGGACCACGTCGCGAATCCCGATCGTTTGCATAAGCAGCGTTTCGGTCCCCGATTCGGGCGAGAAGAACTTCTCCGGCGCTAGGAGCAGGGCAGCTCCCACCCCGACGCGGGCCGCTGCGACCAACGCCAACATCGTCGGTGATGTCCGGGTCCGGTCCTGCGTCACGAATCAACCCTAGCTGCATTAGTTTTAGTTCCTAGGCCGGAGGTGTGATTTCGAGGCCAATGTGCACCTTGTCGATGCCGCCGCGGACCATCGAGTGTGCATAGAACCACCAGGCGTGGTACCAGTACCGCTTCAGCACGGCGTTGTAGACCCGCCGCGTCTCCGACTTCGGCAGCACCCGGGCGACCCCTTCAACCGGATCGCTCTTGGGCTTGCCCAACGATCCACTCCTGGCGATCGTCACCCTGGGCGTGTTGTTGATCCGCCTGACTTTCCACGAACCGTCGTCGGTAATGACTAGTAGCCGGTCGCCCTCGGGTACTCCCCAGATCGCTGTCGGTTTGGGGCGGCCATCCTCGGTGAATGTCGTCAACAGCAGGTACTTGGATTCGATCACGTCCTCGAAGCTGAGAGCCACGGCCTTCGTTTCCTCCTTGTGGATCGGTATTACGAATTCAATTCCCCAGTCCCACGACTTCCTAATCGTGGCCTGCCTCGGCGGCTCACCTCCGGTGCCTATCATGGTCAAATCCGTGGATGGAGAGACGCACACCATGACCGCATCGGAACGTCCCAGGGCACGGGAATCCAAAACTCGCGACATGCTGATCGACGCAACGATTCAGATCATGGTCGAAGAGGGTTACGCCGCGGCCACGTCGCGCCGGGTAGCAGCGGAAGCCGGTGTCAAACCGGCCTTGGTGCACTACTACTTCCCCACCATGGACGAACTGTATCTGAACGTTTTCCGCCGCGGCGCCGCCGCCTACCTGGAGCGCCAAAGGGAGGCATTGTCCGCGGACCGCCCATTGCACGCTTTCTGGGACACACTCATCGAACCTAAGGACACCCGACTGCTGTTGGAATTCATGGGCCTCGCCAACCATCGCAAGGAAATCAAGGCCGAGATCTCGGCCTGGCAGGAGCGATGGCGCGAGATGCAGATCACCGCGCTGAACCGCATCATCCGCGAAAATCACCTCGACACAAGTGAATTCCCGCCTGCGGGCATCGCCGTCATCATCGCCTCGATCGGCCGCACCCTCATACTGGAACAGGCGCTTGGTACCACCGGTGGTCACGAAGAGGCCGTCGCGCTGGTCAGCCGATTCCTCGACCGGTTCGAGATGCCGACTTAGCGCCCGATTCAGGGCAGCACGAGCCGCAGCCGCTCCCAGCCGCGGACCGTCGATGTCGACGCCAATTGCGCTGTGTCGTAGTCGATGTGCCATTCGGGCCAGCGGTTGAGCATCTCGTCCAGCGCGACGCGACCCTCTAGGCGCGCCAGGTTGGCGCCAAGGCAGTAATGGACGCCCTTCCCGAAGGTGATGTGCGAGATATTGTCGCGATGGATATTGAACGTGTCCGGGTCCGCGTAGCGGCGATGATCGCGATTGGCGGCGCCGAACAGCAGGAGGATGGCGCTGCCTGCCGGAACCGTTGTGCCATAACACTCGGAATCTTTTGCCATCCAACGGGCGACGTGCGGCCCGGTGGGCTCGAACCGCAGCGTCTCGTCGACGGTGCGGTTCAGCAGCGACCGATCCTGGTAGACCTCGCGGCGCTGGTCGGGATGCTCGGCGAGAACTTTGGCCAGCCAACCGATGAGCCGACCGGTCGTCTCGTTGCCCGCACCGGCGACGACCTGGGTGTAATGCAGCACCTCTTTGCGCGTCAGCTTGCGGTGCACGCCCTGCTCGTCGTCGAACTCGACATTGAGCAGCGTCGTCATCAGGTCGTCGGATGGGTTCTTGGATCGCCATTTCACGTAGTCGGCATAAATCCGGCCGTCGGCGATGGAGTCGGCGTCGGCGACCTTGAGCGGTGCACCCGGCTTGGTGCGCAGGTTGGCATCGTTGGCGTCGCGCACCGAGATCTGTTCGGACTCAGGAATTCCCAAGAGCATCCCGATCACTCGCATCGGCATCATCGAGGCGAGCTCGGCAATGATGTCGAACCCGCCAGACCCGACGAGAGGATCCAGACACCGGATGCAGTACTGCCGGATCTGGTCCTCGAGCGCGGCCATCCGGCGCGGGGTGAACACCCGCGACATCAGGCCGCGCAGGTTCGTATGCTCGGGTGGATCCTGAAACATCATGACACCGCTGGGCATGTCGAATTTCGACTGGATCAACTCGAGGATGTCACTTCGACGGCTGGAGAAGACCTGCCAGTTCGCCAATGCCTGCTCGACGTCGGAATGCCTTGATAAGGCCCAGAAGTCGTATCGTTCGTTGTAGTAGATCGGTGCCTCTTCGCGCAGCCGCGCGTAAACGGGATACGGGTCGGCGATGATGCCGACGTCATAGGGGTCGTAGTACACGGCCGTGTCGCTTGTGACAGTCATGCTCTCCTCTACCTCAGGCAGCTGCCGGCATCCACCGGGAGCACGACAGGATTTGGGCGATCGCCCAAATTTGTCGCGCAGACCTATTTAGCAACATCTTTATGAGCTCGTCAAGAGGACCCTCGTCATGGCATAGCGTCGGCCCAGGCGATGTTCCCGTCGAACTCAAGCGTTCTCGCCATGTCGCGATAGCGATCCCGAAAGTGGGTGTACGAGCCGGCCATCGATGAGCGCGAGCAGGCAGAACTGATGGAAAATGGCCGCCGTGACATATGACAAGGGTTCGACCGGGCTGGTGGTCATCGATCCGTACAACGATTTCATTTCTCCAGGCGGCAAAGTGTGGGACCGGTTGAAGGATGTTATTGAGAGCAACGACTGTGTTGCTCATATGAAGCAGGTGCTCGGCGCTGCCCGAAGTGCAAATATCCGCGTGTTCTATGCACTGCATCGTCGATACCGCCCCGGCGATTACGAGACGTGGCAATACATAGCGCCGGTTCAAAAGGCAGCATGGTCACGCAAGACCTTTGAATACGGCACCTGGGGCGGTGAGATCCGCAGTGAGTTCGGACCGCAATCTGGCGATATCGTTGCTCACGAGCATTGGTGTTCCAGCGGTTTTGCCAACACCGACCTGGATCTACAACTCAAAAGACACGGTATCCATCAGCTCATCATCATGGGACTTATCGCCCATACCTGTCTGGAGGCCACCGTTCGATATGCCGCCGAGCTTGGCTACCACGTCACGGTGGTGCGGGATGCAACCGCGGACTACTCGGACACCGAGATGCGCGCCGCTCTCGAAGTGAGTATCCCGAATTACGCCACCGCAATTGTGACCACGGACGAACTGGTCGCATCGATATGAATACGTGAAGATTAGCCGCGCGGGTGTGAAGGCTTCGTTAAGAACGAGGCCTACTTCGCTGCAGACCTGCACCGTGGAGGTATGACGCTCTTCGAGCTGCTGCCGTCACTGCGGCACGGGTTGAACCCGCGCCTCGACCGCGCGATCTGGCCGCTGAGCGCCTACGTCGACGAACTGGGCCGGCTGTGCGTCGGCGGAGTCGCCGTCACCGAGATCGCCGCCGAGTTCGGCACGCCCACCTACGTAGTCGATGAAGAAGACTTTCGGGCCCGCATCCGCTGCTACCGCGCCACGCTCCCCGACGCCGAACTCAGCTACGCCGGTAAGGCGCTACTTAGCGTCGCCGTGGCCAGGTGGGCTGCGACCGAAGGTGCCGGCGTGGCTGTCTGCTCGGGCGGCGAACTGGCCACCGCCCTGGCCGGAGGCGTCCCGTCGTCCCGAATCATCATGCACGGCAGCGCCAAGAAGGCTGACGAGCTGCATGACGCGGTCGCGGCAGACGTCGGGCGCATCGTGATCGACTCCCCGAGCGACATTGCGCTGCTTGCCGGTTGGGTGCGTCGCCACCAGCGTGTACTCATTCGGGTCATTCCGGATATCGACACCGGCGCGGTTAGCACCGAGGCGCTCGATCAGAAGTTCGGCTTTGCGCTGGCAGGGGGCCAGGCGGCCGGCGCGGTCAAACGCGTCCTGGACCAGCCGTGGCTGGACCCAGTCGGGTTGCACTGTCAACTTGGATCGCAGCTCACCAACGTCGGGCTCTACGGTGCGGCGATCCGGCAAATCGTCGCCGTGATGGCCGAGGTCCGTGACCGCCACCAGATCGTGCTCACCGAGCTCAGCCTCGGCGGCGGACACGCGGTCCCGTACATCTCCGGCGACCCACAACTCAACTTGCGCGCACTCGGTGCCGTCATCGACGCCGCTCTCGAATCCGCTTGTGCGCAACATGGATACCCCCGCCCGAAGATCGTGATCGAGCCGGGCCGAGCGATCGCCGCACGGGCCGGGATAACCCTGTACCGGGTTACCACCGTCAAGCGCCAGCCCAGCGGGCGCACCTTCGTCGCGGTGGACGGCGAAATGAGCAACAACTCGCGGGTCGCACTGCGCGGGACGAAATACACCGTGGCCCTTGCCAACCGGCACCTGCCAGCCGCCACCGCGCCCGTCACCGTGGTGGGGCGGCATTGCGAGGCCGGAGACGAAATCGCCCGAGATGTCGAGTTGCCTGCCGACATTCGCCCGGGGGATCTGCTGGCGGTGGCCTGCACCGGCGCCTACCACCACTCAATGGGATCGGGCCGCAACCTGGTGGGCCGCCCGCCACTGGTCGGCGTTGCCGGCGGCCAGTCCAGCGGACTGGTGCGCCGCGAAACCGCCGCCGACCTGCTGGCCCGCGATTGCGGCTGACCCGGTCACGAGTCGAGTAACCAATAGTGCTGTCTTACCAGCCTCCGCGAACGGTCTCCGGTGCCGCGTCGTTGCGAGTCACGGTGGCCTACTCCGTCATCCTGCTCGCGGTCTCTCTCACCCTGACGGCGCTCGGTCCGCACGCGCGCGACGTCGTCGTACGTCAGATGAGCACCAACGTGCACAATTTGGCGCAGGGCAACTTTGGCACCTTGGTCGGTAGCGCGTTTGTCAACGATGGCGACGGTGTCTATTTCTGCCTGCCGGGACTGGTGTGCTTGTTGGCGCTCGGTGAACTCATCTGGTGCAGTAAGGGTTTGCTCGTTACCTTCGCGGTCGGTCACATCGGTGCCACGTTGATCGTCGCGGTCGGGCTGGTCGCCGCGGTCGAGACGGGGTGGCTGCCGTTTTCCGTTGCGCGCGCCAGCGACGTCGGGATCAGTTACGGCGCGGTTTGTGTTCTGGGTGCTCTGACCGCATCGATACCCCTGCGCTGGCGGCCGGCCTGGGTCGGCTGGTGGCTTGGCATCGCAGTGACAGCAGCTGCGGGAGCGGACTTCACCGCCGTCGGTCACATCGTGGCGCTGCTGCTGGGCACCGGTTTGTCGTTCCGATTGCGCTCGATAGTCCGCTGGACGCCCATACACGTGGCGCTGCTAATCGCCGGTGTCGCATTCGGCTATCTGATGCTGTCAGGGTCGTCGGTAATGGCTCTGGGTGGGGGTTCGGTAGGCGTGTTGATGGCGCTTGTCGCCAGTCGGTATCGCGCTCGGCCGGGGTTGTTGCTGGGGTAATCGCGTCGCGGCGTCTCGCGTGTAGGAGAATCGGCGTCGCATCGACGAGAGGACCCGCGAGATGAAGGCAGTCACCTGCACCCAGGCGAAGCTCGAGGTAGTCGACCAGCCGAGCCCGACGCCGGCCAAAGGGCAGTTGCTGATCGATGTCCTCCGCTGTGGCATCTGCGGATCGGACCTGCATGCGCGTCGCCATTGCGACGAACTCGCCGACGTGATGGCCGAATCGGGCTATCACGCCTTCATGCGATCGAATCAGCACGTCGTGTTCGGGCACGAGTTCTGCGGTGAGGTGGTCGATTACGGCCCCGGCACACGCAAAACCCCGCGGCCCGGCACCCTAGTCGTCGCCATGCCGCTGCTGCGGCGCGGCAAAGAGGTGCATGGGATCGGGCTGTCAACGATGGCGCCGGGCGCCTACGCCCAGCAGCTCCTCGTCGAGCGGTCACTGACGTTTGCCGTGCCGAACGGATTGGCACCCGAAATAGCTGCGCTGACCGAGCCGATGGCCGTCGGGTGGCACGCCGTCCGGCGCGGCGAGGTGGGCAAGGGCGACGTCGCGATCGTGATCGGCTGCGGCCCGATCGGACTTGCGGTGATCTGCTTGCTGAAGGCGCAAGGCGTGCGCACCGTGATCGCGAGCGACTTTTCCGCGGGCCGGCGCGCGCTGGCGACCGCCTGCGGCGCTGACGCCGTCGTCGATCCCGCGCAGGACTCACCGTATATGTCAGCCGCCGGCCGCGGCCATCTGCAAAGCATCCTTGACGCGTTCGACCTCGCGGTTGGCACGGTCGAGAAGCTCCAAAGGTTGCGACTGCCCTGGTGGCATTTTTGGCGGGCCGCCGAAGCCGTCGGCGCCGCGACCCCGAAGCATCCCGTCATCTTCGAATGTGTCGGTGTCCCAGGCATGATCGACGACATCATCACCAGCGCACCGCTATTCTCACGTGTCGTCGTGGTCGGCGTCTGCATGGGCGCAGACCACATCCGCCCGGCGATGGCGATCAACAAAGAGATCGACTTACGGTTCGTGCTCGGCTACACCCCGCTTGAGTTCCGCGACACGCTGCACATGCTCGCCGACGGCAAGCTCAACGTCGCACCAATCATCACCGGGACGGTCGGGCTTCCCGGCGTCGAGGCCGCATTCGATGCGCTGGGCGATCCCGAGGCGCACGCCAAGATCCTGATCGACCCCAAGAGCAACGCCGTGAGCCCACAGCCAGCCGGCTGAGTGTGGACCAGGGGTTCCAATCGGTCCTAACGATTGCCAGCGATATGTGAGCATTTAGCAATGAGTGGACGGACCATCGCTCGCATCGTTGGTGTCGCAGTGGCGATGACGTGGGCGCTGCTGAGCGCGTTCATCGACACTCGTTACGCCACTGCCCGCCCGTGCCCCGAAGTCGAGGTGGTGTTCGCTCGCGGCACCAACGAACCTCCCGGCGTTGGGGGGGTCGGCCAGGCCTTCGTCGACTCGCTTAGGTCGCAAGCTCCTGGGCGGTCGGTCGGGGTCTACGCGGTCAACTACCCTGCCACCGACGATTTCGTCAGGAGCTCGTTAGCCGGGGCCAGCGACGCGGGTGCTCATGTCCAATCCATGGTTGCGAACTGTCCCAGCACCAGAATGGTGCTTGGTGGATATTCGCAGGGTGCGGGCGTGATCGATATGACCACCGATGAGCTGCCGCCGCAGGTGGCTGATCATGTCGCCGCGGTCGCCGTCTTCGGCAATCCGGAGAGTACATTCGCGAGGACGCTGGGGGGTGGTCGGCTCCCTACAATCAGCCCGCTTTACCGCCCCAAGACGATCGATCTGTGCGTTCCCAACGACCCAATCTGCTCCGAAGGCAGGAACCCGACCGCACATGTCTTATATGTTCAGTCCGGGATGACAAACCAGGCCGCGGCGTTCTCGGCTGGTCGGCTCTAGCTTCGCTTGTTCTTGAATCGGAAACGGGCGCCGCGTGGAAATGATTACTCATTAATCAGATCACCCCGTCAATGCTTCTATGCGGTAGCGGCTGGCAGTCCAGGGCGGTGAGTCGGGGGTAGGTGTGAGTGTGACCGTTATTCGGTCTTTGCCTGCGGTGACAGATTCTGGCACGAGGTATGTGTCATCCAGCCACCGGTGTGAGTTGTTGCTGCGCGGCTGTAACCAGTTCCCGGCGGGGATGCCGTCAATGGCAACGTCTGCCGATTGGTAGCCGGTTGCTTGATCCGACGTGCGGCGCACCAGGATGCCGTGGTTGTCCGGGCGGATTTGGACGCCGAATGTGATCGCAGCCTGGGTGGTGCGGACTAACCCGATGATCGGGCGGATGTCGTCGTTGCCCTCATACTGGCTGATCAGCAATTCATCGGTGGCGTCGGCGTCGGTGTAGCCGTGCAGGAGTCGACTGCCAGGATCGCCTGCGTTGACTTCGTCGCCGGGCGTGATGGTGTCGTTCGGTTGTGTGTAGAGGAATGCGGTTGAGCTGTAGTCGGGTTGGACCATGTTGCGTTTGCCGTGCTCAATGCCGAATCGGATCGCGGAGTGGTAGTCGATGGCGTCGGCGAGCATGAGCCGATAGGCGGCGACACAGTAGTCTGCGCATCCGCCAGTGGCCGTACGTTGATCGGGTTGGCCGGTGAGCGGGTCGCTAAAGCGGGTGCCGTTTTTGAAGTACCAGCCGCCCTCGTAGAAGTCCTCGGTGCCGGTGCCGTACCACTGCGGCGACGCGGAACCGTCTGTGTACACGCGTTCGGCTCCTTCGAGGAAGTAAGGGGCGTCGTCGCTAAACGACGTTTTGATCCGAGAACCGCGGATGGCATGGCTGACGCCGACGAATTTGCCGTGGCCGTGTTCATCGGCGAACAACCAGTCCTGACCGAAAGTGGTTGGTCCGGCATGCGAGCGAGCGGTGAAGTAGCCAGCGCGGCCGCTGGCCAGCGCGGGTGCCCATTGGGGGTCGGGTGTGGTCACGACGTCGCTGTCGATCCCCGGTACGGAATTGGCGGTTGTGTTGACAAGGGTGACGTGGGCTGTGCGGGCGAAAGGCATCGGCCACCACTCCGACAACGTTAACAACCCCCCGGGTTGTGCGATTGTGGCGAACATCAGCGATCGCACGTTGCGGGCGCCCAGTCCGGCGCCGAAGAATTCCCCGAGTGGCGAGTCGACCAGGGTTCGGCCATCGAACTCGATCTGGAGCCGCAACCCGGTCAGGAGTTCATCCGTCGGTTCTGGTAGTTGCAGGCGCAGCGCCGAAATGCTGCCCGACCCGGTCGTGTCCGCGATCGTCAGCCCACCGCCGGCCGGAACCTCGACAACCCGATTGTTATGCGCCGCAGTAGGTTCTGCCGGTTTGGGATCGATGGTGCCCGCGGCGCGGAGGGTGGCGAGCACGTCGAGCGCGGGGTCGGAGGGCGAGAAAGTGGTGACGCCGTCGGCGGTCGCAAACTGGCGATAGTCCACGTGGTAGTACTCCAGATTCGATGCGACGCTGATCCGCATCGACTGCCGGTACGGCATCGGTACCTTGATGTAAACGCCCCCCGGCGACTGCGCAGCGTTGGCCACAAGAGGCCACACGAATGGCGCGCCCAGCGCGCCATCGACCAATGATTGCAATGGTGCGTCTATCACCGTTCGTCCGTCCAGATCGATGCGGATCGTTCCGATCCGGGTCACATTGCCGCCGTCGCGGGTGAACCAGATCGAATCAACCTCTCCGGCACCGCGATCCTCCGCGATGACGCAGCCGGCACCACCTAGCGCCAAACATCCACCGCTGCCGTTCCGGTTACCGGTGGAAATGTCGAAATCACCGCCACTCCGTTCGAAGCTCGACACCTGCAGAGTCTGTGTGTCGGCGCTCAGATACGGCAACCGATCCAATCGACGGTAGGTGTCCCAGCCCGTCACCTTTTCGCCAAGTCCTGTGATAATCGGCTCGGCAGGCGCTGTGCCGGCGGCAGCAACACCGGCAATCGCTAACACCAGTAATACGAACAGCGCAGACCCCGCCCGAACGGCCATCGGCATGGCAACAAAGGCTAGTGCCACGGTGTATTTTGTGCCGCGCAGCGCAATGCGTGGGTTGTGGCCCTCGGTGCGCCGCTATTCATTGATGATGCCCTTGAGTTCACGAAACGCGTCCATTGTCGGCCTACCACAGTGACGGCGGGTTCCGGACAGGTCGTGCGCTTCGTTCTTCTACGGCGGCCATGCGAAAGTGTCCACCCCGGTGTCGACTTGTTTGGGAGTGCGGTTCTCCACATCGGTGACGACGAGGGGTCTTCCGGGGGATATATCGAGGTACGCGACAACGTCGCCCGCCCCCCACACCGGTCCCGGGCTGTCGGCTGCGACGTTGGCGATCTTGGTGCGTGGCAACGACGATCGGGCGTCGAGCACCTGGATGCTCTTCGACGAACCCGCCGCGGTTCGCTCTGTGAAAGCGATGGCACCGGAGGTGAGGGCCGCGAGGTCTTCGTAGGGTGCCTTCCCGGTGAATAAAGAAGTCGGCGGGGCCGCCGGATTCGCGGGGGCTCCGCCGGGAGTGACGACAGAGTAGATGCCGCCCTCGAGGATCGCGAACGGGATCCCCGCGAAGGCTTCACCGGACGCGTCGCCGTTAGCGAACAGGATCGCCTGACCGCGGTTGCCGTACGTCACCGAGAACGCGTTCGTGTCCTTCGCGACAGGCGTCGAGGCGGCGCCGACCTCGAGGACGTTGACGTCGACGGGGGACACGTCGCTGCGCGCCTGCGTCCAGGCGATGTGCCTGCCGTCGGGCGCCCACGCGTACTCCTCGCTGGCGAACAGTTGCTGCGGGGATGGTAGGACCGCGCCGGTGTCGGCGGCTGCGACGCGCAAAAGACCGCCTGCCACTGCCCCGCTGCTCACGTTCTGGAGGAAGGCAACCTGTTTGCCGGCAGGCGACCAGCGCGGGCTCACGATCTGCCCGGGCGTGTCACCGAAAGCCGGCGGAAGGCCAGCGGGGTCGACGAGCCGCCGGGGCGCGCCCACGGGTGCGCGCTCCGGCAAGAGGTCGACTACCCACAGCTCGCCGCCGTAGTCCGAGGCGTTCGCCTTGTGGACATACGCCACGTGCGCGCCGTCGGGGGACGGCGCCGGCTGGGTGTCCGCCGGTCCGTCGGTGAGCTTGCGGCCCGGCGTGCCGGCCGGGTCGCTCACGTACAGCGAACCGGCCTTCGTGTAGAACAGCGCCACCTGCGAGGCACGAGGGGCCGTCGTCGTGGTGGAGTTTGTCCTGGACGCCGGAGTGCAGGCAGCAATAGCCAACACCGCAACCTGCACCAAGATCCAAGCAGTACCGACGCGCCGCACCATGGGTTTCACCGTATCCAGCTGTGCCCATAGTTCGTTAGCGCCTCGGGCAGATTCGGGTGCGCCGGGGGTTCGGCTTCATGCGGCCCCAGGTCGAGGCGGAACGGTGGATATCTCGTCGCGCATCAATCGAGGAGTAGGTGCCCGGTTCGCGTAAGTCAGAGCGCTTCATGAACATCTACAGGGCCCCCAGATCGCTCCCGCCCAACAGCGGCGTCTCCGCCCGCGGATCAATCTCGCTCATGCTAGCCAGCATGCGGCCACCACGAGCCGTAAAACATCAGCAGAAATGCGTAGAGTCGCCGCCCTCTTACGCGGATTTCTCCCAGGTCAAGTTCGCTCGGCTCCCTTTTTCAGATCCGTATCCCGGCTCGGCTGCACCCGCTTCGGCTCCCCCGGCATCTTCGGATAATTCGGCGGGTACGGCATGTCGCCGAGTCCGCGCTCTTCGTCGGCCTCGGCCATCTCCAGCAACGGAGCAATCGACTGGGCCACCTCATCCATGCCGGCCCACGGGTCGTCTCGGCGCTTCACCAGATCGGGCACGGTCGCCATGGTGTAGTCGTCGGGCTCGGCGCTGGCCAGCTCGTCCCACGTCAGCGGTGTCGACACCGTCGCGATCGGGGTGCGGCGCACCGAATATGCCGACGCCATGGTGCGGTCCCGCGCGTTCTGGTTGAAGTCGATGAAAATGCGCTTCCCACGCTCCTCCTTCCACCACGACGTCGTCACCGCGTCCGGTGCTCGGCGCTCTACCTCACGGGCCAGCGCGATGCCCGCCCGGCGCACTTCGATGAAGTCCCAGTGGGTGGCGATCCGCAGGAACACATGGATCCCGCGACCCCCGGACGTCTTCGGATACCCGACCAGACCGAGTTCGTCGAGCAACGGCCGCAGCACATCGACTGCGACCGTGCGCGCCTGTTCGAAGCCGATGCCTGGCTGCGGATCCAGATCGATGCGCAACTCGTCGGGATGCTCGGTGTCGGGGCAGCGCACCTGCCACGGGTGCAACGTGATCGTGCCCATCTGCGCCGCCCACACGATCGCCGCGGGGTGGGTCACCTTCAGCGCGTCGGCGGTGCGTCCCGACGGGAACGTCACCCGGCAGGTCTCCAGGTAGTCGGGATGATGCTGCGGCACCCGCTTCTGATAGATCTCCTCGCCGTCGATGCCGTCCGGGAAGCGTTGCAGGTGGGTAGGCCGGTCGCGCAGTGCGTCGAGCATCGGACCGCCTGCCACGGCGAGGTAATACTCGACGAGCCGTCGCTTGGTGCCTTTCGACCCGAGCTTGGGGAAATACACCTTGTCCGGACTGGTCAGCCGCACCGCGATGCCGTCGACGTCGAGCTCTTCTGCAGCAGCCATACCTGAATTCCAGCACGTCCCGGCAGTCATCCGATGCCGAGACGCGACAATGAGCCTATGGACCTACCTGTCATGCCGCCGGTCTCGCCGATGCTGGCCAAGTCGGTTCGGTCGATTCCACCGGATGCGTCGTACGAGCCCAAATGGGATGGGTTCAGGTCCATTTGCTTTCGAGACCTCGATGAAGTCGAGTTGGGCAGCCGCAACGAGCGGCCGATGACCCGCTACTTCCCCGAGCTGGTTGCGGCGGTCCGGGCCGAGCTGCCGGAACGCTGCGTGATTGATGGCGAGATCGTCATCGCCACCGACCACGGCCTGGACTTCGAGGCGCTGCAACAGCGCATCCATCCGGCCGATTCGCGGGTGCGGATGCTCGCCGAGAAGACGCCGGCTTCCTTCATCGCGTTCGACTTGCTTGCCCTCGGCGACGACGACTACACCCGACGCCCGTTCAGCGAGCGGCGCGCCGCCCTCGTCGACGCGCTGGCCGGCGCCGGCCCGTCGATCCACGTCACGCCGGCAACTACCGATCTGGACACCGCACAGCAATGGTTCGACGAGTTCGAGGGAGCAGGGCTCGACGGCGTCGTCGCCAAGCCGTTGACGATCACCTATCAGCCGGACAAGCGCGTCATGTTCAAGATCAAGCACGAGCGCACGGCCGACTGCGTCGTTGCCGGCTATCGGGTACATAAGTCCGGCGGCGAAACGATCGGGTCGCTACTGCTCGGGCTCTACCAGGAGGACGGCCAGCTTGCGTCGGTCGGAGTGATCGGCGCTTTCCCGATGGCCGAACGGCGCCGACTGTTTTCCGAGCTGCAGCCCCTCGTAACCAGCTTCGACAACCATCCGTGGAACTGGGCCGCACACGAAGCCGGTGAGCGCACACCACGCAAGAACGAATTCTCCCGATGGAACGCCGGCAAGGATCTCTCGTTCGTACCGCTGCGACCCGAGCGAGTGGTCGAGGTCCGCTACGACCACATGGAAGGCCAACGGTTCCGCCACACCGCGCAGTTCAGCCGTTGGCGTCCCGACCGCGACCCACGCTCCTGCACCTACGAGCAACTCGAACAGCCGCTGACCTTCCGCCTCGGCGACATCGTGCCGGGCCTCGGCGAGGCTAAAAGGGCCGCGCGGTCGATGCGGCGGGCGCGGCTTGCTCCCAGGTTCGGCGACGCTTGGCAGCGTTACCATCGCGGTTAGCCGAATGCCGTAGGGTCAACGGGTAATTCGCCGGTGGGCAAGCACAGGGCAGGAAACGGCAGGCGACTGCCCGCACGGGTGGTGTAGGTCTGCCCGGTGAGTCATGCTTGGTCGGCACAGAGTAATGCCAGTCAACGGACCCCGACCTGAATGGTCGCTTGGGCGACCGCCGATAATACGATGCACAAGATGACGACCCCGCCGATCTTCCAGGTACTCACCCGCTCGGTTCGCGCCGAAGAAATCCCGACCATGAACACGGTCGCGCTGGTGAGCAACCCCACCGGGTCGAGCAGCGGCAGCATCCTCACGCAGTTCCTCAACGTGAGGTATAGCGGTGGTCATCGAGGTCGCCTCGTTTCTCACCGGCGGGGCGTTCCACCTACACAGCGAGCTGCCAGGCGGCGAGAACGTCGGCCGCACCTCGTTTAGCCAGGCCATCACCAGCATCTTCGGCAACCCCGACGTCGGTGACGTGCTGGCGGCAGACGGCGGTGCCCATGTGGCGACGGTGTCGCCGGGCCTCGTTGAACCGGTCGGTGATCCACACCAGCGGGACATGGCGTCATTGGCGCTTTTCGTTCACCTCGTCATGAACCAGGCCGACGTCAACGGCGCAGCGTGGGATATCTGGCACCCGGTGGCAGACAGCCGTTACGACGGCGATAAGCGCTCGGTGGTGGTGCGCTTCAGCGACGGCACGCCTGATGTGACACTCGATGCTCTCGAGCGGGTCGAGGTCGCCACCGTGCAAAACGTGTAGAAGGTTGCTTCGCAACAGCAAAAAGACAAATTCACGGCACACTAGCTGCTTATCGCCGACGTCATCGGGGGCGACGTGGGAGTGCGATTGACCTAGACCGCGACCGTCAGGGCCGACAGCCCGCGCAGGGTGACGTTCGTCTTGTACTGCGGCTCGCTGTCGAGTTGCGCGTCCGGGAAACGCGCCGTTACCGCCGACAACGCCACGCCGGCTTCCAGCCGCGCCAACGGCGCGCCCAGGCAATAATGCGCCCCACGGCCAAACCCTAAGTGCCGCAACGTCCCTCGATCCGGATCGAAGGTGTCAGGTCGATCGAATTCGGCAGGATCACGCTGGGCCGCGGCCAGCAACAGCATCATCACGTCGCCCGCGGGCACCTCGATTGCCCCAATCGTCATGTCGTCAGCGGCAATTCGACCGACCATCTGCACGGGCGGGTCGTAACGCAGTGTCTCCTCGATGACCGCCGGGGCGCGCATGGGGTCAGCGCTCAGCGCTGACCACTGCGCCGGGTGGCGCAACATCGCCAGGATGGCGTTGCCGATCAGGTTCACCGTGGTCTCGTGGCCGGCGACCAGCAGCAGAACGCAGGTGGAGACGATCTCATCATGGGACAGCTGATCGCCGGACTCCTCCACCGCGATCAGAGCCGACATCAAGTCTTCGCCGGGCTGCGAGCGCCGTCGCTCGATCAGGCCATGCAGGTATTCGCGCAGCCACGTTCCGGCCTGCATCCTCTCCTGCAGACCATCCGACGGCGCACCCGTGAACGTGACGAACGGGTCCAGTGCCTGTGCCAGTAGTGCCGAGGCGTGACTGAACTGCGGCTCGTCTTCGAGCGGCACACCGAGCAACCGGCAGATGACCGCCACAGGCAGTGGATAGGCGAAGTCTTCGACGACCTCGAACCGGCCCTTCTCGACGATCCGGTCCAGCAATCCGTCCACCAGCACGCCGATGTCAGGCTGCAGTGCATTCACCACTTTCGGCGCGAACGCCTTGGTGACCAGCTTGCGCAGCCGGGTGTGATCGGGTGGATCGAGGAACAAGAATCCCGGCGGGACTGGCCGGGGTAGCTCCGCGCCGGCCTCGATCAAAGCCTGAGCCTGTGCTTCAATCTGTCGTTGCGCGACGGTCGACTTCGTCCGGTCACTGCTTGACGACGGGTGCCGCAACACGTCGTCGCAGTCTCGATAAGTCGAGAAGATTGCGAAATTCCCCTCGGGCAGCTGTAACGGTCCGCGGTCGCGAAACTGGGCGTAGAGCCGATACGGGTCAGCCCGGTTGGCCGGGTCTAGCAGCTGCAGCAGCCACCCTTGCGATTCGCTGTGCTTGGTGGGCCGGGTCGGCGCGGTCGTCATGCTCACATTCTGCCTGCTGCGGTGGAAAGCACCGCTCAAAGCGGGTGGCGCCGCGTGCGCCAGCAATTAGCATGTGCCCATGAACGTGCCTCGTGCGTGCCGGTTGACCATCGTTGCTGCCGTGGTTGCCGCCGCGACCATGGTGCTGGCTCCCGCCAGCTACGCATGCGCATGCGGTGCGGCGATCGCCCCAGGCGGAACGCAAGCTACCTTCAATCATGAAGTCGCACTTGTACATTGGGACGGGAACACCGAGACCATCCTCATGCAGCTGTCGATGACTGCCAGCACCGGCAACGTCGCTTTAGTGGTGCCCACGCCGACGCCGGCGACCGTCGCGTCCGGCGATACGGCGACGTTCAAAGAACTGGACGAGCTCACCGCGCCGCAGATCCAGCAGCGCCGCCACTGGACCCTGGGATTTGGTCCCCACGCCTCCGCGCCCCGTGAGGTAGCTGCCCGGCCACCGGACGTGGTCAATCAAGTGCATCTGGGCCCGCTGGAGGCCACCACCCTGGCCGGCGGCGACTTGACCGGACTGCAAAAGTGGTTGACCGACAACGGCTATGCCATCCGGCCGGCGGTGTCAGACGCGCTGGGTCCATATGTACGGGACGGCTGGTCGTTCGTAGCGATGCGGCTGACGAGCGCAGCCCCGATCGTGGGTGGCCTGAATCCGGTCGAGATGACGTTCCAGTCCTCGGCCTTGGTCTATCCCATGCGTCTTTCCGTCGCAGCGACGAGCCGACAACAAGTCACCGTCTTCACGCTGTCCGACCACCGACAGCAGCGCACCGACGCCGATGCCGCCACGCAGTCCACCCAAGTCGAATACGCCGGCAAGGTCGCCAACACGGTTAACGACTCACTGCTGCGGAAATTGACTGCCAACCACGGCTCATATTTGACGAAGCTTCAGGTGGACATCTCTAAGCCGGCACAGATCTCCTCGGACTTCATTTTCGGCAATGCACCCAACGACGACGCGTACCGGCAGGTGTTCTACGTCGACCACGACGTCGCCATCCCGCTCAAGCTGATTGTGTTGGCCGGCTTCGTCTTCACCGTGGCTGCGGTGACGGTGACGGTGGCCATCCTGGTAGTCCGCAGGCGGCGGCAGCGCTTAGCGGGCTAGAAACTCCACGATGTGGCTGGCCAGTTCTTCGCCGGCGTCCTCTTGTAAAAAGTGTCCGGCGCCGCGAATTAATGGGTGGGCAATTCCCTGCGCGCCCCGCATCTCGCGCTGGAAGATGGCGGCCATCGGCCCGGTAATGGGATCGCTGTCGCTGAAGGCAACCAGCATGGGTGTCGGACTGACGGAGAGCTTTACCCACGCCGCCTTGTTGGCCGCTGCCGCGGGATCCTCCGGTGAGGTCGGCACCAGGCTGGGCATGGCGCGTGGGCCGGCGCAGTACTCGTCAGCGGGGAATGGCGCGTCATAACCTGCGCGCACTTCGTCGCTCATCTGCTGGCGACAACCGCCCTGTACAAACGAGCCGATGTTCAACGCCGGCGCCGTCGTGATGGCCTCGCGGAAGCGCCACCAGATCTCGGCCATCGGCTGCTCTCCGTTCGGCAGTCCGGTGTTGGCCACTACCAGCCGGCCAAACCGTTCGGGATGCTCTGCCGCGAGCCGCAGACCGATCAGTCCGCCCCAGTCCTGGCCGACCAGGGTCACGTTTCGAAGGTCGAGGACATCGAAAGCCACGGCCCGCATCCATTCCACATGGCGCGCATAGGTGTGGTCCTCGCGGCGGGTCGGCTTGTCCGAACGACCGAACCCGACCAGGTCAGGGCAGATGACTCGATGTCCGGCGGCGACCAGGATCGGAATCATCTTGCGGTATAAATAGGACCACGACGGCTCGCCGTGCAGCATGAGAATCGGATCGGCGCCTTCCGGCCCGTCCTCGACCCAGGCGACCCGCAACACGCCACCATCATCGTCTGATATCTCGGAATACCTTGGGGCGTAAGGAAAGTCAGGTACATCATCGAATCGGTCGTCGGGTGTTCGCAACGTCTGCATGTCTGCGAACATACGCCGCGGCTCAAGTCCCCTCGCGTAAGCCCGCCAACGCTGGGTGCGCCATCAGTCGATCGAGAAATCCACACTGTCCCTTGAGCAGCTTCGTGCGTGCCTGCGCCAGCGCAAACCAGCCGACCCGATCGACCTCCGGGAACTCCCGCAAGCTGCCCGAGCCCTTAGGCCATTCCATTGAGAAGGTGTTGCTGCGCGCGTCGGTGACGTCGACGTCGCCCTGGACGGCGAAGGTGGTGACCACCTTGCCGCTCGGTTGTTTGAGCGGACCCAAGTCGATGCGCAACCCGGCCGGCACCGCCAGCCCGAGCTCCTCGGAGAACTCGCGCTGCGCGGCCTTCCAGGGGTCCTCGCCGTCGGTGTACTCGCCTTTCGGAATCGACCAGACCCCGTCGTCTCTGCGTGCCCAAAAAGGGCCACCCGGATGCGCGATCAAAACTTCGACGACACCGTCGCAAGTCCGGTACAACAACACACCCGCGCTGAGCTTGGGCCCCGTTTTCAAGAGTTTTCAGACCCCGACGGCGCGTTCCAGGTCCTTGAGCGACGACTCCAAGTACGCGAGTAGGCGCTGCAAGTGCGGGACGCTGCGCCGGCAGCCGACCAGACCGAAATCGAGATTGCCCGCATTGTTCACCAGCGTGATGTTCAGTGCTTGTCCGTCTGGGATGGCGGACAGCGGGTAGCTGCCGTTTAGCCGGGCGCCGCCGTAATACATCTGCTCTGCCGGTCCCGGCACATTCGAGATGACGAGGTTGAACGGCGGCGGCGTTGACGAGACGAAACCTGGCACACCCGCCAGCGTCAGCGGTGCCATGTTCAGCGCCGACAACGCCAGCACCTGCAGTCGCGGCAAGTCGGCGAGGACTTTCTTGTTGCCGCGCATCGACGCGCTGATCGTTTCTATACGTTTCGCGGGGTCCTCGACGTCGGTGGCGAGGTTGCAGAGGATGCTGCCAACCATGTTGCCGCCGCTGTCGGCCTCTTCCTTCGAGCGCAGGCTCACCGGAACCATCGCGATCAGCGGTGCGTCCGGCAGCGCATTCCGCTCGAGCAAGTAGTAGCGCAGCGCACCTGAACACATCGCCAAGACAGCGTCGTTGAAGGTCACCCCGGCAGCCTTCTTGACACTCAGGACGCGATCCAATGACCAGGACTGAGCAGCGCACCGCCGGGCGCCGCCGATCTTGACGTTGAACATGGTGTGCGGTGCAACGAACGGCAGGGTCAACTGCTGCTCGAGTAGGGCTGCGCGGGCCAGCTTCACCGTCGACGGGGCAAGTCCCACAACAGATCCGGCAATCTTTGCCAGCGAGCCCAATGGGGACGAGCCGCCGGACTTCGGGCGCGGTCGCCGAGGCAGGCTCCACATCGCCCGCACCTCGGGGTCGCCTGGGTCGACCGACAGCGTGCGTTGCATCAGCTTCATCGCCGAGACACCGTCGATCAGCGCGTGGTGCATTTTGGTGTACATGGCGAACCGGCCGTCGTTCAACCCCTCCACCACGTACAGTTCCCACAGCGGGCGGTGGCGATCAAGCAGGCTGGTATGCAGCCTGGAGGCCAGCTCGAGCAGCTCGCGGACCCGTCCGGGCGACGCCAGCGCCGAGCGCCGGACGTGGTAGTCGATGTCGATGTCGTCGTCATAGGCCCATGCCACAGGGGCGATTCCGCCCATGATCGTCGCGGGGTGCTTACGGAATGTGGGCTGGAATTCCTCGTTCGCAACTAGAGCGTCGGTGAAATCCCGGACGAACTCCGGACCGGCGCCCTGCGGCGGCTCGAACAACGACAAACCGCCCACGTGCATGGGATGCTCACGTGATTCGGCCAACAGAAACATCGAGTCGGTGGGCATCATCAGTTCCATGCACCCATTAGACCGCGCCTGGCGTAATACGCGAAGGCGCTCCTAGAACATCGCCGCCGAACCGACGTCGGGATGGCAGCGCACGTACTCGACGAGCCGATCGACGTAGCTGCGGAACGAGGGCACCTCGATACCGCTGCCGGCGAGATCTGCACGGCAATGGTCGGTCAAATAGAAAGTGGGATGCGCGAAGTAGTCGACCGCTTCGGGAGGGATCCGCATCAAGCGGTAGAGCCCCGGAACGTGCGCCAGGGAGGCCTTCGCCAGCTTCCGCGGCAACGGAACCTTGACGAGTTCCCGCCCGGTTGCCCGGGCCAGCGTCTCCGCCATCTCATCGACGCTGAGCGGCCGCGGATCTGCCAGCTGATAGGTGCGGCCCTCCGAAGCGGAGAGGCCGCTCAAATATCCGACCGCGTCAACGATGAAGTCTCGCGGGACCACGTTCACCCGCGTCGTCGTGGGATCCCCCGCCATTGGCAGGATCGCATGCCGAGGTTGCCGCAGGAGCCACTGCATGACGAAGTAGGGCCCGTCGAATTTTTGCGTCTCGCCGGTGCGGCTGTCGCCAACGACAATCGACGGGCGATAGATCGTGGCCGGCATGCCGGCGGACATGTGCCAGCGCACATCCGCCTCGGCGAGGTTCTTGGTCTCCTCGTAATAGTTGTTGAACGGCGCACCGACTTCGAGGTCGTCCTCGCCGAAGGGACCGGCATAGCGGCCGCTGACATAGCACGTGCTGAAGTAGTGCAGGCGGGTCAATTTGGGGCAGCGCTCGAGTGCGTCCAGGACGTTCCGGGTGCCCTCGACGTTGACCCGCACCGCCACGTCGCGGGACACCGTCAGGTCGTATGCGGCGGCGAGATGCCACGCCTCGGTGACGTCGGTAAGGGCATCATCTGCGGAAATGCCCAGCCCGGGTTGGGTGATGTCACCCTCGACTAGCTGGATCCGTCCCTGCAGGAACGGGTCGGCGGAGCTCAGCTCGGACACGCGTCGCTGTGCGAGCGTGGTGAACTTGGGCTGCACCAAGCAGATTGCCGAACCGTCAGTGCGTTTGAGGATGCCCGGCAGCAACGCGCTGCCGAGAAATCCAGGGAACCCGGTCATCAATACGGTCATCGCTACACTCCCTCGTCAGTCGGTTTGTTGCCGAAGTGGTTCCAATGAGCGAACTCGGCGATCTCTCGGCGTGCCCTCAGGTCGGGCACCGATGCGACGGGATGGCCAAGACGGACGGCTCACAAACGGAACGCGCGCGGAGTGTCGTTTCTCGATGAGTTTGAGCAAGTCGCCCATCGCTCTCTCCCCAACCGAACGTGTCGTCGATCTATAGACGCTATCGAGTGCAGGCGTTCTTGAGACGGGTCTTTCGGCCTGCTATAGCCGCCATTAGTCCTCGGGCTAGGCCGATAAGCGGCACCCACGGAAGCACGTTGTGTCAAAGCTCATACGACAGCAAAGTGTCGGCGCATAATCACATCACGGGCACTCCTGATTGGTATCCCCACTTGAACACAGCGCAGGACTTGAGCGGCAACGAAATCGACGATCCGGAGATCGCCAAGTGGGATTCTGCCTTCACCGAGCTGGTGATCAACGCGGTCACGCCGGTTGTCAAGCGGTGGTTCCGCCCAGAAGTGCGAGGCTTGGATACCTTCCCGCCGGTCGGCGGCGCTTTGCTGGTGTCCAACCACTCCGGCGGCGTGCTGACGCCCGACTGGAATGTGCTTGCGCCAGCCCTCTACGGCAGGTTCGGCTACGACCGCCCGCTGTACACCCTTGCCCACTATGGCGTGTTCTTCACACCGTTCCGCGCATCGCTGGGCCGCCTCGGCGTTATTCATGCCAGCCGGGAAAAGGCTGCGAAGGCATTGCGCTCGGGTGCGGTGCTGCTGGACTTTCCCGGCGGCGACTATGACGCATTCCGGCCGACGCTGGCCCAGAACGTCATCGACTTCGGTGGTCGCACCGGATATGTGAGGACCGCGATGCAGGCCGGTGTGCCGATCGTGCCCGCGGTGTCGATCGGGGGTCAGGAAACCCAGCTTTTCGTCACCCGCGGCAACTGGCTGGCCAAGCGATTACGTCTCAAGCGAATCCGGATAGAGATTCTGCCGGTTACTATCGGGATCCCCTTCGGCCTGACGGTGTTCTTTCCGGCCAATATGCCGTTACCGTCCAAGATCGTCTATCAGGTGCTGGAGCCGATCGACGTCGCCGCAAGGTTCGGCAAGGACGCCGACGTCCACGAGGTCGACGCCCACGTGCGCTCGGTCATGCAGACTGCCCTTGACCAGTTAAGCCACCAACGCCGCTTCCCCATACTGGGCTGAATCCATTTCCTGCCCGCACCCCGCTATCAGCGACGACACATGTGGAAGACGTGATCCGTGAGTTCAGAGTGACCAAAGCCCCCAATTTATGGAGTTTTCTTCAAAACTGTGCCGACACAGCGTTACGATTCGCCTCAGTCGGACCACGACCCTTTAAGTCACAATTTGTGAGGGAGCGCAACATGCGTCGAGGACTCGCAATAACTGCAGTTGGATTAGGGCTTGTCAGTGCCGGGCTTGGTGGCGCTCCCTCGGCGCGAACCGACCCCGGTTCTCCGGCCTACCACATCCTGAGTGCCCAGGATCTGTGCAATCTCGTTTACCCACACTCGGAAGCGATGCCGGACCCGGCGAAACAGCCACCGGCTGTCGGACTAATCTGTGTGCGGCAAGGGGGGATGCTGCTCCGGCTGGCCAGGGACATGCCCGCCATCTTCGCCAACACCTTCGTCCTCGAACCGGGCAAGGCTCCTGAACTGCCGAAAGGTTCAGTGCGCGTCAACCCGACCGATCCGCTCAGCGACTGGATCATTCCGGACTGCTTTATCCCCGATCGCATCGACTGCAATCCCAACGCGTTCGGAGCCGGCACCTGAATCGCCCCGCGACACCAAGGTCGGGTAGCTGAGCCGGATAGCTGATGTCGAAGGGCCGCGGTGCGCGCCTAAAGCGCGCACCGCGGCATGGCCTCACACCACAGGGATGTAGTCACCCGTCGCAGACATGCGACGGGTGACCGGATCATCTAGTGGGCTGTGCCCAGGTTAGCTCGGGCAGTAGACACTCTGCGCGAGGGCGGCGAACCTGGCGTCCTGTAACGACGAGGCATTGGCAGGCATGTTGGTCTGTTGCACCCACTGCAATGCGTCGGCATCAGTGTGTCCTTGCTGTAGGAGCAGACACACGGCTGTGGCCTGGCCAATCGCCACGTCGGGGCTGATGTAGGGGATTCCGGCCGCGTTCAGCTGCCGGATGAAGGTGGAATCAGAGGAGGAGTCGGCGTATGCCGGCGCGGCGGCAGCTCCCGCACCCGCCAGGAGGGCCCCGGCAGCTAACGCGGAAGCGCCGAACACTGAGAGCTTAATCATGGTTTGTCCGTTTCAGAGAGGGGTTATTAACTCGAATCCTACGCCGCCGATACCGGTAGGGGTACCCGTTTTAGTGATCGGCGCCGTGATACTTGCTACTAGTAGAGCGTTTCCGTCCGGCGATATATTCCCGCTGCGACCGCACCCCATCGAGAACCCACTATTTGACGCCCGGCAGCCGGCGCAGCACCTCCGGCAGCCCACGTTCGATGGGAATTGTCTGCGGCTCGAATATTTCAGGGCCGGACACGGGTTCTAAAGCCGCAGCTGCGGTACCTTTCGCGCAATAGCACGTCATCGGTGTCGCCGATACACCCCGGAAGAAGGCGGGAAGAAGGAGGGTCTCCGTTGGAAAAGTTCAAGCCCTCGATCGACTGGGGCCACGAGCTGATTTCGTCATCGCGGTGGATTATCGAGGCCTGGGCGGTCAGCGGAATATGTTTGCTCATTGTGGCGATCTTGGTCGTCCGGTTCACCCGATGGGGCCGCCAGTTCTGGCTCATCACCGGTGATTACTTCACCGGCCGGCAAAGCGCGCCGGTGTTGACTTTGTTCAACCTGTTGTTGCTGTCGGTGATGATCTCCGTCCGGCTCACTGTGCTGTTCACCTACTACAGCAACGACCTTTACTCTGCGCTGCAGACCGCGTTCCAGGGTGCCGCCGCCGGCAACGACGCGGTGCGTGATTCGGGGATCCACGGCTTCTGGGTGGCCATCTGGACGTTTTGCGTCATCGCAACCCTGGATGTGATTCAGGTGATGGCGGATTTGTACCTGGCGCAGCGGTTCTTCATCCGGTGGCGGGTGTGGCTCACCAACCGGCTGACCGCGGACTGGCTCAATGGGCGTGCGTACTACCGCGGGCGGTTCGTCGAACCACCCATCGACAACCCGGACCAACGGATCCAGCAAGACATCGATATCTTCACCGCGGGGGTCGGCGGTGCTACCAACACTCCGTCGGTCGGTACATCGGCCACGTTGCTCTTCGGCGCGATCCGATCTGTTGTCTCGGTGGTGTCCTTCGGTGCGATTTTGTGGCGTCTGTCCGGCACCTTGGTTGTCTTTGGGATCGCCATCCCGAAGGCACTGTTCTGGGTCTTGTTCGTCTATGTCTTTGCGGCCACGGTGATCGCATTCTGGATCGGTCACCCGCTGATCAGGTTCAGCTTCCGGAACGAGTTGTTCAATGCCGCCTTCCGGTATGCGCTCGTCCGGCTGCGCGACGCCGCAGAGGCGGTTGGTTTCTATCGCGGCGAACCGGTTGAGCGGGCCCATCTCAGGCACCGGTTCGCCGAGACGATCGCCAACTACCGCCGCTACGTGCGCCGCACGATCGGCTTCCTCGGCTGGAACGTCACGATGAGCCAGACGATCAATCCGCTGCCATTCATCGTGCAGGCACCGCGGCTGTTCGCAGGCAGTATCAAACTCGGTGGCGTCATCCAGTCTGCCGGCGCCTTCGGCCAAATCGAGGAATCACTGTCGTTCTTCCGTAACGCTTATGACCGATTTGCCAGTTATCGGGCTGCCATCATCCGCCTCAACGGGCTGGTGGTGGCGAACGCAAAAGCACGGAAGCTGCCGGAGCTGTCCACCGCTGCCAGCACCGACGGTTCGGTAGAGCTGATCGACGTCGAGGTCCGCACACCGACCGGAAAGCAACTGATCGAGCCGCTCAATCTCCGGCTCGTGCCCGGCGACGCCCTGGTCATCATCGGGCCGTCGGGCTGCGGCAAAACCATGCTGCTCCGCAGCCTCGCTCAGCTGTGGCCGTATTGCTCGGGCCGGCTGCTCAGGCCGGACGGCCGCAGCGAGGTCATGTTCCTCCCGCAGCTGTCCTACCTTCCGCTGGGTAACTTGCGGGCCGTCGTGAGTTACCCAGCGATGGAGGGCGAGATCGACGACCGGACGTTGCGCCACGCACTGGTCACGGTCACGCTGCCCAATCTGCTCAGCCGGCTCGGTGTGGAACAGGACTGGGCCAAGGTGCTCTCGCCCGGTGAGCAGCAACGGATCGCGTTCGCCCGCATTCTGGTGACCCAACCCAAGGCGGTTTTCCTCGACGAATCCACCTCGGCTCTCGATGAGGGCCTGGAGTTCGCGCTATACGACCTGCTGAGAAGAGAGCTGCCGGCGGCGACTATGACGCATTCCGGCCGACGCTGGCCCAGAACGTCATCGACTTCGGTGGTCGCACCGGATATGTGAGGACCGCGATGCAGGCCGGTGTGCCGATCGTGCCCGCGGTGTCGATCGGGGGTCAGGAAACCCAGCTTTTCGTCACCCGCGGCAACTGGCTGGCCAAGCGATTACGTCTCAAGCGAATCCGGATAGAGATTCTGCCGGTTACTATCGGGATCCCCTTCGGCCTGACGGTGTTCTTTCCGGCCAATATGCCGTTACCGTCCAAGATCGTCTATCAGGTGCTGGAGCCGATCGACGTCGCCGCAAGGTTCGGCAAGGACGCCGACGTCCACGAGGTCGACGCCCACGTGCGCTCGGTCATGCAGACTGCCCTTGACCAGTTAAGCCACCAACGCCGCTTCCCCATACTGGGCTGAATCCATTTCCTGCCCGCACCCCGCTATCAGCGACGACACATGTGGAAGACGTGATCCGTGAGTTCAGAGTGACCAAAGCCCCCAATTTATGGAGTTTTCTTCAAAACTGTGCCGACACAGCGTTACGATTCGCCTCAGTCGGACCACGACCCTTTAAGTCACAATTTGTGAGGGAGCGCAACATGCGTCGAGGACTCGCAATAACTGCAGTTGGATTAGGGCTTGTCAGTGCCGGGCTTGGTGGCGCTCCCTCGGCGCGAACCGACCCCGGTTCTCCGGCCTACCACATCCTGAGTGCCCAGGATCTGTGCAATCTCGTTTACCCACACTCGGAAGCGATGCCGGACCCGGCGAAACAGCCACCGGCTGTCGGACTAATCTGTGTGCGGCAAGGGGGGATGCTGCTCCGGCTGGCCAGGGACATGCCCGCCATCTTCGCCAACACCTTCGTCCTCGAACCGGGCAAGGCTCCTGAACTGCCGAAAGGTTCAGTGCGCGTCAACCCGACCGATCCGCTCAGCGACTGGATCATTCCGGACTGCTTTATCCCCGATCGCATCGACTGCAATCCCAACGCGTTCGGAGCCGGCACCTGAATCGCCCCGCGACACCAAGGTCGGGTAGCTGAGCCGGATAGCTGATGTCGAAGGGCCGCGGTGCGCGCCTAAAGCGCGCACCGCGGCATGGCCTCACACCACAGGGATGTAGTCACCCGTCGCAGACATGCGACGGGTGACCGGATCATCTAGTGGGCTGTGCCCAGGTTAGCTCGGGCAGTAGACACTCTGCGCGAGGGCGGCGAACCTGGCGTCCTGTAACGACGAGGCATTGGCAGGCATGTTGGTCTGTTGCACCCACTGCAATGCGTCGGCATCAGTGTGTCCTTGCTGTAGGAGCAGACACACGGCTGTGGCCTGGCCAATCGCCACGTCGGGGCTGATGTAGGGGATTCCGGCCGCGTTCAGCTGCCGGATGAAGGTGGAATCAGAGGAGGAGTCGGCGTATGCCGGCGCGGCGGCAGCTCCCGCACCCGCCAGGAGGGCCCCGGCAGCTAACGCGGAAGCGCCGAACACTGAGAGCTTAATCATGGTTTGTCCGTTTCAGAGAGGGGTTATTAACTCGAATCCTACGCCGCCGATACCGGTAGGGGTACCCGTTTTAGTGATCGGCGCCGTGATACTTGCTACTAGTAGAGCGTTTCCGTCCGGCGATATATTCCCGCTGCGACCGCACCCCATCGAGAACCCACTATTTGACGCCCGGCAGCCGGCGCAGCACCTCCGGCAGCCCACGTTCGATGGGAATTGTCTGCGGCTCGAATATTTCAGGGCCGGACACGGGTTCTAAAGCCGCAGCTGCGGTACCTTTCGCGCAATAGCACGTCATCGGTGTCGCCGATACACCCCGGAAGAAGGCGGGAAGAAGGAGGGTCTCCGTTGGAAAAGTTCAAGCCCTCGATCGACTGGGGCCACGAGCTGATTTCGTCATCGCGGTGGATTATCGAGGCCTGGGCGGTCAGCGGAATATGTTTGCTCATTGTGGCGATCTTGGTCGTCCGGTTCACCCGATGGGGCCGCCAGTTCTGGCTCATCACCGGTGATTACTTCACCGGCCGGCAAAGCGCGCCGGTGTTGACTTTGTTCAACCTGTTGTTGCTGTCGGTGATGATCTCCGTCCGGCTCACTGTGCTGTTCACCTACTACAGCAACGACCTTTACTCTGCGCTGCAGACCGCGTTCCAGGGTGCCGCCGCCGGCAACGACGCGGTGCGTGATTCGGGGATCCACGGCTTCTGGGTGGCCATCTGGACGTTTTGCGTCATCGCAACCCTGGATGTGATTCAGGTGATGGCGGATTTGTACCTGGCGCAGCGGTTCTTCATCCGGTGGCGGGTGTGGCTCACCAACCGGCTGACCGCGGACTGGCTCAATGGGCGTGCGTACTACCGCGGGCGGTTCGTCGAACCACCCATCGACAACCCGGACCAACGGATCCAGCAAGACATCGATATCTTCACCGCGGGGGTCGGCGGTGCTACCAACACTCCGTCGGTCGGTACATCGGCCACGTTGCTCTTCGGCGCGATCCGATCTGTTGTCTCGGTGGTGTCCTTCGGTGCGATTTTGTGGCGTCTGTCCGGCACCTTGGTTGTCTTTGGGATCGCCATCCCGAAGGCACTGTTCTGGGTCTTGTTCGTCTATGTCTTTGCGGCCACGGTGATCGCATTCTGGATCGGTCACCCGCTGATCAGGTTCAGCTTCCGGAACGAGTTGTTCAATGCCGCCTTCCGGTATGCGCTCGTCCGGCTGCGCGACGCCGCAGAGGCGGTTGGTTTCTATCGCGGCGAACCGGTTGAGCGGGCCCATCTCAGGCACCGGTTCGCCGAGACGATCGCCAACTACCGCCGCTACGTGCGCCGCACGATCGGCTTCCTCGGCTGGAACGTCACGATGAGCCAGACGATCAATCCGCTGCCATTCATCGTGCAGGCACCGCGGCTGTTCGCAGGCAGTATCAAACTCGGTGGCGTCATCCAGTCTGCCGGCGCCTTCGGCCAAATCGAGGAATCACTGTCGTTCTTCCGTAACGCTTATGACCGATTTGCCAGTTATCGGGCTGCCATCATCCGCCTCAACGGGCTGGTGGTGGCGAACGCAAAAGCACGGAAGCTGCCGGAGCTGTCCACCGCTGCCAGCACCGACGGTTCGGTAGAGCTGATCGACGTCGAGGTCCGCACACCGACCGGAAAGCAACTGATCGAGCCGCTCAATCTCCGGCTCGTGCCCGGCGACGCCCTGGTCATCATCGGGCCGTCGGGCTGCGGCAAAACCATGCTGCTCCGCAGCCTCGCTCAGCTGTGGCCGTATTGCTCGGGCCGGCTGCTCAGGCCGGACGGCCGCAGCGAGGTCATGTTCCTCCCGCAGCTGTCCTACCTTCCGCTGGGTAACTTGCGGGCCGTCGTGAGTTACCCAGCGATGGAGGGCGAGATCGACGACCGGACGTTGCGCCACGCACTGGTCACGGTCACGCTGCCCAATCTGCTCAGCCGGCTCGGTGTGGAACAGGACTGGGCCAAGGTGCTCTCGCCCGGTGAGCAGCAACGGATCGCGTTCGCCCGCATTCTGGTGACCCAACCCAAGGCGGTTTTCCTCGACGAATCCACCTCGGCTCTCGATGAGGGCCTGGAGTTCGCGCTATACGACCTGCTGAGAAGGGAGCTGCCGGACTGCATAGTGGTCAGCGCCACTCACCGCAGCACGGTCGAAGCACACCACCAACAGCAACTGGAACTGTTCGGCGACGGCAAGTGGCGCCTCAGCCGCATCGGCGATGCCGTCGCATCGGTCTAACGCTCGGTCCTACCGAACCTACTGGTACAGGAGCATCGATCATGGGCACCTTCACACCGTCCATCGACTGGAGCAACGAGGTTGTCACGTCGTTGTGGTGGGTTTTCAAGGCCTGGGCGGCCAGTGCCGCGGGCCTGCTGCTCGTCGGGGCACTCGTCGCCCGCTACACCACCTGGGGTCGTCAGTTCTGGAGAGTGACCGGGGACTACTTCCAGGGCCGCGACAGCATTCCGGTATGGGGCAGGTTCGGGGTGCTGCTGATGCTGGTGATGGTGGCGGTGCGGATCAGCATTCTGCTGAGCTACTACAGCAACGACCTGTACTCCGCGCTTCAGGTGGCATTCCAGGGCGCCGCAAGCGGTGACCTGCGGGTGCGCGATTCCGGGATCCACGGCTTCTGGGTGGCAATCGCGATCTTCGCCATCCTCGCGGTCATCTACGTGCTGCGCGCCATGGTCGATCAGTACTTGACGCAGCGGTTCACCATCCGGTGGCGTGTCTGGCTGACCCAACGATTGATGAGTGACTGGCTCGATGACCGCGCCTACTACCGCGGGCAGTTCATCGATCGTCCGATCGACAATCCCGACCAGCGCATCCAGCAGGACATCGATGCCTTCACCGCGTGCAGCGGCGGGATGGCGAATATCCCGGCGAACGCTACGGCGAGAACACTGCTGTTTGGAGCCGTGCAGTCGGTGGTGTCGGTTGTGTCGTTCGCCGCGATCTTGTGGAACCTGTCCTTCCCCATCACGGTCCTTGGCATCCAGATCCCGCGAGCGCTGTTCTGGATCGTCATCGTCTATGTGCTGGCCGCCAGCGCGGTCGCTTTCAGGATTGGACGTCCGCTCATCCGGTTGAGTTTCCGCAACGAACAGCTCAACGCGGTCTTCCGGTATGCGCTGGTGCGGCTGCGCGACGCCGGGGAAGCGGTCGGCTTCTACCGTGGGGAGCGGGCCGAACATGTCGAGCTGACCGAACGGTTCGCCGGAGTCATCCAGAACTATCGCCGCTACCTGCGGCGCAGCGTAATCTTCGCCGGGTTCAATTTGTCGGTGAGCCAGGTGATCGGGCTGCTGCCGTTCCTGATCCTAGCGCCGCGGTTGTTCGCGGGCGTGATCAAACTTGGCGCCGTCATGCAGGCCACCCAGGCGTTCGGCACGGTCAATGACTCGCTGTCGTTCTTCCGAAACGCCTATGACCTGTTCGCCAGCTACCGGGCCTCGATTCTGCGTCTGCACGGCCTGGTCGAGTCCAATGCGAAGACCCGCCAGCTGCCGCAACTCCAAACCGTGTCCAGCGACGACAACTCGGTCGAATTGGACGACGTCGAGGTGCGCACGCCGAACGGCCTGCAGCTGATCGAGCCGCTCAGCCTTCGGCTCGACCCGGGCGACTCCATGGTGATCGTCGGCCAGTCGGGGTCCGGCAAGACCACACTGCTGCGCAGCCTCGCCCAGTTGTGGCCGTTCACCTCCGGCATGTTCCGGCGCCCGGGTGGAGACAACGCGACGATGTTCTTGAGCCAGTTACCCTATGTGCCGCTTGGCAATTTTCGTGCCGTGGTGTCGTACCCGGCTGCTGAGGGCGACATTCCTGACCGCAGACTCCGTGATGTCCTGGCCAAAGTGGCGCTGGCTCACCTACGTGCACGGCTGGACGAAGTACAGGACTGGGCGAAGGTTCTTTCGCCCGGCGAACAGCAACGGGTCGCTTTCGCCCGCATCCTGCTCACCAGACCGAGGGCGGTGTTCCTCGACGAAGCCACGTCGGCACTCGATGCGGGCCTCGAGTATTCGATGTACCAATTGCTACGCACCGAGTTACCGGACACCGTTGTGGTATCGGTCAGCCACCGTAATACCGTCGAGCCACATCACGAGCGGCTGTTGGCGCTACTGGGCGAAGGCGCCTGGCGCGTCGGGAAGGTCGGCGAACAGCCCACGCCCGTCTGAAGCGGGCTAATCCGCCGTTACCGAGCCACAGTTCGGTGTGGTTCCCAGCCCGTTGAAACGGTCAGCGACCCATTGCACGCCGCGCTCGCCGTAACACATCCCATGCCGGGCGCCGGCTTCGTGGCAGCATTGGGTTGTGACGACTTCGCTGTCCTGGGATGTGGTGCCCGTTGACAAGCCGGAAGATGTCAACGTAGTAATCGGCCAGGCGCATTTCATCAAGACGGTCGAAGACCTGCACGAGGCCCTGGCCGGGGTGAGCCCATCACTACGGTTCGGGCTGGCCTTTTGCGAGGCGTCCGGACCGCGATTGGTTCGCCGCACCGGCAACGATGCCGAGTTGGTCGATCTCGCGACCCGCACCGCGCTGGCCATCGCGGCTGGGCATAGTTTTGTGATCTTCTTGCGTGAGGGCTTTCCGGTCAACGTGCTCAACCCGGTGAAGGCGGTTCCCGAGGTCTGCGGAATCTACTGCGCCACAGCCAATCCGGTCGATGTCGTCGTCGCGGTGACTCCGCACGGTCGCGGCATCGTGGGCGTTATCGATGGACAGACTCCCGTCGGAGTGGAAACCGATCGCGACGTGGCCGAGCGGCATGACTTGTTGCGCGCCATCGGTTACAAACTCTGAGGTGGAACTCAGCCCTTGCTGTAGAGCACCTCGATCTCGTTGGCGAACTGGGCGGTCACCACGTTGCGCTTGACCTTGAGCGTCGGGGTCAGCTCGCCGGTGAGCACGGTGAAGTCGACCGGCAGAATGCGGAATTTACGGATCGATTCCGCATGCGACACCGTCTGGTTGCATTCCTCGACGGCCTGATCGATCTCGCCGACCAAGTCGGGATCGTCAATCAGGTCCCCGACTGACGCGGTGGCCTCCTTGCCGTGGTGCTGCTTCCACACGTCGAAGCCTTCCGGGTCGATTGCGATGAGCGCACCCACAAAGGGCCTGTTGTCGCCGACCACCACCGCCTGGCTGATCAGCGAGTGAGCCCGCAACTGGTCTTCCAGCACGGCCGGAGCGACATTCTTGCCGCCCGCGGTCACGATGATCTCCTTCTTGCGGCCGACGATCGACAAGTAGCCGTCGCCGTCCACCGACCCGAGGTCGCCGGTGTGGAACCACCCGCTGACGATCGCCTCTTCAGTGGCTTTCTCGTTATGCCAATAGCCGCTGAACACCACGCCGCCGCGCACTAGTACCTCACCGTCGTTGGCGATCGCCATGCTATTGCCGGGCAACAGCTTTCCCACCGTGCCGACCCGTTCTTCGCCGATACGGTTCAGGGTAATCGCGGCGCTGGTCTCGGTCAGGCCGTAGCCCTCGTAAACCGTCAGCCCGACGCCGCGGTAGAAGTGGCACAACCGCTTGCCCAACGGGGCTCCGCCCGAAACCGCTGCATGGCAGTCGCCGCCCAGCGCGGCGCGCAGCTTGCCGTACACCAGCCGATCGAACAGTGCATGTCTGGCTCGCAGCAACCGACCCGGACCGCCGGTGTCCTGTGCCTTGCTCCACTGGGTCGCCGTGCGAGCGGCCATGTCGAAAATCATGCCCTTACCGCTGTCGCGCGCCTTCAACTCGGCTGTGTTGTATACCTTTTCGAACACTCGGGGTACCGACACCACTACCGTGGGCTTGAAGACAGCCAACGTCGGCACCAGGTTCTTGATGTCACTGGTGTAGCCGATGGTGACCTTGTTCGCAAACGCCGACATCGACAGCGCGCGCGCCAGCACATGGGCCAGGGGCAGGAATACCAGCAGCCGTTCACCCTTGCGCAGCAGCGTCGGGAAGTACGACGCTGCGCTGCGCGTCTCGTACAGCAGATTGGAATGCGTCAGCTGGCAGCCTTTAGGGCGGCCGGTCGTGCCCGACGTGTAAATCAGCGTGGCCGGGTCCGCAGCCCGCAACCCCGCCAGCCGCTCGTCGAGTTGGCCGATGTCCACCGATTTCCCCGCCTCGGCCAGCTCGTCGAGCGCCGTCGGACCGCTTGACTCCAGCTGCAGGATCTTGCGCACGCTGGGCAGCTCGGCGCTCAGTTCCTTGACCAGCTGGGCATGCACATCGGTCTCGGCGATCACCAGCACCGCCCCGGAGTCCTCCAGCACCCAGCGCACCTGCTCGGCCGACGATGTGTCGTAGATCGGGACGGTGAGCGCGCCCACCGAGAGGATTGCGTAGTCGAGGATCACCCACTCGTAGCGGGTGGCTGACAGGATCGCCACCCGATCGCCGGCATTCACCCCCTCGGCGATCAGGCCGAGCGCGATTGAACGGATCTGCTGGGCGGCCTCGGCGCAGGTCACGTCTGTCCATACACCGTTGACGAGGCGCTGAAAGATCACATGATCGGGATCGTCCCGCTCGTGTGAGTACACCATGCTGGCGACGTTGTCGTGCTCTCCGACGGTGAAGCTTGCCGGAACGCTGAATTCACGCATGGCACCACGCTAACCGCCCTAACCGCTGATTTGCTAGTGGCCAAAGGTCCCAGCGTCAAGAGTCCATTGGTGTCAGATCGGCGAAGGCGGCTCAGCGACTCAGGAACCTAGTCGGTGCTGCACGGTTATCGATCCGCGGTCAGGGAGCCCGCCGCGAGGGCGCGCCGCAGCAGCTTGTCGACGGTCACCACCGCGCTGACTGCGGCTGCGATGACGAAGATCCGCACCCACGCACCTGCGGTGATTGGTGCGGTGCCGAAAACGAGATTCATGGCCGGCAAATACGTGATGGCCAGCTGACCGAGGGCCTGCGCGGCCACCCCGAAAATGATCCAACGGTTGGAAAACACACCGATCCGCCAGGCCGAATGGGTCAGCGATCGGCAGCTGAACAAGTAGAACGTCTCGACGACGACGAACAGGTTCAATGCCGCCGTGCGAGCCTCCGGCAGGGCGGCGCCGTTGCCGCGTTCCCATTCGAACAGCCACCAGGCGCTGCCGACGAGCAGCGTGGAGACCAGCAGAACCCGAGCGACAAGGCCGCGGGTCAGCAGTGGCTGGCCGGGTTCCCGGGGCGGGCGGTTCATGATGCCGGCCTCCTTGGGTTCGAAGGCGAGCATGAGGCCGAGCGCGACGGCGGTGGTCATGTTGATCCACAAGATCTGGGTGGGCAGGATCGGCAGTGCGGAGCCGAATGCGATGGCCGCCAAGATCACCAGTCCCTCACCGATATTCGTGGGCAGAGTCCAGGTAATGAATTTCGTGAGGTTGTCGAACACGCCGCGGCCCTCTTCAACCGCCGCCTCGATGGTGGCGAAGTCGTCGTCGGTGAGCACCATGTCGGCGGCGTCCTTGGCGACCTCGGTGCCGCTTCGACCCATGGCGACGCCGATGCTGGCCTGCCGTAGCGCCGGTGCGTCGTTGACGCCGTCTCCGGTCATCGCGACCACGTGGCCCTTGCCCTGTAGCGCCTGCACCAGGCGCAGCTTCTGTTCGGGTGATACACGGGCGAACACCCTCGCCGCCTCCACCGCATACTGGTAATCGTCGGCGTCCAGCGCGGCCAGATCGGTGCCGGTGAGCACGGCACCCGGTTCCGGCTCCTGCTCGTCGAGCAATCCGACTTGGGTTGCGATCGCGGTAGCCGTCCCGGCATGGTCACCGGTGATCATCTTGACCGCGATGCCGGCGGTGTGGCATGCGGCCACGGCGGAGGCCGCGGAGGCCCGGGGCGGATCGAGCATCGCGTGCAATCCGGTCAACGCGAGCGAACCCGGTAACGCATCTTCATCGAAATCATCGGGACCGTCTACTGCGCGCACGCCGGTGGCCAGCACCCGCAGCCCTCGACGGCTCAGCTGCTCGGCGGCCCGCAACGCTGCAACGCGGTCCAGCGGCCGCAGCGCGCCGTCGGCACCCATCTGTGTGCCGCATAGGTCGAGCAGTCGCTCTACCGCGCCCTTGGCCAGCACGACGTAGTCGTCGCCGTCGCGATGCAAGGTGGCCATGTACCGACGCTCGGAACTGAACGGAATGACCGCTATCCGCGGCAGGCTGGATGCGAGTTTCTCCGGATCGAGACCCGCCTTCGCGGCAACAACCAACATTGCGCCCTCAGTGGGGTCCCCGACGACGTCCCACTGCCCCTTCTCCTGGATCAGCGCAGCGTCGTTACAGCACGCCGCGGCCAGCAGCGACCATCGCAGCGCCGCATCGGCGTCGATCGATGCCGGTGTACCGTCGGCGGTGCACAACTGACCGTCGGGGGCGTAGCCCGACCCGGTAATTTCGACGATGCCGTCGCGGGTCCAGATCACCTGGACCGTCATCTGGTTTTCGGTCAGTGTTCCGGTCTTATCAGTGCAGATCACGGTGGTGCTGCCCAACGTCTCGACGGCCGGCAGCCGCCGAACCACCGCACGCCGCCTCGCCATTCGGGCCACGCCAATCGCAAGCGTGATGGTGACCGCCGCCGGCAGGCCCTCGGGGATGGCCCCGACCGCAAGAGCGATCGCCGCAGTGAACGTCTCGACCGCATCCTGTCGGCGTAGCAGCCCGACAGCAAAGGTGATTGCGGCCAGGCCGAGGATGCCGACGGTCAGGATCTTGCTGAACCGGGTGAGCATTTCGGTCAGCGGGGTCGTGAGGGTCTCCGCGGTTCCGACGAGGCGGTGGATTTCGCCCACCTCGGTCCCTGCCCCAGTGGCGACGACAACGCCAGTGCCGTGGCCGGCCGTCACCAGGGTGCCTGAGTAGGCCATGTTGCGCCGGTCGGCCACGAGAGTGGCCGTCGGCAGCACGACCTCGTTCTTGTCGACCGGTGCCGATTCACCAGTCAGTGCCGACTCGTTGACGCGCAGCTCCGCCTGGCGCAGCAGCCGCACGTCAGCGGGAACCTTGTCGCCGACTTCCAGCAGCACCAGGTCACCCGGGACCAGCTCGTCGGAGGACACCGTTCGCTCGTGACCGTCGCGGACCACCTTGGCAAGCGTGCGCACCATTCTGCGCAGACCTTCCAGCTCGGCCTCGGCCCTGGACTCCTGGACGAAACCCACGGCTGCATTGATCAATACGACACCCAGAATCACTGCCGAGTCGGCGAACTCATGCAAACCCGCGGTGATCGTGCCGGCCACCAGCAGCACATAGATCAGCGGGTGATGGAACTGACGCAGGATCCGCGCCAACAACCCGGTACCCGCAGTCGCGGGTAGCGTGTTCGGCCCGTACTGCTCGAGGCGTGTAGCCGCCTCATCATCGGAGAGCCCCCGATGCGAATCGGTCTCCAGCAACAGGACAACCTCATGTGCCGGCAGGCCGTGGTGTGCGTTGGTTGTAGACGCAGATAACGCCTGCGATGACGGCAATCGCCTCACCTCGCCTGACCGACTAGTCGTTGGCTTTCGATTGTTCGGATAGAAAGCGGTGTCGGTCAGGGCCTTAAGTCACCGACGCGTGTTCGGGTTTCGCCTATTGGACGGGCACGACCATCACCGGGCGGTGAGCGTGGTGCAAGGTTGCCAAAGCGACGCTGCCGAGCAGGGTCTCCCTCGCGGCAGAATGCCGGCGCGACCCGACCACCAGCACCGCCGCGTTGTACTCGTTAGCGCTCGCGACGAGCGCATCGGATATCGCGCGCGCGTGAGGACCGCCGCCGCGTTCGACGTGCACCGTAGGGACTTCGCGGTCATTCCCCTCTGACTGGTCAGCCGCAGACAAAGGGGCGCCATCGTCCTCGTCGACATGGACTCGGAGCACATCACGTCCCGGGAAGAGCCGGCGGGCCGCGGCGAGTGGCGTCTGCGCACCCGATGAGTCGTCCCAGCAAACGAGCACCGGTCCGTGGGCCAGCGTTGCGTATTCGGCTGCCAACAACGGATGTGGGATGACAACGACGGGTCGCGCAGTGTAGTGCACCACCGTGTCCGACACGCTGCCCAGCACCGCTTTGGTGCCGCCCAGCCCGCGGGAGCCGATAAGCGCCAAGTCGGCCTCCACCTGCTCGGTAATCTGCGCCAGCCGTAGGCCCTCCGCACCCCAAGTGCGCTTCACGAGCGGCTCTGCGTCCCATCCGGCCGCCCGGGCCAGCACGACCCCCATCGCCGTCAACCGCTCGGCTTCGCGATGACCCTCCTGCTCAACCATTTCCATGAATTCGTTGACATCGCGAGCTTTTGCTCGCAGCCGATGGCGCAGCGCTTCACTGGCCAACGGTGGCATCCACAGGTGAGTGACCCACGCATGTGAGTCTGGAAACAGCAACGCGCCGGCATCGATCGCGGCGCTCGCCGCCGGTGAGCCGTCATAGCCGATGGCCACTCGTACAGGCATGTCCAACCTCCTGAGCGCCGCGCTGAGTCACTCGACCGCGAGCGACCATGCCGACGTCGCGATCAGGTCGCCGCGCTGCAACCCCGCGGCGCGATGCTCGTGGACCTTGGCATACTCCTGCGTCGTCACCATGTCGATGAAGGCCTGAGGCGTTGGGTACTCGACGATCAGAATGGCGTCCCACCAAGGCTTCTCGCCGTCACCAATCACGAACGCTGGCGCCGTACCTGCATAGCGGACCGTGGCGCCGACACGTTGTAGGTGCGGTGCGACCTCTCGCCCGTACCGCAAGTAGCTTTCCAGGCCACCCGGCGTCTTGAACGTCAACAGGTTGACCATCACAACCGGTGCGTCGGCCGGGCGTGCGGCCAGCGCCGCGAACTGTTCGGCGGTGGGCTCCAACGAGCTGCTCATGTGCGTCCTTGAGTTAGAGCGGTACAGCCCGCAGCACGAGAACGGAGCGATTCGACGCAGCCCTCACCCAACGGGTGTGACTCCTGCGTTGGAAATGGTAAAGCCACGGCCGGAGGAAACGGTGCAGGTAACCCCGCTCGCCTCCGACCGACAGCTAAAAGGGCCGACCCAGGCAGTTTGGCCGTAGGCGAGGGTCGGTGTGCCTTGGCCTGCGTTGCCGAGACAAGTATCTCCCGTACAGGTCTTGAACGACCCGTTGGCGGACATACGCACAGTCTGGGGCGGAGAGTCGGATTGACAGTACGTCTCGTCGGGTATGCCACTGCCGCGTTGATAGTTCATCTCGCAGCCGATGTTGCCTGACGGAGACAAGAAGGAGCACCACGTCGCGGTGCAGACCGGGTTATCCGCGGCGGCCTGAGGCATCCCTACAGAGCAGCCAACGACGACAACCCCCATTGCTGTGACGACTGCCCGATGCATAATGCCTCCTCCAACCGTGGATGTGACCCTCGGAAAGTATCAGGCCAATGTCGACTGAGGCGTGTGGTTTTGCTATATGTCCGCGGGTACCCCCCGATCCGGAGGCGCCAGATAGCTACAACAGATCGGTGATGGTCTTCAGGCCCGCGTCGTAGAGTACGCCGGGCAGCATTCCGCCGTCGTGTTCGATGGTCGTGCCGTTGACGAAGTCCGCATCCCCGCTCGCCAGGAAAACGCAGACCCGGCCTACTTCTGCGGGCTGGCCCGCACGGCGCAACGGTACGGCGGCGAAATACTTTGCGCCCGTTGGATCGTCTTTGGGTAGCACGAACGACCGGAAATTTTCGGTCATCGTCGGACCCAGTGCGATGCAGTTGACCCGCACCTTGGGTCCCCACTCCTCGGCCAGCGACCGGGTCAGATGGTTGAGCCCGCTCTTGGCCGCACCGTAGGAAACCAACGTTGGTGATCCTGCCGGATGCCCGGCGCCGCTGGAGATGTTGATGATGCAACCGATGCCGTCCTGGGTGCGCATCTGGCGGTATGCGCGGATGGCGAACCAGAGCGGACTGATGAGGTTCATCTGTATCGCATACGCGTGAAACAGTGCCGTGCGCTCATACTCGTCGTCGCTGCGAGGTGCACCCTGAATGCGTTGGACCAGTTCGGGAATGCTCTCCGCGTGCGGCGCCGGAACGGTACCGCCGGCGTTGTTCACCAAGATGTCGATGCGGCCGTGGTCGGCAACGACATCGGTGACGAAGGAGTCGATGGCATGGTAGTCACCTTGATCGCAGACCTTTTGTGAGGCGCGGGTTACCCAGTCGGGTTCTGCGTCCACACCGGGCATGGTGTCCAGGGGCGAGCGCGAGCAGCCGATGACGGTGGCGCCGGCACGTAGCAATTCATGCGCGATGCCGACGCCCACACCGCGGCTGGTTCCGGTGACGATCGCGATCTTGCCATCGAGGACGCTCATCTTTGGCCTTCCTGCGAATCCCCGGGATTGTCGTTGACAGTCACTGCCAGCGGGTCATACTGTGCCAGTTCAGGCGTCGAGTGTAAAGGCGTGCGCGCAGTATCCATTCCGGAGGTCACCGATGAGTAGCCCGTCCAAGCTTCGTGTCATCCAGTGGGCGACCGGAGGGGTCGGGCGAGCCGCCATCGAATGCGTACTGAATCACCCTGAGCTGGAGCTGGTCGGATGCTGGGTGCACTCGGCAGACAAGAATCGCCGCGATGTCGGTGAGATTCTCGGTGCCGGTCTGCTGGGCGTGACCGCAACCACCAGCGTCGACGAGGTACTGGCCCTCGACGCCGACTGCGTGGTGTACAGCCCGCTGGTCCCCAAGGACGAAGAGGTCATTGCGATTCTGCGGTCCGGCAAGAACGTCGTCACTCCGGTTGGCTGGGTGTATCCCGATTTCACGAAGCCACGTGTCAAAGCCGTCGCCGACGCTGCAGTCGAAGCTGGGGTGACGCTGCACGGATCGGGAATTCACCCGGGGGGAATCACCGAGCGGTTCCCGCTGATGGTGTCGTCACTGTCGTCGGCTATCACCCATGTGCGGGCCGAGGAGTTCTCCGACATCCGTACCTACAACGCCCCGGACGTGGTGCGCCACATCATGGGCTTCGGCGGAACGCCCGAGGAGGCCACGCGCGGATCGATGGCGGCCATGCTCGAGTCTGGATTCAAGATGTCGGTGCGAATGGTCGCCGACCACATGGGGTTTCGCATCGATCCGGCCATCAGGGCGACTCAGGAAATCGCCGTGGCGACTGCCGACATTGACTCCGACGTACTTCCCATCGCCGCGGGAACCGTGGCCGGCCGCCGGTTTCGCTGGGAAGCTCTCGTCGACGGCGAGCCCGTCATCACCGCCGCCGTCAACTGGCTGATGGGTCAAGCCCACATGGAACCGGACTGGTCATTTGGCGAACGCGGCGAACGCTTCGAGGTGGAGATCACCGGCGACCCGAATTTGAGTCTCACCTTCAAAGGACTGCAGCCGCAGACCATTGCCGAAGGGCTGCAACGCAATCCGGGAGTCGTGGCCACTGCCAACCACTGTGTCAACGCCATCCCCGACGTCTGTGCCGCCGAGCCTGGCATCAAGACCTACCTCGACCTGCCGCTGTTCGCCGGACGCCCGGCTCCCAAGCTCGCAGCGCAGACACCATGACACGAGCCGGCGTCCTCACCGACGTGTCGTTTTGTCACCTTGTGGTCGGAGTTACCGACATGGACCGCGCGCTGGCGTTCTACCGGGATGTGATCGGTATGGAGATCGTGTTCGAAACCCTGATCTCGGGAGAGCCTTTCGATGCGGTGCTGCAGGCGACCCGGAAACAAGAAGGCCGAGTCGTCGGCGGCCTGCTGGGAGGAGTGATGGTCGAGCTGCTATCGCTCGGCCCTAACCCGCCGGATCAAAAGCACCGACGGGGCATCACCGGGATTCATAATGTGTCGCTCTCGGTTCCCGACCTCGACGACGCCCATCGCCGCATCAGCGCCGCGGGTTACACACCCGAGCAAGAGCCGTTCGAGATCGGCGGGGTACGAATGTTTTTCGTCAAGGACCCAGACGGAACTCCGGTCGAGATCATCGAGTTGCCCGGCGGCGTACGCAGCACCTACGAGATGCACCGCGGGGTGGCGCTGCAGCTGGGACCGCCAAAATGACCTACACCCACCCCGACTCGATGCGCGGCCACGTCGCGATCGTCACGGGTGCCGCGCAAGGCGTAGGCAAGGGCATCGCCACCGCACTGCTCGAACGCGGTGCGTCGGTGTTGCTGGTCGACCTCCAGGATGACTTGCTTGCAGCGACGACTGCCGAACTCAAGGCTGCGGGTCACGCCGAGCAACTCGTAGCCGATCTGCGCGACCCCGACGGTGCCCAGCGGATCGTGGCGGGCGCCGTCGACGCCTTCGGTACGGTGCATGGCCTGGTCAACAATGCCATAGCCACCAACGAGCCCAAGCGATTCGTTGACATCACCACCGAGGACCTGGCGCTCGGTTACGAGGTCGGCCCCCGAGCGACGTTCCTGCTCATGCAGGCCGTGCACCCGGTGATGGTGGAGGCGGGTGGCGGGTCGATCGTCAACCTCGGCTCGGGGACGGGCACCGGCGGCGAAGCCAAGTGGGGCGGTTATGCCGCCGCAAAGGAAGCCATCCGTGGGCTGTCGAAGGTCGCCGCCCTGGAATGGGGGCGCGACAACATCCGCGTCAACGTCATCTGCCCGTTCGCCGAGTCCGACGGCGTCAAACTCTGGAAGCAGTTCGCACCCGACGATTACGCGAAGGCGGTGCGACGCGTTCCGATGCGGCGTATCGGAGATGTCCGCACCGACGTCGGCGCGCTGGTCGCGTTCCTGCTCAGCACCGACGCATCGTTCATCACCGCGCAAACCATTCACGTCGACGGTGGAATCGGCTGCTTCCGATGACCGAAGGGTCCTTGCGGGATCGGCAGCGCGCACAGATCCGGGCCGACATAAGGCGGGCGGCGTTTCGGCTGTTCATCGAACGCGGATACGACGCCGTGACGACTGAGGAAATCGCTTCGGCTGCAGGCATTTCGCCACGCACCTTCTTCCGGCATGTGCCGACCAAGGAGGAACTCCTGCTCGCGCCCGTTCGTCATGGCGGCGCAGCCATCGTCAACCTGCTGGAGCGCCGGCCCGCCAGAGAGTCGGCCGATGTCGCCCTGATCAACGCCATCATCACCCGGACACGCTCGTTCGACCAGGCCGACTGTGAAGAATGGCGAGAAGCCCTGCTGGTGGCTCCTGATCTGCTCGGCAAGGTCACCATTCACACGCCTGCCGACAAGGAGCGGGCCATGAAGCTGATCGCCGAACGCATGGGTGCCGATCCCGACGTCGACATCCGCCCCGGCCTGCTGGTCCAACTCGCCTTTGCGGCAGCCGATTTCGCCTTTCAGCAGTGGGTGCGACAGTCTGGCAACCCGCGGCCGCTGGATCTCTACGTCACCGAAGCCCTCGAAGCGGTCAAGAGTCCTCACTGGACCGCCCGCCCGGGGCGGCATGCTGGGTGATCTCCTCGTAGCCTTGGCGGTCGGCCAGACCTGACAGGACTACCGTGGTGAGTCTGGACGGGGCACCGTTACTGACGGGTTATCCGCCGCCACGGCCGGCGCCTCCGGCAGTCAGGCGAGCGCGGGCAGAACCTTGTCGGTGAGCAGCTGGACCGACTTCCACGCTTCGTCGGCGGGCATGCCGCCCACCAGACTTCCACGCTTCGTCGACGGGCATGCCGCCGACCAACGGGTGCATCACGAGCGGTCCGTAGTTGTCGGAGTCGCGGACCTCCGCGATCAGCTGGTCGGGAGTCAGAAAGCGGTACCGCCCCGAGGCCCTGACCTGGTCCAGGGTCTGTACTCCGGGCAAATGCATGAGAGAACGTTGATCGGTCGACCATCCGCCGTAAGTGACCGCCTCCCAAAGGATGTGGTCACCGAGTTCGGCCCATGCCCGGTCCGGATCCTCGTGCAGGAAGATCATTCCACGATTGATCGGCCCCGGCATGAGAATGACGGGCGTCATGCCGGCGTCGGAACACAGTTGGCTGTAGTAAGCGGCGATGTCGGGCAGGTGGTCGGCCAGGCTCAGTGGCAGCCGGAAACGGGCTGCGCGCCGCGCCGTGGCGCGTGCGCCGCCGCCAACGTACAGCGGCGGATGCGGCTTCGTCCACGTGCCGGTACAGATCCCCGCATCTGGGTCAGCGCCGGACCAGACCGACAACATTCGCTCGATCAGGCTGTCCATCAGCGAGCCGCGCTGGCTGAAATCGGCTCCGAGGGCGTCATATTCGAGCGTGCGGTAGCCCAGACCCACCGTGGTGTGCAGCCGACCGCGGCTCATGTTGTCGACGAGCGCGATGTCCTCGGCGAGCCGGACCGGATTCCACAGCGGCCCCAGTGCACAGTCGACGCTGGCAATCAACGTCGAGCTCCGGGCCAGAAACATCGCTGCGGCCATGATCGGATTGCAGCTCCATCCGTGCCCGGTGGCGTGATGCTCATCGACACTGATCGAAGTGATGCCGTGGGACTCGCCCCACTGCGCGAGCTCAAGCGCAGCACGGATCAGCTCGTTCTGCGTGCGCGGTTCGCCCTGCGGAGAGGCGAAGTTGAAGCGCAGCACCGTCAATAACATGTCCGGTCTCCGGTCACTGCGATTCCGGTGCCGCCACCGACCGCAGGAACGCGGGAAAGTCAGGAAACAGCGCACGGTCAACGATCTCGATGCGAGTCCCAAACGGGTCGACGTAGTAGGCAAACAGCGCGAGATCCGGCGGGGACGTGTCGGCAGTGGCTTCGAACGCGAAGCCGTTGTCCTCCAGCATTCCGGCCGTTTCGGCGAGGTTGTCGGTGAAGTAGCCGAGGTGATGGATGGCGTTGTTAGGTGCGGCAGTCCAGGGGCTTCCGGGCACCTCCCTAATCAGTTCGATGTGTGGAGCTTGCAGGGAGTAGACGAACGTCGAAGTGAGCTCGCGGGTTCCGGTCGCGGTGCGAAACGGCAAGGTATAGCTCATCGGAGTAATCCACCGGTAGCCGGCCAGCGCGCTCAGCCGTGCCATCGCCGCTTCGAGGTCGGGCACGATGATGCCGGTGTGGTAGAAGTCCTCGGGTCGTAGTGCCAATGTCATGGTTTGTCCTTGCGATCTCAGACGCAGTCCGACGCGCCGTCGACGACGAAGACTGCGCCACTGGTGTAACTACTCTGCTCGGTGCACAAAAAGGCCACGGTCGGTGCGATTTCGCCGACGGACCCGAAGCGGCGCAACGGAATGTGAGCCAACTCGGAATCCACCAGCTCGGCCGCCCCGTGCATGGGCGCGGTCATCGGGGTGTCGATCGTTCCCGGTGCCACCGCGTTGACCCGGATTCCTTTACCCGCCCATTTGACGGCGAGGTTTCGTGTGAGACAGACGATCCCGGCCTTGGCGGCGCCGTACCCGGGCACTAGCGGGACCGCTCGTAGTGCAGACATCGATGCCAGATTCACCACGCTGGCGCCCCCGCAGGCGGTCGATGCCTTCAACGCGCGGTAGAGCCCGACCGTCAGCCGGTACGGCCCCGTGAGGTTGAGTGCGACCGAAGCGTCGAACCCGTCCGGCTTCGACTCGTCAAGGCCGCCCGGGAAATTCGCGCCGGCGTTGTTCACCAACACGTCGAGGCGGGTGAAGCTCTGCGCCAACGCGTCCACCGAATCGGGATCGGTGATCTGTAACTGGTGATAGGCCATGTCGGACAGGTCGGCCTCGTAGTCGGTCGCAGCCGGTTTGGTTCCGGTGATGGCGACCTCAGCGCCGGCATCCCGGAACAGCACCGCCGTGGCATGGCCGATCCCGCTGGTGCCGCCGGTGATCAGCGCCGCGGTCCCGGTGAAGTCGAAGCTGACACGCGCCGTCATGAGTTCCTCGCTAGTTGGTGCTTGAGCCAGGCACTTTCCCAGAAGTTCGTACTACTGGCCAGAAGCTTTTCATGGGCTTCCCGTAGTACGTCGCGCGCCCCCGCATGGTCTCGAGCGACAAGCTCGGCAAGGTGGATAGCGTGCAGTGGGCGGCCGGCACCGAGGTGTGCCCGCGCCCGGTCCACCAACCCGTCGGCGCCGGCCAGCTCGACGACGTCGGCGGCGACGGCGTCGAATCCGACTGGATAGAGCTCGGTGGTCGACTGGTGATGGAACCAGCCCGAGTAATTCTCCCAGACGGCTCGCACGTCCCAGGCGACCTTTCCATAGCCTTGGCCCACTTCGTATTCCGCGGGCAAGTTGATCTCGCGCATCAAGGTCCGGATGTCTTTACCGGCGTTCATCCCGGCGACGGTCTGGTCATGGACGTACTGGATCGCGTTCCGCAACCGGGTCAGCTCGGCATTGATGCGCTTCTGCCCCGCGATCGGGTCGAAGTGGCCGGTCACCAAGAGTTCGGGTTGCAGATCGCGTACCCGCTCCACCGACGCAATGGCCGTCAAGGCATCGCGGTACCGGTCGCCGCGGATGGTGACGAGGTTGGGAATGTGCCCGAATAGCGGACCGAAGGTATTTCCACACAAGCAAACTCGCTCCTCCGGCAACCACACCACCAGGGAGTCGGTGGTCTCCCCACCGGGCGCGGAGATGAGTTCCATCCGTCGGCTGCCGAGCTCTAAGGTGAGCGTGTCCTCGAAGTCGAGATCGACGACAGGAACGCTCTGGCCGGGCAGCCGTGTGGTCCCGAGGCGCCGTTGGATGGCTTGGATGCCGGTCGCCAGTGTGTTTTTGAAGGCGAACGCGCTGCGGCTGGCGCGGTACGGGATGAGGCGTTCGTTGTCGTCTCGCCACATGGTCCAGTTCGCCTGTGCGACAACGGTTGTTTCGGGGTCGCGCACGCTGTCCAGCCCACCGACATGGTCCACGTGGCCCTGCGTGAAGATGATGTAGCGCACCGGCGAGGAGTCGACGGCGTCGAAATTCGCCCGGTGCACCGGGCCCTCGAAACCCATCCCGGTGTTGATGATCACCCGGCCCTCATTTGTGGTGAGCAGGTAGGAATTCGACAGGCCGGGTGAGCACCACAACCCCGGCGCGATTTTCTCGGCCCTCTCGGCGGCCGCGGGGCGCATAGCGTCAGCGCCAGGCCTGCTTCGGTAGACCGGTTCGAACTGCTGCGCCTCGGTGCCCATCGTTGTGGTCTCCTTCAGGTCTCGGGACGGACGTCGAACCGGTCAAAGTAGAAGTCGAAACGCCCGCGGAGTTCGTCGGCCGAGATACCGAAGTGCCGTTGCAGCTCGTAGCGGATACTGCCGTGCTTGCCGCGCGGATTGCCGTCCAGGTAGTCCTGGAAGCGTTGGCGCACCTTCGTTGTCAACTCGACGCCGCCACGCTGGTAAAGCTGCTCGAGCACCGGCAGTTCGTTGCCGTTCAGCTGGTGGAAGCTGATGTCGATGCTGCGTTCGGCCGGCACCAGGTCGCGGTCGCGCACACACGCGCTGAGCAGCCGGTGCACGCGGTCGCTCCAGTAGTCCAGCAGCCAGCCCGGGTCGATGCTGTTACGGCGCAGCCGATCCGAGTAGGCCATCATCGTGATCGCCGACTGGATCACCGCGACGGGATCGCGGTGCGTGAAAGCCACTGTCGCGTCCGGGAAAGTCGCCATCAGCGGGCCGAGCTGCTCACAGTGCTGGGGACTTTTGAGAACCCAGGTCCGCGGGCCGCGCAGGAATGTCAGCGCCTGCAACACTTTCTTCATATAGGCGTAGTGCCGGGTTTGGTCGAGGCCCAGGTAGTAGTCACGCCAGTCGGGCACGCGCGCATGCCATTCCAGGACGTAGGCGGCCAGATCGAGGTCGAGCAGTTCGACTTCCTCCTCGATCGCCTCGGGGAACCGGTCGTGCATGGCAGCGACCACGGGGGCGCTGGCCATGAGCGCGTCGTGTTCGGATTTGGCTCGCGTGTAGCGGGGGTCGACTCCGAAGATGTCGGGGCCTTGACCGCGGGCCGGTATGGGATCCTGGCTCTCCCAGTACGGCAACGCGCGCCGGCGTGGATCGGCGGCGATGAGATTCACCAGATGGGTGGTACCGGATCGCGGCATCCCGACGACGACGAAGGGCGTTTCGATCGGGATGGATTCGATTTCCGGATACCGCTTGATGAGCTCGGTCAACGACAACCGGTTGCGCAGCAGGCGAACGACTCGTTGCCGTAGGGACGCGCGGGTGAGCTGGCGCAGGCCTTCGTCGGCTTCGATCGCGGCCACGTGTGCACTAAGGCGGTCTCCAAAGCCATCGGTGTCGCCGAGGTCGTTACCCACGCCCGCTTGCTCGATAGCCTCGGCGAGCATCCGATCGACGTCGAAGTCGACGTGTTTGGCCTCGGTGAAGTCCAGGATCTGACGCTGGACATCGGTCAACTTGGGTGATGTCAGGTCGTCGAAGTCGATGTCAGCGATGTCGCGGCCCGCAGCGCCCATCGACCGCCTCCTCGACATTTACGGTGTCGAATATTCGACGTATCGTTCGAAATGTGACCCCGACGGTAGACGCGGCGGCGACCGCTCGTCAACCCACTTCCCCACCGACAGAGCGAGTGGTCGCGATCATGCGGCTGCTCGCATCGCAACCTGCGCGAGCCTTCTCACTCGCAGAGATCGCGCGCGAGCTGGGCATCAGCCGGGCCACCGGCCACGCAATTCTGACGACACTGGCCGCCCATCACTGGGTGGTGCGCGACATCGCGACGGCCGCCTACTCCTGCGGCCCAGGCATCGCGGCGTTGGCCAAACCGGCCAGCGACCGGATCTTTCACGGAATCCTGCAGGAGCTCGCCGAATCCACCGCGACACAGGTTTTTCTGGCACGCCGCGATGCCAACACCGTCGTTGTCGTGGACAGCGCCGGCGAATCAGCGTCCGGAATGCGCGTCGACCGCGGACTGCGCCTGCCCCTCGTCGCGCCGTTCGGCCGCGATTACGTTGCCTACAGCGCCGCCAGCTCACAGCGAGCGTGGCTGGAGGGCATCGGCAAACCGTCGACCGCCCTCACCCGCCGAATAACCGCGGTAATCAACGAGATTCGCGAACGCGGATATGCCGTCGAACGGCTCAGCCGCGAGTACGTCCAGGTATATACCGCGCTCCTCGCGCTCGGGGGCGACGGAGAACCCGACGCGATTACCGCGCGACTTGCCCGCGCGTTCGCCGACCTCACGGTGATCGACGTGCTGCACGCGGAACTCACCGAGAGCAGCACGCACAGCATCGCCACCATTTCCGCTCCGATCCTGGACGAGGACGGAGTCGTCTCGATGTCGATCAGCGCCGCGCCGTTCGCCGATCTCGCCGCGGTCCGGGTCGAGAATCTGGGCCGGCAGGTACGGGCCGCCGCACGACGAATCGAGGCGTATATCGCGGGATCTACAAGTTAGCCGGGTCGTCGGGAACGTCGACTTTGTGGTCCTCGAGCGCCTCAAGGGGCACCACCTCGAGGGTGCGCTCGTGTGTGGACGCCAACACCACCGGCGCGCCACAACCGTCGTGGTGGGCCCGAAGCCAATTCAGCGCGGTGACGCACCAGCGGTCGCCGGGCAGCAGGCCGGGGAACCGGTACTCGGGAACCGGCGTCAACAAGTCATTGCCAATGGAACGCTGGTGCTCCAGGAATTCAGCGGTCATCACCGCACAGATCGTGTGCCGGCCGTGGTCCTCGGGTCCGGTGGAGCAACAGCCGTCGCGGTAGTAACCGGTAAGGGGTTCTGTGCCGCACGGTTCCAGCGGACCGCCCAGCACGTTGCGATCAGGCACGCATTTAGTATCGCGCTCTTGAGGAAGTTCGAAGTAGCTTTACCGTCTGCGCCGTAGCCGGATTTATCCCGCGCCGGTGCATCGCGCCTATCCCGCCAGCCGGTAGCCGGACAGCGGACGCACACCGAGCAGGCTGCCGGCCGCGGCCGCGTCGACCTCCGAATACATGCGGGCGATGTCGATGAACGCCGTACCCGTCCGGACCAGTTCTTCTTGCGCCGCCGTGGTGAGAGCCAGCATTCCGGGGGCCTCTGCGGCGAACGCCATCACCGCCTGCGCTGACACCTCGTCGGCCCCAGCCGGCGCCAACGCGGTAATCGGCGTCGTCGCTGTGACACCTGCCTGCAAACCTTGCATCCCGCTGCCGACAACTTGAGAACCAATGCTGGCTGCAGCCGGGTCGAATGACATTGACTGCATTGGCGTACTCCTACACATATCTGCTCGGGCTTGGCCCAACGATGTAATGAGCGACAGCATCACTAGGCAACAATTTGCGTCTACAAAACTAGCGCTAGGAAACAGTGCGACGCGCGACACACGTCGCGTGTGGACGCGCCGACAACGGCAGGGTTAACTGAAGCCGGTGTCGACGCCGCCCGGAAACCCATCCGATGAGCCACCCTGGGGTTGGCAGCCGCACGGCTACGGACCACAACCCAATCCTCAGACCCCACCGCCGTCGGGATATCCGCCCCCGCAGCCTTACCCCGGATATCCCGCGTACCCCGGCTACCCGGGATACGGCGATCCTCAGGCGCCATTTGGGCGCGATCCCGCCACGGGGCTACCGCTGTCGGATAAGTCGGCCAGCACGGCCGGCCTGCTGCAGCTGTTCCTCGGTTTGTTCGGTATCGGCCGGTTCTATATCGACTCCACGCAGATCGCCATTGCACAACTGTGCCTGGGGCTCTTCGGAGTGCTCTTCAGCCTGTTCTGCTTCCTGGGGTTTCCGGTCCTGCTCGGTGGCATCATCTGGGCCGTCGTTGACGCGATCATGATGTTCACCGGCAGCGTCAAAGACAACTACGGTCGCAAGCTGCGCTAGTCACGTGTAACCGGCGCTGGGGCGCGCCGAGTGGTGCCGAGTGACGACGCGATAACAATTCCCACGTCAAGCTAGCGCGACGCGCTGAGCAAATCCCGGGGAAATCGCCCGGAAAACCTATGGTCACATCGTGCACCGACGAACGGCCCTGACGATGCCACTGCTGCTGGCAGTCGGCACTGCACTGGCCCGAGCCCCCCGCGCCTCTGCGGAGGAAGCGGGTCGGTGGTCTCCTGACCGCGCGAACCGCTGGTATCAAGCGCAAGGCTGGCTCGTCGGAGCGAACTACATCCCCTCAAACGCCATCAATCAGCTTGAGATGTTCCAGGCCGACACCTTCGATCCCCGGCGCATCGATACCGAGCTCGGCTGGGCCAGGTTTTATGGGCACAACACTGCGCGGGTATTCCTCCATGATCAGCTCTGGGCCCAGGATCAGCGCGGCTTCCAAAAGCGTCTCGCGCAGTTCGTCGGCATCGCGGCACGCCATCAGATCAAACCATTGTTTGTCTTCTTCGACTCGTGTTGGGACCCGGCACCCAGAGCGGGCCGACAGCACGCGCCGAGGCCCGGGGTCCACAACTCGGGCTGGGTGCAGAGCCCGGGCGCCGAACGCCTTGGCGACCCCCGCTACACCGGCATCATGCATGACTACGTCACCGGGGTGTTGACCCAGTTCCGTAACGACAATCGCGTTTTGGGGTGGGACTTGTGGAATGAGCCGGACAATCCCGCGCGCCAATATCGCAATGCCGAGCGGAGCGACAAGGAACAGCTTGTCGCAAACCTGCTCCCCCAGGTGTTCCGGTGGGCGCGTTCAGTCGATCCCAGTCAACCGTTAACCAGTGGCGTGTGGCGCGGCGACTGGGGAGAGCCACAGGGCCGCAGCGCAATCAGCGATATTCAACTGGGCAATGCCGACGTGATCACATTCCATTCCTACGCTGAACCCGCGGGCTTTGAGTCCCGGATCAACGAGCTCGCCCCACTGGGGCGGCCAATCCTATGCACGGAGTACATGGCTCGGCCCCGGGGCAGCACCGTTGAGAGCATCATGCCCGTCGCCAAGCGCCACAACGTCGGCGCCATCAACTGGGGCTTGGTCGCCGGAAAGACGCAGACCTATTTTCCGTGGGAATCATGGGACCACCCATACACCGCGATCCCCAAAGTCTGGTTTCACGACCTGCTACGTCCCGACGGACGCCCGTTCCAGGAAAGCGAAGGGCTAACGATTCGGAAGCTGGCCGGAAGCCAGGCTTGACCGAACTTTTGGCGGTGGCGGAGGGATTTGAACCCTCGGACGGTTTTAGCCGTCACACGCTTTCGAGGCGTGCTCCTTAGGCCGCTCGGACACGCCACCGCCGAGCAGCTTACCGAACCGGTCCCCTATCTCGTTGGGCTCACCCCAATCGCTGGCGGGCGAAGAAGGCCTCCAGCGGTGCGGCGCACTCCTGCGCCAGGACACCTCCACGCACTTCCGGGCGATGGTTAAGCCGCCGGTCGCGGACCACGTCCCATAGCGATCCGACCGCTCCGGTCTTGGGTTCCCAGGCGCCGAACACCAGCCGCGCGATGCGCGCGAGCACCACCGCTCCCGCGCACATGGTGCATGGTTCGACGGTGACGGCCAGCGTTGTCCCCTCTAGCCGCCACCCGTCACCGAGCACGCTGGCCGCCGCCCGCATCGCCAGGATCTCGGCGTGCGCCGTCGGATCGCCCAGGGCCTCGCGCGCATTCACCGCGCGGGCCAGTTCGGTTCCATCGGCACCGACAACCACCGCACCGACGGGCACGTCGCGCGGGCCTGCCGTCACGGCGACCGACAGTGCGGTACGGATCAGATCTTCGTCAGTGGTCACCGACCGAGGCGGTCGATCACCGCCGACAGCTGGTCGGCGAAGCCCATCTCGCGGGCAATGCGGCCCAATTGCTCGTCGGCGTACAGGTCGCTTTCATCGAGAATGACTCCCAACACCGCCTCGGGCAGCCCGATGTCGGACAGCAACCCGAGGTCGCCTTCCTCGAAGGGCTCCGCATCCTCCAAGTCCTCGGGATCGATGTCGGCATCCAGCTTGTCCAGCACTTCGGCGGCGATGTCGTAGTCCAGCGCGGCGGTGGCATCCGATAGCAGCAGCCGGGTCCCCGACGGTGCCGGCCGCACGATGACGAAGAACTCGTCATCGACGTCAAGGAGTCCAAAGACCGCCCCGCCGCTGCGCAATTCACGCAGCTCCGTTTCGGCGGCCGCCAGACTCGTCAGCGACTTAGGGGCCATGGGAGAACAGCGCCATTGACCCTCTTCGCGCACGACCGCAACGCCGAAACCGTCCGGCGTGTCTGCGGACAGGCCTTGGGCTGAGGCCCGTTGTGCTCCCATGGCCGCCTACGGTAGTCGCTGACCAGGCTCCCTGACCAGATGGAGCCCACACGAAAGCACAGCTGCGACGGCATTTGCAAGCACCGCTACCCGCCGAACTGTGTCAACCTTGGACTGTGGCTAGCCCTGTTTTCAAGACACCGGTGTGTGTGCTCGGGCTGGGGCTGATCGGCGGCTCGATAATGCGGGCCGCCGCGGCGACCGGTCGTGAAGTGTTCGGCTACAACCGGTCAGTGGAGGGCGCGCAGGGTGCCGTCGCCGACGGCTTTGACGCCACCATCGATCTGACCGATACACTGGCCCGCGCCGCCGACACCGGCGCGTTGATTGTGCTGGCCGTACCGATGCCGGCATTGGCGAGCATGCTCGCCCACATCAACGAATTGGCTCCCACCTGTCCACTGACCGACGTCACCAGCGTCAAACGGGCCGTGCTCGACGAGGTCGTCGCGGCCGGTCTGCAGGAGCGCTTCGTCGGCGGTCACCCGATGGCGGGCACCGCGCACTCGGGTTGGGCGGCCGGCCACGCCGGGTTGTTCACCGGGGCCTCGTGGGTGGTCAGCGTCGACCCGTATGTCGACCCCGCGGTGTGGTCGATGGTGATGACGTTGGCGCTGGACTGCGGCGCGGTGGTAGTGCCGGCCAAATCCGACGAGCACGACGCCGCGGCGGCTGCCATCTCGCATCTGCCGCACCTACTCGCCGAAGCGCTGGCGGTCATCGCCGGAGAAGTCCCGCTGGCCTTCCCGTTGGCCGCGGGGTCGTTCCGCGACGCCACTCGGGTGGCAGCCACCGCCCCGGACCTGGTGCGGGCGATGTGCGAGAGCAATTCTCACCAACTGCTGCCGGCAGCCGACCGCGTCATCGAGTTACTGAGCCGTGCCCGCGAATCGCTGGCCTGCCACAACTCGGTGGCCGAGCTCATCGAGGCCGGCCACGCCGCTCGAACGCGTTACGACAGCTTCCCGCGCTCCGACATCTTCCACGTCGTCATCGGCGCGGAGAACTGGCGCGAGGAACTGGCCGCCGGCGGACGGTCGGGGGCGGTGATCAGATCCGCTCTGCCAACCCTGGATAGTCGACAATGAACCCTTCTTCGTCGACGCTCACGGTGGTGTCGGCGACCGGAGAGCGCAACTTGATCCCGTCGAGACGGCCCGTGCTCGCGTAGCTCACGGTGGCCGCGGTGACGGACATGTCCGGCACGTTCACGTAGACGACCGGCAACGTGACCGATTCCGCCCGTTCGTGTAGGCCGAGACGCCGGATCGGCAGCGCGTTGAAGAACGGGCTGAACACCACGTCGACGTCAAAAGCGCCGTTGTATGCCGCGCGGCGATCGCCCTGGTGGTCGGTCACCAGCCACATGTTCTCTTCGTCCCGCGCGATTGAGAGCACGCGTTCCCGCTCGGCCAACGTGACGGTCAACCCAAGTCGCTTGGTGGCACCGCTTTCGTCGGTCTGCACGTCGTAGTAGGCGCCGAATGCCGGATTGGTTGCGGTGGCAGCGGCCACAATGCGGCCATTGGCTCTGATTCTCTTGCCGGACACCTGGATTCGTACCGATTCCATCCGGGAGACGTCCTGTGCACGCCAGGTAAGCATCGCCTGCCACACGCGCCGAGTCGAGTCAGAGGGGTCTGCGTTCACCCATCTACCGTAAGGCGTGTCCACCGACCGCGGCAGGTTGGTCGCTAAGTGCGATCGGCGTCACGTGGTTTCGCCGACCAGGCTTACGTAACCGGCCGGTGCCCGGCACCGACAACCACACCGCCAACGCCAGCAGGCCGTCGAGCACCAGCGCCAACGCGGCCACCATGAGCGCGCCGACCAGGGCGAGGTGAAACTGGCGCTCTTTGATCCCGTCGATCAGGTATCTGCCCAATCCGCCGAGGCTGGCATAGGCGGCCACCGTTGCGGTGGCGACTACTTGCAGCGTCGCGTTGCGCAGCCCGCCCAGGATCAACGGCAGCGCATTTGGTGCTTCCGCGCGCAGCAGCACCTGGGTCTCGGTCATGCCCATCGCGCGGGCGGCATCCACCACCGTCGGCTCGACATTGGCAATACCTGCATAGGTGCCGGCCAGCAGTGCCGGGACACCGAGCAGCATCAGGGCAACCAGCGGCGGTCCGGCGCCAAGCCCGAACAGCAGCACTCCGAGCAGCAGTACGCCCAGCGTCGGCAGTGAGCGCAGTCCGTTGACAGCGCCCACCACCAGCAGTGTGCCGCGGCCGGTGTGCCCGATGATCAGCCCGACGGGGACGGCGATCAGCGCCGACGCGCCCACCGCGATGGCCGTGTACTCGAGATGCTCCAAGATGCGCGCTGCGAGCCCGACCGGTCCGGTCCAGTTGTCGGCGGTCAATAAGTACGAGATCGCCCGTTGCACGAAGTTCATCGCGCCCCACCCACTACCGGGGCCACCACCGACCGTCGACGGCTGGTGCCCGCGGCGTGTGTCCAAGGGGTGGCCAGCCGGCCGCCCAGCACGATCAGGATGTCGATGACGATCGCCAGCAGGAACAGCACGATGATGCCGGCAAGGATCTGATCGCTCTTGTCGGTCTGGTACCCCTCGGTGAACCAGGTGCCCAAGCCGCCGATGCCGATCACCGAACCCACCGAGACCATCGCGATATTGGTGACGACGACCACCCGCAACCCGGCGACCAGTACCGGGATGGACAGCGGCAATTCGACTTTCAGCATCCGGGTGATCGGTGGGTAGCCGACCGCGGTGGCGGCGTCGCGCACCTGAACCGGGACCGCATCCAGCGCCTCAAGCACTGCCCGCACCAGCAGCGCGGCCGTGTAGGCCGTCAGCGCAACCATCACGTTGGCCTCGTCGAGGATGCGGGTTCCGATGATCATCGGCAAGGCCACGAACAGCGCCAGGGAGGGGATGGTGAACACGACGCTGGCGGTTGCCGTCGTCAACCGTCGGGCGATACGCGTGCGCTGCACCAGCACGCCCAGCGGGACGGCGATCGCCAACCCGATCAGCACCGGCACCAACGACAGGCGCAGGTGGACTACGGTCAGCGCCCAGGCGTTGTCGAGGTGGGTGAGCAGATAGTGCATTGACGATCCCCTTTAGGCCCGCCGTCGGGCTTCGACCGCGGCCAGCACGTCGGTGGCCAATACACCGCCGATGACCTTGCCCCCGTCGTCAACGGCGACACCCATGCCGGACGGCGACGACAGCGCCGCGTCCAGCGCCTGGCTGAGATTGCCGTGCGGACGGAACAGCGAGCCGACGCCGCTCATGCTGTCGGACAGTGACGCGCCGGCACGGTATCGACGTAGGCCTTCAGTGTCGATCCAGCCCATCGGCGCGGCGGCGTCATCGACCACCACCGCCCAGCCGTCGAGAAGGCCCGTATCGGGGAGGTTGTCCGCTGGGATCCGCTCGAGGTCGTGCAGTGGTAAATCGGTGGCGTCGATGAGTTGCAACCATCGATAGCCGCGGCCGAGACCGATGAACCTCGCCACGAAATCGTTGGCGGGCCGCGACAGCAGCCGCGCGGGTTCGTCGTACTGCTGTAGCGTGCCGCCCTTGAACACCGCTACCTGGTCGGCGAGTTTCAGCGCCTCGTCGATATCGTGCGTGACGAAGACGATCGTTTTATGCAATTCGCTTTGCAGACGCAATATTTCGTTCTGCAGGTCGTGACGGACCACCGGGTCGACGGCGGAGAACGGCTCGTCCATCAACAAGATGGGTGGGTCGGCAGCCAGTGCGCGTGCCACACCGATCCGTTGTTGTTCACCGCCGGAGAGCTGCGCGGGGTAGCGGGTGGCGAGCTTGGTGTCGAGCCCGACGCGTTCGAGCACCTCGTAGGCGGCTTTGCGGGCGGCCCGGCGGGACTGCCCTTTCAGCACCGGAACCGTTGCGACGTTGTCGATTACCCGCTGATGGGGCATCAGTCCCGCATGCTGGATGACGTAGCCGATTCCGAGGCGCAGCTTCACCGGGTCAAGGGTGGACACGTCTACCCCGTCGACGGTTATGGTGCCGGAGGTCGGCTCGATCATCCGGTTGATCATCCGCAGCGCCGTGGTTTTGCCGCTGCCCGATGACCCGACGAAGACGGTCAACTTGCCGTTAGGGATCGCCAGGCTCAACTGGGCCACGGCGGTGGTCCCGTCGGCGAAAACCTTGCTGACTTTGTCGAAGGTGATCAACGTGTTTCTCCGCGGCTTCCGGACATCATTGGCCGATCGGATGGTTTAAACCGTTGTCCTGCACCCATTTTCGTGCCGCCTGATCGGGATCGACCCCCGAATTTCCCGATACGGCGGCGTTGAGTTCGGCTACGCCCGAGGTGGTCAGCTTCGCTGACACAGCGTCCAAGACATCTTTGAGGCGGTCGGACTTCTTTTGCGAATTCACCAGTGGCACAATGTTGCCGGCCAAAAAGTTGTGCTCTGGGTCTCCGAGTGCCACCAGGTGGTTCTGCGGTATAGCCGGGGAGGTGCTGAAAACGTTGGCGGCGGTCACCCTTCCCTCCACCAATTCGCGCACGGTCACCGCACCGCCGCCGTCGTTGATGGCGACGAAGTTGCCTGGCTTTATGTCGAGCCCGTACTTCTGCCGCAGCCCTGGCAGCCCGGACGGCCGGGTCTCGAATGCCGAGGGTGCCCCGAATCTCACGTCCGCCGAATGTGCTGCCAAGTCCGCGATTGTCTTCAGCTTCCACGAGCTGGCAGTTCCGCTGGTGACGGTGACGGTGTCGGTGTCGGAGGCCGGCGAGGGCGTCAGAACCGACAGGTCACCGGGCAGTCGCTTGTAGAGCTCCAATTCGACGGCGTCGAGCATGGTCGCCGTCGACTCGGGTGCAAAGTAGAGCAGCAGGTTTCCGATGTACTCCGGCACCAAGTCGATGGAATGGTCTTTCAGCGCAGGGATATAAGTCTCCCGGCTACCGATTCCCAGCCGGCGTCCCACGTCGAAGCCGTTGGCCTGCAACGCTTGTGCATAGATTTCGGCGATGATCTGCGATTCCGGGAAGTCGCCGGACCCGACCACGATAGATTTTGGGCTTCGGATCTCTGCTACCAGCGGATCGGAATTGCTGCAAGCCGCAACAACGCAGATCGTTGTTAGCCATACTGCCGCCAGGATGATCGCGCCATGCACGCGCGGCAGCATCCTCATACCGCCGACACTAACGTCAGAACCGCCGAGACGCTGCCACGAATAGGCCGGTTGCGTGGTTTGGTTTCATTCTGTGCCGGATGGGACGAAGATGGCACTATGAGCAGCCACACCCCTGCCTCCCCTAGCCAGCCGCCTCCTAAGCCCGCCCAACCGCCCACGGGAGCGACACCCAAGGAGCCGGCTATCGGATTCACCCGCGCCGGCGCGCTGTGGTCGTCGCTGATTGCCGGCTTCCTGATCCTGATTTTGTTGCTGATATTCATCACCCAAAACACGGCGCCGACGCCCTTTACGTTCTTGGGCTGGCACTGGAGCCTGCCGCTCGGGGTGGCCATCTTGCTGGCGGCAGTGGTCGGCGGCCTGATTACGGTGGCTGTCGGCACCGCGCGGATCCTGCAACTGAGCCGCGCGGCCAAGAAGCATCACGCAGCAGCGCCCCGCTAGCCCCGCATCATCGAGTGTGCGTCCTGGGCTTCGACTGTGCGTCCTGGGCGGAAAAATCGCCGCCGGATTCGCGCCGTCAGCGCACACTCGAAGCCGTAGTTGCACACTCACCGCGAAAGCTAGCCGGGCAGCTTGGCGAGCTCCGCCAGCCCGCGGGCAATCAGCGGCGCCACGACCTCGGGCGCCTGGTCGGAGGTGTCGCCCAGCCCGCGAGCCTGATCCGACATCCGCCTGCGGAAGTCGATGCCGGCGGCGATGATGGCGAGCTTGAAGTAGGCCAGCGCCATGTAGAACTCCCAATGCGCCAGCGGTAAACCGGCGACCAGCGAGTACCGGTCGGCCAGTTCGTCGGCCGTCGGCAACAGCGGTGACGTCCATGCAGCCTGCGCGTTGACGATCAAGTCCAACGCGGGGTCGCGGTACACGCACATCAGGGCCGCGTCGCTGAGCGGGTCCCCTAGTGTCGAGAGCTCCCAGTCCACGACGGCGCGGACCTTTGTCGGGTCGTCAGCGTCCAGGATGGTGTTGTCGATCCGGTAGTCGCCGTGCACGATCGAAGTGCGGCTCTGCTGTGGAATAGCCTCGTGCAAACCGGAATGCAGTCGCTCAACGTCGGCGTCGCGGCGGTCTTCGGGCAGCCGCACCAACGCCCATTGCGAGCCCCATCGCCGCACCTGGCGCTCCAGGTAGCCGCTCGGCTTGCCAAAATCGGCCAGGCCCACGGCGTTCGGATCGACATTGTGCAGGTGGACGAGTACCCGGATCAGCGAGTCAACACAGCCCTCGATAACGGTGTGACTGAACGCTTCCAGTTGGGCACGACGGCGCACCACCTGGCCGGCAACGAATTCGACGATCTGGAAAGGCGCGCCCAGCACCGAATCGTCCTCGCACAGCGCAATCGCACGCGCCACCGGAACCGGGGTGTCCTGCAGTGCCGCAACCACCTTGTACTCGCGGGCCATATCGTGGGCTGACGGGGTCAACCCGTGCAGCGGTGGCCGCCGCACCAGCCAGCTGGTCGTGTCGTCGTAGACGCGAAACGTCAGATTGGAGCGGCCACCGGAAATGAACTCCGCACGTAACTCGCCGTCGCGTCCAATGCCGAGCGAACGCAGATACCGGTCCAACGAGGCCAGATCGAGCCCTTCGAGTTGGTCAGCTGAAGTCACCGGACTTGTCTACCACCGCTGATTTCGGGGCGTGAAACACCTACTCACTTCGAGTCTGCGCCCGCGGCTTCGACTCTGCGTTGACGGCGCGGTATGAGGCCGACTCACCCACCGTGGACGCAGACTCGATGGCCCAATTGATCACCACCGCTGATTTCGGGGCAACAGGTCCCACACGTGTTCGGTGGTGTTGACCGCCGCCACCGTCGCCTGACCGGATCGCGAGAACAACAGCCGGGTCACCGACGCGTAGTCGACGGGAAAGGACAACAGCCGGGCGGTACCCAAGATCTCGTGCAACAGCACGTTGATCACTCCCCCGTGGCTGAACACCGCAACCGTGTCCTCGGGCTCGGCGGTGGCGACGATGTCGTCGACTGCCGCGCGCGCACGTGCACGAAACGCGTCCTCGTCGACCGCGCTGGGCAGATGTCCTTGGGCTAAGCGCGCCCATTCCTCGGGTCTTTCCGCACGGATCTGCTCGACGGGGATATACAGCGGAAGATCGCGGTCGTATTCCGCGAATCGATCGTCGATCTCGACAGTCAGCTCGCGCGCCGCCGCGACCGGTTCGGCGGTCCGGATGGCGCGGCGCTGAGGGCTGCTCATCACCCGGGAGATGGGAAACCTGGCGAGCGCCTTGGGCAGTCGCTCGACCTGCGCCAACCCTTCATCCGACAGGTCCGGGTCGGAGCCCTCGCCGTGTTCGCTGCGCAACGGCAGCGCATGCCGGACCAGAAGCACTTGCATGCGCCCAGCCTTGCATGCGGCCATCAAGCCCTTTCGCCCCTGGCCGAGAATGCTATTCTCTGGGCAGAGAGCGGGGTGTGCGGACTGTGGCTGAACGATGACTGGTGTGAGCGAAACCCGGCTGGACGCAGGGGTGCTTGCTCGCTGGCTGGATGCGAACGGCGCGCCGGGCAACGGTGAAGAACCGCGGCTGGAACAGCTGAAAGGTGGTTCGCAAAACACCCTGTACCTGATTGAGCGGGGCTCTGAAGGGGCGGCTGCCCGCATGGTGCTGCGGATGCCCGGCGCGCGCGCCGACGCCGCGCGCATCGACGGCCTGCTGCGGGAGATCCGGCTGGTGCGAGCGCTGTCCGGCACCGATGTCCCACATGCGACGCTGATCGCCGCCGATGACACCGGCACCGTGCTCGGCATGCCGTTCTACGTCATGCAGGCGATCGACGGGTGGAGCCCGATGGATGGCGGATGGCAACCGCCGTTCGACACCGACTTGACGGCCCGGCGCGGGCTGGCGTTCCAACTGGTCGAGGGCGCCGCCAAGCTGGGCCGGGTGGACTGGCGGACCCAAGGCCTCGACGGCTTCGGCCGTCCGCACGGATTCCATGAGCGGCAGGTGGATCGCTGGCTGACGTTTCTCGACGCATACAAGGTGCGGGATCTTCCCGGCCTGGATGAGGCCGCGGACTGGCTGCGCCACAACCGGCCCACGCGTTACACGCCGGGCATCATGCACGGCGACTACCAGTTCGCCAATGTGATGTTCGCGCACAGGGAGCCGGCGCGATTGGCCGCGATCGTGGACTGGGAGATGACGACGGTCGGCGATCCGCTGCTCGATCTCGCTTGGGCGCTGCTGGGATACGACGGCGAGAATCCCCGCGCCGACGGGTTCTATCTGGACATGCGCAGCATGCCCACTCGCACTGAGTTGTTAGAGCATTACGAGACGGTCAGTGGGCTTTCCACCGAGAACATCGACTACTACCTGGTGCTGGCCAACTGGAAACTCGGCATTGTGCTGGAGAAAACGTACGCAGCGGGCGTGCGCACCCGAAAAGTCGACCCCAAGATCACCGAAACGTTCGGGTCGATGATCCCGCAGCTCATCGCCACGGCGGCCGAGCTCGCCCGGTCGCTGCCGACAAGGGGGCACTGACATGGGTTATGCCGATGAGCTTTTCGATCTCACCGATCGGGTAGTGCTGATCACCGGCGGCAGCCGTGGGCTGGGACGCGAAATGGCATTTGGCGCAGCACACTGCGGCGCCGATGTAGTGATCGCCAGCCGCAACATGGAGAACTGCGTGACCACCGCCAAGGAGATCGAGACCGAAACCGGCCGCTCTGCCATGCCGTATCAGGTGCACGTAGGACGCTGGGATCAGCTCGACGGATTGGTTGAGGCGACCTACGACCGGTTCGGCAAAATCGACACGCTGATCAACAATGCGGGCATGTCACCGCTGTACGACAAGCTGACCGACGTCACCGAGAAGCTGTTCGACGCGGTCGTCAACCTGAACCTCAAGGGTCCCTTTCGGTTGTCGGCGTTGGTTGGCGAGCGGATGGTAGCGGCCGGCCGCGGCTCGATCATCAACGTGAGTTCCACCGGGTCGCTGCGTCCGAACGGCGGCATCATTCCCTATGCCGCGGCCAAGGCCGGGCTCAACGCCATGACGGAGGGACTGGCGCAGGCATTCGGACCGACCGTGCGGGTCAACACATTGATGGCGGGACCGTTCCTGACCGACGTCAGCAAGGCCTGGGGCCTCGACCAAGACAACACAAACAGGTTCGGTCATCTGTCGCTGCAGCGCCCCGGCGACCCGCCCGAAATCGTCGGGGCCGCGCTGTTCTTGGCCTCCGACGCCTCCAGCTTCACCACCGGTTCGATCCTGCGCGCCGACGGCGGAATCCCCTGAAAGATAGGAGCATTCGATGGCCTGGGACTTCTCCACCGAACCGGAATTCGAGAGCAAGCTCGACTGGATCCGGGAGTTCGTCCGCGAGGAAGTGGAACCCCTCGAGGTGCTGTTCCCGGGTTGCGAGTTCCTTCCGCTCAACGACGAGCGCCGCCGGATTGTCGATCCGCTCAAACAGCAGGTTCGTGACAATGGTTTGTGGGCACCGCATCTGGGTCCGGAATTAGGAGGGCAAGGCTTCGGCGCGGTCAAGCTGACGTTGATCAACGAGATTCTGGGCCGAAGCCCATGGGCGCCGATCGTATTCGGAACACAAGCACCTGACACCGGCAATGCCGAGATCATTGCCCGCTTCGGAACCCAGGATCAAAAGGACCGCTATCTGTCCGGGCTGCTGTCCGGGGAGATCTTCTCGTGCTTCTCGATGACGGAGCCGCAGGGCGGCTCCGATCCACGGGTCTTCAGAACCCGCGCCTTCCGCGACGGTGACGACTGGGTAATCACCGGGCGAAAGTACTTCTCGTCCAACGCCTCCGTCGCCTCGTTCTTCATCGTCGTCGCAATCACCGATCCGGATGTGCCGGTCCACCGCGGTGCGTCGACGTTCCTGGTGCCGACCGGCACCGAAGGACTGACCATCGAAGCGACTCACCACCTGGTCGGTGCACTTCCACACGAGCCCGGACATTCCCTGGTGGGTTACGACGGGGTGCGGGTACCTTCTGACGCGTTGCTCGGTGAACCGGGTCAGGGCTTCATGATCTTGCAGGCCCGACTGGCCGGTGGGCGGCTGCATCACGCGATGCGATCCATCGGTATGGCCCAACGTGCGATCGAGATGATGTCCCACCGCGCGAAAAGCCGCTTTACACAGGGCAGTTCGCTGGCAGACAAGCAGTTGGTGCAGGCATTTATCGCCGATTCCTATACCGAGCTGATGCCGTTCCGGTTGGCGGTTCTGCATGCAGCGTGGCTGATCGACACCGCCGGCGAGCACGCGGCCCGCGCCGAGATCGGTGCCTGCAAGATCCTGGCATCACAAGTACTCAAATCGATTGGGCTACGCGCGATCCAGGTGCACGGCGCGCTGGGCACCACCGACCAACTGCCTTTGGTCAACGTGCTGCTGGGCGGGGTCGCGCTTGGGCTGGCCGACGGACCCACCGAAGCCCACAAGGTCAACCTGGCCCGGCTGCTGCTCAAGGGATACGAGGCCGAAGACGCCGAGTGGCCGAGCGAACTGCTGGATATCCGCCGTGAGGCCGCCCGCAATAAGTACGGCGACCTCGTGGATCATATTCCGGCGCTTCCCGATTCGCCATGAACAGCAGAGTCGCCGCGGCGGTCGAGCGGGCACTTGACGACCGCCAGCGAGAGGCTACCGAGGAGGTGGAACGGATCCTGGCCGCCGCGGTGCGCGTCATGGAACGGGTCGCACCGGAGCCGCCACGGGTCAGCGATATCGTCGCCGAGGCCGGCTCGTCGAACAAGGCGTTCTATCGCTATTTCGCCGGTAAAGACGACCTTATCTTGGCAGTCATGGAACGCGGGGTCGGCATCGTCGTGTCCTACCTTGAGCACCAGATGGCCAAGGAGGAAAAGCCGCAGGACAAGGTTGCGCGCTGGATCGAGGGCACGCTGGCACAGGTCGTCGACCCACACTTGATCAGCATGAGCCGCGCGGCGGCCGGGCAGATGTCGGCCGGCACGAACTGGCGAGCTGCCGACCAGGAAATGCTGCGGCCACTGCGGGACCTGCTCATTGAACCCGTTGCGGCACTGGGAAGTACCGATGTCGAGCGCGATGTCGAGGCCGTGTTCAGCTGCGCCGCTGCAACCATGCGTCGATACATGGCTTCGGCCGACCCACCCCGACCCGACGACATCGCACACGTGGTGCGGTTCTGTTTACGCGGGCTGGGTGCCAGTTGATGCGGGCCGTGATCTGCCGTTCTTACGGCACACCGGAAGACCTGGTAATCGACGACGTTGTCGAGCCCGTTCCCGGCCCTGGTCAACTGGTGGTGCGGGTGCGAGCAGCAGCGGTCAATTTCCCCGATGTGCTGTTGATAGCCGGCAAGTACCAGATCAAGATCCCGGTGCCGTTTACCCCGGGCAGTGAGCTGGCCGGCGAAGTAGTGGCGGTCGGTGATGGCGCACCGTTTCGTCCGGGCCAGCGGGTCTTCGCGACCACAGCGACAGGGGCGTTCGCCGAGCAAGCGCTGCTCGACTCGGGATCGGTGGCGCTCATACCCGACGGCGCCGATTTCGCTTCCGCCGCGGCATTCGGAGTCACCTACCGCACCGCATACCACGCACTGCGATCGATTGCCGAAGTCGCACAAGGGGAATGGGTGATCATTCTGGGCGCCGCCGGTGGTGTAGGACTGGCTGCCGTGGATCTGGCGGTGGCCATGAACGCCCGGGTGCTGGCGGCGGCGTCGAATCCCGAAAAACTCGAGTTGTGCCGGCAACGCGGCGCGGAGGCGACTGTCGATTACGACCGGGAAGACCTGAAGTCGCGCATCCGTGAGCTCACCGGCGACGCTGCCCGGGTGGTCATCGACCCCGTCGGCGGGCCGTATTCGGAGCCCGCCCTGCGCGGTCTGGCCCGGGGCGGGACCTTCATCACCCTCGGCTACGCCGCGGGCACGATTCCGTCCATCCCGCTCAATCTTGTTCTGCTCAAGGGAATCACCATCCGCGGCATGGAGATCCGCACCTTTATGGGCGATCGGCCCGACGACGCCGCGCGTGATATGTACGAGCTGTCACAGATGTTCGCGGCCGGGACGATTCGGCCATACATCGGCGCGCGATTCCCGTTGTCCGAAACCGCAGCGGCATTGCGGCATGTGGCGCAGCGCAAGGTGTTGGGCAAGGTGGTGATCGACGTCGCGTGAGGTGGTATGTCACGCCTGCCACACGCGGCGGTAGGGGATCAGCGCTGGAGCACGACTTTATCCGCATTTTCGCTGATGTTTTGCCCAGTCTGGCGATCCATGCTGGTTAGCATGAGCCAGATTGACCCGCGAGCGGACGCACCGCGGCTGAACTGGAGCGACCTGGGCATGAGCGATTTGCCAACGGGAACGGTGACGTTGCTGCTGGCCGACGTCGAGGGCTCGACTCAGCTGTGGGAGACCCAACCAGAGGAGACAGCGGCCGCCGTCGCACAACTTGACCACACCCTTGCCGAAGTCGTCGCAGCCCATGACGGGGTGCGCCCGGTTGAGCAGGGCGAGGGCGACAGCTTCGTGGTGGCGTTCTCCCGCGCCAGTGACGCGGTAGCCTGTGCGCTGGCGCTGCAGTGTGCCCCACTAGCCCCGCTCCGCCTGCGCATTGGGTTGCACACCGGCGAGGTGCGGATGCGCGACGAAGGCAACTACATCGGACCAACCATCAACCGCACCGCGCGGCTGCGCGAACTGGCGCACGGCGGCCAGACCGTGCTTTCCGGCGCGACCGAGCCGTTGGTAGTGGACCAGCTCCCGGCCGGAGCCTGGCTGATTGATCTGGGTACTCATCCCCTGCGTGATCTGCCGCGACCCGAGCGCGTGGTGCAGCTGTGCCATCCCGACCTGCGCGACGAGTTCCCACCACTGCGCCTACCGAAGACCGTTGCCGCCCATGGACTTCCATCCCAGCTTACGAATTTCGTCGGTCGCGCCGCGGAGATGACCCACGTGCGCCAACTGCTGACCGAGCAGCGGTTGGTGACCCTGACCGGAGCGGGCGGGGTGGGCAAAACCCGTCTGGCCGTGCAGATCGCGGCCGCGATGGCGGGCGAGTTTGCCGACGGGGTGTGGTTCGTCGATCTGGCGCCGATCACCGAGCCCGACGCAGTGCCGATCACCATGATGCGCGCCCTGGGCCTGCCCAACCAACCCGGACGATCGACGATGGACACACTGCTGTGGTTCGTCGCTGACCGTCAGATGCTCGTCGTACTCGACAATTGCGAGCATCTTCTCGACGCGATCGCGTCGCTGGTCGTTGCCCTGCTCAGCGCTTCCCGCCGATTGACCTTGCTCGCGACGAGTCGGGAGCCCATCGGGGTGCCCGGTGAGGTGACCTGGCGGGTGCCGTCGCTGTCGCTGGCCGACGAAGCCATGGAGTTGTTTGCCGACCGGGCCCGCCGAATGGTGCCCGATTTCACGATCGATGACGAAACCGCCGCCGCCGTAATGGAGATCTGCCGTCGTCTCGACGGAATGCCCCTGGCGATTGAGCTGGCTGCGGCGCGGGTACGGGCGCTGTCTCTGCGCGAGATCGTCGATGGTCTGCACGACCGCTTCCGGCTGCTGACCGGCGGAGCACGCACCGCCGTGCGGCGTCAGCAGACGTTGTACGCATCGGTGGACTGGTCACATGGCCTGTTGAGCGAGCCGGAGCGGGTCCTGTTTCGCCGGCTGGCGGTATTCCTGGGTGGTTTTGATCTCGACGCCGTCCAAGCCGTGGGCGGCACCGAACATATGCAGCGCTATCAGGTGCTGGATCAACTCACGCTGCTGGTCGACAAGTCTCTCGTGGTGGTCGAAAACGTAAACGAGCGAACACGGTACCGGCTCCCGGAGACGGTGCGCCAATACGCGCTGGCGAAACTCGCCGATTCCAGCGAAGCCGACACCACGCGCACCCGTCACTGTGACCACTATGCGGCGATGGTGGCGCCGCTCGACGACCCGACGCACTCCGACCATGTGCAGCGCGTCGAACAAGCCGAAATCGAGATCGACAACCTGCGCGCCGCATTCGCCTGGAGCCGGGAAAACTCCAATATCGAATGGGCTTTGGCGCTGGCCGCTTCGCTGCAGCCGTTGTGGCTTACCCGCGGCCGCATCCAGGAAGGGCTGGCCTGGTTCCACACCGCCCTGGCAGACCTCGACCTACAGCACCTTGAAGTTTCAGCCGCGGTGCGCGCGCTGGTCCTGGCAAACAAGGCCGTCCTCGACGCATGGGTGGGTGCCACCGACAGCATGGATGATGCAGAGCAAGCCCTGTCAATCGCACGCGATCTCGACGACCCGGCCCTACTCACGCGCGCGCTCACCGCCTGCGCGGTAATCGCCAGCCACGACCCTGAGGTAGCCGGACCGTACTTCGCCGAGGCAGTCGACCTAGCCCGCGCGACGGGCGATAAATGGAGGTTGAGCCAGATCCTGGGCGCGCAGGCCTATTCGGCGATCATCACCGGTGATCCGATCCAAGCGCGCATGGCCGCCGAAGAAGGACGCGACCTCGGGGACGCCCTCGGTGACGCGTTCCATTCGCGTGAATGCCGCTTGTGGCTTGGTTGGGCACAGCTCTGGAGCGGCGAACTCCAGGCAGCCACTGCGCAGTGCGCGAACGTAGTCTCCGAGGCCGAGGCGGCTCACGATGAGATCTCGAAAGCGCTCGGCCTGGTGGCCGGGGGCTGGTCGCTCGCCTATCAGGGCGAAACCGGCGCGGCTCGCGCCTCCGCCGACGCGGCCATCGAAGCCGGCCAGAACCTCGGGGGGTTATACGAGGGCATTGGCTATGGGGCGCTGGCTGCCGCGGCCCTAGCGGCGGGTGATCTCGCGACGGCACGGGACGCAAGCGAGGCGGCGGTACGCCACGCAAGTGTCCAGCCCCAGACAGCGACGATTTTCGTCAGCCAAGCGGCGCAGGCCGCGCTGGCATGCGGAGATGTCGACGTAGCCCGACGCTTGTCGGACGAAGCGGTCTCGGCAACGGCGGCTCGGCCGTATTACGCGATGGAGGCCCTTGCGACGCGCGCCCGCGTGGCGATTGCGTACGGCGAGCATGACCAGGCCGAACGGGACGCCCACGAGGCACTTGCACGGGGTGCCAGCGTCCGTTCCTACCTGGGCATCCCCGACATCCTGGAATGCCTCGCGGGTCTGGCGGGCGAGGTCGGCAGTCACCCCGAGGCGGCCCGGCTCTTCGGCGCGGCAGAGGCAATGCGGGACTGGATGGGCGGGGTGCGGTTCAAGATCTACAACTGCGACTACGAAGCCTCGCTGACAGCGCTGCGTAACGTCATGGGTGGCGAAGATTTCGAAGCCGCATGGGCGGAGGGCGCCACTCTGCGCATCGACGAGGCGATCGCCTACGCGCAACGTGGCCGGGGCGAACGCAAGCGCCCCGCGACCGGCTGGGCATCGCTGACACCAGCCGAGCTCGACGTGGTGCGGCTGGTCAGCGAAGGTCTGGGCAATAATGACATCGCCACAAGGCTTTTCGTCTCACCACGCACCGTGCAATCCCACCTCACCCACGTCTACAGCAAGCTTGGTGTCACCTCGCGGGTACAACTCGCCCAAGAAGCAGCCCGCCGGCTCTGACGTCCGGTTGTGGCAACACCGGGTTACGGCGTAACGATATTGAAATTGGGGTTTGGTTGGTCAAGCACACCCAAAAAAGCCTGCAGCGCAGTCCGATCGCCCGATATCTCCAACCCGGGTGAACTGAAATCGCCCATCGCCACGGCCAGCAACCGAAACTTACTGTCCAGCTGGACCGTAACGGTTGCCGTCGTGGCGTCGGCTGCCGCCTTGCGGTAGACGAGCACCCCGTTCCGCAGGTTGAGCCGGTAGTTCACGGCCAGATCGGCGAAGGCGATATCGATGGCGATCTCGAGATCCCAGCTGCGCGGTCCGTCGACCCGGATGGCGAGGCTGTCGAAGATCTGCTCCGGTGTCAGTTGAGAAAGCATGGTGGGCGAAGCGACCTGAGCCGCAGTGCCGAAGTTGCCGTCACGCAATTCGGTTGCCCCACTCAGGAAGAAATTGCGCCAGGTCGCGTTTTCGGCACCGTAGGCAAGCTGCTCGAGCGTATCGGAGTACAGCGCGCGGGCTGCGGCATGTCCGCAGTCGGTAAAGATCGCGTGGTCTAATAGTGTTGCAGCCCAACGGAAGTCGCCGGAGGCGAATGCCGCCGTGGCGAGCTCGACAACCCGGTCGATTCCGCCCATCGCCTCGACATAGCGGGGCGCGAGGGTCTCTGGGGGGTGGGGCCACAACCGGGCCGGGTTGCCGTCGAACCAGCCCATGTAGCGTTGGTAAATCGCCTTCACGTTGTGGCTCACTGACCCGTAATACCCGTGGGTATGCCAGACCTGCTCCAGCGCTGGCGGCATCTGGAACATTTCGGCTATCTCAGCGCCGGTGTAGCCCCGGTTGAGCAGTCGCAGCGTTTGGTCGTGCAAATAGGCATACATGTCGCGCTGCAGTGACAAGAACTCGACGATGCTCTCTCGTCCCCAGGTTGGCCAGTGGTGGGAAGCAAACACCACGTCGGCGCGGTCAGCGAAGGTGTCGATCGCCTCGGTGAGGTAGCCCGACCAGGCATGCGGGTCACGCACCAGCGCGCCGCGGAGCGTAAGCAGGTTGTGCAGGTTGTGGGTCGCGTTCTCGGCCATGCACAAGGCGCGGAAGCGTGGGAAATAGAAATGCATTTCGGCCGGCGCCTCGGTGCCGGGCGCCATCTGGAACTCGATCTCCACGCCGTCGAAGGTGTGTTTCTCACCGGTCTCACGGATGTCGATGGTGGGGACAATGATGGCTACCTCGCCGGTGGACGGAGCCTGCCCGAGACCGCAGCCCACCTGATCCAAGGGTCCGCGGGCCAGCATGGTGCCGTACATGTAGGTCGCCCGACGCGTCATCGCCGGGCCGGCGTAGACGTTCTCCTGCACCGCATGCTCGACGAAGCCTTCCGGTGCCAGCACGGCGACCGCGCCGGTATCCACGTCCGCCTGTGACGTGACGCCCAGTACACCGCCGAAGTGGTCGACATGGCTGTGGGTATAGATCACCGCGAGGACGCGGCGGTCCCCGCCTCGGTGGGTGCGATACAACGCGAGTGCCGCGGCGGCTACCTCGGTGGACACCAATGGATCGATGACGATGATGCCGGTGTCGGTCTCGACGAACGTGACGTTGGAGATGTCGAAGCCGCGGACCTGATAGATGCCTGGCACCACTTCGTAGAGACCTTGTTTTGCGGCCAGCGTCGACTGCCGCCACAGGCTGGGGTGCACCGATGTCGGCGCGGGACCGCCGAGGAAAGAATAGGCGTCGTTGTCCCACACCACGCGCCCGTCGGACGCCTTGATGACGCACGGGGACAAGGCGGCAATAAATCCACGGTCGGCATTGTGAAAATCCGTTACATCATCGAATGGCAGAGCATGTTCGCGATGCGCCGACTCGATGACCTCGGTCGGGGGTTTATGGTCCACCGGCAATACATTGCCATTAATGCGCCGACGGCGAAGCGATCCGGAACATCCTGCGTCGAGTGGCTGATGAACGCAAAATTAATTTCTTCATACCCCAGATCTTCGGCCCAGCTAACCCGCATACTGCCAGACGGTCCATCAAAGCCGATGGACCGCAATGATCGGGCAAAGGAGAACAGGTGAAGCGTGGACTGACGGTTGCGGTAGCTGGGGCGGCAATTCTGGCCGCGGGTATCTCCGGCTGTTCGAGCAACAAGTCAAGTACGGGCGGTGGCAGCTCTTCCTCGGGCACCACATCAGTTGCCACCGGAGGAGGCGGCGGAGCCGCGGGCACGAAGGTGACCATCGACGGCAAGGACCAGAACGTGAGCGGCTCGGTTGTGTGCACCACTGCGGGCGGCAACGTCAACATCGCGATCGGTGGTGCAGCGACTGGCATCGCCGCCGTGCTCACCGATGCCAACCCTCCCGAGGTGAAGTCGGTTGGGCTGGGCAACGTCAACGGCGTGACGCTGGGATACACCCAAGGTTCCGGCCAGGGCAAAGCGTCGGCCACCAAGGACGGCAACAGCTACAAGATCAGCGGGACTGCCACCGGTGTTGACATGGCCAACCCGATGCAACCGGTGAACAAGCCGTTCGAAATCGATGTGACCTGCTCTAGCTAGATGACGACGCGGGCGGTTGCCACCCGTTGAGTGGCAACCGCACCGTGAACTCGGTATGGCCGGGTGAGCTGTTCACCGCGATCGTCCCGTTGTGCGCCTTGACGACCGCGGAGACGATTGCCAGACCCAGCCCCGTGCTGCCGCCTTTGCGCGAGCGCGACGAATCGCCGCGGGCGAACCGCTCGAAAACTTCGGATTGAAGCACCGGCGGGATGCCGGGGCCGTTGTCGATGACCTGCAGCACGGTGTGCGAAGGCTCGGTGCTCAACCGCGTGGTGACCACGGTGCCCGCGCCGGTGTGGACGCGGGCATTGGCGAGCAGATTGGTCACCACCTGGTGTAGCCGTGCCGCATCACCGGCGACGATCACCGGTTCTTCGGGCAGGTCGAGCTCCCACTGATGGTCCGGTCCGGCAACGTGTGCGTCGCTGACTGCATCAACCGCTAACCGCGACAGGTCCACCGGTTTGCGTTCCAGCGGCCGGCCGGAGTCCAGACGGGCCAGCAGCAGCAAGTCCTCGACGAGCCGCGTTAGCCGCTCTGCCTCAGATGCCACCCGGCTCATTGCGTGCGCCACCGCCTCACGGTCGTCGCCCATGCGTTGGGTGAGTTCGGTGTAGCCCCGGATCGCGGCAAGCGGTGTGCGGAGTTCGTGACTGGCGTCGGCGACGAACTGGCGAACCCGGGTCTCACTGGCCTGCCGCGCCGACAGCGCCGCCGCGATGTGGTCGAGCATCCTGTTGAGCGCCGATCCGAGCTGGCCCACCTCGGTGTAGGGGTTTGCGTCGGATTCGGGCACCCGCATCGGCAGTTCGACCTCGCCGCGGTCCAACGAAAGTCCGACGACTTGGCTTGCCGTCTGCGCGACGCGGCGCAATGGTGCCAGCGCCCGCCTGATGATGACGACGCCGGCGCTGGTCGCCGCGACCAGTGCGATCACCGTGACGATCCCGAGGATGACCAGCATCCGGATCATGGTGGCGTCGACGTTTGACATGGACAGACCGGTGACGATGACGTCGTCCCCATTGCGGCTCGGGGCGGCGACGACGCGGTATCGACCAAGGCCATCGAGGTCCAGGGTCACCGGCGTGCGGCTGCTGGCGATCTGTTCGAGTTGGGTTTGGGCGGTCGGGGTCAAAGTGGCCCGGGTACCGCTGCTGGTCAGGTAGCCGGCGTCAACCGTTTTGCCGTGGTTGACCACTGCGGCCACCATCCCCGCCGGCTGGCCCGGGGCGTCGAGGAACTGTGGACCGGGGCCCGGCCTAGGCCAAAAGCGCCGCCAGCCCGGATGGCGCGGCGGTTCGGGATACATCAATGCCGAGCGGTAGGAGGTCCCGGCGAGTTGCCCGTCGAGCTGAGCGCCGAGATGGTGGAGCAGGGCCAATTCGGTGGCCGCGGTGATGCCGACGCACACGACTGCCAGAACGACGATCTGCCCGACCAGCAGCCGTAGCCGAAGGGACCAGACCCGCCGGGCGTTAGCGGGCCGGTTTGAGGACATAACCCGCGCCGCGCAGCGTGTGGATCATGGGGTCGCGACCGTTGTCGATCTTCTTGCGCAGGTAGGAAATGTAGAGCTCGACGATGTTGGACCGGCCGCCGAAGTCGTAACTCCACACCCGGTCGAGGATCTGGGCCTTACTCAGCACCCGCTTGGAGTTGCGCATCATGAACCGCAGCAGCTCGAACTCGGTGGAAGTCAACGAGATCGGCTCGCCCGCGCGCGTCACCTCGTGACTGTCCTCGTCCAGCACCAAGTCTCCGACCACCAGCTGCGCGCCGCTGTCCACCGTCGTCACCCCGGTGCGCCGCAACAGTGCCCGCAACCGCAGCACTACCTCTTCGATGCTGAACGGTTTGGTGACGTAGTCGTCGCCGCCCGCAGTCAATCCGGCGATGCGGTCTTCCACCGCATCCTTGGCCGTCAGCAACAGCACCGGCAGCTGCGGGTTCTCTTCGCGCAATTTGTGCAAGACGTCGAGCCCACTCATATCGGGCAGCATGACGTCGAGAACCACCACATCGGGCCGTTGCGCGCGGGCCGCCGCGACCGCCGAGGATCCATCACCGGCGGTGGCGATATTCCAGCCCTCGTACCGCAATGCCATGGACACCATTTCGGCTAGGACAACTTCGTCGTCCACGACCAGCACATTGATGGGATTGCCGTCGGCACGGCACATGACAAGCCGCTCTACCGAGGCCCGGGGCTGCGTCACAGGTTCCAGTATGCGCAGCGGACTGAGCCGCCGCTATGGCCTAGCTTTGCGTGTCCTGTGAAACGGGATCGCGCGACTGCTGAGCAGTCACGCGATCCCGTATTTCCGGTGGGTGGTCAGTACCAGTAGCGCCGGCCGGCGACCGGGCGGCCCACCGAGCCCATGATCCACAACACTGCGCCAATGATGAGTAAGACGATGCCGAGCACCCATAACAAATGGATGCCGAAGACAAATCCCAGAATAAGCAGGACTACGCCTAAAATGATCATGACAACTTCCTTTACGTGAGGGGTTTAGGCCACTAGGCCACTGGGCATTGAACTGGGCTGCGGTACATGGCAATCCTTGACTTTCGGGTTGACGCCCACGTAATTCAACGGCCCCGCGATCACGGTCAACGCGATGTTTCCCGCTGTGACACAACTCGTTGAGTCACCCTTGAAGTAGTCGCGTTGCCACGCCGCGAAGACTCCAATGAGCAACCACACCAGGACAATCGTGCCGATGATTCCGCTGCCACGCATTGTGACCTCCAATGTGGTCGAGAAAAACTTTCTCGTGGGCGTTAAGTTCCCCTTTGACTTATGTCTAAACATGGGTCCGAGTCAACTCGGCGCCGCTCCCGCAGCCCCCGCGTGCTAGGGGTGGTCGGCGAGCCACGCTGCGGCCCGCCTGTTGGACGCCCGAGACAGCCACGCGTCCTGTATCAGTTCGGCCAATTCCGTTCTGCTGATTTCGGCCAATCGGCTGGCCCGCACCAGTACCGAGAGATGCCCGTCGAAATGGTCCGTGGTGAAGAAAGGCGAAGCGTGATCCTGTATCAGTGCCAGCTTGTCGCTCTCTGACTCCACCCAGAGCATGATCACGTCGGCATAGCGTTCGCCGGTGTCCGGATCCGTCGCATCGGGCTGGGGCGTGCGGAAGAAGACGAATGACTTCCCACCCACCTGATAGATGGAGTTGCCCTTCGGACCTTCCAACCGCTGGACGTGCGGCATCGACGCGGCGATCTTATGCACATCGCTTACCCTGGCGGATCGATCGGCCATAGCGGCGAGGCTACCGGGGCCAGGGCTGAAGCGCTGTCGTGCCTAATTGATAACGCGCCGTTGGCTGTTGGGCTCAGCGCTGCGCGGACACGTAAAGGGTGGGCGGCATCGTGTCCTCCGCGCCCTGCGGGACGCTGCGACCATAACGAGCCATCAGCTCTGAAAACGTGGCCGTAGAGACGTCCCAGCCATGTTCACGCAGCCAGCCGTCGACAGCGGTGCGCTCCTCCGGGTACCAGAGATCGTCGTAGTCAGTTATCTGGGCGTTCACCAGCTGGGCGGCTACGGCCCGCATGCGCCGCATGTCTTCGCGCTGACGCCGTACCAGATCGGGGTCGGTGAAACCCGCTCCGGGCACGTTGGACGCCAGCCAACTGCCTTGGGCGCTGAGGGAATGTATCCGCTCGAACAGCAGGTCCTGGGCCTGCGCCGGCAGGTAACGGACAAGGCCCTCAGCCGACCAGGCAGCTGGCCGAGACGTGTCAAATCCCGCCTCTTGCAGCGCCTTCGGCCAATCCTGGCGCAGGTCTATCGGTACGTTGACCAGTTGTGCCCTCGGGTGCGCGCCGTGCTTGCGCAGCGTGTTGGATTTGAATTCCAGCACCTTGGGCTGGTCGAGCTCGTAGACGACCGTGCCGTCGGGCCACGGTAGCCGCCAGGTGCGTGCGTCCAGGCCGGCCGCCAGGATCACCACCTGCCGAACCCCGGAGTCGGCCGCGCCGAGAAAGAACTCGTCAAAGAACGCCGTCCGTGTAGCCATGAAGTCGATCATCAGCTGTATGCGAGTCCGCACATCTGGTTCGATTTCGACGGCCTTGGCCAGCAGCGCTGGGTCGGCGTAGACGCTCCACATTCCCTCGCCTGCGGCATCCACGAACACCCGCGCGAACGGGTCGCTGATGAGCGGATTCTCGCTTTCGGTCTCCACGGCACGCGCCGCGGCAACACCCAGTGCGGTGGCTCCCACGCTCTGAGTGATTTCCCAGGAATCATTGTCGGTCCGCGGCATCGCCATTCCCCTCCCAGCGGAGAAAGTAAGTAATGCACGCGATTCTTCCAGCCGCCGCCGCCGCGGGCCGCTCGTCGCCGCTGGCCTACTCTTTTTCCCAGACGGTCCACAGGTTGCAAAGGAGTGCCATGACGCCCCCGACACCTACGCCGTCACGTACGCCGCAGGAAGTGTTCGCCCACCACGGAAAGGCGCTGGCCGCGGGCGACCTCGACGAGATCGTCGTCGACTATGCCGAGGACTCCGTGCTGATCAGCCCGGCCGGCGTCGCGCGCGGCAAGGACGGCATACGCAAGGCCTTCGCGACGTTGCTCGAGGATCTGCCGGATGCGGTCTGGGATCTGAAAACTCAGATCTTCGACGGCGACGTGCTGTTCCTCGAGTGGGTCGCCGATTCGGCCGTCAACCAGGTCGACGACGGCGTCGACACCTTCGTGTTCCGCGACGGCATGATTCGGGCGCAGACCGTGCGATACACGCCGCAACGCAAGGGCTGAACGTGGATCACGTGGACCTGAAAGCCGTTGCGGAATGGATGTCCGAGCACGGACTCGGCGAGGGCCCGCTGGCGGACGTTTCCAACGTCACCGGTGGAACGCAGAACGTCATGCTGCGATTCAACAGGGCCGGCCGACCCTACGTGCTGCGGCGCGGGCCGCGGCACTTGCGTCCGCGGAGCAACAGCGTCATCCTGCGGGAAACGAAAGTCCTTGCCGCACTGGCCGGCTCCGACGTGCCGCACCCGCACCTGATTGCCACCTGCGACGACCCCAGTGTGCTGGGCGACGCTGTCTTCTACCTGATGGAACCGGTCGACGGATTCAACGCCGGCGAGGGGCTGCCGCCCTTGCACGCGAGCGATCCCGGTGTGCGGTTCCAGATGGGACTGTCGATGGCCGACGCGCTGGCGAAGCTGGGCGCCGTCGATCACGTCGCTGTCGGCCTCGCCGATTTCGGCAAGCCGGCGGGCTTCCTGGAACGTCAAGTGTCGCGCTGGCTCTCGGAGCTGGACTCCTATCGCCAGTACGAGAATTACCCAGGGCCGCAGATCCCGGGAGTCCGGCACGTGGCGGCCTGGCTTCAGCGGCGCCGCCCAACCACCTGGACGCCCGGCATCATGCACGGCGACTACCACGCCGCCAACGTGATGTTCTCCCGCACCGGGCCGGAGGTGGTCGCCATCGTCGACTGGGAGATGTGCACGATCGGTGACCCGCTGCTGGATCTGGGCTGGCTGCTGGCCACCTGGCGCCAGCCCGACGGTTCCAGCGTGTTCAGCCATGCCCTCGGCGGCCAGGACGGTTTGGCCAGCATCGACGATCTGTTCCAGCGGTACGCCGCCAACACGACCCGCGACTTGTCGCATCTGACCTGGTACACCGTGCTGGCCTGCTTCAAGCTCGGCATCGTGATCGAGGGCACCTTGGCCCGCGCCTGTGCGGGCAAGGCCGAAAAGGAAGTCGGCGACCAATTGCACGCGGCCACAGTGCATCTGTTCGAGCGCGCGCTCGGTCTTATCGATAACGAGACCTGATCGGCGTCGAACAATTCAAACCCATCAGCTGCTCGGGTGCCGAATAGGCGACCGTGCCCACCTCTATGGCGGTGACGGTCAAGCCGGTGACGTCGTCGACGTTGCGGGCAATGCCGATTAATGGTGTTTCAGCCACTCCCGACGTCGCAACCTTGGCCCCTGACGTGGTTGCCATGCAGCCAGTTCCAGATCTCATAGACACCGCCGTCCCACGTGCCGCGATCCGGTTATCCCAGTCCACCGAGTCGCCGCCATGTTCAATCACAGAGAGCCATCCGGTGACTTTTTGCTCTTATCGTTCGGTCCACCGCTGTTGGACGATTGCGGCTTAGCGATGGTCATGCCTACGTGACCGCTCAGCCCGCAGAGGAACGAGGATGCGGTGGACGCCGGAACAGACGTCAGCACGATTGGGCCGACCCAGTTGATCGCGGTCGGGTTCAAACCCAGGGTCGATTTCGTCAGCACCATCATCAAGCAGATCGACGAGCTAGAAGGACATGGCGTGCTTCGCCTGCTCGACCTGCTCGTGCTGACCATCGACGATGATGGATCACCGACGCGCTTGGAGATCGCGGACGAGGACTTCGGCGACCTGCTGATCGCCGGCGCCCAACTCGACCCCTTCGATGTGTTCGCCATGTTCGAGGGCCGTGGCGTCGAGGTGTTGCAGAGCGTGCGAGCCCAGGCTCTGGTGCAGTCGCTGGTCCCGGGTTCGGGCTTGGCCCTGATCCTGGTGGAGCATCGGTGGGCCAGGCCGTTGTTCGATTCGATCGCGGGTCTGGGTGGCGTGGTGTTCAGCGAGGGTTTCCTCGGAGAACAGACCGAGAAGCTCGTCGGTGTGCAACTCGCGGCCCTGGAGGACACCGCCCGGGTGATCGACGAGGCGTACGCCGCGCAAACCGAGGCGCTGGCGGCGTCGACCGCGGCGATCGAGGCGGCTGCGCATAAGGCGGACGAGGCCGCGGTGGCCGCCTCGGTCAGCGGGGTCGAGCTGCAAGTCCTGCGCTACTTGCCGACCAAGATGACGTTTGTGCTGGTGGCCGACAAGCTTGGGATCTCTCGCTCCGCCGCCAAAGAACGCGCCGAGCGTGCCTACAAGAAGCTGGGTGTGCACAATCGCGCCGACGCGGTCGCCCGTGCCCGCGAACTCGGATTGATCAGACACCTGGCCTGAGGACCCCAAAGTAGGAGGAGACACTGTGAGCGGTACGGATAAGGCGAAGAACAAGCTCGAAGAGCTTGCCGGAAAGGTCAAGGAAGCGGTCGGCAAGGTCACCGGCGACACCAGCACTGAAGATGAGGGCAAGCGCGACCAGGCGAAGTCCAACCTCAAAGACGCCGGCGAGAAGGTTAAGGACGCCTTCAAAAAGAAGTAGGTGCGGGGTAACGATACCCTGCTTTCACCGGTCGACCGTGCACGCGGCCACCCGGTGGCCTTTGCGGCAGGTGCGCTGACCAATCCGCTGACGCCGATTTGTTCGGTCCAGCATTGCTGTATCCAATCCGCGTCGCCGGGCGCTGTCGTCGCGCACGCTCGACAAGTGCGATCGTTTCCCGACATTGCGGAACCTGTTCTCCGACGCCGTCTCGGGTGCGTCATCGGAGGTGGCGGTGAGGAACCGGTCCGGGAGCGCCAGCTTGGAAATGGTGCGCAAGGTCAGCAGGTACTGGCGGGCTAGCGGACCGGTGGTATACGGCAGGTCGTAAGTGGCGCACACCGCCTGAACCCGTGGGGCGATCTCCGCGTAGCGGTTACTCGGCAGATCGGGGTAGAGGTGGTGTTCAATCTGGTAGCACAGGTTTCCGCTGAGGAACGCCAACACCGGCCCGGCGCGAAAGTTCGCGGTACCCAGCATTTGTCGCAGATACCATTCGGGCTTCGTCTCACCCTCGAGCGCGGCAGGAGTGAACTTCTCCGCGCCATCCGCGAAGTGCCCACAGCAGATCACCACATACGCCCACACATTGCGTAGCAGGTTCGCCGCGGCGTTTGCCGTGAGCGTACGGCGCCACCGTCGAAGACTGAGAGCGGGAAAGAGCACATAGTCCTTGCCGGCCTGCCGGGCAATCTTGCGGATCAGCGCTCGGGTGTAGGCGGACTTCTCCGCGTCGGTCGCCGCGCGCTCATGCTCCGAATGCAAGCCGTGCAATGCGATGCCCCATTCGAACGTAATGGCCAACAACACGTTTCGCAAAGGCTGCAGTAGATTACTGGGCCGCCATCGTTGGTCACGGGTGACCCGCAGGACACCGTATCCGAGGTCGTCGTCCACGCCGATGACGTTGGTGAACACATGGTGGCGGTAGTTGTGCGAGTACCGCCATTGCGACGAGACACCCGCCATGTCCCATTCCCAGGTACTGGAATGGATTTCCGGGTCGTTCATCCAATCCCATTGACCGTGGCCGATGTTATGGCCGAGTTCCATATTTTCGATGCTCTTGGCCACGGCGAGTGCGGTGGTTCCGAGCGCCCAGCCGACCTTGCTGCGGCTCCCGGCGATAACGAGCCGCGCGGCGACGTCGAGACATCGCTGAAAGGCGATGGTGCGCTGGATGTATGTCCTGTCCTTTTCGCCGCGCGAATCCTCGATGTCGCGGCGGATCTCCTCCAATGCGACCGCAAGCGCATCGAGGTCGGCCTCGCTCAGCTGAGCGTATTCGGTGACGTTTGTGATTGCCATCGACGCCTCACCAACATTCAGGCGAGGTGGCCTGCCGCCCCACTCGCGGGCCGACGGACACGCCGCGGAAATTCGAGTGCGGCAACATCGTGGTCACGTCCGTTTCTTGGTGGCTTTGGTTACGTCGACCCGGGACTGGAGACGCCCGCGTGGGAGCAGCATCACGGAGGCCGAGTTTGGTGGCCGGCCAGCTGAGCAGGATGAGCCACGCTCTGGCGCCCCGATATTTCACCTTCGCCCCGTTCGACGTCGTACCCGACGCGCTCGTGTTGCAGTGCAAGCACGCGAGCCGGCGTCATCGAGGGCGACGCCCCATCAGTGCGGTGTGGTTTCGTCGGGGACGACGAGGCCACGTTCACCGCTGAAAGGCCAAGACATCGACGAGGCCACACCGTCACCGTCCGAAGTCCCCGTTGACACGTCGACGATCACCCCGTCATTGGTGCTGGGGTTTACTGTGGTCGGCGGACTTCGGGGTTTCGGGTGTCTGCGAGTCCGGATCCAACTCATTCGCGCGGTCCCACTGCTCGTTGAGTTGGTCACGGGAGGTGGCTGCCTCGTTGCGGTGGGCGGCGGCTTGCTGTTGCAGACCGGAGGCTTGGGCCGCCTTGACGTCGGCTTCAGCCTGGGCGGCGCGGGCTTTGGCGGCAGTCTCGTCGGCGAGTGCCTCCCGCTGCCTCACCTGGAGTGTTTCCTCCTTGGCGGCGCCGCGGATCTTGTCGGCTTCGACGTGGCGGTGTTGGTTGCGTTTGGTGCGCGCCAGCCACGCCAGCCCTGCGATGAGCAGAATTGCCGCGACCGCGACGACGACGATCAAAACGATAGTGCCGGTAGTCATGTCGGTTCCTTACGGTGGTTGAGCATGGTCGATGGGTTCCTCGGTGGCGACGTGACGGTGCTCGTCATGAACTGGGTTTAGGCACTGTGCAGTTCGTCACTTTGGGGTTGACCCCGAAGTAATTCAGGGGTCCGGCGATCACGGTGACCGCGATCGTCCCGGCGCTGGCACAGTTTTCTGCGGCGTGGGTGAAATACCCACGTTGGCCGGCCGCGACGGCGCCAATGACGAGCCATACGAGCACGAGCAGTCCGACGATACGCATTATGTCTGTCTCCTTGGATAGTCGACCGCCGGGAGGCCCGGGCGGCGAGTCATGAAAAGAGCGACGGGGTCATCTGGTGACTGCCGTTGCGTGTTCTCGATATCCCGTCGCCGGGCCGCGGCGGTGGTTCTGGCCGTGTTCGCAACGCGGCGATTCATGTGCCGTCGAATCGGAACAGTCGCGTGGTTTGCGGCTGGCCGGTCAGTAGTAGTGGCGGCGGCCGCCGACAGCGTGTCCCATCGAACCCATTATCCACAGCACCGCTCCGATGACGAGGAGGACGATCCCGATGGCCCACAGGATGGAGATTTTGAACACGAATCCGACGATGAGAAGGATGACTCCGAGGATGATCATGGTGTTTCCCTTAGTTTCGATGTCGAGGCAGCTGTTCCGGGCCGGTTAGTCAGTGCTTGAAGGCGTCTTTGACTTTGGCCCCTGCCTGTTTTGCGTTGGCCTTAGCCTGATCGGCGCGGCCCTCGGTGCGCAGCCGGGTATTGCCGGTGGCGCGGCCGAAATATTTCTTGGTGGCGCCCTTGGTGGCTTCGGCCTTGTGCGCGAGCTTCTTACCAATGCTCATTGCGGTTTCCTTCCATCGGTTTCTGTGAGCACAGACCGCGACTGCGGGCTGACAGTATCGACCGTGCTTCGGTGCCCACCGGGTTCGTCGACGTGGGTGCTAACCGTCGGTTGCCGACGCCGCGACCAGCGACCGAGCAGGGGGACCCTGTTCCAACGGGTCGTGGTCGGCTGCGAGTTCACCGGTGCGCCCACGGCTGCGCCGACCTGCTGGCTGTGTTCGAGGCGTTCGTCGCGTTCTTGCTTCAGAAAAGCCGTTTCGCGTTGGGACCTCACGAGGTCGCGTCGGGCGTCTCGCCCGCGGCCCGCGGTGCGCCGGGCACCAGCCAGCAGCACGCTCAGTCCCAGCATCGCCACCGCGCCGATCACGATCCCGAAAAGGAACAACGTGCCGGTCGACCCGGTGACGTGATAGCCGGATACCGAGAAGTTCTCGGTCAACGGGTGGGCGGCCCCCGAATTGCTCAGCACACCGACGATAGCGACAATCACGGCGACGAGCAGGACAATCAATCCAACAATGACAAGCATGATGGCGCCTCTGTTTCTGCTGCCAGATCTTTGAGTAAACGCCGAGTTCGTACATCTGTCAACACTGTGGACCCATACCGGTGGTCTACAGTAACGAACAGAAGGGAAGTGCTACTACGATGTCGAACCAGCCGACCGGGGCCGACGGAGCCGATGGAGCCGATGACCCCCTCCGTCGCGGCCGCCGGACCCGATAGCGGCCAGGTCACGCCGCCGCTCATCCTGCAGACCGCGTTGGCAATTATCGACCGCGACGGTGTGGACGGCTTGTCCATGCGCCGCCTCAGCGATGCGGTGGGCCGCGATCCCGCGGTGCTGTACCGGCACGTGCCGAACAAGGCCGCAGTGCTCGACGGTGTCGCGGAGATCGTCCTTACGCAACTCGCGGTGGACACCGCAGACCCGGACTGGGCCGGCCAACTGCGGGTCATCGCACACGACTTCCGACGGTTGGCCCTGGCCCACCCGAACGTGGTGCCGCTGCTGGTCACTCGACCGTTGGCCACCCCGCTCGGCCAGCGTCCGCCCGGAACCCTGAGGCACCTGGAAGACGTCCTCGCGCTGCTCACCTCCGCCGGGTTCACCGGCGACGATGCACTGCACATCTACCGGGTGCTGTTCGCCTACTTGTACGGCCACGTCCTGACCGAGTTGCAAGAGGTCATTGAGCGGCCCGAGGAAACCGACCACGTACTGCGGCTCGGTCTGCACCGGCTGGCGATTACCGAGTTTCCCCTGGTGCGTGCCCTGGCACCGGCCTTGGCCTGCTACGACGGCGCCGCCGAACTCGACCGCGGCCTCGATCTCCTGCTCCCCAGCCTGGCTTCAACGCTCACGCGCGCGGACGGATCACCCCGAACCCAGTGAGTCGCCGCGGCACCATTGACCGCCAGCTGTTCGGGGCACGACGAGTGGCCGTCATGGTGGGATCAGGGCAAGGTTATGTCGGGCTGCAGCGAGACGCGGGCGCGATTGAGAGGCCGGAAGAGGCAGCTGACCTGACAGCCGTCCTCAACCAGCTGGGATGAAACCTCAGTTGATGTAAACCATCGGACGTCGAACTCCTGCATGCCATCACGAGTCCAATGCGTCTGCTCGTCATGTTCGCCACCGCACGAAGCGCTCCACTGTCCACCTTCGGGCTGGTGATCACATGAAGGCTCTGTGGTGACCTCCGCGCGGCTTCCGGAATACACCCACAGCTGCTCAGATACTCCGATCAGACGCGACCGCATCGAACTGTTCAGTTGCGCTATTCGGTGATATGGCAGGCTCTTTCGGCATAAACAGAACATCTCCTCACTCGCGTCTCTGCAGGTGAGAGGATGTTTTCTTGCGCGCCCGAAGAGATTCGAACTCCCAACCTTCTGATCCGTAGGCGGATTCGACCCGTCTGCGATGGTTTGCCACCGTGTGCCGAGTCCGACCACGGTGGCCGTAAATTGCCCTCTGAGCTGCGGTGATTTGTCTGTAACCGTCCATACAAGTCCGTTGCCGTGCGGGGGCGTCTGAGCGGTGAGTTTCGGGCGAGTTGTGTCACTATCGTGTCACTCTCGGGGCATCCAATCCGCCCGTCATCGCCGGTCTGGCCCATCTACATGACGCGTAATCGGCGCCGGATCAGTTATGGTCATCCGCGTTTAAATTCGACGAGACAATGGCGCCAATCAGTACAAGGATGAAGCCATGCGATTGCTTGTCATGCTTGCGGGCTTCGCCGCCGTGCTCGGGGTGGCCACGCCGGCACAGGCTGATCCGGGCAATTCGGGGCCCGACGCGAGCTTTTTGGCGGCGCTCAACAAGGCCGGCATCACGTATCAGAACCCCACTGTTGCCGTCGCGGTCGGCAAAAGGGCGTGCGAACTGATGGACCAGGGCAATCCCGAAGTCGACGTCATCAAGAGCGTGTCGTCGAGCAATCCGGGATTTACCGTCAACGGCGCCGCCCAGTTCACCATGATCGCGGCGAGTGCTTACTGCCCCCAGCACATGGGGCAACCGATCACGCAGGCCCCGCCAACTCCGCTCCGGCCGGGCGGTTCTTTCCTCCGCTTCCCGCCGACGTTACCGCCGCAGCAATCGCCAATCATCGACTTTCCAATAATCACACCGGGAGCTGGGTAGGCACAGCCGGCAGCCCACGCTAGGCGAGGTGGCGGCTGCAACCACCCACTGCTGTCAACCTGGCATGGGAGTTACTGAAAGACAGCGAGCGGGCATCGAATCTGATTGGCACTTTTGCGAACCTGGCCGTCGAGTTGGCAACGAAACTCGCACACGGCGATATGGAACTTGCGAAGCGTGAGATGGTTCGTCGAGGAGGTATCCGCCGGAGCTGCGTGAGCGCGCGGTTCGGATGGTCGCAGAGATCAGCGATCAGCACCATTCGGAGTGGGCGGCGATCAGTGAGGTTGCCCAGCTGCTCGGGGTCGGCTGCGCGGAGACGGTGCGCAAGTGGGTTCGCCAAGGCCAGGTTGATGCTGGCTCGCGGCTCGGAACCCCAACCGAGGAATCGGCTGAGCTGAAGCGATCGCGGCGTGAGAACGCCGAATTGCGAAGGGCTAACGCGATTTTGAAGACAGCATCGGCTTTCTTCGCGGCCGAGCTCGACCGGCCATCACACTAATCGCCCGATTCATCGCAGACCATCAGGGCCACCGCGACAGCCCCGATGGTCTGCGGTGGGGTGTCGAGTCGATCTGCACACAGCTGACCGAGCTGGGTGTGCCGATCGCCCCATCGACCTACTACGAGCAGGGCAACCGGGAGCCTAGCCGCCGCCAGAACCGTGCGGAGGCCCTCAAGCCTGAGATCGCCCGTGTCCACGCCGCCAACTACGGGGTCTACGGTGCCCGCAAGGTGTGGTTGACGCTTAACCGTGAGGGGATCGCGGTGGCCCGCTGCACCGTCGAGCGCCTGATGGCCGAACTTGGCCTGTCCGGGGCGACCCGCGGCAGAGCCCGCAAGACGACGATTGTCGACCCGGCCGCGGTGCGTCCGGCTGATCTTGTTCAGCGTCGGTTTGGGCCGCCGGCACCGAATCGGCTGTGGGTGGCCGATATCAAATGCCGACGTCGGCATTTGATGTCTTATGCCGACCCTCGAAATATGCCGACAGTGCTTGCGATGGTGCAGGCCAGTGGCAGTGTTGAGGTGCAAAAGGTCGGCATAGTCGCGTAGTCGTGGTCACGCTTCAGGCATGGAATTGTCTGGAGGTGAGGTCCGTGACGAAGAGATCGCCGACGGCCCGGTCGTATCCGGTTCGGGTCCCGCGTGTTCCGGTGGGTCCTTTGGCGCCGATGGTGCTGGGCCAGTGTTCGGAATGGTTGGCCGGGCTGGGTTATTCGCCGGGTTCGGCGGCCGGGGTCGTGAATGTGTTGGAACGGCTGAGCTGGTGGATGCAGCTGGCGGGCGCCGGGGTCGATGACATCGACGAGGATCTGCTCGCCCGGTTCGTCGCAGTCGAGGGATCCCGAGATCTTCCGTGCGTGGCAGTGAAGCAGTGGATTGGCACGGTGCGCAGGTTCTTGACCGCAGCGGGATATCTGAGTGCAGCTGTGGTCCAGTCGGATTCACTCACGCCGGCGCAGACCGCGGTGGCGGACTGGTGTTCGTGGATGCGTGAGCAGCGCGGCTTGGCCGAGAAGACCATCGCGGCCCGTTGTCACTACGCGGCCGGCCTTCTAGATATGTTGATGGCGGCTGACGGGTCAGTGCAGTGGCGGCGTCTGGACGCGTCGATCGTCAACGCGTACGTCGCTGAGCGTGGACGCCCTTACGGCATTGTTGCTCGTGCTCACATCGTCGGATCTGTCCGCTGCCTGCTGCGGTGGGCGTTGAGCACCGGCCGCCTCGATCGGGACTTGACCGCCGGGATCCTCAAGCCTGCCGGGACGCGGCGATCGTTGCCGCGGGGTGTGGATGCCGAGCAGGTCGCGGCCTTGCTGGGCGTGTGCGATGCGGCCACCGCGCTCGGGGCAAGGGACCGGGCGCTCGTCATGATCCTCGTGCGGTGTGGCCTGCGCGCTGGAGAAGCCGCCCGCCTGAGGCTCGACGACATCGGCTGGTCAAGTGGATATCTCAGGGTGACCGGCAAGGGCCGCGAGCACTCGTTGCCGATCCCGGTCGATGTGGGCCAGGCATTGGAGGCGTGGTTGCGGCTACGGCCGCCCGCGCTGGACCGAGCCGTGTTCGTGCGGCTGCGGGCGCCCCGCCAGAAGATGACGACCTCGGGCATCTCGGGGGTCATCGCCCGGTTGTCGGATCTGGCGAGGATCGACCGGATCTACGCGCACCGACTGCGGCACACCGCCGCGATGGACGTGTTGGCCGCAGGTGGCTCCTTGACCGAAGCCAAGGAGCTTCTGGGTCATGCGTTCACCGTCACCACGATGGCCTACGCGAAAGTCGACCTCGCATCGCTGCGCGAGTTGGCCGTCCCGTTCGGGCAGGTGCCGCGATGACGACACTGCGTGAACGACTCGACGAGTACTTGCAGTTGCGCCGGTCTCTCGGGTTTGAGCTCAACGACCTCGAACGGCAGGTCGGCTTGTTCTGCACCTGGCTCCAAGCCCGCGGCCAAACAACGACTTTCACCATCGATGATGCCGTGACCTGGGCGCGGCTCAACCCTGATGCGCACCCCTCATGGTGGGCGACGCGCCTGTCGTTGGTGCGCCGCTTCGCCGCCTACCTCAACGCCAACGATGTCGACGTCCCCGTCATCCCCAGCGGCTTGCTTGCGGCCCGCAAGCCCCGAGCCGTGCCCTTCATCTACAGCCAACAAGACATCGATGCGTTACTTGCCGCCTGCGACACCAAGTTCACCGACGAGCGGATCGCCGCCACCCTACGCACCGTCATCGGTCTGCTCGCCGCCACAGGCCTGCGAATCAGCGAAGCACTGAACCTGCGAGTCCCTGACATCGACCAGCACAACGACCTGCTGATGATCAAGGCCGCGAAGTCGCACGAACGTCTCGTCCCGGTGCACCCGTCGACGACGGCTGCCCTCCTGCAGTACATCGCTTTGCCTGCCCGGATGGCCACACACCCCGACCCCCACGGCCCAGTCTTCGTGACCTCCAGAGGAACCGGATACGTCTACGTGTCATTCCAATCCTTGTTCAAGCGAGTCCGCGACGCTGCCGGGCTCGCCCCGCGCGGCAGGGCACGCCCCCGACTGCACGACCTCAGACACACCTTCGCCACCGCCCACAAAATGCGCGGAATTGCATTTGATGCATCATTGGGCGTGGTTGGTGATTGGGAGTCGGTAAGGGATTTCGGTTTTGGAGCGTCTGCCGGCCCAGTCTGGCGGTATGGGCGACACGCCATCTGACCTGGGATGTGATCGCGGGGGTGGCATCTGATGTCACGATGAGGCATCTGTTTCGGTTGCGTTTGATGCCTGATTGTGGCGTCTGATGGCAGGTGTGGTCGGGGGGTTTGGTGTCGGGTGCCCGGGTGGCCGGTTCGGCTGCGTTGACGGTGGTGACCGGTTGCACCCCGGTGCGTCCGGAGCCGGCGTTGTTCGAGGCGATGCTGGACGGGTGGCGGTCGCAGCAGCTGGCCCGGCGGTTGGGCGAGTCGATCATCGGTGCGCGGGAACGCACGGTCCGCCGGTTCGCTGAGTTCACCGGTGGCTGGCCGTGGTCCTGGACGGCGGGACAGTTGGAGTCGTGGATCGCGACCGGCGGGTGGGCGCATTCCACGGTCCGCAGCTATCAGGGCGCGGTCGCGGTGTTCCTGGAGTATGTGTGCGACAACAGGTATGGCTGGGTCGTCGAGTGTGAGCAGCGGGTCGGTGTCCGGCCGGCGCAGATCTGTCACGAGTGGAACACCGCCCGGCACGTGTGCGAGTACGAGGGGCGTCCGGCCCGGCGGCCGTTGACCCGGGCGGAGCTGCAGGCGTTCTTCGACGCTGCCGACGACCGGGCTGAACAGGCCGTCACCTCGGGCCGCAAGGGATGGCTGGCCGCGTTCCGAGACGCCGCGCTGTTCAAGGTCTGCTACGCGTTCGGGTTGCGGCGGCGGGAGGTCGCGATGCTGGACGTGGCCGACTTCACGGCGAACCCGGCCGCCCCCGAGCTGGGCGGGCTGGGAGTGTGCCAGGTGCGGTTCGGCAAGGCGATGCGCGGCTCCCCGCCGCGACGCCGCTCGGTCGCCGCGGTGATGCCGTGGGCACTCGAGGCGTTGGAGCAGTACCTGACCCAGGTACGGCCGCGGTACGCCGCGGCGGCGCATCCGGCGCTGTGGTTGACCGAACGAGGCGGCCGGATCTCGCCGCGGCAGGTCGATGACCGGTTCGCCCGGTGGCGGGCGGCCGCCGGTCTGCCGGTCGAGTTGTCGGTCCACTGCCTGCGTCATTCCTACGTCTCCCACCTGATCGAGGACGGGGTCGACCCGCTGTTCGTGCAGCAGCAGGTCGGGCATTCCTGGGCGTCCACGACGGCCGTGTACACGCAGGTCGGCGCGGACGCCAAGAACCGGATGTTGCGTGCGGCGTTGGATGCCGCGTTCGGTGCGGAATCATCACCGGGGTGAGTATTCAGGTGGGGTATCACTGGCATCTGCGGGCCAAGATGGCGGCGGCCGGGATGTTCGCGACCACCGACCTGGTGCCGCTGCTGGCCGAACGGGGGGTCGTGCTGTCCCGGGAGCAGGTCTACCGGCTGGTGGCCCGGGTCCCGGAACGTTTGTCGCTGACCACGTTGGCGGCGTTGTGCGACATCCTGTCTTGCACCCCGGCCGATCTCATCGAGCCCTACCGGGTCACCCGTTCCCGGCCGACCCGAGGTGACCCGGCCGGGCCAGCCGCGCCGCAACGCCCGACCCGGGCCCGGGTGCTGCCCGACACCGGACGCTGAAAGCCCATGCCGGCCAACGAGACTGGATGCCCGGCCTGCGCCAAGGGGCGGTTGTGCACCGGTTGCGGGCGCAGGCGGATCATCACCGCCGTCGCGGCGACGACACCGGGCATCCCGATGGGCGTGCTGAGCGCTGCGCTGGACGCGGTGGCCGCCCACTGGGCAGCCATCCGGTCCTTGGCCGCCGCCCTGGCCGCTGATCCCGATGCGCTCACGGTCGGCGCACCGCCCGTGGTGGGCCGCCTCGTCGGGGAACTGCAGGCCCGCGGGGTAGACCTGCCCGACCCGGTCTGCAGCCGGTGCGGTCGCACCGGCAAGCCACTGACCCGTTCGTCGGCCGGGGGTGTGTGCGCCCGCTGCCGACGCCGGCAACTGGCGACCGCGTGCCTGCGGTGCGGCGTGGTCAAACCCGTCGCCGGCCGGGACGGGCAGGGTCGGCCGGTCTGCGCGCGGTGCGCCGACCGGCCGCAACGGGTCTGCGGCAAGTGCGGACGGACCCGACGGATCGCCCGCCGCGCCCGGGACGGCCAACCCGACATCTGCGATTCCTGCTTCCGAGGGCACGAGGCCGTCTGCAGCCGCTGCGGGCGGCGGCGGCCCTGTTCGTTCGCGTCCGGCCCGAACCCGATCTGCGCCCGATGCGCACCTCGGGCGACCGCGACGTGCGCGCACTGCGGCGCCGATCGTCCACCGACGGCCCGGTGGCCCGAGGGACCGGTCTGCGACCCCTGCTACATCGCGGCGCTGCGCCGCCGCGGCACCTGCGCCACCTGCCGGACCGGGCGGCGGCTCGTGCACCCGCCCGGCCCGAACGCCACCATCTGCGCCGACTGCGCCGGTGTCCCGGTCAGCCACACCTGCACCGACTGCGGGATCGAGGACAGAGCCTACGAACGCGGCCGGTGCGCGCCCTGCGCACTCAACCGCAGAACCGCGGCGGCGTTGTCCGGCCCCGACAGGCAGAACCGGCCCGACCTGGAACCGGTCTACCAGGCGATCACCGCCACCGACGCTCCACGCACCGCACTGAACTGGCTGCGCAACAGCGCCGGCGCGGCCCTGCTGACCCAGATGGCTTCCGGCGCTATGGATCTAACCCACCAGGCACTAGACGAACACCCACGCCCGGGTGTCGCCGGATACCTGCGGGCCGTGCTGGTCGCCAACAACGTCCTTCCGCAACGCGACGAACAACTCGCCGCCACCGAACAATTCCTCAACCGCACCCTGACCGGCATCACCCGCGACAGCGACCGTCGCCTCGTCCACTCCTACGCCACCTGGCAGGTCCTGCGCCGCCTGCGGGTGACCGCGGCACGAGGCGACCGGCCACGCACCTACACCCATCACGCCCGCACCAACATCAACGCCGCAATCGACCTGCTGAACTGGCTCGCCGACCACCGAACCACCCTGGCCGACACCGGCCAAGCCGACATCGACACCTACCTGGCCGGACAACCGCCGTCCCGCTACCGCGTCCGCGACTTCCTCCACTGGGCCGCCGCAACCGGACACACCGGCCCGGTCACCATCGCCACCCCGGGCCGCAACCCCGGCCCCGCCACCGACCACGACCAACGGTGGGCCCAGATCGCCCGGCTCCTGCACGACGACACCATCGAACTCACCGACCGGGTCGCCGGAGCACTACTGCTGCTCTACGGCCAGCACCTGGCCCGGATCGTGGCCATCACCCGCGACCAGATCAAAACTCAAGGCCCGCAAGTCTTTCTCCGACTCGGAACCGACGACCTGCACATCCCCGAACCGCTCGCCGAGCTCATCGGAGCCCTCGCCCGCGACGGCCGCCCCTACACCGGAGTCGGCACCCCAAACACCACCCGCTGGCTGTTCCCCGGACTGCGACCCGGCAGACCCCTCACCGCCGCCCGACTCGGCGACCGCCTCCGCAAACTCGGGATCCGAGCCCAACCCGGCCGCCGCGCCGCACTCACCCACCTCGCCGCCCAACTACCCGCCGCCGTCATCGCCGACCTCCTCGGAATCCACCCCACCACCGCCGTCCACTGGGTCCACGACGCCGGCGGCGACTGGAACCGCTACGCCGCCCAACTCACCCAGCAGGCCAATCACCAACCATGACGAATACCTCACGTCCACGGTCCCCGCGGCTAGGCATTCGCAGGGTTCGAAGATTGCTGGTTACCAGTTTGACCGTCGCCTACGCCCACGGCGGTGATCCCGATCGGGTGCTGTCGCTGCTGGCCACCTGGCTGGGGCGCACTCCGACGCCACCCACACCTACTGGTACCTGACCGCGACCGGGGAACTCATGGCCCTGGCCGCCGGCAAGCTCGAACCCATCTCCGAAAGTGAAATACTGTGAACGCCTTGGCCATTAGCCTGCAGAGCTACTTCACGACCTTTGCCCACACCCAGCGCGACCTGTCGGTCAACACCATCGCCTCCTACCGCGACACCTGGCGGATGCTGCTGAAGTACCTGACCGCCACACTCGCGATTCCCGCCGACGCACTCGACTTCAACGCCGTCACCGCCGCGCACGTCACCAGGTTCCTCGACCACCTCGAACACGAACGTGGCAACAGCACCAGAACCCGCAATGCCCGACTGATCGCGATCCGCGCCGTGCTCGGCCGCGCCCTGCCCGACCATCCCGAACACGCCGCCACCATCACCCAGGTCCTGGCGATCCCACCCAAACGCACAATCAGGCCCGTCATCGAGCTCCTCACCCCCGCAGAGCTCGACGCAATACTGGCCGCACCAGATTCCACTACCTGGACCGGGCGACGCGACCACGCCCTGCTGGCCATGACCGCGCAGACCGGTCTGCGGATCAGCGAGATTGCTCACTGACCCACGACGACATTCACCTCGGCACCGGCCCGAATATCGCCTGCACCGGAAAGGGCGCCGCCAACGCATCACCCCGCTGACCAGAGCCACCCTCAGCACCATGACGACCTACCTCGCCGAACGGATGACCCGGCCAGGCTCCGCACTGTTCTGCGGTCCTCACGGACAACCCTTGTCCCGCGACGCACTCGAACATCGCCTTGCCGCGCACCTTGCTACTGCGACGACCACCTGTCCCAGCCTCACCACCAAGCACGTCACGATGCACACCCTGCGGCACACCGCAGCGATGAACCTC
>CAVTBA010000014.1:0-13649 GCA_963732835.1 uncultured Actinomycetota bacterium
AAGCGCGGCGCGCGGGTCTGCACGCCGACCGAGGAGACGTTGACGATGTGCCCGAAGCCGCGTTCCCGCATCCCGGGGATGAACTTGAGGATGAGCTGGACCGCGCCCAGGTAGTTCAGCTGCATGGTGCGCTGATAGTCGTGGATCCGGTCGTAGGACAGCTCCAGCGAACGCCGGATCGACCGGCCCGCGTTGTTGATCAGGATGTCGACGGCCCCGACCTCGTTGAGCACCTGATCGGCCATCGCGGCGATCGCGTCCATGTCGGACAGGTCGCACGGGTAGACGTGCGCGGTGCCGCCGGCCCCGCGGATCTGGTCCGCCACCTTCTCCAGGTTTTCCCGGGTGCGCGCGACCAGCACCACCTCGCCGCCCGCTTCGGCGATGCTCTTCGCGGCGGCCTCACCGATGCCCGATGATCCCCCGGTGATCAGGACGACCTTGCCCGCGACGGCCTCGTCGAGCGTGCGGCCCTGGACGGCGTCGAGCAGATTCCTCAGATAGAAGGGCCGGTAGCGCCCCGCGGAGTTCGGGGTGTTGACGATGTGGGACACCGCCGCGATCGGCTTCTCCACCAAGCTCGCGAGCGGCTTCTCGACCAAGTTCGTTAAGTCACCAAGATTCATCGGCTTCCGCTCCTGACAGTGTCGTCCCCCCGACCGCAGCTGGCCTGCCCGTCGACCATGAGCCCCCTGCGGGGAGGTGTGAATGGTGTGACGTGAGTCATTAAGCCAACCTATGGCATCAGCCCCCCGGCACGATGCAGATTTCGGGCATGTAAAGCCGGCCGCGCGTCTCACGCCGCCGGGAAGGCAACCGTCAAGAGTGGGCAATCCGCTTGTTACGCATAGTCATCCGTGCGTGATCGCGAACTTACTGGGGGGCAACGCCGAAATGTTCCAATCGGGCTTATGAAAATTCTGGCACGCTTCCGCAACCCACAGCCGGTCACCGTATATGACCGGATCGGCGGCCACGAGGCGATCGAAGTCGTGGTTGAGGACTTCTACGTTCGTGTGCTTGCCGACGACCAACTCGCGGGCTTCTTCACCGGAACCAACATGAACCGCCTCAAGGGCAAGCAGGTGGAGTTCTTCGCCGCCGCCCTCGGCGGACCCGAGCCCTACACCGGCGCGCCGATGAAGCAGGTGCATCAGGGCCGCGGGATCACGATGCACCACTTCAACGTGGTGGCCGGGCACCTGTCCGCCGCGCTCGCCGCGGCCGGGATCCCATCCGGGACGGTGACCGAGATCATCGGCGCGATCGCGCCGCTGGCCCCCGAGATCGCGACGGGCGAGGCCAACAAGGCCCCGGTCTGACCGCTCCGCCGAGATCGCCGTGGCGGCTGCGGCGCCGGCCACCATCACGACCGTGGCGGCAATCTCGGCGTGTCGCACCCGAAGAGTGCCCGGCAGGCGGTAGTCAGCACGTATGCGACTGCTCGCCGTCACCGTCGTGGCCCTGGTGCTGAGCGCCTGCGGCACGAAAACGCCCCCGCCGACGGCCAGCACCACGCCGGCCATGACCAGCACCGCCCCGCCGACCGCGGCCGCGCTCGACTGCTCCGCGCCGGCCAACGCGGCCCAGTGGCAGGTGTGCGCCGATCCGCACCTGACCGATCTCGATCACCGCCTGCAGGCCGCCTACCAACGGGCCCTGGCTCGCCCCGGCGCGGACCAGGGGGCGCTGACGGCCGCGCAGAACAGCTGGGCGGCCGCCCGCGACGGCTGCGCACAGAACCCCGAAATGCCGACCTGCCTGGTCGAGGCCTACCAGACGCGGCTGGTCCAGCTGGCCATCGCCGACCCCGCCACCGTCAGCCCGGCCGTCGTCACCTACCAGTGCCCGGCCGACGCGGGGCCGTTGACCGCGCAGTTCTACAACCAGTTCGACCCGCCCACGGCGGTGCTCGACTGGAAGGGCAACCAGCAGATCCTCTTCCTCGAGCCGTCCGGCAGCGGCGCCAGGTACGGCCGGCAGGGCTCGGAATACTGGGAGCACCAGGGCGAGGTCAAGCTCGACCTGTCCGGCACCAAATTCGTCTGCCACGCGCCGTGAACAGTGCCTAGCATGCTCGGCATGGGCCGCACATTCGACGACCTGGTGGCGGAGGCCGACGCGGCGCCCGTCGACGGCTGGGATTTCTCCTGGCTGGACGGTCGGGCCACCGAGGAACGCCCGTCGTGGGGTTATCAGCGGCTGATGAGCCGACGGTTGGCGAGCGCGTCGGCCGCCTGGACATCCACACCGGCGGCGGCGAGGTGCTCGCGGGCGCCGAGCGTTTCCGCCCACGATGGCCGCGACGGAATCATGGCCGCCCAACGCGGCGCTGGCCACCCAGCGCCTGCATCCGCGCGGCGCGGTGGTCGTGGTGACCGGCGACCAGGAGCGGCTGCCGTTCGCCGACGGGGCATTCGACCTGGTGACCAGCCGCCACCCCATCGCGGTGCGATGGGCCGAGATCGCCCGGGTGCTGCGGCCGGGCGGCACCTACTTCGCGCAGCAGATCGGGCCGGCGACGATGGCCGAGCTGGTCGAATACTTCATCGGGCCGCAACCGGAGAAATGGGCCGAGGTGCACCCCGACGTCCAGAGCGCCGAGGCCCGGGCCGCCGGGATGGACATCGTCGACATGCGCATGGAGCGGATGCGGGCCGAGTTCTTCGACATCGGCGCCGTCATCTACTTCCTGCGCAAGGTGATCTGGACGGTGCCGGACTTCACGGTCGAGCGCTATCGCGAGCGGCTGCGCGAACTGCACGAGCGCATCGAGGCCGACGGCCCCTTCGTCGCGCACTCCGCGCGGGTGCTGGTCGAGGCGCGCAAACCCGGGTGATCAGCCCTCGTCGCGCAGCACGTCCAGCGCGTGCTGCAGATCGGCCGGGTAGGGGCTGACGATCTCGATCCGCCTGCCGTCGGCCGGATGGGCGAACGACAGCGAGCGCGCGTGCAGCCATTGTCGTTCCAGCCCAAGCCTTTTCGCGAGCTTCGGATCGGCTCCGTAGACGAGGTCACCGCAGCACGGGTGGTGCAGCGCGGAGAAATGCACCCGGATCTGGTGCGTGCGACCGGTTTCCAGGTGCACGTCGAGCAGGCTGGCGGCGACGAAGGCCTCGAGGGTGTCGTAATGGGTGAGGCTGTGCCGACCGTTCGTCGTGACCGCGAACTTCCATTCGCCGCCGCGGTGCCGGCCGATCGGCGCGTCGATCGTCCCGCTGGACGGGTCCGGATGCCCTTGTACCAGCGCGTGGTAGCGCTTTTCGACCGTGCGCTGTTTGAACGCCCGCTTGAGCACGGTGTAGGCGCGCTCGGAGATCGCCACCACCATCACCCCGGAGGTGCCGACGTCGAGGCGATGCACGATGCCCTGCCGCTCGTGCACGCCGGACGTGGTGATCCGGTAGCCCGCGGCGGCCAGGCCGCCGAGCACGGTCGGGCCGGTCCAGCCCACCGACGCGTGCGCGGCCACCGCCGCCGGCTTGTCGACCGCGACGATGTCGTCGTCGGAATACAGGATCGTCATGCCCTCGATGTCGACGGGCGTGTTCTGCACCGGCGCCGGGGCCTCGGGCAGGCGCACCTGCAGCCACGCGCCGCCGGTCAGCCGGTCGGACTTGCCGGCCTGCACGCCGTCGAGCTCGACCCCGCCGTCTTCGGCCAGGGCCGCCGCGGCGCTGCGGGACAGTCCCAGCAGGCGCGCCAGCCCCGCGTCCACGCGCATGCCCGCCAGCCCCTCCGGGACGGGCATGGAACGGTCGGTCAACGCTGGTCGGCCTTCCGTCCGCCATCGGTGTCCCCGTCGGCCTTGCGCCGACCCACCGTGTCGAAATCGTAGCCGAAGATCGACAGCACCACCAGCAGAATGGCGCCGCCGACCACCGAGGGGTCGGCGACGTTGAACACCGGCCACCAGCCGACCGACAAGAAGTCCACGACATGGCCGCGCAGCGGCCCGGGCGCCCGGAAGAAGCGGTCGACCAGGTTGCCCATGGCGCCGCCGAGGATCATCCCCAGCCCGACGGCCCACCAGGGCGACACCAGCCGCCGTCCCATCCAGAAGATGCCGACCACCACGCCCGTCGCGATCAGGGTCAGCACCCAGGTGTATCCGGTCGCCATCGAGAAGGCGGCCCCGGAATTGCGCACCAACGTCCAGGTCACCGTGTCGCCGATGATGGGCACCGGCTGACCGGGGGGCAGGAGTTTGACGGCGAGCACCTTGGTGACGATGTCCAGGGCCAAGACGATCGCCGCGACCGACAGCAACAGCCGCAGCCGCCTCACCGGCCGCTGGGGGTCGGTAGGCGCGGCCTCCTCGGCCTTCTCGGTTGAGGTCACGGGCTCAGGCGATCCGGTGGGTTCCTCGGGCACTCTCACATCATCCCCCAATGCGGACGCGGGCTGGCCGATGTACGCGGTTGGCGTGCGCGATGATTTCACCATGGGCCGGCTCACCGTCATCGCCACCGGAGGCACGATATCGACCGGCACCGGCGCCGACGGCGTGCACCGGCCCTCGTATGGCGCGGCCGACCTGGCGGCCGGTCTCGATGTCGACGTCGTCGACGTGCTGGCCCTGGACAGCTCCCAGCTGGTGCCGGCCGACTGGGACCGGATGCGCGGCGCGGTGCGGGCGGCGATCGAGGGCGGCGCCGACGGTGTGGTGGTCACCCACGGCACCGACACCATGGAGGAGAGCGCGCTGTGGCTCGAGCTCACCTATGCCGGCAACGTTCCTGTGGTGCTCACCGGGGCCATGCGCAGCGCCGACGCGACCGACGCCGACGGCCCGGCCAACCTGCGCGCCGCGCTCGCCGTCGCGGGCAGCCCCGCCGCCCGCGGCCTGGGTGTTCTGGTGTGTTTCGCCGGCCGGGTGCTGCAGCCGCTGGGCCTGAGCAAGGTGGCCACCAACGACCTGAGCGGCTTCGCCGGCGAGCTGATCGGCACGGTGACCGGCGGTGTCACGCTGGCCGGCACCAAGACCCGGCCCCAGCTCGGCGATCTCGCCGCCGCGGAAGCGCCGCGGGTCGACATCGTCGCCGCATACCTGGGCAGCGACGGGGTGGCCCTGGACGCCTGCGTGGCCGCCGGGGCGCGGGGCGTGGTGCTCGAGGCGCTGGGCTCGGGCAACGCCGGCGACGCGGTGGTCGACGCGGTGGCCCGGCACTGCCGGGCCGGGGTCGCCGTCGCGGTGTCCACCCGCGTCCCGGGCGGCCGGGTCGGCGCGAGCTACGGCCCGGGCCACGACATGGCGGCCGCCGGCGCGGTGCTGGTGCCGAGGCTGCGACCGCCGCAGGCCCGGGTGCTGATGATGGCCGCGCTGGCCGCGCAGCTACCGGTCGCCGACGTCATCGCCCGGTGGGGCTGACGGGGCATTCGCTTCCAGGGCCTGCAGCGCGCCCAGGTAGTCCGGCCAGTCCAGCGAATCGACCGGGTTGGCTTTGGCGAGCTCGGCGGTGTCGGCGGGGAACGTCCGGGCCGGGCCCGGCCCCGAGCGGCGGGTCTCGAACCGCGCGGTGACCACGCCGTGGCCCGCGCCCTGCACCCAGCCGTGCCCGAGTTCGCGGTGGGTGACGTCGTCTCCCACCCGCCACCCCGCGTCTGCCCCGGGTGCCGGCGCGAACATGGCCTCGGTCGCGGTCGCCACAGTTTCCGCGGGGTGGTCCTCCGTCTCCCCCGCCAGGTCCAGGTCGGGGAAGAGTGACTCCTGGCGCACGTCGCTCAACCCCGAAAACCCCACGCCCAGTAGGCGAATCGGCCCGATCTCGCGGGGGTCGAGCAGCAGCCGCCGGGCCACGGCGACGAGCGCGCCGGGCTCGGTCGTCGCGTAGGGCAGGGTGGCCGACCGGGTCAGCGTGCTCATGTCGGATTTCTTCAGCTTCACCGTGACGGTGCGGGCGCCGCGGCCGTCGCGCAGCAGGCGTTGATGAGCGTGCTCGGCGATCGGGTCGATCGCCTCACGCAGCTGCTCGAGGCTGGTCAGGTCGACGGCGAAGGTGGACTCGGAGCTGATCTGCTTGGCTTCGGCGCGCTCGGCGACGGGGCGGTCGTCGATGCCGAGGGCCAGGCGGTGCAGCGCCGGGCCGATGGTCGCGCCCAGGATGTTGGCGGCCTCGGCGTCGGTCAGCGCGGCCAGCTGGCCGATCGTCTCGATGCCGAGCCGATTGAGCTTCTCCTCGGCGACCGGGCCGATGCCCCACAGCCGGCGGACCGGCAGCCCGCCGAGCAGTGACCGCTCTTCGGCGCGCCGGACCACCCGGATGCCGTCGGGTTTGGCCAGGCCGGAGGCGATCTTGGCGATCTGCTTGCCCGAGCCGGCGCCGACCGAGGCGATCAGGCCCGTCTCGTCGCGCACCCGTCGCCGCAGGTCCTCGCAGAACGCCTCGACGTCCTCGGCGGACGCGCCCGCGAGGTGGGGCGGTTCGCCGAAGCCCTCGTCGAAGGACAGTTGCTCGACGATGGGCACCACACTGCGCACGGTGTCGAAGACCCGCCGGCTGGCCACCCCGTACACCACGCCGCGCGGCGGCAGCACCACCGCGGTCACCCCGATCAGGCGGCGGGCCTGGTGCATCGGCATGGCCGAGCGCGCGCCGTACACGCGGGCTTCGTAGCTGGCCCCGGCCACCACGCCCCGGCCGCCCAGGCCGCCGACCAGCACCGGCCGTCCGCGCAGGGTCGGCCGGGTGAGTTGCTCGACGGAGGCGAAGAACGCATCCATGTCCAGGTGCAGCACCCAACGGGACTCCACACTTGAAAATGCTATTGGTCTACCGTCGTTGGGTATGGACGTCGAGGCAGAAAGGGGCACGCCGACGTCCCGATGGGCGCGGCTGCGCCACCAGTGGGACCAGCGGCTGCAACCCGGTGAACAGGCCACGGTGCTGGCCTGGGCGTCGTTCACCCTCACGTTCGCCGGACTGCGGGGGCTCACCCATTGGATCCGCGCCGGCCACGGCCCGTCGGGTGGTGGTGTGTCGATGGGCGGGAAACACTTTCACCACTACAACATCGGCATCGGGATGCTGGCGACGGTGGCGGGCGTGGGCCTGCGCGGAACCGACGAGCAACGGCGACACCCCGCGGCGGCCGTCGCGTACGGCGCCGCGAACGCGATGATCGTCGACGAGCTTGCCCTGCTCTTAGACCTCAAGGACGTCTACTGGGCAAGCGATGGCCGCGAGAGCGTCGACGTCGCAGTCGGACTCATCGCCGCCGGAGCGACCGTCGTGGCGGGCATGCCGTTCTGGTCTCATGCCCACCACGCGCTGCGTTCGCACCGAGATTGACGCCGGCGCGACGTCCCCTCCCACTTTCTCGCGCCGGCGTCGATCTCGACGTGCGGCTACGCCTTGGCGATGCTCACCCGCACGCCGTCGCCGATGTCGACGCCGTCGGCCGGTTCGCCGAATTCGAAGCTGGTGGCCAGGATCTCGCCGGCGATCAGGTCGCTGTGCGCGCGCGCCCAGTCGGCCCGCTCGGCGGGCACCGACATCACCACGGAGATCCGGTCGGACACGTCCAGGCCGGTCGACTTGCGCAGCTCCTGCAGCTCGCGGATGCGGTCCTTGGCCCAGCCCTCAGCCTCCAGCTCCGGGGTGACGGTGCCGTCCAGCACCACCAGCCCGGCCCCGTCGGGCAGCGCCGCGGTGAATTCCGGGTCGGCGGCGACCAGCCGCGAGCTGTACTCCTCGGGTTGCAGCACCGCGGGACCCGCGGTCAGGGTGCCGTCGGGGTTGACGACGCCCTCCCCCGCCTTGACCGCCTTGATGGCGGCCTGCACGTCCTTGCCCAGCCGCGGCCCGGCCACGCGGGCGTTGACGGCGAGCTCGAACCGGCCGTAGGTGTCGATCGCGTCGGTCAGCTCGACGCTCTTGACGTTGAGCTCGTCGGCGATCAGGTCGGCGAACGGCTCCAGCCGCCGCGGATCATCCACCGCCACGGTGAGTTTCGGTAGCGGCAGGCGCACCCGCAGTTTCTTGGCCTTGCGCAGGGACGACGCCGCCGAGCACACTTCGCGGACCTGATCCATCGCGGAGACCAGGCCGGGGTCCGCGGGCAGCGCTTCCGCGCCGGGCCAATCGGTGAGGTGCACCGACCGCCCCCCGGTCAGACCGCGCCAGATGATCTCGGTGACCGACGGGAGCAGCGGCGCGGCCAGCCTCGCCGTCACCTCGAGCACGGTGTGCAGGGTGTCGATGGCGTCGGCGTCCTCCTCCCAGAATCGCGAACGCGACCGGCGCACATACCAATTCGTCAACGCCTCGGTGAACTGACGCAGGTGCTCGCAGGCCCGGGAGATGTCGCAGGTGTCCAACTCACGGGTGAGGTTGTCGCGCAGTTCGGCAAGCTTGGCCAGGATGTAGCGGTCCAGCACCTGGCGCGAATCGGTGCGCCAGGCACCGACTTTGGGCGCGTAGAGGGCCAGGAAGCTGTAGGCGTTCCACAGCGGCAGCAGCACCTGGCGCACGCCCTCCCGGATGCCCTGCTCGGTGACGATCAGGTTGCCGCCGCGCAGGATCGGCGACGCCATCAAGAACCAGCGCATGGCGTCGGAGCCGTCCCGGTCGAACACCTCGGACACGTCCGGGTAGTTGCGCAGCGACTTGCTCATCTTCTGGCCGTCCGAACCCAGCACAATCCCATGCGCGACACAGGTTTTGAAGGCCGGGCGGTCGAACAGCGCGGTGGCCAGCACGTGCAGCGTGTAGAACCACCCGCGGGTCTGCCCGATGTATTCGACGATGAAGTCACCGGGATAGTGGCTGTCGAACCAGTCCGAATTCTCGAACGGGTAGTGCACCTGGGCGTACGGCATCGACCCCGAGTCGAACCACACGTCGAGCACATCGGGGATGCGCCGCATGGTGCTGCGGCCGGTCGGGTCGTCGGGATTGGGGCGGGTCAGCTCGTCGATGTAGGGCCGGTGCAGGTTGGTCGGCCGCACCCCGAAGTCGCGCTCCAGCTCGTCCAGGCTCCCGTAGACGTCGATGCGCGGATAGGCCGGGTCGTCCGACTTCCACACCGGAATGGGACTGCCCCAGTAGCGGTTTCGCGAGATCGACCAGTCACGCGCGCCCTGCAGCCACTTGCCGAACTGGCCGTCCTTGACGTGTTCGGGGTACCAGGTGATCTGCTGGTTGAGTTCGACCATGCGGTCGCGGAATGCCGTGACCGCGACGAACCAGGACGAGACCGCCCGGTAGATCAGCGGGTTGCGGCACCGCCAGCAGTGCGGGTAGGGGTGCTCGTAAGTCTCGTGGCGCAGCAGCACGGCGCCGTTGGCCGCCGCCGGGCCGGTCCCGTTCTTCAGGTCGCGGATGATGTGCGGGTTGGCGTCGAAGACGTGCTGTCCCTGGTAATCCGGGACTTCTGCGTCGAAGCGGCCCTTGGAATCCACCGGGGTGACCGGCACGATGCCCACCCTGTCGGTGGTCGCCATGTCGTCTTCGCCGTAGGCGGGCGCCATGTGCACGATGCCGGTGCCGTCCTCGGTGGTCACGAACTCTCCGGGCAGCACCTGAAAAGCCTTGGGGCTGTCCATGAAATACGGGAACGGCGGCAGGTAGCGCGTGCCGAGCAGGTCGGCCCCGCGGTAGGTGCCCAGTATCTCGGGTTCGTCACCCAACTCGCGGGCGTAGGCGGCCAGCCTCGGCTGGGCGAGCACGAAACGCTGCTCGCCGGCCCGGACCTCGACGTAGGTGACCTCGGGGTTGACCGCGACCGCCAGGTTCGACGGCAGGGTCCACGGTGTCGTCGTCCACACCAGCAGGTGCGCGCCGTCCAGCGCGCCGCCCACCACCTTGAATCCGACTGTCAGCGCCGGGTCTTGGCGGCTCTGGTAGACGTCGTCGTCCATGCGCAATTCGTGGTTGGACAGCGGGGTTTCGTCGCGCCAGCAGTACGGCAGGACGCGGTAGCCCTCGTACGCCAGGCCCTTGTCCCAGAGTTGCTTGAACGCCCAGATCACCGACTCCATGTAGGACAGATCGAGCGTCTTGTAGTCGTTGTCGAAATCGACCCAGCGGGCCTGGCGGGTGACATACGCCCGCCACTCGTCGGTGTAGCGCAGCACCGAAGCGCGGCACGCGTCGTTGAACGCGGCGATACCCATGTCGTCGATCTGCGATTTGTCGTTGATGCCCAGCTGGCGCTCGACCTCGAGTTCGGCGGGCAACCCGTGCGTGTCCCAGCCGAAACGACGCTCCACCTTGTAGCCGCGCATGGTGCGGTACCGCGGGACGATGTCCTTCACGTAGCCGGTCAGCAGGTGCCCATAGTGGGGCAGCCCGTTGGCGAAGGGCGGTCCGTCATAGAAGACGTATTCTTCGGCACCGTCGCGGCGGGCGATGCTGGCCCGGAAGGTGTCGTCGCGGGCCCAGTAGTCGAGGACTTCGAGTTCGAGAGCCGGGAAGTCGGGAGCGCCGCCGGCCGGCTTCGGATAGGCCTTGACGTCAGCGTTATCGGTCACGTGGTGCGTCGTCTCCTGTGCCTCAGTGCCGTTGGGCACTGGTAGCGCCTGTTGGGGACGACGACGCGCTGCCTGCGCGAGCCGCGGTACCACCCCGCTTGCCGCGCTGTCGCGCGGCCGCTCGTTGGAGGCTGTGACGGGCCCACCCGTTCGGTTCTACTGAGCGGCCAGAAGGCCGGCTGTTCTTCCGAAGGCTCCCCGGTGATGCCGGATCGATGCCAATGGCCCGATTCTACTCAGGCGGAGCACCCCAAGGGGCTACCTGGCCTCAGGAAACACCTGTGGCCGGGTAGCCCCTTGGAGCCCTGGTTGGTCGCTGTCCATCGGATCAGGCCTGAACCTCGAGCACACCGACCCGCAGCAGCGCCGCGTACACGTGGCGCAGCGGGATGCTCAACAGGCGGGTGGCACCCTCCACCAGCGGGTCGCCCGCGAAGACGGGCTGCGTGCCGGCCCGCCGGGTGGCCTTCTTGGCCGCCGGGGCCGAAATGGTGGCCTGAGTCGTCTCGACGTCGCGCACCACCCTCAGTGGGCGGGCGGGCGCTACGGTTGCCACTTCGTCGTGCAGAGCTGCGGTCATGGTCGCCTCCTGGGCTTTGCTCGACGCCGGCGCCGAGATGAGGGATTGCAAACGGGGACTAACTGGACTGACGTGTCGAAGTCCCGTCGCGGTTCCGATCCTTCAGAACGCTTGGCCGATAAGCCACTTCGCGTTGCGACGCCTCAGCGGAGAACGTCGTGCCGGAGACCGGATCGGGACGAGACGGAGCTCGGATTTCGGTCCGGACTATCGCTGGAACTCATGTGTCCCTCACCTCCTCGCGGTCACGACGCGTGCGGTTATCCGCACACGATTTGCGCGCAGCGTGAGGAGCAGAAACCCGACGACCGTCGGAGATCCGCACCCCTCTCGTCAGAGCTTCGGCACCACACGACGTGTCCGGTATCCCGGAAGCCACCTGGGCTCAACCCTTAAGCCGGGAGGAGCTGTCCTGACCCGGGGCGTCTTTCGACGTTCGGGGTCAGTGGCCTGTATTCGTGTAGACGCCTCACCTAACGAGGTGCATACCCGACCGATAATGCACGACGGGTCCGACGGGGTCAAACTCCTCGCTGCCATGTTTCCCAACTTTTACGGTTTTCCGGGGTGAGCGCACAGGATTCGGCCAGGTTCAGGCGCATGAGCTGGGCGTATGACCGGGCTGGGTCGGTGCCGGCTTGTTCATCTCGTGTTTGCCAAACCCCCGACAAAGGCCGCAAAAGGCGGTAAACCCGTGCGGGAGAACGCCTGTCACCTCTCGACGAGGCCGTCGAGCCGCCCGATCGTGTCGATGAACTCCTCCACCATGTCGAGCACCACGGCGCGCGTGGGCCGGACCCGGTCGAGCGAGCCGACCACCTGGCCGACGAAGTAGGTGGCCAGTTCGCGCGCCTTGGCCCCGGGATGCGCGGCCGCGGAGTTGATGCGCACCTGCGGCTCGGTGACCAGCGCGGTTTGCAGCGGCATGCCGAGCGGGTCGGGCTTTTCCGGCCGGTCCCATTCGTCGGTCCAGGCGGTGCGCAGCATCCGCGCCGGCTTGCCCGTCATCGACCGCGACCGGACCGTGTCCGAGGAGGTGGCGGCCAGGAACTTGTCCTTGACCACCGGCGGCGTCTCGGCTTCTTCGGTGGTCAGCCACACCGACCCGCACCACACGCCTTCGGCGCCGAGGGCCAGCGCCGCCGCGATCTGGCGGCCGCGGGCGATGCCGCCCGCGGCCAGCACCGGCACGGGAGCGACCGCGTCGACCACCTCGGGCACCAGGACCATGGTGGCGACTTCGCCCGTGTGTCCGCCGGCCTCGGTGCCCTGCGCGACGATCAGGTCCACACCGGCGGCCGCGTGCCGTTGCGCGTGGCGAGTGGTGCCGGCCAACGCGGCCACCAGCACGCCGCGGTCGTGGGCGCGTTCGACGAGGTCCGCGGGGGGCGGCCCGAGCGCGCTGGCGATCAGTCGGATGTCATGGGCGAACGCGACCTCCAGCAGCGGCTCGTAGCCCTTGGGCGAGATGTTGAGGCCGCCGGCGGAGGCGCGCGCCTCCTGGGCCGGCGCCGTGATTCCGTAACGGGCGAGGATGTCGTCGACGAACGCGCGGTGCTCCTCGGGCAGCCGCGCCCGCGCCTGCGTGGCGTCGATGCCGCCTTCGTCCGCACCGACGTACTTGGGCGGTAGCAGCAAGTCCACCCCGAAGGGCTTGCCGGCCGTCTGCTCCTCGATCCAGGTCAGTTCCTTCTGCAGTCGTTGGGGGCTGTGGGCGACGGCGCCGAGAACGCCGAACCCGCCCGCATTGGTCACCGCGGCCACCACGTCGCGGCAGTGGCTGAACGCGCAGATGGGGAACTCGACCCCGAGCATTTCGGCGACTCTGGTACGCATTGCCCGACGCTAAAGAGCTAACGATTGATATGTCAATCGATTACGGCTTCCGCGGGCGACCGGCCGTCCGGCGGCCAGCTGGACACGCCCTCTTCGAGCGGGACCTGGAGGCTGTGCAGGAGCGACGCGACCATCCGCCACGCGCCGATCGCGGTGACGAGCTCAATGAGAGTCGTTGTGTCGCCGTTCAATTCACGCTCGCAGGCCGCCCAGCTCGCGTCGCTCACCACGCCGTCGCGCACCACGTCGTCGGTGGCGGCCAGCACGGCCCGCTCGACGGCGCCGAACCCGTCGTGTGCCTGCCAGTCGCGCACGCCGAGCAGGTCGTCGGGGGCCACGCCCAGTCTCGACGCGACCCGCCAGTGCTGTGTCCACTCGTAGTCGCATGCGGTGAGCCAGCCGATCCGCATGATCACCAACTCCCGCAACCGCGGGTCCAGCGAACCGTGCCAGAGCATGGTGGCGAGCAAATCGTTGATGGCGCGCGCGAGCGGCGGGTGGTTGAGCAACACCTGGAAGATGCTCAGTTCGGCCATGTAGTTGGGCACGGCCGCTTCGTCGGCGGCGGCCCTTGCTTCGTCGACCGGCAATTTCGGCACGCGGGCTGTTGTCATGGTGTGCACTTTCGTGTACTGGCGGGACACCGTCACGATCATCGGCCATGTTAGTCACCGAATTGCCGCGCCAGTGCCCGAACGCCGAGACATCGCGATCGGCTCCCCGAACCCGTTGGCGCGCTGGGTTTTCCAGCAGCGCGGC
>CAVTBA010000015.1:0-164452 GCA_963732835.1 uncultured Actinomycetota bacterium
ACGCATCGGCGAATGCGGCTTTGACATTATTCGACTAGGAATGAGCCGGCGATCAGAAAATGCAAAAACACCCCCGTTGCCGGGGGTGTTTTTGTGTATGTTCGGCGGTGTCCTACTTTTCCACCCGAATGGGCAGTATCATCGGCGCTGACAGGCTTAGCTTCCGGGTTCGGAATGGGACCGGGCGTTTCCCTGTCGCTGTGGCCGCCGTAACTCTATTTAAATTTGGTTTCGGTGGGGGGTGTGGTATCCAAGCTTCCTGCGACAAATTGTCGCCGGATATGGAAAGTGGTTGCGATTGCGTGTTGGTAAGTTTTCGGCCGGTTAGTGCCAGTTCCCTGCACTCATTACTGAGCTTCCAGGTCTGGCCTATCGATCCCGTGGTCTGCGGGGGGCCTTATCCCTCTAAAAGGGTGAGAAACCTGATCTTGGAGAAGGTTTCCCGCTTAGATGCTTTCAGCGGTTATCCTGTCCGAACGTGGCTATCCAGCGGTGCCCCTGGTGGGACAACTGGTATACCAGAGGTTCGTCCGTCCCGGTCCTCTCGTACTAGGGACAGGTTTCCTCAAGTTTCTGACGCGCGCGGCGGATAGAGACCGAACTGTCTCACGACGTTCTAAACCCAGCTCGCGTGCCGCTTTAATGGGCGAACAGCCCAACCCTTGGGACCTGCTCCAGCCCCAGGATGCGACGAGCCGACATCGAGGTGCCAAACCATCCCGTCGATATGGACTCTTGGGGAAGATCAGCCTGTTATCCCCGGGGTACCTTTTATCCGTTGAGCGACACCCCTTCCACTCGGGGGTGCCGGATCACTAGTCCCGACTTTCGTCCCTGCTTGACTTGTAGGTCTCGCAGTCAAGCTCCCTTGTGCACTTACACTCAACACCTGATTGCCGTCCAGGTTGAGGGAACCTTTGGGCGCCTCCGTTACATTTTAGGAGGCAACCGCCCCAGTTAAACTACCCGCCAGGCACTGTCCGTGAACCCGATAAGGGTTCGACGTTAGGTGTCCAATACGATCAGAGTGGTATTTCAACAACGACTCCATACAAACTGGCGTCTGTATTTCACAGTCTCCCACCTATCCTACACAAACCGTACCGAACACCAATACCAAGTTGTAGTGAAGGTCCCGGGGTCTTTTCGTCCTGCCGCGCGTAACGAGCATCTTTACTCGTAGTGCAATTTCGCCGAGTCTATGGTTGAGACAGTTGGGAAGTCGTTACGCCATTCGTGCAGGTCGGAACTTACCCGACAAGGAATTTCGCTACCTTAGGATGGTTATAGTTACCACCGCCGTTTACTGGGGCTTAAATTCTCCGCTTCACCTTACGGTTAACGGGTCCTCTTAACCTTCCAGCACCGGGCAGGCGTCAGTCCGTATACATCGTCTTGCGACTTCGCACGGACCTGTGTTTTTAGTAAACAGTCGCTACCCACTGGTTTCTGCGGCCGAATCCCGCTCCCACCGCAAGGGTGTTCACGGTATTCCGGCCCCCCTTCTCCCGAAGTTACGGGGGCATTTTGCCGAGTTCCTTAACCATAGTTATCTCGTACGCCTTGGTATGCTCTACCTGACCACCTGTGTCGGTTTGGGGTACGGGCCGTGTGTGTGCTCGCTAGAGGCTTTTCTTGGCAGCAGAGGATCACCGAATTCACCTCAATCGGCTATGCATCACCTCTCAGGATTAATGAGCGACGGATTTGCCTATCGCTCTCCCTACAGGCTTGCCCCAGTATTACCACTGACTGGTACGGCTACCTTCCTGCGTCACCCCATCGCTTGACTACTACCAGCGAAGGTCCCACGCAGCCCCGAAACTCCACGCCCCCGAAGGGGAATGGTCGATCCGGTTTTGGGTGGTTAGTACCGCTGATTCGTCAGGGACGCCCACACACGGGTACGGGAATATCAACCCGTTGTCCATCGACTACGCCTGTCGGCCTCGCCTTAGGTCCCGACTCACCCTGGGCGGACTGGCCTGGCCCAGGAACCCTTGGTCTTACGGCGGGCAAGGTTCTCACTTGCCTTATCGCTACTCATGCCTGCATTCTCACTCCCCCAAACTCCACCACCGGTTACCCGATGGCTTCTCTGCATGGGGGACGCTCCCCTACCCAACCTTGCGGTTGCCGCGGCTTCGGCGGTGTGCTTGAGCCCCGCTACATTATCGGCGCACAATCACTTGACCAGTGAGCTATTACGCACTCTTTCAAGGGTGGCTGCTTCTAAGCCAACCTCCTGGTTGTCTCTGCGACTGCACATCCTTTTCCACTTAGCACACGCTTAGGGGCCTTAGCCGGCGATCTGGGCTGTTTCCCTCTCGACGTACGGAGCTTATCCCCCGCCGTCTCACTGCCACGCTATACACCACGGCATTCGGAGTTTGGCTGACGTCAGTAACCTAGTAGGGCCCATCGGCCATCCAGTAGCTCTACCTCCGTGGTGAAACACGTAACGCTGCACCTAAATGCATTTCGGGGAGAACCAGCTATCACGGAGTTTGATTGGCCTTTCACCCCTACCCACAGCTCATCCCCTCAGTCTTCAACCTAAGTGGGTTCGGGCCTCCACGCGGTCTTACCCGCGCTTCACCCTGGCCATGGGTAGATCACTCCGCTTCGGGTCCAGAACACGCCACTACACCCCAAAGGGGATGCGCCCTATTCAGACTCGCTTTCGCTGCGGCTACCCCGCACGGGTTAACCTCGCGACGTGTCCCTGACTCGCAGGCTCATTCTTCAAAAGGCACGCCATCACCCCACAAGGAGGCTCTGACGGATTGTAGGCACACGGTTTCAGGTACTCTTTCACTCCCCTCCCGGGGTACTTTTCACCATTCCCTCACGGTACTAATCCGCTATCGGTCATCGAGAAGTATTTAGGCTTACCGGGTGGTCCCGGCAGATTCACAGCAGATTCCACGGGCCCGCTGCTACTCGGGAGTTGATACAAGGTAGGTGCCGGGTTTTCGCGTACCGGGCTTTCACCGTCTACGGCGGGCCGTCCCAGGCCACTTCCGCTAACCACGACACTTTCTGACTACCCCTCAGCCAGGTAGAGCTGAGACATATCAATCCCACAACCCCGCACACACAACCCCTACCCGGTTACCCATGCGTGCGGTTTAGCCTGTTCCGCGTTCGCTCGCCACTACTAACGGAATCACAATTGTTTTCTTCTCCTACGGGTACTGAGATGTTTCACTTCCCCGCGTTACCTCCCGCACCCTATATATTCAGATGCGGGTAACACGACATCACTCGTGCTGGGTTTCCCCATTCGGAAATCCTCGGATCAAAGCTCGGTTGACAGCTCCCCGAGGCATATCGCAGCCTCCCACGTCCTTCATCGGCTCTCGATGCCAAGGCATCCACCATGCGCCCTTAAACACTTACTTACACACAAAAACCAAAAAAAGAAATTACACATTTCGAACGAACACGCCACCGTTGCCGGCAACGCATCCATCTAGATGCTCGCAACCACTATCCAATACTCAAACACCACACCCCACCACCAAGATGGAGGGACAACACCACGGACTGGCCGAGTGTTGTCTCAGGGCCCAATAGTGTGTCTGGCAATCATTTGCTGTTGCGCACCCGGCCCTCGCCCACTACAGGCGAGAACCCCTCACGGCTCGCACCCCACCAATTGGGGTGCTTTTCGTGGTGCTCCTTAGAAAGGAGGTGATCCAGCCGCACCTTCCGGTACGGCTACCTTGTTACGACTTCGTCCCAATCGCCGATCCCACCTTCGACAGCTCCCTCCCAAGGGTTAGGCCACTGGCTTCGGGTGTTACCGACTTTCATGACGTGACGGGCGGTGTGTACAAGGCCCGGGAACGTATTCACCGCAGCGTTGCTGATCTGCGATTACTAGCGACTCCGACTTCACGGGGTCGAGTTGCAGACCCCGATCCGAACTGAGACCGGCTTTAAAAGGATTCGCTTAACCTTGCGGCATCGCAGCCCTTTGTACCGGCCATTGTAGCATGTGTGAAGCCCTGGACATAAGGGGCATGATGACTTGACGTCATCCCCACCTTCCTCCGAGTTGACCCCGGCAGTCTCTCACGAGTCCCCGGCATTACCCGCTGGCAACATGAGACAAGGGTTGCGCTCGTTGCGGGACTTAACCCAACATCTCACGACACGAGCTGACGACAGCCATGCACCACCTGCACACAGGCCACAAGGGAACGCCTATCTCTAGACGCGTCCTGTGCATGTCAAACCCAGGTAAGGTTCTTCGCGTTGCATCGAATTAATCCACATGCTCCGCCGCTTGTGCGGGCCCCCGTCAATTCCTTTGAGTTTTAGCCTTGCGGCCGTACTCCCCAGGCGGGGTACTTAATGCGTTAGCTACGGCACGGATCCCAAGGAAGGAAACCCACACCTAGTACCCACCGTTTACGGCGTGGACTACCAGGGTATCTAATCCTGTTCGCTCCCCACGCTTTCGCTCCTCAGCGTCAGTTACTGCCCAGAGACCCGCCTTCGCCACCGGTGTTCCTCCTGATATCTGCGCATTCCACCGCTACACCAGGAATTCCAGTCTCCCCTGCAGTACTCTAGTCTGCCCGTATCGCCCGCACGCTCACAGTTAAGCCGTGAGATTTCACGAACAACGCGACAAACCACCTACGAGCTCTTTACGCCCAGTAATTCCGGACAACGCTCGCACCCTACGTATTACCGCGGCTGCTGGCACGTAGTTGGCCGGTGCTTCTTCTCCACCTACCGTCAATCCGAGAAAACCCGGACCTTCGTCGATGGTGAAAGAGGTTTACAACCCGAAGGCCGTCATCCCCCACGCGGCGTCGCTGCATCAGGCTTGCGCCCATTGTGCAATATTCCCCACTGCTGCCTCCCGTAGGAGTCTGGGCCGTATCTCAGTCCCAGTGTGGCCGGACACCCTCTCAGGCCGGCTACCCGTCGTCGCCTTGGTAGGCCATCACCCCACCAACTAGCTGATAGGCCGCGGGCCCATCCCACACCGCAAAAGCTTTCCACCACAAGGCATGCGCCAAGTGGTCCTATTCGGTATTAGACCCAGTTTCCCAGGCTTATCCCGAAGTGCAGGGCAGATTGCCCACGTGTTACTCACCCGTTCGCCACTCGAGTATCTCCGAAGAGACCTTTCCGTTCGACTTGCATGTGTTAAGCACGCCGCCAGCGTTCGTCCTGAGCCAGGATCAAACTCTCCAAACAAAATCTCCTCGCAGAACGAGGTGAATTTCAAATCAGAGAAAATCTGACCTAACAAAAAGACACCAATAACTGGCATCAAGAAATGCCATACCCACACACGGGGAGTGCTAGGTATGGCCAAAAAAAACAACAACAAATTAAAAAGACCAAACACACTATTGAGTTCTCAAACAACACTTGTTTCGCCCGTTTTGGGGCAACCCTGCCAGCTTAATACAAGTCCGGCAGTGGAGTCAACTCCCAGTTTTGGTCTTCCAGAGACCGTTTCGGGAGCAGCCGTGCCAGGCTAGTACCAATCCAGCGAGGGAGTCAAGCGCCCGGGGTGTCGGCCGCCTGGTGTGGCGACCGCCCCTGCGGGACACTGACTTTGGTTACTCTACCCGCTCGATCTCCGCTCCCAAAATCGCCAGGTTCTCCACGAACAACGGGTAGCCGCGATCGATGTGGAACACGTCGTGGACCTCGGTGTCACCGTCGGCGACCAACCCCGCCAACACCAGGCCGGCGCCGGCCCGAATGTCCGAACACCACACCGGCGCGCTGGACAATTGCGGCAGACCTCGCACGACGGCGTGGTGGCCGTCGGTGCGGGCGTCCGCGCCCAGCCGGATCATTTCTTCGACGAAGCGAAAGCGCGCCTCGAAAACGTTTTCCGTGATCATCGACGTGCCGTCGGCGATCGACGCCAGGGCGATCGCCATCGGCTGCAAATCGGTGGGGAACCCGGGGAACGGCAGCGTCGCGACGTTGACGGCCTTGGGTCGCTCGTACTGGGTGATCCGAAAGCTGTTGTCCGTTTGGGTGACGGTCGCGCCGGCGTCGTGCAACTTGTGCAGCACCACCTGAAGGTGGGCCGGGTCGACGCCCGTCACCGAGATGTCGCCGCGGGTCATCGCGGCGGCGATGCCCCAGGTGGCGGCGACGATGCGGTCCCCGATCACGCGGTGCTCGGTCGGGTATAGCCGCGGGACGCCGGTGATGGTCATGGTCGGCGAACCGGCACCTTCGACCTGCGCGCCCATCTGGTTCAACATGGTGCACAGGTCCACGACATCGGGTTCGCGAGCCGCATTGTGGATCGTGGTGACGCCCTCGGCCACCACGGCGGCCATCAGGATGTTCTCGGTGGCTCCCACCGACGGAAATTCCAGCTGGATCTCGGCGCCGCGCAACCTGTCGGCCTGGGCGACGACGCAGCCGTGCTCGATGTTGCACTGTGCGCCCAACTGGCGCAGGCCCGCCTGATGCATGTCCAGCGGGCGAGACCCGATTGCGTCACCGCCCGGGAGCGCGACCTTGGCACGCTTGCACCGGCCGACCAGCGGCCCGAGCACGCAGACCGACGCCCGGAACTGTCGCACCGCCGCGAAGTCGGCGTCGTATTTCGGCTCGTCGGGCGAGGTGATGCGGGCGACGTCGCCGTCGAGCTCGACGGTGGCGCCCAGGCCGCGCAACACTTCCGCCATCAACGGCACATCGAGGATGTCGGGGCAGTTGGTGATGGTGCTGGTGCCTTCGGCCAGCAGCGTCGCGGCCATCAGCTTGAGCACGCTGTTCTTCGCGCCCCCCACTGCGACTTCGCCGGACAACCGGTTGCCGCCGGTCACCACGAATCGCTCAGCCACCCGCGTGAGTCTAGTGAAGCGGTATCGGCTTGTCAGTCAGCCGAGGCTCGGTCCCGTCTCGAGTCGCAGTACCGTTTTGCTCATGGCGATACACCTGACCCGCATCTATACGCGAACCGGGGACGACGGCACGACGGGATTGAGTGACTTCTCACGGGTCTCCAAAACCGACCCGCGCCTGGTCGCCTACGCGGATTGCGACGAGGCCAACTCCGCGATCGGCGTCGCGATCGCCCTCGGCCGGCCCGACGAGAAGACCGCCGGCGTGCTGCGGCAGATCCAGAACGATCTGTTCGACGCCGGCGCGGACCTCTCGACCCCGGTGGTGGAAAACCCCGAACATCCGCCTTTGCGCGTGACCCAGCCCTACATCGATCGGCTCGAGGGCTGGTGTGACAGCTATAACGAGAACCTGCCGGCGCTGAATTCTTTTGTGCTGCCGGGCGGTTCGCCGTTGTCGGCGCTGCTGCACGTCGCGCGCACGATCGTCCGTCGAGCGGAACGCTCGGCGTGGGCGGCGGTCGCTGCCGCTCCGCAGCAGGTCAATGTCCTTCCGGCGAAATACCTGAACCGCCTGTCGGATCTGCTCTTCATCCTGGCGCGCGTGGCCAACCCCGACGGGGACGTGCTGTGGCAACCAGCAGGGAAACCCGGCGGTGGCGCGCCCAGCCCGAGTTGACCTGCCGGGCAAGGGGCTAGACGCTGCGACGACGAGCACGCGGTGAGGGGCGGGACTCGAGCCAGGACAGGAAGGCCGTCAAAGCGCCCTTGTCCAGCGCGATCTCGTAACCGGCCCTGCGATCCTGCGTCGTGTCACGCAGCTCCAACACAACGATCTCGTCGGTCATGATGTCGAACTCGTCGCCGCGCGGTGCGCGCCGGGCCACGATCTCCACGCCCCGGCGGCTGAGGCGACGGTCGGGCCACAAACGCAGGCTGGAGAGCCGGTAGAACGCCGCCTCACCGCCGCGGTAGCGAATCACGCCGTGGCGCCAGCCGTGACCTCCGACCGCGGGAATGTCGCGCATGATCCCCGCCGTGCCGCCCTGGCGCAGCTTCCACAACCGATAACTCAGCGCGACCACCGCGCACGCTAGGACGACGACGAGCACGACCATGCCGACCATGGGCGCGCTCATCGGCGGCTAGTCGATCGCGCCGACGGCGCGCAACCTTGCGCGTCCTCTGGCGGCGATACGGGGATCGTCCGACTCAGAAGCCTCTCGGGCGGCGCTCTCGTCGATCTCCGACTCGAATTCGGCGGACTCGGCGAGAATGGTGACCGCTTCCTCGGTGACCGAAAGAAAACCGCCGTCGACCGCGATCCGCAGATCGCCTTCGCCTTCTCGTTCGACGCGCACCATCGCGTCGTCGACCAATTGCGCTACCAGCGGGATGTGCCGCGGCAGGATGCCGATCTCGCCGACGGTGGTGCGGGTGAACAGGAAAGTCGCCTCGCCCGACCAGATCTTTCGATCGACGGCGACTATCTCAACGTTCAATTCGGCCATGCCACAAAGCCTTTCAGAGCCTTTCGCTGACGCTTCAGGAATCCAACTTGGCGCCGAAGCCTTCGGCTTTCTTGGCCAGGTCCTCGAGGCCACCGATCAAGAAGAACGCCTGTTCCGGTACGTGGTCGAAGTCGCCCTTGGTCAGGCGGTCGAACGCCTCGATGGTCTCCTTCACCGGCACCGTCGAACCCGGCTGGCCGGTGAACTGTTCGGCGGCCATCATGTTCTGCGAGAGGAACCGCTCAATGCGCCGCGCGCGCTGAACGAGCTGCTTGTCCTCTTCGGACAACTCGTCGATACCCAGAATGGCGATGATGTCCTGCAGGTCCTTGTACCGCTGCAGGATTCGGATGACTTCCTGCGCGACGCGGTAGTGCTCGTCGCCCACGATACTGGGGTCCAGAATGGTCGAGCTCGAGGCCAGCGGGTCCACCGCGGGGAAGATGCCCTTGGAGAACACCGAGCGCGACAGCTCGGTGGTGGCGTCCAGGTGCGCGAACGTCGTCGCCGGCGCAGGGTCGGTGTAGTCGTCGGCGGGGACGTAGACCGCCTGCATCGACGTAATCGAGCGGCCGCGCGTCGAGGTGATCCGCTCCTGTAGCTCGCCCATCTCGTCGGCCAGGGTGGGCTGGTACCCCACCGCGGACGGCATACGGCCGAGCAGCGTGGACACCTCGGATCCGGCCTGGGTGAACCGGAAGATGTTGTCGATGAACAGCAGCACGTCCTGGCCCGCCTCGTCGCGGAACCACTCGGCCATCGTCAGCGCAGACAGCGCCACTCGCATACGGGTGCCGGGCGGTTCGTCCATCTGACCGAATACCAGCGCCGTGTCCTTGAGCACATCGGCTTCCTGCAACTCCACCCAGAGGTCGTTGCCCTCACGGGTGCGCTCCCCCACGCCGGCGAAAACCGAAGTACCACCGAAGTTTCGGGCGATACGGTTGATCATCTCCTGGATCAGCACCGTCTTGCCCACCCCGGCACCGCCGAACAGCGCGATCTTCCCGCCACGCACGTAGGGCGTGAGCAGGTCGACCACCTTCAGGCCGGTCTCGAGCATCTCGGTGCGAGGCTCGAGCTCCTCGAAGGCCGGCGGCTTGCGGTGAATCGACCAGTGCTCGAAGTCCTCGCCGTATCCCGGCTTGTCCAGGCAGTCGCCCAGCGCGTTGAAGACGTGACCCTTGACCTCTTGGCCGACCGGCACCGAGATCGGCTTGCCGCTGTCCGTCACCTCGACGCCGCGGACCAGGCCGTCGGTGGGCTGCATCGAAATGGTGCGAACCAGGCTGTCGCCGAGGTGCTGTGCGACCTCCAGCGTGAGGGTCTTCTTGAGCTCCTCGAACGTGATCTCCGCGTTGAGCGCGTTGAACAGCTCCGGCACGGAACCGCGCGGGAACTCGACGTCGACCACGGGGCCGGTGATTCGTACCACGCGGCCGCTGGTCTCGGAGTTGGTGGTCTTCTCGGTCTTCTCGGTTGTTTCGGTAGTAGCAGCCATAATTTTTTCGCTTCCTCGTGTGCTACTTAGCGTCGGCGAGTGCGTTTGCACCGCCGACGATTTCGCTGATCTCCTGGGTGATCTGAGCCTGCCGCTCGCGGTTCGCCATCAGCGTCAGCTCTTTGATCAGGTCGTCCGCGTTGTCGGTTGCGGACTTCATCGCCCGTTGCCGGGACGCCAGTTCGGACGCCGCCGATTCCAGCAACGCCGCGTAGACGCGGGTCGTCACATACCGCGGCAGCAGCGACTCGAAAAGCGTTGTCGCGTCCGGCTCGAACGAATAAAGCGTGTGGAGTTCCTCGGTGTCCTCGACGTATTCCACGACCAGCGGAGCAATCCGGTGAGCGACCGCCGCCTGCGACATCATCGACTTGAACTCCGAGTAGACGATGTGCAGTTCGTCGACGCCCTGGTCGCCCTGTGCCTGCTCGCCGTCGCCGGCCCCCTTCATGAAGGTCTCGACCAACGTGTCAGCTATCTCCGCGGCGTTCTCGTACGTCGGCTGCTCCGAGAAACCCGTCCACGACTGGGTGATGTCCCAGTTGCGGAACCTGAAGTAGTTCTGCGCCTTACGCCCCACCGTGTACACCACCGGTGTCTTGCCGTCCTCCCGCAGCAAGGAGATCAACTCCTCGGAGCGGCGGAAGATGCTCGAGTTGTACGCGCCGCACAAACCACGGTCGGACGAGACCACCAGGACGCCGGCCCGCTTGGGTTCTTCTCGCTCCACCAGCAACGGATGATCCAGAGCGGCTTCGGTGGCGAGAGTGGTGAGCATCGCGGTGATCTGGAACGCGTAAGGCCGCGCGGATTGCAGGCGAGCCTGCGCCTTGCCGATGCGCGATGTCGCGATCATCTCCTGGGCCTTGGTGATCTTTTTGATCGACCCGGCCGAGCGGATCCGCCCGCGCAATTCACGAAGTGTGGCAGCCATCCGTTGCTACTTCTTCTCTTTCTTTGCCTTCTTCTCCGGCGCCGGCTTCTTCACCTTCACCGATTCCTTTTCCAGGTCCTCCTCGTCGAGCGGCTCGACGTGCTCGTCGGGGACCACCGATCCGCCGCCCGTGGCCGCGAAGCCCTTCTTGAAGTGATTGATGATCTCGGTGAGCTGGTTCTCGCCCTCCTCCGAGAGCTTCTGGGTGTCGCGGATGCCCGCCAGGAATTTCTCCTCGGAAGCCCGCATGTGGTCCAGCAACTCGGTCTCGAAGCGCCTGACGTCCTCGACGGGCACGGAGTCCAGGTGCCCGCCGGTGCCCAGGAAAATCGAAACCACCTGCTCCTCAACCGGCATCGGCTGGTACTGCGGTTGCTTGAGCAGTTCGACCAGCCGCTCACCGCGCTCCAGCTGCGCCTTGGACGTCGCGTCCAGGTCCGAAGCGAAGGCCGCAAACGATTCCAATTCGCGGTACTGCGACAGGTCCAGACGCAGCGAGCCGGCCACCTCTTTCATGGCCTTGATCTGCGCCGCACCACCCACGCGGGACACCGACACACCGACGTTGATGGCCGGGCGCACACCCTGGTTGAACAAGTCGGACTCCAGGAAGCACTGCCCGTCGGTGATCGAGATGACGTTGGTCGGGATGTAGGCCGAGATGTCGTTCGCCTTGGTCTCGATGATCGGCAGCCCCGTCAGGGAGCCGCCACCGAGGTCGTCGGACAGCTTCGCGCAGCGCTCCAACAGCCGCGAGTGCAGGTAGAACACGTCACCCGGATAGGCCTCACGGCCGGGCGGGCGGCGCAGCAGCAGCGAGATGGCACGGTACGCCTCGGCCTGCTTGCTCAGGTCGTCGAAGACGATCAGCACATGCTTGCCGTCGTACATCCAATGCTGGGCGATCGCCGAACCGGTGTACGGCGCAAGCCATTTGAAGCCGGCAGAGTCCGATGCAGGGGCCGCGACGATGGTGGTGTAGTCCATCGCGCCGCCCTCTTCGAGCACTCGCCGGACCGAAGCGATCGTGGTGCCCTTCTGCCCGATCGCCACATACACGCAGCGCACCTGCTTGCGTTCGTCGCCGCTCTCCCAGTTTTCCCGCTGGTTGAGGATGGTGTCGACGCAGACTGCGGTCTTGCCGGTCTTGCGGTCACCGATGATCAGCTGACGCTGGCCGCGGCCGATCGGCGTCATCGCGTCGATGGCCTTGATCCCGGTCTGCAGCGGCTCCTTCACGCTTTGCCGCTGCACCACCGACGGCGCCTGGATCTCCAGCGCGCGGCGGATGTCGGTGTCGATGTCTCCCCGGCCGTCGATGGGTACCCCGAGTGGATTGACGACACGCCCCAGGAATCCGTCGCCGACGGGGACGGACAGGACTTCGCCGGTGCGCTTGACCTGTTGGCCCTCTTCGATTTTCTCGAAGTCACCGAGGATCACCGTGCCGACGCTGTGCTCGTCGAGGTTCAGCGCTACGCCGAGGACACCGCCCGGGAACTCGAGCAGTTCCTGGGTCATGACGGAGGGCAGCCCTTCGACGTGCGCGATGCCGTCCCCGGCGTCGACGACGGTGCCGACCTCTTCGCGGGAGGTGTCGGAGGTGAAAGAGCCTACATACTCCTCGATGGCGCTCTGGATGTCATCAGCGGAGATTGTCAACTCGGCCATGGGTTTTCGTCTTCCTACTTGATCTTGGTTCGCGTGTGGTTGTGCTGATTGGTTCGTGTCAGTCGGGCAATTGAGCCTCGGCCGCGGCAAGTCGAGAAGCGAGTGTCCCGTCAATCACTTCGTCGGCCACGGAGATGAGCAGGCCGCCCAGTAGTTCGGCATCGATCTGCAGCTGCACCGTCACGGGGTGACCGTAGATACGGCCGAGCACGTCGGTGAGACGAGACCGCTGGTCATCGCTGAGTTCGGCGGCCGCGCCGACCTGCGCGATGATTTCACCGCGGCGGGCCACCGCGACTTGTGTCAAGAACTGAACGGCATCCTCGGCCGACTGACCTTTGAGCAGTTGGACAGTCTGGGTCAGCAGCGACACCACAATCGGGTTGAACCTGCCGCTTGCGCTGTCAAGCACGTTGCGCAGCAGCCCAACTCGGCCTTCCACCGGCAGGGCATAGTCGCCCAACAGGATGGCAAGTCGCGGCTGCGCATCCAGGATGCGGGAGAACCGGAACAACTGGTCTTCGACGTCGTCGACCTTGTTCTCACGTTCGGCAACTTCGAGCAGCGCTTGCCGTGAGATGTGCTCGATGGCGTCGATCAAATCGGAGTTGGTCGACCAGCGCTCCGAGACGGCCAGCCGGAGAACGTCGAGTGTGGCGTCGGAGACGTTGCCGGAGACCAGCCGCTCGATCAACCGCACCCGGGGCGCCGCATCCTCGGCGGGGACGGTGAGATACCGGGTCACCACGATCTCGCGGTCCAGCATTTCGGCCACCGAGACCAGCTCGCTGGAAAGCGAGGAAAGGTCTTTGTTGTCAAGGTTTTTCGCCATGTCGCCGAACCGCTCGAGCAGGCTGATCACCGCCTGCCGACTGGCCGAGCGCATCTTCGTCAAGAGCGGATACGCAACCTCGGCGGGCGCCGGCGCCATCTCCTCGAGATCTTCGAGGAAGCGATCGACGGTGGCCGACTGCTGCGCCGAGTCGTCGACGTAGCTACGCACCAACTCGCCCGCCTGGCGCACCGCTTCGTGGCCGAGTTCCAGACGAAGCTGTCGGCTCAGCTGTGTCCGCAGCAGGTCGACCTGGCGATTCCCCTGTGTGGTGATGCGTTCGGAGTCAACGTCGGCTTGGGCCCGTAACTGTTCGAGGATGCGGCCTGCGTCTGTCTTGGCCTCTTCGACGACCCGTTCGGCTTCCGACTTGGCCGCCTCGACGGCCTTGCTGTGGGCCGTGGTGGACTCGGTCAACCGATCGCCTGCCGTCGCAGCATCTTTCAGCTGTTGGCGGACGGTGTCTTGCCGAGCGGCCATCAGGCGACGCACCGGCGGCACCACGTAACGCACCACCAGGAATACGATGGCCGCGAAACCCACCAACTGCCCAATGAATGTCGACATTTCGCGATTACCGTCCGGACTTCCCTGATGCGGATGTGGCGGCGGCGGGGGCAACCTCGACACCGAGGATCCGGCTGGCCAGCGTCGCCGACATGGTGGCCACGTTGGCGCGCAGATCCAGTTCCACGGCGTCCCTCTCCCGCTTCAATTGCTCGGATGCCATTTGCAACGTCGACATCACCTGTTGCTCGGCACGGGCGCGCGCGTCTTCCACCACCTTACGACCTTCGGCGCGGGCATTGTCGCGCAGAGACGACGCCTCAACCCGGGCTTCCGTCAGGGCCTCTTCGTAGTCGGCCTTGGCCGCTTCGAACTGCTCGGCCGCCTTCTTGTTGTCGCTGACGGTCTTGGCGACCATGGCGTCACGCTCGCGCAGCACGCGCATGACGGGCGGCACGACGAACGTGCCGATGACGGCCAGCACGATCAGGAAGATGGCCAGCACGAAGAAGAAAGTGCCGTTCGGAACGAGGAAGTTGTTGCCTCCCGCAGCCACCGCCTGGCTGGACGCCAGAACGCTCAGGCTCGCGTCACCCATCACAGCGAGTTAGGTGCCGACGGGTGTGGCGAAGACGAACAGCGCCATGAACGCCAGGTTGATGAAGTAGGCCGCCTCGACAAGACCGACGGTGATGAAGAACGGCGTGAAGAGCCGGCCTTGCGCCTCGGGTTGCCGGGCGATGCCGGAAACCAGCGCGTTACCGGCAATACCGTCACCGATACCGGCGCCGATCGCGCCACCGCCCATGATGAGTCCACCGCCGATGAGAGCAGCGGCAGCGACTTGGGGGTCCAGAGCCATTCTTATCCTCCTTGATATCTGGTAGCGGTCTACCAGGCCTCTGTAATGGTGTGTGGGACAAAGCAATTCATGGTGGCCTCAGTCATGATGTTCCTCGATCTCCATGGCTTGGCTGAAGTAGAGGATGGTCAAGATCGAGAAGATGAATGCCTGGATCGCCCCGACGAAAAGGTCGAAGGCTTTCCAGATGGCGTTGGGCGCCCACATGATGTACGGCGGGAAGAGCGCGATCAGCGCGACCAGGATGCCGCCGGCGAAGATGTTGCCGAAAAGTCGGAGCGACAACGAGATCGGCTTGGCGAGCTCTTCCACGAGGTTGATCGGCGCGAGAAACGCGACGTGACCTTTGAGCACGGCCAGCGGGTGTCCCACGATGCCGCGGCGCCAGATACCCGCGACGTGATAGCAGACGAATACGAAGAGAGCCAGCGCCAGAACGTAATTGATGTCCGCGGCCGCCGACTTCAGCAGCTCGGTGGTGTGCCCGGACTTGTCGGTGTATTGCAGCGGAAGCACCGACAGCCAGTTGGAGACCAGGATGAACACGAAGATGGTGACGGCCAGCGGCAATACGAACGGCGCTATCCGCATCCCGATCGCGCCCTCGATCTGGTCACGCATCTGGACGGTGATGGCCTCCCAGAACAACTGAACGCCACTGGGGACGCCGGTGGAGGTGACCTTCGCGCGCAGGACGAAGGCCAGCGCGAGCACGATCACCGCGGCGATCCCGGTGGACAGGACTGTGTCGGTGTTGACGGTCAGCCCGAGCCACGTGGCGTGGTGGTGCTCGCCGACCTCGATGGCGGATTCGGCCAGGAACGTCATGTCAGTCATCGCCGCCGTTTCTTCCTTCCGTTCCTTCCGATCCCGTGATCACGCCGCCTCCGGAACCGTCCGAGGAATGGGCCTCCGCCCAATCACCAGCACGCAGCTTCTTCCACACCGGAAGCGCGGTCGAGGCCACCAACAAGACCTGGAAAAGCGCCAATCCGAACATGACACCCAGGCCGGCGGGCCGGAAGATGTAGGCGACGATCAGCGCGATGATCGTGATGACGGCCAGGCGCGTGGCCGAGTTCAGTGCCATCGTGCTCTTCAGCGGGTGCTCTTTGGCGGTGATCGATGCGACCGAACGACGCACCAGGAGGGCGTTGAGCAAACCGAGCAGCAACCCGACGCCGAAGAACACCCCGACCATCAGGTGACCGGTCAGGCCGGCGGCGACGACTGCCACCGCGGTGACGGCAATGCTGAGGACCAACAGGCGGACCGGGCGGAACGCAACAGAGGGGAACACCAACGGCGCGTCCTGCGCTGGTGTCGTCACTGCAGCACCTCAATCCCAAGTTGGTGGAGCGGAAATCCCCCGACCGACTGATCGGTGGCCCGCCGAGCGTATCGCACGTCACAGCGGAATCGCCCAAGGGGTATCTCCCGACGCGAGTCCTCAGCCGACCCAACCGGATCCGCGTCCGATGGACCGGCAATCTGTGCGGCTTTTTGGGGCTCTACCTGCACCGTACCATATGGTGAACAGCACTACTACTAGCTGTCGTAGTCCCCGTCGTCGTACTCGTCGCGCCGGCGCATGAGCGGGATCGCCGTCGCGATGCCGGCGACCACGATGGCGCCCAGCATCACCGCGGCGGTGTCGCGCGGATTGAAGAAAATCGTGCTGGCGGCACCGAAGGCGACAATGCCCACCCAGAGGTAAATCAGCAACACGACCCGGCGGTGGGAATGACCGATCTGCAGCAACCGGTGGTGCAGGTGCATCTTGTCGGGGCTGAATGCGCTGCGGCCCGCGCGGGTGCGCCGCACGATCGCCAGCAGCAAATCAAGCATCGGCACGAACATGACGGCCACCACTAGCAGGAACGGCGACAGCAGGGCGAACACGTCGCGCGCACCGTAGGCGTTTTGCGAGACGGGACCTGCGGCGGTGGTGGAGGCCGCCGCGAGCATCAATCCGATCAGCATCGAACCGGAATCACCCATGAAGATCTTTGCGCGGTGGAAATTGTGCGGAAGGAAGCCCAGACAGGCACCCGCGAGCACCACGGAGATCACCGCGGGCGGATAGAAGAGGACATCGCCGCCATGGTCGCGCAGCAGGCCGACCGAGAACATGCAGATCGCCAGCGCCGTGATGAGCCCGAGCCCGGCGGCCAGTCCGTCGAGCCCGTCGACGAAGTTCATCGCGTTGACGATCGACACCGTCAGCGCCAGGGTGAGCAGGATCGACGACGCCTGGTCCAAGACGATGGTGCCGACGCCACCGATCGGGATGTACAGGACGCTCCAGGCCACGCCCATCGTGACGAGCACGCTGGCCGCGGTGATCTGGCCGGCGAACTTCGTCAGTGCGTCGAGCCCCCAGCGATCGTCGATGAGGCCGATGCCCATGATCACCGCGCCGGCCACCAGCACCGCGGGCATACCCGCCGAATAGACGAACCCGCGCGTGAGTGCCGGGAGCTGGGACGCCAGGAAGACGGCCGAAATGACGCCGAGAAACATCGCCAGCCCGCCCATGCGCGGGGTCGGGGTGACGTGTACGTCGCGTTCCCGCGGGTAGGCGACCGCACCCAGCCGCGTGGCGAGCACCCGCACGGGACCGGTCGCGAAGTAGGTGATGATCGCCGCGGTCAGTCCGACGAGCGCGAGCTCGCGCAGCGGGACACCGGCGCCGCGGTCAGCCAGCGCGAGCAAACCACTGGCAAGGTTGGCTACGCCGCCGGCCGGGTCGCTGGACACGTCGAGACCGTACTGCACCAACCTGGCAAACCGGGAACCGCTCTGGTTAGGCCTGGGCGGTCAGGCTTTCGGGCTCCACCCCGAGCACTTCCGCGATCCGTTCGGCGCTCACCGGACCGGGTCGCAGAATGCGCGGCGCGGGTCCGGCCAGGTCGACGATCGTGGACGCGGCCTGCTGTTCGGCCGTGCCCGCGTCGAGATAGACGTCGACGAGATCGCCGAGTTGATCGCGGGCGTCGTTGGCGTCCACCGCGGGCGGACGGCCGGACACGTTCGCGCTGGACACCGCCATGGGCCCCACCGCCCGCAACAGCTCGATCGCCACCGGATGCAGCGGCATCCGCAGCATCACGGTGCCGCGGGCGTCGCCGAGGTCCCATTGCAGCGACGGCGCCTGCGTCACCACCAGGCTCAGCGCGCCCGGCCAGAATGCGCGGATCAGGTCGCGGGCCCCGTCCGGCATGGTGTAGACCAGGCCCTCGATGGTGTGCCATGAGCCGACCAGCACGCCGACGGGCATATCCCGGCCCCGCCCCTTCGCCGATAGCAGTGCCGTCACCGCGGCACTGTTGAAGGCATCGGCGCCGATGCCGTAGACGGTGTCCGTCGGCATGACGACCAGTCGGCCACCTTTGAGCGCGCCTGCCGCCGAGGCGATTCCACGCGATCGTTGACCGGGATCGGCGCAGTCGAAGACTTCACTCACGGGCGCCGCTCCCTCCTGCGGGCGGTGACAAATCTCGGCCGCCCGGCCAGGTCGTGGCGGGCCTGGATGTCTTCGAAAAGTCCTGTCTTCCGGATCAATTCGACGGTCTGTGCAGACGTGGTGTCGTCATGTTCGACGGCGAAGGTGCCGCCCGGGCGAAGCCAGCGTCCGGCCAGGTGGACGACGGGGGCGATCACCGCCATTCCGTCCGGCCCGCCGAACACGGCGTGGTGTGGATCATGTTGGGCGACTTCGGGTTCCACGATGGCAGTGTCGGGGACATAGGGCGGGTTGGCCACCACCACGTCGACACCGCCGTCCAGGTCGGGCAGCAGGCCGGGCTCGGTGACGTCGGCTTGGACGAATTCGACCGCGGTACCCGCCGCGTTGCGGCGCGCGTATTCGAGGGCCGTCACCGAGTCATCGATGGCCACGGCTCGCGCCATGGGGTGCTGATGGGCCAGCGCCACCGCCAATGCGCCGGATCCGGTGCACAGATCGACGATGACGGGCCGGACGGGAAGACGCTGCTCGCTGACCCACGCCAGAAGGGCTTCGGTCTCCGGGCGCGGGATGAAGACACCCGGCCCCACCTGCAGCACCAGCGGTCCGAACGCCGCCGTGCCGGTGAGGTGCTGCAGCGGCACCCGTCGCGAACGCGCGGCCACGACGTCGCGGTAACGACCGAGGAAGTCGTCGCCGGCCGACTCGAGCAGGGCCAGCCGGCCGCGCTCCGTGCCGGTCAAATGTGCGGCCAACTCCTCGGCGTCCCAACGCGCCGAGTCGATCCCCGCTTCGGCGAGCGTCGCCGCAGCGGAGTCGATCGCGTGCCGCAGGCCGTGCTGGACCGTCCCGCTCTCCCCCGCAAGCGGGCGGTGCCCCCACCTCATCGCTTTGCTCTGCATCGTCGCCGGGACGTCATGCCTGTTGGAGCCGAGCCTGTTTGTCAGCGGCGCCCAACGCGTCGAACATCGCGTCGAGGTCGCCGTCGAGTACCTGATCGAGATTGTGTGCCTTGAAACCGATCCGGTGGTCGGTGATCCGGTTCTCCGGGAAGTTGTAGGTGCGAATCCGTTCGCTGCGGTCCACGGTCCGGATCTGGCTGGCCCGGTCGGCCGACGCGTCGGCCAGCGCCTGCTCTTCGGCCACGGCTTGCAGGCGGGCGGCCAGCACCTGCAGCGCTCGCGCCTTGTTCTGCAGCTGCGAGCGTTCGTTTTGGCAGGTGACCACGATGCCGGTGGGCAGATGCGTGATCCGCACCGCAGAGTCGGTGGTGTTGACACCCTGCCCACCCTTGCCCGACGAGCGGTACACGTCGATGCGCAGATCCGACTCGTCGATCTGCACTTCGCCCACTTCCTCGGGTTCGGGATAGACCAGCACGCCCGCCGCCGAAGTGTGCACCCGGCCTTGGGATTCCGTCACCGGGACTCGCTGCACCCGGTGCACCCCGCCCTCGAACTTCATTCGGGACCACACTCCGTCGGCCGAGTCGCCCTTGCTGGCGATGCTGAGCGTCGCATCCTTGTAGCCACCGAGGTCCGACGTGGTTTCGTCCAGTACCGTCACCGTCCAGCCGTGCCGCTCGGCATAGCGGATGTACATCCTGGCCAGATCCGCCGCGAACAACGCCGATTCCTCGCCGCCCTCACCCGATTTGACTTCGAGCACGATGTCGTCGGCATCATGTGGGTCCCGCGGGGCCAGCATGTCGGTCAATTGGGTGTCCAATTCGGCGACCCGCGATTCCAGTTCGGTCACCTCGTCGGCGAACGACTCGTCGTCGGCGGACAGCTCACGCGCGGTCTCCAGGTCGCCGCGCGCCGCCTCCAGCTTGCGATGCGTGGCAACGATCGGGGCCAATCGGGCGAACCGGCGGCCGACTTTGCGCGCCTCGGCGGGATCGCTGTGCAAGTCGGGATCCGCCAGCCGTCGCTCGAGCTCGGCGTGTTCGGCCAGCAGCACGTCAATCGTCTGCACCGGCTGCGTCACGTGTCACCTCCTGCCCCCGCTCAGCCCCGCGTTCTCATTGCCGTAAACGCAAACCGACGCCCGGCCTGTGCTCTCTCGCACAGTTCGGGCGTCGGCAATGCAGCTATTTGTCGGTGTTGTCGGTCGCGGCGCCTTTGCGCTTGCCGTACCGCTTCTCGAAGCGGGCCACCCGGCCGCCGCTGTCCAGGATCTTCTGCTTGCCGGTGTAGAAGGGGTGGCACTGGGAGCACACCTCCACGACGATGTTGCCGCCAGGCTTGGTGCTGCGGGTCTGGAAGGTGTTCCCGCATCCGCAGTGCACCGTGGTCTCCCCGTAAGCGGGATGAATGTCGGCTTTCATAACGTCCTCTTCGATCGCTGTGGCGCCCGGCCTACCCCGGTTAGGATCCGACGGCCGGGCGTGAACTTCGAACCTGAGTCGGTTCGGGCGTAGTCGAGCCTCGATTATGCCAGGTCAACCGCCATCATCCCAAACAACAAGCTGCGCCCGGACATTCCCGGGCCACAGTCGGGCGCCGGCTAGTCGTTGTCCATGGAACCCGGCGTGGTCTTGGACACCTGCACCAGGAACTCGTAATTGGTCTTCGTCTTGCGCAACTGCGACATCAGCAAGTCGATGGCCTGGTGGGAATCCAGACCCGACAGGACACGGCGGAGCTTGTGCACGATGCCGAACTCGTCGGGCGACAGCAGCAACTCGTCCTTACGGGTACCGGAGGGGTTCACGTCGACCGCCGGGAAGACCCGCCGCTCGGAAATCTTGCGGTCGAGCTTGAGCTCGGCGTTACCGGTGCCCTTGAACTCCTCGAAGATGACCGTGTCACCGGTGGATCCGGTCTCGACCATCGCGGTGGCGATGATCGTCAGAGATCCGCCTTCCTCGATGTTTCGTGCGGCACCCAGGAACCGCTTCGGCGGATACAGCGCGGTGGAATCGACACCACCGGACAGGATCCGGCCCGACGCGGGCGACGCGTTGTTGTACGCGCGCCCCAGGCGGGTGATCGAGTCGAGCAGCACCACGACGTCCTTGCCCTGCTCGACGAGCCGCTTGGCGCGCTCGATGGCCAGCTCGGCGACTGCGGTGTGGTCTGTGGGCGGCCGGTCGAATGTCGAGGCGATGACCTCGCCCTTGACCGAGCGAGTCATGTCGGTGACCTCCTCGGGCCGCTCGTCGACGAGCACGACCATGAGGTGGCATTCCGGGTTGTTCTTGGTGATCGCGTTGGCGATGTCCTGCAGGATCGTGGTCTTACCGGCCTTGGGCGGCGACACGATCAGGGCGCGCTGGCCCTTACCGATCGGCATGATCAGGTCGATGACCCGCGTGGTCAGCCGGTCGGGGGTGGTCTCCAGGCGAAGCCGCTGGTTGGGGTAGAGCGGGGTCAGCTTGGAAAAATCGGGCCGCTTCTTCGCGTCCTCGACCGGCCCACCATTGACGCTGTCCAGACGGACCAGCGGATTGAATTTCTGGCGCTGGTTGGGCTGCTCGCCTTCTTTCGGCACGCGAACCGCACCGGTCACCGCGTCGCCGCGGCGCAGGCCGTTCTTGCGCACCATGTTCATGGACACGTAGACGTCGTGCGGACCGGCCAGGTAGCCGGAGGTGCGGACGAAAGCGTAATTGTCGAGAACGTCAAGGATGCCGGCGACCGGCTGCACGACGTCGTCCTCACGCAGTTCGGCGTCGCCGCCCTCGCCGGACCGCTCACCGCGGCGGCGGCGATCGCGGAAGCGGCGACCACGCCTGCCCTGACGGCCCTCGCCGTCGTCGTCTTGCTGGTTGTTCGAGCCGCCGCGGCCTTGCTGGCCACCCGAGCCTTGCTGATCACCGCTTTGGTCGTTACCGGAGTCTCGGCCCCGCTCGTCGCCCCGGTTGTCCCGCTTGCCGCCCTGGCGGGCGTCATCCTCGCCGGTGGCCGCGCCCTCGCGGTTGCGGGAGCGCTCGCCATCCGCCGCGTCGCCCGCTGATCCCGGCTCGCGGGAGGCGCTGCGCCGTTCGCGGCGGGGCGCCTCGGTAGTTGAACCGTCCTGGTGGTCTTCGGCGGCCGGCGCGTCAGCAGCGCTGGCCGCGTCGGACTTGCCGCTGTCCTCGGGGGCGGCAGAGCCGGAAGTCCCGTTGGACTGCCCCCTGATTTCCTTTATGGCGGCGATGAGTTCGTTCTTGCGCATGCCCGACGTCCCCTTGACGCCGACTTCGTTAGCCAGCGCGCGCAGTTCGGGAAGCACCATGGTCGACAGAGAGCCAATCGGGGCTTTGCTTTTGACGTCGGATGTGTCTGGGGTCACAGCGTTCGGCACCTCATTGCTGTCGGCGCTCGTGTCAGCCGTGAACAGGTCCGTATCGGTCACGGATTTCCTTTCTTCCCCCGCTGATCAGGTCATCCGGGGGTTCGTTGCATTCAGCCAAATTTGCCGAGTGCGCCCAATCATCGAGTCTGCAACGGTGATCGCCTTAATCGGCGGAGTAAGCGGCGAACCTCGTTCACAAGAAGAATTGGTGTTGTCCTAGCGGCAAGGCAGTATGGATGCAGATGCAGATGCTGCGATTGCTGGACGGCTCCGAGGATAGCCCGCATCCTCCCTGGAAGCAAGCAAACCCTCCGGCCACGCTGTGGATCAACCGGGGACTGTGACTCCCGGGCTCCAGCGAACTCGTTCGCCGGCGGTCATCTCAGTCAGGGCAAATCCGTTCGTGGCCCCGTACTCCACCACTTCCGTGGGCAACTCCGGCTCCGTGCTTAGCGCAATCAGTGCCGGACCAGCCCCCGAGAGTGTCGCTGCCACGTTATGACGCCGCAGCAGTCGCAAATATTCCGCGGAGGCCGGCATCGCCGGTGCACGCTGCGGTTGGTGGAGCACATCCTCGGTGGCCGGCATGAGCATGTCCGGGCGTTCGGTCAGCGCCACCACCAGCAAGGCCGCGCGGCTGACGTTGAACCGGGCGTCGTCGTGGCTCACCTGAGCGGGCAGCAGCACCCGGGTCTCCGCGGTCAGGGAGCGCTCTTGGGGTATCGCGCAGTACAGACGGATATCGGGGTGGAGCCGCACCGACACCGCCGAATACCGGGACCGATCACCGGAGCTGTCGATCCAGGACACCACCGCACCACCCAGCACGGCGGCCGCGGCGTTGTCGGGATGGCCCTCGAACTCCGAGGACAGCTGGATCAGCTGTTGGTCGCTCAATGGTTTCGAATCCGTCTGTGCCACAAGCCCGTTCGCCGCCGCCAGGCCGCCGACCACGGCGGCCGCGGACGAACCGAGGCCGCGGGAGTGCGGGATGGCGTTGCGGCAGCGGACCACCAGGCCCGCGGCGCGGACGCCGACAGCCCGCAGCCCGCATTCCACGGCGCGCACCACCAGGTGTTCGGGGCCCCGCGGCACCTGTTCGGCGCCCTCCCCCTCGACCAGCACCACCAGGCCCGAATCCGTTGTCTCGACGCCGATCTCATCGCTAAGACTCAACGCCAGGCCGATGCTGTCGAAACCGGGACCGAGGTTGGCGCTGGACGCCGACACCACGGCGCTGGCCACCAGCCCGGCGGGCAGCACCGGGGTCACCGACGGGCTCTCAGTTCTGATACGTGCCGACCCGCTTCGCCCGGCTCCGCCGCGCTTGCGATCGCCACTAGGCCAGCCCCAACTTCTCGACGACGAGCACCGGATCGACGGGCAGCGGGGAGACGGTTGGCATATCCCTTAGCGCGGTGTCGGGATCTTTGAGGCCATTGCCGGTCACCGTACACACCACCGTCGACCCGCGTGCCACCCAACCGTCGTCAACCGCCTTGAACAGACCCGCGATGCTGGCCGCCGACGCGGGCTCGACGAAGACGCCTTCGCTCTCGGCCACCAGGTGGTAAGCGGCCAGGATCTCCTCGTCGGTGGCGGCCAGGAAGCGCCCGTGGGACTGCTGCTGCGCGTTGACCGCGGCGGCCCACGACGCCGGCGCACCGATGCGTATCGCGGTCGCAATCGTCTCCGGGTGGCTGACCGGGGCGCCGTGCACCAGGGGTGCCGCGCCGGCCGCTTGGGCGCCCAGCATGCGGGGCAGCTTGTCGATCACTCCGTCGTGGTGATATTCGGTGTAGCCCTTCCAGTACGCGGTGATGTTGCCCGCGTTGCCCACCGGGAGGGCGTGCACGTCGGGCGCGACGCCCAGCGCGTCGACGATCTCGAACGCCGCCGTCTTCTGCCCCTCGATGCGTACCGGGTTGACCGAGTTGACCAACGCGATCGTCGGGAAGTCGGCGGCCATTTTGCGGGCCAGTTCCAGGCAGTCGTCGAAGTTGCCGTCGATCTGGATGATCCTGGCGCCGTGCATGACCGCCTGCGCCAACTTGCCCATCGCGATCTTGCCCTGCGGGATGAGCACCGCGCAGGTGATGCCGGCGCGGGCGGCGTACGCCGCCGCCGACGCCGAGGTGTTGCCGGTCGATGCGCACAGCACGGCCCGCTGGCCGCGCGCCAGTGCGTCGGTGACGGCCATGGTCATGCCCCGGTCCTTGAACGAGCCGGTCGGATTGAGGCCCTCGACCTTGAGGTGGACCGTGCAGCCGGTCCTTTCCGAGAGGCGGGTCGCCGCGATCAGCGGGGTGCCGCCCTCGAGCAGGGTGACCGGGGTCCAGTCGTCGCCCACCGGCAGCCGGTCGCGGTACGCCGCGATCAATCCCGGCCACGGTTGGTGCACGGCGGTATGCGGGACGCTCATGAGCCGGTCTCTTCCAGTCGCAGCACACTGGTGACGCCCTGCACGACATCCAAATCCGCCAGTGCATCGACGGTTTCGGAGAGTGCGGCATCGGTGGCGCTGTGGGTGACCACGACGACACGGGCCCCCACCCGGCGCCCGCCTTCGTCGGATACACCCTCCTGGCGGACCTCGGCGATGCTCACCTCGCGCTTGGCGAATTCGGCCGCCACCGTGGACAACACACCGGGCTTGTCGGCGACGTTCATGCTGACGTAGTAACGGGTGGAGATGAAACCCATTGGGGCGATGGGAAGCTGGGCGTATTTGGACTCTTTGGGCCCGCGGCTGCCCAGCACCCGGTTGCGGGCGGCCATCACCAAGTCACCGGTGACCGCGGATGCGGTGGGCGCACCGCCGGCGCCCTGGCCGTAGAACATGAGCCGGCCGGCGGCCTTGGCCTCGACCACGACCGCGTTGAACGCCCCGTTGACCGTGGCCAGCGGGTGCGACAGCGGTACCAGCGCCGGGTAGACGCGGGCCGAAACCCGTTCCAGACCATCGTCGCCCGTGATGCGCTCGCAGATGGACAGCAGCTTGATGGTGCAGCCCAGCGACCGCGCGGAGGCGAAGTCGGCCGGCGTGATCTTGGTGATGCCCTCGCGATAGACATCGTCGGCGGTCACCCGGGTGTGAAAGGCGATCGATGCCAGGATCGCGGCCTTGGCCGCGGCGTCGTAACCTTCAACGTCGGCGGTGGGATCGGCCTCGGCGTAGCCCAGCGCACTCGCCTCGGCGAGCGCGGTGGCGTAGTCGGCGCCGGTGCTGTCCATCGCCGACAGGATGTAGTTGGTGGTGCCGTTGACGATGCCGGCGACGCGCAGCACCGTGTCGCCGGCCAGCGATTGAGTGAGCGGGCGGATGACCGGGATAGCGCCCGCGACCGCCGCCTCGAAATACAGGTCGACGTGGGCGTTTTCGGCGGCCTGCGCCAATTCCCCGGTGGAGGTGGCCAGTAACGCCTTGTTCGCCGTGACGACGGATTTGCCGTGCTCGAGCGCCCGCAGGATGGCCTTCCGCGCCGGTTCCACCGGCCCCATCAACTCCAGGACTATGTCGACGTCTTCGCGGGAGACGAGCTCTTCGACATTGTCGGTGAGCAACTCGATCGGAACGCCGCGGTCGGCGGCGACCCGCCGCACTCCGACGCCGCGTAGCACCAAGGGAGCGCCGACCCGGGCCGCGAGGTCGTCGGCACTGTCCTCGATGATTCGGACGACTTCGCTTCCGACGTTGCCCAACCCGAGTACCGCTACGCCGACAGGCTTTTCGTCACCGGGCACAGTTCACCTCACTTCCAGACTCAGTAGATCGTCCACCGTTTCGCGGCGCAGGATCAGGCGGGATCGCCCCGCACGCACCGCCACCACCGCCGGCCGGCAGATCATGTTGTAGCGACTAGACAGCGAATAGCAGTATGCGCCGGTCGCGGCTATCCCGAGCAGGTCGCCGGGCCGCAGGTCGTCGGGCACCCACGCGTCACGCACCACGATGTCACCGCTCTCGCAGTGCTTTCCGACGATCCGGGCCAGCGTCGCCGGCGCGTCACTGGCCCGAGAGACCAGCCGGGCGTCGTATTGCGCGTCATAGAGCGCCGTGCGGATGTTGTCGCTCATGCCGCCGTCGACGCTGACATACCGGCGCTGGGCCGTGCTGCTCACGTCGACGTCCTTGACGGTGCCCACCTCGTACAGCGTGATGGTGCCCGGCCCGGCGATGGCACGCCCGGGCTCCACCACCAATCTCGGGGTGGGCAGCCCCACGGCGGCCGATTCGTTGCCGACTATGGCCGTCAGCTTGGCCGCCAGCTCGGACACCGGCGGCGGGTCGTCGGTTCCCAGATATGAAATCCCCAGTCCGCCACCAAGATCCACGGTCGAGATCTGGCCCGTCTTGTCCACGCCGAATTCGTCGACGATTTGGTGGAGCAGCCCGATCACGCGGTGCGCGGCGACCTCGAAACCGTCGACGTCGAAGATCTGCGAGCCGATGTGGCTGTGCAGCCCCACCAATCGCAGGTGGTCGGTGGCGAACACCCGGCGCACCGCGGCCATCGCCGCGCCGCTGGCCACCGACAGGCCGAACTTCTGGTCTTCATGTGCCGTGGAGATGAACTCGTGCGTGTGCGCCTCGACCCCGACGGTGAGGCGAACGTAGACGTCCTGGACGACGCCGGCCTCCCCCGCAATGGCGTCGAGGCGGTCGATTTCGGTCATCGAGTCCAAGACGATGCGTCCCACACCGACTTTGACCGCCTCGGTCAGTTCCGCGACGGATTTATTGTTGCCGTGGAAGGTGATCCGCTCCGCCGGGAAGTCGGCATGCAGCGCGACGGCGAGCTCACCGCCGGTGGACACGTCGAGTGAGAGGCCCTCCTCGTCGACCCAGCGGGCGATCTCGCTGCACAGGAAGGCCTTGGCCGCGTAGCACACGTTGCGCCCGCCGCCGAAGGCCGTGGCGAGCTCGCGGCACCGGGAGCGGAAGTCGTCCTCATCGATGACGAACAGCGGGGTGCCGTACTCCTGGGCGAGCCGGGTGAGCGGGATTCCGGCAACGCTGGCCACACCGGTGTCATCACGAATGAGGTTGCGCGGCCATACATTCGGTGCAAGACGCAGCAGCTCGTCGGGAGATTGCGGTCGCGGCGCGCTATCGGGGTGCCGGGTCTCTTCGGCGTGCCGAGGACCGGCGGGGTGGACGTTCACATTCGCTCCGGAGCGGTGACACCGAGGATGGTCAGCCCGTTGGCGATGACCTGGCGGGTGGCCTGGCACAGCGCTAGGCGCGCGGTGTGCAGGTCGGTGGGCTGTTCGTCGCCCTGAGGCAGCACCCGGCAGGAGTCGTAGAACCGGTGGTAGTCACCGGCCAGGTCTTCCAGGTAACGGCACACCCGATGGGGTTCCCGCAGGGAGGCAGCCGTGTTCAGCACGCGGGGGAATTCCCCGATGCTGCGCAGCAACGTCCCCTCCTTGTCGTGGCTGAGCAACTCGAGGTTCCCGGTGTCGGGGATCAGGCCCAGTTCAGCGGCGTTGCGGGCCAGCGCCGACAGCCGCGCGTGCGCGTATTGCACGTAGTAGACCGGGTTTTCATTCGACGCCGACGACCACAACGCCAGGTCGATGTCGATCGGGGTGTCGACCGAGGAACGGATCAGGCTGTAGCGCGCCGCGTCGACGCCGATCGCCTCGACCAGGTCGTCGAGCGTGATCACCGTTCCGGCCCGCTTGCTCATCCGGACCGGCGCGCCGTCGCGGACCAGGTTGACCATCTGCCCGATGAGCACCTCGACGGTCGCGGGATCGTCACCGAAGGCGGCGGCCACGGCCTTGAGCCGGGCGATGTAGCCGTGGTGGTCGGCGCCGAGCATGTAGATGCACAGGTCGAAGCCGCGCTGACGCTTGTCGAGGTAATAGGCGATGTCACCGGCGATGTAGGCCGGCTTGCCGTCACTCTTGATCACGACGCGGTCCTTGTCGTCACCAAAAGCGCTGGTGCGCAACCAGGTTGCGCCGTCCTTCTCGTAGATGTTGCCGGTCTGGCGCAGCCGGGCGATAGCCTGGTCGACCCGGCCGCTGGTGTGCATCGAGTCCTCGTGGGTGTAGACGTCGAAGTCGGTGCCGAACTCGTGCAACGACTCTTTGATGTGGGTGAACATCAGGTCGACGCCGATTTCGCGGAACGTCTCGCGCATTTCGCCCTCGGGCAGGCTTTCCGCGTCGGGCGCCTTCTGCAGCACCTGCGCGGCGATGTCGTTGATGTAGGCGCCGGCGTAGCCGTCGGCGGGTGTGGGTTCGCCCTTGGCGGCGGCGATCAGGGAGCTGGCGAACCGGTCGATCTGGGTGCCGTGGTCGTTGAAGTAGTACTCGCGCAGGACGTCGGCACCCTGGGTCGTCAGCAGTCGGCCCAGCGCGTCACCGACGGCGGCCCAGCGGGTGCCGCCGATGTGGATCGGTCCGGTGGGGTTGGCCGAGACGAATTCCAGGTTGATCTTGTGGCCGCGCAGCGCGTCGGAGTGGCCGAAGCCGTCGCCGGCGTCGATGACGGCGTTGATGATCTTCGCCTGCGCCGACGCCTCGAGGCGCATGTTGATGAAGCCGGGACCGGCCACCTGCGCCGACGCGACGCCGTCGGCCCGCGACAGCGCCTCGGCAAGCCATCCCGCCAGTTCACGGGGGTTGGCGCCGACCTTCTTGCCGAGCTGCAGCGCCAGGTTGCTGGCGTAGTCCCCGTGCTCGGGATTACGCGGCCGCTCCACGGTGACCGTCGCCGGCAACGCGGCAACATCCAGCCCGCGCTCGGCCAGCACCGCGGAAGCAGTGGTTTTGAGCAGCTCAGCGAGGTCAGCGGGGGTCACGAGCGTCCATCCTATTGGCAGAGGTGCCCGCGCCCCGAATCCATTGCGGTGGCAAAGCCGGTACCAAGATGCGCTAGTCTGGCGGGGCCCAATGGCGCAACACCAAAGTCGTAGCGCCCCCGTAGCTCAGGGGATAGAGCGTCTGCCTCCGGAGCAGAAGGCCGCAGGTTCGAATCCTGCCGGGGGCACTATCTGACCTGCACGAACGTAAATTCGTGCAAGATTCGTGCAACTTAGGACACTCTCGGCGTGGCTCCGAACCGATTGGAGTCACACCATGACCACGCACCACGACGACAGCGCAACCACCTGGCGCGCGTGGTCAGGATTTAAGGGGAATGTCCCTGATTGGGAGCCTGTGCTGGGGGATTGGAAGCCTGTGCTGGGGGATTGGAAGCCTGTGCTGGGGGATTGGGAGCCTGTGCTGGGGCCCCGTGCCTCGGTGGCGGCGGTGGGAAGCTTTGCTGCACAGAGGCAGGCGCCACGCACTTGCGATAGTCGCTCGAGGGAACTCCACCGCTTTGTGCGCAGCAGTCACCCCAGAACATGCCGATCGCGATGCATTGGTCGTATGCCTGTATGTCCCATTCGGCACGCGCAACTGGGGCTGCTCCGAGGGCTGGGACGGCTATGAACGCGGTTGCCGCCAGGCACAGACTGCTACGGGTGAGGATTGTGGTGCGGTTGATCGGTCTCATGATGAGCCCCTAAGGGAGTCGAGGTCATTCTGGTGCCGGCCGTAGGTGTCCGGCATGAAAAGCGTGTTGCAGAATCGACTCCCGACCTCGTTGATCGTAACACGTCGATACAAACGCCGGACAGTTTGCTGGAATCGAACCCTAGTGCTCGTCCGCCGTCAGGTCATGGTCCCGGCAGCGCACACCCCACCCGTCATCCGGCTGCGGCCGCGACCACACGCCACCATGCGGCAGCTCGTCCTCAAACGGACAGTCACTGAACACCTGCATCGGCAACTCAACACCGGGATGCTGCGCCTCCCACGCCGCCCTTCGATCCGACCACCGATCAAACGCGGTATCCCACTCGGCCGCCGACGTGAACTCCCCCCAAAGACCACCAGACCCGGCGGCGGCACCGTGTCGGCGTCATGCCGGCGCCTCACGACTCGTACTCCTCCGACGGACCGCCACGCTCCATCTCCGCCAGCAGACGAGCACGCCGCGCACGGCGCCGCTCATTGACCACGGCCCGCGCCGCCAAATAGGCGGCCGAGCTGGTGTCCGGATACCAGACGTGATCAACCCACGCCCCGCCCCGATCATCCAGGATCCGACGCATCACGCAACCCCATACACACCGCGCACTCCGACCCGGCGCTGCGGACGCCGCCCCGCAGCCTGATCATCCTCATCCCCGGCAGGCAGACGCAAAGCCGCCGTCAACCGCGCCAACGCGATCTTCTGCTGCCTACTCTCAGTCACCGCCGGATGCGGCTTCGACCCGTGCGGACCCTTCACCATCAACCCCTCGCGAGCCGTGATCGCGGCCAGCCTGTCCAACAAGTCGACCGTGCGGCAAGCCTCGACCAGCAGCCGGGTTTCGTGCTCCTCCAGCTCGTTGCGGCCCGTCACGCCACAACTTGCCGCCGTTAACCCCGATACCCTTCGGAGGTGCCGGGAGCTGCTTTCTGGCCATGATCGGCCCCCTTTCTACCTCAATCCTGTTGAATCACTTGCATTTTCGTGCGCCAATTGTGTTGCGGCGCAATTGGAATCGTTTCAGTTCGCATAGATAGTTCGCATAGATAGAGAGCCTCCTGACCCGCGGCGCGTCACCGGGGCCGAGGAGCGCGATCGCGATGGCACCGACCACCGCCCGGAACCTCGATCGCGGACACACCGCGTCCATGGTCGGGGTTCGACGACGCGGTGCGGCCGCGCTCCGGCTGAGATTTTGTCAAGAATTTATTGAGAAACCGTAAAGGTCCGGTGCCGATCCTGAGGTCAACGCAACAACAAGCGTTAACCACCAACCCGCATCAGCACTAGGAGAGCCCAATGTTCACTCGCCGCTTCGCCGCCCCCCTCGCCGGCACCACCCTGACCGCCGCGGCGCTCGGCCTGTCCGCCCTCGGCCTCGCCGGCACCGCCGGCGCAACCTCCGTCGACGACGCGTTCCTCGCCCAGCTGGCGGCGGACGGGATCACCCCGCCGACCGCGGCCGTCGCCATCAAGGACGGGCACGCCGTGTGCAACGCCCTCAACGCGGGGCACTCGAGCCGGGAGGTCATCAGCGCGGTGGCCCAGGCGACCGGGCTGCCCAACAAGGGCGCCAAGACGTTCGCTGTCGACGCCGCTTCGGCCTACTGCCCCGAGTACGTCACCACCACCTGATAGCGACGTCATAGCGACCACCGCCACGATGCGGGGACCCGAGGGTCCCCGCATCCCTTTGTTCAGGGTCGGCGCAACAGGAACAGGCTGTAGGCGGCGATCGACTGCGCGTCGGCGATCACGCCCGAACGGATCATCTGCTCGACGTCTTCGCGCGCAAACCATGCGCTGCGCAGGTCCTGCGCTTCGGGCTCCAGATGCGGTTCCCCCTCCGCGATCCCGGTGGCCAGGAACACCCACCCGCGCTGACTGGTCATTCCCGGGGCGGTGTCGAGCTGGCCGAGCACCTCGAACGAGGTGGCGCTCAGTCCGGTCTCCTCGCGCAGCTCACGCTCGGCCAACGCCGACGGCTCGGTGTCCGCCAAACCCGGGGCGGTGCCTTGCGGAAACTCCCATCGCCGCGCCCCCAGCGGATAGCGGAACTGTTCGACCAGCCGGAAGCGGTCACCGTCGTACGGCATCACCAGCGCGTACGCCGGTTTGTCCACCACGCCGTAGATGCCCGCGCTACCGTCCGGGCGGCGGATGTCGTCTTCCCGGAGCACCATCCAGGGGCTCCGATAGATCTCGCGTGACCCGATGCATTCGATGAAAGGCACCCGACCAGTATCACGACCCGCCCGCGGCGGGCCGCGCAGGCGTGTTGCGGCCCGCACCAAGACCGTCACTCTGCTTGCCGCACAGCGGCGTTCAACTTCCTCATCACGGATATGTCGATCATCAGGCGTTTCGGTAGCATAAATCCGTCCGGTGCCCGATAGTCATAGCAAGGGAACAAACGCCGACGTCACTGAAGGTGAGGGTCATGCCGGACGACACGAAACGTGGGTGAGCATGCGCCGCCACATCATCGTCAGCGGTGACGACTCACTGGCCACGACAATCGTCGAGGAGCTGAACAACGCCGGCGAGGTCATCGTGAAGCTCACCAATCCGGGCGAGCTTGCCGACGCGGGGGTCGATCGCGCGGTCGCCGTCGTCTGCGCCGGGGACGACGACGCGGTAAATCTCGAAATCGCCTTGCTCGCAAGGAAAGCCAATCCAAATGTGCGCGTGGTGGCGCGACTCGCCAACGACGTGCTGCGCGGGGCGGTGGCCGCCGCCCAATGGCAAGGCTTGACTGGCCAGCTCACCGCCGGTGCCCCGCCGTCACCGGGTCGGCCGTTCCAAGCCACCAGCGCCGCGCTGAGCGATGCGTACGCGGCCGTCGGTGCGGCTGCGGCGGCGTTAGCGGCACGAGCCCAGGCCACCGCCGGCGCAGTCACCCAGGCTGCCGCTTGGTACGCCAACCAAGAGGCCACCGGTGCGGCCGACATGGCCGCCGTCACCCAGAACGTGAAGCGGGTGTAGCGATGCCCGCCACCCTGTCCCAAATCCGCGTGTGGAGCACCGAAAACCTGATCGGCGCGGCCCGCTACCTGACCACCCAAGCCGACCAGTGGGAAGACGTGTTCCTGCAAATGCGCAACCAGTCCTATGCGCTGCCGTGGCAGGGGGCCGGCGGGGACGCGCTGCGCCAACGCACCAGCGCCGACCTGCCTATCGTCAGCGGCAAAGCCGACCAATTACGCCAGGCTGCCGGGATCGCCCGGAACGGCGCCAGCGAAATCAGCGCGGCGCAACGTCGGGTGCTATATGCCGTGCAGGACGCCCAAGACGCGGGGTTCGTTGTGGGAGAGGAGTTCTCGGTGAGCGACACCCGCACCAGCAAGTCACCCGCTGAGCAGGCCGAAACCTTCGCCGCTGAGATTCGTTCCCGCGCTGAGCAACTGGAAGCGGCGGACGTGAAAGTTGCGGGCCAGTTGACCGCTGCGGCCGCTGGGGTGGGTGAGGCCGGTTTCCCGCCGGAGCACAACGGGGTCCAGTTGGTCGACTTCAAGCAAGATGGCGGGCCGCCCACAAACACCGCGTCACCGGCTCCCCGGTTTGCCGCCTGAGGGCACGCGACCTCCTGTCGACGGGAACGTGACCATTGGACCCGCTAGTCGCCCCAGCGAACAGGCAGAGGGCGGCATGAGCCTGTGGGACGAGAAAGGCGGGGAGTGGCGATACGATCCGGGCACTGACAAGTGGCATAACCCGCACTGGGACTACAACCCGCATGACAGAAAGTTCGCTCGGTGGCAAAACATTCAAATCGGCGATCTCCCACCGCACACCGCCGAAGCAGCACCCAAGGGCGGCGCGCCCGCACCACAATCACCATCGGCTCCGAGGTCCGCGCCCGCACCGGCACCGCCGGTTGAAGCGCCGCCGCCACCCAAGCCGGAGCCAATCCCGCCAAAGGTTGGTAAAGGCCCGATGATCGGAGGCGGACCCACAATGCCGTTCGGACCTCAAGTCATCCACCCGCCGCATAGTGTTCCCCACCATTTCCCCATCCTGGGAGAGGATGAACCTTGGGAAAACCCTCGAGGCTTCGAGTAGTAACCTGCACCACTTACCGTCGATGCGCAGTTTTCGAGACTGCCGCCGCCAACCGAATTCTTCTTCCTGGACCGGTTTAACGACACCGTTGTTCAATACTGCCTCCCTCGATTGTTGCCATCCCCGCGGCCCGTGAGAAAGCATGAGGACCATGACCGTTGTTCGTGCCGGACTGGCGCCGAAGTTTTACTTTGGCCGCGATGCGGTGTTGTTAGCCATGGACAACCCCGGGGTAAGTCCCTTCCTCGCGGCACTGACGCAAGCACAGCAGGAGGGGTCATCTCGACTCAACGTCGACGAAATGAGTCACCAGTTCCTCATCGAACCCGGTGCGGCCGACGTTCAGTTCCATGACGGTGAGGCGGTGTGGCGGCTCGACCACGCCAAGGCGGCAGAAATCATCGAGTTACTCACTGATATGAGTCAGCACCCGGGTGCGGGTCACTATTACGTCGACATTTCGGCGCCCGCTAAGACGCTCGTGATCTCACTCGACGAGTACGTCTAACGAGGGGTGGCTGTCCCCGGCCATGGCGGCCCGAGTCCGCAAGTGGCTGAGCTACCGCGACAACAGGGTCCGCGGACGTGACCCCACCACCGAGATCCGGACTTTCACCGCAATTGCACGACGGCTCACCACGCTGGTGTTGCTTGGGCCGCAGCTTGATACGAACTACCTAAACGTTGCGGGTGCGCCCCAGCCATGGCCTTTTAATCGTGCGAAGGCAGATCCCAGCCGAGCTCTTGGACCTGCTGCGCGGTCTTGCACGGAAGAAATGAGAAGCGGCAACCCTGCCTGGTCCGGCAAGTGAACCGGCAGTAGGCCCCACACCCTTTGTCGATGCGTCGCCGGCCTGTTCGATTGCCTCATCGCGGACGTCCGAGGTGCCAGGCACCTCGTATCCACTTGCTACGCGCTAGGGGCGCGGCGTGGGCGGTATCGTCGTCGCGGGCGATTGCTGGGGGCCCATGGGTCCACCGGGACCCATCCCACCCGGACCCATTCCACCCGGACCCATTCCGCCGGGTCCCATCATCCCGCCGGGTCCCATCATCCCGCCGGGTCCCGTCATCGGGCAGGTGCCGGCACCCCGGCCGCCGTAACCCCGGTGCCAGCCATCGTGGTCGCCCGAGGACAACCCCAAGAAGAATCCCGAGAAGAAGATCACCGCGACGACGAACACGACACCGGCGACGATGCCCACCCACGCGAAGAGCTGACCGAGCCGACTACCCCGGCCTGCGGCGGTGGTCGGTTCGGCCCTGGATTCAGGAGTTTGTGTCATGTTCCGAACCATGCCAGACGCATACCCGAGCGGGGTAGGGGCTATTGGCCCTAGAAAGGGCGGCGCGTATCTGTTCAGCTTGCCAACGGCTCCCCGCGAGAGCGGGCGGTGACCTCACTTTGTTGTTGCACCCGAATGTGTCTCGCGCAGCCGCCTCAACTCCGTGCCAGCACGAACGCCTCGATGTGGCGCTTGCCGGCCCGCACTTCGTACTTCCGCCAGCCGGGATACAGTTCGAGGCCTTTCGCCCAGATCTCGTCTCGCTCGCTTGGCGCGGCGAGCCGCGCGTCCGCATGCCAAGTGTCGCGACCGATCGCCACCGTCGCTTCCGGATGGGCCTTCAGGTTGTGGTGCCAGGCGGGATGCTTGGCGCCGCCGAAGTTGGACGCGATGAGGGCCAAGCCATCCGGATGCGGGATTCCGTACACGGCGACGGTGCGGAGCTCGCCGGATTTGGCGCCGGTGGTGGTGAGCATGACCACGGGGATGCCGGTTGCGACTCCTGCGAAGCTGCTTCTACCGCCGGTGACCGTGGTGATGAGTCGGTCGAGGTGGTGGGCGGTGGGGCGAAGAAGCGCCGCACCCACCGTCGTGGACGCGAAGCGACGCATCATCCGGTGGAATGCATTGGCATCGGCAAAGGACTGGCCCGGCATGGTGTCATTGTGAACCGACCCGGGGAGGCTGAGGGCATATTCGCCCGAGCTGGAAATCCGAATGAAACGGGCCACACGTGCCCCACCAAGCACTAAGCTGCAGCTCGTGGGCAAGAACGTGGTTGCCAACGGTCGGGGGCGCTGGCTGGCGATCGTGGCGTCGTTCGCGCTTGCGGCCGGCATGGTCTACGCCCAAGACACAAAGCCGCGATGCTGCGCGCCGAACGCGGCGGCCGCGGCGGCGCCCACCACCGCGGCCGCGGCACCGACCAGCGCCCCGCATACCGCCAGTCCCGCGGAAGCCGAATTGCTGGTAGCCAGCGCGCCCGCCGCAGCCCAGCAGTTCCAGGTCGCGTTGCCTCGTGGCATCGCGTCCGAGGAAAGGCTGCAGGTCAAGACGATCTGGGCCGAGCGTGCGATCAGCGTGCTGTTTCCGCAGATCAAGACCATCTACGGGTACCGCGAAGATCCCCTGCCGTGGCACCCCAACGGGTTGGCGATCGACGTGATGATTCCGAACCATGACAGCCCCGAGGGGATCGAGCTCGGCAACCAGATCGCCGGGTACGCCCTGGCGAATGCGAAGCGCTGGGGAATCAACCACGTGATCTGGCGGCAGAAGATCTACCCGGGCGTCGGCGGCGGCAGCTGGACCGCCGACCTCGGTTCGGAAACCCTCAACCACTACGACCACGTTCACATCGCCACCAACGGCGGCGGGTACCCGACCGGGCACGAGATTTATTACATCGCTTCGATGACGCCGGCGCCGCACCAGTGACTGAAGTTGTGTGACAACGGGATTCGAGCGCGTCACCCAAGCCCGGCAGGAAACGCCGCCACCGGCATTTCCACGCTTCCCCCGCAGGGACCGCTGTTGATGTCGGTGTGCCAGGTGCCACGCAGCGTTCCGTCCGCCTGCGGCGTGTAGAACGCCCATGACCGGGCGGGCGCCCACACCTTCGGGACACCTTCGCCCATGTAGCAGTCCCACTGGAAGTCGAAGTGCTCGACCCACCGAGTGCCGTCCCAGGTGTAATGGGACGGCTGGGGCAGCGTCGGGTTCTTGGGAGTGGGGCCGTTGGTGGCGGTGGCCACGCATCGGCCTGACGAGCACGCGGTGACGAAGACATAGTCGGCGCTGAACGTGGGTTCGGATTGACCGGCCGCGGCGCTCGTGCCCGACTTGCTGACGGCGTATCTCACCAGCGCGTACTTGCCGTTCCACGACGGCATCGCCGCGTGCGCCGGAACGTCGGGCACCGCAAGAACCGCCGCAACGATGGCGCTGAACGCCACAGCGCCACAAAACCGCCACCGCGCAAACATCAGGTCCATGGTGGGGGTCCGACGGTGCTCGCCTGATAGCCCGCCAAGAATTCGTTGAGAAGCCGTTAAGGCCCCGTGCTGATTCTGTGATCAACGCACCACGCGTCCACCAGAAAACCCACATCAGCACAAGGAGACCCCGATGTTCCCTCGCCGTTTCACCGCCTCCGTCGTCGGCACCGCCGCCCTGGGCCTGGCCGCGCTCGGCCTCGCCGGCACCGCGGGCGCGAGCTCGGTCGATGACGCCTTCCTCGCCCAGCTGGCATCGGATGGCATCACCCCGCCGAGCGCCTCGGTCGCCGTCAAGGACGCACACGCCGTCTGCAACGCGCTCGACCAGGGCCACTCGAGCAAGGAGGTCATCCACGCGGTGGCCAAGTCGACCGGTCTGAGCGCCAAGGGCTCCAACACGTTCGCGATCGACGCCGCTTCGGCGTATTGCCCGCAGTACGTCACCTCGAGCTGACAGCGACCACCACAGTGCGGGGACCCCGGCCGGGTCCCCGCATTGCTTATGGGCGCCGCAGCAGAAACAGGCCGTAGGCGGCGACGGACTGCGCGTCGGCGATCACTCCCGAACGGATCATCTGCTCTACGTCGTCGCGGTCGAACCAGGCACTGCGCATGTCCTGTTCCTCGGGCTCGAGATCCGGCTCCCCCTCGGCGATTCCGGTGGCCAAGAACACCCAGCCGCGCTGGCTGGTCATGCCCGGGGCGACATCGAGCCGGCCGAGGACCTCGAATGACGTCGCGCTCAATCCCGTCTCCTCGCGCAGCTCCCGCTCCGCCAGCGCGGACGGGTCGGTGTCCGCCAAGCCGGGGGCGGTGCCCTGCGGGAATTCCCACCGCCGCTGCCCGAGTGGGTACCGGAACTGCTCGACCAGCCGGAAGCGGTGCCCGTCAAACGGCATCACCAGCGCATAGTCCGGTTTGTCCACCACGCCGTAAATGCCGGGGCTGCCGTCCGGGCGACGGATGTCGTCTTCGCGGAACACCATCCATTGGCTCCGATAGATCTCGCGGGACGCGACGCATTCGATGATTGGCACCAACCCAGTATCACTACCGGCCCACGATGCGTGCTCGTCACCGGGCTGCCGTGAAGCGCTCGTACGTGCGGCGCAGGGCGCCGCGGTCGACGGCGTGCAGCACGCTGGTGAGGGCCTCGAACACGTCGACCTGCCCGACGGTGGGATCCGACGTATCGCCACGGCTGTATTCCCACGGTAGGGACCGTCCGCGGCGCAGCACTTCCCCGAGATACCACACGGCGCCGTCGACGAACGGCGCATTCCGCTCATCGTCGAGGAGCTGCTCGGGTGTCGAGGCCTTCTGGATGACAAGCTCTTCCAACGCGTCAAGGGACTCCGGGGAGAAGTCCCACACGGCCTCGCTGCCGTAATGGCCTGCCCAGACCGGGAATTGGGCCCCGCGCTCGGCGAGCCAGCACCGCAGATATTCGCCATTCGAGAATCGCTGTGTCGCTTGGCTTTTGGCGCGCAGGCGGCGCTTGGTCGATTCTTCGACCCGGTCGCGCATTTCGGCCACCCACCGGTAGTCCTCGACGCGGTCGCGCCATTTCGTCAGTTCCTCGCGGGCCGCGACGGTGATCGGATTGTCGTCGCCGAACACCCGGGCTTCGTCGTCGAGCAAGGCCTGCCAGGTGGCGACCTTATCTCGGCAGTCTCCCGGTTCGGACTCCCACATCGCGATGGTGTGCCGCGCGATCAGCGTGTGGCGGTGGTCGTGACCAAGCTTTTCGCGCATCACCTCGACCAGCGACTCGAGCTGAGCCACGGCGTCGGCGCCGTCCACCGATTCGCCGTGCCATTGCACCAGCGACAACCGCATGCCCAGGGTGTCCTCGTGGTCCTCGCCGAGCACCCGGCGCCGGGCGGCGAGGACCCGCTCGCCCTCGTCGATGGCGCCGGGGTAGTCACCGAGTTCCTTGCGCTTGTGCGCCACCCGGTCCCTGGACGTGAGCACGGTGGGGTGTTCGGCGCCCAGCACACGTTCTTCGTCGGCGCGCAGCTGCGACCATTCGGCCAGCGCGGCCTTCCCGTCCGGCTGCGGCCGGTCCGCGAACATGTGGCGCGCCGTCAACGTGGTGATGTGATCGGGTCCGAGCACCTTATTGAATTCGGGTACCAGCTGCTCGAGAACGGCATAGGCCCCGGCCTGGTCTCCCATTTGGAGCTGCAGGTGCACCAGCGCGAGCTTCATGTCCAAGACGTTCGGGTGGCGCTCCCCCAAGATCGGGCGACAGACCGCGACCAGCTCGTTCATCAGAGGCAACGCCCCGGCGAAATCGGCCGCGGCGATGCGCTCCGAGATGAGCCGGGTCAAGGCGGCGAGCGGCCCGGGCAGTTCCGGCTGCGTCATACCGCTATCGAATCTCGCACGCGGCCCCCTGGCAATTCACTTCGTCTCCCCGGCGTCCGGTGTCGCGCTGGCATGAATCGGAACGGTGGCCGATAGTCATAGGAACAAAACGCCAACGTCAGCAGAGGTGGGGCTATGCCGGACGCTCGGAAGCGTGCGTAACCATGCGAGGCCACATCATTGTCAGCGGTGACGACGCGCTGGCGACCACGATCGTCGAGGAGCTCAACAACGCCGGCGTGCACATCGTCAAGCTCAGAACCGCCGGAGAGCTCGACACCGCTGGAGTCGCCCGTGCGCGCGCCGTGATTTGCGTTGGCGACGACGACGCGACAAACCTCGAAATCGCCCTGCTGGCAAGGAAAGTCAACCCCCGGGTGCGCGTGGTGACACGGCTGGGCAACGACGTGCTGCGGACGGCGATGGCCGCCGACAAGCGCCCCGGCGCGATTCTGGACGTCGCCGACCTCGCGGCACCGTCGGTCGTCGAGGCATGCCTGGCCCACACCGTGCACCCGTTCGAGGCGGCGGGCATCGAATTCGTCGTCTCCGGCGCCGAGGCACCCCACAGCGCGACGCTGCGCGAGATCTACGGCGACCTGGCACCGGTGGCGGTGATTCACGGCGAGAACTGCGACACCCCGGGTGACGTGGTGTCCTGTCCGGGCCGTGATCTGTCGGTGCACGCCGGCGACTGGACCGCGATGATCGGCACCGCCGACGAGTTGGCCGCCCGCGGCATCAAGGTGCCGCGGCCGACCGTGACGCGCTACCGCCTGCCCCGGTTGCGACGAATGCTCGATGGCGTGCGCGCCCTGCGTGACGACGTCAACCCGATGTTCGCCCGAGCGTTGCTGGCCGCGGCGTGCCTGCTGGTCGGGTCGACGGTGGTGCTGCGCTTCAGCTACCAGCCGAAACCGAGGATGACGTGGCTCGACGCGCTGTATTTCAGCACCGAGACGATCGCGACGGTCGGTTACGGCGACTTCAGCTTCCTCCACCAGCCGACCTGGCTGCGGATCTACAGCATCATGTTGATGTTCGCCGGCGTGACGACGACCGCGCTGCTCGTCGCTTTCATCGCCGACCTGCTGATATCGCGACGTTTCGCCCACTCGGTTGGACGTCGCCGGGCGCGCCATCTGCGCAACCACGTCATCGTCGTCGGCCTCGGCTCCTTCGGCAGTCGCGTCATAGCCGACCTGAGGTCAGCAGGCTACGACGTCGCGGTGATCGAGCGCGACGAGAACAACCGCTTCCTGTCGACGGCGGCCGACCTCGACGTACCGGTGATCTTCGGGGACGCGACGCTGCGCCAGACGCTGGAGGCCGCCCGCGTCGAGCACGCCCGCGCGGTGGCGGTGCTGACGCAGGACGACATGGTGAATATCGAGACCGGGATCGTGCTGCGCGAGATGCTGGGCCCCCGGGTGCGGCCCGAGGTCGTCCGGCCCGACGTACCCCTGGTCCTGCGCGTCTACGACCGTGCGCTGGGCGCCGCGGTGGCGCAGCGGTTCGGATTCGAAAACGTCCGCTCCACCGTCGAACTGGCCGCGCCGTGGTTCATCGGCGCCGCAATGGGCCTGCAGGTGCTGGGCACGTTTTCCGTCGGGCAGCGCTCGTTCATGATCGGCGGAATGCACGTGGCGCCCGGCAGCGAACTCGACGGGCTGAAGATGTTCGAACTGTCCACCCAGACCCGTGTCATCGCGATCACCCGGCAGGACGCGCCCATCGAACTACACCCGCGGCGTGATGCCTGGCTGCGTGGCGGCGACACCGTCTACCTCGTCGGCCCGTACCGGGAGTTGTTGGCGACCCTGCGCAAGGGGCAGCCTCCCCAGCCGGCGGCGGGTGACGAGCGCGCATCGGCCTAGTGGCGATCGCAAGCGCGGCGTAGCCGGGCGAAGCGGGTCGCCACGCGTTGCACTAGAGCCGGCCAGCCACCTCTGCCGCGCGACTCAGCTGGTCGACGTCCGAACTCGTCGGGATGAGCTGCACCTCGTCGGTGCCGATGGCCTCGAACTTGCGCAGCACCGCCAGCAGCTCGTCCTCGGTGCCAGCCCAGCCGGTCGTCGGCGCCATGGCGTCGACGTACTCCGCCGGTATCCAGTTCATGTAGCGCCGTAGGTGGCGATGGACCTGGGCTCGGGCTTGTTCGGGCGACCCGAACGCGAACCAGAACGACGTCACCAGGTGGGGTTTGTCCTTGCCCGCCTGCGCCCACGCGTCGCGCGCGACGTCGAACAGCTCGTTCTGCTTGGCGACGTCCAGATCCAGGGTGGTTCCGGCCAGTCCGGCGGCCCATGGCGCGGCGCTGCGGATGGTCTTCGGGCCGATGCTGCCCACGAACAGCGGCGGACCGCCGGGCTGCACCGGCGCCGGCCCGACCGGCAGGACCGAGTCGGTGAGCTTCTCCCCGGCCCACACCCGCTTCATAACGGCCACGCGTTCGGCCATGTCGCGCATGGTCTGCGTCGCCGGGTCGGCGCTCACGGCGTGGTAGTCCTCATGCCTGCCGCCCACGCCGATGCCCACGCTGAGTCGCCCGCCGCACAGCATGTCCCCGGTGGCCAGCGCCTTGGCCAGCATCACGGGGTCGTGCAGCTGCGGCACGATCACCGTCGTCAGCAGGCGCACCCGACTTGTCCAGGCGGCCAGCGCTCCCAGCAGCGTGAGATTGTCCGGGTTTTCGAATGCGATCCGCTCGCCCCAGCACAACGACGAGAACGGGCCTTCGTCGATCGCCCGCGCCCAGTTCTCCAAAATTCGCGCATCCAAGTCCGGTTCCATCACCGGCAGCGTCATTGCAATCCGCACGACGGCGATTCTGGCATGGGACTCAACATCCGGTGGTGCAAGTGGCACCATGGAGCAGATGGGTTTCACCAGCAGTTCCATCGCGCACGTCCGCCTCACCGTGAGCGATATCGAGCGATCCCGGCAGTTTTACGAGAGCGTGTTCGGTTGGCCGGTCCTGCTCGAAGTGCCCGACAACGCCGACGAGGCCACGCGCAGCCAGTTGAGCTTCCTGTTCGGTGGCGTTATCTACGACCTCGGCGGCACGCTGCTCGGACTGCGGCCCGTAGCCACCGACCGCTTCCACGAAGATCGCGCCGGGCTCGACCACATCGCGTTCCGGCTCACCAACAAGGATGAATTGGATTCCGCGGCAGCGCATCTCGACGAGCTGGGCATCGCCCACGAGCCGGTGAAAGACATCGGTCCGTCTTACATCCTTCAGTTCCGGGACCCCGACAACATCGCCCTGGAGCTCACGGCGCCGAAATAGGAGAGGGCCATGGCCATCAGTTTCAATCACACGATCGTCGCCTCCCGCGACAAACGAGAGTCCGCGGAATTCCTCACCGAATTGTTCGATCTGCCCAGCCCAAAGCCGTTCGGCCACTTCATGGTTGTCCAACTCGAGCACGGCGCCAACCTGGATTACGCGGACGCTCCCGATGGCGCGGAGATCCCGCGGCAGCACTACGCCTTCCTGGTGTCCGAACAGGAATTCGACACGATCTACGGCAAGATCTCCTCACGCGGCCTGCAGCACTGGGCGGATCCGGGCGCCAAACGGCAAGGCGAGATCAACCACAATGACGGCGGGCGCGGGGTGTACTTCCTCGATCCCTCGGGGCATGCCATGGAGATCCTCACCCGTCCCTACGGGTCGCGGGGCTGACTCGCCCGGGGTTGGGTACCGCCTATTCGCCGGCGCGCGGTGTGCCGTGCCGCACGCTCTCCTGAGTCCGATACTCATCGGCGAACCGCACGACGTGCGTGGGCAGGGCGTTGGCGGCGACGTCGGCCAGGGTCGTTTCCTCCAGGACCGACCGCATGCTGGCGCGCAGCGCCCGCCAGACGTCGGTGAGCGCCGCTGTGGGCCCCGAGTAGGGCAGGTCGCCCAGACCGATGTCGCGGACGCTGGCCAGCGGTCCGTCGATACAGCGCAACACGTCGGCGATGCTGATCTGGTTGCCGGGACGGGCCAGTTCATAGCCACCTTCACGGCCCCGATGGCTTCTCACCAGGCGGTCGGTGCGCAGGTTGGTCAGGATGTCGACGAGGAACTGCGGCGGTATGCCCTGCGATTGCGCCAAGTCATCGGTTTTCACCAAGGTCCCGTCGGGGACCGTGGCTAGCTGGACCATGGCCCGCACCGCGTACTCCGCCTTCGCCGACATGCGCACTCTCAGGATTGTGCCACTCGGTGTGCGGATTCCGGCGTAGCCGTGCGCTCAAGCCCGCGATTCGAGCAGATCTACGATGCTCTGCGCCTGCTCCTCGACGGTACGGTCCGGCGTGAGCCGCAGGTCGGGGTTGGCCGGCGGTTGATACGGGCTGTCGATGCCGGTGAAGTGTGCGATCTCGCCCGCGCGGGCCTTGGCGTAGAGCCCCTTCGGATCACGCTGCTCGCATTCTTCGATGGGGGTGTCGCAGAAGACCTCGACGAAGTCGAACCCCGCGGCGGCGTGCGCATTACGGGCCATCTCGCGTTGCTCGGTCAGCGGGCTGATCGCCGGTACCAGCACGACGTTGCCGCAGTCGGCGAGAAGTGCCGCCACATGCGCCAGCCGGCGCAGATTCTCCGCGCGGTCGGCCATGCTGAAGCCCAAGTCGGCGTTCAAACCGTGCCGCAGGTTGTCGCCGTCGAGAACGTAAGCGGGGGCGCCCTTTTCAAGCAGCATCTGTTCGACCAGCATTGCCACCGAGGACTTGCCGGAACCGGATAGGCCGGTGAACCACACCGTCTTGCCCCGCGTCCGGGCTGCCGCGACAGCCGATGACTTGTGCCGCACGGTGTTCGGGCTTGCCGTCTGCACCGAGACGTCACGCAGCACCATGCCGGCCGCGACGGTGCCGTTGGTGTGCGGATCGATGAGGATGAACGAGCCGGTGCTGGCGTTGCGGGTATACTCGTCGAGCAACAGCGGGACCTGGGTGCGCAGCGATATTCGCCCAAGTTCGTTGAGCTGCAACGCCGTTGCGGTCTTGTCGCGATGCAGGGTGTTCACGTCGAGCCGGTAGTCCAGCCCGGTCACCCTCGCGCGTGTGGTACGGGTGGTGTGCTTGATGACGTAATCGCGGCCGGGCTCCAGCGTCGCGTCGTCGGCCATCCAGCACACGGTCGCGTCGAACTCCTGGGCGACCCGGGGATGGTTGTTGGTGCGGGCGATGAGATCACCCCGGGAGATATCGATCTCGTCGGCGAGGCTGATCGACACGGCCATCGGCGGAAACGCTTCTTCCACTGGACCGTTCGGCCCGTCGATCGCGGTGATCCGGGTGGTCTTGCCGATCGGCAGAACGACGACTTCGTCTCCCGGACGCATGACCCCGCTGGCCACGGTGCCGGCATAACTGCGGTGGTCTTGGTGCTCGCGGGTGTGCGGCCGGATGACGTACTGGACCGGGAACCGCACGTCGACCAGGTTGCGGTCGCCGGCGATGTAGACCTCCTCCAAATGCGACAGCAGCGCGGGGCCCTCGTACCAGGGCGTCTGGTCCGACTTGGTCACCACGTTGTCGCCGTGCAGCGCGGAAATCGGGATGGTGGCCACGTCGTGCACGTCCAAGCGCGCGGCGAAGGCGTGGAATTCATCCCGGATGGCCTCGAATTTGTCTCTGTCCCAGCCGATCAGGTCCATCTTGTTGACGGCGAGCACGATGTGCCGAATGCCCAGCAACGAAGCCAGGAAGGCGTGCCGGCGGGACTGCTCCAGCAGGCCGTGTCGGGCATCGACGAGCACGATCACCAGTTGGGCGGTCGACGCGCCGGTCACCATGTTGCGGGTGTACTGGATGTGGCCCGGGGTGTCGGCGATGATGAATTTCCGCTTGGGAGTGGCGAAGTAGCGGTAGGCGACGTCGATCGTGATGCCCTGCTCGCGTTCGGCCCGCAACCCGTCGGTCACCAGCGCCAGGTCGGTGTAGTCGTGGCCACGCTCCTTGGACGTCTGCTCCACCGCCGCCAACTGGTCCTCCATGACGGCCTTGGAGTCGTAGAGCAGGCGCCCGATCAGCGTGGACTTGCCGTCGTCGACGGAACCCGCGGTTGCGAGGCGAAGCAGCGTGGTGGATGTGGCCATCAGAAATACCCCTGCCGTTTGCGGTCTTCCATCCCGGCTTCCGAGATTCGGTCGTCGGCCCTGGTCGCGCCGCGTTCGGTCAACCGGGACACCGCGGTCTCGGCGATGACCTCTTCCACCGTCACGGCCTCCGATTCCACGCATCCGGTGCAGGTGACGTCCCCAACCGTGCGGAAACGCACCGTTGCCTCGAACACCGGCTCGTCGTCGCGCGGCTGCATGTTCCGGTCGACCGCCAGCAGCATGCCGTCGCGGCGAAACACCTTGCGCCGATGCGCGTAATAAATCGAGGGCAGCGCGATGTTCTCGGCACCGATGTAGGACCAGATGTCGAACTCGGTCCAGTTGGACAGCGGGAAGGCCCGGATGTGCTCGCCCTTGTGATGCCGGCCGTTGTAGAGACTCCACAGCTCCGGTCGCTGCGCCTTCGGGTCCCACTGGCCGAACTCGTCGCGGAAGCTGAACACCCGCTCCTTGGCGCGTGCCTTCTCCTCGTCGCGGCGCGCTCCGCCGAAGGCGGCGTCGAACTTGTTCTCCCGAATCGCGCGGAGCAGCGTCACGGTCTGGATCGAGTTGCGTCCCTGCCGCGGCTCGACGACGCGGCCGGCGTCGATGTCCTCCTGGACCGAGGCGACCACCAGGCGCACCCCGTGCTCGGCGACCAGCTCATCCCGGGTGGCGATCACCTCGTCGAAGTTGTGGCCGGTGTCGACGTGCATCACCGGGAACGGCAGCCGTCCGGGCCGGAACGCCCGCAGCGCCAGGTGCAGCATGACGATGGAGTCCTTGCCGCCCGAGAACAACAGCACGGGCCGCTCGAACTCGGCCGCGACTTCCCGGATGATGTGGATCGCTTCAGCCTCCAGCGAGCGCAGATGGCTCAACTCGTACTGGCCGGCGGCGGGGCCCGCCTTGAGATCGCTGGTCATGGCTTCCTTGCTGATCTTGGTTGAACTGACCATATTTATAATATTTACCATCTATCGAATCAGCTAACCCCGCGGGTGTCAAATGCCGGTTCAACATCGCGTGGGCACCAGCGATGGGATGCATCACGTCAGAGGCCGCGGCAACCCTTTCCCCGCCCGGGAACGGTGCGCGAGCATGGGCGGATGACCACACCTTCCGAAGCGCCCAGCGGCCGCGACGTCATTGCGCAGTTCCTCCCCCAATCAGCGTTCGTCGCGAAGCTGGGTATCGTTGCCGACCGACTCGACGACCACGAGGTCAGGCTGCGGCTGCCGTGGGATCCGTCCAATGTGACCATCGGTGACATGGTCCACGGGGGCGCCATCGCCACCCTCGCCGACGTGACCGTGATGGCGGCGGCGTGGTGCGGCGGGGAGGCACCCCCGGAACTGCGGGGCGTGACCGTCTCGATGGCACTGGACTTCATGGCCCCGGCCCGGGCCACCGACGTGATCGGTGTCGGACGGGTGCTGCGGCGCGGCCGGTCGCTGGTCAACTGCGAGGCCGAGATCGTCGACGCGCAGGGCCGGCTCGTCGCGAAGGCGCTCGCCACCTACAAGGTCGGTTAGAGCTTGATTTCCTGGAGCTTCCCGGTGGCGACGTCGAAGACGAATCCGCGCGCGGACACGTGCTTGGTGACGAACGGGCTGGCCTCGATGCGGCGCAACGACTGCCGGACATCCTCGGCAACGTCCGGGAAGGATTCGGGCGCCCACGACGGCTCGACGCCGATCTCCTCTTGAATGGCCCGCTTGAAATCGTCGTCGGTGAAGGTCAGCATCCCGCAGTCGGTGTGGTGGATGAGGACGATCTCCCGGGTCCCCAGCAACCGCTGACTGATCGCCAGCGAGCGGATGACGTCGTCGGTGACCACCCCGCCGGCGTTGCGGATGACGTGCGCCTCGCCCTCGTTGAGACCGAGGGCGCGGTAGACGTCGAGCCGGGCATCCATGCAGGCGACCACCGCGACATGTTTGCCCGGCGGCATCGGCAGAGGCCCGTGGAAGGCGCTCGCATATTGGGCGTTGTTGGCCAGGAAATCCTCGGTAACAGTCACGCAAGCCTCCTCGGGAGTGTCGCAGCACGGAACTTGCTGCCTGCATCGGTGCCGCGGTGGATGTTAACAACGGGCCATCGTTCATTGACGCATGAAAATCAGCCGGATCACAATGATCGGGCGCCGAACCGGGCCGGTACGGGCCGGGCTCGTTAACCTGTCCCAATGCGACACGGGCGGTGCGGTCGGGGATGATTCGCTTCTTGGCGCGCCGGTTGCTCAACTACATAGTGCTGCTGGCACTGGCATCGTTTCTTACGTTTTGTTTGACGTCGGTGGCCTTTCGCCCACTGGACAGCTTGTTGCAGCGCAGTCCGCGGCCGCCGCAGTCCGTCATCGACGCCAAGGCCCACGCGCTCAATTTGGACAAGCCGATACCGCTCCGCTACGCCCAGTGGGCCTCGCACGCCGTTCGCGGCGACTTCGGAAAGACCATCACCGGACAGCCCGTGGGTGCCACACTCTGGCGACGCGTCGGCGTCACCCTGCGGCTTCTGGTGATTGGATCGCTGGCGGGCACCGTCCTGGGCATCGTGGCCGGGGCGTGGGGAGCCATCCGCCAGTACCGACTCAGTGACCGGCTCGTCACCATGGTCGCGCTGCTGGTGCTCAGCACCCCGACGTTCGTCATCGCCAGCCTGTTGATCCTTGGCGCGTTGCGGGTGAACTGGGCGTTCGGTGTGCAGCTTTTCGACTACACGGGGGAAACGTCGCCGGGCGTGGGCGGCGGGATGTGGCACCAGTTGGTGGACCGGTTGCAGCATCTGATCCTGCCGACCCTCACGCTGACTTTGGCGGCCGCCGCCGGATACAGCCGTTATCAGCGCAACGCGATGCTCGACGTCCTCGGCCAGGATTTCATTCGCACCGCGCGCGCCAAAGGGCTCACCCGCCGGCGCGCTCTGGTGAAGCACGGGCTGCGCACGGCGCTGATACCGTTGGCCACCCTGTTCGCTTACGGGGTCGCCGGGCTGGTCACCGGCGCGGTGTTCGTGGAGAAGATCTTCGGCTGGCATGGCATGGGTGAATGGCTGGTGCAGGGCATCGCGACGCAGGACACCTACATCATCGCCGCGATCACGCTGTTCTCCGGCACGGTGGTGCTGCTGGCCGGCCTGCTCTCCGATGTCTTCTACGCAGCTCTCGATCCCAGAGTGCGGGTGTCATGACGGCCGAGCCCAAAGTCCAAGGAGCTCAGGGGATCTCGTCGCCGAAAGCATCGGAATTCACCTCGCGCCGCACCCTGGTGCTGCGCAGGTTCGTCCGCAACCGATTGGCGGTCGCGTCGCTGACACTGCTGGTGCTGCTGTTCGTCGGCTGCTACGCGCTGCCGGCAATGCTGCCGTATTCGTATGACGACCTCGATTTCGACGCGCTGTTGCAGCCGCCGAACGCCCGGCACTGGTTGGGCACCAACGCGTTGGGGCAGGACTTGCTGGCGCAGATCCTGCGGGGCATGCAGAAGTCGATGCTGATCGGTGTCTGCGTCGCGGTCATCTCGACCGGAATCGCCGCCACCGTCGGCTCGATCGCGGGCTATTTCGGTGGCTGGCGGGACCGGGCGCTGATGTGGTTGGTCGACCTGCTGTTGGTGGTGCCCAGCTTCATCCTCATCGCCATCGTCACACCGCGGACCAAGAGCTCGGCCAACATTCTGATGCTCGTCTTGCTGCTCGCCGGATTCGGCTGGATGATCAGCTCGCGCATGGTTCGCGGCATGACCATGAGTCTGCGTGAACGCGAATTCATCAGGGCCGCAAGGTACATGGGTGTGTCCAGCCACCGGATCATCCTCGGCCATGTGGTGCCCAACGTGGCCTCTATCTTGATCATCGACGCCGCCCTCAACGTCGCCTCGGCCATCCTGGCCGAGACCGGACTGAGCTTTCTCGGATTCGGCATTCAGCCGCCGGACGTGTCGCTGGGCACGTTGATCGCCAATGGCACCCAGTCCGCGACCACCTTCCCGTGGGTGTTCCTGTTTCCGGCTGGCGTGCTGGTGCTGATCCTGGTGTGCGCCAACGTGACCGGCGACGGCCTGCGCGACGCGCTGGACCCTGGCAGCGGCATGGCGCGGGGGGGCACCCCGTGAGCGCGCTCCTGGAGGTGACCGACCTGGCCGTCGCCTTCCCGACGGACGGCGAACCGGTGACCGCGGTACGCGGCATCAGCTACGACATCGCCCCGGGGGAAGTCGTGGCCATGGTCGGCGAATCGGGCTCGGGCAAATCGGTTTCGGCGATGGCGGTGGTGGGGCTGCTGCCGCAGTACGCGCGGGTGCGCGGCTCGGTGCGGTTGCACGACACCGAGTTGCTGGGCCTCGGCGACGACGCGATGTCGCGGTTCCGCGGCAAGGCGGTCGGCATGGTGTTCCAGGATCCGATGTCGGCGCTGACACCCGTCTACACCGTCGGGGACCAGATCGCCGAGGCGATCGAAATCCACCAGCCGCACGTGGGCAAGAGAGCCGCCCGCCGGCGCGCGGTGGAACTGCTCGAGCTGGTCGGCATCGCCCAGCCGGAACGGCGTGCCCGCGCGTTCCCGCACGAACTGTCCGGCGGCGAACGCCAGCGGGTGGTCATCGCGATCGCGATCGCCAACGACCCGGATCTGCTGATCTGTGACGAGCCCACCACCGCCCTGGACGTCACCGTGCAGGCGCAGATCCTCGAGGTGCTCAAGACGGCGCGCGACATCACCGGCGCCGGGGTGCTGATCATCACCCACGACCTGGGCGTCGTCGCCGAGTTCGCCGACCGGGCGCTGGTGATGTACGCCGGCCGGGTCGTCGAATCCGCCGGAGTCTACGACCTTTACCGCGATCGCCAGATGCCCTACACCGTCGGGCTGTTGGGCTCGGTTCCGCGACTGGACGCCGCACAGGGCAGCCGGCTGGTGCCGATCCCCGGCGCCCCGCCGTCGTTGGTGGGGCTGGAGCCGGGCTGCCCCTTCGCGCCGCGCTGCCCGCTGGTCATCGACGAATGCCGCTCGGAAGAACCGGAATTGCTCTCCGTCGGCGCCGATCACCGGGCGGCCTGCATCCGCACCGATCAGGTCAACGGACGGCCCGCCGCGGACATCTACGGGGTCAACACCGACGTCTACCGCAAGCAGCCCGGCAAATCCCCGATCGTCTTGCGGGTTGATGATCTGGTCAAGACGTACTCACTGACCAAGGGCGTGGTCCTGCGCCGCACCGTCGGCGAGGTGCGCGCGGTGGATGGTGTCAGCTTCGAGTTGCGGCAAGGCCGTACCGTGGCCATCGTCGGTGAGTCGGGCTCGGGCAAATCGACCATTTTGCACGAGATCCTGGAACTCGCCGCACCGCAATCGGGATACATCGAAGTGCTCGGCCACGATGCCGCCACCCTGGGCCCGGCGCGGCGGCGAGCGCTGCGCCGCGACATCCAGGTGGTGTTCCAGGACCCGGTCGCGTCCCTGGACCCGCGGTTGCCGGTCTTCGAGCTGCTCGCGGAGCCGTTGCGGGCCAACGGCTTCGGCAAGAGGGAAACCAACGCACGGGTCGCCCAGCTGCTCGAGATCGTGGGGTTGCGCCGAGCCGACGCCACCCGATATCCCGCCGAGTTCTCCGGCGGGCAGAAGCAGCGCATCGGCATAGCGAGGGCGCTGGCACTACAGCCGAAGATCCTGGCGCTGGACGAGCCGGTCTCCGCCCTCGACGTCTCCATCCAGGCCGGCATCATCAATCTGCTGCTCGACCTGCAAGAGCAGTTCGGCCTGTCGTATCTCTTTGTTTCCCATGATCTTTCGGTGGTCAAACACCTCGCTCATCAGGTCGTGGTCATGTATGCCGGCACGATCGTGGAGCAGGGCGACAGCGAGCAGGTGTTCGGCAACCCCCGGCACGATTACACCCGGCGCCTGCTGGGCGCCGTGCCACAACCGGATCCGGGCAAACGTGTCTAGGCGGGTCGCGACGGCGATCGTCGTCATGGCGCTTGTGGTGTCCGGATGCTCACCGGCCATCAAACTCATGCCGGAAACCGGCCAAAACGCCGAGATCGGCACCACCAGCGACATCAACCCACAGGACCCCGCCACGCTGCAAGACGGCGGCAGCCTGCGGCTGGCACTCAGCGACTTCCCGCCCAATTTCAACATTTTGCACATCGACGGAAATTCGGCCGAAGTCGCCGGCATGATGAAGGCCACCCTGCCGCGGGCATTCATCATCGGCGCGGACGGTTCGACCACGGTCGACACCGACTACTTCAATAGCGTCGAACTCACCGGAACCACGCCGCAGGTGGTGACCTACACGATCAACCCCAAGGCAGTGTGGTCCGATGGCACACCGATCACGTGGGAAGACATCGCCAGCCAGATCCACGCCCTGAGCGGCGCCGACAAGAGGTTCGAGATCGCCGGCCCCGGCGGCGCCGACCGCGTCGCGTCGGTCACCCGAGGTGTCGACGACCGGCAGGCGATCATGACTTTCGCCAAGCCGTACGCCGAGTGGCGCGGCATGTTCGCCGGTAACGGCATGCTGCTGCCCAGGAGCGTGACGGCCACGCCCGAGGCGTTCAACAAGGGCCAACTCGACGGGCCCGGTCCATCGGCCGGCCCCTTCATCGTCACGTCGCTGGACCGGACAACACAGCGGATCGTCTTGTCCCGCAACCCCAAATGGTGGGGCGCCCGGCCACGCCTGGACAACATCACCTACCTGGTGCTCGATGACGCCGCGCGGCTGCCGGCGCTGCAGAACAACACCATCGACGCGTCCGGCGTCGGCACCGTCGACCAACTGACCATCGCGCAGCGCACGGAGGGAATCTCGATCCGGCGCGCCCCCGCCCCCTCGTGGTCTCACTTCACGTTCAACGGTGCGCCGGGGTCGATCCTGGCCGACAAGGCGCTGCGCCTGGCGGTGGCCAAAGGCATCGACCGCCGCACCATCGCCAAGGTCGTCCAATACGGCCTCACCAGCGACCCGGTCGCGTTGGGCAACCACATCTATGTCGCCGGGCAGCAGGGCTACCAGGACAACAGTGCGGTCGTCCCCTACGACCCCGACCAGGCCAAACGAGACCTCGATGCCTTGGGCTGGAAGCTGAACGGCCAATTCCGCGAGAAAGACGGCCGCCAGCTCGTCATCCGAGATCTGTTCTACGACGCCCAGGGCAGCCGGCAGTTCGCCCAGATCGCGCAGCACAGCCTCGCCCAGATCGGCGTCAAGCTCGAACTCGTCGCCAGGGCCGGCAGCGGGTTCTTCACCAACTACATCAACGTCGGGGATTTCGACATAGCGCAATTCGGTTGGCTCGGCGACGCTTTCCCGCTCTCGGCACTGACCCAGATCTACCTGTCGGACGGGGAGAGCAATTTCGGCAAGATCGGCGGCCCGCAGATCGACGCGGCTATCGAGCGGACCCTGGAGGAACTCGATCCCGGCAAGGCGCGGGCGTTGGCCAACGATCTCGACAAACTCATCTGGGCCGAAGGGTTCAGCCTGCCGCTGACGCAATCGCCCGGCGACGTCGCCGTCCGCAGCACGCTGGCCAACTTCGGCGCGGCCGGTCTCGGCGACCTGCGCTACACCGCCATCGGGTTCATGCGCGGCTGATCCGGCGTAGCCGCGCCGGGATCGGCAGGACCCCCTCGACGGCGGCGGCCACCGCGATCGCCTTCCACAGCAGGCGCAGCTCGGGGCGCGCCGGAAGCGCGTCAAGCGCAGGCGCTTTCGCGGCGAGCCCGTCGAGCTGACCCCGACACACCGCTCGCGCGATCGCGATCGCGGCGGGCTCGCGGAAGTCCAGCGCGCTGTGCGCCATGCTGGGCAACTTCAACAGCACCGCGTTGGGCAACAGCGCGGCGACGCGCTCGGCGACCGCCGGCGGAGTGATGAGGTCGCGGCCGCCGGAGACCACCACGGTGGGCCAACCGAAATGCGGCATCTCGGCCACCAGGTCGTAGGGCTCGTCCTCGAAAGTCGCCGTCTGGGTGCGCGCTTCGCGTTCCGCCACGGCGGGGTCGAGTGGGAGCCCGTCGGGTTCGGCGGCGTAGTCCAGCTCGCGGAACGCGATGCGGCTGACCAGGTCTTCCTCGTAGCGATACGGCAGGTTGCCCAGGGTGGTGAAACGGGACAGCGCCCACCACAACAACTTTCGGCCATCCAGCAGCAGGTCGAGTTGCCGCTCGAGCAGGTCTGCGCCGCCGTAACCGTAGATTGTCGCCACGACCTGGGTGGCCGCCGCGGTCATCACGCCCGCGTCGACGAGCTTGCGCATTTTGGGCGCCAACGCAGCGGTTTCGGGGCTGTCGCCCCGCAGCAACAGCCGACGGATCGCGCGGCGCACGATCACAATGTCGTGCCGCGAGAGCAGCGGCGAATCGAGGATCATCGCCCGCACCCGGCCCGGATGGCGCACACCGAACCCCGACGCGACGTAGGTGCCGTACGACGCGCCATAGATGACGGCCGAGTCGACATGGGCGTCGTCGAGCACGGCGGCGACGTCATCGACGACCTGGTTCACGGTGATCGCTCCGGGGGGAAGATCCGCGCCGGAGTCGTCGTGGCGCGACATGCCCACGCCGCGGTGCTCGATCATGATGACGTCCAGGCCGGCCTCGGCGGCGCGGCGCCGCAGTCCCTTGTACATCTGCACCGACGCCACTCCAGGACCCCCTGGGATGATGACCAGCGGGTGCGCTGACTTCCGGCCGGCGCGCACGTAGTAGAGATCGAACTCTTCGCGGTCCCCCGGCGTGATCGGCCGGCGAACAGGCCGCACACCGGGCAGTGCCGCGAGCTTCTTCTGCGCCCGGCGCCGTCTGGCATTCATCGTCATCGGTGTCGGCCCGCCATCATCCCATTCTGCCGGGACCGCCGGCGGGGATCAGCACAGCGGTCCACGCGCTGCGTTGACGTAGCTCAGCGCGGGATGCTAGGCGCTGAGGTCGATGCGGTGGGCGCCCTTGACGCCGTCATATCGGTCGGGGCTGCAGGTGAGCACGATCACCTGCCCGTGAGTGCCCACCGTGTCGAAGACCTCCCCCATCTTCGCCAGCCGGTCGGGATCGGTGAAGCCGAGCGCGTCGTCGACCACCACCGGAACGGCGTCCTCCTTGGCGACCAGGGCGGCGCCGGCCAGCCGCGCCAGGATGCCGAGTTGCTCCTTGGCCCCGCCCGACAGGGATTCGTAGGGCACCGTCACGCCGTCGAGCGTGCGGCTGCGAATGCAAAGATCGCTGTCGATGTCGACCTCGAACGTCGGCCCGAACACCGGGCGGCCGAGCCGCTGCAGTTCCGCTCGGTAGGGCTCGACGTAGCGCTGGCGGGTGGTGTCGCGGTGGCGTGTCATCACCGAGCGCAGCAGCCGCGCCGCGCGGGCCCGGCCGCCGACCCGGATGTGCTCGCTGGCGGCGTGCTCACGTTCGGTTTGCGCGGCGTCGAGCTTGCCCTGGCGCCCCTCGCTGCCGATCATGGACAGTTCGATGGTGATCTCGCGCAACACACGAGCGGCCTCTTCGTAGCGTTCCCGCAGTTCCGCTGTTTCCTTCGTGGCGGCTTCCAATTCGGCGCGCACCGCGTCCGGATTGGAAGCCGCCAGCCCGTCGACCAGCTCGGCGTAACGACGTTCAGCGGCCTGCGCCGCCTGCAGGGTGGTGTTCGCCGACGACGCGAGATCGTCGTCGGCGGCAGACGCCCGCTCTCGGGCCAGCCGGCCGGCGGCGGCGTTGAGCTCGCCGCGTTGCGTCTCCAACGCGTTTTGGAGAACGGTTGCGCGGGTGGCTAACTCGGTGAGCCGGGCGGTGGCGGCGGCGGCGCTCCGACGGCGCTCGTCGCATTCGGCCGTCGCAGCCAGGCGAGCCGTTTCCAGCGCATCGAGTTCGGCGCGGGCGGCGCCGACGTCCGCCGCGGGGAGATCCGCCCCGGTGGGTTCGCCGGCACGCAGCCGCGCGAGCCGCGAGCGCAATTGGTCGATCTCCTCGTCGCCGCACAGGCCGGCCAGGGTGGCGCTCAGCTGGTCGAGGCTGCCCTGCAGTTCCCGGCGCTGCTGGTCGGCGGACCGAGCGGAAGCGAGATCAGCCGCCCCACCGACGGCCAGCGCCGCGGCCAGTTCTTTTCGCGCCGCAGTGTGTTTCGCTTGGACATCGAGCGTCGTTGCGCCTGGAGTGATCCGCGCGGTCAGGACGCCGGGAACCTGGACCGCGGTGGGCCCGGTGGTAGTCATGGACCAGGTTTCGCCCTCGGACAACGAGATTCGTTCATCACCGATGGAGAGTTCGATGTCCGCGGCGGCGGTGAACTCGACGGCCGCCGACGTCGACGCCAACTGGTCGCCGATGCGATCGACCGCGGCCGCGGCGTCCTCGATGCGACGCAGCAACTGCTCGGTGATGGCGATCTCGCTGAGCGCGGCACACACGTGGTCACGGTCCCGCTGGATCGTCTCGATCTTCGCCAGTCGGGCGCTCAGCCGGTCGGCCTCCTCGCGTTCGGCGAGCCGAGCGACGGTGTGCCGGGCGGATTCCGCGCGGTGTTGCAGGTCCGCCAGGGCCTCGGCGGCTGCCTGGGCCGTGACGTCGGCGGCCTCGGCCTCGACGTGCGCCGCCGAACACGCGGCGGCGGCTTCGTGCGCTTGAGCCTCGGCGGCCGCCACAGCGACTGTGCGGGCGTCGATTTCGCCGAGTAGTTGCAGGCGTGAGTGGTGGGCGGTTGCCGCCGCGGCGCTCTTCGCCGCCGCGGCGGCACCGATCAACTCGGCCTCGCGCGCCTGGCCGGCCAATTCGTCGATCTTTTCCGCGGCCTGCTGCGCGGCGGCCAGCCGTGGGCCGGCGGCGATGCGCTGCTGGGACAGCTCGGCCACCTGTTCCGTCAGGACGGCGTGCCGGCACACCCGCTGGTCGACCTCGGCGACCGCCGCCGCGCACTCCGCGACCGCGGCGTCGGCGTAGGCCAGCCGGGTGATTGCCGCGGCCCATTCGCCGGTGGGGCGCCCGGTCGGGGTGAAGTAACGTCCATATTCCGCGTCGATGCGTTCGACGAGCAGCGGCTCGTTGCCGGACAGCGCCCCGGTGTCGCCGGCCGCCACATCGAGCGCGCGCGACAGTGCATCACAGCCTGACAGATCCACTGCGGCGGTCGATGCGGACTGCAGCACCCGCTGGGCATGCCACAGGTCGCTGTCCACCGTCTCGGCCAGCATCGCCTTCACCCGTTCGTGGGCCTCGTCACCGGTGAGCTGTTCGCGGTGCGGTGCCTGGATCGTGAGCTCGGTCTCGCACTTCTTGTGAAACCGTTTTCGATAGATGAAACGATAAGGCCCGCAGCTTAGTTCGGCGCTCACCTCGGAGCCGACATCGCTGTTGGTGGGCTTGACCTGCTTGACTTCCTTCTTCGTCGAGCGGTCCCTGGACTCGAGCAGCAAGTCCAGGGCCTCGATCATCGACGACTTGCCGATCTCGTTGGCGCCGCACACCACGACGACGCCATGGTCGGGGAAGTCGATCTGCCGGTGCGCGATGCCCCGGTAGTTGGTCAGGACCAGCCGGTGTAACTTCATGCGGCGCCCCGATCCGTGAGGCGCAGCAACAGCGCCAGCGCCGCCTGCGCGTCGACGGCGGTCTCGGAGTCCTTCTCGCGCGCGGTCGCCACCAGCTCGTCGACCGCCGCGGCGGCGAACCCCCCGATACCGAGATCGTTGAATTCGCCGTCGGCCGGGATGACCGCCAGATTGGTGCGGCGTTCCCACAGGCCGAGCCAGGCGTACAACCGCGCGTACTTGTCCAGACAGGCATCCAGCGCGGCGCGGTCGGTGACCGTCAGTGATCCCGTGAGCGCCAACCGCACGACGGTGCGGTCCTTTTCGGTCATCAGGTCCAGGTTGAGGTCGAGGTCGGCGATGTCGCGGCGGGTGTCGACCTGCCGATGGATGGTGACGAACCGCCAGGTGCCGACATGCCGAGAGTCCACCGTGGCGGGGCGGCGCGGGTCGGTTTCGTCGATGTCGACGATGAGGACATGACCCGGGTCCGATTCCACGTCGTCGAAGTTGGTGACTTCCGGCGACCCCGCGTACCAGACTCGGCCGCTGTTGCCGACATCGGTGCGCGAATGCTTGTCCCCCAGTGCCACATAGTGCACCGTGCCGGTCGCCAATGCGTCGTCGAGGGCGGCGAGCCGGATCAAGCAGGGCTTGTCGCGGTCGGGGTCCAGGACGTCGACCCCGCCGTGCGCGACGAGTATCCGGGTGACCGGGGCAGGGGTCAGCTTCTCGAGAACAGCGGCGACCAGGTCGGTGGTCGGGGCCTTGGATCGCCACGGCGCGGCGACGATCTCCAACCCGGGCCTGACTTGATGGACGCCGGCCTGGTCGAGCACCACCACGTTGTCGGGACGTTCCGCGGCGAACAGGGCGCTGGTGTACACCGAGGAGGCGTCGAGCGGGTCGTGGTTGCCGGGCAGCAGGTAGACCGGGATCCCGATGGCGCGCATGGCTTCCAGGGACTGCCCGACGACCCGCGGGGGAAGTTGATTGTGTTCGAAGACGTCACCGGACACCACGACGAACTCGGCGCCCACCTCCGCCGCCAGCGCTCCCAGGCCGGCCACCGCGTCGCGCCGGGCCGCGGAGTATCGCGGCTGGGCGTCGCCGGCGAGGAAGTGCCGGGTCATGCCGAGCTGCCAGTCGGCGGTGTGCAGGAATCGCATGTCGGCGGCCCCCTTTCGAACTGCGTGGTTACCAGGGCATCGCGAGCTTAAGTCCGCGCACCGACAAGACGCGGGACCTCGATCGGCAGGTCTCCGAGCCGCTATTCTGCGGGGTTTTGGGCGGGTTCCCCGATGGCGGACACGCCTACGGTCACGAGCGCCACCAACTCGGGTGAAATCTTGTCCGCGAGTGGGCATCTGTGGCGATCGGTGGCCGTTTTCTGTCGGTGGTGTGGCTACTTTGGGGGTGTGAGTCCAAGTAGTAATGCCGAGGTCGACGCGGTGGTCGACGCCCTGGATGCCGACTTGGACCGCGCCTGCGCGCTGCCGGTTGACGCGCTGAACACCCCGCGGTTACTGGCGGTGGTGGGGCGCTGTGAGAAGCTGCGCCGGCGGCTGCCGGCCATCGAGCACCCGCTGATCAACAACCTGGCCCGCCAGGCTACCCCCGAAGGGGTCACCGCACGTGATGAAGGCGATGAGCCGAACCCTTTCGGCTGTACGGGATGAGCCAGCACAAAAATAGTGGACCACAGTGCCACGAGGTATATGTCACGCCCGCCGACGTGTGCTACCCCGTGTGAATAACCGCAATGACGCCGGTCATCAGGCCTAACGGGGTAAGGATGGGGCGGTAATCAGATGGAATGCCCAGGCTGCGAACTCTTCCCACCGTGATTCGTTCGGTAACGATGAGCGTCCCGTGGCTGGAAACTTGGTCAAGAGCGAGCTCATCAACATTCGTGAATGCGCTTGGTAAGCAGCGATTCCGAATACAAATGTGAACCCAAAGAGGACGGTAAACCAAAGAACAAGGTCGTCAAGCAAGGGTCTGATCGGAACGCCTGGATGCATGAAACTTAGGATGAGGGCCGTTACACCACATCCTTCGGCGACCACACCTGTGAACAGAATTCTTCTGCTTAGCGATTGGTTCTCGGGGTCTTCGCGAATGACCAATAACTCGATCCGGCGTGATATCGCAAGCTTAAGAATCTTTTGCTCGCGAGAGCCGTCAGCCAACTTCTTGGACAGCTCGATGTCCCGTTTCAGTCGGTCGCGATCATCGCTATTTTTCATCCGCGTGTTGATGAACGCGACGACGACCGTTGCCAGAGCGGAAACGACCCCTACGACCAACGCGACCACGGGGCTTGGTGGCTTCGGTGTTCACGACTCAAATCCTCGCCTCGCACGTGACGGCCCCGTTCACGACATGTGAGAGTTACTAGCGCGGCGCTCCGGGTCAATATGCGATGACGTAATCCCGTTGGCTTCAAAGGTCGTCGTCATCATCGTCGGGCGTGTTGAACGGCTGCGCCCACCCTTTCAAAATGGCTGCGATGTCGGCCAGGCCGAGCACGCCTTCGGCGGCGTCGCCCGTAATTCCAATCACCGCACCGGCTTCCGCGTACAAGTTGTATCCGTTGACCATGTAGAACATGGCCGTTGACACCCACGCGGTGCGCTTATTGCCGGTGACGAAAGGGTGGTAGCGGGCGAGGCCGTGCAGCAGCGCCGCCGCCTTCTCGTGGATCGATGGGTAGGCGTCTTCGCCGAACGCGCTTTGCAACGGGCGACTGACGGCACTGTCCAGTAACCCGAAGTCACGCAGCTGATCTGGGCCGCAGAGGCGTTTGTTGATCAGCTGCACATCGTTAGCCGAAAGGTAGATCAGCACCCTACATGTCCTTGAGCTTGTCCAGCGCGACGCTGTGCTGGCGCATTACTTCATCGAAAGCGGCTTCCATCATTTCGGTGCGGCCATGCGTCTTGAGGTATTCGGTCAGCGCCAGCTTGATCACTTCGTTGGCCGAGGTGTTGGTCAGAAACGCATAGTTGCGCAGCACGTCGGCCAGCTCGGCAGGCAGCCGAACCGTCATGCCCGTCGTGCGCTGCCCCCGCTTCGTTTGTGTCTCCATGACACCATGGTTGCATAGTTGCGTGGTTGCGCGCCACACCTGCGAATATGACGACGCCGGCGCCGAGGGAGTCGGCGCGGGGGCCCCTGCCGGGCTGAGGACTACCTCGCGGGCCGGGGTTTGGCGTCGCCTCGCCCGGAAATCCAGCGAGCCAGCTTCGACAGATATGCAAAAAGCCAGGTCAGGGCATCCTTGGCGGTAGGTGCATAATCTCACTTTTCATGCCAAAGACCGCGGCTGCCCCGCACCCGGCTGCACCGTGCCCGGCTACTACTCCGAGGTTCACCACGTCACCGACTACGCCAAATGCCGGCGCACCGACATCAACCAACTCACCTTCGCCTGCGGACCCCACCACCCGCCTCCTGCGACCCGGTGGCTGGACCAACCGCAAAACACCCGGCACGACACCGCGTGGATACCCCCACCCCGCCTAGACCGCCGCCAACCCCGCACCAACACCTTCCACCACCCCGAGAAAATTCCTACGCGACGGCGACGGCGGCGACGACGACGCCGCATAGCGATCGTGAGCTCTGATTGGTTAGCGTGGGTCCCGTGGGAGACGAGCGCACCTTGCTGTTGATGCGTCACGCGAAATCCGACTACCCGCCCGGGGTCGTCGACCACGACCGGCCGCTGGCGCCCCGCGGCATCAAGCAAGCGGGACTCGCCGGTGATTGGCTGCGGGCCAACGCCCCAGCCATCGACGCCGTGCTGTGCTCCACGGCGAGCCGTGCCCGGCAGACGTTGGCCAACACACGTATCGAAGCCCCGACACGGTACAGCGAGCGGCTTTACGGCGCCACGCCCGGCACCATGATCGAGGAGATCAACGCGGTCACCGACGACGTTCAGACCCTGCTGGTGGTCGGCCATGAGCCGACGATGTCCGCCCTGGCTCTCGGCCTGGCCGGAGACGGCACCGATACCGTTGCGGCCGAACAGATTTCGACCAAATTCCCGACGTCGGCGATCGCCGTGCTGACCGTCCCGTCCGGGTGGAAAGGCCTCGAACTCGGCCGCGCCGCGCTCATCGCCTTCGAGGTGCCGCGCTGACCTACGAGTTGGTGGCCAGCGTCAGCTCCATCAGCTTGATGGCCTGACCGCAGGCGTCGATGCCGGGCGCCTGGGGGTTGACCCACCACCCGACCACTCCGGCGGCGTCGCTCGCCACTCCGCATGCACCGTTCGGGTCGTCCGGACGCATCACGATCGAATCGATCCCGGCGATGTTCCGCGTCTCGACCTTGTACTTCAGGAAGTCGGCGACCTTGCGTTCGTTGCTCAGGCTGCCCTGCTCGAACCAGAACCGCGTGATGTCGATCAGCCCGGCCGGGTTGGCCGCCTGCCACCGGCAGATGGCGCCGACGAACGTGCTCTGAATGTCGAGCGGGTCGGCACCCACCGTCTTGGCCAGGATGTCGCTGGTGAGCACCTCACACTCCTTGAGCAGGTTCGGATACTGCTGCTGGGAGTTGTTGTTGCGCGGGACACCGCCCGATCCGGGCTTCACGGCGTTGCCGGCGATGGACCTCGAACATCCGGTCAGCACCACCAGCGCGGCGATCAACACCGCCGCGGCCGCACGGACACTACTTCTACCGCGGGAACCGGCACTCATCAAGGACATCATTTCGAGTTCGCAATCGACTGACGCGCCAGTTCTTTGGCTATGTCGCATGGCGGCGGGAACGGCTTTTGACTGAAGCTGATCGACCATTCGAAGAAGTCGTCCTGGAATTGGATGCCCACCTCGCACAACGAGTCGCCCAGGTTCGGCTCGTTTCCTATCGCGATGAATCCGCCGTGTCCGTCGATGTTGATGTCATCGACGCTGGCGCGCGACAATTCTTCGGTTTTGCGCTCACGTCCGATCGGACTGCCGCGATACCAGGAAAAAGAAAAGTGTGGGCCGAGGATGCCGCCGCCCGCCAGCCATTGGCAGCCGACGGAGTTGCGGGCGGTGTTGATCAGGCCGGTCACCTTGGTCAGCTCCGCCACGGTCTGATCGCTGACGCCGCCGCACTGGGGGAACATCGGCCCATGGTGACCCTCCGAATTCCCCGGCGCCGTCGAGGACGTCGCACCCGGTTTGTTGCTGCCGGAATCGGAGCACGCCGCAACCATCGGGATCAAGATCATCAAGGCTGAAGCCGCAACGGCAAGCGCCTTCGAGTTACGCCGCACCGCTACCCTGCTTTTGCTCAGCCTGCTCCTGGTCCACACGATGCACTGTAGCGGCAGCTCAGCGGGTCAACCACCGACGCGCCTGAGCAGGCGTTTCAGTCGCGCTGCCGCGCGCGGTGCGCGGGTTGGGCCATCCGGCGGTTGCTCGCCACTGCCAGAAGCGCCGTATGCGACCCTTACGAAATGCTCCTGGCACTGCTGCGCCAGTACATCCAGCCGTACCGGCGGCTGGTCGCGGTGTTGATGGTGCTTCAGGGGATCAGCACGCTGGCATCGCTGTACCTGCCGACGGTCAACGCCGCGATCATCGACGAAGGCGTCGCCAAGGGCGACACGGCCACCATCGTCAGGCTCGGCATGGTGATGCTCTCGGTCACCGGGTTGCAGGTGTTGTGCGCGGTCGCGGCGGTCTACTTCGGCTCGCGTACCGGCATGGGCTTCGGTCGCGACCTGCGCGCGGCGATGTTCGAACACATCACCACCTTCTCCGAGCATGAGACCGCCCGCTTCGGCGCGCCCACGCTGTTGACGCGCAGCACCAACGACGTCCGCCAGATCCAGTACCTGGTTCAGATATCGAGCACCGTGCTGATCACCGCACCCATCATGTGCATCGGCGGAATCTTCATGGCCATCCACCAGGAGGCCGCGCTGACCTGGCTGCTGCTGGTCAGCGTTCCCATCATGGCCGTGACCAATTACTGGGTGATGTCGCACATGCTGCCGCTGTTCCGCAGGATGCAGGGCCTGATCGACGGCATCAATCGGGTGATGCGCGACCAGCTGTCCGGCGTCCGGGTCGTCCGGGCATTCGCCCGCGAAGGCTACGAACGCGACCGGTTCGGCCGCGCCAACGCCGCGCTGTCGCACACCGCGCTGACCGCCGGCAACTGGCAGGCGGTGATGCTGCCGGTGACCACCCTGACCGTCAACGTGTCCAGTGTCGCGCTGATCTGGTTCGGCGGGCTGCGCATCGATCGCGGTCAGATGCAGGTCGGCTCGCTGACCGCCTTTCTGGCCTACTTCACCCAGATCCTCATGGCGGTATTGATGGCGACCATGACGTTGGTGGTGCTGCCGCGGGCGTCCGTGTGTGCGGAACGGATCACGGAGGTGCTGTCCACCCAACCCGCGGTCAACGACCCGCAGAGGCCGGTCTTCCCGCGCGGCGGGATCACCGGGGTGGTGCGCTTGGAGGGTGTGACATTCAGCTACCCGGGCGCGGATCGCCCGGTGCTGCAAGATATCTCGATGACGGCACGGCCCGGCACCACCACCGCCATCGTCGGCAGCACCGGTTCGGGTAAGTCGACGCTGGTGTCGCTGATCTGCCGGCTCTACGACGTGACCGCCGGCGCCGTCCTGGTCGACGATGTCGACGTCCGCGACTACCAGACCGAGCGGCTCTGGTCCGCGATCGGGCTGGTTCCCCAACGCGGCTATCTGTTCTCCGGGACGGTGGCCGACAACCTGCGTATCGGCGCGGCCCCCAACCAGGTGGTGACCGACGACCAGATGTGGGACGCGTTGCGCGTCGCCGACGCCGACGGATTCGTCCGCGCACACGATGACGGACTGCGGATGCGGGTGGCCCAGGGCGGAATCAACTTCTCCGGCGGTCAGCGGCAACGACTGGCGATCGCGCGGGCGGTCATCCGCCGCCCGACCATCTATCTCTTCGACGACTCGTTCGGCGCGCTCGACGTGCACACCGACGCGCGGGTGCGCGCGTCGCTGCAACAGATAACGGGTGAGGCCACCATCATCATTGTCACCCAACGGGTTTCCACCGCCGCCCAGGCCGACCAGGTGATCGTCATCGACAACGGGAGTCTGGTGGGCACCGGCACGCACGAATCGCTGCTCGTCGACTGCGCCACTTACGCGGAGTTCGCCGACTCGCAGTCGGTGAACGCCCTGCGATCGGGTCGGGTCGGGGGCGCGCCGTGACCGTGGTGGCCACGCGAGGCTTGACCCCGGCCCCGCCCGGGCAGTCCCGCGACTTCTGGGGCTCGGCCACCCGGCTGGTGAAACGTCTTGCGCCACAACGACGGCTGAGCATCGCGGTGATCAGCCTGGGCATCACCGGTACGGCGATCGGGGTCGTCGTCCCGCGAATCCTCGGCCACGCCACGGATCTGTTGTTCAACGGCGTCATCGGGCGACAGCTCCCCGCGGGCATCAGCAAGGCGCAGGCCGTCGCCGCGGCCCGGGCCCGGGGTGACACCACCTTCGCCGACCTACTATCGGGGATGAGTGTGGTGCCGGGCAACGGCGTGGACTTCGGCGCGGTGGCACGAACACTGGCGCTGGCGTTGGGCCTGTATCTGGTTTCGGCGCTGCTGATTTGGGCGCAAGCGCGGCTGCTCAACGTCACCGTGCAACGGACTATGGTCGCGCTGCGTTCCGACGTCGAGGACAAGGTCCACCGGCTGCCGCTGTCCTACTTCGATGGACGCCAACGCGGTGAGCTGCTGAGCCGGGTCACCAACGATATCGACAACGTGCAGTCGTCGCTGTCGATGACCATCAGCCAGCTGATGACGTCGATGCTGACCGTGGTCGCGGTGCTGGCGATGATGGTGTCCATCTCGCCGATGTTGGCCCTGATCGCCGTGGCGACGGTGCCGCTTTCGCTGGTCGCCACGCGCGCGATCGCGCGCCGCGCGCAGCGTCTGTTCGTGGCCCAGTGGACGAGCATCGGTCGCCTCAACGCCCATATCGAGGAGACCTACAGCGGCTTCACGGTGGTCAAGACGTTCGGCCACCAGGCCGCCGCCCGCGAGCAGTTCCGGGTTTGCAACGACGACGTCTACCAGGCCAGTTTCGGCGCCCAGTTCTTCTCGGGCCTCGTGGCACCGGCGACGGCGTTCCTCGGCAACCTCGGCTACGTGGCCGTCGCCGTGGTGGGCGGCCTGCAAGTGGCCACCGGCCATATCACCCTGGGCGGTATCCAGGCTTTCATCCAATACGTCCGGCAGTTCAACGCCCCGCTCAGCCAGGTGGCCGGGATGTACAACACCCTGCAGTCGGGCGTGGCCAGCGCCGAGCGGGTGTTCGATCTGCTCGACGAACCCGAGGAATCGCCGGACCCTGAGCCCACCCTGCCGCGGCCCGACGGCGGCCCGGCCGCCCGCGTCGAGTTCCAGCACGTGAGCTTCGGTTACCACCCCAGCACCCCGGTGATCCACGACCTGTCGATGGAGGCCGAGCCGGGAACCACGGTGGCGATCGTCGGGCCCACCGGGGCCGGCAAAACCACATTGGTGAACCTGCTGATGCGGTTCTATGACGTCGACTCCGGCAGGATCCTGGTCGACGGGGTCGATATCACCACCGTGAGCCGGCAGTCGCTGCGGTCGCGAATCGCCATGGTCCTGCAAGACACCTGGCTCTTCGACGGCACGATCGCGGAGAACATCGCCTACGGCCAGCCCGGGGCCGGCGAAGACGAGGTGGTACAAGCCGCCAAGGCGGCGTACGTCGACCGATTCGTGCACACCCTGCCGGACGGCTACGAGACGCGGGTCAGCGGCGGAGGCGGCAATATCAGCGCCGGCGAGAAGCAACTCATCACCGTCGCGCGCGCATTCCTTGCCAGGCCGCGGCTGTTGATTCTGGACGAGGCGACCAGCTCGGTCGACACCCGCACCGAGGCACTCATTGCCCGCGCCATGTCCGAGCTCCGCCGGGATCGCACGAGTTTCATTATCGCGCATCGGCTCTCGACGGTTCGGGGCGCAGACCGCATCGTGGTGGTCGAGGCCGGCCGGATCGTCGAACAAGGCAGTCACGCCGAGCTGTTGGCCCGGCGAGGCGCCTACTACGCCATGACAAGGGCATAGACCGAGATAACGGGGGGCGGGCATCGCTTCAATCGCGCCGCGGGGAAGGCGTTTCGGTTTGACTCGGTATTCGCGGGTTGGCACCGAATCCGCCGGCCTTGCCATCACAATGGCACGGTAGTGACGTTTCCTTGATGCGCGACGCTATGGAGAAGCGAGCGGACCGGAAGGACCGATAGGCGATGGTGGACAAACGTCTCGAGCTCGGTCTGCTCGGACCGTTGGAAATGAGCGTTGACGGCACCCTGGTGGCCTTGGGCACCCCCAAACAGCGAGCGGTGCTGGCCATGCTGCTGGTGAACCGCAACAGTCCGGTCGGGGTCGACAGGCTCATCACGGCCCTCTGGGACGACGAACCCCCGTCAGGGGCGCGGGCCAGCATTCACTCCTATGTGTCCAACCTTCGTAAGCTGCTCAGCACCGCCGGTATCGACCCGCGAGTGGTGTTGGCCGCGGCGCCGCCCGGATACCGGCTCAACGTCGCCGAAAACGCTTACGATCTCGGACGATTCATCGCTGAAAAGACTGCGGGCGTCCACGCGGCCGCCGCGGGCAAATTCGAAGAGGCCAGCCATCACCTGGCCGCCGCATTGGCCGAATGGCGCGGTCCCGTGCTCGAGGACTTGCGCGAGTTCCGGTTCGTCGACACCTTCTCCACTTCCCTTGTCGAGGAAAAGATTCTGGTTCACGGGGCGAAGGCCGAGGCCGAAATCGCCTGCGGGCGTGCGTCCGCCGTGATCACGGAACTGGAGGCACTGACCTCCGAACACCCCTATCGGGAGCCCCTCTGGGCGCAGTTGGTCACGGCCTACTACGTCACCGATCGCCAATCCGATGCGTTGGCCGCCTACCGCCGCGTCAAAACAACGCTCGCCGATGACCTGGGGATCGACCCGGGCCCGACGCTGCGGTCGCTCAACGAGCAGATCCTGCGGCAGGAACCACTGGACGTGAAGCGAACCGCCAGGACCGCCGCCGTCGACACGGTCACGGTGCTCGAACAGCACACCATGGTGTCCGGGCAGCAGGCCATCGCCTATCTGCATGAGGCTTCGGGACGCAGCTATCCGCTGCGAGCGGCGGCGACCCGGATCGGGCGGCTCGGCGACAACGACATCGTCCTCGACAGCCCCAAAGTCAGCCGTCACCATGCCGTCATCGTCGACACGGGCACCAGCTTCATCATCAACGACCTCCGGTCGTCCAACGGGGTCCATGTGCGGCATGGGCGAATCCGCTCCGCCGCCACGCTGCGCGACGGCGATCACGTCCGCATCTGCGACCACGAATTCACGTTCCAGATCGCCGCGGACGACGAGAGCTAGCCACACCCATCCGCGCCGGGGGAATCGTGCCCGGTGAATCGTGCCCGGTGAATCGTGCCCGCTAAATCGTGATTGTCCTGCGTCGGGCCGGATGGGGGCTTACGGTCATGGTTGCTGGGTCAGGGGGGTTGCGGCTGACCGGTATGCCCGGCAATTGTTGGGTGTCGGTGGCGTGGTGGTTGGGTGTGAAGGATTGGCGATGAGTGATGAGCAGGCTTCGCGGGCGGGGTCGGATTTTGGGCCTTATCACCTAAAACGGCTGCTGGGCCGTGGTGGGATGGGCGAGGTCTATGAGGCCGAGCACACCGTCAAGGAGTGGACGGTGGCGGTCAAGCTGCTCTCGGAGACCTTCAGCAAGGACCCGGTGTTTCGGGAGCGGATGAAACGCGAAGCACGCACCGCCGGTCGTTTGCAGGAGCCGCACGTGGTGCCCATCCACGACTACGGCGAGATCGATGGGCAGATGTTTTTGGAGATGCGCCTGATCGAGGGCACCGACTTAGACAGCGTGCTCAAACGCTTTGGCCCGCTGGCCCCGCCGCGCGCGGTGGCCATCATCACCCAGGTCGCCTCGGCGCTCGATGCCGCGCATGCCGCCGGGGTGATGCACCGCGACGTCAAACCGCAAAACATTCTCATCACCCGCGACGACTTCGCCTATCTGGTCGACTTCGGCATCGCCAGCGCCACCACCGATGAAAAGCTCACCCAGCTGGGCACCGCGGTGGGCACCTGGAAATACATGGCGCCGGAACGGTTTTCCAACGACGAAGTCACCTACCGCGCCGACATCTACGCCCTGGCCTGCGTGCTCTACGAATGCCTCACCGGAACCCCGCCCTACACAGCCGGCAGCGCGGGCGCGCTGGTTACCGCGCACACCATGAACCCCATCCCCCAGCCCAGCGTGCTGCGTCCGGGCATTCCCAAGGGCTTCGACGCGGTGATCACCCGCGGCATGGCCAAAAAGCCCGCGGACCGCTACGCCAGCGCCGGCGACCTGGCCCTGGCCGCCCACGACGCACTCAGCGACCCCGACCAAGACCACGCCGCCACCATCCTGCGCCGCAGCCAAGAAGCCACCCTCCCAGGCACCGTCATGGCGCCGCCCCCCACGCCGGCGGCCCAGGGTTCGCCGACGCCCAACCCCGGGCTCGGCTCGACCCCGATACCCGCGCAGGGCGCACCGCCGTGGCGGCCCGACAGCGGCCCCATCCCCGCCCCCGGCCAACCCCCGACCACGCCGCCCTATTACCAAGGCGCCAACGCCAATTGGGGCGGCCCGCCGCCGCACACCCCCCCACCCCAATTCGCCGGCCCACCCGCGTGGAACCAACCCCCACCCAAACGACGCAACCCCTGGCCCATCATCGCCGCCGTCGCCGCGGTGGTCATTGTCGTCATCCTCGCCACCGTAGGTATCGCGATCGTCGTGGGAGGTGACGACAACAACCCGCAGGCGAACCCCACCTCGACCACGACGACCACCACCAGGACCGTCACCACGACGACCCCCCGGGCCGGCAACCCGCAAAGCAAGCTGCTCGGCATGCTGCCCGCCGGGTATCCCAGTGGCGCTTGCACACCGGCGACCCCGAAGGCGAACAGCATTTGGGTCAATGCGCTGGCGATGGTCGACTGTGACCAGAACACCAACCAGGGCGGCCCGTCCCGCGCCGTCTATGGACTGTTCGCCAATGCGGACGTGCTGAAGAAGGCGTTCGACGATGACGTCGCGGCGGTACAACTGATGAACTGTCCCGGGTCCGGGGCGTCACCGGATGGCTGGCACCACGACAGCACGCCAACGGTGACCGCCGGCCAGATCGCGTGCGGCACCTACAAGAACCACCCGAACGTGATATGGACCAACGACGCCAGACTCATGCTTTGTGACGTCTACGGCGATCCGCCCGCGATCGAGGACCTGCATACGTGGTGGACCAATTACGGTGGCTGACAGCTGGTCAAACCGTAATGGGGACAGCGTTTCCGGTGCGTTACTCGGGTGATTGTTACTGGTGGTCGGGTGTGAAGGATTGGCGATGAGTGATGAGCAGGCTTCGCGGGCGGGGTCGGATTTTGGGCCTTATCACCTAAAACGGCTGCTGGGCCGTGGTGGGATGGGCGAGGTCTATGAGGCCGAGCACACCGTCAAGGAGTGGACGGTGGCGGTCAAGCTGCTCTCGGAGACCTTCAGCAAGGACCCGGTGTTTCGGGAGCGGATGAAACGCGAAGCACGCACCGCCGGTCGTTTGCAGGAGCCGCACGTGGTGCCCATCCACGACTACGGCGAGATCGATGGGCAGATGTTTTTGGAGATGCGCCTGATCGAGGGCACCGACTTAGACAGCGTGCTCAAACGCTTTGGCCCGCTGGCCCCGCCGCGCGCGGTGGCCATCATCACCCAGGTCGCCTCGGCGCTCGATGCCGCGCATGCCGCCGGGGTGATGCACCGCGACGTCAAACCGCAAAACATTCTCATCACCCGCGACGACTTCGCCTATCTGGTCGACTTCGGCATCGCCAGCGCCACCACCGACGAAAAGCTCACCCAGCTGGGCACCGCGGTGGGCACCTGGAAATACATGGCGCCGGAACGGTTTTCCAACGACGAAGTCACCTACCGCGCCGACATCTACGCCCTGGCCTGCGTGCTCTACGAATGCCTCACCGGAACCCCGCCCTATCGGGCAGACAGTGCCAGTGTCCTGGTCACCGCGCACCTGATGGATCCGATTCCGCAACCGACGGTGCTGCGTCCGGGCATTCCCAAGGGCTTCGACGCGGTGATCACCCGCGGCATGGCCAAAAAGCCCGCGGACCGCTACGCCAGCGCCGGCGACCTGGCCCTGGCCGCCCACGACGCACTCAGCGACCCCGACCAAGACCACGCCGCCACCATCCTGCGCCGCAGCCAAGAAGCCACCCTCCCGGGCACCGTCACGCTCGGCCCCGAACCCACGCTCGCGGACACGGCCATGGCGCCGCCCGCGTCGCCGGTCCCGACGGCGAACACCCCGCCACCGCCGCCATCCCCGACCGCCGCGGCTCGACCCCGATACCCGCGCAGGGCGCACCGCCGTGGCGGCCCGACAGCGGCCCCATCCCCGCCCCCGGCCAACCCCCGACCACGCCGCCCTATTACCAAGGCGCCAACGCCAATTGGGGCGGCCCGCCGCCGCACACCCCCCCACCCCAATTCGCCGGCCCACCCGCGTGGAACCAACCCCCACCCAAACGACGCAACCCCTGGCCCATCATCGCCGCCGTCGCCGCGGTGGTCGTCGTCGTCGCCAGTGGTGTGGGCATCTGGCTTGTCGTGCGACCCAAGCCGGTGCCGCCCCCCGACCCGATACCTGCCGAACGCCTGAGCGCGCTGTTGCTCGGCGCTTCCGACATCAACGCCGTCATGGGCTCCTCGACGATGGAGCCGGGCAAGCCCATCGAGGCAATGGACACCGCGTCGCTGACGGTGTCGCAGCCCGACTGCCAGGGAGCGCTCTATACCTCCCAGGGTCCGGTGTACGCCGGCACCGGTTACTCAGCGGTGAGCGGGCTGGTGTCTTCCGAGCCGGGAGACAACTACGACCATTGGGTCAACCAGGCCGTTGTCCTTTTCCCATCCGCCGACAAAGCCGAGGCCTTCCTGCAGACCTCGGCGGGCAAGTGGAAGGGCTGCGCGGGCAAGACGGTGACGGTGACGAACAAGGGCAAGACGTACCGGTGGACGTTTGCGCAGCTTCAGGGCGGTCCGCCCAAGATTGCGGTGTTGGACACCCAAGAAGGCGCCGACGGCTGGGAATGCCAGCGCGCGATGAGCGTGGCGAACAACGTGATCGTCGACGTCAACGCCTGCGGATACCACATCAGCGATCAGGGCACCCAGATCGCCGACAAGATCGTCACCAAAGTCGACAACGGATAACGATCCCGCTGAAGCCGAAAGCCCAACTGCGGCTTCGGCTTACGACTGAAGGTCCGGGCCCTCCGCGCGCAAGTCGTCGACCGCCGACATCGCGCTGCGCAACTTGGCCAGCCATTCCTCGGCATGTTCACCGACCAGCTTGACCGACCACGCGAGTGCGTCGGCGCGAGACCGGGCGACGCCGGCGTCGACCAACGTATCGAGCACCTGCCGTTCCGGTTGCTTCAGGCGCGTCATCACCGGTACGGCGATGTGAGTGAACAAGATGCGCTCCGTGCCGGATTTCGAGCCGACCTCGACGCCCCAGGAAACCTTGCGCCCGTAGCGATCCTGCGCCTCGTCGGCGATTCGCATTCGCTCCGAACGTGTTTCCTCGCGGAACCGCGAGGCGCGCCCTTCGGCGCGGGCCTCGGTCTCCTCGTCTTGAGAGCCCTGGGCTTCGGGCAGTCGTCCGATGACAGTGATCTCTTCACGGTCCACGATGACCGTCGGGTCACCGTCGAACCAGCTTTCGGGCAGGCGCCCGGCGAACCATTCCGCGGCGTCGCTGGCGTCGGGTTGCTGGGCTTGCTGCCAGCCGCCGGGGCGGCCGTAGCGCCGGCCGTGCGTGTGGTGCGATTTCATAATTACATGATTACACCGTTACAGGACTAATGGTAGGGCGTTCACCAGGGGCGAACGGCCCCGCCGGCGGACTGCATCGTGGGCCATCGAAGAATTGACACCGCCGGACCCAAAGGAGCGTCCAAGGGGAAGAACCCGTTGATATGGGCTGTTCGACGTTGTATTTTGGGTAGCGAAGCAGGCCCGGAAACGACCAATTCGAAGCGCCGGAAGTCAGGGTAGAAGACCGGCCGCGTAGGACCCGCGCATGACGGAGCCCAACGCCCCCTAGAGTCGTCCGGGCCTGCCCATGTCCGCCGGATTTCGAAAGTCAATCGCCGCCGTCGCCCCGGCGGACCCGGAAAAGCTTCACCTCGTTCTTGATGCCCTTGAGGCGGCGCGCCCCGGCGAACGACCCGCTGAACTCGCCGGTCTCACCGATCGCCTCCCACACCGAATCCGCCGCCAGCACGGTGCCCGGGCGCGCCACGCTGGTGACCCGGCTCGCGACGTTGACCGGGCTGCCGAACCAGTCGCCCGCCCGGCTGACCGCCATGCCGGAGGCCACGCCCGCTCGCAAGCGCGGGAAATCGTCGTCGGTGTCGACGGCATCCACCAGCTTCACCACCACGTCGAGCATGGGCAGCGGGTCGGGGCAGACGAACATCACAGCGTCGCCGATCGTCTTGATGAATCGCACCGGCGGGATGGTGACGTCTCGGGCCAGGACGGCCAGCCGGTTGGCCAGATGCCCCAGCTCCTCGGCGGGCACCGCTTCGCCGATGCGGGTGAAGCCGACGAGGTCGGCGAAGGCCACGGTGATCTGGCGCGCACCCGGCAGCGGCTTGCCCGCGGCGCGCTCCGCGGCATTGACCGCTTCGGTCTCCATCATGTGGCGCAGCTGCATGAACAGCATGTGCTGGATCATGGGCCCAAGTTCGGGTGCGATCTCGCCCACCAGAGCCTTGGAGGCTTTGGCGATTTCCAGCTCGGTGGCCCCGGGCCGCATGATCGCCGAAAGCGCGGAGTAGCGCATGACCTGGGCGGCGCGTGAGAGGCCTTCGGCGAGCACCTGGAACACCAGCACCACTTGCTCGGGATCCAGGCCCAGTTCGACGAAACGCTGGGCGTAGGCGGCGGCTTCACCGTCGGCGCGCATGTGAATGACGGCATCGGGGTCGTCGACCCTCGCCAGACCGATCGCGCGCTGCACGCGTTGCAACAGGGCCAGGTCGATGCCGTGGGTCTCGCTGATCTCCCGGGCGGACACGTAGGTTCCGTCGTCACCGATGAGGTGGCGGGTGGCCAGCAGCAGTGGCGGATTGGTCGCCCTGATCTCTTCGGCGGTGATGCCCTGCTCGAGCAGCCACTGCAGCAATTCCGCCCGCTCGGTGCGTGCGCTGCCCTCGAGTCCTTCGAGCAGGTCGTCCTCCACTTCGTCAACGTACAACGCGAGCCGATCGCGAGCGCGGCAAAGCCGGGCGAAGCGGGTCGGCACCAGCAGACGCGGCGCGCCATGATGTGAAGTGATGAGCCCACCACTGCTACGGGGATTCCCGCCGGTCGTCGACGGGGACGCCAGGGTGCTGATCCTGGGTTCGTTTCCGAGCGCACAATCCCTGGCCGTGGGTCAGTACTACGGCAATCCGCGAAATGCGTTCTGGCCGATCACCGGTGAGCTGTTCGGATTCGACGCGGCGGCACCCTACGAAACACGGCTGGCCGCGCTGCGATCGGCCGGTGTGGCCCTCTGGGATGTGTTGCGCGCGTGCCGCCGTGCCGGTAGCGCGGACTCGGCAATCGAACCGAAAAGCTTGGTGGTCAACGACTTCGGTGGACTGTTCGCGCGGTATCCCGCCATCGCGCGGGTGTACTTCAACGGCGCCAAGGCCGCCGAGCTGTACCGCAGGCTGGCCGAGGCCAACGACCGGGTCGAGTACCGGCGGCTGCCGTCGACGAGCCCCGCCCACGCCGTCCGGCCGGACGCCAAGCTGGCCGCCTGGCGCGAAATCCCGGTGCCGCTGTTATGACACCGGCGGTCGCCGGTGCGCCCACGGCCTCGCGGATTCGATCTGCGCGGCCAGTGACAACAGCGTCGCTTCCGCGAACGGCCGGCCCACCAGCTGCACGGCGATCGGCAGGCCGTCGCCGTCGAAGTCCCACGGTACGGCCGCGGCGGGCTGCCCGGTCAGGTTCCAGACCTGCTGGTAGGGCACGCGCTGCGCCACCGCCAGCAGCGTCCACACCGCGCCGCGGCGTTGATAGGCGCCGATGCGGGATGGCCCCGTCGCGTTGCCCGGCGTGACCACGACGTCGACGTCATCGAAGATCGACTGAATCCGGGCGCTGACGGCCGGCTCGGCCTCGCGAAGGGCAACCATCCGGCGGTCGGAGAACAGGGAACCGGCGCGCGCCAGGTTGCGGGTGCGCGCTTCGAGACGTTCGGGATGAGCCTGCGCGTCGGCGTCGTCGCTGATACCGCGCAGATAGCGGGGAAGGTAATTGGTCATCGCCGACGGCGGATAGTCGGGGTCCGCGGTGATGACGTCATGACCCAGATCGCGCAACAACGCGCCGGCCTGCTCGACCGCCGTGAGCTCCTCCTTGCCGATCCTGACGGGCAGCGGCGTCGGGACCTTGGTGCTCAAGGCGATTCGCAGGCGGCCGGGGTCACGCGCCGCCGCGGCCACGAACTCGCCATCGGGTCCCGGCACGGTAGATGTCGCATCAAGAAACAGCGCCGCGTCCAGCACCGACCGGGCCAGCGGCCCGTTGACGCTCAGCCCGTGCCACGCATCGTCGTGCGGCTCCAGCGACACCCGATCGCGTTGCGGTTTGACACCGAACAGGCCGCACCAGATCGCCGGGATGCGAATCGAGCCGCCACCGTCGGATCCCAGCGCCAGCGGAGCCAGTCCGGCGGCCACCGCGGCGGCGCTCCCGCCACTGCTGCCGCCCGGAGTGCGCCTGAGGTTCCAGGGGTTGCGGGTCGCACCGAAGGTCAGCGACTCGGTGTAGGGAAACATCATCAGCTCGGGCACATTGGTTTTGCCGAGGATGACGGCGCCCGCGGCGCGTAGCCGGCGGACCACCTCCGCGTCGGAGTTCGCCGGGGGCCCGTGTCCGCCGGTGCCGTACGTCGTCACCTCGCCGGCGACGTCGACGTCGTCTTTGATGGCGATCGGCACCCCGAGCAGGGGCAGCCGCTCGCCCGCATCGAGGCGGTCCTGCGCGACGGCGGCCTCATAGCGCGCGCTGTCGGAGAGCACCACGCGGTAGCAGCGCAGCTGGCTGTCCAGCCGCGCGATCCGCTCCAGGTAGATCTCGAGCAACTCGGGCGCGGTCAGTTCCCCGTCGGCCAGCATCCGTGCCTGAGCGGCCGCGCCGGCAAAGGCCACGTCGCGAGCGTCCACTGCGGCAGCGTATCCCCGCATCGGGCCGGCCAGTACCGTGGGCGACATGTCCTGCGTGTTCTGTGCAATCGTCGCCGGGGAGGCCCCGGCCATCCGGATCTGTGAAGACGACGACTACCTGGCCATCCTCGACATCCGCCCGTTCACCCGGGGCCACACCCTGGTGCTCCCCAAACAGCACAGCGTGGATCTCACCGATACGCCGCCGGAGACGCTGGCCGGGATGGTCACCATCGGCCAACGGATCGCCCGGGCCGCCCGCGCGACGGAATTGGCCGACGCGACCAACATCGCCATCAACGACGGCAGGGCCGCCTTCCAGACGGTGTTCCACATCCACCTGCACGTGCTGCCCCGGCGCAACGGCGACAAGCTCTCGGTCGCCAAGGGGATGCTGCTGCGGCGCGACCCCGACCGGGATGCCACCGCTCAGATCCTGCGTTCGGCACTGGCCCGCATCGACGCCAGCCAGTAATACTGGGCGGATGGCATTTCCCTCCTGGGTCGAGCAGCGTGTGCTGCCGCAGGTGTTGCGCGTACACGACACCGTCTATCGCAAGACGAACGGCTGGATCGGCCATCGCTTACTGGTCATGCCCAGCCTGCTGCTCCACACCGTCGGCGCCAAGACCGGCCAGGCGCGAACCGCGGCGCTCACCTACGCGCGCGACGGCGACGACTACCTGATCGTCGCTTCCAAGGGGGGCGACCCCCGCGCACCCGGCTGGTATCACAACCTGCGCAAGCATCCGGACGTGGAGATCAACGTCGGACCAAGGCGTTTGGCGGTAACCGCCCGCCCCGTGCTGCCGGACGATCCCGATTACGCGCGGCTATGGCAGATCGTCAACAAGAACAACGGCGACCGATACACGGCGTACCAGAAGAAGACGTCGCGGCCGATTCCGGTCGTGGCACTCACGCCGCGTTGACCTGGAACCCGGCGCGGAGGTTTATTCTCCACTAGCGCGCGGTGAACTCCTCGATAACTCACCGCACGAGGCGAATCGGCTGGAGTGGGTATGAGGCCCTGGGCGGGAGATCCCTGGCGGCGATTCAGGCTGCCCCCGCGCCTCGGTTGGCTGGTGGTCGGTGCATATGGCGTGGCGGCCGCCCTGGTGGTCGCGTCCTCGATCGGCGGCTGGCGAGGCGCCTACGCAACCCGTCCGGTAGACGAAATTGCTCTGGCGGTTTGCCTACTGTCCGGGGCCGCGTGCGCCGGCTACGCGGCCCGGGCCGCGTCCGGTCGGCACAGGAGCGGATGGCTGGCGATGGTGACGGCCCAGTTGGGTTGGGCGGCGGGAGAGATCATCTGGGCCGTCTACGACGTGCGTCCGGAATTGGCCCACGCCACACATCCCGCCGCCGCCGAGATCGTGCTCCTCCTCTGGCCGTTCGGCGCACTTGGCTCTTTGGTGCTGTTGTCGCGCTTCTCCCGGCACAGCCCGCGACGACTGGTGCTGGACGGTCTCATTGTGGCGACGTCGCTGTTCGTGGTGTCGTGGGTTTTCGTCCTCGACAAACAGCTGCGTGAGGACAGCGGTTCGCGGGCGACGACGGTCGCCGAAGTCTTCAACGACGTGGTCCTGCTGACTACCGCGATCCTGATGCTGTCCCGGGCCCGTCGCGGCGACCAGCCGAGCCGAAACCTGCTGGCCGGCGGCGTCGCGACGATCAGCGTCGCCGACATCGCGATGGTGTTCAAGAGCGGGATCGGCACCTATCAGCTCAGCGATCTCGTCGACCTGGGCAGAGTGGCCGGGCTGGGCATGATCGCGCTGGCCGCCCTGTCGAGCGTTTACGAGGCACCGTTGCCGGTGCCGCGCGAGGATGAGATTCGGTCGAGGACCCGGCTGTGGCTGCCTTACCTCCCGCTGCTGGTCGCCGCCGCGGTCGGAATGGGGCACGCCGTGGGCCTGATGGCGCACGGACCGTTGCTCGCCGCGCTGGGCATCCTCGTGGCCGCGGTGCTGGTGCGTCAGTTCGTCGTGCTGATGGAGAACCAGACGCTGCTGTCCGAGGTCGCCCGGGAAGCGTTCCGCGACAGTCTGACCGGCCTTGCCAACCGGGCATATTTCCTCGACCGACTGGAGCAGGCCGTCGCGCGACATAGCTGCGACCTCACGTCCATTGCGGTGCTGTGCCTCGACCTCGACAACTTCAAATCGGTCAACGACGCCCTGGGCCACCCCGCCGGTGACGAATTGCTGGTCCGGGTCGCCGGACGGCTCACCGCCACGTTGGGCGACAACTGCGTCACCGCTCGATTTGGTGGCGACGAATTCGCGATGCTCCTCGAGGGTTCGGTCGAGGACTCGCAGGCGGCAGCGCATCGAGTTCTCGAGGCGTTCAACGCCCCGATCCTGGTCGACGGCGTTCCGATACCGGTGCGACCCAGTGTCGGCTTCACGGTGGCCACCGCGTCGGACTGCACCGTCGAACAGCTCCTCCGGCACGCCGACTTGGCCATGTATACCGCCAAACGCGAAGGCGGCCAATGCGTTCGCGGCTTCGTGCCCGATTTGCCCCTCTCCTACTCGTTCTCGACCGCCCAGCTGGCCGGGCCGGCCCCGGCGGCAGCGGCGGTCGCTGAGCCGAGTGTCGGACCGATGCGCAGGCGGGCGACCGACGTGGGGGCGTCAAGACCGGCGCCACCGCCGGGGCCACCGCAGGATGGTGGCGACGGCGTGCGGTGGCCCCCGCCTGCAATCCGGATTGCCCTGGTTGCCTTGGCGATTGGCGTGGTCTCCTTCGCCGTGACGAGCGGCCTCTTCCCGGATACCAGGCACAGCGTCTTCTTCGCCAAATCCCTGTATTCGGCGTTGAACCTGCTGGCGGCCGGGCTGATCGCCATCCGGGCATACCGCCTCAAGGCCGACCGGCTGGCGTGGTCCCTGATCGCGGTGGGCATGGCACTGTCGGCGATCGGTGACGTCGTCTACGCGCTGTGGGTGCCGAACGCTCAGTCGCCATCCGTTGCCGATCCCGAATACCTGGCGTTCTATCCGTTCGTCTATGCCGGGATGTTGCTGCTGATGCGGTCGTGCCTGAAACGGGTGCCGATGCCGATCCGCCTCGATTCCCTGGTGTGCGCGTTGGCCGTAGCCGCGCTTGCCGTTGCCCTGCGGGCCGGACCAATGCACGCCGCCGCAGACCGGACGCCCGCGACCGTGCTGGTCGGCCTGATCTACCCGTGGGGCGATCTGGTGCTGCTGGCCCTGGCCGTCGGCATGCTGCCAATCATCGGCTGGCGCAGCGAGTTTCGCTGGGGTTTTCTTGTCGTCGGCCTGGTCGGCTTCGCGGTCGCGGACACGGCGTACCTCTTCCAGACATCGGCGGGCTCGTACCGGGTGGGCACCACGCTGGACGCACTCTGGCCGGCTTCGTCGCTGCTGGTGGCGATGGCCAGCTGGGCGCGTTGGTCCTCGGCGCCGCCGGCACCGCGGCGCGGGCTGGGCTCCTACGCGGTTCCGGTGACGTGCACCGTCGTAGCACTCGGCGTCGCCATCCTGGGGCACGATTCACGGCTCGCTTCGACGCTCGCCGCGCTGAGCCTCGTTGCGGTCGCCGCGCGATTCTCGGTGACCTTCCGGGATGTCAGCATGCTGGCCGAAAGTCACAAACAGGCCATGACCGACGGATTGACCGCCCTGCCCAATCGGCGGTCACTGGCGACGGCGTTGACCGCGCTGTCGGCTTCCGGCTCGCCCGTCGGGACGTCATCGCATCGCGCGCTGCTCTTGTTGAATCTCGACAAGCTTCGGGAGATCAACGACTCGGTCGGTCGCCACTTCGGCGATGAGCTGTTGTGGCACATCGCAAACCGGCTCGCGCACTACGTGCGTCGCGACGATCTGCTTGCGCGTGTCAGCGATGAAGAATTCGCCGTCCTGCTCGGCGAGGGATCGGACCTCGTCGCCGCACGTGCGCAAGCTGGTCGGCTACTCGAATGCATCAGCATCCCAATCGAACTGGATGCGATCAGTGTGCAGATCGATGCCTGCATCGCCATTGCGCTGTACCCCGACCATTGCGATCATCCGCAGGAGCTGTTGAATCGCGCCGAGGCGGCGATCCCGCACGCCAAGTCCGCCCTCAGCAAGATCGCGGTGTACGAGTCCAGGTTCGAGATGGACCGCGATTACGACCCCAACCTCGTCGTGGAGCTGCGAGCCGCGTTGATCGATGGCGACGAGTTGACCGTGCATTACCAGCCCAAGGTCAACGCGAGCGACGGAAGCGTCCACAGCGTGGAGGCGCTGCTGCGCTGGCAGCATCCCGCTCGCGGGCTGCTGCTGCCGGAGGAGTTCCTCCCGGCCGCCGAACGCGCCGGTTTGATGCGCACGCTGGCCAATCGCACCATCAACCTCACGCTCGAGCAGAGTCGGTCCTGGCGCGACCAGGGCATTCCGCTGACCGTCGCGGTGAACCTGTCGACGACGAACCTGCTCGACCTCGACCTCGCGGTCACCATCGAACGGCTGCTGCGGACCCACGGATTACCCCCCGACGCACTGATCATCGAGATCACCGAGAGCGCCCTCGTCGACTCGGAACGGTCCCGCAACACCGTCGCCGCCCTGCAGCTTCTCGGCGTTCGCATCTCGCTGGACGACTACGGCACCGGATGGTCGTCGCTGGCCCGCCTGCAGGATGTCTCGGTCGACGAGCTGAAACTCGACAGGCGATTCGTGGCACGCCTGGCCCAGGACCCCCGATCGGTTGCCATCGTGCAGTCCACCGTGGACTTGGCGCAGAACCTGGGCGCCGACCTCGTGGCCGAGGGCGTCGAAGACGAGGTCACCCTGAACGCGCTGCGGCGTTACGGCTGCACGATCACCCAGGGGTTCGTGCACAGCCCCCCGCTGCCGCCGGACGAACTGCGGCGCTGGATCACGGCCAGGACCGCGATCGCGGGCCCCCTCGATTCCCAGCGGTCGGGTGTGACGGACTGACCCGCTAGAACAACTCCTTGGCGAGCAATTCCAGGGTCGCCACCCGCGCCGGCGCGGTGGCCGGGTCGGTGCCGCGGCGGGCCGAGGCGACCGGGTTGACCATCACCTCGTCGACGTCGAACCGTTGCGCAAGCGCCCGCAGCTGTTCGGCGGCCTCGGCGGGCGTGCCCAGGACCGCTCGCTGCAGCCCGCTCTCCACGATGTGCCGCTGCTGCGGCGTCAACTGCGCGCCGTCGGCCTCCTCGACGAGCGGCACGGGTCCGAGGGGTTGGCCGGTACGCAACTTCGCCATCATCTGCAGGTTAGGCAGCATCAATGCCGTTGCCTCGCCGCGGGTTTCGGCCACCACGGCGTTCACCGTCAGGAACGTCACCGGTTCGGCGGCCACGGCGCTGGGCTTGAATCGGGAGCGATAGAGCTCGAGCGCCTCTTCGGTTCCCTTGCCGGAGAAGTGATGGGCGAACACGTACGGCAGCCCCTTGGCGGCGGCCAACTGCGCCGAGTACATCGACGAGCCCAACAGCCACAGCCGCGGCTCACCGGCCGCCGCCGGGGTGGCCTTGAGCCGGTAGTTCCCCGAGCGCAGCGGCACCACCACGCCGCGCGCGCTCATCAGCGCCGCGACGTCGTCGAGGTATTCGGGGAAGTTCTCGATGTCGCGATCGTCCCGACCGCCACGCAGCGCGTACGAGGTCACCGGGTCGGATCCGGGCGCCCGGCCGATGCCCAGGTCGATGCGGCCAGGCGCGGCGGCCTCCAGCAGCGCGAACTGCTCGGCCACCACCAGCGGCGCGTGATTGGGCAGCATCACCCCGCCGGACCCGAGACGCAGCTGCGAGGTTTGCGCGGCCAGATAGGCGATCAAGACGGGCGGGCTGGTGGCGCCGACCGACGGCATGTTGTGGTGCTCGGCGACCCAGTAGCGCGTGAAACCCAGCCGATCCGCGGCCTGCGCCAGCTGCACGGTGGCCGCGAGCGCAGCGCTGGTCGTCTGGTCGGTGCGCACCGGGACGAGATCAAGGACGGAAAGACGCACGTTCGCGTCAACGCCGGATGCCGCGCGAACGTTCCCCGGCACGGTTCCCGGGCTCAGTAGTCCTTGAGCGTGATCGAACTGACGATGCGGTCGAAGACCTCCTGCGGGATCGGCGCCCCGCCGGGAATGTTGTCGACGACCAGCCACTGGTTGCGCTTGACGTAGTCGTTGAACTCTTTGTGGTAATTGGCGAAGCCGAGTTCGTAGTCGACCGTCCCGTCTTGGGAGGCCGCGGCGAGCTCGCCGGCCAGGATGTACCCACCCAGCAGGGCGACGCTGGTTCCCTGGCCCGACAACGGCGAGCAGCAATACCCGGCGTCGCCGACCAGCGCGACCCGACCCTTCGACCAGCGGTCCATTTTGATCTGCGACATCTCGTCGAAGTAGAAATCCGGTGCGCTGCGCATGTATTCCAGCAGCTGGGGGCGCACCCACCCGTCGTCGGCCATCCGCCGTTCCAGCTCGGCGAACTGCGCCTCGGTGTCGCGGTAGTCGATCTGCAGGTCGCTGTCCATGAAACCGAGCATGGCCCGGGCCTCGGAGTTGTTGCGGGCGCTGTAAACCCCGGCCATCGTGGAGTCCCCGTAGTGCCAGGTCTGCCAATAGTCCTGGCCCAGGAAATTGGGCACCGTGAAGATCGCCGCGTGCGTGCCCAGCCTCTCGATGAATTGCTCCTCGGGGCCGAACACCAACCGACGCACGTTGGAGTGCAATCCGTCGGCGCCGATGACCAAGTCGAAGCTGCGCGCGGGGGCACGTTCGAATGTCACGTTGACGGCCGCGCCGTCGTCGTCCAACCCGACGATGGTGTCATCGAAGAGGTATTCGGCCGTCCATTGACTTGCGCCGTACAGCAAGTCGACCAGGTCGTCACGCAACAGCTCGATGTCGGGACTGTCGATGGGCCCGCCGGTGGGGGTTGACTCGGTGTCGCGGGACAGTTCGTTGCCGTCGCGGTCAACGACGGAAGCGCCGCGAATTTGCGTCTTCCGTTTCTGGGCGGCGGCCAGCAGCCCCATGCGTTCCAGCACGCCCAGCGCCGGCCCGCGCACGTCGATCGCCTGACCGCCCGGTCGCGGCCCGGGATGGCGCTCCACCACGGTGACCGAATAGCCGTGCCGTCCAAGCCAATAAGCCGCCGTTGCACCGGCCACACTGGCGCCGGAAATGAGAACGTCAGTCACTTGATGTCTGCCAGCCTTTTCGCGTCGCGGAAAACGTCGTCGAGCATCGCTGGTGTCAACCTACCGGTAAACATGTTTTGCTGGCTGGGGTGGTAGCAGCCGAGTAATCGCACCCCAGGGGCGAATTGCGCCACCACCCCGTGGCCGAACCGCGGCTTGCGCATCGCGGACCCGCCCGGCAGTCGCAGCGCGATTTGCCAGGCGAACCCGCCCAAAGCCACGATCGCGCGCACATGCTCTGAGACCAGCCGCCATTCGGCCTGAAGCCAGGGCCAGCAGGTGTCGCGCTCCGCGGGCGTCGGGGCGTTTGCCGGAGGAGCGCACCGCACCGGTGCCACTATGCGAACTCCGTTGGCCCGCAACCCATCCGCGGCATCCACGCTGGTCGGTTGGTTCACCAGGCCGGCCCGGTGCAGCGCGGCATAAAGCTGATCGCCGGACCGGTCGCCGGTGAACATGCGTCCGGTCCGGTTGCCGCCGTGGGCGGCGGGCGCCAACCCCACGATCAACAGCCGGGGCCGCTCCGACCCCCAGCCCGGCACCGGCCGGCCCCAATACGGTTGGTCGGCGAAGGCGCGGCGTTTGAGGACGGCGACGTCTTCGCGCCAGTCGACCAGCCGCGGGCAGGCCCGGCAGACGCTGATCAGGGCGTCGAGTTCGGGGACGGACGCGACGCGGGGCGCCAGCGCGGCGACCTGTGCGGCGTCGGCGGCCACCTCGGTCTGTGGGGTCGCCGGATCGCCCGGCCATCCGGTGCCGGGAACCACTGGAGAATCGAACGCCTGGCCGGTACGAGGGTGGACGCGCACATGAACATCCTGCAGGCAGCCGGTGGGCGACGGCTGAACGCCCCAACTATTCAGTGGCCGCGCTGGGCGATCAGCGGTTAAGTTCTCACCCAGATATCCATGAGCCATACGAGCCGCGGCCCGGCGTTTCTGATCCTGTCCGCCACGCTGATGGCGACGGCCGGTACCGGCGTCTCGATAGTCGCGTTCCCGTGGCTGGCGCTGCAACACCAGCACAGCGCGAAGGACGCGTCGATCGTGGCCGCCGCCATGACGCTGCCGCTGGTGCTGTCCACTCTGGTCGCCGGTACCGCGGTCGACTTCTTCGGGCGTCGCCGGGTGTCGCTCATCTCCGATTCGCTGTCCGGCGCGGCGGTGAGCGCCGTCCCGCTGACCGCCTGGCTGTTCGGCGCCGAGGCGATCAACGTCGCCGAACTGGCCGTGTTGGCCTTTTGCGCGGCCGCTTTCGACCCGGCCGGGACGACGGCGCGCCAGTCGATGCTGCCCGAGGCCGCCGCGCGCGCGGGCTGGTCGCTGGACCGCACCAACAGCAGCTACGAGGCGATCCTCAACCTGGGTTTCATGGTGGGCCCGGGCATCGGCGGTTTGATGATCGCCACTGTCGGGGGCGTCCACACGATGTGGGTCACGGCGGGTTGTTTCGCGTTGTCCCTATTGGCGATTGGTGCGCTGCGGCTCGAGGGCGCCGGCAGGCCCCACCATGCCGCCCGCCCCGACGGGTTGGTGTCCGGCATCGTGGAAGGACTGCGGTTCGTCTGGAACCTGCGGGTGCTGCGGACGCTCGGCCTGATCGACCTGGCCGTGACCGCCCTATACCTGCCGATGGAAAGCGTGCTGTTCCCAAAGTATTTCGCCGACCGGCACCAGCCCGCCCAGCTGGGTTGGGCGCTGATGGCGCTCGCGGTCGGCGGCGTGGCGGGCGCGCTGGGTTATGCCGTGCTGTCCAGACACACCCGGCGGCGTACGGCCGTGCTGACGGCGACGCTCACCTTCGGCGCGGCGACGGTCGGCATCGCCTTCCTGCCGCCGCTGCCGGTGATCCTGGTGCTCTGCGGGGTGACCGGCCTGGTCTACGGCCCGATCCAGCCCATCTACAACTACGTCATGCAGACCCGGGCGCCGCATCATCTGCGGGGCCGGGTGGTCGGCGTGATGGCGGGGCTGACCTACGCCGCGGGCCCGTTGGGCTTGCTGGTGGCCGGTCCGCTCGCCGACGCCGCCGGGTTGAAGGTCACATTCCTGGCGTTGGCGGTGCCGATTCTGTTGATCGGGCTGGTCGCATTCAGGCTGCCCTCGTTGCGGGAATTGGACCGCGCACCGGAGTTCGCCGGGGATTCCGGGCCCTAGGATCGGGGCTGTGAGCAGTGATGTCCTGGCCAGCCTGATAACCGACCTGCCGGACGGGATGGTGGTCACCGACCCGACCGTGACCGAGGGCTATCGCCAGGACCGCGCCTTCGACCCGTCGGCGGGCAAGCCGCTGGCCGTGGTCCGGCCGCGGTGCACCGAAGACGTGCAGACCGTGTTGCGCTGGGCTTGTGCCCACGGAGTGCCGGTGGTGACCCGGGGAGCCGGGAGCGGCCTGTCGGGCGGCGCGACCGCGCTGGACGACGGCATCGTCTTGTCGACGGAGAAGATGCGCGACATCTCCGTCGACCCGGTGACCCACACCGCGGTATGCCAGCCCGGGCTGTTCAACGCCGAGGTGAAGAAGGCCGCCGCCGAGCACGGCCTGTGGTATCCCCCCGATCCGTCGTCGTTCGAGATCTGCAGCATCGGCGGCAACATCGCCACCAATGCCGGCGGGCTGTGTTGCGTGAAGTACGGGGTCACCACCGACTACGTGCTGGGCATGCAGGTGGTACTGGCCGACGGCACGGCGGTCCGGCTCGGCGGCCCCCGGCTCAAGGACGTCGCGGGGCTGTCGCTGACCAAGCTGTTCGTCGGCAGCGAAGGCACCCTGGGCGTCGTCACCGAGGTCACGCTGCGGCTGGTGCCCAAGCAGAACGCGTCCAGCGTCGTGGTGGCCGGATTCGCCACGGTCGAGGCGGCGGTGGATGCGGTGCTCGGGGTCACCGCGCGGCTGCGCCCGTCGATGCTGGAGTTCATGGATTCGGTGGCCATCAACGCCGTCGAGGACACCTTGCGCATGGACCTGGATCGTGGGGCGGCCGCCATGCTGGTGGCCGGCTCCGACGAGCGGGGCGGGGCCGGCGGTGAGGACGCCGAGATCATGGCCGCGGTGTTCGCCGAAAACGGTGCGACGGAAGTGTTTTCGACCGACGATCCGGACGAGGGCGAGGCGTTCGTCGCCGCCCGCCGGTTCTGCATCCCCGCGGTCGAGGCGAAGGGATCGCTACTGCTCGAGGATGTCGGGGTCCCGCTCCCGGCGCTGGGCAGGCTGGTCACCGGGCATCGCGCGCATCGCCGCCGAGCGTGACCTGACGATCTCGGTGATCGCGCACGCCGGTGACGGCAACACCCACCCGCTGATCGTGTACGACCCCGCGGACGCCGCAATGACCGAGCGGGCCCATCTCGCCTTCGGCGAGATCATGGACCTGGCCGTCGGGCTCGGCGGCACGATCACCGGCGAGCACGGCGTCGGCCGGTTGAAGCGGCCGTGGCTGGCCGGCTACCTCGGGCCCGAGGTGATGGATCTCAACCGGCGCATCAAGCAGGCCCTGGACCCGCAGGGCATCCTCAACCCGGGCGCGGGCATCTAGGCGGCGTTGACATTCCGGTAGTCTTGTCGTACTAATGAGACATGTCAGCGGTTATGTCTCGCAACGCACCGGCCATGTTCGAGCTGGCGACCGCCGACACCTGGCCGGATCCCTGGCCGATGTACCGCGCCCTTCGCGACCACGATCCGGTGCACCACGTCATCCCGGCCAAACGGCCCGAGCACGACTACTACGTGCTGTCCCGGCACGCCGATGTCTGGGCCGCGGCGCGCGACCACGAGACGTTCTCCTCCGCGCAGGGACTGACGGTCAGCTACGGCGACCTGGAAATGATTGGGCTGCAAGATAATCCACCGTTTGTCATGCAGGATCCGCCGGTGCACACCGAGTTTCGGAAACTGGTGTCGCGCGGCTTCACGCCCCGACAGGTGGAAGCGGTGGAGCCCAAGGTGCGCGAGTTCGTCGTCGAGCGTATCGAGCGGCTGCGCGCCGACGGCGGCGGCGACATCGTCACCGAGCTGTTCAAGCCGCTGCCGTCGATGGTGGTCGCGCACTACCTCGGCGTCCCCGAAGCGGATCGCGCGCAATTCGACGGATGGACGGATGCGATCGTCGCGGCCAACACCGCCGAAGGCGGCGTCGCCGGGGCACTGGAAACGGTTGGTGACGCGGTCGGGTCGATGATGGCCTACTTCACCGACTTGATCGCGCGCCGCCGCACCGAGCCCGAGGACGACACCATCTCGCACCTGGTGGCCGCCGGGGTCGGTGCCGACGGCGATATCGCCGGCACGCTATCGGTGCTGGCATTCACGTTCACCATGGTCACCGGCGGCAACGACACCACCACCGGAATGCTCGGCGGCTCAATGCCATTGCTGCATCAACGCCCCGACCAGCGACGACTTCTCGTCGGCGATCTGGGACTGATCCCCGATGCCGTCGAGGAGCTGCTCCGGCTGACCTCGCCGGTGCAGGGACTGGCCCGCACGACCACCCGCGACGTGACGATCGGCGACACCACCATCCCGGCCGGCCGAAAGGTGTTATTGCTCTATGGGTCGGCCAACCGGGACGAACACCAATATGGGCCCGACGCCGGCGAACTCGACGTCACCCGCTGCCCGCGCAACATCCTGACCTTCAGCCACGGCGCACACCATTGCCTGGGCGCGGCGGCGGCGCGGATGCAATCCCGCGTCGCCCTGACCGAACTGCTCACCCGCTGCCCGGATTTCGAGGTCGACGACTCCGCGATCGTCTGGTCGGGCGGCAGTTACGTACGGCGCCCGCTGTCGGTACCCGTTCGGGTCAAGTCCTGATGCCCAACGACTGGCTGGGCGCGCAGCGCATCGAGGCGGCCGCCGACCGGATCCTCGACGCGGCCGAGCGGCTCTACACCGAGCGGGACCAGGCTTCGATCGGCATGAACGAAATCGCCAGGGCCGCAGGCTGTTCCCGGGCCACGCTGTACCGGTACTTCGAGAACCGCGAGGCGCTGCGGACCGCGTACGTGCACCGCGAGACCCGCCGGCTCAGCCGCGCGATCAAGGAGCAGATCGGCGGCATCGACGACCCCCGGGAACGGCTGGTCGCGAGCATCACCGCCACGCTGCGGATGGTTCGTGGCAGCCGCGCGTTGGCATCGTGGTTCGCCGTCAGCCGGCCGCCGATCGGGGCCGAGGTGGCCGGGCAGTCGGAGGTGATCACCGCGCTGGCCGCCGCGTTCGTCGGCTCCCTCGAGCCGGAAGACCCCGCCATCGTGGAGCGCCGGGCGCGCTGGGTGGTGCGGGTGATCGCGTCGCTGCTGCAGTTCCCGGGTCGCGATGACGTCGATGAACGGGCGATGATCGAGGAGTTCGTCGTCCCGATCGTGACGCCGGTTTCCGCGCGCGGCTAGGCGCCACCTCGCGTTGGTCACATCCGCCACTCTGGTTCCCGGCCGGGACCACTGCCCGAAGTGCCCGCCTCACAGCGACAAACCGGGATAGCCGCGCGGCGCGTCGTAGTTGTCGCTGAGAGGCGGGCACTCCGTGGCTCGCCTCCGCGGCGGTACGCGTGTGGCGGATGCGACTCGCCGGCGCGGGCGGCTCAGGTCCGCACGCGCGTGAAGCGGTGCAGCAGCCAGGCCAACGGAATCGTCACCACGATCGTCGCGAGGAACAGGTTCAGCATCGAGCCGGTGTAGACGTGGGCGCGAACTATGTAGACCATGGCGAATTCCATGGTGATCAGGTGGATCAAGAAGATCTCGTAGGAGATCTCACCCAGCCACACCATCGGCCGCGTCGCCAACAGCCGCCAATACCAACCCTGATCCCCCAGGGCCAGCGGCGCCACCGCGAGCGCGGCGATCACGGCGTAGAAGCAGGTTTTGAACAGGGCCTCGCTCAACGTCGCCGGCGACGTCGTGGGGGCGCCGGCGATGGGAGTGGAGACGATGAAATAGCACACGACGGCCAGCGGTATCGCCACGAACGCGTACCCGCGCACGCCCATCGCCTGCAGGACGGCCAGCAACATCCCGGCGAGGAACCAGGCCAGGTAGGTGGGCAGCCACAGCCGCGCGCCGTCGGGAAACCAGTGGTCGGTGTGCACGAGGACCAGCCAGGCCGGGCTGATCAAGGTCAACCCGGCCAGCGCACCCAGCAGTAACCTCGGCCGCCACCGCCGGCGGCAGACGAGCACCAACAGCACGTATGCCAGCAGCGGGAGCAGCACGTAGAAGGACGCTTCCACCGCGAGGCTCCACATCTGCGTCAGGCCCTGATGGAGGTACTTCCCCAGGTAACCGTTGCAGTAGATCTGCGTCAGCGTCAGGTTGCGCACCAGTCCCAGCCACGTGTGGCCGGGGTTGGGTCCGGCCTCGCGGAAGTGGTACAGCACGTAGGCGAACAGCACGGTGATGACGTAGGCCGGCATGATGCGCCGAACCCGGTGCCGCGCATAGCGACTCAGCGACGGCGGCGGCGCGCCGGTGGCGGCGGATTTCAACCACGGACGGAACAGCAGGAAGCCAGACAATACGAAGAAAATCGGCACGCCGATCTCCATCCGGGAGCCGACCAGGCCCCAATAGCCGTGGGTGTACTTGCCGGTGCTGTAGGCCGCGTGGGTGCCGACCACGAGGAGAGCGGCGACGGCGCGTATTCCGGTCAGCGACGCGACCCGGTCGACGTGGGCGGTCTGTTCCAGTCCGCCCTGAGCGTCTTGCTCTTCGGACAGGGTCATCCGGTGTGTTTCCTGCGCGGCTTCCCGCCGTCACGGCTGCGCGGCTTGCTGCCCGACCGGTCCGGCTGAAGGTTGATCAGCACCCCCGAAATGCGGGTGCGCTCAAGTTTTTTCAGTGTCGACGGGGACAGCTTGGCCGGCAGCTCCACCAGCGAGAAGTCCGGGCCGATGGCGATGTGGCCGAAATCGCTGCGATGCAGTCCGCCCTCGTTGGCGATGGCGCCGACGATCGCGCCCGGCCCGATCTTGTGCCGCTTGCCCACCGCGATGCGGTAAGTGGTGAATGGCCTCGTTTGCCTTGGCTTTTCGGGACGCTCGCGATGCTCGGCGTGCCGCTCGCGCGGCGGCTCGGGCGACATCAGGAATTCTTCGCCGTCGCGGGAGTGCAGCGCCAGTGCCGCGGCTATGTCGGCCAACGGGACGTCGTGTTCGCGTTCGTAGTCCTCGACCAACTTGCGGAACAAGTCGATCCCCGGGCGCCCCAGCGCGGCGGTGATGGAATCGGCGAACTTGGCCACCCGTTGGGCGTTGACGTCCTCGACGGAGGGCAGCTCGGCTTCGGTGAGCGTTTGCCGCGTTGCCTTTTCGATCGCCTTGAGCAGGTGGCGCTCCCGCGGGGAAACGAACAGCAGCGCCGTTCCCGAACGCCCCGCCCGGCCGGTGCGTCCGATGCGATGCACGTAGGACTCGGTGTCGTGCGGGATGTCGTAGTTGAGCACGTGCGATATCCGCTCCACGTCCAGCCCGCGCGCGGCCACGTCGGTGGCGACCAGGATGTCGATGCCACCATCCTTCAGCGCAGCGACGGTCCGTTCGCGCTGGGCTTGTGGGATGTCGCCGTTGATGGCGGCCGCGGAAAACCCTCGGGCCCTTAGTTTTTCGGCGACTTCCTCGGTGGCCTGCTTGGTGCGCACGAAGACGATCATCGCCTCGAACGGCTCCACTTCGAGGACGCGGGTCAGCGCCTCCATCTTGCGCGGACCGGCGACCTGGATGTAGCGCTGCGAAATGTTATCCGCCGTAGCGGTTTTGGCCTTGGAGGTGACCTCGAACGGATCGTGCAAGTACTTGGTGGTGAGCTTGCGGATCGCCGGCGGCATGGTCGCCGAGAAGAGGGCGACCTGCTTGTACTCGGGGGTGTCGGCCAGGATGCGTTCGACATCTTCGGCGAAGCCCATGGTGAGCATCTCGTCGGCCTCGTCGAGCACCAGGTAGTCCACCCGCGACAGGTCCAGCGTCCCGCGTTCGAGATGGTCGATGACCCGGCCGGGAGTCCCGACCACCACGTGGGCACCGCGTCTCAGCCCGGCCAGTTGCACGGTGTAGGAGGAGCCGCCGTAGATCGGCAGCACGTTGATCTTCGGCAGGTGGGCCCCGTAGCGGCTGAATGCCTCGGCCACCTGCAGGGCCAGCTCCCGGGTGGGCGCCAATACCAGCGCCTGGGTCGCGGTGCTGGTGACGTCGATCTTGGACAGGATCGGGATCGCGAACGCCGCCGTCTTGCCGGTGCCGGTCTGCGCCAGCCCGACGACGTCCGAACCCGCCATCAGCGCCGGAATCGTCGCGGCCTGGATGCCCGTGGGTGACTCGTAGCCGACGTCGGCGATCGCCCGCAGGACCGAGGGATGGATCTGCAGGTCGGCAAACGTCGGAGAGGCAGGCTCAGGCGAGCTGTCCGGAGTGGTCATCGCCCAAGGAGTCTAGTGGTGATCGCGAGCTCAGCGGTGGGGGTACCGCCCGCTTGCGGGGGCCTGAGCGCTGCGGGTCACCACCATCGAGCCCCGTGGTGATCGCGAGCTCAGCGGTGGGGGTACCGCCCGCTTGCGGGGGCCTGAGCGCTGCGGGGACCGTGATCATGCGCACAGCTGCGCCGGCTCCGGCCGTGCCTGTCACACCTGCGGGCGCGATGCCGGTACGGTGCGCGATGTGTGGTCGCTACCCCGCCGTACCGAGCCACTGACCGGCTCGGCCGCTGTCGCGTTGATCGCCATGACGTTGACCGGCTGTGGTTCGGGAGACTCCACGGTCGCCAAGACGCCGCAGGCTACGACGACCACCGAGACCCCGTCCATCACCGCCCCGGCTCAGCCCTCCGGCGCCGCCGCGCCGCCCGGCAGCAATGCCCCACCGGCCGATCCGTGCGCGGTCAACCTCGCCGCCCCCGCCATCGCGAAGGTGGTCTCCGAACTGCCTCGCGATCCGCGCAGTCAGCAACCGTGGAACCCGGAGCCGCTGGCCGGCAACTACAACCAGTGCGCCCAGCTGTCGGCGGTGATCGTCAAGGCCAACACCAACGCCGTCAACCCCACCACCCGGGCGGTGCTGTTCCATCTCGGGCAGTTCATCTCGCAGGGGGTGCCCGACACCTACGGGTTCAATGGCGTCGACGCGGCGCAGACCACCGGCGACACGGTGGCGCTGACCTACCCCAGCGGCATCAACGGGCTGACCACCGATGTGCGGTTCCACTGGAACGGCAACGGCGTGGAGCTGATCGGTAACGCCCCGGGCCACTAGACCCGACCGGCGAGACCGCCTTTTCGTCAGTCCTCTCCCCTACAGTTGCTGCTGTGTTCGTCACTGGCGACAGCATCGTGTACAGCGCGTCGGATCTCGCCGCCGCCGCCCGCTGCGAGTACGCACTGTTGCGGGATTTCGACGCGAAGCTCGGCCGGGGGCCCGCCGCCCCGGCCGAGGACGACCTGCTCGCACGGACCGCCGTCCTCGGGAACGAACACGAGCGACGCGAACTGGACCGGCTGCGCGCCGAGTTCGGCGATGGCGTCGCGGTCATCGGCCGCCCGGCCTACACGCTCGCCGGCCTCGCGGCGGCCGCCGAGGCGACCCGGCGCGCCATCGCCGGCCGAGCTCCCGCCGTGTACCAGGCCGCCATGTTCGACGGCCGCTTCGTCGGCTTCGCCGACTTCCTGGTGCGAGACGGCGAACAGTACCGAGTCGTCGATACCAAGCTGGCCCGTTCGGCCAATGTGACCGCGCTGCTGCAGCTGGCCGCGTACGCCGACGCGCTGGCAGCCTCCGGTGTCCCGGTGGCGCCCGAGGCCGAACTGCACCTGGGCGACGGGACGGCCGCCCCCTACCGCGTCCGCGACCTGGTTCCGGTTTACCGCTCCCAGCGCGCCCGGCTGCAGCGGCTTCTCGACGAGCACCACGCCGGGGGTGCGGCGGTTCGCTGGGACGACGAGGACGTGGGCGCCTGTTTGCGCTGCCCGTTGTGCACCGAGCAATTGCGGGCCACCGACGACCTGCTGCTGGTCGCCGGCATGCGGGTGGGCCAGCGCGACAAGCTGATCGACGCCGGAATCACCACGGTACCCGAGCTGGCCCAGCATGCCGGTCCCGTGCCGGACCTGGCGCCCGGTGCGCTCGGCAAGTTGACCGCCCAGGCGAGACTTCAAGTGCGCCAACGCGAAACCGGCACGCCGCTTTTCGAGATCGTCGACCCGCAACCGCTGACGCTGCTACCCGAACCGGACCCGGGCGACCTGTTCTTCGACTTCGAGGGCGACCCGCTGTGGACCCTCGACGGGAAGGAGTGGGGTCTGGAATATCTGTTCGGCGTCCTGGAAGCCGGGCCGGCCGGCACGTTTCGCCCGTTGTGGGCCCACAGCCGGGTGGACGAACGCAAGGCCCTGACCGATTTCTTGGCGATGGTCGCCAAACGCCGCAAACGTCGCCCGAACATGCACATCTACCACTACGCGCCCTATGAGAAGACCGCGTTGCTGCGGCTCGCCGGCCGCTACGGAGTCGGCGAGGACCAGGTGGACGAACTCCTGCGCAGCGGAACGCTGGTCGACCTCTACCCCTTGGTGCGCAAGAGCATTCGCGTGGGCGCGGAGTCGTTCAGCCTGAAGGCGCTGGAACCGCTCTACATGGGAGCGCAGCTGCGGGTCGGCGACGTCACCACGGCCACCGGTTCGATCACCTCCTACGCCCGATACTGCGAACTGCGGGCCGACGGTCGTTGCGACGAGGCCGCCTCGGTGCTCAAAGAGATCGAGGACTACAACCATTACGACTGCCGCTCGACCCAGGAACTGCGTAACTGGTTGATGTTGCGCGCCTACGAATCCGGCGTCGTGCCGATCGGCGCCCAGCCCGTCCGGGACGGCAACACGGTCGAGGACCGCGACCGGCTGGCGGTGAGCTTGTCGGCGTTCAGCGGCGACGCCGCAGTCGGTCAACGCACGACCGAACAGACGGCGGTGGCGCTGCTGGCCGCGGCGCGCGGCTACCACCGGCGCGAGGACAAACCGTTCTGGTGGGCGCATTTTGACCGGTTGAACTTCCCCGTCGAGGAGTGGGCGGACAACACCGACGTCTTCATCGCCGAGCACGTGTCGGTCAGCGTGGGCTGGAACACGCCGCCCCGCGCGCGCAAGCCGCAGCGACGGGTGCGACTGCGGGGCGAGCTGGCCCGCGGCGAGCTGATGGCCGACGTGTTCGCGCTCTACGACCCCCCGGCCCCGCCCGGCATGTCCGACGATCCCGACCGCCGGGCGGCCGGACGCGCCACGGTGATCGAGGCCGACGATCCGGCGCTGCCCACCGAAGTGACCATCGTCGAACGAGTAGGCAACGACGGCAAGCCATTTCACCAGCTTCCGTTCGCGCTCACACCCGGCCCGCCGATCCCGACGACCGCCCTGCGTGAGTCGATCGAGGCCACCGCCGCCGCGGTGGCGGCGGGCTTGCCGCGGTTACCCCGCAGCGCCGTCGTCGACATCCTGCTGCGCCGCGCGCCCCGCACCCGAAGCGGCTCCGCATTGCCGCGTGGTACCGACGCCTCGGACACTGCGGCCGACATCACCGCCGCGATACTGGACCTGGACTCGTCGTACCTGGCGGTGCATGGGCCGCCCGGCACCGGCAAGACGCACACCGCCGCCCGCGTGATCCAGCGGCTGGCCACCGACCATGGCTGGCGCATCGGCGTCGTGGCGCAATCGCACGCCACGGTGGAGAACCTGCTGGACTGCGTCATCGACGCCGGGCTGGACCCGGCGCTGGTCGCCAAGAAGCGCAACGACCACAACGCCCCGCGCTGGCAGGAGATCGACGGCAGCGCCTACGCCACCTTCATCGCCGACACCGCGGGCTGCGTGGTGGGCGGTACGGCATGGGATTTCGCCAACGCCAGTCGGGTACCGCCGGGCGGCCTGGACCTATTGGTCATCGACGAGGCGGGCCAGTTTTGTTTGGCCAACACCATCGCCGTGGCGCCGGCGGCGGCCAACCTGTTGCTGCTCGGCGACCCTCAGCAGCTGCCGCAGGTCAGTCAGGGAACCCATCCGGATCCCGTCGACACGTCCGCCCTCGACTGGCTGGTGGACGGCCAGCGCACCCTGCCCGACGAACGCGGCTATTTCCTGGACCGCTCGTACCGGATGCATCCGGCGGTCTGCGCCGCGGTCTCCGCGCTGTCCTACGAGGGCAGGCTGCATTCCCACGCGTGCACCGGCGCCCGACGCCTTTCCGGATACCGGCCCGGCGTCCGGACGCTCACCGTCGGGCACCACGGCAACTCGACGGAGAGCCCGGAGGAGGCCGAGGCGATCGCCGCCGAGATCGCTCGACTGCTCGGCACGCCCTGGACCGACGAGCACGGCACCCGGCCGCTGACCGCCTCCGACGTGTTGGTGCTGGCGCCGTACAACGCCCAGGTGGCGCTGCTGCGCCACCGGTTGACCGCTGCCGGGATCGGCGGGATCCGGGTTGGCACGGTGGACAAGTTCCAGGGCGGGCAGGCGCCGGTGGTGTTCGTCTCGATGACGGCCTCCTCGGCGGACGTGGTGCCGCGCGGAATCTCCTTTTTGCTCAACAGGAACCGGCTCAACGTCGCGATCAGCCGGGCCCAGTATGCGGCGGTCATCGTGCGGTCGAGCTCGCTGACCGAGTACCTGCCGACCACGCCCGCGGGCCTGATCGACTTGGGCGCGTTTCTGGCGCTGACGGAGCCGACGTGACGACCGCCCGGCTCGCACCTAATTGCCGGACGAGTGGCGACCGTAGCCGGCCGGGTCGTCGTCAGGATCGCGGCGGTGGCGCTGACCTCGCGCCGAGCCGTTCTGCTGCTGGCGTTCCGGCGGCGGGGCAAGCCGATCGCGTGGGGCACGGTAGGCGCGCGCCGAAAGTTCGGTGACCGGACGGAAACGCTGGCGAGTATCCACATGAGAGCCGTTGTGCGCGAAGCCAATCGGGCCACCATGCGGAGCCGGATCGTTTCGCAGATCGGTCGGCACGTCGGGGGGTGCCGCGCGCGGACGGGTGACGCGGCCGGCCGGCGGTGCGGCGCGGCTGTCCTGCCCGTATTCCGCGCGCGGGGCGGGGGCGGGGTCGGGTTCACGAAGAAGAATGCACTCGACGTACTCGTCGTCGTCATAGTCGTCGTCGACCACGTCGCCCCCCTCGGGCGGCCCAGGGGCCGCGGCCGAACGCGCGAACCCGGCCAAGAACAGCGCGGCCACGATCCCGAACAGCGCGATGAACGCCGGCAACAGCACCGACTGCGACATCGCGGCCGCGAAGGGGTCGCGCAGGAATTCGGGCAGTTGCAGCGTCGCGGGCTCCCGGTCGCCGGCGCCGGCGGAGGGCTGGGGCGGCATCTCGGCGCCGATCCGTGACGTCATGAACGCGGCCATGCCGGCGCTTCCGAGCACCGCGCCGAGCTGGCGAACGGAGTTGTACACGGCGGAGCCCGCACCGGCCAGGCGCGGCGGCAGGTTGCGCGTCGCGGTGGCGGTCAGCGGCGACCACACGAATGCCATGCCGATGCCCGTCGCGAAGAACGGCAACACCAGCCGCCAGATCGGCGTCGCCGGCGACATCTCGAAGGTGAGCCAGGTCAGTGCGATCGCCAGCACCGAGAAGCCGAAACCGAGGACCGGCCGCGGATGGTATTTGTCGACCATCCTGCCGACGAACGGCGCGAACACACCGTTGGCGATCGCCATCGGCGCGATCAGCAGGGCCGAGCGCGTCGGCGACAGCCCGCATACCGCCTGCGCGTAGAACGTCAGCGGCAGCATCATCGCCGTCGCGGCGAACGAGATGATCGCCACCCCGACGTTGCACAGCCCGAAGTCGCGGTCACCGAAGATCACCAGGGGAATCAGCGGCTCGTCGGTGTTCACCGACTGCCAGAACACGAACACCGTCATGAACCCGATGCCGGCGACCATGAGCGCCCAGATCCAGGGCTCCCAGTGCGCGGACTGGCCCTGTTGCAGCGCGAACACGATCAGGAAGATGCCCACCCCGGACAGCACGACGCCGACCAGGTCGAACCGGTGCGACTGGGTGGGCAGCACCGGGACGAGCCAGTACGCCAGCGCCAGCCCCACCACGCCGATGGGGACGTTGACGAAGAAGATCCACTGCCACCCCAGCCCGTCGACCAGCACGCCGCCGGCCAGCGGGCCGACCAGGCTGGCGACGCCGGCGGTGGCACCCCACAGGCTCACCGCGACGCCGCGCCGCTCCGGCGGAAAAGTCCGGGTGATGGTCGACAAGGTCTGCGGGGTGAGCACCCCGGCGCCGACACCCTGGACGACGCGGGCGGCGATCAGCATGGCGGCGCTGCCCGACAGCCCGCACCACACCGAGGCCACCGTGAACACCACCAGACCGATCAGGTACAGGTTCTTGGGGCCGAATCGGTCCCCGAGGCGCCCGGCCACCAGCAACACGACCGCATAACCCAGCAGGTAGGCGCTGGTCACCCACACCACGGTGGCGTAGCCGATGTGCAACTTCGTCATGATCGTCGGGTTCGCGATGGCGACGATGGTCGAGTCGACCATGATCATGAAAAAGCCGATCATCATCGCCCAGAGCGCGTTCCAGGGCTTCTGGGAATGCGGCGAGTTCTGGGTGAGCAGGTTCCGGCGATGGGCGACCTGGGCCGGGTTCGGCACCACGCGCCGGGTCCACCCGGACGACGGAGGCCTCGCCGTGGTCATCTACCCACCTCGTTTCAGCTCCCGACGATGCGTGCCTGCGCGGCGCCCGTCCGGGACCGTCACGACATCCAGCCTGCATTATTGCCGCTGAGGCAATTGAGGGCAGCCATGGATCCGATCCGGGGTACACCACGCGGAAGGTTTCGTGTTCGGTCGGTGTTCCGCGGCGGGCACGTTAGCCTGGTAGGACGCCATTTGCAGGAGAGGCAAGATGCGGGCCCGACGGAAGCGGTCTTCGAACCGGTTTTTCAGCATGTCGCACGCGGATCAGCCGCCGCCCACCGACGGCCGGCCCAAGGCGTCCGCGCGGGCATTGGCCCAAGTCATCGAGCGAAGCTCGCGGATCCAGGGCCCGGCGGCAGAAGCGTATGTGTCCCGGTTGCGCAACGCGCACCCGAGCAGCAGCCCGGCCGACATCCTGGCCAAGCTGCAGAAACGCTACGTGGGCATGGTGACGGCCAGCGGCATGGCGGTGGGGGCGGCGGCGACCATCCCCGGCATCGGGACGCTGAGCGCGCTGTCCGCCGCCGCCGCGGAATCCGTGACGTTCCTGGAAGCCACCGCTTTCTTCGTCTTGGCCGTCGCGGTGGTGCACGACATCCCCGCCGACCACCGGGAACGGCGCCGCGCCCTGGTGCTGTCGGTGCTGGTCGGCGACAACAGCAAGGCCGCGGTCACCCAGCTGCTCGGCCCCGCACGCACCAACGGCGGCTGGATTTCCGAGAGCGTAGCCGCCGTGCCGCTGTCGTCGATGTCGCGGCTGAACTCGCGGCTGCTCAAGTCATGGGTCAAGCGGTACACGCTGCGACGCGGCGCCCTGATGTTCGGCAAGCTGCTGCCGGTGGGCATCGGGATCGTCGTCGGCGCCATCGGCAACTATTTCGCCGGCAAGAAGATCGTCCGCAACGCCGACCGGGCATTCGGCACCCCGCCGCTGGGCTGGCCGCGTGCGCTGCACCTGGTGCCGCCGTTCCACGAAGCCGGCTAACCGGCGGCCAGCCGCCTCCTACCCCCTTCTGCCTGGCGAATTACTGGCGAAAGGTTAGCCTTTATAGGGCGGACACGTTGAGCATCGACACTGGTGTGACATGCTCCACAATCCGGGGCCGACAAACGTGCGGGCGCCGCGCAACAGTTGCTTGAAGCGCTTGCAGGACAGAGGAATTGAGGCGAACAGCGGTCGTGAGCAACACAAGTTCACCATTCGGGCAAAACGAATGGCTGGTCGAGGAGATGTACCGCAAGTTCCGCGATGACCCCTCGTCGGTCGATCCGAGCTGGCACGAGTTCCTGGTCGACTACAACCCCGAGCCGACCGGCGATTCGGCCTCGACCGCCCCGACCACCGGTGACGGCCAGGCCGCCGCGAGCTCCCCGCAAGCAAAGCCCGCGCCCGCCGCCCAGCCGTCCGCCCAGGCCGTTGCGCCCCCCAAACCCGCCCCAGGCGATGGCGCCGGAAACGGCGCCCCCGCGGCAGCACCGGTCAAGGCCAAAGCCGAGACTCCCCCGCCTGCCGAAGGTGACGAGCTGCAGACGCTGCGCGGCGCCGCGGCCGCCGTCGTCAAGAACATGTCCGCCTCGCTGGACGTGCCGACCGCCACCAGCGTCCGCGCCGTTCCGGCCAAGCTGCTCATCGACAACCGGATCGTCATCAACAACCAGCTCAAGCGCACCCGCGGCGGCAAGATCTCCTTCACCCACCTGCTGGGCTACGCGCTGGTGCAGGCGATCAAGCAGTTCCCGAACATGAATCGGCACTTCGCCGAGGTCGACGGAAAGCCCACCGCTGTCACGCCGGCTCGCACCAATCTGGGCCTCGCCATCGACCTGCAGGGCAAGGACGGGAAGCGCTCCCTGGTGGTGGCCGGCATCAAGGGCTGCGAAACGATGCGGTTCGCGCAGTTCGTCACCGCCTATGAGGACATCGTGCGGCGGGCCCGCGACGGTAAGTTGACCGCCGAAGACTTTGCGGGCGTGACGATTTCGCTGACCAACCCCGGCACCATCGGCACCGTGCACTCGGTGCCGCGGCTGATGACCGGCCAGGGCGCCATCATCGGCGTCGGCGCCATGGAATACCCCGCCGAGTTCCAGGGCGCCAGCGAGGAACGCATCGCCGAGCTGGGGATCGGCAAGCTGATCACGCTGACCTCCACGTACGACCACCGGATCATCCAGGGCGCGGAATCCGGCGACTTCCTGCGCGCCATCCACGAGATGCTGCTGTCGGACGCGTTCTGGGACGACATCTTCCGCGAACTGGGCAACCCCTACGTGCCGGTGCGGTGGAGCACCGACAACCCGGACTCGATCGTCGACAAGAACGCCCGGGTGATGGAGCTGATCGCGGCCTACCGCAACCGCGGTCACCTGATGGCCGACATCGACCCGCTGCGGTTGGACGGCAGCCGGTTCCGCAGCCACCCCGACCTCGAGATTCTCAACCACGGCCTGACGCTGTGGGATCTCGATCGGGTGTTCAAGGTCAACGGCTTTGCCGGTTGCGAGTACAAGAAGCTGCGCGACGTGCTGGGACTGCTGCGCGACGCCTACTGCCGCCACGTCGGCGTGGAATACACCCACATCCTCGAGCCCTCACAGCAGGAGTGGCTGCAGCAGCGCGTCGAGACCAAACACGTCAAACCGACGGTGGCCGAGCAGAAATTCATCCTGAGCAAGCTCAACGCCGCCGAGGCCTTCGAGACCTTCCTGCAGACCAAATACGTTGGGCAGAAACGATTTTCACTAGAAGGCGCGGAAAGCGTGATCCCGATGATGGACGCGGCGATCGACCAGTGCGCCGAGCACGGGCTCGACGAGGTGGTCATCGCGATGCCGCACCGCGGGCGGCTCAACGTGCTGGCCAACATCGTCGGCAAGCCGTACTCGCAGATCTTCAGCGAGTTCGAGGGCAACCTCAACCCGTCGCAGGCCCACGGCTCCGGTGACGTCAAGTACCACCTCGGCGCCACCGGTGTGTACCTGCAGATGTTCGGCGACAACGACATCCAGGTCTCGTTGACCGCCAACCCGTCGCACCTCGAAGCCGTGGACCCGGTGCTGGAGGGCCTGGTCCGGGCCAAGCAGGACCTGCTCAACCGGGGCGCCCACGACGACGGTGACGAGAAGGCCTTCTCGGTGGTGCCGATGATGATGCACGGTGATGCCGCCTTTGCCGGTCAGGGCGTGGTCGCCGAGACGCTGAACATGGCGAACCTGCCCGGCTATCGGGTCGGCGGCACCATCCACATCATCGTCAACAACCAGATCGGCTTCACCACGGCGCCGGAGTATTCGCGATCCAGCGAGTACTGCACCGACGTCGCCAAGATGATCGGGGCGCCGATTTTCCACGTCAACGGCGACGACCCGGAAGCCTGCGTGTGGGTGGCGCAGCTGGCCGTGGACTTTCGGCAGAAGTTCAAGAAGGACGTCGTCATCGACATGCTGTGCTACCGCAAGCGCGGCCACAACGAGGGCGACGACCCGTCGATGACCAACCCCGCGATGTACGACGCCGTCGACATCAAGCGTGGGGTCCGCAAGAGCTACACCGAAGCCCTGATCGGCCGCGGCGACATCTCGCTGAAGGAGGCCGAGGACGCACTGCGCGATTACCAGGGCCAGCTGGAGCGGGTGTTCAACGAGGTCCGGGATCTGGAGAAACACGGCGTACAACCGAGCGCGTCGGTCGAGGCCGACCAGATGCTTCCCGCGGGCCTGTCGACCGGGGTGGACAAGGCGCTGCTGTCCCGCATCGGGGACGCGTTCCTCGCCCTGCCGGAGGGCTTCAGCCCGCACCCGCGGGTGCAGCCGGTGCTGGAAAAGCGCCGGGAGATGGCCTACGAAGGCAAGATCGACTGGGCGTTCGGCGAGCTGCTGGCGCTGGGTTCGCTGGTGGCCGAGGGCAAGCTGGTCCGGCTGTCGGGCCAGGACACGCGGCGCGGCACCTTCTCCCAGCGGCATTCGGTCATCATCGACCGCCACACCGGCGAAGAGTTCACCCCGCTGCAATTGCTGGCGACGAACACCGACGGGACTCCCACCGGCGGCAAGTTCCTGGTCTACGACTCACCGCTGTCGGAGTACGCCGCCGTCGGCTTCGAATACGGCTACACCGTGGGCAACCCGGACGCCCTGGTGCTGTGGGAGGCGCAGTTCGGCGACTTCGTCAACGGCGCGCAGTCGATCATCGACGAGTTCATCAGCTCCGGTGAAGCCAAGTGGGGCCAGCTGTCCAACGTGGTGCTGCTGCTGCCGCACGGCCACGAAGGCCAGGGCCCCGACCACACCTCGGGCCGCATCGAACGCTTCCTGCAGCTGTGGGCGGAGGGTTCGATGACGATCGCGATGCCCTCGACGCCGTCCAACTATTTCCACCTGTTGCGCCGCCACGCCCTCGACGGCGTTCAGCGCCCGCTGATCGTGTTCACGCCGAAGTCGATGCTGCGCAACAAAGCCGCCGTCAGCGACGTCAGGGACTTCACGGAGATCAAGTTCCGCTCGGTGCTCGAAGAGCCGACCTACGAGGACGGCATCGGTGACCGCAGCAAGGTCGGGCGGATCCTGCTGACCAGCGGGAAGATCTACTACGAGCTGGTCGCGCGGAAGGCCAAGGACAACCGGGACGACGTCGCGATCGTGCGGATCGAACAGCTCGCCCCGCTGCCCAAGCGCCGGCTCAACGAAACGCTGGGCCGCTACGCGAACGCCACGGAGTTCTTCTGGGTGCAGGAGGAGCCGGCCAACCAGGGCGCGTGGCCGCGGTTCGGCCTGGAACTGCCGGAGCTGCTGCCCGACAAGCTGACCGGGCTCAAGCGCATCTCGCGCCGGGCCATGTCGGCCCCGTCATCGGGTTCTTCGAAGGTGCACGCCGTCGAGCAGCAGGAGATCCTCGACACGGCGTTCCGATGATCCGACGGATCCGTAACCACCCACCGGTACCAGGGACCGCCGGTACCGGCTAGCCTCGACGCAAACGAGCCGATAGGGAAGGGTGCTCATGCAAGGGTTCGCCGGCAAGGTCGCCGTGGTGACAGGCGCGGGTTCGGGTATCGGGCGAGCGCTGGCCCTTGAGTTGGGTCGCTCGGGCGCCAAGGTGGCGATCAGCGACGTCGACGTCGAAGGCCTGGCGGAGACCGAGGCGCAGCTGAAGGCGATCGGAGCCGAGGTCAAGGCGGACCGGCTCGACGTGACCGAGCGCGAGGCCTTCCTGGCCTACGCCGACGCGGTCCGCGAGCACTTCGGCAAGGTGAACCAGATCTACAACAACGCCGGCATCGCGTTCACCGGCGACGTGGAAGTCAGCCAGTTCAAGGACATCGAACGGGTGATGGACGTCGATTTCTGGGGCGTCGTCAACGGCACCAAAGCGTTCCTCCCCCACCTGATCGCCTCCGGCGACGGCCACGTCATCAACGTCTCCAGCGTGTTCGGTCTCTTCGCGGTGCCCGGGCAGGCGGCCTACAACTCGGCCAAGTTCGCGGTCCGCGGCTTCACCGAGGCGCTGCGTCAGGAAATGCTGGCGGCCGGCCGCCCGGTGGCGGTGACCACGGTGCACCCCGGCGGCATCAAAACCGCGATCGCCCGCAACGCCACGGCCGCCGAGGGGCTCGACCAGGCCCAGCTGGCCAGCCTCTTCGACAAGCGGCTGGCCAAGACCAGCCCGCAACGCGCCGCCCAGATCATCCTGGAGGCGGTGCGCAAGAAGAAGGCCCGGGTGCTGGTCGGCACGGACGCCAAGGTTCTAGACGCCTTGGTGCGACTGACGGGCCCCGGATACCAGCAGCTGTTCGGCCCGGTCATGGGCCGGTTGATGCCCAAGCAGTGATCCCCGCCGCAGCGACGACGGTTGGTACCGGATAGCCTGACGCAGCACGCCGCCACGAGGGAGTACCGCATGCATGGGTTCGCCGGCAAAGTCGCCGTCGTGACGGGCGCGGGTTCAGGTATCGGCCAGGCGTTGGCCCTGGAACTCGGCCGCGCGGGCGCCAAGCTCGCGATCAGCGACGTCGACATCGACGGGCTCGCGCAGACCGAGCAGCAACTGAAGGCCATCGGCGCCCCGGTCAAAGCCGATCGGCTCGACGTGACCGAGCGCGAGGCCGTTCTGGCCTACGCCGACGCGGTCCGCGAGCACTTCGGCAAGGTGAACCAGGTCTACAACAACGCCGGCATCACGTTCGTCGGGTCCATCGAAGACAGCCGATTCAAGGACATCGAGCGGGTGATGGACGTCGACTATTGGGGCGTCGTCAACGGCACCAAAGCGTTCCTGCCCCACCTGATCGCCTCCGGCGACGGCCACGTCGTCAACATCTCGAGCGCCCTCGGCCTGTTCTCGGCTCCCGGGCAGGCGGCGTACGTGTCGGCCAAGTTCGCCGTTCGCGGTTTTACCGAGGCGTTGCGACAGGAGATGGTGCTGGCCGGCCATCCGGTGCGGGTGATGACGGTGCACCCCGGTGGCGTGAAGACGGGGTTCGCCCGCAACGCCATCTTCGCCGACGGGCTCGACCAGGATGGCCTGGCGGAAATGTTCGAGGAACAACAGGCCAAGACAACGCCACAACGAGCGGCCCAGATCATCCTGGAAGCAGTGCGAAAAAACAAGGCTCGAGTGCTGGTCGGACCGGACGTCAAGGCCATGGACGCGGTGGTGCGGCTGACCGGTTCGAGACCCGAGCGGCTGCTGGGCGGACCGGTCATGCGACGAGTGCAGCAGGTGGTCCACCAGCTCATGCCCAAGCGCTGAAGGCCTACCGCCCCAGCGGGTGTTCTGCCAACCACCCGCCGGCCACGGCCTGCGGGTCGGCTCCGCCGGCCACCTGGCGGCGCATGTCGACCAGCGCAGCGGTGTCCAGCACGCCGGCGACTTCGTTGATCGCCAGCAATTGCCGATCGCTCAGCTCGTTGCGGCGATACAGCGGCACCACGTTCTCCGCCCGTATCAGGGCGGGCTTGCCGTCGGCGAGCGTGACCAGGTCGGTGGGCAGGCCCGGGTCGGCGGTGGTCGTCCACGCGAGCGTCAGCTGCCCGGCCCGCACCGCGGCGAACAGCGTTGTCTCGTCCGGGAATTCGCGCGGGGCGGGCAGCCGGCAGGTGCCCACGGCCGACGGAGCCTGGCGCCCGGTGACGGTGCCGACGACCAAGCCGGCGCAGTGCTTGGGCAGCGTGCTCAAGTCCGCGCTGACCGCACTGCCGCCCCACGCCTTGGCGGTGGCCCCCGTCACCAGCAGCACGGGCTTGTCTTCGGCCGCCGTCGTGTAGTCGCCCGCGGCGACACCCTCGGGTAGCGCAGCCACCATCGCGCGGTAGACGTCGGCGTCGGACCTCGCCACCGCCCCGGGCTGCAGGCTCTGCAGCTCGCGACCGGTCAGGGCCGGGACGACAGTGAACGCGCCCGAATCCAGGCGCGCCATCGGATCGTCGGCGGTCTCGGCGCGCGCCGGGAAACCGTATGACCGCAGCGCGGCCACGTAGACGCCGGCCAGCAACGCCGACTCGGGATCCGTCCCGGAGCCCACGACCAGTTCCGGACGGGCGCGGTGGTCACCGGTGCCGGTGCCACAGCCGGCCACCACGAGTACGGCGGCGAGCAGCGGCGCCGCCAGGCGGCCGCCTCTCACCCCGCGATGTCTGCAGGGTCTGCGGCCAGGGCCACCGCCGTGGCGACCGCATGCCCGACGCGCAGGTCCAGCGGGCTGGGGACGATCCGGTCGAAAGCCAGGTCGTCACTGACGACCGAGAAGATCGCTTCGGCCGCGGCAACCATCATCTTTTCGGTGATCCGGCGCGCCCCGGCATCGAGCGCCCCACGAAACACGCCGGGGAACGCCAGCACATTGTTGATCTGGTTGGGGAAGTCGCTGCGACCGGTGGCCACCACCGCCGCATACTTGGCCGCGACCTGCGGGTGGATCTCCGGATCGGGGTTGGACAGCGCGAACACGATCGCATCGGGCGCCATGGCGGCGATCATCTCCTCGGGCACCACACCGCCCGACACCCCGAGAAACAGGTCGGCGCCGCGCAGCGCTTCGGCCATGCTGCCCGTGAGACCGTCCGGGTTGGTGCGCTGCGCCAGGACGCCCTTCACGCTGTTCATGTCGTCGCGCCCGGTGTGCAAGATCCCGCGCGAGTCGAGCACGGTGATATCGGAAACACCCATCGCCAGAAGGAGGTTGGTGCACGCGACACCCGCGGCGCCCGCGCCGGAGACGACGACCCGCAGCGACGTCATGTCGCGGCCGAGCAACTTGGTGGCGCCCATTAGTGCGGCCAATGCGACGATCGCCGTGCCGTGCTGGTCGTCGTGCATGACGGGACAGTCCAGCGCCTCGATGACTCGCCGTTCGATCTCGAAGCAGCGCGGGGCGGAGATGTCCTCGAGGTTGACGGCGCCGAACGTCGGCCGCAGCCGCACCAGGGTTTCGACGATCTCGTCGGGATCCTTGGTGTCCAGCACGATCGGGATCGCGTTCAGGCCGCCGTATGCCTGAAACAGGGCGCACTTGCCCTCCATCACCGGCAGCGAGGCGGCGGGTCCGATGTCACCCAGGCCCAGCACCGCGCTGCCGTCGCTGACGACCGCGACCAACCGGCTCGCCCACGTGTAACGGGCGGCCAGGGTGCGATCGGCGGCGATCGCACGGCTGACCTGCGCCACACCCGGGGTGTAGGCGATCGACAACGCGCGCTGGGTGTCCAACGAAGCCGTCGGGCCTACGGAAAGCTTTCCGCCCACGTGTGCCCCGAAGATTTCCGCGTCGGTGATCCGACCTTGTTCGGCGTGCACCTGTATCGATTCGATCAACTCGGACACGCGCCCCAGGGTACTGACTACCGATTAGTAGGCCTAATCTGCGAATCCGATCCAGCGGCGAGCTGCCACGCCCGGCCAGCCGGGTCAGATCAGGCCGAGCTCGGTGACCGCCTTACGCTCGTCGGCCAGCTCGGCTGTCGTCTTGTCGATCCGGGCGCGGGAGAAGTCGTCGATCTCCAGGCCGGTGACGATCGCCCAGTTGCCGCCCTTGGTGGTCACCGGGAATGACGACATCAGGCCCTCCGGCACCCCGTACGAGCCGTCGGAGATGACCGACATCGAGACCCAGTCGCCCTCGGGCGAGCCCAGCAGCCAGTCCCGGGCGGCGTCGACGGTGGCCGACGCGGCCGAGGCGGCCGAGGACGCGCCGCGGGCGTCGATGACGGCCGCGCCGCGCTTGGCGACGGTCGGGATGAAGTCGTTCTCGATCCAGGCCTGGTCGTTGACGACCTCGGCGGCATTCTTGCCCTTGATCTCGGCGTGGAAGACGTCGGGGTACTGGGTGGCGGAGTGGTTGCCCCAGATCGTCATCTTCTTGATGTCGGTGACCGCGACGCCGGCCTTCTTGGCCAGCTGCGTGAGGGCGCGGTTGTGGTCGAGGCGGGTCAGCGCGGTGAACCGCTCCCGCGGGATGTCGGGGGCGTTGCTCATCGCGATCAGCCCGTTGGTGTTGGCCGGGTTGCCGGTGGTCAGGACGCGGATGTCGTCGGCCGCGACCGAGTTCAGCGCCTTGCCCTGCGCGGTGAAGATCGCCCCGTTGGCCTCCAGCAGGTCGCTGCGCTCCATGCCCGGGCCGCGCGGGCGGGCGCCGACCAACAGCGCGAGGTTGGCGCCGTCGAAGATCTTGTTGGCGTCCGCGCCGGTTTCGACGCCCGCCAGCAGCGGGAAAGCGCAGTCGTCGAGTTCCATCACGACGCCCTCGAGCGCCTTGAGCGCGGGCTCGATCTCGAGCAAACGCAGCTCGATCGGCCGGTCGGGCCCCAGCAGCGAGCCGCTTGCCAGGCGGAACAACAGGCTGTAACCGATCTGGCCGGCGGCGCCGGTGACGGCGACCTTGAGAGGACTTGCGCTCACGTCGGTGTACTCCTTATGGAGAAGTGCGTGCAGATTTCCGGTGTCGGCTCGAAACTATCGCACCCGTCCGGGCCGCCGATCTCCGGTCTCTTACCAGCGCCTTTCTCCGCAGCCGGTCATCGCTCGTTCGGCGCGCGGAACGCGTAGCATTGACCACCGCCGGTCAGACTTAGGCTGCGATCGGAGGTGGATGTGTTCCAGGGTTTTGACGCATTGCCCGAAGCGCTTCGGCCGCTCATGCATGAGCCGCGCGTGCAGCCCGCGGACGCCGCAGCCCGACACCACCCGCCCAACGAGACGTTGGTCGACTGCGCGGTCTACGCCGAGGGACACCGGCTGCCCGGCACGTTCAGCTACGCGGCCGCGCGCAACAAGGTGCGCGAGATCGAGATGGTCGGGCACGAGGCGTTCGTCTGGGTGGGCCTGCGCGAGCCGGATCAGGCCCAGATGCAGGACGCCGCGGACGTTTTCGGGCTGCACCCGCTGGCCGTGGAGGACGCGGTGTGCGCGCATCAACGGCCCAAGCTGGAGCGGTACGACGACACGGTGTTCCTTGTCCTGAAGACCGTCAACTACGTCCCGCACGAATCGGTGACGATGGCCCGCCAGATCGTCGAAACCGGCGAGATCATGGTCTTCGTCGGCAAGGATTTCGTGGTCACCGTCCGCCACGGCGAGCACGGCGGGCTGTCCGAGGTGCGCAAGCGGATGGAGGCGGACCCCGAGCAATTGCGGCTGGGGCCGTACGCGGTGATGCACGCCATCGCCGACGACGTGGTCGACCATTACCTCGAGGTGAGCATGCTGGTCGAATCCGACATCGATAGCATCGAAGAGGTGGCGTTTTCCCCGGGCCGCAAGCTCGACGTCGAACCGATTTATCTCCTCAAACGCGAGGTCGTCGAACTACGCCGGTGCGTCAACCCGCTGTCCGGCGCGTTCCATCGAATGCAGATGGAAAACAAGGACCTGATCTCCAAAGAGGTCCGGCGCTACCTGCGCGACGTCGCCGACCACCAGTCCGAGGCGGCCGACCATATCAACAGCTACGACGACATGCTCAACTCGCTCATCCAGGCGGCGTTGGCCCGGGTGGGCATGCAGCAGAACTCCGATATGCGCAAGATATCGGCCTGGGCCGGCATCATCGCGGTGCCGACCATGTTCGCGGGCATCTATGGCATGAACTTCGAGTTCATGCCGGAGCTGAAGTGGCACTGGGGCTACCCGGTGGTGGTCGGCATCATGGTCACCGCCTGCCTGACCCTGTACTTCAGCTTCCGGAGACTCAACTGGCTCTGACAGCGCACGGTCAGTGTGGTTGTGCGGCGGGGCGATCCGGATTCAGCACGTCGACGCCGTCGTTCTGCCATGCCTCTCGCATGGCTTCGGCGCCCTTCAAGCGCACCCAGGCCGCTTCGGTCGCGGTGATGGGAGTCGCCGAGAGGAATTGCACGGGATCGAAGGGCGGTTCCAGCGGTAGATCGTCGATGTCGCCGGGGCCCAGCAGCACCGCGGTGAACGGCACCCGTCCCCCGGGGCGCGCCCACAGCGGCGAGCCGAGATCGACCATCGCGTCGGCGGTCAACACCAGACCCTCGACGGCAGGTGTCGCCGCCAGTACCGCCAGGCTGCGGGCGATGCCGGTGACCGGTCCCGGATCGCGCAGGCGCAGAACGACTTCGGCGCGCGGACCGCGCGTCTGGTCATCGATGATCTGCGTCGGGTCGGTCATCGGATAGCGCGAACAGCCCAGCGACACGTAGTGCATCAACCCGTCGCTGCCGCGGAAACGCAGCACCTCGATGGGTTCGGCCCCCAGGAATGTCACGCTCGCCGAATCGGGCTCGGCATCGGCGAAGTGGCGGTGCAGATGCGCGCGCACCTGATCCAGAATCGAGGTCACTGCCCCTCAGACGTCGCGATGGTCAGGTTCGCCCCGGAGCCGGCGTCGAAAACGGCAAGCTTCGTGGTGTCGAACGCCAGCTCGATCGACTGCCCGATCGCCGCTTTGGATTCCGCCGGAACCCTTGCGACGAACTGATTTTCGTGCGCATCGGCCTCGGCTGCCAGCTCGTCCAGCTGGGCGGAGTGTGCCGCCCACCCCGCGGTGGAGAAGTACACGAACTTGTCGGCGCCCAGCGACTCAACCAAGTCGACCTTCACCTCGAAGGTGAGCGCCCTGATGCGCTGGTATCCGTCGATCAACGCGGCGTCCTGCAGATGCTCGGGCCGCACCCCCACGATGACGTTCTCAGGCTCCGGGTGCTGCGCGATCCCCTGTTGGACTTCCGGTGTCAGCATCACTTCCCCGAAAGGCAGCGTCAGCCCGATGGGTGTCAGCGTGGCCGGGAAGAAGTTCATCGCCGGCGAGCCGATGAACCCCGCGACGAACAGGTTGGCCGGATGTTCATAGAGCTCGTCCGGGGTGCCGATCTGCTGGACGATCCCGCCGCGCATCACCACCACCCGGTCTCCCAGCGTCATCGCCTCGGTCTGGTCGTGGGTGACGTAGACAGTCGTGGTGCCCAGCCGCTTTTGCAGCCGGGCGATTTCGCCGCGCATCTGGACGCGCAGCTTCGCGTCCAGGTTGGACAGCGGCTCATCCATCAAGAAGGCCTTCGGGTGGCGCACGATCGCCCGGCCCATCGCGACCCGCTGCCGTTGCCCGCCCGACAATTGGGAGGGCTTGCGGTCCAGTAGCTCAGTCAGGTCAAGGGTTTTGGCGGTCTCCTCCACCTTCTGGGCGATCTCCGCCTTCTTCATCTTCGCCAGCGTCAGCGGAAACGCGATGTTCTGCCGCACGGTCATGTGCGGGTACAGCGCGTACGACTGGAAAACCATCGCGATGTCGCGGTCCCTGGGTGCCTTCTCGTTCATTCGTTCGCCGCCGATGCGCAGCTCCCCCGACGAGATGTCCTCAAGGCCGGCAATCATGTTCAGCGTCGTCGTCTTGCCGCAGCCCGATGGCCCGACCAGGATCAGGAATTCGCCGTCGGCGATGGTGATGCTGAGGTCCTTCACCGCCGTGGCGCCGTCCGGGTAGCTCTTGCTGACATGGTCCAGCACAATCTCGGCCATCGCGCTATCCCTTCACAGCGCCAGAGGTCAACCCGGCGATGATTCGTCGTTGGAAGATTAGAACAAAAAGGATTATCGGGACCGTGATCACGACGGCACCGGCCGCGATCGATCCGGTGGGTTCCTCGAATTGCGAACTGCCACCGAAGTTCGCGATGGCCACCGGTGCGGTGATCGCCGCCTTCGTGGCGGTCAGGGACAGCGCCAGCAGCAGGTCGTTCCAGGCGAAGATGAACACCAGGATCGCCGCGGTCACCACTCCGGGCGCGGCCAGCGGCACGATCACCTTGCGGAGAGCCTGGGCGGGCGTGGCGCCGTCCATTTTGGCCGCCTTCTCCAGGTCCCACGGAATCTCCCGGAAGAACGCCGACAACGTGTAGATGGCGAGCGGCAGAGCGAACGTGATGTAGGGCAGGATCAGGCCCGGCCAGGTGTCGAACAAACCGACGAAACGCTCGATGTTGAACAGCGGGGTGACCAGCGAGATCGCCGGGAACATGGTGACCAGCAACGTGGCGCCGATCAGCACCCGCTTGCCGGGAAAGCTCAGCCGGGCGATCGCGTAGGCCGCCATCGCGCCGAGCAGCACCGCGATCGCGGTGGTGATCAACCCGATCCCGATCGAGTTGACCAGCGCCGAGGTGAACAGGTCGCCCCGGAAGATGCCGCGGTAGTTTTCGAAGGACACCGATGACGGAATGAGCTTGCCGTCCTTGACCGTTGACGTCGGCTTGAGCGAGAGGCTGAGGATCCACAGCACCGGAAGAAGTGCGTACACCACCACCACGGTGTCTAGAAGGACCCAGCCGGCCCAGGCGCGCCGGGAGCCGCCCCCGTCAACGGTCATCGACGTCACCACCGGGCGCCGCCGCGCCGAACACCTTGATATAGACCAGCGCGATGACGCCGACACAGAAGAAGATCAGCACGCTGATCGCCGAGCCCAATCCGACGTTGAATCCCTTGAACAGATTGTTGTACCCCAGGATTGACACCGAGTCGGTGTTGTTGGCGCCGTCGGTCAGCACGTAGATGTTGTCGAAGATGCGGAAGGCGTCCAGCGTCCGGAACAACAACGCGACCACGACCGCCGGCTTGATGATCGGCAGGGTGATCCGCACCAGCCGCCGCCACGGCCCGGCGCCGTCGACCTGGGCGGCCTTCAGCAAGTCCTCCGGCACCAGCGCCAGCCCGGCCAGCAGCAGCAGCGACATGAACGGCGTGGTCTTCCAGACCTCGGCGAGGACGACGATGCCCAGCGACGGGAGCTGCTGTGTCAAAGGCGCACTGCCGTGCGGCAAGAGGTTGGCCAGATAGCCGGTCCCCGGCGTCCACGCGTAATACCAGCTGTACGACGCGACGACGGTGACGATGCCGTACGGGATGAGCACCGCGGTGCGCACCAGGCCCTTGCCGACCAGGGTGCGGTGCATGACCAAGGCCAGGGCCAGGCCCAACACGAACTCGAGCGACACCGAAACCACTGAGATGCCCAGCGTTACGGCGAGCGCGGTCCACCAATACCGGTCGGTGAGGATCGTTTGGTAGTTGCTCAAGCCGACGAACGCGGTGTCGTCTGGGGTGGCGAGGTTGTTGCGCTGCAGGCTCAGCCACACCGCGTAGCCGATCGGGTAGGCCGTCACCGCCAGCATCAGGATCGCCGCCGGTGCGACGAGCACGAAGGCAAGTCGCCGTTCCGACAGCCGATTTCGGGCGCGCGCACGCGGCGCGACGGCCGCCCGCTGCGGCTCAACGGCCGTGGCGATCACGGCAGCAGCCCTTTGCCGTCGATGGCCTTCTGCGCCTGCGTGGTGAGTTCGTCGGCCGTCCGCTCCGGGTCGATCCCGGTGATCGGGCTCAGCGCCGCCGACAGGCGCAGCGACAACGCCTGATACACCGGCGTCGCCGGCCGCACGGCGGCGTCGGTGAGTTGGCGGCGAATGACCGTGTACATCGGATACTTGGCCTGGAACTGCGGGTCGGAGTACAACGACGTGCGCACCGCGGGCAGCCCGCCCTCCATCGAAACGTACTTCTGGCTTGCCAGGCTGCGCAGGCAGCGCACGGCTTCGAACGCCTCCGCGCGGTGGCGGGTGGTGCTGGCCACGGCCAGGTTCAGCCCGCCGATCGTCACCTTGGCCGGCCGGCCCGGCGACACACCGGGATACGGCGCGAAACCGAAGACCTTCTGGCTGGCGGCGTAGGCGATGCGGAATTGCTCGTCGCTGGGCACGAAAGTCCCGACGCCATTGATGCTGCCCGCCAGGGCCGGGTCGCGGTTCAGCGGCAGGAAGGGGACACCGCCCTTCACCGCGTTCTCCAGCATGGAGGCCAGCACATACGGCCAGTTGACTTCCAGTGCGGCATTGCCCTGTTCGACCGCCAGGCGCGCCGTGCCTTCGTCGGTCCGGGTGATTGACGGGTCGGCCCCGGGGGCCGTGCCCACCGACTTGAGGATGCGCAGCGCGTTGACGGTCGCGGCCCGGTGCGCGGGCGTGTCGGTCAAGGTGACCCGGCGGCCGTCCTCGGAGAGCACCTGACCGCCGCCGCTGACCAGCAGCGTGTTGAACCACACCACCAGGCCCTCACCCTCGTTCCCCTGCACGGCGATCCACGCGGGCTGGCCCGCGGCGTGCAACCGGGCGGCCTCGGCCACCATCGCGTCCCAGTCCCGCGGCGGTTGCCTCACCAAATCGGTTCGGTACCAGAGCAATTCGGTATTGGTGGTGACGGGTGCGGCATACAGCTTGCGGTTCCACCGGGCCGTCGCCAACGGGCCGGGCAAGGTGTCAGCGGTGGCGTCGGACTCCGCCCGCCCTTCGGGGTCGTCGGATAGCGGCAGCGCCCAGCCCGCCTCGGCGAACTCCGCGGTCCACACCACATCCAGCGCCATCACGTCCAGCCCGCCGTCGTGAGCGCTCAGCCGCCGCGCCAGCTGCACACGCTGCTCCCCGGGACCTCTCGGCAGGCTCACGTGCTGGATGGCGAACCGGCCTCCCAATTGCTTGGTGCACCCCTGGGCGACGGCGTTGAACGCGGCCGAATCGGTATCGGGTGTGAAAAACGTGATCACCAGCCCGTTGCCCCGGGACCCGCAGGACGACACCGCCCCGGCGATGGCCACCATCGTCAACGCGATGACGCCCATCCGGCGCACGCGCCCACGACGACTCACCATCGAGTTCACACCTCTCGCGTGCGCCCTCAAATCGCTAAGCGGGCCAACAGATCCCGCGCCTTCTCGGCGTTCTGCGGATCGCAGAGCACGTCGTAGCGGCCGGCCACCAGCTGCATGGTCGAGCTGAAATCCCTTGTGCCACGGGCCATCGCGTATGGGACGGCGGAGGTGATCAAACCGAAGAAGACGCCGGCGACCAGGCCGGTGGCCAGCGCGGCCCACGGACTCGGACTGAAGAAGCCGAGCACCAAGCCGATGAACAAGCCCAGCCAGGCCCCGCTGAGCACACCACCGCCGAGCACCTTGGCCCACGTCAGCCGGCCGGTGACTCGTTCGACCTGCATCAGGTCGACGCCGACGATGATCACCTGCTGAACCGGGAACTGCTGCTCGGAGAGGTAGTCGACGGCGCGCTGAGCCTCGGCGTAGGTGGGATAGGACCCGACCGGCCAACCCTTGGGCGGCGTGGGCAGCCCGGGGACGCCATGCCGGCGCGCCGCCGCGCCCGGGGGCGTGGCGCCGGGAACTTGACCGGGCTGGAAAGGATTAGTCATTGGTGCTCATTCTCCTCCGCCCTGGCCTACGTCACATCTCGGGCCTTCCTAGCCTATCCAGTCACCGCGCGTCCACCTGCGAAAACAAGGCGCCGCCACCCGAGGTGGCCCGGCGGCCCGGGGCGGTTCACCCCCGATCCGCCACCCGCGCATCGGCTAGGTTGAACAGCATGACAGCGCCCGGCGACGGCTTCGGCGAAAGCGCCCACGATGACCAGGCCAAACCGCCCCCCGCCGGCAGCGGGGCCCCCGATCAGCCCCAGACTCCGTGGGAACCGCCGGCCTCGGCGCCCCAATATCCGCCCCCGGCGTACCCGCCGCCGGGCTATCCCGCCGAGTACCACCCCGGCCATGCGGCCCAATACCCGCCGCCCCCACCCGGATACGGGCCGCCGCCCGGGTATGACCAGCCGCCGGGTTACGGCCCGCCGCCCTACCAGCCAGGGCCGCCGCAATTCGGTGGCCCGCCCGCCGGCTACGGGCCGCAGCCCTACCCGGGCGGCTACTACCCCGCGCCGGACCACCTGGGCGGATACGGGCCGCCGAGCGGAGTCAAACCGGGGACGAACAAGCTCGCTATCGCCTCGCTCATCTCGTCGTTCACCGGCGTGTTCTGCTGCTGCCTCGGCTCGATTGTGGCAATGGTGCTGGGCGCGATCGCGATCAATCAGATCAAGCGCACCCAGCAAGACGGCTACGGCCTCGCGGTCGCCGGCATCGTCATCGGCATCGCCACTCTCGTGGTCACCACGATCGTCGTCCTCTTCGCGATGCACTCGCGTTGACAGCATCGGAGTAACGGGGTCAACACCGCCACCGCCTGCCGTGCCTCCGGCGCCTGCCTAGGCTTTCCCCATGGCATCGGTCAACAGGGTGTACATCGCCCGGCTCTCGCGGATGTTGGTGCTGGGTCCCCTCGGCGAGTCCTTCGGCCGGGTCCGCGATGTCGTGATCAGCATCAGCATCGTGCGTCAGCAACCGCGCGTCCTGGGACTGATCGTCGATCTGGCGACGCGGCGCAGCGTCTTCATCCCGATGCTGCGGGTGGCCGCGATCGAGCCGGAGGCCGTCACACTCAACACCGGCAGCGTGTCCTTGCGCCACTTCGAACAGCGCCCGGGCGAGGTGCTGGCGATCGGTCAGGTGCTCGACACCCAGGTCAAGGTCAACGATCCCGCCCTGCCCGAGCTGGCCGGCCTCGACCTCGTCGTCACCGACCTGGGCATCGAACAAACCCGCACCCGCGACTGGATGGTGAGCCGGGTCGCCGTGCGCACCCAGCGACGGCTGGGCCGGCGCGGCCCCGTGCACGTCGTGGATTGGCAGAACGTGCAGGGCCTGACCCCGTCGGCGCTGGCGCTGCCGGGCCAGGGGGTGGCGCAACTGCTGAACCAATTCGAGGGCTGGAAGGCGGTCGATGTGGCCGACGCCATCCGCGGCCTGCCCCCCAAGCGGCGCTACGAGGTGCTCAAAGCGCTCGAGGACGACCGCCTGGCGGACGTCCTGCAGGAACTGCCCGAGCTGGACCAGGCCGACGTGCTATCCGAGCTGGGCACCGAGCGCTCCGCCGACGTGCTCGAAGAGATGGACCCCGACGATGCCGCCGACCTGCTCGGCGTGCTGAATCCGACCGACGCCGAAATGCTGCTGACCCGAATGGACCCCGGCGACTCGGCCCCGGTGCGCCGGCTGCTGGCACATTCGCCCGACACCGCCGGCGGCCTGATGACGTCGGATCCGGTGGTGCTGACGCCCGACACGTCGGTCGCCGAGGCGCTGGCCCGGGTCCGTGACCCCGACCTCACCCCGGCCCTCTCGTCCATGGTGTTCGTCGTGCGCCCGCCCACGGCCACACCCACCGGGCGATACCTGGGCTGCGTGCAGCTGCAGCGGCTGCTCCGCGAACCACCGGCGGAGCTGGTCGGTGGAATAGTCGACACCGACCTGCTCACCCTGACGCCGGAAACGCCGCTGGCGGCGGTGACCCGCTACCTCGCCGCGTACAACCTGGTGTGTGGACCGGTGCTCGATGATCAGAACCACCTATTGGGCGCGGTGACGGTGGACGATCTCCTCGATCACTTGTTGCCGCACGATTGGCGCATGGATGTGCAGGCGCTCGATGCGACCGGCCGGCTTGGAGAACTGGGAGGGTCCGCTTGAGCAAGTCCTCGGCACCGCGCCGGCTCTACACCCCGCGGACGTCGCGCCGGTACTCGCCGCGCCTGGACCCCGAGGCCGTCGGCCAGGTCACAGAATCCATTGCGCGGTTCTTCGGCACCGGCCGCTACCTGCTGGTGCAGACGATCTTGGTGCTGGCCTGGATTGCGGTGAACCTGTTCGCCGTGGGGCTGCGCTGGGACCCCTACCCCTTCATTCTGCTCAACCTGGCTTTCTCCACGCAGGCCGCCTACGCGGCGCCGCTGATCCTGCTGGCCCAGAATCGTCAGGAAAATCGGGACCGGGTCGCGCTCGAACAGGACCGCCATCGCGCGGCGCAGACCAAGGCCGACACCGAGTTCCTGGCCCGCGAACTCGCCGCGGTGCGACTGGCGGTCGGCGAGGTCGTGACCCGCGAATACCTGCGTCACGAGCTCGAGGACCTGCGCTCCCTGCTGGCCAGTTTGGACCCCGAAACGGGGGGCGAGGAGGCGGTGCAGGGCGGCGACGGATCGGGCCGCGCCGCTAAGAAATCGGGCTGAGAACCAGTCCGACCATTGCGCCACTCTGGTCACAAGAGTTATGTATTGTGATCTAGTTCACGGCTGAGAGCAGTTAACCAGCTCACACACCTAGGACGGTCGAGTGCGCATTGGGGGACGCCGGGGTGCACGCCCGGCCGCCGCGACGGAGCGGCAGCGAGCAATTCAGGTCACACGTACGCGCGCGTTCGGCGTAGCCACCATCGCTCCGTTGGTCTTCGCGGGAGCCGTCAGCGGAGCCGCGCCTTCGCTCCCCGAAAAACTCCCCCCGGTGCATGCGAACATCGCGCCGGTGGCCGCGGTCTCCCCGGCCGTCCCCGACCTCTCGGGGCCGGCCGTCGTCACCATCGACCGTTCCCCGACCGCCTTCCACGTCGCCGAACCCGCATTGTCGGCGCCCCCGCTCCCCATGATCGTGAATGCGCCTGGGGCGCTTGGCATTCCGAGCATCGCCCTGGCGGCCTACCGCAATGCCGAACAAAAGATGGCGGTCGCCGTCCCGGGCTGCGGAGTCAGTTGGAACCTGCTGGCCGGGATCGGGCGCATCGAATCGGGTCATGCGGGCGGCGGGGCGGTTGACGCGCGCGGCACCGCGGTCGTCCCGATCTACGGCCCCACGCTCGACGGCACGCTGCCGGGCAACGAGGTCATCCTGCAGAGCAGCACCGGCAATCGCCCCACCTACGCCCGCGCGATGGGACCGATGCAGTTCTTACCCGGCACCTGGGCGCGATACGCCTCCGACGGCAAGGGCGACGGCGTTGCCGACCCGCAGAACCTATTCGACTCCACCCTGGCCGCGGCCCGCTACCTGTGCAGCGGCGGCCTCAACCTCCGCGACCCGTCGCAAGTGATGGCCGCGATCCTTCGCTACAACAACTCGATGGCGTACGCGCAGAACGTGCTGGGCTGGGCCTCGGCGTACGCCACCGGCGTGGTTCCGGTCGACCTGCCTCCGATGACGGGTCCGCCGCCCCCGCTCGGCGACGCGCACTTCGAGCATCCCGAAGGACTGGGCCCCAACCTGCCGATGAACATCAACGGGTTGCCGTTGGACGATCCCCTGGCGCGCATGCCGCTGATCGACCTCACGCAACCGCAGAGCGCCGGTCCACCGCCGATGTTCCCGTGGATGGCCCCCCCACCACAGCAGGCCCCGACACGGGGGCCCGGCTGCACGGTGATCTGCGTCGGCCCCCAGAACCCGCCGCCCAACCCGCCGTGGGCGCCGCCGCTGGGCCCACCGCCGCCTCCGGTTCCGCAGGCAGCCCCGCCCCCGGCCGCGCCGCCGGGGCCCGCTGCGGGCGGCTGACCACCCAGCGGCGATCGCAAGCGCGGCCAAGCCGGGCGCCGCGGGTCGCCGCCGATGAACCCAGCGGCGATCGCAAGCGCGGCCAAGCCGGGCGCCGCGGGTCGCCGCCGATGAACCCAGCGGCGATCGCAAGCGCGGCCAAGCCGGGCGCCGCGGGTCGCCGCCGATCGGAACCCAGCGGCGATCGCAAGCGCGGCCAAGCCGGGCGCCGCGGGTCGCCGCCGATGAACCCAGCGGCGATCGCAAGCGCGGCGAAGCCGGGCGCCGCCAACGGGCCCGATCGCGCGCGCCTACACTCGGCGGTGATGTCCCCTTATGACACTGCCGACTTGAGCGCAGCAATCCGCACCGCACTGGGAAAAGTGATCGACCCGGAACTACGGCGCCCGATCACCGAACTCGGGATGGTCAAGAGCATTGACACCGAGCCCGGCGGCGCCGTACACGTGGCGATCTATCTGACCACCGCCGCCTGCCCGAAGAAGACCGAAATCAGCGAGCGGGTCACCAAAGCGGTCTCCGACGTTCCGGGCACGGGGACCGTCAAGGTCACCCTCGACGTGATGAACGACGAGCAGCGCACCGAACTGCGCAAGCAGTTGCGTGGTGATGCCCGCGAGCCCGTCATCCCGTTCGCCCAGCCGAACTCGCTGACGCGCGTGTATGCGGTCGCGTCCGGGAAGGGCGGCGTGGGGAAGTCCACCGTCACCGTCAATCTGGCCGCGGCGATGGCGGCCCGCGGCCTGTCGGTCGGCGTGCTCGACGCCGACATCCACGGCCATTCCATCCCCCGGATGATGGGCACCACGGACCGGCCCACCCAGGTCGAGTCGATGATCCTGCCGCCCATCGCCCACGAGGTGAAGGTCATCTCCATCGCTCAATTCACCGAGGGCAACACGCCGGTGGTGTGGCGCGGGCCGATGCTGCACCGGGCGCTGCAGCAGTTCCTGGCCGACGTCTACTGGGGCGATCTGGACGTGCTGTTGCTGGATCTGCCGCCGGGCACCGGCGACATCGCCATCTCGGTGGCTCAACTGATCCCGAGCGCCGAGATCATGGTGGTGACGACGCCGCAGTTGGCCGCGTCCGAGGTCGCCGAGCGGGCGGGCAGCATCGCGATGCAAACCCGGCAGCGCATCGTCGGCGTGGTGGAGAACATGTCCGGCCTCACCCTGCCGGACGGCTCCACGATGCAGGTGTTCGGCGAGGGCGGCGGCCGGCAGGTGGCCGAACGCCTGTCCCGCGCGGTCGGTGCCGATGTACCGCTGCTGGGCCAGATCCCGCTGGACCCCGCGCTGGTGGCCGCCGGCGATTCCGGCACCCCGATCGTGCTGAGCGCGCCCGACTCCCCGGCGGGCAAGGAATTGCGCAGCGTGGCCGACAACCTGTCATCGCGCCGGCGTGGACTGGCGGGCGTGTCCCTCGGGCTCGATCCGACGCGGCGCTAGGCCTGATGGTGGCGACCCGCTTCGCCCGGCTTCGCCGCGCTTGCGATCGCCACGCTAGGCCTGATGGTGGCGACCCGCTTCGCCCGGCTTCGCCGCGCTTGCGATCGCCACGCTAGGTCGCGTCGGCGTCGAACGGCGTCTGCCCAGCGGAGCGTTCTCCCCCGCCAGCGGGCGGTGCCCCCAGGGCCGGTGTCGGCGGCTCCGGCGGCGTGGCCGCCGCCCCGTTGACCGGTCTGTCGAAGTTCCCGGTCAAGAAGGAATCGTCGCCGTCCAGCAGGTGCTTGGTCAGCGCGGCGCGCGGCGTCATCCCCCGCAGTCTCTGCAATTCGCTCAGCGGAACGCGCAGATCGTCGAACTCGGGCCCGAGGTCTTCGCGCAACTGAGTGGTCACCCCGCTGAGGTAGTCGCGCGCCTGCCGGAGCGCGTTCGACGTCCAGCGGATGGCTCCGGGAAGCCGCTCCGGGCCAAGCACCACCAGCCCGACCACGACGAGGACCAGGATGTGCTCCCAGCTCAGGCTCCCGAACATCAGCTGCCGTCGGGATCGGGCTTGACGGTCAGCGTGACGTGCCGACCGTCTCGGACCACCTCGATCGGGGCATCCTGGCCGATGGTCAAAAGGCGCACCGCCACGACGAACTCGTCGGAGTCGGCGACCTTGCGGTTACCCACCTTGACGATCACGTCGTTTTCCAGGATGCCGCCCTTTTGCGCGGGACTGCCCGCCTTCACGTTGGCCACCTGGGCGCCGGACGCGATCGCGTTGCTCACCGAGCGGGTGCTGATCCCGAGCGTCGGGTGCACGATCTTTCCGTCTTTGATCAAGATCTGCGCGACGTCTTTCGCCTCGTCGATCGGGATCGCGAAGCCCAGCCCACTTGCGCTGTCGGACAGCGACTTACCCGCGGTGTTGATGCCAATCACTTGCGAATCCATGTCGATCAGCGGACCGCCGGAGTTCCCGTGGTTGATCGACGCGTCGGTCTGGATGGCGTCGATGACGGTGTCCGTGTCCGAGCCCTCCCCCGATAGCGGGACGGGTCGGTGCAGCGCGCTGATGATGCCCTGCGTCACGGTGCTGCGCAGCCCCAGCGGCGCACCCACGGCCAGGACCTCGTCGCCGACGCGCACCTTGCTGGAGTCACCGAGCCGGGCCACCGTCAGATTGTCGACGTTGTCGACCTTGAGCACGGCCAGGTCGGTCTTGGGGTCGCGGCCGACCAAGTTGGCGGGCACTTCCTTGCCGTCGTTGAACACCACGGTCGTCTTGAACTGACTGGGGTTGTTGGCGGCCTCGGAGATCACGTGATTGTTGGTGATGATGTAGCCGCGACCGTCGACCACCACGCCCGAGCCCTGCATGCCCTCCTGGTCGCTCTTGGACTCGATGGTCACGACCGCGTTGGCGGTCGCGGCCGCCACCTTGGCGAACCGGCCGGCCGGGCTTTCACCGTTGCCATTGGTCGACAGCGTCACCTTCGAGGTGGTGAACGCCTCCGCAACCTCGGCCGTCTTGCGTCCGACCACCCCGCCGATCACGCCGATGAGCAGCGCGACCAGCAGCAATACCAGCAACGCCAGGTAGGACACCTTGCCGCCGAACAGCACGTCGCGCACACCGAGCTTGCCGCCGTAGCCCTGCGGAGCCCGCGGTCCCGACGGGGCAACCGCGGGAGTGCCCAACGCGGCGGCCGCCGACGGGTCGCGCCAGGGGTCGTCGAGCTCGTCCGGCCCGGCACCGTCCTTCTCGGCCGCCAGCGCGCCGGCGTCGACGGGATGGCGCTGCAGCGAGTCGGGGGTCCCGACCGGCCGGCTGAACGCCTCCTGAAGGACCGGATCGGACGGTTCCTCGTGCGGACTGAACTCCCCCTGCTCCCGATACTTCTGCGGGCGGACACGTTCGGCCACGAACGACCCGCGCAGCCCGTCGGGACGGCGGAACAGTTGACGCGAGGCGGGATCGACCGGCGGACGCGAGATGGGGCGCGGCGCCAAGCGGTTGCCGCTGTTCTTGCCGCTGTCTTGCCGTTGGTCGAAGCCTTGGTCGGAGGTCACGTTACCCCTTTGGATCCTCTTCTAGAGCGCTCGAGACAGGCCCTTCACCGGGCGATATACCCGACACCGACGTGGTCGTGTCCACCCTAGTATCCACGGTTCGGTGCACCTCGCCCACGAGCGCACGGGCGGGGTGCGCAAAATTCGGCCGGATCAACGAACGGGATTTCGGGGAGAAGGTGTCGAGCTACGGGCGCTTGCGCTGCTCACGGGCATCGCGGTCAGCAAAACGGTCGGACGCCCGGGTGGTCGCGCCGTCGGGCGAATCGTACGGAATCTCGGCGAGCATGCCGAGCAGCGTGCTCGGGATACGGATGGGGTGCGAGTCGCGCAGCGCCGCACGGGCGCGGCTCTGATCATCGACCTCGGCCGCGCACTGCGGGCAAAGCGACAGGTGATGCGCCGCCCGCAGGTGCGCGTTCATCCGCAGCTCGCCGTCGACAAATGCCGCGATGGCTTCGACCGAAAGGTGCTCGGTGGAGCCGAACTGGCGCGGGGCGCCGACGGGCGCATCGCTCTGAGAAGCGAACTGAGCGGGAAGCCAGGAGAACGCACGACGGAAGACATGTCCTCGATCGGCCATCACCGGGTCCTTTCGTTGCGCCTACCCCTCGAATGTAGCGCGAGGCGGTGCGCAATACCGCGTCTCAAGACCGCAAAGCCGCTGGCTCATCCCCCAAGCGGCGAACCCACCGGGGGCGATTCCGTCGATCGCCGGCCTACGCGGGCTCGGCGCGCAGGGCGTCCCGGCCGGCACCGTGTTCGGGGTGCGCGGCCAGGTAGTCGCGCAATGCCTGACGTCCGCGGTGGATGCGGCTGCGCACCGTTCCGAGCTTGACGCCCAGCGTCGCGCCGATCTCTTCATAAGAGAGGCCCTCGATGTCACACAGCACGACCGCGGCGCGGAACTCCGGCGGCAGCGAATCCAACGCCGCCTGCAGGTCGGGTCCGAGCCGCGAATCGTGGTAGATCTCTTCGGGATTCGGCTCGTCGGCGGGCACCCGCTCGTAATCCTCGGGCAGCGCCTCCATCCGGATGCGGGCGCGCCGGCGCACCATGTCGAGGAAGAGGTTGGTGGTGATGCGGTGCAACCAACCTTCGAACGTTCCCGGTTGGTAGTTCTGCACCGACCGGAAAACCCGGATGAAGGTCTCCTGGGTGAGGTCCTCCGCGTCGTGCTGATTGCCGGAGAGGCGGTAGGCCAGCCGGTACACCCGGTCGGCGTGCTGACGCACCAGCTCGTCCCACGAGGGCATCGTGGACTTGTCCCCGGTCGCGTCGAATACCGCGGTGCCTTGCATGCCGTCGGACGCCTCCACCCACTCGTCCGCGGGGCAGTCTTGAGGGTGCGACATGCTGGTCGGGCCCAAAAGCGTGGTGATGATCAGATCCTCCGAATCCGTCCTGCCGAAAAGCGACAAGTCGTCACCGGCGGCAACACGCGGCCGCCAGTCAGTATTCCCGTGCCGACGCGCTCCGCGATCCATAAGGGACACCGTCGCGTATCGGCGTATGTGCGATATATGAACAATCTGAGCTCAGCCTGAGAAACAATATCGTTACCTGTGCTGTGCAGGAGATATCCACCGCGGGGTGAAGTCAAACGCAGCGGCTTCGCCGGGCGTGTCGTGACGCCGCAGCTAGGCGTGCCATGCCGGGGTGCGCACCGAAGTGGAATACGCTGCGGGCATGGACGGCACCGACGCAGAAAACCCCGGCCAGCCGGCACCCAGTCGAGCCGAATCCCTCTTCGCGCACGCCGAGGGCTCGATCTCAGAAGACGCGCTGCTGGCGGCCGCCCGCGAGCGTGCCGTGGACATCGGCGCGGGGGCGGTGACGCCGGCGGTGGGTGCGCTGCTGAGCCTGCTGACCAAGCTCAGCGGCGGCAAGGCCGTCGCTGAGGTGGGTACCGGCGCGGGGGTCAGCGGGCTGTGGTTGCTGTCCGGCATGAGCGACGACGGTGTCTTGACGACGATCGACATCGAGCCGGAGTATCTTCGGCTCGCCAAGCAAACCTTCTCCGAAGCCGGAATCGGGCCGTCGCGAACCCGGCTGATCAGCGGCCGGGCCCAAGAGGTCCTCACCCGCCTCGCCGACGAGTCCTACGACCTGGTGTTCGTCGACGCCGACCCCGTTGACCAGCCTGATTACGTCGTGGAGGGCGTGCGGCTGCTGCGACCCGGCGGCGTCATCGTGGTGCACCGGGCCGCCCTCGGCGGGCGAGCCGGCGATCCCGCGGCCCGCGACGCCGAGGTGGTCGCGGTGCGGGAAGCGGCGCGACTCATCGCCGAGGACGAGCGGCTCACCCCGGCCCTGGTGCCGCTCGGCGACGGCATTTTGGCCGCGGTGCGCGACTAAATCCGACCGTGGCGACCCGCCACGCCCGGCTACGCCGCGCTCGCGATCGCCACTAAATCCGACCGTGGCGACCCGCCACGCCCGGCTACGCCGCGCTCGCGATCGCCACTAAATCCGACCGTGGCGACCCGCCACGCCCGGCTACGCCGCGCTCGCGATCGCCACTAAATCCGACCTTTATGAATTCTTGACGCGGTACCTCCTTGACTCTCGACTGAACATGCGTTTAGCGTACTGAACATGCGTTCAGCCGACCTGACCGCCGCCGCCCGGATCCGGGACGCGGCCATCGAGCAGTTCGGCGAGCAAGGGTTCGGCGTGGGCCTGCGCGCGATCGCCGAAGCGGCGGGGGTGAGCGCCGCGCTGGTCATCCACCACTTCGGTTCCAAGGACGGCCTGCGCAAGGCGTGTGACGACTACATCGCCGAAGAGATCCGCAACAGCAAGTCCGAAGCACTCAGGTCGAACGACCCGGCCACCTGGTTCGCGCAGATGGCCGAAATCGAGTCGTACGCACCGATGATGGCCTACCTGGTTCGCAGCATGCAGTCCGGCGGTGAGCTGGCAAACATGTTGTGGCGCAGGATGATTGATAATGCCGAAGAGTACCTGGACGAGGGCGTGCGGGCCGGCACCATAAAGCCCAGCCGGGATCCCCGCGCCCGGGCCCGGTATCTGGGCATCACCGGCGGTGGCGGCTTTCTGCTCTATCTGCAGATGCATGAGACACCAACCGATATCCGTGCGGTCCTGCGCGACTACGCCCGCGAGATGGTGCTGCCCGCTCTGGAGATCTACACCGAGGGACTGATGGTCGACGGCACCATGTACGACGCATTCCTGGCCGCAGATGATCAAGGAGAAACCCATGCCAGTTGACAATGTCGCACCCATCGAAATCCGGGATCTGACAAAGACCTTCGGGGCGGTTCGCGCGTTGGACGGCCTTGACCTCACCGTGCGCGAAGGCGAAGTGCACGGCTTCCTCGGCCCCAACGGCGCGGGCAAGTCGACGACCATCCGCGTCCTGCTGGGGCTGGTCAAGGCGGACGGCGGCAGCGTGCGGCTCCTGGGCGGCGACCCGTGGGTCGACGCGGTCGCATTGCACCGCCAGATCGCCTACGTGCCAGGTGATGTCACGCTGTGGCCGTCGCTGACCGGCGGCGAGACCATCGACATGCTGGCCCGCATGCGCGGAGGCATTGACCACAAGCGTCGCGCGGAGCTGATCGAGCGCTTCGACCTCGACCCACACAAGAAGGCGCGGACCTACTCCAAGGGCAACCGGCAAAAAGTCTCCCTGATCTCCGCCTTCTCATCGCGGGCCCGTCTGCTGCTCTTGGACGAGCCCAGCAGTGGCCTGGACCCGTTGATGGAGAACGTCTTTCAGCAATGCGTCGCGGAGGCGCGCGACCGGGGCGCGACGGTCTTGTTGTCCAGTCACATCCTGGCCGAGACAGAGGCGCTGTGCGAAAGGGTGACCATCATCCGGGCCGGCAGGACCGTCGAGAGCGGTTCGCTGGACTCGATGCGGCATCTCAGCCGCACCTCGATCAAGGCCGAAATGACCGGCGACCCCGGCGACCTCACTCGGATCAAGGGGGTCGAGGACGTCAGCATCCAGGGCAACACCGTGCGCGCCCAGGTCGACGGCGAAAGCCTCGGGGAATTGATCCGGGCGCTCGGCGACGCCGGCGTGCGCAGCCTCGTCAGCCAGCCGCCGACGCTCGAGGAACTCTTCCTGCGCCACTACCACACGGCGGACAAGGTTTCCGCATCATGAGCACCGCAACCTTGGATCGGTCACACCGCCCGGCCCACCCCGCGCCGCAACGTCGGCCGAACTTCTCGGGAACGCTGGGGATGCTGCGGCTCTACCTACGCCGCGACCGAATCTCGCTGCCGCTGTGGGTATTTCTGCTGTCGGTGCCGCTGGCAACGGTGTACGTCGGCAGCATCGAAAAGGTCTATCCCACCCAGGCCGCCCGCGCCGGGCTCGCCGCTTCCATCATGGCGAGCCCGGCGCAGCGCGCGCTCTACGGGCAGGTCTACAACGACAGTCTTGGGGCCGTTGGCATTTGGAAGGCCGGGATGTTCCACTTGCTGATATCGGTGGCCGTCATTCTGACCGTCATCCGGCACACCCGCGCCGACGAAGAGGCCGGCCGGACCGAACTCCTGGACTCGACCGCGGTCGGTCGCTACGCCAGCCTCAGCGCCGCGCTGCTGTTGTCGTTCGGGGCCAGCATCGCCACCGGCGTGATCGGCGCGGCGGGACTGCTCGGCACCGACGTGCCACCCGGCGGGTCGCTCGCCTTCGGCGCCGCGCTGGCGTGCTCCGGCCTGGTGTTCACCGCCGTCGCCGCGGTGGCCGCGCAGTTGTCGCCGAGCGCGCGATCGGCCCGTGGCGCCGCGTTCGCGGTCCTGGCGGCCGCCTTCACGTTGCGCGCCCTGGGCGACGCCGGTTCCGGCGCGTTGTCGTGGCTCTCGCCGCTGGGCTGGTCGCTGCAAGTCCGGCCCTACGCGGGCGATCACTGGCCGGTGCTGGGGCTGCACCTGGCGACGACGGTCGTGCTCACCGCGGTGGCGTATCGGCTCCTGGCCGGCCGCGATGTCGGCGCCGGTCTTTTCGCCGAACGCCCCGGTCCCGGCTCCGCCGCGCCCGCGCTGGGCAACGTATTCGGGCTGGCGTGGCGGCTGGACCGCGGGGCGCTCCTGCTGTGGACCGTGGGCCTCTGCCTCTACGGCGTTTTGATGGGCAGCGTGGTGCACGGCATCGGCGACGAGCTCGGGAACAGCAACGCCGCGCGCGACATCGTCGTCCGGATGGGTGGCACCAGCGCTTTGGCGGAAGCCTTCATCGCCGTCGCGTTCACCATGCTGGGCATGGCGGCCGCCGCGTTCACCGTCTCGCTGACGTTGCGATTGCACCAGGAGGAAACGGACCAACGCGCCGAAACGACCTTGGCCGGCGCGGTGTCGAGGACCCGCTGGCTGGCAAGCCATGTGCTGGCGGCGTTGCTCGGCTCCACGGTGGCGATGCTGGTCAGCGGCTTGGCCGGCGGACTCGTCTACGGCGCCGCGGCCGGTGACGTCGGCGGCAAGGTGGCTGTCGTGGTGGCAAGCGCGGCCGTCCAACTGCCCGCCGTCTGGCTGTTGTCCGCGGTGACGGTCGGCTTGTTCGGTGTCGCGCCGCGATTCACGCCCGTGGCCTGGGGCGTTCTGGTCGGATTCATCGCCTTGTACCTGATCGGTTCGCTGGCCGGGTTCCCCCAGTGGTTGCTCGACGTGGAGCCGTTCGCGCATATCCCCCGGGTCGGCGCGAATTTTACGGGCGTACCTCTGCTTTGGCTGTTGGCCATTGACGTCGGACTGATTACCCTCGGCGTCATGGCTTTCCAACGCCGCGATCTGCGTAGCTAGGAGCGTTGTGAAGACCGGTATTCGCGTGGCGGCGACCTCAATCTGGGGAATCCTCTCTTTCGGTTTGATCCTCTTCCTACCGGCCGGCACGCTGCGTTATTGGCAGGCATGGGTTTTCATCGGCGTGTTCATGGCGGCAACGATCGTCCCCGTCATCTACCTGGCGCGGAACAATCCGGCGGCCCTGCAGCGACGCATGAACGCGGGTCCGCGGGCGGAGCCCCGAGCGGCTCAGAAACTCATCATCACCGGGTCGTTTCTGAGTCTGTTCGCGACGATGGTGGTCAGCGCGTTCGATCACCGGTTCGGCTGGTCGCCGGTGCCGGCGTGGCTGTGCGTGGTCGGCGACGTCTTGGTGGCGGCGGGACTCGGGATCGCCATGCTGGTGATCGTCCAAAACGGTTATGCCGCCGCCACGATCACCGTGGAAGCGGGCCAGACGGTGGTGTCCGACGGTCTCTATCGATTCGTGCGCCACCCCATGTACGTCGGGAACGTGATCATGATGATCGGCATGCCCTTGGCGCTCGGATCCTACTGGGGATTGCTGTTCGTCATTCCGGGCGGCGCCATGCTCGCGCTCCGCATTATCGACGAGGAGAAGCTGCTGACCCAGGAGTTGACCGGATACCGCGAGTACCGGCAACGGGTGCGGTATCGGTTGATGCCCTACATCTGGTAACGAACCCCGCCTAGGGTATTCGCGTGGCGCGAAATCCCGCACCCGCCCGGGATCGGCCGTGGCGACGCCCCGGCGCGCTCCGGTATGCGTTGAGCCGGCTACGCGGCGTCGCCAAGCCCCCCGTCACGGTGACCGATCCACCGGCCGACCTGCACGTCGAACGCGATGTGCGCGTCCCGACCCGCGACGGAACCATCCTGCGGCTCAACGTTTTTCGTGACGCCGGCGCCGAGGCCCGACCGGTCATTCTGAGCATCCACCCCTACGGCAAGGACAATCTGCCCAAGCGGCGCGGCACCGGGTGGACGTTCTCCGTGCAGTACCGGATACTGCGCCAGCCGCAACCGGTGAGCTTCTCGGCGCTGACCGGTTGGGAGGCGCCCGATCCCGCCTGGTGGACGGCGCAGGGCTTCGTCGTGGTGAACGCCGACGCGCGCGGCTGTGGCCACTCCGAGGGCACCGGAAACCTGTTGTCGCGTCAGGAGGCCGAGGACACCTATGACGTGGTGCAGTGGATCGCCGGCCAGCCGTGGAGCGACGGCCGGGTCGTCATGCTTGGGGTGTCGTACCTGGCCATCAGCCAGTACGCCGTCGCGGCGCTGCAACCGCCGGCGCTGCGGGCCATCTGCCCGTGGGAAGGCTTCACCGACGCCTACCGCGACCTGACGTTTCCGGGCGGGGTCCGGGAGCGGGGCTTTACCCGGATGTGGTCGCGGATCGTGCGGCGCGACACGCGGCAGGCCTACGACCTGGAACGGATGCAGGAGATCCACCCGCTGCGTGACGAGTTCTGGCGCTCGCTGGTCCCGGACCTCTCCGCGATCAAGGTGCCGATGCTGGTCTGCGGCAGCTTCTCCGACAACAACCTGCACAGCCGCGGCTCCATCCGCGCGTTCACGCACGCCGGCTCCAGCCACGCCCGCCTCTACACCCACCGCGCCGGTAAATGGGCCACCTTCTATTCCGAAGCGGCGCTGGCCGAGCAGCTGAGGTTTTTCCGCGGCGTGCTGGACGGGGCGACCGGCTCCCGCACCATCCGCCTCGAGGTCCGCGAAGACCGCGACACCGTCGCCGCGGTCCGCGAAGAGAACGACTGGCCGCTGGCCCGCACCCGTTGGCGGCCCCTATATCTGGGCGGAGCCGGGGCGCTGACCGCCCAGCGGCCGCCGGCATCGGACCGCGTCACATTCGAAACCCATAGTGGGGCAGCCGCTTTCGGCTGGACAGTCCCCACCGACGTGGAGTTGAGCGGCCCGATGGCGGCACGATTGTGGGTCGAACTGGACGGTTGCGACGACGCGAACCTGTTCGTCGGAGTGGAGAAGTGGCGCTGCGGCCGGTTCAGGGAACGGTTTGTCGGATTCGAAGGGTCGTATGGCTATGGGCGCGACCGGGTGAGCACCGGTTGGCAGCGAGTCTCGCTGCGCGCGCTGGATCCCGACCTGTCGCGGCCGTGGGAACCCGTCGCGGCGTGCACCGACCCGCAGCCCGTCGTCGCGCGCGAGGTCGTCGAGGTGAACGTGGCACTGGGCCCGTCGGCGACCCTGTTCCGCGCCGGTGAGCGGCTGCGGCTGGTGGTGGCGGGGCGCTGGTTGTGCCCGAGAAACCCGCTGACCGGCCAGGTCCCGGCGGCCTACGCCGGGTCGCCGCGCGGTCGCGTCACACTGCACTGGGGGCCGCGCCATGACGCGCACTTGCTGATCCCGGAGATTCCGTAGCCGGCGCGGGCCGGAGCACCCCCAACCCGCTGGCGAGCAGACACAAAATCGCACACTCCACCGGCCACCCGTGCGAGTTTGTGACTGCTCGCCGTATTAGATCCAGACGCCCTTGCCCACCGCGACCACACCGCCGGCGCTGATCGCGAAGCGCTCCCGGTCCTTCTCCAGATCCACGCCGACCATCTCGCCGGGTCCGACGACGACGTTCTTGTCCAAAATGGCGTGCCGTACCACCGCGCCCCGACCAACCCGGGCGCCGGGCATGATCACGCTGCCCTCCACGATCGCGCCGTCGTCGACCACGACGTTGGACGACAGCACCGAGTTGCGCACCGAGGCCGCCGAGATGATGCTGCCGGCACCGACGACCGACTCCTGCGCCGAGCCGCCGTTGACGAACTTGGCCGGCGCCAGGTTCTCGGACTCGCCGCGAATCGGCCAGCGCTTGTTGTAGAGGTTGAACACCGGATGCACCGAGACCAGGTCCATGTGCGCGTCGTAGAACGCGTCCAGCGTCCCCACGTCACGCCAATAACCCCGGTCGCGATCGGTGGCGCCCGGCACCTCGTTGTCCTTGAAGTCGTAAACCGCGGCCATCCCGTCGCCCACCAGGCGCGGAACGATGTCACCGCCCATGTCGTGATCCGAGTGGTCGTCGTCGGCGTCGGCGCGTATCGCGTCGATGAGCACCTTGGTGGTGAAGATGTAGTTGCCCATCGACACGAACGTCGCCTCGGGGTCATCCGGGGTGCCCGGCGGATCGAGCGGCTTCTCCACGAAATCGCGGATGCGGCCGGAATCGTCGGCGTCGATGCACCCGAACGCGGTGGCCTCGCTGCGCGGCACCCGGATGCCGGCCACCGTTGCGCCGGCCCCGCTTTCGATGTGGAACTGGACCATCTGCTCGGGGTCCATCCGATACACGTGGTCGGCGCCGAAAACGACTATGTAGTCGGGGTCTTCGTCGTAGATCAAGTTGAGCGACTGGTAGATCGCGTCGGCGGAGCCGGTGTACCAGCGCGGGCCCAGGCGTTGCTGCGCGGGCACCGGGGTGATGTACTCACCGGCCAGGCCGGACAACCGCCAGTTCTGCGAAATGTGACGGTCCAGTGAATGCGACTTGTACTGAGTGAGAACGCAGATCCGCAAATAGCGGGCATTGACGAGGTTGGACAGCACGAAGTCGATCAGTCGATAGGCACCGCCGAAGGGAACTGCGGGCTTGGCCCGATCCGCGGTGAGCGGATACAGCCGCTTGCCCTCACCGCCGGCCAGGACAATGCCCAGCACGTGTGGCGCTTCCCTCATGGTTCAAACCTATCGGCCGTCGCGAAGCGCTGCCAGAGGGACCGCGCTATTGGCGCTGTTCTGTGCGGCTGTCCGTCAAGGTCTTTGGTTCCCGAGCCCGGTCACCGATTGCCCGGCCCGACTCGCGGGCCTCGTCGTCGCCACGCAAGTTCAATGGTTCGGCTCCTCCTCGGCCCGACTCGCGGGCCTCGTCGTCGCCACGCAAGTTCAATGGTTCGGCTCCTCCTCGGCCCGACTCGCGGGCCTCGTCGTCGCCACGCAAGTTCAATGGTTCAGCTCCTCCTCGGCCCGACTCGCGGGCCTCGTCGTCGCCACGCAAGTTCAATGGTTCGGCTCCTCCTCGGCCCGACTCGCGGGCCTCGTCGTCGCCGAACTACCGTGCGGGTATGCGGGTGGCGATGATGACTCGGGAATACCCACCGGAGGTCTACGGGGGAGCCGGTGTACATGTCACTGAACTGGTCGCCCAACTGCGCCGGTTATGCGCGGTCGATGTGCACTGCATGGGCGCGCCGCGGCCGAACGCCGTCGTGCACCAGCCCGATCCGCGCTTGCGGGGCGCCAACGCGGCGCTGTCGACGTTGTCCGCGGACCTGATGATGGCCAACGCCGCGTCGGCGGCCACCGTCGTGCATTCGCACACCTGGTACACCGGGATGGCCGGGCATCTGGCCGCGCTGCTCTACGACGTCCCCCACGTTCTCACCGCGCATTCGCTCGAGCCGCTGCGGCCGTGGAAGGCCGAACAGCTCGGCGGCGGCTACCGCGTGTCGACGTGGGTGGAGCACACCGCGGTACAGGCCGCGCACGCGGTCATCGCGGTCAGCTCCGCGATGCGCGAAGACATCCTGCGGGTCTACCCCGCCCTGGACCCGAGCCTGGTGCACGTCATCCGCAACGGGGTCGACACCGACATCTGGCGGCCGGCCGGGCCGATGCAAACCGGGTCTGTGCTGGCCGAACTCGGCGTCGATCCGCACCGGCCCACCGTGGCGTTCGTCGGCCGGATCACCCGGCAGAAGGGCGTCGCCCACCTGGTGGCGGCGGCGCACCAGTTCGACCCCGAGGTGCAGGTGGTGCTGTGCGCGGGCGCCCCCGATACCCCGGAGATAGCCGACGAGATTCGGTCCGCGGTGGGGCGGCTGGCCGACGATCGTCAGGGAGTGTTCTGGATCAGGGAGATGCTGCCCATCGGCGAACTACGCGAAATATTATCGGCGGCAACAGTTTTCGTGTGCCCGTCGGTGTACGAGCCGCTGGGTATCGTGAACCTGGAGGCGATGGCATGCGCGACGGCCGTGGTCGCATCCGACGTCGGCGGCATACCCGAGGTGGTCGTCGACGGGGTCACCGGTTCACTGGTGCATTACGACTCCGACGACCCGGCCGGTTATCACACCAGGCTGGCCGAAGCGGTCAACGCTCTCGTCGCCGACCCCGAAAGAGCGGAGCGCTACGGCCAGGCGGGACGCCGGCGCTGCGTCGAGGAATTCTCCTGGGCCCGCGTCGCCGAGCAGACCCTGGACATCTACCGAAAGGTGTGTGCGTAGCGCCGCCGGCAGCCGCCCGCCGGCGCGCCTTAGCTGGAGCTCGTGACACCCTTGAGTTCGTCACCGAGGGCGGCGGCCTCGTCGGGCGTCAACTCGACGACCAGTCGACCGCCTCCCTCAAGTGGTACCCGCATCACGATGCCGCGCCCCTCCTTGGTTGCTTCCAGAGGACCGTCGCCGGTCCGGGGCTTCATCGCCGCCATCGAGTGCTCCCTCCAGGTTCGAGCTGGCCCGCCTTTGCGGACCTGGTCGGCGCCGAGCATGCCCCGCCAGCGATTTTCCAGCCATACCCGACATCGAACTGCCAAATCACGCCTCTATTGTTCCCTATCGAGGTCACGAGTTGTACAAAGACCCGGTTCTGCGGGCTTAGCGGGCCGCCCGCGGCCCGAATCGTCACCGGGCGGAAGGCACCCAGCAGCCCCGGATATGGTCGTCGACCATCCCGGTCGCCTGCATCAGCGCATAGGCCGTGGTCGGCCCGACGAAGCGGAACCCGCGACGTTTGAGCTCGAGCGCCATGGCCTTCGATTCCGCAGTGGCCGAGGGGATTTCGGAGCCATCAGCCGGCCGCGGACGCGGTTCCGGCGCAAACGACCACAGCAGCTCCGACAGGTCCGTCGAAGTTCCCAGCTCAGCGGCGGCGCGCGCGTTCGCGATCGTCGCGTCGATCTTGGCCCGATTGCGCACGATTCCCGTGTCCGCCATCAGCCGCTGCACGTCGGCATCGGTGTAGCCGGCGACCTGCTCGAAATCGAACCCGGCAAAGGCGCGCCGGAAGTTCTCCCGTTTGCGCAGGATGATCAGCCAAGACAGCCCGCTCTGGAAGGCCTCCAGGCTCATCCGCTCGAAGAGCGCCACCCCGTCGTGCACCGGGCGGCCCCACTCCTGGTCGTGGTAGTCGCGGTACATCTCGAAATCGGGTCCGGGCCTAATGGCCGCCCAGCTACACCGAACCAGCCCGTCATCGCTCACATCTAGTCCTGACGTTCCCCGCCTTCCCCGGGTTCCGCGGCCTTGCCGTCGTCGTCCGTCGCGGGGGCGTGCACCGCGGCCAACTGGCCGCGCAGCGCCTCGAGCTCGCGGGCGAGCCGGTCCAGCACCCAGTCCACCTCGCTGGTTTTGTATCCGCGCAGCACCTGGGTGAATTTGACGGCGTCGACGTCCACGCCGGTCACACCGTAGGCGGGCAACACCGTCGCGGTCGTTCCCCGCGGCAAGGGCGGCAGCTGCTCACCGCGACCGAACAGCAGACTCGCCGCGCCGAACAGCACGATCGCCACCAGCACCAGCACTACCAGGTAAAGCAACACCAACGCCACGCCGTCGATACTGCCTTATGCCGCCGACACCGGGACGAAGCAGCGTGGCCTCAGCGCGGCCTCAGGACCTTCATGGGCGGGCGGTCCGCCAGCGACACCGGCGAGGTGTGCTGGGTGTAGCTCTGGCCGTCGGGCCCGTCGGGCCCCACGGCGAAGAACTGCGTCAACCCGACGCCGGAGTCGGGCACCCCGCAACGCGAGAGCAGGGTAGCGATGACCTGGCGGCTCATCGCGCCCAGCTCGGCCAGCGGGCGGTTGCGGTGTGCGCGCACCCCCAGGTTGACCTGGGCGATCGCGCCGGCGCCCAGCCGGTCGAAGGTGTCCAGCAGCAGGCCGATCTCGACGCCGTAGCCCGGCGCGAACGGCACCGAGGTCAGCAGTTCGCGGGTGGCCGCGTACTCCCCGCCGAGCGGCTGCAGGATGCAGCCCAGCTCCGGCCGCAGCGCGGCGAGCAGCGGCCGGGCCACCAGCTCGGTGACCCGCCCACCGCCGGTGGCGCCGGCGGCGCCGCCCACGTCGCCGACCTGTAGCGGCCGCCGGTAGAAGCTCTTGACCAGGTGAATGCCGTCGCCCGTGAGCAGCGGGCCGACCAGCCAGGGCACGAACATGGGGTGCGGGTTGATCAGGTCGGAGTCGACGAACACGACGATGTCGCCGCTGGTGGCCGCCAGGGAGCGCCACAGCGCCTCGCCTTTGCCCGGCCGGATCGGCACCTCGGGCAATGCCCGTTCACGGCTGACGACGCAGGCGCCGGCCGCGACGGCGCGAATCTCGGTGTCGTCGGTCGAGCCGGAATCCAGCACGATCAGCTCGTCGACCAGGCCGTCGACCAGTGGTGAGATGCTCTCGACCACCGATTCGATGGTCTCTTCTTCGTTGAGCGCGGGCAGCACCACCGAGATGGTTCGCCCCGCCTTCGCGGCCTCGAGTTCGGCGACGGTCCAGCGCGGACGGTTCCAGCTGCGATTGGGCAGCCACGTGTCGCCGGGCCGGGCGGCCAGCACCGCGTCGGCGGTGAGGTCGCCGGCGAACAGGTCCGATGCCGTCATGCCAGCCCCCTCACGGTGCGCGCCGGCGGGCGTATCCCCTGGATGGAGGCCACCATCTCCAGCGCCCGTCGGGTCGCGGCGACCTGGTGCACGCGAAACATCCGCGCACCGGCGGCGGCCGCCAGCGCGGTGGCCGCCAACGTTCCCTCCAGCCGCTCGGTCAATTCCACACCCAAAGTCTCCCCGACGAAGTCCTTGTTACTCAAAGCCATGAGCACAGGCCATCCGGTATTAACAAGATCGCTCAGGTGGCGCAACAGCAGCAGCCCGTGGAGGGTGTTCTTGCCGAAGTCGTGGGCCGGGTCGATCAGCACCCGGTCGCGGGCCACCCCACAGGCGACGGCGCGCTCGGCGGCGGCGGTGACCTGGCGAATGACGTCGTCGACGACGCCGCGCGCGGTGGTTCCGTAGCTCACCCGGAACGGACGCGTGCGGGGCAGCGCGCCGCCGGTGTGCGAGCACACCAGGCCGGCGCCGAACTCCGCGGCGACCTCGGCCAGGGCCGGGTCGATGCCGCCCCAGGTGTCGTTGATCAGGTCCGCCCCGGCCGCGCAGGCGACCTTGGCCACCTCGGAGCGCCAGGTGTCGACGCTGATCAGCTGGTCGGGGTAGGCGCCGCGCAGCCATTCGATGAACGGGATCAACCGGGCGATCTCGGTTTGCGCGTCGACCTCCTGGCCCGGGCCGGCTTTGACCCCGCCGACGTCGATGACGTCGGCGCCCTCGGCGACGGCCCGGTGCGCGGCGGCCCTGGCGGCCTCGTCGCTGAAGGTCGCACCCTTGTCGTAGAACGAGTCGGGGGTGCGGTTGACGATCGCCATGATCAGCGCGCGATCGCCGGCGACCGGACGGCCGCACCAGGTTGACTGGCCGGCTGACGCCGACGGTGTCGAATGCACACGTCTATGGTGCCCGGTCCCCGGGTTGCCTGCGGCCCGGGGACCGGGTGTGCGGGGGCCTTCAGCCCTGCGGCCGCTTACCGTCGGCCACTTCGTCGGGGTATTCGTCGTAGTGCGGCACGTAGCCCTCGTCGCGGCCGGCCAGTACGTACAGCGGGTCGCGCACGTCGGGCCCGTACGCCTGCTCGCGCAGCTCCACCTTGCGGCTCTTGAACGTCGTGGTGTGCTCCAGCGACTCGACCACCCGCACGAACAGCGGCAACGCGTAAGCGGGCAGCTGGCCGTACACCGCGCGGGCCAGCGACTTGCCGTCGAACTCCGCGCCGTCGCGCAGCTTGACCGCGGCCATCCCGGCGCGGCCGCCGGTGCGGGGAATCTCGACACCGAACACCGTGCATTCCTCCACGGACTCGTCGGACGCCAACGCCGCCTCCACCTGCGTGGTGGCGACGTTCTCCCCCTTCCACCGGAACGTGTCGCCGAGCCGGTCGACGAACGACGCGTGCCCCATGCCCTGCGGGCTCATCACGTCACCGGAGTTGAACCACACGTCGCCCTCGCGGAACGCGTCGCGCACCAACTTCTTCTCGCTCGACTCCCTGTCGGTGTAGCCGTCGAACGGCTGCAGCCGGTTCACCCGGCTGAGCAACAGGCCGGGCTCCCCAGGCGGCACCCGGCGCACCCGGCCGTTCTCGTCGCGCAACGGGGTTCCGGTGTCGGGGTCGTACTGCACGTAGGCCAGCGGCATCGGGAAGACGCCCGTCGTCCGGGGCACGTTGAAGACGTTGATGAACGCGGTGTTGCCCTCGCTGGACGCGTAGAACTCGCAGACGCGGGCGATGTCGAACCGATTCGTGAACTCGTCCCAGATCTCCGGGCGCAGCCCGTTGCCGGCGATCACCCGCACCCGGTGCGCGCGGTCGGTGGCCTTGCGTGGCTGGTTGAGCAGGTACCGGCAGATCTCGCCGATGTAGATGAAAGCCGTGGCTTCGGCGGCGATGACCTCATCCCAGAACTTCGACGCCGAGAACGACTTGCCCAGGGCCAGCGTCGCCCCCGAGTTGATCACCGACGACAACGCGACGGTCAGCGCGTTGTTGTGGTACAGCGGCAGGCAGCTGTACAGCGTGTCGGAGCTCTTCAGCCGCAGCCCGATGCCGCCGAACGCCGCGAGCGCCTTCAGCCACCGCAGGTGGGTCATGACGCTGGCCTTGGGGAATCCGGTTGTGCCCGAGGTGAAGATGTAGAACGCGGTGTCCCTGGCCTTCACGGCCGATACCGACGCCGGGTTGGTGGCCGGGGCGCTGACGGCGAATCGCTCCAGGTCTTCCACGGTCATCGTCTCCGTGCTGCCCGCGCCACCGCACTCGGCCACCGCGCTGACCAGATCGGTCTCCGCGACCAGCACCTTGGCCTTCAGCAGGCCCAGGCTGTGCGCCAGCACCTCGCCGCGCTGGTGGTAGTTCAGCATCCCGGCGACCGCGCCGCACTTGACCGCCGCCAGCATCGCCAGCACGGCGTTGGGCGAGTTGCGCAGCATGATCGCGACGACGTCGCCGTGGCCGACGCCGTGCGCGGCCAGCACCGCGGCGTACCTGTTGGCGGCCGCGTTGGCGTCGCGGTAGGTCAGTTGCTGATCGCCGAACCGCAGGAAGATCCGGTCGCCGTAGCGGGCGGCCCGTTCCTGGAACACCGTGCCGATCGATTTCTTCGAACCCGGCTGGGCCAGCAGCCCGGTCATCGCCCCGCGCACGATCACCGGCATGTCGGCCAGCAGGCCCGGCGCCCGCGACGCGATATCGGTCAGTTTGACCGCCGTGCGCGTTCCCCCGTCGTGATCGGCCACGTCATTCCTCGATTCTGCGTAAACAACTCGGCGGCCAGCCTAGTAGGGGTGACCAGACTGCCGGCGCCCTCATTCGGGCGTGCAGGCCTCCACGGCGGCGCTCACCTTGTCGACCAGCAACAACCGGTCCATCGCCGGCTGCGAGATGTAGCCGCTGTCGAGCAGCCCGCACAGCCAGGCCCAAAGACCTTCGTAATGCCCCAACGGATCGAGCATGACGATGGGTTTGCGGTGCAGGCCGAGATAGCCGGTGGTCCACGAGTCCAGCAACTCGTCCAGGGTGCCGACGCCGCCGGGCAGCACGATGAACGCATCGGCGCGCTCTTCCATGACGTGCTTGCGCTCATGCATGGTCTCGGTGACGATCAGCTCGTCGGCCTCCGTGTCGGCGATCTCGCGGCGCATCAGAACCTGGGGGATGACGCCGACGGTCCGGCCCCCGCGGGCGCGCGCCGCCGTTGCCACCGCGCCCATGGCCGACACCCGGCCACCGCCCCACACCAGGGTCCAGCCACGCTCGGCGATCGCCTCGCCGAGTTCGGCAGCGACCGCGAGCAATTCGGGATGCTGCGGGCCGGAGGCGCAGTACACACACACCGCCCAGTCGCCTGATGGCTCGCGTTCCGGGCGCATACAACGAAAGGTAGACCAAGCTTGCTTACGCCCGCACGCCGCGCGCAATAAACTCCGGCGATGCCGATTCGATGGAACGTCCCCCAGCACGCGTCGGCCTTGGAGTCGCTGGGGACGGCGCTGGCGACCGGGGGCGGGGCCGTCGTGCTCGGACCGGACGGCTGCGGCAAGTCGACGCTGGCCCGGTTGGCCGCCGAAGACTTCGCGCGCGGGCACCCCGGCACGCGCATCCGCTGGGTCACCGGCACCCCGACCGAACGCGCGGTTCCCTTCGGCGCCTTCGGCCACCTGGTCCGAATCGCCGACATCGGAAAACCGGCCGCGCTGCTGCGCGCCGCCCGGGCCTCGCTGGACGGTGACGACCTGCTGCTGGTTGTCGACGACGCCCACGACCTGGACATTTTGTCGGCCACGCTGGTGTACCAGTTGGCGCGGGCCGGCGCGGCCAGGATCGTCGTCACCGGACGCGCCGATTCGTCCCCCGAGGCCATCGCGGCGCTGTGGACCGACGGCCTGCTCCCCCGAATCGACATCGAACCGCCCGGCGGGACGACCACCCCGGCCCAGGTCGACGCGTTCCTGGTCGAAATACCCGCCGCCGCCCGGTCGGTGCTGGACTATCTCGCCGTCGCGGAGCCGTTGTCGCTCGCCGATCTGAGCGTCCTCACCGGCGCCGGCGCGGTCGGCGAGGCGGCCGAGTGCGGGGCGGTGGAAACGCGGGCGCGTGGCGGAGCCTCGGACGACCCGGTGGTGTACACGGCCCACCCGCTGTTCGCCGAGCGAGCGCGCGCCGCGCTCGGTCCCGAGGGCGCGCGCCAACAGCGCACCGAGGTGGTGAAGCTGCTGTCGCAGCATCCGTCCGAAAACCTCAGCGACCGACTGCGGTTGGCTTCGCTGGCCTTGGACAGCGACGCCCCCCAGCCGACGGCCGAGGTGGTCGCCGCCGCGCAGCAGGCGCTGCGGCTGGGCGACCTCGCCCTGGGCGAACGGCTGGCCTCCTCGGCGCTGGAGCGATCCGGAGCGTTGGCGGCACGGCTGGCGCTGGCACACGCCCTGGCGTGGCAGGGCCGCGGCCGCGAGGCCGACGCGGTGCTGGCCGGCCTGGACCCCACCGCGCTGACCGAAACCGCCCTCATGGACTGGACGCTGCTGCGCGCGGCCAACCAGTTCTGGATGCTCAGCGAGCCCGAGCGGGCCACCGCGTTCTTGCGCACCATCCGCAACCGCGTCTCGGATGCGGGCGCGCGCACCACGCTCGACGCGCTGAGCGCCACGTTCGCCATGAACGCGGGGAACGTCGGGCACGCCGTGAAGGTCGCGGGCGAGGTGCTGGCCGCGCCGGGCGCCGACGACCAGGCGGTGGCGTGGGCGGCCAGCGCGGCGGCGCTGTGCGCGGCGCGGCAGGGGCGCTTCGACGACGTCGAGCCGCTGGCCCAGCGCGCGCTGGCCGCCGAACATCCCGGGTTGCTGCGCTTCACGATCGGACTTGCGCAGACCACCGCGTTGTTGATGGCGGGCCGGCTCGACGGGGCCCGCGAACTCGCCCAGCAGTTCACCGATTTCGCCGAGTTGCAGCAGCCGGGTCGCGCGATCGGCGAGGTGCTGCTGGCCCATGTGCTGCTCGCGGACGGTGAATTCGCCCGAGCGGCAGCGCTCCTCGGTCCCGCGGCCGCCACGTTGGAACACACCGGCTATTCGTGGGGACCGCTGTCGTTGACGCTGCTGGCCACCGCGCTGGCCCACCAGGGCGATATCGCGGCCGCGGGAAAGGCGTTGGGCAGGGCCGAATCCCGGCACGGAACCAAGTCGGCACTGTTCGCGCCGGAGCTCGGCGTCGCCCGGGCGTGGCGGCTGGCTTCGATGCGCGACTCACACGGCGCGGTGGCCGCCGCCCGCGACGCCGCCCGGATGGCCGAGCGCGGCGGTCAGCGGGCCGCGGCGGTGCGCGCCTGGCACGAGGCAGTGCGGCTCGGCGACACCCGCGCGGCCGATTCGCTGTCCCGGCTCTGCGACGAGATTGACTGCGCCGCCGGAAGGCTCGCGCTCGCCCATGCGCGGGCACTGGCGGGTGGCGACGGTGCGGCGCTGCTGGCGGTGTCGAATGACCTGGCGGCGGTGGGGATGCGCGCGGCGGCCGCCGACGCCGCCGCGCAGGCACAGCGGCGCGGGGGGCCGAAATAACTCGGTGAGCGTCACGCCAGCGTGACCGCGGCCAGTCAGCGCCACGCTGGCGTGACGCTGGGCGCAGAATCGCGGGCCCGCTAGCCGCCCAGGTAGCCGCGCAGCATGGCCACCGCGGCGGTGATGTTGGCGACCGGAACGCTCTCGTCGCGCCGGTGCGCCAGGTTGGGATCGCCCGGGCCGAAGTTGACCGCCGGGATGCCCAACGCGGCGAACCGGGCGACGTCGGTCCACCCGTACTTGGCCCGGACCTGACCCCCGGCGGCCTCGACCAGGGCCTTGGCCGCGGGCTGGGACAGCCCGGGCATCGCGCCCGCGGCGGCGTCGGTCGGCTCGATGTGCACGTCGAGCCCGTCGAACACCTCGTGCACGTGCGCGAGCGCCTCGGCCGGCGACCGGTCGGGGGCAAACCGGAAGTTGACCGTGACGGCGGCCGCGTCGGGGATCACGTTGCCCGCGACGCCGCCGTCGATACGCACGGCCGACAAGCCCTCGCGATACTCGCACCTGTCGATGTCCACCGTGCGGGCGGCGTATGCGGCCAGCCGATCCAGGACGGCGCCCAGCTTGTGAATGGCGTTGTCGCCCAGCCACGGTCGCGCCGAGTGCGCGCGCGTCCCGGTGGCCGAGATCACGACGCGCAGCGTGCCCTGGCAGCCGGCTTCGATGTAGCCGCCGGTGGGTTCGCCCAGGATCGCCACGTCGGCCGACAGCCAGTCGGGCAACTCGCGCTCGATGCGCCCCAAACCGTTTGCCGCCGCGTCGATTTCCTCGCAGTCGTAGAACACCAGCGTCAGATCGTGGCGGGGTTCGGCCACGGTGGCGGCCAGATGAAGGAAGACCGCGTCGCCCGATTTCATGTCCGCGGCGCCGCATCCGTACAGGTCGCCGTTCACGCGGCGGCTGGGCAGATTGCCGGCGACCGGGACGGTGTCGAGGTGTCCGGCCAGCAACACCCGCGACGGCCGCCGGCGCCGGGTGCGCGCCAGCACGGCGTTGCCGTTGCGGACGATCTCGAAGCCGGCCGTCTGGGCACGCAACGCGACCTCCACCTGGTCGGCCAGGCGCGCCTCGTCCCTGGATTCGCTGGGGATGTCGACCAACGCAGCGGTCAGCTCGATCGGATCCCCGCGCAAGTCCAGCACGGGTCCAGGGTAGTGGGTCACCCTTGATCGGCGAGCAGACGCAGAATCGCACTCAAAGGGGCGGCGGGATGCGATTCTGCGTCTGCTCGGCCGCCCAAGTAACCTGACCGCCGTGACTGGAGCTGTAGGCATCGGGCTGGCGACGCTGGCCGCCGACGGATCGATCCTCGACACGTGGTTTCCCGCACCGGAACTGACCGAATCGGGTACCGGCGGCACGTCGCGCCTCGCCCTGTCCGATGTACCCCCGGAGCTGGCCGCGCTCGTCGGCCGGGACGACGAGCGCGGCACCGAGAGCATCGCCGTGCGGACGGTCATCGGTTCGCTCGACGACGTGGCCGCCGACGCCTACGACGCCTACCTGCGGCTGCATCTGCTGTCGCACCGGTTGGTGGCGCCGCATGGGCTGAACGCCGGCGGCCTGTTCGGGGTATTGACCAATGTCGTGTGGACTAACCGCGGGCCGTGCGCGGTCGAGGGGTTCGAGGCGGTCCGGGCGCGGCTGCGCCGCCACGGCCCGGTGACCGTCTACGGCATCGACAAGTTCCCGCGAATGGTCGACTACGTCGTGCCGACCGGGGTGCGCATCGCCGACGCCGACCGGGTGCGCCTCGGCGCCCACCTGGCACCGGGGACGACGGTGATGCACGAGGGCTTCGTCAACTACAACGCCGGCACCCTGGGCGCGTCGATGGTCGAGGGCCGCATCTCCGCCGGCGTGGTGGTGGGCGACGGGTCGGACATCGGCGGCGGCGCATCGATCATGGGCACGCTGTCCGGCGGCGGCACGGAAGTCATCTCGATCGGCAAGCGCTGCCTGCTCGGCGCCAACGCGGGGCTGGGCATCTCGCTGGGCGACGACTGCGTCGTCGAGGCCGGCCTCTACGTGACCGCGGGCACCAAGGTCGCCACGCCCGACGGCCAAGTGCTCAAGGCGCTGGAGCTGTCCGGCGGCAACAACCTGCTGTTCCGCCGCAATTCGATCAGCGGGGCCGTCGAGGTGGCGGCCCGCGGCGGTCAGGGCATCGCCCTCAACGAGGACCTGCACGCCAACTGACCTACCGGCGCAACGCCGTCCCGCTGGTTTCCGGGAGTAGATAGGTGCACCCCAGGCTGGTCAGGGCGAGGGTGGCCAGCATCAGACCGATCGCCCAGCTGCCGTAGGTGGCCAGCAACGTCCCGGCGAGCAGCGGCGGCAGGGCGCCGCCCACCACGCCGGCGAGGTTCTGCGCCAGCGCCGAGCCGCTGTAGCGGTAGCGGGTGGCGAACAGTTCGGGAACGAAGGCCGCCGTGGGTCCCGACCCGATCGCGGTGATGGCGAACATCCCGACGATGGCGACCACGTACCAGACGGGTTTGCGCGTATCGATCAACGGGATCACCACAAACGACCACGCCAGGCACCCCGTCCACCCCAGCAGCATCATCCGGCGGCGTCCGACCCGGTCGGACAGCGTGGCCGACAGCGCGACGCACGAGATGCTCACCAGCCCGACCAGCACGCCGACGGACCAGATGAAGCCGCGCGAATAGCCCAGGTTCGAGTGCGCGTACATGACGAGGTAGGTGTTGCCCATGTAGACGAAGCCGAAAGCGGTCATCATGCTCCCGGCGGCCAGCCCGACCTCGCGGCGCTGCAAGCGCAGGACCTCCGCGATCGGCGCGGAGGGAATCAGGTTGTGCGCCTTCTCCTCGGCGAACACCGGGGTTTCGTCGATGTTGAGCCGCACGTAGAGGGCGATGCCGACCAGCGCCGCGCTGACCAGGAATGGGAGGCGCCATCCCCACTGCAGGAACGCGGGGCTGTTTTCGCCGATGGTGACGTTCACACCCAGAAACGTCAGGCTGCTGAGCACGCCCGCGGTGCCACCCCCGAGCAGGGTGAACATGCCGTAGAGGCCCCGTTTGCCGGCCGGAGCGTACTCGGCGCTCAGCAGGGCCGAGCCGGCCCATTCGCCGCCCACGGCAAACCCCTGCAGCAGCCGCAGCCCGACCAGGATCAGTGGCGCCGCCATCCCGATGGCCGCGGTGCTGGGCACCAGGCCCACGCTGACCGTGGACACGGCCATGATCAGCAGCGTCGCGATCAGAGTCTTTTTCCGGCCCAGCCGGTCCCCGAAGTAGCCGAACACGGCCGCCCCCAGCGGCCTGGATAGAAACGCCGCGGCAAAGGTCCCCATCGACGCGATCATGGCCACCGTGGGATCGAGGTGGGGAAAGAACACCGTGGGAAACACCAGCGCCGCCGCGGTCCCGTAGATGAGGAAGTCGTAGAACTCGATGGCCGAGCCGACGAGGCAGGCGGCCGCCACCCGCCGCATCGGCGTGGTTACGGTACCGGCGGCGACGGTGACGAAGGCACCGGCCGGCCGGCTCGGCTCACCCATGGCGGCCGTTCACTGTCCGGTTGCGTCGATACACGAGTACGACCGTAGGTGACGGTTGCCGGTCCCGCTCGATCTGAACCCTGGCAACATGCTGCGCGTCGCGACCGCTCAGCCGTCGGACAGCAACTGCTTCTTGAGGACCTTGCCCATGGCGTTGCGGGGCAGCGCATCGACGAGGCGCACCTCCCGGGGCCGCTTGTGCACCGAAAGCTCCCGGGCGACGTAGTCGATCAGTTCGTCGTCGGTGAGTTCGGCGGAGCCAACGACGAACGCGACGATCCGCTGGCCCAGGTCCTGGTCCGGCATGCCGACGACCGCGGCCTCCCGCACGCCGGGATGCCCGAGCAGCGCCGTCTCGATCTCGCCGGCGCCGACCCGGTAGCCGCCGGACTTGATCAGGTCGACCGACTCGCGGCCCACGATGCGGTGCATGCCCCCACCGTCGATGACGGCGACATCGCCGGTGCGATACCAGCCGTCCGCGTCGAACGCCTCGGCGGTGGCCTCGGGACGGTTCAGGTAACCGTCGAACATCATCGGCCCCCGAACCTCAAGGCGCCCAACGGTTTCCCCGTCGTGCGGCACCCGTCCGCCGGCGTCGTCGAGCAGCCTGGTTTGCACGCCGGTCAGCGGTAGGCCCACCCACCCGGCGCGCCGCTCGCCGTCGGCGCGCGTCGACAGGGTGATCAGCGACTCGGAGGCGCCGTACCGTTCGACGGGCTGGTGCCCGGTGAGGTTGGCCAGCCGCTCGAACACCGGCACCGGCAGCGGCGCGCTTCCCGAGACCAGCAGTCGCGCCGGGCGCAGCGCCCGGGCCGCGGTCTCGTCGGCCACCACCCGCGACCACACCGTGGGGACGCCGAAGAAGAGCGAGCCCCCCGCGTCGGCGGCGGCCTGGGCGTAGCCGGCCGGCGTCGGTTTCCCGGTGTGCACGAAGCGATTTCCCACCCGCAGCGACCCGAGCAAACCCAGCACCAGTCCGTGCACGTGAAACAGCGGCAGCCCGTGCACCAACACGTCGTCGGCCGTCCACTGCCAGGCCTGCGCCAGGGCGTCGAGGTCGGCCGCGATCGCGCGCCGACTCAGCACCACGCCCTTGGGCAGGCCGGTGGTGCCCGAGGTGTAGATGATCATCGCGGTGGCGTCGGGCGACGGCTCGGGGTAGCGGTGCCACGACCGGGCGTGCAATCGCACCGGGATGAGCGGCAGGCCGTCGGACTCGTCCGGCACGGGGCCGAGCCAGGCCTGCACCCCCGAATCGGTCAGCATGTGCCGGCGTTCGGCCGCCCCGACGTCGGCGGGCACCGGGACGAAGGGCACGCCGGCGATCAGGCAACCGGTCGCCGCGAGCACGGTCGCCGCGGTGGGCGTGGCCAGGATCGCCACCCGGTCCGCGCCGGCGACCCGCTCGGCCACCGATGTGGCGGCGCCGACGAGGTCGCTGCGACTCAGCACGGCGCCGTCGATGCGCACCGCGTCGGCGATGTCGGTGGCGGTGACCGCCGCGGGATTCAGGGACGCCAGCAGCACGTGAGCAGGCTACCCGGCGGCCGCGGGCTCAGCCCTGCTCGTCCCAGATCTTCATCAGGGTGGACAGGATCTCCTCGCCGCGGCCCAGCCCGGCAAGGTGGCTTTCGCCCGGCAGCACGAACAGCTCGGCGTCGGGCAGCAAGGACACGACGTGCTCGCCGTGGGCGAACGGGACGATGTGGTCGCTGTCGCCGTGCCACCAACGGACGGGGACCTTGACCTCGTCGAGCCGGAATCCCCAGTCCCGGGTGAACAGGATGATGTCGTTGAATGGCGCCGCCAGTTGCTTGCGGCTGCCGTTGAGCAGGTCGTCGAGGAACATGGCTCCGAACTCGGGCCGGGTGAGCAGGCGCCGATCCGCTTCGGGCGAGATGGCGGCATATAGATACAGCGCGGGATTGGCGACCGGCCGAATCATCCGGACCACCAGGCTCGCGCCGATCCGCAGTGGGTCACCGCCCAACCGCAGCAGCGGCGCCACCCGCTTCCCCAGGTTCATCAGGCCGCTGGTGATCCCCTCGTCACCCACGAAGGGCGCGACGCCACCGAGCACGCCGGCCGCCACGACCCGGTCGTGCAGCACCGCGGCGGCCGCGAGCGCGTACGGACCCCCACCGGAGAGGCCGATGACGGCCATGTTGCCGATGCCGAGCGTGTCCGCGATCGCCCGCAAGTCGTCGCCGAACGCCCGGATGTTCTGGTACCGATGGGGCGTCGACGAACCGATGCCGGGCCGGTCGATGCCGATCAGCCGGATGTTGTGCTGTTCGGCATACACCCGCGCCTCGACCGGGATCTGCCGACGGGCGCCGGGGGTGCCGTGCAGCCAGAACATCGCGCGTCCCTGCGGGTCGCCGAACTCGGCGAAGCCGATTTGGCTTTCCTCGCCGACCGCGATGTTTCCTTCGAGCTTGGGGCGGGCGATCTCGATGGCCATCTCAGCAGCCTTGCATGTGACGGGCGGTTTACCAAAGGCTCACGTTCAGGCGTTGAGCACCCGCTCACCGATGACGCGTTCGGCCCGCAGGCAGGCCAGTTCATCCGCCGACAGGCCCAGGGCGCCCAGGATTTCGTCGTTGTGCTGACCCAGCGTCGGCGGGGCTGCCGCGATGATGGCGGCCCGGTCCGGGGGTGATCCGAAACGGCCAGCCGGGATAGCGGTGCGCCTCGCGCGGTCCTGGGCCTTGGCGGCTTGGAGCGCTTTGCAGGTCATGCGTACTTGCGAGGCGACTTCGAACAGAAACTCGATGCACGCACCAAAGATCCGTCCCGATGCTCAGAGTGCTCGAGCCAGTCAACTTGTGACGCGGAGTCCCTTTCGCTCCTCGAGCTCCTCTTCGGCAACCTTGTCGCGCATCGGTTGTCCGGGTACGCAAAACATCGTGAGGAGACGAAACTACAAGGGACGTCAGTGCGGTTATTGGCGTCCTGATAGTGGATCGCATCGCCGCCGGGTCCCCAGAACGCGTCTCCAGCACGGAGGACGCGCGGCGCCTCACCCTTGAGCTCGAACAACGTCTCACCGTGAATCATGTGGCCGAATCCCGGACCGCCAGGCGCTATTAAATTCGCCTAATTGCGGGGCTGGAGTGCGCGTCGATCCAGTCGGAGTATCGAGTGGTGAAGATGGTGGCGTTCTCGTCGGGCGCGAGGGTGTGATCGTCGATCACCGCACCGAAGTACGGCGCCTGGGCGTCGGTCACGACCCGACGTTGATCACCAGTGGCGGCAAGGCCCCTGCGGACAAAGTCGTCCATCCCCATTGCTTCAGGTCCAGCGATCTCCGTTATTCCGTTGAAAGGGCGCCCGGCAGCCGCCCGGGCTACGGCGGTGGCAACGTCGTCAGCGGCGATAGGACGGAACAACGCGTGTGGCAACCTGACAATGTCTCCGTCCGTCGCGGAATCGGCCAAGCCAACTGCGAATTCGTAGAACGGAGTTGCTCGCACGATCGAATAAGGCCGGCCCGACTCCTTGATCAACGTCTCCTGCGCTGCTTTCGCGGTGTTGTAGCCGCTATCTGGCATGACCTGCGCGCCCACTACGGACAACGCGACGTGGTGTTTGACTCCCGCTTCCCGTTCAGCAGCAAGAAGATTCGCGGTCGTGGTTGTGAAGAAGTGCATCACAGGTTCATCGTCGAACAATGGCGAATCGGCGACGTCCACCAGGACATCCGCGCCGGCGACGGCGTTGGCTAGGCCTTCACCGGTGAGCGAATCGACACCTGATCGGCGTGATGCTGGGATCACATCGTGTCCCTGCGCGCTGAGTTTGGACGCTACTTTCGAGCCGATAAGCCCACGACCGCCAATGACTACGATCTTCATGGTGGACCTTTCTGAGTTTGATTGGCTGCTTCTAATTCCTTGGGGCCGTACGCACCGGCGCCTCGGGCGATGCTCGCCGACTGGCAGCGAGGTCTACTTGCTACCGGATTCGACGATGGCTACGACCTCGATCTCGACGTGCTGGCCGGGCAGCGCGAGCGCCTCGACGCCCACCGCGGTCCACAGCGGCAGACTTTCGCCGAAGCGCTTGCGGAACTGGTCCACCATCACCGACATGTGTTGACCACCAATGGAATCGTCGGCGGTGGGGACGTGATAGGAGTGGACGTTCACGACGTCACTCCAGCTGGCGCCTGCCTCGGCGAGGGTCTTTTCGACGTTGTCGCACGCCTTGACGATTTCGTCCTCTAGGGATGTGGTCGACAAGGTGAAATTCGCGTCCCAGCCGCCTTGGCCGGAGATCTCGATGCGATCGCCGATGCGTAGAGCTTGGCGGTAGTGGTTGCGCGTACGGGCAATCTCTCCGTATCCGGGGGTATCGAAAAATTCGGCTTTGGACACGCGGGTTTCCTCTCGTCGTTGTCTTGTCGGAGCTATGGTTGCTGTGCTGCCGGGAGAAGCGTTATCCAACCGGATCCGGATCCACGGTGGTCAGGTTGCTTCCCGCCGACATTGCCTGGGCCTAGAGGGGTTTCGCAACTAACGGTTGCATGGTCAAATAGGTTCACCGGGGAATTTCAAGTCGAAGCGTTTGCATAGTTCGGGGACGCTGTCGACGTCCATCTCCAGGTCGTACCGCGCACAGAGTGCGTCTAGGGTCTCTGTCGATATCTTGTCTATACCGCCGAGGTCAGAAAGCTCATCGAAGAACTGCTCAAATCCTGCGGGAGAAATGATCTCTAGGATCCGGGCCGGCACATCGTCCGCGTTCCAGAACGTGTGCCATTGGCCTCGTGGCTTGAAAATGAAGTCGCCTGGTCCGCCGTAGAGCACCTCATCACCGAGCAAAGCGCCGACGCGTCCCTCGATGATCCAGCTGTACTCATCTTCGTTGTGGTGGCGATGAAGCGGTGCGGCCAGCGCTCGCGGTGACATGGGATGCTCGAGGACGGAGAAGCGCCCCTCCGCCTGAACCTTATCGAGGATGTGGCGGACACCGACCGTCCCATTGAATAAGGACTTGCCTTCGGTGCGGCCGACGGACTTAGCTGGCGGGCCGCCCGGCCTCAAGATGTCAATTGTCACTGCATCTGTCCTTTCAGCTTTCTCTCACCTTCAAAGGCCCAGGACCTCCAGCGGGTTAATTGCGGCCGGCCATGACGCCGCCGTCGACGTTGAGAATGGCCCCGGTAACCCAGCTGGCCTCATCGGAGAGCAGATACGTGACGGCGTTGGCGGCGTCGGCGGGGGTGCCGACTCGTCCCAATGGATGAAACGGCGCGAAAGTGTCGAGCGTGGCATCGATCTCGTCCTTCGGGACCCACCGCTCGAGAGCGGGGGTCTTTACGGCGGCCGGTGCGACCGCATTGACGCGGATGCTGTATCCGGCGAGCTCGATCGCCAGGTTATGGGTGAGCGCATGCAGCCCGGCCTTTTGCATCGAGTGTCCCGTCGATGGGGTCACGCCAACGGCCTGATGTGCCCACATGCTGCCGATGTTGACCATGGACCCTCCCTCACCACGGGCGGTCATGCCCTCGACGACGGTCTGCGTCAGGAAGAACAGGGCATAGTTGAGCTCCATGTACGAGTCGTAGAACTGCGCGTCGTACTCGAGAAACGGCTTGGGGATGAAGAATCCGGCCGCGTTGACCAACAACGTCGCGTCGCTGTGCTGCGCGGAAAGCGCGCGCTGCACATCAGCGACCGCAACGCGATCGGTCAGGTCCGCGGGGATGCCCCAGGCTTGGCCACGCCGGCTCAGCTGCGCCACGGTGTCATCGACACGCGCTTTGGAGCGCCCGATGATCACCGCGCTGCCGCCGTGATCGACGACGTCGCTCGCGACCTGCCGACCCATGCCGGCGCTGCCACCGACGACAATGACCTTCTTGTCCCCAAAACGCATACTCGGCGTCCCTTCCGGGTTCTCCTGACGGCTCCACGGGGACCGCCGTTGTTTCGTCGTTGCGACGCGCAAGGCCCTAGCTGGGGCCTCCCCCAAAGGGGGTGACAATCCCACCGGCTTCTGCTCGTACTGAGATTGCGGCCGGGCGGGGTGAGCTGTCATCACCCCGCCCACTTATTCACCCGGGTGATGCGCCGCGCTGAACCCAAGCGTGGATGGATAAGGTCCTGCCGGCGACCGTTTGCGGTTGCGTCGATCGCGCGAATGATTACTGCGAAGGTGATGTTTCGCTCGCGGTCAAGGGGCTGCTGACCAGGGCTGGTTGCACACCCGGCCGGTCGCGGCACAACGCCGCGATGTCGCGGGGCACAGGTTGGCATCCATTGGGCGGATTGGTTATCAACAGCGCGGCGCACAACGCGCCCAAGACGAATAGTGCTGCGCTGAACTCTAATACGTGGGCGAACCCGGTGGCGCTCGCCGTGCCGAAGCTGATCAGGCCGATGGACCCGATCGATATCAGTGCGGCCAACCGCGAGACGGCGTTGTTGATCGCCGACGCCAGGCCGCTGTGTTCGGTGGGGACCGAGGCCAGCGTCACCGACACAAGCGGTGTGATCGTCGCGACCAGCCCGATGGCCAGCACGGTCATCCCGGGGACCAGGTCGGTGATCGCGTGGAATCCCTTGGGCTTCGGGCGGATCAGCAGGAGCCCGATCCCCGCCAAGGCGGGGCCGGCTATCAGGAACGCGCGTGGTCCCACCCGCGCGGCGATGCGCCCGACATGACGGGCGAACACGAACGACAACACCGGGATCGGCAGGGTGGCCAGTCCGACCGCGGTGGCAGAGTAGCCACCGATTTCCTGGGTGTAGAGGGCGATGGCCAGCGATCCCAGCGTCAACGCGCCGTAGACGAACGCGGTGACCAGATTGGCGGCGGCGAAGTTGCGAAAGGCGAACAGCGGCAACGGAAGCATCGGGCGACTGCTGCGGTGCTGCCAGCTCACGAAGCCGGCCAGTGCGGCAATTCCGATCAAAGACGGCGTGATGACCATCGGATTGGTCCAGCCGTAAAGTTGCGATTCGATCAACGCATACACGGTCGCGGCCAGCCCTATCGCCGATAGCCCAATTCCGGCGGTATCGACACGGGCTCCTGCGACCCGCCCCGACATCGGGCACAGCCAGAACGTCAGCGCAAGCCCGACCACCATCGGGACGGCTGACAACACGAAAATCCAACGCCAGCCTAGGTAATCGACGCAGATTCCGCCCAGCAGGGGACCCAAGGCGAAGGCTGTTCCCGTCCACCCGGTCCAGACGCCGATCGCCGCGGACCGGTGCGCTTTGTCGAAGACCGTGTTGATCAGCGCAAGCGAGCCCGGCACGAGGAACGCCGCTCCCAGGCCCTGGACGAGGCGCGCGGTGATCAGCATCGCCGGTGAGGTGGCAGCCGCCGCCAGAACCGAGCCTGCCCCGAAAGCCAACAGCCCGAACCGCATCACCGGGACGCGTCCGAATAGATCCGAGATGGACCCCCCGGGCAGAATCGCGGCCGCCATCGCCAGCAGGTAGCCGTCGACGATCCATTGCTGCAGCGCCAGGCCGCCGCCGAGGTCATGCTCGGTGGCCGGCAAAGCCAGGTTGATCACGGTGGAGTCGAGGAACGCGACCATTGATACCATCACCGCCACCACCATCGCGCGGCTGGTCGGTGCCGCGTCGCGCAAAGTCATTGCCGGCGCCGTTGGGCGCGGGACGATGACTGCGCGCCAGACAAGTTGCGTGCGCTGGTCATTGGCATGTCAGAGCGCCTTCGTCAAAAGCTTCAAGCGCACCAAAGTATCGATGTCACGGCTGGTGATCGCCTTTGGCCAGTTGGTAAGCAGGGCATCAATCTGGTCTTCGGCGTTCCACATGGGCGGGTGTCCTATTCGCTTTCGGGAGTAGACTTTTGGTGATTTCAGGCGTCAGGTAATCAATTGGGCCGCTCGCCCTCAAACTGGATTCGGCACGGTCAGCTCTGCGCGACCCATCCCTCGCGTGCCCGGCACAGTTCGGTTAGGTGCTGTCCGGAGCCGCCGGCTCAGCGGGCCGCGACACCGGGCGGAGCAATACTTGATACTGGTCGGCCACCAGGTCCCGGTATTCAGGGTGGCGCAGAATGTAGTCGCCCGTGATCTTGCACCGCGGAATGACCGTGTGTCCGGCCCCCCGGATTAGTGAGAGCACACCACCGATCATTGCCGAGGAGACACCCCGATCACGCCAGCGCGCATCGACTTCGGTGGCCATCAATACGATGTGGCCGCGGTAGCGGCGGTAGGGCTGCCGAGCGATCACCTGGCCATCTACGGCGGCCTCGAACCGGCCGTCTTCGGCGTTGTCGGTGATGATCGTCTGCAGTCCATCGTGGGCGCTGCGTTCGATACTGCCCATCGGCGTTGGCGATTCACTCACAGTCAAATATCCCTTCCACATCATCACATCTGGCGCCACGGCGGACATCGAGGCGGGCGGCTGTCGCCACATGACCGTGCTGGCCTGCTACTGCTGGTAGCGCGTGCAGACTCCGAAACACTGTCGGCAGCGTTCTCGTCACCCGGGCCGTGACCTGGGGAGCGGTCACCCGCCGTCCTCGTCGTTCTGGTCAAAATCTTCGCGCGCCACCGTGTAAAACGATGAGCCGTCGTTTGGGCTGCCACTGATCTGACCGCGATGGCGCCGGGGCCGCAGCGGTGGTCCCTCGGTGTAGCCGAGCTCGGGCTCCTCAGCGGCTAGACGCTTGTCCAGCGTCAGATTTTCCTCAGGCCAGATCCAGCGCAACGGCGCGTCGACCACGATGTCACCGTCGTCGTTGCGCACCTCGTCGGAATCCAGAGATTCGCTGGGACCCAGAGTGTTATCGGGTCCCGGGTCGTCGTAATCGCCGTCCATGCATGTCCTCCTTGAAATTTCGCTCGCACACTGGTGACCGGCCCGCCGGCCAGCTTCGGTAGGCCGCTCACCACCGGTCGAAATGCAGCACGTCATCGAGCGGAATCCGTTTGGCACGGCGGAAGGTCGTGCCGGTGTAATAGGCGGTGGGGATGGTCGTGGCGTGATAGACGTTGTCGGGCAGCCCGAGGATGGCCCGCCTCTCGTCGTCGGCCATTATGGTCACCCCGGTCCACGTGGTTCCCAAGCCCCGCGACCGCGCGGCGAGCATATAGCTCCACGTGGCGGGCATGATCGAACTCCAATATTTGTTGGCGTTTTCGCCCGTCAGCATGCCGTCACCGTCGATGAGCTCGACGCACGGGATCATCAAGACGGGGTCCTCGCCGAAGTGCTCGGCGAGGTACGCCGCGCTGTCGGGGACTTTGCACTGCTCGCGATTGCGGGCCGAGTCGTACTTGAACCGATCGGCGACCGCGAAAGGGGACGAGACGATCAAGTCCCATGTGCGGCGGCAAACATCGGCGATCGCGCGACGCTGTTCTGCCTCGGTGACCACGATTAAGCTCCAGTTCTGCACGTTGGCCGACGTCGGTGCCTGCACCGCAATCTCCAGGCACTCCCGGATCAGGCCGACGGGAACGGGTTTGCTCAAGTCGAGACGCTTGCGCACAGAGCGGGTCGTGGTCAGCAGTGCGTCGGGGGTCAAGTCGACGATGGGGTAATCGCTCATGCCGGCAGGATGGCGATGACTTCGACTTCCACGCGGATGTTGGGCCACACCAGCCCGTCGATGATGCTGAACATGGCGGCGGGTTCGTGGCCGATGATCTCTTTGCTCACCGCCAGGTAGGCCGACGCATGGTCACGGCTGGTGACCCATTGGCGCATGTAGACAACGTCGGTGAGCTTGGCGCCGGCCTTGCCGAGCGCTTTTTCGACGTTGGCCCAGCACTGCCGGGCTTCGTCGGCGAAGTCCTCGGGCAGGGTGCCGTCTTCGCGCACTCCCGGAGTTCCGGAGACGAAAATCTGTGTGCCGCCGCCAGATACGGCGACAGCGTCTGCGTATTCGCCGATGTGATCGGCCACTCCGGTACGGATCCGGGTAATGGTGGTCATCTCGATACTCCTTGGTAGTGCGAGGGTTTTGTCGGCTAACTTCGTGAGATGTCTCTTGTGATGACCACCCCGTGGGGCTCGTGGCCCGCGACGACTTGGGCGAGGGCGTGTGCGGCCTGATCGAGGCCGCAGCTGCGCGGGGTCAGCATGCTCAAGCGACGGGAGGCGAGCAGCGCGGTCAGCCGCTCGAGTTGAGCGCCGTCGGAACGGACGTAAACAGCGGTCACGCTGATGCCGCGGGTGGATGCGGGTGGGTCCGGCGTGATGGTGGCCAGCCGGCCGCCGCCGGCGAGCGCGGTCATCGCCGCAGCAGCACCCCCGGGCGCGGCATTTGCGACGGCGTCGATCGAGCCACTCGCCGACGCCTTTGCGCGTTGCGGCCACATTGGATCGTGGTAGTCGATTACCTCCCGAGCGCCATTCGCGCGGACTCGGCCGGCGCTGCGGGGGCCGGCGGTCGCGAGAACATCGACCCCGCGCAGGGCGGCCAGTTGGACAATGAGCCCGCCGGTGATCCCACCCGCGCCATGAACGAGCAGCGTTTCTCCCCTCTGAAGGGCCAACGCCTCGCCCACCACCTGCTCGGCAGTCAACGCCGGCACCGGAAAGATCGCCGCGGTCTCCCACGAAATCTCGGGCGGCTTGTGGGCGAGCGATCCCAAAGGCGCGACCAGAAATGGCGCCCACGTGCCTTGGTCACGCAGCGGCACAGGGTGGCATAGCACCTCATCGCCCACGCTGAATCCGCTCGGGGCGGCGCCAACGGCCTTGATGACCCCGGCAGCCTCGACGCCGAGCGCCAGCGGCGGCTTCGTACCAATGTCCCAACCGCCGGCGCGAATGATGTTGTCCCAGTTGCCAACCCCGGCGCCGCGAACGTCGATGAGGACCTCGTCGGCCGCCAACGGTCGCGGGTCGTCAACTTCGAAGGTCTCCACTTTGCCACCGAACGTGCGGACCCCCGCCACAAGCATGGTCACACTGACACGACCGGCGAGTCGTAGGTCATTCTGATTCCTCTCAACGATCGAGGTCTAACGGTTCTGATAAATGAGGCAATTCCCGTGAGTGCCCATCTGTACTTTCTGCTCCGCGTTTTTCAGTAGTGGGGCAGGTTCGGATTCTTGGGCAACTAGCAGATCCCAGACCTGATTGACCGTCGGATGTGGTGCAACAGCATGGCGTAGCAGACTGACTGGGACCTTCGCGACGATGGCCAGGGTCGCTGCTTGAACCAGTTCCGAGAACTCCGGGCCGACAAACGTCGCTCCAAGCAGTGTGTTGGTCTCGGCGTCAATGACCAATTTCGCCCATCCCTGGAAGCCGTCCCTGAAAAGGGCCAGGAATGACAGCGTTCCGGGGTAACAGGCAGTTCGCGTCCGTACCACGAACCCTTCAGCTCGGGCCTGACTTTCGGTGCGCCCCGCCGTGGCTACTTGAGGCTCAGTGAAGATAACCTGCGCAAGACTGCCGGCATCACGGGCAGTCAACTCGTTCTCCCCCAGTTCTCGCCCCGCGGCCCGGGCCGCGATGATGTCGGCCGCGACACGGCCGTGGTAGGTGGAGATATGGGACAGCCGAGCACGACCGGTGGTATCTCCCAGGGCGTAGAGCCAGTCGCCTGTGACACCGAGCACCTGGAGATGGTCGTTCACAGGAACGAACCCGCCGCCTGGCAGGCCAAGGGTTTCCAGTCCGATGTTGTCGGTATTGGTGCGCCGTCCGGCGGCCAGGACGACCTCGTCTACCTCGATGGCCTTGCGGTGGAACGTTGCGGTGACGGGCCCGCCCACCACGGGGCGGGCTACCGCCGCCAACTCTGTCTCAAAGTGAATCGTGACGCCTTTGCTTCGCAGTGACTGCGCGACTAGCTCGCGGGCTTCGGGTTCGCAGTTGGGAAGCAGGGTGTTCCCACGTACCAGAAGTGTTACCGCGGAGCCCAAACCGGTCAGGATGGTCGCGAATTCGACACCGACGGGGCCCCCACCCACCACCAGCGCGCGGGGTGGCACCTGTGTCATGGTCGTCAATTCCCGATTGGTCCACGGGTGTGCGTGCGCCAACCCGGGTATCTCCGGCACGTTAGGACGAGTGCCGGTGGCCACAACGACCGCGTGGCGTGCAGCCAAGATGACTTGGGTGTTCCCGGCACACGACACGCGCACTGTTCGTTCGCCGCTCAACCGGCCGAACCCATGAAACACCGCTACACCGGCTTGCCGCAGGGATGCTATTCGGTCTCGATCCGAGAGGTACTCGATGATCGCGTCGCGTTTCGCGAATACGGCCTCAACGTCCAGTCCCTCGTCGGCAATAGCCTCTCGCACACCAGGAACCGACTTCGCAAGATTGAAAACCTCGATGGGCCGAAGCAGTGTTTTGCTCGGGTTGCAGCCCCAGTAATGACACTCCCCACCGACCAGACGATCCTCAACGAGCGCTACCGCAAGGCCTGCCGACGCAAGCTTCCGCACGGTGGCCAGACCGCCCACCCCGCCGCCCACGACGACCACGTCGAAGTCTTCGGCAACTTTCATCCACCCTCACTTCCAACGATCGGTACATCCAGCCGTGTTTGAACCGACCCACCGGATTGACGAAACGCTGTGACTGCTGCCAATGGTGGACAACGTTGGCCGGCTGGAGCGCCATCAGTCGGCTTGCGACGGTTTCGATTGTCCGAACCGGATAAGGCGCCAGTGGTCTGAGGCGGCGATGCTGTGCCAAGTACCGCGTAGGCCGCGGCTGCACTTGCTGCGGAGAAGACACTGTAGCTAAGCGCTGATTCCATACCGAGGGATACCGCCATCGTGGTTCCAAATATTATGAGCACAAAGCAGGTTGCCGCGCCGACTACCATTGGCCACCAGCCGGTCAGGAGCAGGACTCCCAGGGCCGCTTCGGTGGCGGTGGCAACCCACACAATGACCGTCAATAACAGTCCAGAAGCACACGGAACAAGCTGGTGGGTATAGTCGGCGAAGCGACCCATGCTCCCCCAGCTACCCTGACCGAACGGCGCCCACCAACCGAATCGGTCGGCGGCAGCGGACAGAAAGGCCGCCGCGAGCGACAAGCGTAGTGCGATCCGGACAACCCGGATCGGATCGGGCGCGTGCATCGACTCCTCCCGGAATTGGATAGCGTCGTCAAATTGTGAATGTCGAACGGTGCGAACGATTTTGCTTCGTTGAGGCGCGGCGGCTTAATTTCCCGCGTTGTCGTCCGTGGTGAGGGGGCCGTCTCCGTTGTCTAGCAAGAAGACTGCGAGTAATTCAGCGGGTTCGGTGACGCTGGCATTTTCACTGATGGTGTGGTGTGCGCCGGGAGCCTCACGCCACGTCTCACCGGCGTGATAGACGCGTGCAGGCTCACCTTCAACTTGGCTGCGGATCGCTCCTGATATTACGTAGGCCATGATGAACGCCGATTTCGCGTGGTGGTGAGCTCCGCTTTTAGCTCCGGGTGGGTAGCTGACGGTCACTGCTTCAAGTGATTTGCCCGGAACATCGGTAGGTTGATTGAAAACCGTTCGGACAATGGGCTTTTGATCCGGACCCTCTGGCGTCGGCTCCGCGTGTGCCACAGGCGCGAGCATCGCCGCAATGGCCAGTGCGGCGAGTGGTATCTTTACCGCCATTTTTAGCTGCCTTCCCTTTTCAGTCTTCGGCTACGCGCAGGATCGTCTTGCCAAGGACGCGCTTGCCGGGAGCGAATGCGGCGGCAGCTTCCACGAGTGGCAGCACGGCACCCACCCCCGGTTTGATGCGTCCATCCCGTACTCGCGCAGCGAGGTCTGCGAGCTGGGCGCGATCGGCTTCGACGAGGAAGAAGATCGCCCGCCCGTCGCGCGGCTGGGTCTTTGGTGGCTCGGCAATGGTGATGAGCGTTCCGCCAGCCCGCACCAGAGCGGCCGAGCGGGCCAGGATGTCTCCGCCGATCACGTCGAACACCATGTCGACTTCGCCCGCATCCTCGAGCTTTTCGGTCTCCAAGTCGAGGAAGGTGTGAACGCCGAGCTCCCCCGCCCGGTCTCGATCTGCGGTCCGGCCGGTACCGATGACACGCGCACCGACCTCGCGGGCGAGCTGCACTGCGATCGACCCGACCCCACCCGCGGCGCCGTGGATCAGAACCGTTTGTCCGGCGGCGAGGCGGCCGTGGTCGAACAGGCCCTGCCAGGCGGCCAATCCAGAGATCGGCAGCGCCGCGGCTACAGTATGGTCGATGTCCATCGGCAGTGGTGCGAGATTACGGGCTTCCACAGCGGTGTACTCCGCGAGCGAGCCGTTGCGGGCCCAGTCGGCGAGCCCGAACACCCGCTGGCCGACGCTCAAAAGGGTGGTGCCGTAGCCCAACTCAACCACCACGCCCGACAGCTCGTGGCCGGGCACGCTCGGTGTCCGGTCACGACCCGCGCGGTCGATCCAAGTGTGCGGCCAGTCAAGCTCCCCGCGTGTAAAACCCGCGGCGTGTACCCGCACGACGACGTCGTTGTCGGCCGCCTGGGGGTAGGGCAGGTCTGTCAGCGACAGCCCAGCGACACCGGCGTCACGATCTGAAACAGTGATGGCTTGCATTACAGGTCCTCCTGATGTGGGTCGTGTTGTCGGGTCAGCTGCGGAGCTGCGGTTGTACGCTGACGAGCTCGAGACCCAGATCACGGACCCGTTCGAGGAGTCCGTAAAGCTGTGACTGGTCGCGGATTTCACCCGTGAACACGCTGTCGGTCGTGCCGCCCTCGAGGCGCATCCCTTCTAATGCGGACCCGAGCCGCTCGGTCACGCGGCCTCGGATGCAGATCTTGTACATCGTCGGCTGCACTTTCCCTCCGCTCGCCAGCAACCAAATCAGCATTCACCGACGCCGGGTGAGTCGTCATCACCCGGCGGGCTGATTCACCCGGGTGACTGCAAAGGCATCACCCGGCGGATCAAAAGGCATCAGGGTGGGCCGCCATCGGCGGTCAGCCCGTCCCAGGCTGCTGCGGCGACCGGCATCGACCCGCAGCCGGGCCCGCAATACATGCGGGCGGAGTTGATTTCTGGTGGCAACGCCCCGAAATCCACCTTCGATAACCTTAGGGCCCATGGATTATCCGGTTGCTTCGCGGATGTAGCGGCCAATCTGGCGCAGTGAGCGGGTGGCTTCGGGGATGATCGGCGCGGCGAGTTGGAACACGTGGATTTGGCCCGGCCAGACCTGGACTTCGACCGGCACACCGGCGGTGGCCAGTCGTTGGGCCGCGAGCTGCGCGTCGTGAAGCAGCACCTCGCAACCGGATACATGGATCAACACCGGTGGCAGGCCGGGTTGGATGTGATCGAGCGGCTCGTAGAGCGCATCGGAATGTCCGTTGGCGTCGGGGCGAGCTGCGGCGCGGGTGATCAAGCCGTGAAAGGCGTCGAGGGCTTTGGGCGGAAACATCGCATCCGAACAGATGTTGGGGTGGGTGGTTTTGGGTAGTGTGGCCAGTTCCAGCAGCGGTGACATGGCCACCAGCGCTGCGGGCTGCTCACCGCACTCGAGCAGGCGTTCGGCCAGCGCTAGCCCCAGGTATCCGCCGGCGGAATCGCCGGCGAGCACGATTTGGTCGGGCCGATAGCCTTTTCGGCGCAGCCACCGGTAGCCGTCGTAACAGTCGTCGATCGCATCGCTGATCGAATGTTTTGGAACCTTGCGGTAGTTGGGCACCAGGACGGGGCTGTCGGCGAAACGGGACAGCATGCTCACCAGTCGGCCGTGCGAGTAGGCGCCGCAGGTGAGGAACGCCCCGCCGTGCAAGTACAGCACGACCCGGCGGGTGCCGTCGGCCGGTAGCACTCCGGCGGCACGGACAAGCTGGGCGGTGCAATGCGCCAGCCGTATGTCGGCGCGCACCGTGCCTGGTGCCGGCGAGAGGGCGCGGGCGACGAACTCTACGCCGCCCCATGGCCACGGCGCCGAGGGCAGGTAGCTGCCTACGCTCAACGCGGGCCGGATCATCAGCCGGGCGCTCAGCCAGGCGATGCGCGCGGCCATGCTCGGACCGTCTTGGATGACGTCAACGACGGCGCCCGGGCGGGGCGGACACCGTCGAGCTCTTCGTGCCCGTGGCGCTCGTAGACCGGGGCGACGTGAGCCCGACGCGGTGGCGGGTGCGCTCATGTCTCCACGCCTGGCTCATCGGGTGCCCCACGACCCCAACCGGATTCACGTGACGCGAAGGCTGGGCTCCCCGCCCAGCGGCGCACGCGTTCCCGCTGCCCACCGTTCAGAATTGGCATTGAGACCGGCGCGGCGCTCATCGTGTCGGCCCTTGGTTCAGGGCCGGCGCGCACGCCTGGCACAAGAGGCTACCTTGCCGATCAACGAATCTGGGCGATTCGCTTGGCTGTTGGCGGGTACCCCCGCACGCCGGGCATTGCCGGTCGGCGCCGGTCGTGGCCTGCTGATCACGGCGCTGCCAGACCGCCGCGCGTCCCCGCGCCACTGCTTGGCGGCGCCGGTTGTCGGCATGGGCGATCAGCCCCGCCGTGACCAAGGATCCCGCACAAATGGCGGCGGTGACGCCGAAATCGACCAGCCGACCGTCAATCAACATGAGGACTGCGTAATCACCGGAAACCACAGCCACAAACAGGGAGGCATTGCGTAGTCGGTTCATAATGCCAGCCACTCGGTCCCGATCGGGCGCACGGCGAAGACGCTGCGCAGGTACCCAGTGGGACGCCCGCACGTTGTACACAGCGGGCGGGTGCCGCATCGGGACGCCATCTCGCGTTTGTCGCCCACGTATGTCGCCATCGCCCATTCCACCGTGGCCAGGCAGGCTTGACAGAGCGTCTCGACGAGGTCGCCATCTGGGCTTAGCCCCATCTGGTCGCACCCGTCGACGGCGTGGATCTCGGCCACCGCCACCGCCGGTGCACCGCATGCCATGCCGCCCGACACCCCCTGGGCACTACAGATGGGCTGCAGCGCGTGAAGTTGATCCTCGAGCGCTGGGACGGAGTCCGTCGCGGCATCTCTGTTCCGATGCGCCCAACGCCGGGCAGAGGCGGCGGCGTCACGCATTCGATGCAGCAGCCATGGTGTTCGCGCGGCGCCGGAGCCGTATTCAGCGGACGATCGTTGAAAGTGGCGAGGCTTCATCTGGTTTTCTCCGATTTGTGGCGATGGTGTTCCGCGGCGGTCAACGCAGCCAGCTCGTCTGTCCCTATCGCGACCCGTTGCTCGCTTTTGCGGCCCCGAACGCAGAGCCGGCACATACTCGGCTTCCAGGTACCGTCCGCTCGCGATGCGTTAAGTCAGCATTCATCGAGGTGGGATGAGAGGTCATCACCCGGCGAACCGATTCACCCGGGCGATTTGGCGAGTAATGCGAGTATCACGAGCGGCGAGGGAGAACTCGATCTTGCTATTGCGGTAATGGCGACTAGGGAAGAAGCGCCTGAGAACCGGCGCGCGACGATTCGCTCCATAGGGACGATGGCCGCGTAACTGCCGAAGGACGCGGGGCGTGGATAGTCAGTTCAGTGCCAACAAGTTGTGCAACTAGAGGATCCGTGAAAGTGCCGAAATGGAGCCCCAAATGTTCACGCGCTGCGCCAAAAGCGACCACCGTGGAAACAAAGAGTTGGAAACAAAGAGTTGCCTGCAGATGCGCTGGCTGCAATCGCACCCGCTCGATCGGCCCAGATCAGACCTGGCACTCGATTTGTCGATGCGACGGCGCGGCGCTTCGCGATGCTGATTGTGGGCCAATGCTTTTGGGCCGACAAGCGTCGGGTATTACGCGATGCCGTAATCGTTTATCTTGCGGTAGATCGTCGCCCGCGACATTCCCAGGGCGCGAGCCGCCTCTTGCTTGTTGCCGCGGTTGTCTTGCAGGCTACGCACAATCGCGTCGCGCTCAAGGGCTTCCATTTGGGTCAGCTTCCGCCGCGTGATGGAGCGGCACTCCGGTGGCAACTTGTCGGCACTGATAATGCCCGATCGTTGGCGGGCAACGGTTTCGGTCAGAACCCGCCGCAGCTGCGAGACGTTGCCCGGCCACGGCAACCTACTGAGGTGACGCATCGCATCGGGTGCCAGCTCCACATCCGCACCCCGGGTGATCTCGCGCAGCAACAGCGGCACCAATTCCTCGAGGTCGTCAATCCTGTGTCGCAGCGCCGGCACTGTGACGGTATGGGTAAACAGCGGCAGCAGCTGCTTGATCGGTGCCGAAGCAGGCGCGGAACTTCTGGTCGCCGCGATCCATCCCCGGCCTGCGCGCGTCGCCAGCACCGAGGTGATCGATTCCATTGTGTCCGTGTCGATGTCATCCACGTCGGCGATCACCACCGCGAAGTCCTCATCGCCGGATTGAGCCGCCAGCTCGGCGACGAGACGCGTCGTGTTGGGAAACGTCTCGGCGCGCATCACCCGAACGGTTCGGCCCGGTTTTACATCCTGCCCGACCGCCTGGGCGAGCCGCGCCCGACCGGATCCTTTCTCTCCCTCGATCATCACCCAGTGTTGGTCGCTGCAGCATTGCCGCACCTGCTGGCAGCAGCGCAGCCAGGCGCCGTCGCGGCCGGCCAGGCCGGGGATTCGAGTGGGCGCCGAGTGGCCGATTTGAGGGCGCTGCGAGCTTGTCTGGGTAGAAAGATCAACGTGGAAAACAACATTGGTCCGGCCGCCGCGTGTGGTCGAGCGGTCGGCGGCGGTGATTTTGGCGATGTGCCCGCTGGGCAGAACAGCCAGCGCCGTGCCCGAGAGCGTGGAGCTGAGTAGATCCGAGGCGTGTTCGAGCAGCGCGGTCTGATCGTTACCGTGAAGTGTCCGACGCAGATAGGGGTTCATCAACACCACATCGCCACCGAGCGCAAGGACCCCGCTCGAAGAGCGTCGTGCCTGCCGCAGATACGCCTCCAACAGCGCGGTCTCACCCTCATGAGCCACCACACGCATGCGATCCTCAATTTGGTGCGCGGCGCTGGTAGCCAGCGCCAGCAACAGTGGATCGGATTTGACGGACAGACAACTCAGATTGACGACGCCGATTATTCTGCGCGTTATCGGGTCACGGATCGGCGACCCCGCGCACGCGAAACCGAACCACATCGCGATGTAGTGCTCACCGCCGCGGATGAATGCGGGGCGGCCAGTCTCCAGCGCGGTACCAATGCCGTTGGTGCCCGCCGCATCTTCAGCCAAGCTATAGCCCGGTGCAATGCTCGTCGTGTCGAAGGCGTTGAGGACGGACACTTCTGGGGCGGTCCGTTCAACCACTACGCCATCGGTCGATGTCAGGAGAACGCCGACAGTGTGGGCAGCCAGGTCATCGGCGACTCGTTGCAGGACTGGCGCGGCCGCGCGCACCAACCGCGAGTCCCTATCGGGTTCGCGCACATAGGGCAGCTCAACCCGATCGGGGTCTAGGCGCAAAGCCTGCGACCGACGCCAGGACTCCAGCACGCTTGGGGGCAAGGTCTCCGCCTCCAAGGAGCCCTCACACAAGAACCGTTCCCTCACCCGGCGAACGTCGGTTTGGACGTCGGCCCGCAAGTTCATTGACGCATGGACCTCGCTCCCGACCGAGCGGTGTTGCGGCCGCCCTCCCAATACCGGCGTCTCAGATTGAGACGCGCAACCTGCGCAGATTGAGACGCTCAGTATACGCCCGCGGCGGTGTCATGAATCACATCAGCTAGTCAGGCGATCCGACGCCGGCCCTCCCGGCACAAGCCGCCCGATGTAGCGCGACAACCACAACACGATCGAGCAGAAGGCATCGAGAAATGACCATCTATCAGCTGACCGATCGCTTGCATGTCGGCCGCACCGTACGCGTCCAAGCAGATGACATCGCACCGACGGTGGCCTCATGGCTGGCCGAGTTGGGCGCCTGCAGTCCGTTGGCAGAGTTGCTCGGCCAGGCGGTGCACGATGGTGACTGGCCTGCCATACACGGCATAGCCGACTATCTGTCGGTGGAAGTCCAGGTGGCAGCATGACATCGGGCGGGGCGCCGGGGCGGCTCTCCCGAGATCACGATCGCGGTCCGCTGCTATTGATCTACCCTCAAAAAGACCGGGGCCAGGTCGCCGACTTTGCGTTGGGGTGGTTGACCACGAGTGGCAGCAATGCCACCACACCGTCGGAGAGCAGACCTCGATGAGCGCCCAACCGGGTCCGTTGCAACAAACGGTCGAACGCGATCCCCAGCA
>CAVTBA010000016.1:0-80420 GCA_963732835.1 uncultured Actinomycetota bacterium
GCGCCACCAAGGGCGACGCGACGGGTATCGAGGTGACCCGGCCAAGTCGCGATCGCTACGCCGCGCGCTAACCGGGTCGCCCGTGCGTCACCGCATGCCGAGGCGCCTCAGGTGTTCGATCATGGTGTCTACCGTGGCCTCCAAAGGCGCGGTGTCGCGACGCACCTGGCTGAGCAGCAAGCCGCCCTGGATGCCCGCGAGCATGGCCAGGGCGACGCGCTCGATGTCCGTGCCGTCGGCCAGCTCGCCCCGGGCGGCAACCGCTACCAGGCTGTCGTAGATCATGTCTCCCACTGGGCAAACGACCGGGCGAGCTGGGCTCGGGCGATGGGATCGGACTCGGAAAGCTCGTTGGCCATTGAGCCGATCGGCAGCTCCCGCGCAGCCCAGGCTGCGCGCCGGATTCACCATGATGTCGCGCCAGCGGCACATGTCCTCGATGCTGTCGATGCGGTCGAGACCCAGGTGCTGAACGCCGAGCACCCGGTCGGCTGAAAGTCGATGACGGCGGCCACGAGATCGCTTTTATCCGCGAAGTAGTGGTACATCTGCGAGGTGCTGACGGCCGCCGCCTCTTGGATGTGTTCGATGGTGGTGCGCGCGACACCACGCTGCAGCATCAGTTCGGAAGCGGCGGACACGATGCGCTCGCGGGTCGCACGGCCCTTCGCGGTCAGCTTGTCGAAGGGATCGGCGCCATGGAGACCCCCTCCGTGGAGTTGATTCCCACAACCTACTCTTTTTGGAGTTGACACTCCATTCTCGGCTGAGCATGCTGAACGCCATCGTCTACTAAACGGTGCCGGAAGCGTTGTGCGCCAACCCGGCACGCACGAGAAGGGCAATGAACTCATGACCAGCACTGCCGACACCAACCAGACGACGATCGCCGACCGGGTCGCGCAATTACAGGGGATGGCGAGCCAGCTCCCCGAGGAACTGTTGTCAGCACCTTCAGCGCCGAGCAGGCGCAGCTGCGCGCCGGTGGCGTGCCTGCCGGCGCCGCCGGGCCCGGCGACCCTATGCCCGACGCGGAGCTACTGGATGTGCGTGGTGAGCCCACCACCCTGGCAGAGAGCGCCGCTGGTCGCAGTGCCGTGGTCGTTTTCTATCGCGGTGCGTGGTGTCCCTACTGCAACCTGACGCTGCGTGTCTACCAGGAGGAACTGGTGCCGCACCTGGCGGAGCGCGATGTCGCGCTGGTGGCGATCAGCCCGCAAAAACCCGACGGCTCACTGTCGTCGCCAGGAGATGAACGAGTTGAGCTTCACCGTGTTGTCCGACCCGGGCAACCAGATCGCGGCCGGCTTGGGCGTGCTCACCGCGCCGAGCGAGGGTGCCCGAGCGGCGCAACGCAAACTGGGTCTCGATCTGCCAGAGGTCAACGCCGACGGGAAGCACGGGTTGCCAATGCCGACCGTCGCCATCGTCGACCGCGCCGGGACCATCCGCTGGATCGACGTCCACCCCGACTACACAACCCGCACCGAGGTCGCCGACATCGTCGACGCCCTCAACGGCCTCGCGTGAACCCCGGGCATTGCGAGCCCGTGCTCAATACGTGAGCGAAAACCACGTCGTAAGCGATCCACGTTCAGAGCTTCTGCCGCAACGGCTTATCCGTACGGGACAGCTCATCGGCCGGTACGGCTTGGTCGTCGTCTGGCCTGGATCGGGTTCGGGAAGTACGTGAAAATGGAATCCCGCGTGCTCATCGAGCACAGCCCGCTGATGAGCTGGATCTACGACGTGTTAAGCGTCACCGCGGTCGCGCGCGGGCTCGGGACATGGAAATCGTTGCCGCAGTTCTGATTGCGCTCAGGCCGGTGTGGCCGCGCGCGTCGGCGGTCGGCAGCGCGCTGGCGGTGGTGCTGTTCCTGGGAACGCTGAGCTTTCTCTTCACCACCCCCGGGGTGGTCGCGACCCACGCCGGTGGTCTTCCCGTGCTGTCGGCACTGCCGGGCCAGTTCTTGCTCAAGGATTTGGTGCTGATCGGCGTCGCGGTGTGGACCTTGGGCGATTCGCTGGCTGCGCGAACAGCGTCCCGCTGATCAGGTCCTTCGCCGAGGCCAGCGTGGCGGCGTAGGCGTCGGCGTCCAGACTGGCCGCGCGCTCGGTGAGACCGCGCGCCAGCGCATGGATCGCATCGGCCGCGCGCCCGGATCGGTGCCGGGCGGCAGCGCGCCGTGCGCCCGGGCGTCGTCAAGGATCTCGGCGATCGTGTCGCGCAACGCTTTCAGTCCCGGGTACTTGGGCCGGCCGCGACCGGGGTGCTCGTTGCTTTCCGCGCGGACCGCCCGATCGAACGCGGCCAGATGGGGATGCTCGCGCATCAGCCGGCTCGCCTCGTCCAACACCGCCGCGAGGCGATCGACCACGCCGTCGGCTGCGCGGCGGCGGACCGCAGCCGCGGCATCGAGATCCGCTCGATGTCCTCGACGGCGGCGTCGAGCAATTCCGACTTGTTCGGAAAGTAGTGGTACAGGCTGCCGCTGGTCATATCGGCGGCCCGGGCGATCTCGCGAATCGTGGTGCGGGAGTAGCCCATCTCGGCCACACACCGCATCGCCGCGGTGATGATGCGTGCACGGGTCTGCTCACCATCGGCACCCACCGGGCGGCCCAATTGCGACGGCGTGACGCTCATGCGGCGCGGAACCCGCCGCAGATCCGTCCATCACGCACTGCGCACCTCCGCGCGGAAGCCCGAACTAATCGATCACTCGATTATATTCGACCGTGTCGGGCACCGAGAGCCGGCGGACAGGACGCGCGAGTGGGGAGAGCACGGTGACGGGGGCGCAGCTGGGACGCCCGGTCGGCGCCAGCGGCGAGGAGACCCGCCATCGGATCATCGTGGCCACCATGCGCTGTGTGGCCACGGTGGGGTACTCGCGAGCCACCATCCGTGAGATCGCCCGCACCGCGAACGTCACCAGCGCCAGCCTCTACAACTACTTTCCGAACAAGGCCGAGCTGATCAAGGCCGCGATCGCGGCGCGCACCGATGTCGCATTGCCACGGTTGCGTGCGGCCGCCGCCCGCCCCGGGAATGCCATCGACCGCATCGAGGCGGTGCTCGACGAATCGGGCCGGCTCATGCGCGAGTATCCCGACCTCGCCGCCTTCGAGTGGGTGATCCGCGCCGAAGGCGCGGCCGACCTCGATGCGCAGCTCGCGGGCGGCGCGGGGTTTCAGGCGTTCCGCGAGATCATCGAGGGCGTCGTCGACGACGCCTACCGCCAGGGCGAGCTCGCGCACCGCGCCGATCGGCACAGCACCGTCGAGGCCGTCTACGCCCTCATCTACGGGTTGGTCGAGCTGGCGGCCACGTCGCCGCCGCGGGACTATCACGCCGCGCTGGAGTCGGCCAAAAGAATGATCAGGGGAACGTTGTTCGCCCCGGGCGGGCGGGGATAGCCGCAGCCAGGGGGCACTACGCGGCGCCACTGCCCTTGATGTGATCAAGCGATTGATTATATAGTCGGGGCCACGAGAGGAATCGGGCGCCGTGACTGAAACCGTTGGCGTGACGTTCGACGTCGACGCGCTGCGACGCAAGTACGCCGAAGAGCGCGCGCGGCGGCTGCGCCCGGACGGCATCGCGCAGTACGTGGAGATGACGGGCGCGTTCGCCCGCTTCGCCGAAGACCCATGGGCGGACGGGAAATTCGATCGCGAGCCGCTGACCGACGAGGTTGACGTCGCAGTCATCGGCGCCGGCTTCGGCGGGCTGTTGACGGGGGTGCGGCTGCGTCAGCTCGGCGTCGAAAGCGTGCGGCTGATCGACCGGGCGGCCGACGTGGGTGGCACGTGGTACTGGAACCGGTATCCGGGAATCGCCTGTGATGTCGAGTCGTATGTGTACATGCCGCTGCTGGAGGAACTCGGCTACGTCCCCACCGAAAAGTATGCCAAGGGACCGGAGATTTTCGCGCATTGCCAGCGCATCGCGCGGCACTACGACCTCTACCGCGACGCGTGCCTGCACACCGACGTGCACGAGATCGCTGGGACGCAGACGAATCGCGCTGGATCATCCGCACCGACCGGGGGGATGCGATGCGGGCCCGGTTCGTGTCCATGGCCAACGGCTACCAGGCCAAACCCAAACTGCCCGGCATCGAGGGTCTCGGCGACGTTTCGCGGGCACGCCTTCCATACCAGCCGATGGGACTACGCCTACACCGGGAGCACCTGGAGAATCTGGCCGACAAGCGCGTCGGCATCATCGGCACCGGGGCAACGGCGATCCAGTGCGTCCCGCACCTCGCCGGGGCGGCGCAGCTCTACGTCTTCCAGCGCACGCCGTCATCGGTGGACGTGCGGGCCAACCGCGCCACGGATTCCCAGTGGGCCGGCACATTACGCCGGGCTGGCAGCGCCACCGCATCGAGAACTTCCAGATCCTCACCGCCGGTGGCCAAGCCGACGAAGACCTGGTCGCCGACGCCTGGACGAGCATCACGCGGAAGCTTCCGGTGATGCGCCATGACGGTGACGGCGTCGGACCCCGCACAACGCGGCCGCGACATCGAGATCGCGGACTTCGCCAAGATGGAAGAGGTCCGGGCGCGAGTCGACGCCATCGTCACCGACCCCGCCACCGCGGAGGCGCTCAAACCGTGGTACGGGTACTTCTGTAAACGACCCTGCTTCCATGACGAGTACCTGCAAACGTTCAACCGCGACAACGTCACGCTGGTCGACACCCGCGGTCGCGGGGTGCAGCGCATCACCGAGTCCGGCGTGGTCGTCGACGGTGTCGCCTACGAGCTCGACTGCCTCATCTTCGCAACGGGTTTCGAGGTGGGTACCGACTACTGTCGTCGCACCGGTTTCGAGCTGATCGGCCGCGGCGGGGTGTCGCTGACCGAACACTGGCGCGACGGGGTGCGCACCTTTCAGGGCCTGTGCACGACGAATTTCCCGAATTGCTTCATCGAGAGCATCGCCCAGGCCGGCCTGACGGTGAACTTCCCCTACCTGCTCGACGTGCAGGCAACCCACGCCGCGTGGATCATCGCCTGGGCACTCGAGCACGGCGTCACCGAGGTCGAGGCCGCACCCGCCGCCGAGTCCGCCTGGGTCGACACGGTGATCACCCGGTCGGCTGCCAGCGCCGAGCGCGCCCAGACCTGCACTCCCGGCTATTACAACCGGGAGGGTCAGGCGGACGAGAAGACTCGGCAGGGCAGCTTCTTCTTCGGCGCCCCCACCGAGTACGCCGACATGTTGCGGGCGTGGCGGGCCGGCGGCGACCTGGAGGGACTGGAACTGCGCGGCAGCAGGCCGGGCCATGACCAGCCGGCAGCCGCTCGGCGCTATTGTGTCGGCCGGCTCGGGCGGCGACCCGGCGGCGCCCGCAGCCCAGAGTGGCGATCATCGGCGCGGGCTTCGGTGGGCTCGCCGCCGCCGTCGCGCTACGCCGGGCCGGCATCGACGATCTGGTGATCATCGAGGGCGACGACGGTGTCGGGGGAACATGGCGGCGCAACACCTATCCCGGCGCCGCGTGCGACATCCAGAGCCACCTCTACTCGTTCTCGTTCGCGCTCAAACGGGACTGGAGCCGTACTTACGCTCGCCAGCCCGAGATTCTGGCCTACCTCGAGTCAGTGGCCGACGACTTCGACCTGCGCCGCCACCTGACCTTGCAGACCTACGTCCGGCACGCGCAATGGGCCGAGGCCAGCCGGCAGTGGGAATTGCAACTGCAGCAAGCAAATAGCGATACGGTCACCACATTGCGCGCCGATGTGGTGGTCAGCGCCGTCGGCCTGTTTGGTGCTCCCAAGCTTCCAGACATCGAGGGTCTGAGCGGCTACCGCGGCCACCTGATGCACACCTCGCCGTGGGATCCGGGCGTGGACTTGGCCGGCAAGAAGGTGGCAGTCATCGGCACCGGTGCGAGCGGGGTGCAGGCGGTTCCGGAACTCGCCGAGATCGCCTCGGGCGTCAGCGTCTTTCAGCGAACGCCGCCCTGGATGGTGCCCAAGGATGACCGCCCGTACAGCGCTCCCGAAATGGCGAGGTTCCGCCGCAATCCCTGGGCGGCCCGCAGGGAACGGTGGCGAATCTGGAAGCAGTTCCACGACTTCGCCGGGAACGCTGTCGAAGACCCACAGGTGTCAAGCCGCTCACAGGTCGCAACGTCCTTTCTGGAGCGCACCGTCGAAGATGAGTGGCTTCGTCTCGCCCTGACTCCCGACTATCCATTCCGCTGCAAGCGGGTGCTACTCGGCAATGAGTACTACCTGGCGCTGCAGAAGGACAACGTCGATCTGGTGACCGAACCGATCGCGCGAGTTACCGAGACGTCGATCGCGACTGTCGGCGGCGAATTGGTGGATGCCGAGGCGATTGTGTGCGCCACCGGATTCGAAACCAGCCGCTATCTCGCCGGCATTGAGGTGGTCGGACGAGGCGGCGAAAGTCTGCACGAGCGATGGGGTGCCGACCCGAGCGCCTACCTCGGTGTGGCGACCAGCGGATTCCCCAACTTCTTCATGTTGTACGGCCCCAACACCAACCAGGGCGGCAATTCGATCGTCTACATCCTCGAGGCGGGTGCCCGGCTTGTCGCGAGTGCGGCCAGTCGGCTGGCGCGTCGCGGGGGCTACCTCGAGGTGCGGTCGGAGGTCGAGCGCCGATACAACGAGGAACTGACCGGCGACCTGGAGCGCAGCGTGTGGACGCAGTGCGAGAGCTACTTCCGCTCGCCGACCGGCCGCATCGTCACCCAGTGGCCGTACACCGAGCTGGAGTACGCCCGGCGGACCTGGCGGCTGCGGCCGCGAGACTGGTTGCACCGCAACGGCCCCCAACCCTCTGGGCTAGCCGAGGCCGAAATCGATGACCCCGCGGATCAGGTGGCCGGCGGTCAGGTCGGCGTAGGCCTCGTTGATGTCGTCGAGCCGGTAGCGTTTGGTGATCATCTCGTCGAGGAGTAGCTGACCCGATTCGTACAGCGTGGCCAGCAGCGCGATGTCGCTCTTGGGGTTGCACGAGCCGAACACCGTGCCGCACAACGTCTTGTTCATCAGGATGAAGTCCTGCAGCGCGACGGCGATCGAGTGCGTCGCCGGCGATGGCAGCCCGGTCAGCACGCAGGTGCCGCCCTTGCGGGTGAGCGCCAGCGCCGTCCCGACGTCGGCCTCGCCGATCATGGCGGGGGAGACCACGACCGCATCCGCCATCACGCCGCGGGTCAGGTCCGCGACCAGCCCGAGCGCATCCGAAGCCGTCGCGGCGGTGTGGGTCGCACCGAAATTCATTGCGGAGGTGCGCTTGAAGTCGCTCACGTCGACCGCGACGATGCGGGCGGCGCCGCTGATGCGGGCGCCCTGAACGGCCGCGGTGCCGATTCCGCCGGTGCCGATCACCACCACGGTGTCACCGCCCCGCACCCCGGCACGCCGGGCCGCCGAGCCGTACCCGGTGGGAACCGCGCAGGCGAGCAGCGCGGCGGGCACCAGCGGAAAGCCCGGATCGATCTTCACCAGCGAATTCGCCGCCACGACAGTGTGTTCGGCGAACGCGCCGATCTTGGACACGTGGCCGAGGCTTCGCCCGTCGGCGGTGTGATGGCGAAAGGTGCCGTCCGTCGGCATGCCGGGCGCCAACGTCCCCGACCCCGTGTCGCACAGGTACTCCATCCCCGAGGCGCACCACCGGCACTGGCCGCAGACCGCGACGAAGGACGTCACCACGTGGTCGCCGGGCGCGAGCCCGGCGACGCCCGCCCCGACATCGACCACCACGCCGGAGCCCTCGTGCCCGCCGATCGTCGGTGACATGGCCGGTAACCCCAGGGCGCGCAACGTATCCGGGGGCGGGGCGAGCTTGCCCTGCCGGATGTGTTCGTCGGAGTGGCAGAGTCCGGTGGCGGCCAACCGCACCAGCACCTCGCCCGCTTTCGGTGGATCCAGCTCGAACTCTTCGACCGACCACGGCCGGCCGTACTCGTAGAGGATGGCCGCGCGGCTGCGCATCGACTCGTGCCGCCTTTCTGCCGGAACGCGCTAGCGGGCGGGATCCGCGGCAACCTCGATGTCACCGGCGGCGGCCGCGGCCCTCAATTGGTGGAAATCGTCGAGCGACTTGTCGGCGTAGGTGTAACACCACTCGGCCACGGCGTCGCGCACGACGTCGCTGGTGCCGACGTAGCCGCGCAGCAACGACGCGTTCGCGCTCTGCGAGTGCGCCCGCGCCAACAGCACCGCGCAGGCGGCGACGTAGTCGCTGAAAGTGGCGGCCGACAGGCCCTCGGTGACGACCGTGCCCTTCATGTCGTGGAACTGCCGGACGTAGTAGTCGCGGCCGTCCTTGCGGGTCGGCCCGAGGAACACGTCCGACATCGCCTGCAGTATTCGCTGGCCGTCGACGACGCGCATGCCCTGGCCCTTGGCCTCGACGGCCGCCGCCAGCATGGCCGGCTGAGGCCAGCCGCCGTATTCGTCGAGTACCGACCGGGTCGCCTCCTTGATCTGCAGGATCAGCGGGGTGTCGTTGGGGCCCACCAAGATCACCAAGTAGCACCGGGTGCCGACGCTGCCGACGCCGACCACCCGCAACGCCAGGTCGGTGACGCGAAAGTGCGACAGCACAAGCGCGATGTCGGCGGGAACGGTGGCCAGATATTCCTGAATCGACTCCAGCAGTACGGCTTCGACGTCCTCGTCGACGTGCTGCACAACCGGGGGCGCCTCCCGTAGCCGCGGTGTCCCGTCGGGACCAATCTCGGTGAGCTGTTTGAAGACCCGCGCCGAGGTCCGGGAGCGCGCCCGGGATGTCGTCTTCTGAATCACACCGAGCAGACCCTCGGACACCGCCCCGGCGTGGCGCTCGGGTTCCACCCGCAGGTAGTAGCGGTCCAGCACGTCCATCGCGAGCATCGCCCGCAGGCTGGTCTGGTAGCCGACCAGTGCCTGCCCGACGCAGCGGCGAATGGCCTTGGCCGGGTACCCGGCATGGCGGCCGCCGACGATGGCGCTGGTGATCAGGCGCTTGAGGTCCCATTCCGCCGGAGCGACGGCGGCCTCGTCGAAGTCGTTCAGGTCGAACACTATTGAGCGGTGCGGCGCCGCGTACATGCCGAAGTTGGACACGTGAGCGTCGCCGCAACACATCACTTCGATCCCGCTCGACGGGCTGGCGCCCAGGTCGGCGGCCATGACCGCGGCCGACCCGCGGTAGAACGAGAACGGGTCGGCGAGCATTCGGGCGAAACGCAGCGGGACGAGTTCGGGTAGCCGCCCGGCGTTTTGAGTCACCAGGATTTCGGTGGCCGACCTCTCGGATGGCGTCAGCTGGGCGAGCGTGCGCCGTGGCACGGTTTTGCGCAGCGCGCGGCCGCGCGCCTCATCCTGGTCCGGGACCTCGAGATCGATCAGGCGTTCACGCAGCACCCGTTGCGGCATCCGCTCAGCATAGGTAGGGAGGTCGCGGTCGCGGTGGGCTTTCGACGTCCCGCTGACGTCGACGGGCTCAACCGGTGGCGGTGGCCACCCTCGCCCGCTCGGTCATCGAGGCGATCACACCACCGTCGTTGAGAATGTCGGTGCCGGTGAGGTAACCCGCTTTGTCGCTGGCGCAGAAGGCGAGCAGCTCGGCCATCTCCTCGGGCTTGCCCCACCGCGGGACCGCGGCATTGGTGACCATCGCGCCGGCGCCGGCCTGCTCCTCGAGCCGGCCCATCTCGGTGTCGATGGAGCCCGGCGAAACCGAGACGATGCGCAATCCGCGTGCGTTGAATCTCTCCGCCTGCGACTGGCTGTACCACTTCACGAAGCTCTTGCTGACGGCGTAGGCGAGGCCGGGCCGCGCCTCTTCGGGCACGATGTCGCAGGTCGTCATCATGGCGTCCAGGAATCCGTCGGCGTCCCGCAGCGCCAGCGGAAACCGGTCCACCGGAACCATTTCCGCGGGCAGGAGGTGGGCAGCCATCGATGCCACGTTGACGATCGCCGCGCCCTCGCCGGCCACCGTGTAAAACGCCTCATTGACGTTGAGCGTGCCGAGCGCGTTGGTCCGCATGACGTAGTCGGCGCTGCCCATGCTCGGGCTCACGCCCGCCGTGTGGATGACCGCGGCGAGCGTCCCGATACTGTTCGCCGTCTCGAGCAGGTCGGCGACCGCCCGCCGGTCGGTGACGTCACAGTCGACGGCCGTGGCAGTCATGCCGAGCTCGTCGAGGGCGGCGGCCGCGGTGGTCAGCCGGTCCGTCCTGACGTCGCAGAGGACCACGGCGTTGTCGCGGCCGACGATTTTGGCCGTGGCCAGACCCATGCCACCGGCGCCGCCGGTGATCACCGACACTCGATTCATATCAGGACCGTATACGGCGGGCGTTCGTCGGGGGCTAGGGGTCGGGCACCGGATGGTGGGGGTGACCGGTGTGGCGGATGGCCGTGCCGAGGAACGGCGCCCGCACCGTGGCCGCCAGGTCGCGGCGGTTTCGGATCAGCGCGACGACGGCCACCGCGGCGTAGACGCCGCAGAGCAGGAGTCGGCCGTGGGTCGTGGCGATGGGGAACTGCACGACGAACAGGCCCAGCAGCGTGCAGGCCGCGGCGCGGTGGAATCTCAGCGCCAACAGCATGGCCACCCCCATCATGGTTTGGGTGGCCGTGAGGAGCACTTCCTCCACCTGGCGCTGGTCGAGCTGCAGGGAGAATCCACCGCCGCCGAGCAGGTGGGCGAGCGGCAGCGACCCGATCAGCAGCGTCCACTGGTTGACCTTGGAGGAGATCAGGGTGGCGATGGCCGCCGTGCCCTTGCCCCGGGCGGCGAAGAGGGTGGCGACGATGAACTCCGGGGCCTCGGAAGCGAGCGGGGCGAGCCACTGGACCAGCAAGAACCGGTCGATGCCCAGTTCGGTGCCCGCGGCGACCAAGTTGTCGGCGAATGGTTTGGCGCACAGCACAATCACCGCGCCGGACGCCAGGAACAGGCTGACGACGACGACGCGCCGACGGCGATCGGGTAGCTCCCCGAGGGCGGCGGCGGTCCCGATCAGGTCGGGCTCCTCCACGTCGCCGTGGCCGACCTTGTAGAGGTAGAACCCGAACCAGGCCAGCAGCGCCAACCCCAGCCCGAAATGGATTTGGCCGCTCGCCGGTATCGCGAACGCGATGACGCCGGCGATCAACAGGAATCCGAGTTCGACGCGATTGGTCGGTTGCAACGCCAGGCCGGTGGCCTTCCCCGCACCGGCCTTGCGTGCCACCACGATGCTGACCAACACCACGACGGGCCACCCGAGACCCATCAGCAGCCGGTTCGACCCGGTCATGTTGGCGGCGGCGTATTGCGTGTAGTCCGGATTGTGGCCGGACACGTACGCGTAGTACAGGTCGACGGCGTACTCGGGTAGCACCGCGATCAGCGCCAGCACCGCGGTCGCCATCCCGCCCGAAACATCGATCTGCGCGGCTTCGGCGGCCCAGGCCAGCAGGAAGCTGGCGGACACCACCGCGCTCCCGAAGATCAGCAGGGCGATGATCGGGTCGGGGTGCAGGCCAAGGATCCGTAGCACCATCGCCGGGGCGACGAAGGCCGTGGTGATCGACGCCGAACGGGCCAGGGTGCGGCGCCGGGAGCGTTCTGCCGTCGAGACCGCGGCCCCGGGCCTGTCTGTGGCGAGCATCGTCATCCTTCGATAGAGAGGGGTGGCGACCGTGGCGGCTACTCCGGCTGGGTTAGCCGTGCGAACGACTACCCAAGTTACCCGCGAAGCCCGCCGCCAGCAACGTGGCCAGCCAGTGGCGCGACTTTCTGCGAAAGCGCATCTTTGCTGGCCAGATGGGGCAGACGGCAAAATTTAGGCTGCCCTGATTTCGAAGTTTGGCAAACCTTCCGCTGCGGAATCCGGCCCTATGCAGTACGACGCGCCGCGGGCGGGGAGGTTCCCACTAATTATCCGGCCCCATGGCCGCGGCCGCGGCTTGGGCGAACAGCGCGACGGCTTGGTTTCGGGTTAGCGACGCCAACATTTGTTCGGCCGCGCGCATCATGTCGCCGACCATCAGGGTCGGTCCGTTACCCAGATTCTCGAACGCCTCCGCGATGACGTCCGCCACGGCGGCCGCGCCGGGCGGCACCTCGTCGAGCGAACCTATCTGGCCGCGGCTGTGTTCGAGTTGCCGTAGTGCGGGCGTATCGGTCTTGCCGAGGATGAGGCCCAACACGTCGACGCCCTTGTCGTGTAACTCGGCCCAGAGCGCCTCGGCGAAGACCATGTCGAACGCCTTCGAGGCGCCATAGGCGACCATGTTGGCCCCGCCGGCCAGGCCGGCGCCGGACCCGAACAGCACGATCCCGCCGCGGCCCCGCTCGACCATGGCGGCGGCGAACTGGTGACACAGCTGCATCGGCACCACGCAGTTGCGTTGCACCATCGCTTCGGCGGTTTCGATCGGATTGGCCAGGAACGGCTTGAAGTCCGGGTCGGCACCCGCGCAGTACACCAGGAAGCCGACCTCCAGGTCGCTGGTCGCCGCGGCGATCGCCGCCGCCGCGCCCGGTTCGGCGAGATCGACGGCGAGGGTTCGCGTGGACGCCGACGTTTCGTTCTCGATCGCGGCCGCGACGTCGTCGAGGACGGCCTGCCGCCGGGCGATCAGCACGACATTGACGCCACGCTCGGCGAGCCCGCGGGCGAACGCCGCGCCCACCCCGTCCGAGGCGCCGGCCACCAGCGCCCAGGGCCCGTACTTGGCTGTGAATGTCATCTATGGGCCCCCGACCGTCGTCAGGCGTACCTGCGTGTAGCGCCGGCGGGCGATGCGCCACCCGGCGGAGGTGCGCACGATCTCGTCGTCGTAGAAGCCGATCGCATTCACACCGTGATTGTTGTCGGCGGCCATGATCAGCCCGTCGATATAGGTCCGCGCCGTCGCCTTGTCACCGTCGACCGTAATCGCCTGGTTGGTCAAGCGGTGCAGCGTGTGCCCCGCCTGGGCGTGCACCTGCTCCATGAACTCCGCGACGGCGTCGACGCCGGCCCACGACCCGATCACGCCATAGTCGAGTTCGCAGTCCGCGGTGAACACGGTGCGAAACAGCGGCCAGTCGCGCCGGTCTATCCCGGTGGCGTAGCGCACCAGCAGCTCGGAGATGTCCTGGCGGTCATCGCGTTCGGTCATGGCAGGTCTCCGTTCGGATGAACCACGATCCGCGGCGGGCCGTCCGACCGGCGGGCGAGCTCGAGCGCGTCGGGCACTTCGTCGAGACCGATGATCTTGCCCACGCTGGGGAGCGGGTCCAGCCGCCGTGCCGCGATGGCCTCGAGCGTGCCGTACCAGTCTTGCGGGTGTGGGCCGCCGCCGAATTGAATGGTGACGCCTTGGCGGGTGGCGGTGGTGATGTCGAGCGTGTCACCGGTGTACCAGCCGCCCGCGCAGTAGAGGCGGGTTCCCATCTCGGCGGATTCGACGATCTTCTGGATCAGGCCGGCGGCGCCGACGCACTCGAAAACGACTGCCGGGCCGGGCAATCCGCGTTTGGCGCGCACCTCGTTGAACGCGTCGAACGGCGACTTCTCGGCGGGGTCGACCATGACGTCCGCGCCGAAATGCGCGCGGGCCAGTTCGCGGCGGTCAGCCTTGTAGTCCGCCACGAGAATCGGTTCGATGCCGCGGCCGGCCAGGGCGGCGACGGCCGAGAGGCCGATCGCCCCGGCGCCGATCACGATGGCAACCTCGCCCGGTTGCATCCGCGCGGATCTGACGTAGAACTCGCCGACGGCGAACGCGTCGGTCAGTGCGACCGCGTCACTGGACACGTCGCCCGGCACCGGCTTGGCCGCCACTTCCGAAACCACCAGCAGCTCACCGAAACTGCCCTGCGCCTCGGGATGCTGGCCGATGATCCGCAACCCGCCGGCCCCGCCGTCGACGAGGCGCACCGGCATGGCCGTCACGCGGGTACCGAGCGCGAACTGATCCGTGCAGCCGGGTCCGTGGCCGACGACCTCGCCCACGAACTCGTGGCCGAGCACGATGTCGCGGTCGGAGTCATACAGCGAGCGACCGGTCGGATCGTCGACCGCGAGCTCCGGGTGGTCCATGAAATGCACGTCGGATGCGCAGATCGCGGTGCTCAGCGTGCGCAGCAACAACTCACCCGGTCCGGGTTCGGGGTCCGGTGTCTCACGGACCTCGAGCCGGCCGTCTCTCAGCACCGCAGCGCGCAAAGCTGTTAACTTTCTCGAATAATCGATATAGAATCTCGAATGTTCGTTTCACTCTAGATCGCGCAGCAGAGGAGTCAAGCCATTCGCGGATCGACGTCTGCGCCGACGGCCCGGGTGCTCGACGTTGTCGAGCTCCTGGCCCGCTGCGGGAACGCGCGGCTGCGGTTCTCCGACATCGTGCGCGAGCTCGATCTCACGCAGGCGACGGCGCACGCGATCCTCAAGACGCTGTGCGACCGGGGCTGGGCCAGCCGCGATCCGGTCGCCAAGACGTTCACCCTCGGGCCCGCGCTCGCCGTCGTGGCGGCGCGCACGGACACCGCCCGGCCGCTCGCGCATGCGGCCCGGTCCGCTGCGCTGCGATTGTCGCGCGAGTTCGGCTACGCCTGCTCCGTGGTCGAGCGATTCGGTGATTCGTTGGTGGTCACCGCTTTTGAGGGCGAGCCTGCCACCCAACCGTCGGGAATTCCGGGCGATCGCATCCCGTACGCCCCGCCGTTCGGAGTGGCGCTCGCCGCCTGGGACGACGAGGAGGAACAACGCGCGTGGATCCACCGCGGCGCGGGCAACAACCCCGATCGCGCCCGGCGACTCGAACAGGTCTTGGAGCACACGCGCGAGCGCGGCTACGACGTCGACTGGACCACGCCCGCGCTGGCCCAGGCCGTGCAGGTGGTCGGCACGTTGGACAGCGACGAGATGCCCACGCCGGTGCGCCACATCATGGATCAGTTGCTCGTCGAGTTCACCACCATCGGCTTTCTCTCCGACGACAACCCAGGTCGCCGCAAGCAGCCCGTGGTGACCATCGCCGCACCGGTTTTCGATGAACGACACGTCGCCATGATGGTGGCCGTGCATCCGCTGTGCCCGTTGTCCGCGCGGCAGATCCGGGTCATCGGCAAACGTTTGACCGAGGAAACGACGGCGGTCGGCCTGCCCCGGCCGCGACCGGGTGCGGTCGATCGCGCCGTCTAGGCTTCGGCGTATGGACCTGCGGCAGGTGCGCTATTTCGTGGCCGTCGCAGAGGAGTTGCACTTCGGCCGCACCGCGCAACGCGTGCACATCTCCGGACCCGCCCTGTCGCAACAGATCATCGCGCCAGAGCGCGAGCTGGGCGCCGATTTGCTCGTGCGGTAAGAAGTCGTATCGGGCACCGGTAAGAGAGCGGTCCTGGACGGCGGGCCGGCGCTGCGCTTCAGTGAAACGAGCAGTCCGAAAGGCGGAAAGTCATGGCACATAACTACGTTGTGGACGAGCTGGCCGGCTTCGTCGTCGGCGCGCAGTCGGCCGATTTGACGGGACGGCCGCGCGCGCTGATGAAGCGCAACGTGCTCGACAGCATCGCCTGCGCGGTCGGCTCCCTGGGCGGGGAGCTCGTCGCGACGATTCGCGAACACACCGACCAGTTCAGCGGTATCCCCACCGCCACACTGGTCGGCGGTGGACGGGCCTCGGTGGACCAGGCCACGTTCTTCAACGCGGTGCTGGTGCGCTATCCCGATCTGCTCGACACCTATCTGACGGTCGGAGGGCTGTGTCATCCCGCCGACAACTTCGGCGCGGTGTTGGCCGTCGCCGAGCACACCGGCGCCGGCGGGGCCGATTTCCTGCTGGCCCTCGCGGTCGCCTACGAGGTGCAATGCCGGTTCAGCGCCCAGGTTCCCGTCATGGCGCGGGGACTCAATCATGCGTTGCAGCTGTCGATGTCGGTCGCGGCGGCGACGGCTAAGCTGCTCGGGCTGGGCGTCGAGGAGACCGCCAACGCCATCGCGGCCGCCGCGACCGACAACGTGTCGCTGGCGACGGTGCACGCCGAGCCGGTCTCGAACTGGAAGGGCATTTCGCCGGCCATCACCGGCATGCGGGCCGTGTACGCGACGATGTTGGCCGCTCGCGGCGTCACCGGGCCCAAGTCGTTGTTCGAGGGCCCGCACGGCCTGGTGCAGCTCTTCGACCAGCCCATCGACCTGGCGATTGCCGAGCGGCGGCTCAGCTGCGTCGAGCAGACCTACCTGAAGCAGTACTGCGCACTGATCCACGGCCAGGTCGTCATCGATGCGATCTTGGGTCTGCGCACCGAGCACGACTTGCGCGGCGAGGACGTCGCGCGGGTGACCCTCGAGGTCTTCCAGGGCGCGTACGATTTCGCCGGCGGGGGAGCCTACGGCGCCAAGGATGATCCGCGCACCAAGGAGCAGGCCGACTACAACCTCAAGTACCTCAGCGCGGTTGCGTTGCTCGACGGCGGGGTGGGCCCCGACCAGCTGGAAACCGAACGCGTTCTGCGCGGTGACGTGCAGGAGCTGTTGACGCGCGTCGACGTCAAGCCCGCCGCCGACTTGACCGCCGACTATCCGCAACGCACGGCGGCCCGGGTGCGCCTGGTGACCCGGGACGGGCGGGAATTGGACCGTGAGCAAGCCGATTACGAGGGATCCCCGACCCGGCCGATGTCGTGGGAGCGCGTCACGGACAAGTTCGGATGGCTGGCCGAACCCTTCTGTGACGAAGCGCTGCGCGCCGACATCGTCGCGGCGGTCGACCACCTCGACGAGATTCCCGTCGCCGAACTGACCGCCCTGCTGGGTGCGGCGAGCCCCACCGCCCTACGGCCGCGCACCCAACCCCGGTTCTGACGCGCGCGCCCCCTTGCGTGGCCCGCTGCCCGCGGTCGATGATCGGCCATGCGCAAACATCAGGGCATCAGTCGGTGGGAGTTGGTGACCTGTGCACTCGCGGGCCACGCCACCTACGCGCCGGAAGAAGGGGACCTCGCCGCCCGGCTGAGCGGCACCACCGGGCTCGGCGAAGTGTGGCGCTGCCTGCGCTGCGGTGAATTCACCGTGGGCGAACCGCACGGCCGGGGACGCGCTGAGGACGCGCCGATGATCATGCGCGGCAAGGCTTTACGCCAGGCCATCATCATCCGGACGCTCGCGGTGGAACGCTTGTTCCGGGCGGTGGTGATCGCGCTCGCCGCATACGCGGTGTGGAAGTTCCGCGGTGCGCGGGGTGCCATCCAGGCCACCCTCGAACGCGACCTGCCGATCTTTCGCGCCGCCGGCTTCAAGGTCGATCAGATGACCATCGTGCACGAACTGGAAAAGGCGCTGGCGGCCAAGCCATCCACCCTGGTCCTGCTGACCTTGATGCTGGCCGCCTATGCGGTGCTGGAGGTCATCGAAGGCGTCGGCCTGTGGTTGCTGAAACGCTGGGGGGAATACTTCGCGGTGATCGCCACCTCGGTGTTCCTGCCGCTGGAGATTCACGACCTGGCCAAGGGCATCACGATGACCCGGGTGGTCACCCTCACCATCAACGTGGCCGCCGTGGTCTACCTGTTGGTCTCGAAACGCCTGTTCGGCTTGCGGGGCGGCCGCGCCGCCTACGACGAGGAACGACGCGGCGAGCAGCTGCTCGACGTCGAAAAGGCCGCTGCCACAACATGAGGTCAGGCCGGCGACTGCCTGGGGTGGATGAAAATGCCTTCCGCTTCGACCGTGACGCCGTCCTCGTCCGCCAGGTGGCCGACGGCGAACGTCTTGACCCCCTCGGTGCGCTCGACACGGGCCTGCGCGCGCAACGGCCGCTGTAGCGCGGTCCGGCGCCGGTAGCGCAGGGTGAGGGTGCCGGTGTAGGCGGGCCTGCCGGGCTGGTGCGCCGTCGCGCCGAGCACATGGTCGAGCACCAGCGCGCAGACACCGCCGTGAACATGGCCCGGTGGCCCTTCGTAGGGCGGGCCCAGCGTGAACTCCGACCACACCAGACCGTCGGGGTCGTGATGGACCACCAAGGGCGGTGCCACCGGGTTGCGCACACCGACCACCGCATTTCCCCACGCGATGGCCTGGCCGTCGGGGGTGTGGCGCACGCCGACCGGCCCCGGTTGTGCCGTCTCGCTCAATTCGGCTGCCGCCGCGTCGATCTTGGCCTTGGCTGACGCCGCCGCCGCGGGTTCGGCTTCGCTGCGGATGCTGACGTCGATGAGTCGGCGGATCGACTCGGCCAGCGGCGCGTAGACCGATTCGAGCTGGCTCAGATCCACGCAGGGCGTTTGGTCATGCATGCCGGCAACCTAACAGGACCGCAACTGGTAAGAACGGAGCGATGGGCACTTATGCGGTCACCGGCTCGGCCTCGGGGATGGGCAAGGAGACCGCGCAGCGGCTCAAGGCCGACGGGCACACCGTGATCGGCGTCGACATCAAGGACGCCGATATCGTCGCCGACCTGTCGACGCCGCACGGGCGCGAACAGGCCGCGGACGGCGTGCTGGCGGCCTCGGGCGGCAAACTCGACGGTGCGGTGCTGGCCGCCGGGCTCGGGCCCAGCCCGGGTCGAGAGCGGCTGCGCCAGATCGGCCAGGTCAATTATTTCGGCGTCGTCGAGCCGCTCCTCGCCTGGCGACCGGCGCTGGCCGCGGCCGAATCCGCGAAAGTGGTCGTGGTGGCGAGCAACTCGGCGACGACCGTGCCTCTCGTCCCGGGCCGCGCGGTGAAGGCGTTGCTCGCACATGACGCCGACAAGGCGCTGCGTTCGGTGCGGCCGTTCGGTCCGGGGGCACCGACGATGATGTATGCCGCGTCGAAGATCGCCCTCGGTCGCTGGATACGGCGACACGCGGTGCTGCCGGAATGGGCGGGCTCCGGGGTGCGCCTGAATGCCCTGGCACCCGGGGCCATCATGACGCCGCTGCTGCAGGAACAGCTGGCGACGCCCCGGCAGGCCAAGGCCGTCCGGTCCTTCCCGGTTCCGGTCGGTGGCTTCGGTCAGGCGCGCCACATGGCCGACTGGATGTGTTTCATGCTGTCCGAATCCGCCGAATTCCTCTGCGGCAGTGTCATCTTCGTCGATGGCGGCACCGACGCATATTTCCGGGCCGACGATTGGCCGAAAGCGCCGCCGGTGCGCGGGTTGCCGGGCTATCTGCGACGGTTCAGACGTTCTAGGAGTCTGTGACGGGCGGACGTGCGCCGGGCGGATGTGCGTCGCGCCACAATAGCCCTTTTCGTGGCGTTTACCCCGGCGCGGCGCATCCGTAAATCGGCCCGGGTGCAATTCAATGAGTCGGCGCACAGGCCGAACAGACGAAGGATCGAAACTGTGGCAACACTACCGTCCTGGATCAGCCGGAGCCCTGCCAACCTCGATGTGGTGACGCCGATCAAGGCGCGCGCCTGTGACGCATGGCAAGCGGTGCTGCGAAGCGGCCCACGCCGCGAACGCGTCAACGTGACGCTCATGCAAAGGGGCGCGGAGCGCTGTTGACGGCGGCGAACGACTGACCGCGCGCACCGTGGACGTCACACCTGGAGCGGTCATCCGGCGAGGCCTGTACTACCGCCTACTGTGGCGAAACCGCTGAGTCCGTCGCGCGTTCCCGCTCGCGTCGGCGGGCCCGGGAAGCGCGCAGGTTGGCGGCGTTGCCGCACGTCTTGACGTCGTGCCACACCCCGCTGTTGTTCTTGGAGCGGTCGTAGAACGTCGACCCGCAGCGATGGTTGTGGCACTGCTTGATACGTCGCCAGGTATCGGCGTGCTGGCCGAGCAGAATCTCGCCCCACAGCGCCGAGGCGAGCCAACGCCAGCCGGTGCCGCTGGGCTCCAGCCGCACCGCACCGGCGTCGGATACCACGAGCGATGCGGGGATGGATGCGGCACCTCGACCACTCGGTGCCTCGCCGGCCAACAGTGAATCGATCCCGGCCCGCAACGCGCGCAGCTTGGCCAAGTCCGCGTCGTCCAACGTCGGCGGCGGCAGGTCCACGCCGCGGGCGGACGACCAGCTCCGCACCGCGCCCGCGATCCAGTCGCCGGCCAGCGCGGTGTCGGCGAGCAGGTCCGGGCCATATCCCGCGATTCCCCTCGTGTTGAGGAAGTCCTGGACCAAGCCCAGGCCGCCCGGCGCGGGGGAGAGGCCGTACCGCTGTGACGCAGACCATGCAACAGACATAGCTAAAAGATACTTGACTATGTCGGCAACGGCAACTACGTTGACAGAGTCAAAAGATGATTACATACGTCAGAAAGCTGCGGAACATGGTCAACATCAAGGGGTCGACGGTTGTGGTCACCGGTGGACAGCGCGGACTCGGCAAGGCCGTCGTGGATGAGTTGTTGCGGCGTGGCGCGACCAAGGTGTACGCGACGGCGCGGGCGCCCAAACCCAGCTCCGACCCCCGTGTGGTCAGCGTGAAGCTGGATGTCACCGACGCGGAGTCGGTTGCCGCCCTGGCCGTTTCGGCGCCGGATGCCGACATCGTCATCAACAATGCGGGCGTCCTCGGCGCGCGGAAGCTGCTCGACAGCGACATCGAGGAAGTGCGCGCGGTGTTCGAGACGAATTACTTCGGTGCGCTGCGGGTCGCCAAGGCGTTCGCGCCGACCCTGGCCGACAACGGTGGCGGCGCCCTGGTCGACATCTCCTCGTTCTTGTCCTGGATGCCCGGCTCCGGCGGGTACGGCGACTCCAAGGCGGCGCTGTGGTCGGCGACGAATTCGCTGCGTCTCGAACTCGAGAAGCAGGGCACCCTGGTCGTCGGCGTCCACCTCGGCTTCACCGAGACCGACATGACCTCGGGCCTCGACGCGCCCAAGAACGACCCGCGCCAGGTGGCGCGCGCGATCGTCGACGGCATCGAAGGCGACGACACCGAGGTGCTGGCCGACGACGACACCCGCCACGTCAAGGCGGCGCTGTCCGGCCCGGTCGAGGCGCTGCCGCGGATGGAGTGACACGCGTGGGCGCATGAAGGTCTGCCCGAAGGCAGATCCCCGTCTCAAGACGGTGGGTCAAGCAGGCCCTTGCGGATGGCCTCGCCCAAAAATGGGCTTGCTGCACTTCGGGCAGACCACCGGGTTGCCCCGGCATCACTACGGTCGCACCCGACCGCCGGCGCTTCGACGGCCGAAGGTCCCCAACGCTTCGGCCGAAGGTCACATTCACACCGGGGCGCTGCCTGCGGTGGACGTGTTTGGATAGCGACATGCCCGACATGGAAGCCGAACGCATCGTCAGCGCCACTCGCGTCATCTCCGCCAGCGCCGCGCGGATTTTCGAACTCATCGCCGATCCCGCCCGCCAGCCGAGCTGGGACGGCAACAACAACCTCGCCTCCGCCGCTCCGGGGCAACGAGTCCGTGCCGTCGGTGACGTGTTCAAGACGACGCTGACGAACGGTGCCGTGCGGGAGAACCATGTGGTGGAATTCGTCGAGGGCAGCACTATCGCTTGGCGCCCAGCGGAACCCAGGAAGGAGCCGTCTGGTCACCTGTGGCGCTGGGAGCTCAGCCCCGTGAACGCCGAACTCACCACGGTGACCCACACCTACGACTGGACGGCACTGACCGACCCCACCCGCCTCGATCGCGCGCGGGCGACGACGCCGGACATGCTGCGCGAGTCCATGGACCGGCTCGCCGTGGTCGCGCAGGCCCCCGACGCGGGAGGGCAAGGCTGAAAAAGGGGCCGAAGCGCGCCCGACTTCAGCCGTTCTTGCCGCGCACCCACTGCATCGTGCCGAAGTTCTTCACCCGCACGCTGACGAATCCGTGGTCTTCCAGAATGTCTCCGATCTCGTCGTCGTCGAAGACATGCGCCCCGACGTTCGGCAGCCTTTGAAAGAACCGGGCGGCCGGACCGACGGTGGGCACCATGACGGCCAGCCGGCCGCCCGGTCGCAGCACCCGTGCCATCTCGCCGAGGGCCGCCGCCGGATTCGGGACCAGTTGCAACACGGCCGTCGAGATGACGGCGTCCACCGTGTCGTCGCGCAGCGGAAGTCGTTGCGCGTCAGCCTTGATGAAGCCCACCTGCGGCCCCGCCTCATTGCGGACGGCGCGCGCGAGCATGGGTTCGGAGATGTCGACCCCCAGGGCCAGCCCGTCCGGGCCGGCCGCACGCGCCAGCGACGCGGTGACGTTGCCGGGGCCCGAACCGACGTCCAGCGCGATGCCGCCCGGCGGGATGTTCAACCACTCGAGGGGTGTTTGCCACGCGCCGATCAGCCGCCGCGACAGCGCCTGGGCGTTGTCGTAGAGCATCGACCCGATCGGTGATGCCCACGCCGCCTGGATCGGCCCGGTGTTCTTCGCGACGCCGTCGCCCTCGGCGGATCCACTGCCGAGCAGATCCAGATAACCCTTGCTCACGTCGGGATCCGACGGCGGATCGGCGAGCAGCTCCAGCGCTCGCCGCAGCGCGGGAGGCAGCGAGATGTGCACGTCAGTCATGTGTACTCCTTCGAGTGAAAAACCAAGCTGTGCGCCGGAACTCGACCGGAAAGCCGGGCGCCTGAGTCCGTTGGGCCCCGATGGCAGCCTACGCCGAGCCGCGCGTGGCTACCGCCGGACGATCGCGTGCTCGCGCACCAGTGAGTACAGCCGCCACTGGCCGGGCACGCCCTTGAGCGCCGTTTCGCCGCGGTCGCCGAAGCGGTGTCGCGATCCGGTGACGATGTCGCGCAGCGTGGAGGACACCAGCACTTCTCCGGGTCCGGCCAGCGCCGCCACCCGCGCGCCGATGTGTACGGCCATGCCGGCGACGTCTTTGCCGCGCACTTCCACTTCGCCCGCGTGAATGCCCACCCGCAGGTCGATGCCCAGCACGCGGACCGAGTCGACGATGGCATCGGCGCAGGCGATCGCGGCGCTCGGGCTGCTGAATGTGGCGACGAATCCGTCTCCGGCCGTGTTGACTTCGCGCCCGGCGAATCGCTGCAGCTCGTGGCGCACGAGGGCGTCGTGATTGTCGAGCAGGTCACGCCAGCGGTGATCGCCGAGCAGCGCGGCCCGCTCGGTGGAGCCGACGATGTCGGTGAACACGATCGTGGTGAGCAGGCGCTCGACATCGGAGCCGCCGCGCACGCCGGTGATGAACTCCTCGATCTCGTCGAGCATGGGGCCGGTGTCGCCCACCCAGTACAGGACGTCCTCACCCGGCAGCTCGACGAGGCGGGATCCGGGGATGTGGTCGGCGAGGTAGTGCGCGTGCCCGACCGGGCTGAAGCTGGGGTTGTCGCGATGCAGGACCAACGTCGGCGCGGCGACGCGATCGAGCCGGTCGCGGACGTCGCCGGCCCTGATCGCCTTGATGAAGGCGCGCGCCATGCTCGGGGAGGCGGCCCGGTTGCCGGCCATGTCCCACCACGCGCGGAAAGCGCCGTCGTTCGCGACGGACGGGGCGATGATGCCGAGGATGTCGAAGCCCTGCTCGACGGCGTCCGGCTCGATCCCGACGGTTGTGTAGGGATCCGCGGAATCCACCTCGGAGCCCATCGGATAGTCGGGCGCCCACAGCGTGCGGGCCGCGCCGTTGACGATCACCAGGCTGTTCACCCGATCGGGGTGATCGGCGGCGAGCACCACCCCGGCCAAAGATGTGAAGCTCGGGGCCAGCACCGTCGCCCGCTCGCATCCGACGGCGTTCATGACCGCGACGGCATCGTTCGCCCACGACTCCGGGCCGATCATGTCCAGCGAGGGAACACGCGAGGACAGGCCGATGCCGCGCTGGTCGAGCCGGATCACCCGGCAGAACGACGCCAGCCGGCGATGGAACCGGTACATCGACGGCTCGCCGTCGACGCAGTCGATCGGGATGAATGGCCCCGGCAGCACGAGCAGGTCGATCGGGCCATCGCCGAAGACCTGGTAGGCGATGTCGATCTCGCCGCAAGTGGCATACCGGGTCCGCGGAGCCACAGAACTCCCAGCCACGTGTTCAGGCTAGTGCAGGGCACCGACAGGCCGGAACCGCTCAACGGATGATCGGGACGAGGTAGCGGGCGGCGTACTGGCGGACGGCCGCGGGATCCGACGTGTCGAGTCGGTCGGTTGGAAAGACGATGATGCCCAGGGCGACGCGAAGCAGGATGTCGGCGATATCGGTCAGTTCGCGGTCGGCAATATCGGCCCCGCAGCGGCGCAGGGTGTGGGCGATTCCGTCGGCGAACTGGCCGATCGGGAAGGCCTGCGAGCGGGAGAACATGCCGAACAGCTCGGGTTCGCTGTCGGCGATCCGCGAGTACAGGGGGGAATCGTGGACCAGCCGCACCCCGAGGGCGAACGCCTCGATGACGGCCTGTTGCGGGTCGCAGCCGGTGGTGGCCCGGTCCAGTGTGGTGAAGAACAGTTCGGCCTCGCGCCGCACCACGTGGCCGAACAGGTCGTCCTTGGTCGGAAAGCGCCGGTAGACCGTGCTGCGGCTGACGCCGGCGCGGGCGGCGACGTCTTCGATGTTGGCGCGGCGCACGCCGTAGGTCTCGAACACCACGCGGGCGGTGTCCAGGATGGTTCGGTCGAGGTCGGTGAGCGGCTCCGCGGCGGCGGCGCCGGGCCGCGTGGCTGTCCGCATCGTCCCCAACTCCTCGAATGACTTGTCCCGCCGCGGCCGCCGGGCCCCGAAAATGCGGTCTCGTGGACCGGTTGCTAGGCTGGCTGACACAAAGATACGGGTTTGTGTCATTGCTTCGCAAGGACGGCCATGGCTCGAACCGCGGGGAGGGGAGCATGACGGCCCACAACGACGAGTTGATCGGCTCGACGGCGGGCGCACGTTTCGACGCGGGCGTCCGGGAGGCGGTGCCCATGCCGGTCGACACGCCGGAGTACCAGGCCGACGACTTCGCGCGGCTGGGGCCCGACTCGCTGATCTGGAAGTTCTACGGGGACAACCGCACCCAATTCTTCGGCTTCCAGCGCACCGCCGGCGTCGAGAACTGCATCGAACAACTCGCCCAGGGCGTGCTCGACCACTCGGTGATCTTCAGCGACATGTTGGGCCGGGCCAAGCGGACCGCGCCGCCGCTGATGAAGACGGTCTACTCCGAAGAACCCCGCGAGTGGGGCCGCAAGGTGCGGGATTTCCACAAGACGATCAAGGGCACCGTCAGTGACGGCTCGCGGTATCACGCGCTGAACCCGGAGCTGTTCTACTGGGCGCACGCCACCTTCGTCGACCAGGTCATCTACAACACCGACACGTTCATCCGCCGGCTCTCCCATGCGGAAAAGGAACAGATCTTCAACGAGGGCAAGGTGTGGTACGGCCTCTACGGGGTCAGCGACCGCGGCCAGCCGCAGACCTACGACGAGTTCCTCGCGTACTGGGCCGAGATGCTCGAGCGGTTCGTCCCGCACAAGACCGTCTTGTACGGGACCGGCTACATCAGGAAGGGGATTCCGGGCCCGCGCTGGCTTCCGGAGCCGGTCTGGAACCTGTTGTCCGCGCCGCTCAACGCCTACACCCGCCTGGTTCTGGTCGGAACCATGCCACCGCAGATGCGCGATGTCTGCCAGCTGGAGTGGAACGCGAAGAAGGAGAGGCGGTTTCAACGGTTCGCCGCCGCCATGCGCGCGCTCAATCCGCTGATCAACCGGTTGCCCGTCGGGGCGATCTACACCCCGTGGGCGGCCAGGGCGTGGCGGCGCGCCGGCGTCGACCCGCGCCGGCTGCACAACCGCGTCGCCGCTTGACGCGGGGCCTCACGCACGCCCGGCTGCACTCACGAAAGTGAACAGCGGGTACACGGCGTCGAAACTCCCTGCGAAGTGGGCGATTACGGCCGTCCGCGACGCGCGGGCGCTTGGCGAGCGGTCAAGGATGGGCCAGGATCTCTTGACATGGCCGATATCGACTTCGCGTTGTTGGACGTTCCGAGATCGGAACCGGTCGAGGATCCCGAGGCCTATCTGCGCGCGGCGATCGCCTGGCACTTCGGCGAGGACACCGGCTCCGCGTTCTGGTTGCGGACCGCGGCGACGTTGGACTTCAACCCGGTGACCGACGTCAACACCTTCGCCGATCTGCGGCTGTTTCCCAACCTCGTGAACGAATTGCGCGGTGTGCCGGTAGAGGATCTCATCCCGCGCGGCTACGGCGAGCCGCCGCCGGTGCCCCAGATATTCGAATCCGGCGGCACCACGGGAGCGCCGAAACGGACTGTGCAGCTGCCGGATTGGGTCGCACAGGTGGTGAACTGGCAGACCGAGGACTTCGCCACCGGAGGGTTTCGCCGGGGCCAGGGCTTCCTGTGCCTGATGCCGAGCGGGCCACACGGGGTGGGCTATTTCTCGCGGCTGGTCTCGGAGGGGCTCGGCGCGGTTTTTCACGCGATCGACATCGATCCCCGCTGGGTCAAGAAGATCGCCGCCCGCGGCGCGGCTGCCGAAGTCGCCGCCTACGTCGACCACGTCGTCGAACAGGCCGTGTTCGTGCTGCGCACGCAGAACGTCGCGAACCTCCACACCACCCCGCCGCTGCTCGAGGCCATGGCCCGCGACGACCGGGTGGTCGATCTGATCAACGACAAGATCCGCTACCTGTTGCTGAGCGGCGCACACGTGGACGCCGACACCCTCGACCTGCTCCGCGGCATCTTCCCGGCCACGACGATCACCGTGGCCTTCGGCAGCACGATGGTGCTCTCCCAAGCGGTTACCCGGACAGCCGACGGCGACGCCTTCGTGTTCGACCCGAGGACACCGTACGTGGTGTTCTGGGTGGTCGATCCCGACACGGGAGAACGCGTGCCCTACGGGCAGACCGGGCAGGTGGTGATGAACCACGTCAGCAAGGGCATGTTCATCCCGAACAACCTCGAGCGCGATCTGGCGATCAGGATGCCCGGGCCGGCCGGCGAGATCAGCGACTCGGTCAGTGCGGTGCGACCGGTTTCCACCTTCGAGGGCGAGGCCGTCATCGAGGGCGTGTACTGAGCATGGCGGGCGAACGGAGCGGTGTCGCAGCCGATTTGGTGCCGCTCGACGCGCTCGGTCCCGACGGGCAGTACCGGACCCGCCGTCGGGAGGTCCTCTTCACTACGGCCGGTGTCGCCGTCGCGGAGTTGAGCATCGTTCCGCCCCTGTACGTTTCGCGCACCCTGGCCGCGCAGCGCAGGGAGGCGCCACTGCCGGTCGGACAGCGCGCGGCTGCGCTGTCGGGTGCCGCCGGCATTTTCGCCGACGGCGTCATCGCCGGGTTGGGCTTCGCGGCCTACGTCGGCCTGGCCAGCCGGATCTCGGGGCTGCCGATCGCGGTCACCCGCGCCGGGGCGCGCGGGGTGGCCGACGCCGTGGGCGGCGCATTCGACGCGGTCGGGCCGGCCCGGCCGGTGGGGGCGACGCTCGACTGGCGCGAGGAACGCACCCGCCGCGGCGGCGCGGTGTGGGCGCGGCGCGGGGAGGTGTTCGCCGTGCACGCGGCAGGAAACGGTCCCGGCGTGCACGGTGTGTGGCCGCAGGCACTGGCACTGGGCTACCGGGTCGCGGTGCGTCCGTCCCGCCGCGAGCCGCTGACCGCGCACCGGCTGGTGCATGCTTTGCGGCTGGCGGGCTTTCGCCCCGAGGACGCCGTCTACCTGCCCACCGATCATGCCGGCGCCGACGAGATCATCCGCTCGGCCGACCTCGCCATGGTCTACGGCGGCCAGCCGGTCGTCGACAAGTACGCCGACGACCCGGCCGTGATCGTCAACGGACCCGGGCGCAGCAAGATCCTCATCACCGCCGACCAGGATTGGCGCGGCCACGTCGACCTCATCGTCGACTCGATCGCCAACCTCGGGGGCATGGCCTGCGTCAACACCACCGCCGTGCTGTACGAGGGTGATCCCGCCCCGCTGGCGCGTGCGATCGCCCAGCGGTTGGCGGCGATCAGGCCGCTGCCCACCGATGACGAGCGAGCGATCCTGCCCACCCAGCCGGTCGAGAACGCCCGGGCACTGGCCGGTTACCTGGCGGCGAAGGCCGCGGGATCGACACCGCTGCTCGGTGCTCAGCAGGTGGTCGCCGATCTCGGCGACGGCTACGCGGCGCTGCGCCCCGCCGTGCACCTCTTGGCTGCACCCGATGCGGACACGCTCAACGTCGAGCTGCCCTTCCCGTGCGTGTGGGTCTCGCCCTGGTCACCCGACGCCGGCATGGCACCGTTGCGGCATTCGCTGGTCGTCACCGCGATGACCGGTGACGTGCGGCTGATCGACGATCTGCTGGCCGAGCCGACGATCGCCAACGTGTACTACGGGCCCCACCCGACCTGGTACGCGGCGCCCGGCATTCCGCACGACGGGTTCTTGGCGGACGCCCTGATGCGCAACAAGGGGTTCGTCGGCCGCTAGCGGGTGACGCGACGGATTCAAGCGTCGGCGGGGCCGGCCGCGCCGCCGTCCGGGCGAGGCACCAGGGTGGGCGGAACCAATTGCCCCGGCTGGGGCCAATTGCCGAACGCCTCGGCGTAGCTATGACTCATCACCTCGAGCACGGTGCCCCAGGGGTCGGTGGTGTAGGCGAGCGTCCACGGACGTCCGGGCACGAATTCGTACGGCTTCGCCAGCAGCGCGCCACCGTGGTCGACGATGCGGTCGACCATGGCCGCAACATCGGAGTGGGTGATGCAAAGATGCCACAGCCCGCGGTCGAACCACAGCTCCCGCTCATGCGGCCGACCGGTGCCCCGCGTCGGCGGATCGATGAATTGGAAGAGCTCGATCCCCACGGAGTTCCCGGTCAGCAGGTGCGCCTGCCAGGCGCGGCGAAACCCGCCGCCGAAGACGGAGGACGCCTCCCGGTGGCCGGCGCCCTCGAGCACCCGCGGTCCCATGATGCAGCGGAACCCGAAAACGTCGCCGTACCAATCGATCGCGGCGTGGATGTCGGGGACCGTCACCCCGACGTGGTTGATGGCTAGCGCCGCCGCACGCTCGGTCGACATCGGCAACCCTTCACGCCTGGCCGTCGAGCGACGAACTCAGCAACGGCCGTTTGCACTCAGCTTCCGAAGCCACCCTGACCGCTGGCGACGGTCACGCCCCCGCTGGACACCGCGAGGTGGCTGGAGGCGAAGGCGACGCCCTTGTCGATCCAGGCGCCGTCGTCGGCGTAGGTGTTGTGGGCGGCGAAGTTCATGCCGTCGGAGCAGACCGGGTCGTCGGTGGCGCAGACCTTGATGGTCTTGTCCTGATACGCCGGGCCGATGACCACCGGGGGTTCGCCGAGGAAGTTCATGGCGCGCACGTTGGGCGTGCCGAAGAGCACGACCGAGGAGACGTGGCTGGCCACCGCGGGGTCCAGGGGTTTGGGCACGGTGTTGGGGTCGACGCCGTCGGGGACGGCCGGTGAGGTGACGAAGCCCATCACGGCCGCGCCCTGGGAGTAGCCGCCGAGCACCATTTTGGTGTTGGGGCAGTCATGGGCCATCGAATTGACGTGGGTCGCGGCGTCTCTGATGCCGTCGACGCCGGTGTCCCATTGGTCGCTGGCGGGGTAGTTGACCGGGTAGACGTCGAACGACTTCCCGCCCATGCGGGAGCGCAGGGAGTCGACGAAGGCCTGGCCGGTGGGGCCGACGCCGGGGGCTTCACCGGTGCCGCGGGCGAATACCACCTGCACGTCCGGACATTGGGCGGCGGCGGAGGGGATGACAGAACCAGCCAGGGCCGACGCGCCGAGACCCGACGCCGCGACTACTGCTGGACCGAGTAAACGGGCTATTTGACGTGCGATCATGCGGCAATTGTGCCCAATCAACCCTCTGCCTAAACAGGGGTCGGCATGGAAATTACTGCAAATTCACACAACCCCGCCCACCCCCGCCGTGCGCGGGCCGAGATGGCTTGCGCGCGGCCCTCATCCGCCGGTGCGGCGGTCGCCGATCCGGCGCCCGCCTCGCCGGGACCGACAACGCCGGGGCGGAGCGCGTCCCCGGACCGCGATGTGGTCTGCTAACTATGACGAGTCGAGCGCACGGTGAAGCCATCCGCCGATCCTCGACATGCGGCTCTAGTGAATGCAGCGACGAAGTTGAACGTAGTAGCGCAGGCTTTCAACACGATCACGGACCGCTTGGCCAATCCGGCGCGAGTGTCGGATCCGGACAAGCTGCGCAGCGTCGTCACCGGCAAGGCGGTGCTGGTTACCGGCGCCTCGTACGGAATCGGCGAGGCGACCGCGCGCAGATTGGCCGCAGCGGGGGCCACCGTGCTGGCGGTCGCCCGGTCCGAGGAACGGCTCGGTGACTTGGCGGCGTCCATCAACGCCGCCGGCGGCCGGGCTTTCGCCTACCCGACCGACCTCACCGACGAGGCCGCCGTCAGCGCGCTGACCAAGGAGATCACCGAGCAGCACGGCGCGCTCGACATCGTGGTCAGCAACGCCGGCAAGTCGTTGCGCCGCTCGCTGCACCACCAGTACGACCGACCGCACGACTTCCAGCGCACCATCGACATCAACTACCTCGGGCCCATCTGGCTGCTGCTCGGACTCCTGCCGGCCATGCGCGAAAGCGGACGCGGGCACATCGTGAACGTCTCCAGTGTCGGCGTGCGCGTCGTGCCCGGGCCGCAGTGGGGCGCGTACCAGGCGTCGAAGGGCGCTTTCGACCGGTGGCTGCGCAGCGTGGCCCCGGAACTGCACGCCGACGGCGTGGACGTCACGTCCGTCTACTTCGCGCTGGTCCGCACCCGGATGATCGAACCCACACCCGTCCTGGGCCGGCTCCCCGGCTTGTCGGCCGACCAAGCCGCCGATGCGATCGCCAAGGCGGTCATCGAGCGTCCCCGCAGCAACGAACCGCCGTGGGTGTTGCCGGCCGAGTTGGCCTCGGTGCTGCTGGCCGGGCCGGCCGAGCGCGCGGCCCGGTTGTGGTACCGGCGGTTCTTCTCGGATACGGGCGCCCGCGAGGCCCGGCGATGACCGACGAGGGCGTGGCCGGTACCGCGGCGCGGGCGCTGTTGCGGTCGCGACTGCTCTCCCCGCCGTCGCCGCTCGCGGCCCTGCGGCTGATCCGTGAGGCGCACCGGGGCGGCACCAACCCGTACACCCTGCTGGCGGTGACCGCGACTCGATGGCCGGACCGGGCCGCGATCGTCGACGACGACGGCGTCTGGGACTACCGCCGGCTGCAGTCGGCGACCGAATCGCTGGCGCGCCGGTTGTCCCGCGACGGTGTGGGCCCCGGCGATGCGGTGGGCATCATGTGCCGCAACGGACGCGGCTTCGTCGCCGCGGTGTTCGCCGCCGCCCTCGTGGGCGCCGACGTGGTGCTCGTCAACACGGACTTCCGTAGCGACGCGCTGGCCTCGGCGATGAGCGCCCACCGGATCACCACGATGATCGCCGACGACGAGTTCGGCGAGCGGGCCCGCGCCGCCGACCCGTCGGTCGTCCTCATCGACCCGGCGACGGTCACCGCCCAGGGGGGTGGCCCGCGGCCCGACGTGGCCGCACCGGGACGGATCATTCTGCTCACGTCGGGTACCACCGGCACCCCCAAGGGCGTGCCGCGCGCACCGCAGCTGCGTTCCGCGGTGGGCGTGTGGGTGACGATCCTCGATCGCACCGGCCTGCGCAGCGGGTCCCGAATCTCGGTGGCGATGCCCATGTTTCATGGGCTGGGCCTGGGCATGCTGATGCTCACCGTGGCCCTCGGCGGCACGGTGCTCACCCATCGCGATTTCGACGCCGAAGCCGCGCTCGCGCAGGCGTCGCTGCATCGCGCCGACGCGTTCACGGCGGTGCCGATCGTGCTCGCGCGCATTCTCGCCCTGCCCGAGCGCGTGCGGGCGCGCAACCCGGTGCCCTACCTAAGGGTCGTGATGTCGAGCGGGGACCGGCTCGACCCCACCCTGGGGCAACGGTTCATGGACGCCTACGGCGACATCCTCTACAACGGTTACGGTTCCACCGAGGTCGGCATCGGCGCCCTGGCCACACCGGCGGAGCTGCGCGAGGCGCCCGAGACCGTCGGCAAACCGGTCGCCGGCTGCCCGGTGCGCATCCTCGACAGACACGGCAGGCCCGTCGGCGCGCGCGTCACCGGGCGCATCTTCGTCGGTGGGGAGCTGGCGAGCGAGGGCTACACCGGTGGCGGGGCAAAGACCGTCGTCGACGGCATGACCAGCACCGGCGACATGGGCTACCTGGACAACGCGGGCCGCCTCTACATCGTCGGCCGCGAGGACGACATGATCATCTCCGGGGGCGAGAACGTCTACCCGCGTGCGGTCGAGAACGCGCTGGCCCAGCACCCCGCCATCGCCGACAACGCCGTCATCGGCGTGCCCGACGAGCGGTTCGGTCACCGACTGGTGGCGTTCGTGGTCTTACAGCCCGGCAGTGACACCGATGCGGCGGCGTTGCGGGAGTACCTCAAGGGCAAAGTCTCCCGATTCGAGCAGCCGCGAGACATCAACGTCGTCACCAGCATCCCGCGTAATCCCGCCGGAAAGGTCCTGCGCAAGGAGCTGTCCGGCTAGGCGCGGGAAACCCTCAGTCCTGCTTGGGTTCCAGGGCCGCGACCTGCTTGGCCAGCCAGTTGGGCGCCAGCACCGAGACGACGGTCGCCCCGGCCGTGGCGCCGATGACGCCGCTCCAGGCGACCGGGCCCATCGGTGTGCACCCGAAGAAGTGGCTGACGCCGGGGGTCTGGACGATCGCGACCAGCACGCCCGCGCTGCCCAGCGCCGTGCCCAACACCAGCGGGCTGTGGCGGCGCGTCAGCAGGGTCTGCGCGAGCTGCGTGGTCACCAGCGCGGTGAGTCCCATCGTCGACGTGCGACGTTCGGTGCCCGGTGTCCAGCGACCGATGGCCCAGGCGGCCGTCGCGCCCGCGGCCGTGACGGCGCCCCGGGTCACGATCTGCCGCATCAGCGGCGCATCCAGGGAGGGCGACGGTCCGGACAGCGTCGCCAGCTGGAATGCGCGATGCAGCTCCTCGGCGTTGCGGTCGACGCCGTCCTCGGCCTCTTCGGGCTCGGAATATTGCGGGGTGACGGCGACCGCAAGCGCGGGGAACATGTCGGTGAGCAGGTTCACCAGCAGCAATTGGCGGGTGCCCACCGGCGACCGGCCGGTGCCCAGGGCGGTGCCGATGAGGGTGAACAGCACTTCGCCGACGTTGCCGCCGACCAGAATGCTGACCGCATCGCGCACGCCACCCCACATCCCGCGGCCCTCGACCAGCGCGTCGAGCAGCACGCCCAGATCGCTGTCGGTCAAGACGATGTCGGCGGCGCCGCGCGCGGCGGACGAGCCGCGACCGCTCACGCCGATGCCCACGTCGGCCATGCGGATGGCGGCCGCGTCGTTGGCCCCGTCGCCCACCATCGCGACCGCCTGCCCACTGGCCTGCAGCGCCGCGACGATCTGCACCTTCTGTTCCGGGCTGACGCGGGCGAAGACCTGCACGTCGGCCGCGAGTTTGGCGCGGTCTTCCTCGCCGAGGGCCGCGAGTTCCGTGCCCGTGATCTCGCGCGCGTCCGGCGGCAGCCCCAGTTGCCGGGCGATCGCCCGCGCGGTGACCGGGTGGTCGCCGGTGATCAGCACCACCCGCCGGCCGGCCTCCACCAGCGCCTCGATCAGTGGCCGCGCCGACGGGCGCGCGGTGTCGGCCAACCCGACGTAGCCGAGCAACTCCAGGTCGTGCGCGGCGGCGTCGACGGCGTCGGCGTCGGTGTCCTCCTCGCCGCTCCCATGTTCCCAGCGGCGCTGCGCCACCGCCAGCACCCGCAGGCCCTGCTCGGCCAGGCGCAACACCAACGACTCCGCACGCTCGTGCTCGGCGTCCGAATCGGCGAACCGGCAGCGCGGCAGGACTTCTTCCGGCGCGCCTTTCACCATCAGCATCGGCCCGCCGGAAGAGTCCCCGCCGCCCGGCGTGCCGATCGCGGCGGAGTAGCCGCGACTGGACTCGAACGGCACTTCTGCGAGCACGGTCCAATCCGAGGCCCATTGGGCGTCAATGGAATTCGCCGCCGTGAGGATCGCCTCGTCGGTGGCGTGCGCGTGGCCGCCGCCATTGTGGGGCTGGGTGCTGCTGCGCGCGGCGGCCATCACCACCGCGGCGGACGACGGGTGGGTCACGTCGGCGAACGCGGCGTCCGCGCCGGTCCCGTGCGGGACGCCGTGCACGACGCGCAGGTGGTTTTCGGTGAGCGTGCCGGTCTTGTCGAAGCACACCGTTTCGACCCGGCCCAGCGCTTCGACCGCCCGCGGCGTGCGGACCAGGACGCCGTGCCGCGACAACCGTTGGGCGGCGGCCAGTTGGGCCAGGGTGGCCACCAACGGCAGGCCCTCGGGGACGGCGGCCACGGCGATGGCGACCCCGTCGGCGACCGCCTGACGCAACGTTCCCTGATGCAGCAGGGCCAAACCGGTGACCGCCGCGCCGCCGGCCAGGGTCAGCGGCAGGACCTTGCTGGTCAACTCGCGCAACCGTGCCTGCACCCCGGCCGCCGATTCGACATCGGCGATCGCCGAAATCGCGCGCTGCGCGGCGGTACCCGCCCCGGTCGCCACGACGATCGCGCGGGCGTGCCCGGCGACAATGGTGCTGCCCTCGAACAGCATGCTGGCGCGGTCGGAGTCGGCGACGGCCACGGGCTCGACCTGCTTGTCCACCGGCAGCGACTCGCCGGTGAGGAAGGACTCGTCGACTTCGAGGTCCTCGGCCACCAGCAGGCGGGCATCCGCCGGCACCACTTCCGGGGCGGCCAGGTCGATGATGTCGCCGGGCCGCAGCGATTTCGCGTTCACCGAGACCGTCCGCTCGGCGGTGCGGGCCGCCTCCAGCCGGCGGTGCGCCGTGGCCACCGCGGGGAGAACGACGCGGCGCGCGTACTGGTCCTGCTCGGCGAACAGCTCGGCGACCGCGGCCTCGGCCCGCAACCGCTGCACCCCGCCGGCGACCGCGTTGGCGGTCATCACGCCCGCCACCAGCAGCGCGTCGATGCTGCTGCCGACGATCGCCGAGGCCGCCGCACCCACGGCCAGGATGGGCGTCAACGGATCGGCGAGCTCGGCGCGCGTCGCGGTCAGCAGCCGCCCCGCTCGGCTCGCCGGCCCGCGCAGCGGCGCGACCAACGGGTTGTAGGACAGGTCATCGAGGAGTTGTCGCCAGGGCGCGACGCCGGGCTCGACGGCCAGGGGCCGGGTGCGGCTGGCCAACCGCGAGTAGACGATCTCCGGATCCAGGGCGTGCCAGGCGGTCAGGGGCTGCGGTGTCGGGTCGGGCAGCCGAAGCACCCGGGAGGCCGCGAAGGTGCCCTGCATCAGCGCGGCCGCGGCGGCGGCGTTGACCGGGTTGAGCCAGCGCTGCACGGCGAACGGGCTCAGCGTGCGCGGGTCGCCGGTGACCAGCAGCAGCCCCGCCAGGGTGCTGCCGCCCTTCGCCAGGCGCACCGCCGACTCCGTCGCCTCCCGGGCCACCGGCAGCGCCGACAAGATGCGCACCGCCGCGGCCAGATCCGTGCCGGTGATGATGTCCGCCGTCCACGGCGTCGCCGCCTGCGGGTCGTCCAGCGCCACCCCGACATCGGCGATGGCCAGCGCGGCCAACGTGTCGGTCGACGCGAAGTCGCGGTGCAGCGCGGTGATCAGCAACACCGGTCCACGATCCGTGCGCAGGTCGCGCACCAGCTGCAGCAGCGGCGTGCCCGGCGGGTGACTCACGGCGACGCTGGCGGTCAGGTCCTCGGTGCCGGCAACGTGGCGTAACACCACCCGGGCGCCGGTCCGGTGCGCGATCTGCAGTAGCGGGATGGCGAACGGGTCGACCTCCCACCCGATGTCGACGCTGCCGACGCGCTCGCCGTCGACCACGAGGTCGGCATGTTCGAGGCCCTGCGCCGGCGTCGCCGACGACCCTTGCACCCGGACCCACCGCAGGCGGGCGCCGGTGGCCGGCAACTCGTCGGGATCCGGTTCGGGCGCCTCCTCGCCGTGCAGCAACGCGTCGGCGACCTCGTAGACGCGGTCCTCGTCCCACCCGGGTATGTCCCCCCGCGCCTCCAGGACGGCGCGGTTGTCGCCGCGCAGCGCGGCCCCGTCGATGACGACCACCTTGACCCTGTCCAGCCGCCGCAGGGAACCCGGGTCGAGGACCAGTTGGCCGGCGTTGGCGAGTCCGCGGCCAAATACGGCCGCGAACGTCTGCCGGCCCACGTGCGCCGCCCTGGGCACCCCGGCCAGCAGCGCGCCGGCCGCGTCGTCGGTGCCGCCGCCGGCCAGCAGCGCGCCCGCCGCGGCTATCAGCGAGGCGTTCGCGGCCTGGTCGGCGTACTCCTCCACCGGCCCGGCCATCGATCCCTTCGCGGTGTCGATGGCGGCGTCGATGGCCCCGCCCACCACAACGTGGGAGGCCTCTCCGGCCGCGGCGGCCGCCGAATTATGCCGGGGCGCTTGCGATTTGGGTCCGGCCGACGAAATGACCGGAACCACCGGGGCCTGCGGCCGTGTGGGCGAGGCCAGCTCCGGTTCACGGTCCCGCCATCTCTGGCGGTGCGCCGTGGCCTCGGAGACCTGCAGGCTTCGTTGGGCCAGGTCCAGCAGCGGGGTGCCGACCGCCTGCGTCAGCCCGTTGGCCAGTGCGGTCGAGGCGCTGAGGGCGATGTCGGTGCCGACGCGACCCAGCCGCGACTCCAGCACGGCAACGACCCGCGGCTGATGATTCAGCAGGGCGGCGGCCGCGCGTGCGCTGCGCGGCGCTACGGGGAGCCGGCCCAACCAGCCGGTCACCGCGGCGCCGATGGCCGCCACGTCCATCGCCGCGGCGCTGAACGGGACCAGGATCGCCAACGGGTTTCCGGGGTCGGCGAACGGCGCGGTGCGGGGCGCCTCTTTGGGAGCGACGAGTCAAGTCCGCCGCCACGCTGCAGACGGTTTCCCGGACCCGGTCCAGGACGGCGTCGCCGTCGGCCTCGCTTGTCGAATTCGATCACCAACCGGCCAAGGGCGCCCTCGACGTGTGCCGCCGCCACACCCGCAATCCGGCGCACCGGCTCCTCCACCGCCGGCGCGTGGTCGTGCCAACCCGGGAACGGCAGCAACGGATCGAGGTCCAGATGCACTCGGCGCCCGCTTTGCCACCGGATGGGCGGCGTGACGCCCGGCGCGGAACCGTTTGTGGAACCGGTCAATCCGATGGCCCGGCCCGTCGTGTGGGCCATCGACTGCACGACCGGGACCGCCAGTTCGGCGACGGGGTGGCCAAGGTCTGCAGCGCGTCCGCGGCCCCGGCCGCGGTGGACATGCCGGCTCGCACTACCTGCGCGGCTCCGTCGGTCATGCCGGCGACAACGCTGGCAACGCCCGGAATCTTCACTCAGTCACCCTTCGATTACGTCTACCGCGCCTAATGATCCTGGGGGGTTGGGGACCTGTCCACATTTCGACGCTGTGGACCGCGCGACGGCACCCATGACTCTCCGGTGGGTCGGGCCTTCCTTCGGTGACCGGGGGTGCCGTCGCTGCCCCTGCGGACAGGTTACCGGGTGGAGGGAAACCCAAACCTGCTGAACAGGCCCGGGTCCAAGAAGACCGTGATGGTGGCGACGCCGTCGGCGCCGGCGGTGAGGACGTGGATGGAATGGGCCCGCATCACCCCTTCCGCGTCGCGGCGGTACTCGGCGACCGCGGGTTGCGCGTTCGCGGCCGTCGGGATCATCGCGATATCGCCGGCCTTGGCGAAAGCGCGCGCGGCGAGGAACCGCAGCACCCGGTCGCGGCCGTCGAACCAGACAGGGAGAGGCGGCATTTCAAGTTTCACATCCGCTTGCAGCAGTGCGGTGAGGGCGGCCATGTCCGAGTTTTCGAATGCCGCGCAGTAGCGGTCGAGCAGCGCACGGCGCTCGGAATCGTCGGGCTCCGACAGGCTTTCCTCGGTGGGCGAGATCTCGGCGAGGCGGGCCCGCGCCCGTTGCAGCGAGCTGTTGACCGCCGCCGGTGTGGTTTCGAGCAGCTCGGCAACCTCGGCGGCGCTGAACTGGACGACGTCGCGCAGGATGAGTACCGCGCGCTGACGGGCGGGCAGCTCCTGCAGGGCGGTCATCACGGCCAGCCGCAGGCTTTGCCGCGCGGTGACGTTGTCCTCCGGTGTCTTGAACATCAGCGAGTCGGGGATGGGCTCCAGCCACTCGTGCGCGCCGGCGACCGGGTCGAGGCTGGCATCCGGGTCGATCGACCCGTCGCCCAGCCCGGCCGGCAGCACTCGGCGGCCGCGGTTTTGCAGGGCCCGCAGGCAGGCGGTCGTCGCGATCCGGTACAGCCACGTCCGCAACGCCGCCCGTTCCTCGAACGCCTGGTAACCGCGCCAGCCGTTGAGGTAGGTCTCCTGGACGAGGTCCTCGGCATCGTGCACCGATCCGAGCATGCGGTAACAGTGCGCGATCAGTTCGGCGCGAAACGGCGCTGCCTGCGCGATGAAGTCCTCTCTCGCCGGCATGGCTTCTCCTGTCTGGGCCGCGACCGAACGCTACTCCAGTACAGAGACAGCGGGCCGCGGAAATTCATCGGTCCGCGGGCGATGAATTCGCGCGGCGCGGCGCATCTCAATTAGTGGACGCACATTCCAAGTGAGAGCGAGGACGAACATGAACGAGCCACTGCCGACTCGAATCGACGGTCTGGCCGGTACCACGGCGATCGTGACCGGGGCCAGCCGCGGATTCGGCCGCGCCATCGCCGCCGCCTTGGCGGCGCCGGGGCCGAGGTCGTGGGCGTTGCACGAACCCGATCCGGTCTCGATGAAGTGCGTGACGAGCTGGGCGACGGCTTCGTCCGCGGTGGTCGCTGACGTCGCCGATCCCGCGGCGGCGCAGCGGCTCATCGACGAATACCGGCCGCACACACTGGTGTTGAGCGCCGGGGCGGCGCCCCGGATGAGCCCGCTGCTGGATCAGAGCTGGCACAGCTTCAGCCAGAACTGGAATGTGGATGTCGCCCAGGCGTTTCACTGGACCCGTTACGCGCTGCGCCGTCCGCTGGCCCCGGGCAGCTCGGTGATCGCCATGTCCAGCGGAGCCGCCGTGGCCGGGTCGCCGCTGAGTGGGGGCTACGCGGGGGCGAAGGCCGCGGTCAGGTTCATCGCCAGCTACGCCGCCACCGAATCACAGCGGGCCGGGCTGGGGATCCGCTTCGTGTCCGTCCTGCCGCGGTTGACGCCGGCCACCGACCTGGGCGCCAAAGCCGTCGCCGCGTATGCCGAACGGCAAGGGGTTGACGTCGAGTCGTTCGTGCGCGCCGGTGGGCCCGCGCTCAGCGCCGAACAGGTGGGCCGATCGGTCCTGGCGATCGCCAGCGGTGAGCCCGGGGGCGAGCGATGCGTATCTGCTCACGTCGGCTGGCCTGTCGGCAGTGGCCTGAGTCCGCGAAACGGTAAGGAGGACAACGCATGAACACACCACCCATCGTGTCGGCGGGGGAGTGGGCGGCTGCGCGTGAACGGCTGCTGGTGAAGGAGAAGGAGGTGATGCGAGCCCACGACGCGCTGGCGGCGGCGCGCCGGCGGATGCCCTGGCTGGCCGCCGACGAGGAATACGCGTTCGAGGGGCCCGAGGGCAGGGTCAGCCTGCTGGAGCTGTTCGCGGGCCGGCGTCAGCTGATCGTGTATCGCGCCTTCTTCGAGCCGGGCGTGGACGGCTGGCCGGACCATGGCTGCCGCGGCTGCTCGATGATCGCCGACCACATGGGCCACCTCGCCCATCTGAATGCCCGCGACACCACCCTGGTGTTCGCCTCGCGGGCACCGCAGCCCGACATCGCGCGGTTGAAGGCGCGGATGGGTTGGCGGATGCCGTGGTACACGCTCACCGACGGTTTCGACGCCGACTTCGGCGTGGACGAATGGCACGGCACGAACGCGTTCATCCACGACGGTGACCGCGTGTTCCGCACCTACTTCATCAACAACCGCGGCGACGAGTCGCTGGGCAACACCTGGAGCTACCTCGACATGACCGCGCTCGGACGCCAGGAGAACTGGGAGGACTCGCCGGACGGGTACCCGCAGACCCCGCCGTACGAGTGGTGGGAATGGCACGACGAGTACGGCGAGCACGCGCCGTCGCGGTGGTTCGGCGAGCCCGATCCGGACAATCCCAACGACCCGCGTCCAGCGCGCGGCGGCTGAATCCAGCCGGCCGTATTCGGCGTTTAACAACCCGAATAACACGAATGCGCGGTAGCCGTCCACGGCTACGCGCGCAATTCTCGGCCGAGTGAATCCGGGCTATAAAATTCGGTGGTTCGCCCGGTTGACGTGGTACCCGGCCGGGAAGGACTTCTCGATGACCTGCAGCTGATGGTCCACCCGGGACTCCAGCTCAAGGACCACGCAGCTGTCGCCGACGGTTTTCGATTCGAGAACTATGTAGCGCTGGCCGCAATCCATGATGGGATCACCTGAATGCAATTTTTCGACGGGCACCAATTCCGGGGTTCCGCTTGATTCCACCCGTCACACGCTAGGTCAATTTCGCTGGCGAGGGAATAGTTTCGCGGCCGACCGGGCGGTTCACTGCGCCGCGGGCTGCTTGAAGAACACGCTGACGTGAGAGATCCGCCCGTCGTCGCCCCGCTCGAACAGGATGCACTCGGGCCACCGCTTGGTGACCCCGTCGATCTCGAAAGACTCGGTCAACTCGACGAAGGACAGCCGGGTGTGCACGTGCGAAACCCGCTGCACGTCCAGCCGGTGACCGTCCAGGTTGGTGAGGACCTTGCGCAGGTAGGCGACGTAGTGCTGCTTGCCCTCGACCACGTCGCAGAAGGGGCCCTCGCGAATCAGGCCTTCGTCGGCGATCGTTGCGGCGAGCCCGTCCCAGTCGTGTGCGGCCAGGCAGTGCAGGTAGCGCTCGACCACTCCCGGCTCGGTCACGTCGACTCCACGCACAACACAGTAGGTGACAGGGGCGGGCTGGAAGACGGCTTCGCTAAAGCGCTGCGCCACGCCCGGCGATGCGGGCAAGAATGGGGCGATGAGCGCACCCGGCGCACCGGATTCCCCGCCCGCGGCTCCGAGTTGCTATCGGCATCCGGGCCGGCCGACGTACGTCCGCTGCAACCGTTGCGAGCGCTACATCTGCGGGGATTGCATGCGCAGCGCCGCCGTCGGTCAACAATGCGTGGAGTGCGTCCGGGCGGGCGCCCGGACCATCCGCCAGCCGCGGACCCGCTTCGGCGGGCGGCAGCGGTCGGCCGCGCCGGCGCTCACCTACGCCCTGATCGCGATCAACGTCCTGGCGTTCGTGCTGCAGATGGCGTCGGGAAATCTGGAAAAGCAGCTCGCGCTGTGGCCGCCGGCGGTCGCCGACGGCCAGTTCTACCGCTTGGTGACGTCGGCGTTCTTGCACTACGGCCCGACGCACCTGCTGTTCAACATGTGGGCGCTGTATGTGGTGGGCCCGCCGCTCGAAATGTGGCTGGGCCGACTGCGATTCGGCGCGCTGTACGCGCTGAGCGGGCTGGGGGGTTCGGTACTGGTCTACCTCGTCTCGCCCCTCGACACGGCGACGGCCGGCGCCTCGGGCGCCATCTTCGGCCTGTTCGGGGCCACCTTCGTGGTGGGCAAGCGGCTGGCGGTCGACGTCCGCTGGGTCGTCGTGGTCATCGTGATCAACCTGGTCTTCACCTTCGTGGTCCCGGCGATCAGTTCGCAGCGCATCAGCTGGCAGGCGCACCTGGGCGGGCTCGTCACGGGTGGGCTGGTCGCCGCGGCCTACGTTTATCCGCCAAGAGAGCGCCGCGACATGATCCAAGCCGCGGTGACGATCATCGTGCTGGTGGCATTCGCCGTGCTGATCTGGTGGCGCACGGCGCAGTTGCTCGCAGAGTTCTCCGCATGAGCTGGTGGGTCGCCCGCACCGAGCACACGCTGACGGAGGATGTGCCCGCACCACCGGGCGCGGTCCGCGACTTCTATGTGGACCTGGACAACATCAAGCTCGTCCACCCACTGATCGTGTCCGTGGAGAGGTTGTCACGCGGCGAAACCCCGAACGGGGTTCTCCACAGCTACCGGGTGCGGGACCGGATCCGGTTGGGCCCGTTCATCATCAACAACACCTACGCGGCGCGGCTGCTGGTGCCGGCGGCGGGCGACGTGCTGACCGAGGCCGACCAGTCCCCGGGGGTTCACCTGCGCGGAACGGTGAGCTTCGAGCCGATCGGGGCGGGCACGCGGGTCACCGAACGAATCCGGATAGCGGCGCCCCGGCCGCTGGCCCGGATGATCACGCGCGAAGCCGGCAAGGCGCACATCGCGATGCTGGCCGGCATCCGACGCCACTTCGAGACGGGGTGATCAGCGCGGCGTCCAGACGTCAGCGCCGACTCCGAACTCCCCGCGGGGCACCGGCCGGTCCGCACCCGACTATTCGCGGTTATTGGACCGCGAAGTCGATGATTCCGCGAATGTTGCGGCCCTCGCGCAGGTCCACGAACGCCTCGTTGATCTGGTCGAGCTCGTAGTGGCGGGTGACCAGCTCGTCGAGTTTCAACGCACCCGCCTGATACATCGACAACAGCAACGGCACGCTCGTCCGCGGATTCATCCCGCCGTAGAGCGCTCCCCTGAGTTGTTTGGCCGACAACACCATCTCCTGCAGGATCAGCGGAACCACGGGCTCGGTATAGGGGGTGATGCCGGTGACCACGCATGTCCCGCCTTTGCGAAGCAGCCGCATGGCCAACGGGATCAAGTCCACGTGCACAACGCCGGCGGTCACGACGACGCGGTCGGCCATCACGCCTGCGGTGATGTCGGCCACCAGCGGTATCGCCTCCTCGGCGGAGACGGCGCTGTGCGTGGCGCCGAAGATCTTGGCCGAATCCCGCTTGGATTCAATCGGGTCCACTGCAACGACATAGGTCGCGCCGGCCGCGCGCGCCCCCTGCAGGGCGTTCATCCCGACACCACCGGTGCCGATGACTACGACGGTGTCACCGGGCTCGGTGCCCGCCGAAACCGTTGCGGAGCCCCAACCGGTGCTGACGCCGCACGACACCAGTGAGGCGGCATGAAATGGGATCGCGTCATCGATCTTGATGACGGACCGCTCCGTCAGCACCGCATATTCGGCGAATGTGCCGAGTTGACCGTAGGCCATGAGGTTTTCGTCGCCGAGATGCCGTCGGCACGTTCCGTCGGTGGGCATCTCCCTCGAGAACAAACTTGCGCCGGCGTCGCAGATGTAGCTTTGACCGTTCACGCAAAACCGGCAATTGCCGCACGCGGGAATGAACGACATCGCCACGCGGTCCCCCGGCCGCACCGTCGTCACGCCCGGCCCGACTTCTTCGACGACACCAGCGCCCTCGTGACCGCCGAGCATCGGGAACCAGTCCGGTTCAGGGATACCGGTTGAGGCCCGCACCTCGGGGGTGGGCAACACGTCGCCGGTGACAAGGTGGTCGTCGGAGTGGCAGATGCCGGCAACGGCCATCCGTACCAGGACTTCACCCGCGTGGGGCGGATCGAGATCAACCTCGCGGATCTCCCAATCCTCACCGACCCCGCGCAGCACTGCGGCACGACACTTCATTGCGACCTCCTTGACAGATTCACCGCGCGATCCACTCCGACGTCAACGCGAACTCCGACAGATACTTCGTTGAACTCCAGCCGCCATCGACGACGATGGTTTGCCCGTTGATGAAACTTCCGCCCGGCGAGCACAAGAACGCAACGGTGCTGGCAATGTCATCGATGGTGCCTAACCGCTGATGCGGCGTCATCTCGGTGTTGATCTTGCGAAATCGCTCGTCCTCCAAGCGTTTCTCGACCATCGGCGTCATCGTCACCCCGGGCGCGACGGCATTGCAGCGGATGCCGGACGCGCCGTACTGGCAGGCGATGTGCATGGTCAGCGCGGTCAGGCCACCTTTGGCCGCGGAGTAGGCGCCACCGCGCAGCCCCCCGATCACCGCGAACGTCGACGTGATGTTGATGATCGCGGATCCGGGTCGCATGTGCGGCAGCACATCACGCGCGAGCCGGAACGGTGCCCGCAGCATCACGCCCAGGAAGTGGTCCAGTGTTTCGTCGTCGGTTTCGTGTAGCGGCTTGGGGCTGCCCACTCCGGCGTTGTTGATCAGGAAGTCGATGTGACCCCACCGAGAGACGGCGAGCTCCACGATGCGTCGCGGTGCGTCGTCGTCGGTCAGATCGACGGCGAGTGTCGCGACGCGATCGGGATCACCGACGGCGTTTTCCAGCTCGGCGAGTCGTTCCTCGTCGCGGCCGGTACCAACGACCGCCATGCCCATCTCGGCGAGCTTGGTTGCGCACCCCAAGCCGATGCCGCTGCTTGCTCCCGTGACGACTGCAACTTGCATCTCACCCATCCACCTTCGTCTCCGCCTGTGTCAACACCGCTTTGATCCGGTGCTTGAGCACCTTGCCGGCGTCGTTCTTGGGCAGCGCATCCCAGATGACCACCTGTTCTGGCGCCTTGAATTTCGCGACACCCTTGGTCTGCAGCAGCGCAAGCAGGCTGGCGACGTCCGGGCGCACCGTCCCCGCGGGCACGATCACCGCACACGCCCGCTCTCCGGTGCGCGCGTCGGGCAGCCCGACCACCGCGATTTCGGCGATCCCGGGATGGTCGGCGAGCAGGTCTTCGACCTCCTTGGCCGAGATGTTCTCGCCGTTGCGGATGATGACGTCCTTGGCCCGCCCGGTCACGACGAGGTATTGATCATCGACCCAGCGTCCGAGATCACCCGTGCGGAAAAACCCCGCGGCATCGAAGGACTCGACGTCGTCCGCGGGATGGCGGTAACCCAGGAGCATCTGCGGTCCGCGAACGCAGATTTCTCCGTCACCGGAGGGCGCGGTTTCGTGTGCGACGAGCTTGATCTCGGCGATGCCGCACCGGCCGTCGGTATCGGCGGCGCGAGCGGCTTCGTCACGACGGGGTGCACCGATGGTCGCGACGGGCACTTCCGTGCAGCCGTACACCCGGGTGACCACGGCCCGGTCGAAATACTGTGCGGCGCGGCGGATCAGCGAGGGCGACACGGAGGCGCCACCGCAGATGAACACCTTCAGGTCAGGCAGGCGGGTGCCCGCGCGCTCGGCGGCGGACAGCAGCTGTTGCAAAAACGGTGTCGCGCCGGCCATGTGGGTGCAGCGTTCACCGTTCATCAGTGCCACGGCCGCCGCCGGATCCCACCGGTCCATCAGTACCGCCGTAGTGCCCAACAACAGCGGGCATTCGAACGCATAGATCGAGCCGCCGATGTGGGCGATCGGCGATGGAACCAGGAACGTGTCGCCCGGCTGGATGCTCCAGTGCTCCTGGATCTGGCGGATCAGCGCGTGGATCGAATTATGGCTGTGCAGAACGCCTTTCGGGCGCCCCGTGGTACCGGAGGTGTAGAGGACCATCCGCACCGCGTCGGGATCCAGGGTTGGCAGTTGTGGTGTGGCGGCCGGCCCCGTAGCGCGAGGCGCCAGCAGCGTCGGGTACGGCGTGTGCGAACCGGCCTCACCGCGCAGCACCACCACCTCGGGGGCTGGATTCATCGCGGTGATCACGCCTTCGAGCATTTTCGCGTAGTCGATGCCGCCGAATCGATGCGGGACGAAGATCATCGCGGCTTGGACATCTTCGAGGATGAAACGCAGGTCGTGTTCGCGCAGCGACGGCAGGATGGGGTTCACCACCATCCCGGCCAGCGTCGCGGCCAGATAGATGACGGCGGCCTCGTGCCAGTTCGGCAGCATGAATGACACGACACTGCCGGTCGGCATGCGCGACAGCAATGCCGCCGCCAAGCCGCTGGCCTGAGCATACAGCGTGTCGAAGTCCAGCCGAACGTCCCTGTCCACCAACGCCGTTCGCCGCGGCGATGTCTCGGCGGCTGCGCGCAGCCAATCGGCCAGCGTGGTATGCACCCACAGCCCGCGCCGGTATGCCTCCGCCGCGCGGGCGCTATCGCTATGGGACCGACCGATCACCTCAACCGACCTAAGTACTCACGCGTCGCATGGTCATCGCGTATCTGAAGCTCGACGACAAGTGCGTGTTGATCGTGACTTGGGCGACCTCGCCATCAGAGGTCTTGTAGGTGCGCTGCATCTGCAGCGCCGCCGTTCCCGGCTCGACGCCAAGGCCGTCGGCAAGCTCGGGGCTCAGCAGGACCGCGGCGATCTCCTGGCGTAACTCGGCGATACTCACGCCGAACAGGTCCTCGATCAACGGAAAAATCGGGCCGGTGTGCCGTTGCAGCAGCCTGCCGACCGCGGCGAAGGTCCGACTTATGTAGTACTCGGTGCGGCACAACGGGACTGACGCGCCCTCGGCCTGCCGGTAGCCCTGCACCGACAGCCACTGCGTGCCGGCCTCCAAACCGGTGCGCGCGGCGAGGTCACCGTCGATCGTCACCATCGCGTTCGACTCGATGGTCAATTGCGCGCCGGAAGCGAACTCGAGCAGACCGTCGATCGACATCGCATCCTGCGCATAGGAACTCGACGCCGGCCGCGGAACTACCCGGGTGCCCGCTCGCGGTCGGGACGCGACCAGGTTGTCCTCGCGCAGCCGACGGAGCGCTTCGCGGACGGTGTAGCGGCTCACCGCGAAGCGCTCGCACAGTTGGTGCTCGGTCGGCAGTTGCGAGCCCACCGGGTAAACCCCGTCGACGATCTCCTTACGCAGCGTGCGTGCGATCTGTAGATAGCGGTGGTCGCCCACGATGACCGGGGGCATCAGCGGCCGACCCGGCTCCGGCGCAATGCCAGTACGCTGCCGTCGGCGTCGGCCGAGATGTATAGCGTCCCGTCGGCTGCGGCGGCGATGCCTGCGAATGGGCCTTGCGGCCCGGAAAAGGGCGGCATACCCCTCAGCGGCTTTGGCGTCACACCCGGCGGGGGACCGACCGGTAGCCCGGACACGATGATCTGCCGCACATTGCTGCTCAGATCGAATGCGACCAACTGCCTGGCGCCGGCGTCGATGACGTAGAGCACACCGTTGCGGATGAGAATGCCTTGGGGGCGTTGCAGGTCGGCGATAACGGTGTCGGTTCTCGACCCGTTGACCCTGGCCACCCGCCCGGCTCCGGCCTCCGCCACCAGACACGACCCGTCCGCATCGATCGCGACGCCAACCGGCTCGCGCAGACCGGTCGCCAGCTCCTCGATCTCGCCGGACTGCAGCGACAGCACCCGTCCGGTGCCCAACTCCGCGAAGACCACACCGCGGGCATTCAGGGCGACACCATAAAGCTGGTCGAAACCGTCCGCTAGCACGTCGCTTTCGCTCGTCTCCGGTCGGTAGCGGGCGACCTGACCGCCAGAGGTCGTGACGACGAACTCGCCCGGCCCGCTCGATACCACGCCGCGCACAAATCCGGGATAACCGGGGCTGAACAACATTCCCGCGGTATGCAAGGATCCGTCGGGCAGGGCGACGTAGAAGTACGTGCCGTCGGCGATGTAGAGCCGCCCGTCGTGGCCCACCGCCAGGTCCATCGGCCAGTTGAGCCCACCGGGCAACACGGATCGTGCTGTGCCGTCTGGCGATATCTCAGTGATCTCCCCGGTGAAGTTGGATACGAACAGCCGTTCGCCGGCGAAGGTACAGTTGTCCAGCCCCGGATTCAGCTGGGCGAGCAGACGCCGTTCGCCGCTGCGAGGATCGATGCGCAGTACTTGTCCGCTCGCCACCTGAGTCGAGACGATGTAGCCCTGCGCGTCGAACTTGACCGAGTCGGGCACCCCGAGATTGCCTGTGACACACTGCGGCTCGCCGCCGTCGGGGTCGACGCGCCAGATCTCGTTGGCGCCCATCACCGGGAAATAGAGTAAGCCGTCCGGGCCGACCTCCATCGCGTTCGGTGAGGGCACGTTCTCTAGAAGGACCCGTGGCGGGCCGCCGGCCAAGTCGAATTCCAGTAGCCGTCCACCCTCTCGGCATTCGCCGATGAACAACCGGCCTCGATGGAAGGTGATGCCGTTGGCCGACGGAACGTCGTCACGCAGCACTCGCGTTCGACCGCTGGTGTCGCGCACACTGACCCGGCCGTCCATCACCTCGGTCGCGTACAGGTTGCCGCTCGCGTCGAACGCGACATCGTCGGGCGCCACGATGTCGCCGCCCTTGGGACTGGCGGTCACCAGTTCCCCGGTGCGGTGATCCAGCGCGCTGATCTGACTGCCGGTCACCTGGGCGATGTAGATGCGACCGTCCGGGCCGGTGCGCAAACCATTGGCGCCGAACAGCCGGCTGGGCGCGGTGACCCGCTCGAGCCCCCAGCCCTCAGCGACTTCGATCGGGTACGCCCCGGAGTTCGAGGGGGCATACCTCGATGGCTGCGTTGAGATGGCCATGGCTAGCCGATGTCCTTCCGTCAGCCGTTTGGGCTGGACGCTATCAACTCCACGTAGTCCAGACAATAGCCGTCAAAGCGTCCTCGCCCGGCCTTGACAGCAAGTTCTGTCCGCCGGAATAGTGTTCTCCAAAGGACAGAATGCCATATTTTGTCCGGACAAAAAAGCAGATCCCGTCTGTGGACGCTTGTTGGCGGCTTGCGTTGTCTGCGGCGGGAGAAAGCAGGTCATGGACGATCACGGAAATTTCCTGCGGCTCGACGGCCGCATCGTGGTGGTTTCCGGCGCCGGAGGCGGCGGTATCGGGACCACCGTGGCGGCGATGACCGCACGGGCCGGGGCCACGGTGATCGCGGTGAGCCGATCGAAGGAAAACCTCGACGAGCACATCGCTCCGCTGGCACAACAGGGACTGGCCGTGGTGCCCGTCGCGGCCGACGCGTCCACCGACGAGGGCATCGCCACGGTGATCGACCACGCGCGCCGCGCCGACGGCACCTTGTACGGGCTGGTCAATGTCGCCGGCGGCGCGCAGCCGTCGACGTGGATGCCGTCCACCCGGGTGACGCGCAGCGACTGGCGCAAGATCTTCGCCGACAATCTCGAAACGGCATTCTTCATGAGCCAAGCCGTGGCAAGTGAACTCGTCGCGCAGCAACAGCGGGGCTCGATCGTGTCGATATCGTCGATCAGCGGCATGAACGCCGCGCCGTTCCACATCGCCTACGGGACAGCCAAAGCCGCGATCACCGCGATGACCCGCACGATGGCCCTCGAGTTGGCGCTGGCGGGAATCCGGGTGAATGCCGTGGCGCCCGGCGTCACCGAGACGGCGGCCTCGCGCACTTACGTCGACGAGGACCCGCAGCGGGACCGGCAGGCGATCGCGATGGGTCGGCGTGGGCGACCCGAGGAGCAGGCCGGCGCCATCCTTTTTCTGCTCTCGGAGTTGTCGAGCTACATCACCGGCCAGACGCTGCTCGTCGACGGCGGACTGGACCTCAAGTGGAGCCATCTCGGCGCCGATAACACGTCGCTTTTCCTCAAAGACGAATCCTTCCGCGCGGCGATTAGGAGGATGTGATGACGGACCTGGCCAAAGGCGTGAATTCCGCGGCGGCCGAGGAACTATCGAAACCGATGACGATCGGCGTCGAGGCATACATCTCCGAGGACTACGCCCGCGCCGAGCGCGACAAGCTGTGGCGCAGGGTCTGGCAGCAGGTCGGCCGCGTCGAGGAGCTGCCCGAGGTGGGCAGCTACCTGACCTACGACATCCTGGACGACTCGATCATCGTGGTGCGCACCGGCGACCACGAATTCCACGCCCATCACAACGTCTGCATGCATCGCGGCCGACGGCTGATCGACACACCCGACGGCGCGAAGAACGCCCGCGGCCGCACCCGAAAGTCGTTCGTGTGTGGATTCCACGGCTGGTCCTACGGCCTGGACGGCGCGTGCACACACATTCGCGAACAGCAGGACTGGCAAGAAGCGCTGACACCCGACAACACCCACCTTCGGCCGGTCAAGGTCGACACCTGGGCCGGCTGGCTGTGGATAAACATGGATCCCGACTGCGAGCCACTGGCCGACTACCTTTTCCCCGCCGCGAAGATTCTGGACCCGTTCGGTCTGGAGAACATGCGCTGCAAATGGCGCAGGTGGCTGTCGTTCGACTGCAACTGGAAGGTCGCCCTGGAGGCCTTCAACGAGACCTACCACGTCTACACCACGCACCCGGAGTTCAATCAGTTCGGCGAATTCAAGGGCTGGGCCAAGGCGCAGGGCAAACACAGCAACATCGGCTACGACGCCCCAGAAGACCTGGAAACCACCAAGTCCAAGATCCGGCTTGGCACGGGTGCCGATCCGCGGGTGTCCACCGCCCAGATGCAGGTGTACACGATGGAGGAGACCAACGCCACCACCACCGGGACGCTGGTGAACGCCGCCAAGCGACTGGTGGACGAACTGCCAGAGGGCACACCGGCCGACAAGGTTCTCGAACACTGGCTGGCGTCGGCGCGCAGAGACGACGAGGCCCGCGGCGTGATCTGGCCGACGATTCCCGCCGACATCCTCGGACAGGCCGGCACCGCGTGGCAGATCTTCCCGAACTTCCAGATCGGGCAGGGCCTGACCAGCGCACTGTGCTACGGCGCGCGGCCGCACCCCAGCTACAACCCCGACAAGTGCATCTTCGAAGTGTCGGTGTTCGAGCTGTACCCGAAGGGCGAAGAGCCCGAGACGGATTGGGAATACACGCCCGTCGGCGACCCCCGCTGGCGCTCGGTCTTACCGCAGGATTTCTCCAACATGGCAGCGGTGCAGCAGGGTATGAAATCCCTTGGCTTCGCCGGCACCAAGCCCAACCCGTACCGAGAACGCAGCACGGTCAACCTGCATTACCAATTGTCGAAGTACATGGGCACCGGCGAGCCCCGGGAACTTTCAGATGAGGAGCAGCGGGGCTCGTGACCTCTGAAATGAAGATGTACCAAGACGATTGCGGGCCCACCCAGACGCCCGACGACATCGACGTCCCCGCGCTGCGCGAGAGGTATCGGCTTGAGCGCGAAAAGCGGCTGCGCAAAGAAGGTTCCAAGCAGTACATCGAACTAGAGGACGACTTCGCCGGCTATTACGAAGTCGATCCCCACACTCCGCGTGACACCGCGCGCACCGATCAACGAGGACATCGACGTGGCGGTGCTCGGCGGTGGGTTCGGGGGGCTGCTGTCGGCGGCCCATCTGAAGAAGGCGGGCGTCGATGACGTGCGGATCATCGAACTCGGCGGTGACTTCGGCGGCGTCTGGTACTGGAACCGCTACCCGGGGATCCAGTGCGACAACGAATCGTACTGCTACATACCGCTGCTCGAAGAGCTCGATTTCATGCCGTCGAAGAAGTTCGCCGACGGTGCCGAGATTTTCGAGCACTGCCGCAACATCGGCAAACACTTCGGCCTCTACGATTCGGCGATCTTCTCCACCCAGGTGCGCGACCTGCATTGGGACGAAGGCATCAGGCGCTGGAAAATCAGCACCAACCGCGACGACGATATTCGCGCCAGGTTCGTGGTGCTGGCGTCCGGACCGTTCCACCGGCCGAAGCTCCCCGGCATTCCCAGCATCAAAACGTTTAAAGGACACAGCTTTCACTCTTCACGGTGGGACTACGGCTACACCGGCGGCGACGCCACCGGAGGGCTGGACAAGCTCGCCGACAAACGCATCGGGGTGGTCGGCACCGGCGCCACCGGGATCCAGATCGTGCCCTACTTGGCGCGCGACGCCAAGCACCTGTACGTGTTCCAGCGCACCCCGTCGACCGTTGACGCGCGCAACAACACCCCGACCAACCCGGACTGGGTCAAGACGCTGCAACCGGGCTGGCAGCGCGAGCGTCAGCGCAACTTCCACTCCTGGACTTTCGAGGGCATGGCGCTGGGTCAGCCGGATCTGGTGTGCGACTTCTGGACCGAGCTCGGGCGCAACACCGCAGCCCGGGTGCTCGCCCTGGACGACCCCGCGTCCTTGACGCCCGAGGAGTTCATGACGATCCGGGAAGAGGAAGACTACAAGATCATGGAGCGGCTGCGGCGCCGCATCGATGCCTTGATCGAGGACGAGGCGACCGCCGAAGCGCTCAAGCCGTATTACCGGTTCCTCTGCAAGCGGCCATGTTCCAACGACGACTATCTGGCCAGCTTCAACCGGCCCAACGTGACGCTGGTCGACGTGTCGTCGAGCAAGGGCGTCGAACGGGCCACCGAGAAGGGGCTGGTCGCCAACGGCATCGAGTACGAACTCGACTGCATCATCTACGCCAGCGGTTTCGAGATCACCACCGAGATCAGCCGCCGCTACTCGATCGAAACGATCGAGGGACGCGACGGGCTGTCGCTGTTCGACTACTGGCACGATGGCTACAAGACGCTGCACGGGATGACCAGCCGGGGATTCCCGAACCAGTTCTACACCGGCTTCACCCAGGTCGGCATCTCCGCCAACATCGCCGCCAACTACGAGCTTCAGGGCGAACACATCGCCTACATCATCGCCGAAGCCCTGGCTCGCGGCGCGTCGACCGTCGAGCCCAGCCAAGGGGCGCAGGACGATTGGTGCAGCACGATCCGCGAGACCGCCGTCGACAACTCGGCGTTCGACGCCCAGTGCACGCCCGGCTATTACAACAACGAAGGCGGCGGCGGTGGTGAGGGAATCCGGTCGCACCTGGGGGAACCGTATGGGCCCGGGTTCTACGCCTTTGAGGACCTGCTCCGGTTGTGGCGCGACAAGGGGGACCTGGAAGGTCTGGTCTTGGACGCATGACGATCGCGAGATTCGACGACCGCGTCGCGGTCGTGACCGGCGCCGGCCGCGGTTTGGGGCGCGCGTACGCGCAGCTGCTCGCCGAGCGCGGAGCCAAGGTCGTGGTCAACGACCATGGCGGCGGCCTGGCCGGCGACGGGGCCGACCCCGGCCCGGCCGGAGAGGTGGTCGATGCGGTCAAGGCGGCCGGGGGAGAAGCCGTCGCGTGCACCGCGTCGGTCGCGACCCGCGACGGAGCCGCCGCGATCATCCAGACCGCGCTCGACCACTATGGCCGCATCGATGTTCTGATCCACAACGCAGGCAACGTGCGCAGCGCCTCGCTGAAGGAGATGAGCTACGAGGACTTCGACGCGGTGCTCGACGTGCACCTACGCGGCGCGTTCAACGTTGTGCGGCAAGCGTTTCCGGTCATGTGTGCGGCCGGTTACGGGCGCATCGTGCTCACCTCGTCGATCGGTGGGTTGTACGGCAACCACAATGTGGCCAACTACGCGGCGGCCAAGGCCGGCGTGATCGGGCTGTCGAACGTCGCGGCGCTCGAAGGCGCCGCGGACGGCGTGACGTGCAACGTGATCGTGCCGGCCGCGGTGACCAGGATGGCCGAGGGCATCGACACCTCGGCCTACCCCCCGATGGGCCCGGACCTCGTTGCGCCCGTCGTGGGCTGGCTTGCACACGAATCGTGTGCGGTGAGTGGGGAGTTGTTCATCGCGCTGGCGGGCCGCGTTGCGCGTGCGGTCATCGCCGAAAGCCCCGGCGTGTGTCGCCCATCGTGGACAATCGAGGACGTCGGCGAATATTCCGATGCGATCCGGAACATCGAGGCACCGCTGATCTTTCCCGTGCTGCCCGACGGTCATGCCCAGCACATCCGCTACAGCTTCGAATTGGCGCACCGATCCAATGATCGGGGTGCGCTGCATGGCTAAGGGCGCGGGCCGGGGGCCGTTGGCCGGTGTGCGGGTCATCGACCTCACCGCAATGGTGATGGGACCGTACTGCACGCAGATCATGGCCGACATGGGCGCCGACGTGATCAAAGTCGAACCACCGCAAGGTGATAACACCCGATACATCTCGGTCGGTCCGGCGCCGGGAATGAGCGGCGTCTTCGTCAACGTCAACCGGGGCAAGCGCAGCGTCATGCTGGACCTGCAAACCGACGCCGGAACGCAAGCGCTGCGGGCTCTTGTCGAGGCCGCGGACGTATTCATCCACTCGATGCGCGCCAAGGCGATCTCCAAGCTCGGATTCGGTTACGAGGATGTGGCCGCGGTCAACCCGGCGATCGTCTACACCAATTGCTACGGATACGGCCGCCGGGGACCCAATCGCGACCGCCCCGCCTACGACGACACCATCCAGGCCGAATGCGGCCTGCCGGCAGTACAACAGCAACTGACCGGCGAGGCCGATTACGTCGGAACCATCATGGCCGACAAGGTCGCCGGGCTGACCGCGCTGTATGCGACGACCATGGCGCTGTTCCACCGCGAGCGCACCGGGGAGGGCCAGGAAGTCGAGGTCGCCATGTTCGAGACCATGGCCTCGTTCATGCTCGTCGAGCACGCCAACGGCGCCCTGTTCGACCCGCCCCTTGGTCCGGCGGTGTATCCGCGCACCGTGGCACCCAACCGCCGTCCCTACCGCACCAGCGACGGCTACATCGCCGCGCTGATCTACAACGACAAGCATTGGAACGCGTTCGTCAACGCCGTGCGCCCGCCGTGGGCGAATGAGGGCTATGCCACGCTGGCGCAGCGCGCGCACCAGATCGACGCCGTCTACGGGCTGGTCGCCGAGACGATGAAACAACGCTCGACGCAGGAATGGCTGGACCTGCTGCGCGAACTCGAGATACCGGCCGCGCCACTGAACACACCCGGGGCGCTGTTCGACGATCCACATCTCAACGCCGTCGGCATGTTCGAAACCGTGGACACCCCGCACGGACCGGTGCGCTTCCCGGGCGTACCCACCTGGTTCTCGCAGACACCGGGCCGCGTCGCGGGTCCGGCGCCAGAGCTGGGCGAGCACACCGCAGAAGTGCTCGCCGAAATCGGCGCGAGAAGACACAAAATCACTCGAAATACCCAGCCAGAGCGCGATTTTGCGTCTGCTCGCGAGGGAAAGGAACTATGACCATGGCGGTCCCCGTCTACAAGCGCATACTCGACTTGTTCGAGGCCGAGGGCGTGAACACACTGTTCGGGATCCCGGACCCGAACTTCGTGCACATGTTCCTCGAGGCCGAATCGCGTGGCTGGTCGGTTGTTTCGCCGCATCACGAGTTGAGCGCCGGTTTCATGGCGGAGGCAGCGTCGCGGATGACGGGCAAGCCCGGTCTGTGCATCGGCACCCTGGGCCCCGGTGTCGCCAACATCGCAGGGGCGATGATGTGCGCCTACGTGGAGAACTCGCCGGTGATCTTCCTCGGTGGTCAGCGAGCGCGCATCACCGAGCGGCGGGTGCGCCGCGGCCGAATCCAATTCGTGCAGCAGGAGCGGCTTTTCACCCCGTCGGTGAAGTACAGCAGCTCTATCGAGTACGCCAACCAGACCGACGAGATCGTCCGCGAGGCGATCCGGCGGGCGATGTCCGGCACGCCGGGCCCGTCCTACATCGAGTTCCCGTCGGACGTGATCCTCGAAGAGCTCGACGTCCCGGAGCCATTGCCGCCCAACAGGTATCGCCTTGTCAACCAGGGTGCGGGAGCGGCTGAGGTCGCAGAGGCCGCGAGGCTCATCCGGGAGGCCAAGAGCCCCATCCTGCTGGTCGGCCACGGCGTGCACACCTCCCGCACCGGGGCCGCGGTCAAGGAACTCGCCGACCTGATGGCCTGCCCGGTGATTCAGACCTCCGGCGGCACCTCCTTCATCGCCGGCCTGGAGGACCGCACCTTCGCCTACGGGTTTTCCCCAGCGGCCGTCGAGGCGGTGGTCTCCTCCGACCTGTGCGTGGCGCTGGGCACCGAGCTCGGCGAGCCGAGCCACTACGGCACGACCCGGCACTGGGCGGACAACGACGCCAACCGCAAATGGGTACTGGTTGAGCAGGATCCGGTCGCCATCGGTGTGAACCGTCCGATCGACGTGCCGTTGGTCGGAGACCTGCGCGGTGTCGTCCCCCAGCTCGTCGACGCGCTGCGAGACAGTCCGAGACGGCCCTCGGCCGATCTGGACCGTTGGATCAAGGAGGACGCCGAGGAACTGGCACAGCTCGCGGAGAACGCGCCGATCGGCCGGACACCGGTGCACCCGGCCCGCTATGTCGTCGAGGCAACCAAGGCGTTCCCGAAGGACGGCATCCTGGTACGCGACGGCGGGGCCACCGTCATCTTCCAGTGGACCTATTCGCAGGCCAAGCCACACGACGTGATCTGGAACCAGAACTTCGGCCACCTCGGCACCGGCCTGCCCTACGCTGTCGGCGCGTCCGTCGCCGAGGGCGGCAAGCGTCCGGTCATGCTGCTGACGAGCGACTCCGCGTTCCTTTTTCATATCGCCGAACTGGAGACCGCCGCGCGGCAGAACCTGCCGCTGGTGTGTGTGGTCGGCGTCGACCATCAGTGGGGGCTGGAGGTCGGCGTCTACAAGCGCACGTTCACCCAGCCGTCGCCGCAGCCCGGCGTGCACTGGAGCAAGGACGTACGGTTCGACAGGATCGCCGAGGGATTCGGTTGCCACGGCGAGTATGTCGAGAAGGAAGACGAGATCGGACCTGCCATCGGGCGGGCCTACGCCAGCGGCAAGACAGCCGTCGTTCATGTCTGCATCGACCCGAAGGCGAACTCGGAAGAGATGCCGAAGTACGACGAATTCAGAACTTGGTACGCAGAGGGAACTCAGTAGGGAAGGGCAGGGCCATGCGCGAATACCTGAAGTTCTACATCGACGGCCGTTGGGTCGACCCGTTGCGGCCCAACGCCTTCGAGGTGGACAACCCGGCAACCGAGCAGGTTTCCGGGAAGATCTCGCTGGGGTCGGCAGCCGATGTGGACGTGGCGGTCACGGCCGCTCGGCGCGCTTTCGCCGGCTGGTCGCAAAGCACCCGCGAACAGCGGCTGGACCTGCTGCAGGCCATACTCGCCGAATACCAGAAGCGTGCTGACGATCTTGCTGAGGCGGTCACCGAGGAAATCGGGGCGCCGCCCTCGCTGGCTGCCGGGCCGCAGGTCTTTCTGGGGATCGGTCACCTGACCACGGCCATCGACGTGCTGAAGAACTTTTCGTTCTCCGAACAACACGGGGCGACCCTGATCGCCAAGGAGCCGATCGGTGTCTGCGGTTTGATCACGCCCTGGAACTGGCCGCTCAACCAGATCGCGGTCAAGGTCTACCCGGCATTGGCCACCGGCTGCACCGTCGTGCTGAAACCGTCTGAGGTGGCGCCGTATTCGCCCTACATCTTCACCGAGATCCTGGATGCGGCCGGGGTCCCGGCCGGGGTGTTCAACCTGGTCAACGGCGACGGCGCGGGCGTGGGTGTGGCCCTGGCGAGCCATCCTGACATCGACATGGTGTCGTTCACCGGATCCACACGCGCCGGTGTCGAGGTGGCCAGGAATGCTGCCCCGACGGTGAAGCGAGTGACCCAAGAGCTCGGCGGTAAGAGCCCCAACATCGTCCTCGACGACAGTGGCTTTGCCGACGGCGTCCGAGCCGGCGTGTCCAACATGATGCCCAATTCGGGGCAGAGCTGTAACGCGCCGTCGCGCATGCTGGTCCCGAACTCACGCATGGCGGAGGCCATTACGATCGCGCGTCAGGCGGCGGAGCAGATCCAGGTGGGCAGCCCCGGCGATGCGACGGCGATCGGGCCGGTGGCGTCAAAGACACAGTTCGACAAGGTTCAGCGCCTGATCCAGAAGGGTGTGGACGAGGGCGCGACCGTGATTGCGGGAGGCCCGGGCCGGCCAGCGGGGCTGGACAAGGGGTACTACGTCAAGCCGACCGTCTTCGCGCATGTCACCAATGACATGACGATCGCGCGCGAGGAGATCTTCGGGCCGGTGTTGTGCATCCTCGGCTATGACGACATCGACCAGGCTGTCGAGATCGCCAACGACACCGAATACGGACTCGCCGGGTTTGTCTCGGGAGCCGACCTCGATAAGTCACGTGAGGTCGCCCGCAAGATCCGTGCCGGATGGGTGACCATCAATCACGCATTCGACATGAACGCGCCATTCGGCGGCTACAAGCGCAGCGGCAATGGCCGCGAATGGAGCGAGTTCGGCTTCCACGAGTACCTCGAAGTCAAAAGCATCCTTGGCTATGCGCCCGACAGGGCCGCCCACTAACGCTGCGGGTCGAAATCCGAACGCACCACAGCGGAACCGTTGCGTGTCCTCCACGCAATCCTGCGCGCCCGCCTTTAAGCTGGCTCCGATCAACAGGAGGGGCAGCGACGTATCGGCATCAACTATGGCGCCGGGCGACAAGGTTGTCAGGGCGCGCTAAGCGCGGACGCTGAGCCGGGCGGGATTCTTCCCGCGCCGGCTCGTCGTGCTCGGCGACCCCGGTGGGTCGCTCCCGTGCGCCGGGCCGGGCGCCTGGCGATCTGGGATAAACCGGAGCGGCGCAGCGGGATTCCGGCACTCGATGGGTTACGCGCGATAGCGGTTGCGCTGGTGCTGGTCGGCCATGGCGGCATCCCCGGGGTGGACGGCGGATTCATCGGCGTCGACGTCTTCTTCGTGCTCAGCGGGTTTCTGATCACCTCGCTGCTCCTGGACGAGCTGGGCCGCACCGGCCGTATCGGGCTGACCGGCTTCTGGATTCGCCGTGCGCGCCGGCTGTTGCCGGCCCTGGTGCTGATGGTGCTCACGGTGGCCGCGGCCCGGCAACTCCTTCCCGATCGGTCCCTCACCGGCCTGCGCGACGATGCCATCGCGGCGTTCGTGTGGATGGCGAACTGGCGGTTCGTCGCGCAGAAGACCGACTACTTCACGCAGGGGGCCCCGCCGTCGCCGCTGCAGCACACCTGGTCACTCGGGGTGGAGGAGCAGTACTACTTCGTGTGGCCGGTGCTGCTGATCGCGGTGACGCTCCTGTTGGCCGCGCGCGCGAAGCGCCGCTTCGCCCGGGCCACGGTCGGGGATGTCCGGTTCGCGACGTTCGTCGTCGCCACCGTGGGTGCCCTGGCTTCGGCCGCGCTCGCCATGGCGATGGTGTCCGACAGCACCCGCGACCGCGTCTATTTCGGCACCGATACCCGCGCGCAGGCGCTGCTGACCGGGGCGGCCGCGGCGGCGCTGCTGGTTCGCGACTGGCCATCACTGAACCGGGGCTGGTGCCTGATCCGGACCCGGTGGGCCCGGCGCGTCGCACGCGTTCTGCCGCTCGCCGGCCTGGCGGGACTCGCGGTGGCGACCCATTTCGCCAGCGGCAGTAGCGGAGAGTTTCGCCACGGTCTGCTCCTCGGGGTCGCGATCGCGTCCGTGGTCGTGGTGGCGCCGGTGGCCTTGGAGCAGCGCGGCGCGGTCGCCCGGATCCTGGCCGCACCACCCCTGGTGTGGCTGGGCACCATCTCCTACGGCGTCTACCTGTGGCACTGGCCCATCTTCCTGATGCTCAACGGCGAACGCACCGGGTGGACGGGGTTGCCCTTGTTCGCCGCCCGCTGCGGCGCGACGGTGGCGCTGGCCGCGGCGTCCTGGTGGCTGATCGAGCAGCCCATCCGGCGCTGGCGGCCGGCACGGGTGCCGCTGTTGCCGTTGGCGGCGGCGACGGTGGCCAGCGCCGCCGCGGTGACACTGCTGGTGGTTCCGGTGGGCACCGGGCCCGGCCTGCGCCAGGCCGGCCTGCCGCCGGGCGTCTCGGCGGTCGCCGCGGTGTCCCCGTCACCGCCGGGAGGCAGCCGCCCGGCCGGTCCCCGGGATCCCAACCGGCCGTTCACCGTTTCGGTGTTCGGCGACTCGATCGGGTGGACGTGGATGCACTACCTGCCACCGACGCCGGGATTCGCGTTCCTTGACCACACCGTGATCGGCTGCAGCCTGGTGCGCGGTACGCCGTATCGGTACATCGGCCAAACGCTCGAGCAGAGACCGGAATGCGACGGTTGGCCGATCAGATGGTCGGCGCAGGTCAGCCAGGATCAACCGGATGTCGCGTTGCTGGTCATCGGCCGCTGGGAGACCGTCGACCGCGTCAACGAGGGTCAATGGACCCACATCGGGGATCCCACCTTCGACGCGTACCTGGGCGGCGAGCTGGAGCGGGCGCTGAACATCGTGGGCTCCACCGGTGTTCGAGTGGTGGTGGCCACCGTGCCGTACAGCAGGGGTGGCGAAAAGCCGGACGGCCGGCTATATCCGGAGGACCAGCCCGACCGGGTCAATCTCTGGAACACCATGTTGCGCAAGACCGTCAGCCACCACAGAGGCGTGCAAATCCTGGACCTGAACAAGAAGCTATGTCCGGACGGGGTTTACACCGCCAAGGTCGACGGCATCAAGGTGCGCAGCGACGGCGTCCACCTCACCCCCGAAGGGGTGAAGTGGTTGACGCCGTGGCTCGAGGAATCCCTGCGTTAGACCCTAATCGCCGGTGCGGCAGCTGATTTCCATGCTGTCGCTGTCCCGAACCTGGAAGTTGAAGCTGACGTAGCCGTGACCGGGGTCGCGCACCCGGTCGAGATACGGCTGCGTGTCGGCGGCGCTGGTGTTGTCGGCGACCACGAGCGCGCCCGTCGACAGCCGCGGTTCCAGAAGCTCGATCACCGGCAGATACAGATCCTTCCAGCCGTCCAGCAAGACGAAGTCGACCGGCCCGTCCAGGCCGGCCAGCGTGGCCAGCGCGTCTCCTTCGAGGATGGTGATCACGTCGTCCAGACCGGTTTGCGCGAACGTCTGCCGCGCGGCCGCGATCTTGGTGTCGTTGAGCTCCGTCGTCACCACCCTGCCGGAGCCGTTGTCGCGTACCGCCGACGCCAGGTGAACGGCGGAGATGCCGAACGACATCCCGAACTCGACGACCGTCCCCGGGCGGGCCGCGCGCACGAGGGCGTACAGCAACCGGCCGGCTTCGGGTGTGACCGGGATGTAGAACTCGCTCATCGCGTCGGCGCGCTCCTGCGCGGTCATCGGCTGGTCGAAATCGCCATGCCGCTGACGTAACAGCGACATCTGGTTCTTCGCTTCGCCATACATCCGGTCGAGCGCGGACGCGACCTTTGGATCTTGCAGAGTGTTGGCCATGATGTCGAGGGTAGGCGTCGGCGGCCCTCGCGCGGCTGCGCGCAGGTGGCAGCGGCGGTGAGCTGCCGTAACGGTTACGCCAACGAGTTTGACGGGCCCTGGGCAGCGGTGTACAAATGGATTCGCAAGCACCTCGGTAGGTGAGGCGTCTGCATGGACACAGGCCACTGACCCCGAACGTCGAGAGACGCCCCGGGTCAGGACAGCTCTTCCCGGACCCAAGGGTTGAGCCCAAGTGGCTTCTGGGCGAAGTTCCGGATACGCCGTGCAGTGCCGAAGCTCCGACGAGAGGGGTGCGATCGGCGGCGCGCCGCCGGCATTCGCTTCTCTCCCGTTCAGGTGACATGTGATGACACCCGCGTGTGTCGTGGCCGTGAGGAGGTGAGGGCGAGATGAGTCCGGGCGATAGTCCGTATCCGAAATCCGTTTTGTCCCGATCCGGTTCCGGCATTCCTTCTGCCGCCTGAGGTTTCGGCCACCCGGTGATTCGCGAGCGTTGACCCGCCCGCGAGCTGTTCGTTCGCGCCCGGGCGCCCTCACCTGAGCCGATCGGGTCTCCCTTAAGGAGAAGATCATGGCTTTTGTTGTCACACACCGTCTTACGCGTCGGAACCCTGGGCGCGGACGTTCGCTGCTGCGGTCGGCGCGGCTGTTCGCCACCAAGTTGCACGCACGGACCACCCTGACTCCCCAGGAGCGGGCCAACCTGTACGTGTCACGGATGCCGATCGCGGTGGTCACGGCCTCGCTGGGTGGGCACCCATCGGCCGCCAACCACCGGTGACGGAATCCGCGAGAACACCATGACCCCCGTCTCGTCATCGGCGGGGCCGCCGTCATCGCCGCCGGCCGCCGGTATGCCGACTTGCGCTACGCGGACGCCGTCGTGCGGACGCTCGGGGGCGGTCTGGACCCCGAGCAGGTCGACGAGCTCGACGACACCCCGACGCTCACACCCGCCGAACGTCGCGCCGTCCGCCGCCAGGACCGGATGAACTGGCAGACTCCCGCCCTCGCCGGCCTCACTCGCCCGGCCATGTCGCCGGCCCGCCGGGCCGGTTTGTTCACCCTGCGGGCTTACCTGGTCGTGGCGGTCGCGCTGGTTGTCGTCAAGGTTGTGCAGGCCGGTATCGTGGGCCCGGCCGCCTCACTGTGAATCATTGGGTAGCAGAACGATTTTTCCGCGCGTGTGCCGCTTCTCGAGTTCCTCGTAGGCCTCGGCGACCCGATCCAGTGGATAGGTGGCGGCCACCTCGAAATCGATGGTGCCGCTGACGACGAGGTCGGCCATTTCGGCCAGTACCTCCGGCGTCGACGCCTCGGCACTGCCTTCCGCCTTGGCGCCGACTTCGCCGGCCTTCTCAAACGAGATGATGGTGTCGATTCGCTCGGGCGCGACGCCGAGGTCGACGGCGAGTTGCACGTAGTCGGGGCCGAATAGATCGATGAATGCGTCGATCCCGGTCGGCGCCGCTTCCCGCAGCCGGTCGGCCAGTCCGTCCCCGTAGGGGACCGGGGTGACGCCGTGGGCGCGGAGCCAGTCGGCGTTGCCCGGCCCGGCGATGCCGAGCACGCGCGCCTCGCGCAGCACCAGAAGTTGCACGACGAGGCTGCCCACCCCGCCCGCGGAGGCCGAGACGGCGACCGTCTCGCCCGGTTGCGGGGCCACCGCGCGGACAGCCGCGTACGCCGTCACGCCGACGACGTAGAGGGAGCCCGCCACCTCCCAACTGAGCTGGGGCGGCTTGTTGATCAGTTGGCCGACCGGGACCGCGGCGTGGGTGGCGTGACTGGATCGGCGGAAGCTGAACCCCAAAACCTCGTCGTCGACCGAGAATTCGGTGACCCCGGGTCCCACCGCGGTCACGACGCCGGCGAGGTCGCTGCCCTCGCCGGACGGAAAGGTCGCGGGGAACATCTCGTGCATCGCCCCGCTGCGGATGGCGGCCTCGCCCGGGTTGATCCCGGCAGCTCGCACCTCGACGATCACCTCGCCGGGCCCGGGGGTGGGCATGTCGACGTCCGCCACGTACAACACGTCGCGGCCCCCGTACCGGTCGAACCGTACGGCGCGCGCCGCCGCTGCCGTCATGTCGATCTCCTCCCGCCGCCGAACACCCTCCCACGCCAGCATAGGCACGAAAAACGGGTACCCGGTGGTCGTCGTGGGGGCCAATGTTCGAACGCGCCACGGCGCAGGACGCGGAAGGAACGCTCATGGACGTTTCTCGCAGCAGGGTCGCCGGCTGGCCCGTCGCCGCCGTCGTGGCCGGCGCGGCGATCGCCGCGTGCGGCGGCGACAACAATGTATCCCCGGCATATTCGGTGACGTCCTCGCGGTCGGCCCCTTCCTCCAGCGGTTCCAGTGTGGCCAGCCCGGCCCCGGGACAACCCACGGATTACAGCGCCTTGCTGATCAGGCCCAGTGACATCGGCGAGGATCTCACCGCGCCGCAGCCACCGGTGCTGAACCCCAACAACGCGCCCGGGGTGGCGCAGCTGTTCACGAGCGCCGACAACAGCCGGCGAATCGGGGACAGCATCCTGATCGTCGCCGATCCCGCGACCGCGGCGGCCGGAATCGACAACACCAAGGCCCACTACGGGAGCAAGGTCAGCGGTACGTGGCAGCCGGTTGACGTCGGGGCCAACGGGACCATGATCGCCGGGACCTCGCCCGACCACTCCCAAGCGGTGACGGTGCTGCTGTTCACCGAGGGCAAGGCGCTGGTCAATCTCGAATTCGACAGCGCACCAAACGATCCGATCGATCCGGCCATGGTCACCGATATCGGGCGCAAGCAGGACGCGGCGCTCAAGAAGGGCTTGCCCAGCTAGCCCCCGCCCCGGCTACAGGAGGCCCAGCGACCGCAGATCGAAAACGTACTTCGCGATCAGGTCCGCCGACAGGTGCGGAATGTCTTGGTCCGCACCGAGTTTGGCCGCCTGAACCGCGCCGCGGAACACATCGGTCGGGGCCGGCGCGCCGCGCAGCGGCTTCGCCGGCTTTCGGTAGGCGTCCAGCAACGGCAGTACGGACAGCTGTCGCTGCCTGTCCGGTAGGGCCCGAAGCGCCGTGCCGAAGCGTCCGAGCCACTCGTCGTAATCGTCGATGCGCCGGATGTCGTGTCTGTCGGCGATCAACCAGTCCACGAAGACGTCCAGGGAGATGCCGTCGTCGTGGGGGTTCATCACGTCATAGGAGCGAAACCTCCCGGCAGACTCCGCATCTTCTGCAGCCGTTGCGATCTGCTCGCCGAGCGCGGTCACCGCTTCGGCCACGAAGTCGGCGGGCAGCCCGTCGTAGTGGGCGACCGCCCGGCCCCCGGTGTCGGTGGCTTCGTAGAAAGACGACGGCGCGATGCCGGTGACCAGCAAACTGAAGATCAACCGCGTGAAGGCGTCCGGCACGTTGAGCTGTCCGGCGTAGCGGCTGTGGGCGAGGATCATGTCGGAGCGGAAGACGGCGACGGGCAGCTCGCACAGGTCGTGCGCCTCACGCAGGAGCACCTCTCCGGCCCATTTGCCGTTGGCGTACCCGTTGGCGTAGCTGCCCTCGATCGGCCGAACCGGGCTGATCGCGCGGATATCGCCGTCTTCTGAGAAGGCGGCCGGATCGACGGACATGGCCACCGCGACCGTCGAGAGATAGGTGACAGGTTTGATGCGTGCGGTGATCGCCAGGCGGATGACTTCGGCGGTGCCAACGACATTCGGCCCGAACAGTTGGTCGTAGGGCAGGACGTGGTTGACCAGCGCCGCCGGGTGGACGATCAAGTCCACGCCGTGGGCGAGCCCGTCCCACGTCGCCTGGTCCAGCCCCAGATTGGGCTCACCGATATCGCCGGCGATCACCTCGAGATGATCGGTCGCCAGCTCGCGGAACCGCTCGACCAGGTGGGGGCCGCCGCTGCGGTACACCTCCCCGAGGCGCTTGGCGGCCGCCGCGGCATCGGTGCCGCGCACGATGCAGACGAGTTTTCCGCCCGTCTCGCCGAGCCGCTCCAGCCATTCCAGGCACAGGAAGCGGCCGAGATAGCCGTTGGCGCCGGTCAACAGGATGGTGTGCGGCGTACCGGTGGCCCGCGGCAGGCCCGGGGCGTCGGTCAGGGTCTTCGCGTCGACGAATTTGTCCAGCGTGAGGTCGGCCGCGCGAACCTCGGTGGCGTCACGCCCGTGCACCGTCGCGAACGTCGGTCGGCGCGATCCCGACGTGCGCTCGGCCTCAACGTATTCCGCCAGATTGCCCAGGTCGGTGGCCGGACCGATGATCATGCCGACCGGCACCTCGACGTCGAAGATGTCCTGCAGCAGGTTGGAGAAGGTCAAGGCCGACAGGGAATCTCCACCCAGTTCGATGAACAGCGCGCCGGGTTCCGGCGGGCCGCCCGCCAGGCCGAGCAGCGCTTCGGCGGCGCGCGTCAGCGTTTCGATGACCGGGCGGTCCGCCGCCCCCTCACGCAGCGCCCGCAGCTCGGTCACCCGGTTGGCGGCCAGGTCCGCGTACAACCGCTCGAGCCGGTCGCCGTAGTGCTCTTTGAGCTTCGGCCGGAGCAACTTGCCCACCCCGGACAGCAGCCCGTTGTCCTCGCTGAACGGCGCGGCCTCGACGAGAAAGTCGACCGGCACTTCGTAGGACTGCAGGTCGGCGAGTTTGCCTGACTGGCGCAGTGATTCGCGAAGGGCGGCCTTGAGCCCATCGGCATCGTGGGCGAACCTTTCCAGCGCGTCGGTGGTCGGCACGATGACGGCCAGCAGATAGGGGCGTTCGCTGTTGCCGTAGACGAAGATCTGGCGGATCAGGGCCGCGCTGCTGAACACGGCTTCCAGGCGCGCGACGGCGACGAATTCGCCTTGGGCGAGCTTCAATACGTTGTTGCGCCGGTCGACATAGGCGAGCCGATCCGGCTCCAACTCGGCCATCACGTCCCCGGTCCGGTAGTAGCCTTGCGCGTCGAAGGCATTGGCGGTGACGTCTGGGCGCTTGAAGTAGCCGGGCGTGGCGGTCAGCGACTTGACCAGCAGCTCGCCCCGCGGGAAGGGCTTGTCGGTAAGGAAATAACCCAGTTCGGGAACGTCGACGAGCTTGTATCCCAAAACCGGGGGCCGGTTGATCCTGCCGTCTTTGGTCACCATTCCAACCTCGGTCAAGCCGTAGCCGTCGAGGACGTGCACCTCCAGACAGGTCTCCACGAAACTGCGCATCTCCGCGGCCAGCGGCGCCGTGCCGCAGAAGGCGGTGACGATGCGTCCGCCCAACACCTGCTCGCGCAGTTCCGCCCGCGCGTCGGCCTCGGCGGACTCCGGGTCGACTCCTTGGGAGACCCGCCGGTCGACGGCGCTTTGGTAGCGCTGATACAGCATCTCCGCCACCCGGGGCACCAACCCCATTTCGGTGGGGCGCGCCAGATTCCAGTCCTCGAACAGCGTGGACAGGTCGCTCTCGGGAACGAAGTAACTGGTGCCGCCGGCTTGGAACGCGGTCGACAGCGGTATCCGGCCGCCCAGGTGATTGAGGGGCATGAAGTTCACGTTGAGCACGGGCGTGTCCGCGAAGTCGGGCATCAGCTCGTTGGTCCACAGCTTGCACAGCATGCGCTCGGTGTACATCGCGCCCTTGGGCAGGCCGGTGCTGCCCGACGTGTACATGATCATGGCCAGGCGTTCGTCGGAGTCGCCGGTGTACGCCGGCTCGATTGGCAGGGCGCGACCGCGCTCGATCAGCTCGTCGAAGGTCTCGATCGCGACCGGCATCCCGGCGGCCGACAGCTTCGCCCGCGCGCGCTCCAAAGCCTCGCGCTGGTCGTCGATTTGCGGGAAGTAGTCGAACACCACCAAGCGCCGCAGCGACGTGCTGCCCAGCGCCGCCTCGACGGCCAGGTCGAGGTAGCCGGCGCCCGCCGCGAGCACCCGTGGCTCGACCTCGGCGACGATCGGCCGCAACCGTGACGCCGCCGCGTTGTGCTGCAGCGGCACCGCCACCAGCCCGAGATAGCCGCACACCAGATCGAGGGTCAGGTACTCGGCGCTGGCGAAACCGACTGTGGCGACGAAGTCTCCAGGCGTCACCGGATTCGCGGCGTCGTGGCGCCAGGCGCCGGCGACCGCTCCCACGTTGGCCCATAGGTCGCGGTAGCTGATGGTGTCGAACCGGGGGAGCAGCTGCGCGGTGGTGCGGCCGCTCGCGGCGTCGGTGACCAATGAGCGTGCCCGCCAGCCCAGGGCCGGACGATCGGCATAGCCCTCGATGAAGGTCTGCAGGATCTGTGACAGGCGAAGCCCCGGCTCACGCGCCGCCCGTTGGAGCGAGGCATCGGGCTTGGTGCTGCGGAACTGCTCGTCGGCGGCGTCCAGTTGGCGAATGCGTTCGGCCACTCGCTTCCGCGCCGGACTGGGACCCGCGACCGCTGATTCTTCTTGCTTCGCATCACCGGTCATGGCCAGCCTCCCGTTCGGATCCTCGTCTACCGAGAACTCACCGCCGTGGGCCAGTCTTCCGTTCAATCGGTGTGACGACTGTCACACCGCTGACTGGGCGGCGGGGAACGGGCCGGATGGAGCCGCGCCGAACGTTTGCCGGCGCGGCCGGCATCAGGCGACGACCTGGATGGGATCGCCGACGTTCACCTGGTTGAAGTACCAGGCGGCGTTGTCGGGACTGAGGTTGATACAGCCATGGCTGACGTTGGCGTGGCCCTGGGAGTCAACGGACCACGGTGCCGAGTGCACGTACACACCGCTCCAGGTGACGCGTACTGCGTACGACGCGGTGATCTTGTAGCCCTCCGGGGAACTCAGCGGGATACCGATGGTCCGCGAGTCCATCACCACGGTGCGCTGCTTTTCCAGGGCGGTGAAGTTGCCGATCGGTGTCGGGCGGCTGGGCTTGCCCATCGACGCGGGCATGGTGCGCAGCACTTCGCCGTTTCGGCTGACGGTGAAGGTGTGCCCGGAGATGCTGGCGACGCCGAGTAGCTCGTCTCCGGTGTCGAATCCCGTCGTCAGGGCCTGAATGCCGACCGAGACGTGGGTGTGGGCCGGCCAGTACCGGTCCGGCACCCATTGCACGACGTTGTTTTCGACCCACTCGAAGTGCCCGGGCGTGTTGCTGGGCGAGGCGACGTGGATGGACCGCTCGGCGGCGGCGCGATCGCTGATCGGCGCGGTGAACGTCACCACGACCGGATGCGCCACGCCCACCACCGCCCCGTTAGCCGGCAAAACCGAGGCAACCGCGGGGGCGGGTTGCGGTGCGGGGACCGACGCGTGGCCGCGGCCGGGCGATCCGGCCAGGCCCAACGCCGTGATCGCGACCATAACAAACAGATAACGAACACCTCGACGCATAGCGCCCGCCCTTCGAGATGGTGCGATCAACACGACAGTATTCTACCGGTTGTACCCGCAATGCCGTTTTCAGCAAACTTTTGCGGCTCGGTGGGTCACCACGGTAACGATCCGGTCGCCGATTGAGTTCGGCCGGGCACCTCACCGATTCCCGCGGCTGACGGGTGGGCGCCTGATCGCGGTGGGCCGGCGGTATTGCCGCCGTGTCGGGGCGGTTTGACGGCAGCACAGACACTTTGGCAACGGGCCGGGAATCCGTCAGCGCGGCACGGACTTGCCGGTCTGGCTGGCGCGGCGGCGACACGTTAGCCTCAGCAAAACTCCTTCCGCCCGAGGAGGTGCGGGTGCTCTTCCGTCAACTGGAGTACTTCGTTGCGGTCGCGCAGGAGCGGCACTTCGCCCGGGCGGCCGAGAAGTGCTTCGTCTCCCAACCGGCCTTGTCGGCCGCGATCGCCAAGCTGGAACGGGAACTGAACGTCACGCTGATCAACCGTGGACACAGCTTCGAGGGTCTGACGCCCGAAGGTGAGCGATTGGTGGTGTGGGCCAGACGGATTCTCGCCGAGCACGACGCCTTCAAGGCGGAGGTGCATGCGGTGCGCTCGGGTATCACCGGCATGCTGCGACTGGGCACGGTCCCCACCGCCTCCACCACCGCCTCGCTGGTGCTCTCGGCGTTCTGTTCGGCGCACCCGTTGGCGAAAGTGCACATCCTTTCCCGGCTGGCGGGCAGCGAACTGTACCGGCGGCTACGCGAATTCGAACTGGACGCCGCAATCGTTCACGCGGCGCCCGACGAGACCCGCGACGTGAACCTGGTACCGCTGTATGAGGAGCACTATGTGCTGTTGTCGCCCGCGGACATGTTGGGATCCGCCGCCCCCACGATGACCTGGCCGGAGGCCGCGCAGTTGCCGCTGGCGTTGCTCACGGCCGACATGCGCGACCGCCAGATCATCGACAAGGCCTTCGCCGATCACGCCATCGAAGTGGCACCGCAGGTCGAAACCGACTCCGTCGCTTCGTTATTCGCCCAGGTGGTCGCCGGGAATTGGGCATGCATCGTGCCGCACACCTGGTTGTGGACGTCGCCGCTGGGTCCCGAAGTCCGGGCGGTGGAGATGGTCGATCCGGTGCTCAAGGCCGACATCGCCCTGGCCACCAATTCCGCCGGGCCCGGTTCGCCGATCGCCCGCGCGCTCGCCGCCTCCGCCGCGCAGCTGTCGCTGGGCGAGTTCTTCGACGCCCAGCTAGCGCGAATCACCCACCGGCGCTGAGCGCCGCCGCACTGGTCGGGTTAAGGCTCGCCAGATGACCGCTTTCCACCCCCGCCGCGGGATCCAGCTCGCAGTCGATGATCGACGGCCCCCGGGAGCCGATCGCCTCGGACAGCGCGGACCGCAACTCCCCTGGGGTGGTGACGTGATATCCCTTGCCGCCGAAGGCTTCCGCGAGCAGCTCGTGATGCGCCCTGGCGTTCAGCACGGTGGGGGCCGGATCCGATCCGTTGGGGCATTCGTCGCCGCGGTAGACGCCGCCGTTGTTGAGAATGACGACGCTCACCGGAAGCCGGTAGCGGCAGATCGTCTCGATTTCCATGCCGCTGAAGCCAAAAGCGCTGTCGCCCTCGATCGCGACGACGGGCTGGCCGGTCTCGACGGCGGCGGCGATGGCGTATCCCATGCCGATGCCCATGACCCCCCAGGTTCCGGTGTCGAGCCGGTGTCGCGGCACCTCCATGCCGATGACGTTGCGGGCGAGGTCCAGCGCGTTCGCACCCTCATTGACCACGTAGGCGTCCGGGTTTTCCTGCAGCACAGCGTGAATCGCACCGAGCGCGTTGTAAAAGCGCATGGGACGGGGGTCTTCGGCCAGGCGTTCGTGCATCTTGGCGTCGTTGCGGGCGGTGCGGTCGGCCAGCTCTTGGGTCCATTCCGCGGGCACCGCGACCGGGTGGGCGGCCACGCCATCGAGCAGCGCGGACATCACCGAGCCGATGTCGCCGACCAGGGGTGCGGTGATCGGCTGATTGCTGTCGAATTCCGACGGCGCGATGTCGACCTGCACGAATTTCGCGTCGGCCGACCATTGCGGCGAGTCCCCATGGCCGAGCAGCCAGTTCAGCCGGGCGCCGACCAGCAAGACGACGTCCGCGCGCGCGACCGCGAGCGAGCGCGCGGCCGCGGCGGACTGCGGGTGGGAATCCGGCAGCAGCCCTTTGGCCATCGACATCGGCAGGAACGGAATCCCGGTGGCCTCGACGAACTCGCGAATCACGTTGTCGGCCTGCGCGTATGCCGCGCCCTTGCCCAACACGATCAACGGTCGCCGCGCTTGCGTCAGCACCTGCAGCGCGCGCTCGACCGCATCGGGCGCCGGCAGCTGCCGGGGCGCGGGGTCGACGATCCGCCAGACCGTGTCCGCGCCGGCCGCGGCGTCCATGGCCCGCCCCAGCACGTCGCCGGGGATGTCGAGGTATACGCCGCCGGGTCGGCCGGAGATCGCGGTGCGCATGGCACGCGCGACGCCGCGCCCGATGTCCTCGATCCGGCTGATCCGATAGGCCGCCTTCGCGAACGGCCGTGCGGCGTTGAGCTGGTCGATGTCCTGGTAGTCACCGCGTTGCAGATCGACGAGCGCTCGGTTGCTGGACCCCGAGATCTGGATCATCGGGAAGCAGTTCGCGGTGGCGTTGGCGAGCGCCGGCAACCCATTGAGAAAACCGGGGCCGGATGTCGTGAGGCACACGCCCGGGCGGCGGGTCAGGAATCCGGCGGCGGCCGCGGCATTGCCGGCCGAGGTCTCCTGGCGGAAGCCGATGTAGCGGATTCCGGACGCCTGGGCGACGCGCGCGAGATCGGTGATCGGGATGCCGACGATCCCGTAGATGGTGTCGACCTCGTTGGCCTTGAGCGCTTCCACCACCAGATGGAAGCCGTCGATCAAACGCGTGGACTCCTGCGCCTGGCCGGGAGATGCCGAAACTGCGGTCATGGTGGCGACTCCTCGTGAGTGGTCCGGTGAAGTAAAGCCTGCGCCTTCACTCTGGCGCGGCCACCCGCCGGGTGTCCAAGACCGAGCCGCTATGCAGCGATTCACACCGTCTATCGGCGCTGGCCAACCGGATTCCACCGGGTCGATAGCCAACGGTTATCGGCCGTGAGCGAATCAATATTGGACGAGACCACGGCCACCCGGCATGGTTCGAGCAGGTGCTTGTGCCCACAAAGCACGACAACGGGAAAGGGAGCCGGCGATGAGGATGAGGTCTGAGGCGATCATCGGCAACGATGTCACGGGGTCGGCAACGACGCCGGGCCCACGCATCGCCGATCTGGTCGAGGAGGCGGCGCGCCGGTCCCCCGAGGCGCCCGCGCTTGTTGTCACCTCCGATCGGATACCGGTCAGCTACCGCGATCTGCTCCGACTGGTGGAGGACCTGGCCGCGCGGCTGACGCGGGGCGGCCTGCTGCCGGGCGACCGCGTCGGGTTGCGCTTCGGGAGCAACGCGGAATTCGTCGTCGCGCTGCTGGCTGCTTCGCGGGCCGACCTGGTCGCGGTCCCGCTGGATCCGGCCCTGCCGGTCGGCGAGCAGCGCGCCCGCAGCCAGGCCGTGGGGGCCCGGGCGGTGCTCATCGACGGGGACGTACCCGACCAAGGGGAACCGGCCCCGCCGTGGTGGACACTCGCGGTGACGGTCGGCGCTGCGGGCGGCGCCACGACGGTCAATCTCGACGCGAGTGCAGCTCCCGCACAGCACTTTTCGACGCCGGAGGGTCGGCGCGACGACGACGCCATGATCATGTTCACAGGCGGAACCACCGGAGTGCCGAAGATGGTCCCGTGGACCCGCGGCAACATCGCCGGCTCGGTGCGGGCCATCATCGCCGGATACGGGCTCGGCCCCCGGGACGCCACGGTGGCCATCATGCCGCTCTACCACGGTCACGGGCTGCTCGCCGCGCTGCTGGCGACCCTGGTGTCCGGGGGCGCGGTGTCGCTGCCCGCGCGCGGACGGTTCTCGGCGCACACCTTCTGGGACGACATCGACGCCGTCCGCGCCACCTGGTACACGGCGGTCCCGACGATTCACCAGATCCTGTTGGAGCGGGCCGAAACCGACCGACCGGGCAACGCGGCGTTGCGGTTCATCCGCAGTTGCAGCGCCCCGCTGACCGCCGAAACGGCGCAGGCGCTGCAGGACACCTTCTCGGCCCCCGTGGTGTGCGCTTTCGGCATGACCGAAGCCACCCACCAGGTGGCGACGACCGAAATCGGCCACACCGAAAGCCCGTCTGACACACCGGGTCTCGTCGGGCGCTCGACCGGGCCGGAGATTCGGATCGTCGGCTCCGACGGCCGGCCCGTGTCCGCGGGGGAGGTCGGCGAGGTCTGGCTGCACGGACCCACCGTGGTCCGGGGCTACCTCGGCGACCCGGCGATCACCGCGGCCAATTTCACCGAGGGGTGGCTGCGCACCGGGGACCTGGGAACGTTGTCGGCGACCGGCGAACTGACCATCCGCGGCCGCATCAAGGAACTCATCAACCGGGGCGGGGAGAAGATCTCCCCGGAACGCGTCGAGGGCGTGCTGGGCAGCCATCCCGACGTGCTGGAGGTGGCCGTCTTCGGCGTGCCCGACAAGCTGTACGGCGAGACGGTGGCCGCGGTGATCGTTCCCCGGGGGTCCGCCACGCCGACCGCGGACGAGCTCGCGGCGTTTTGCCGCGACCGGCTGGCCCCCTTCGAGGTGCCGGCCAGCTTCCAGCAGGCGGCGGAGCTACCGCACACCGCGAAAGGGTCGCTGGACCGCCGCGCCGTCGCCCAGCAGTTCGGGCGCGGCGGGTAGGAACCGAACGCCGCTCAGACGGTGGCCTTCACGCGGGTGGCCGCGGTTTCCGGCATGGGCTCGTAGCGGGCGAAGCCACGGGTGAACGACGCGGCCCCGTGGGCCAGCGAGCGCAAGTCGATCGCGTAGCGCGTCAGCTCCACCTGGGGCACCTCGGCTTTGACCAGCGTGCGTTCGTTGCCCGCGGTGTCGGTGCCGAGCACCCGGCCGCGCCGACTCGACAGGTCGCCCATCACCGCGCCCACGAAGTCGTCGGGCACCAGCACCGAGACCTCGTCGATGGGCTCGAGCAGGCTCACCTTCGTCGCCGCGGCCGCCTCGCGCAGCGCGAGCGCGCCCGCCATCTGGAATGCGAAATCCGAGGAGTCGACGCTGTGCGCTTTGCCGTCGAGGAGCGTGACCCGGATGTCGACCACCGGGTAGCCGGCGTGCACGCCCTTTTCCATCTGCGCGCGCACACCCTTCTCCACGCTCGGGATGAATTGCCGCGGCACCGCCCCGCCGACCACCTTGTCGAGGAACTCGAATCCGGAGCCCTCTGGCAGCGGCTCCACTTCGATGTCGCACACCGCGTATTGACCGTGCCCGCCGGACTGCTTCACGTGTCTGCCATGGCCTTTTGCCTTGGCGCCGAAGGTCTCTCGCAGCGGTACCCGAAGTTCCACGGTGTCGACGGTGACGCCGTACCGGTTGGCCAGCGCGTCGAGCACGACGCCGGCGTGGGCTTCCCCCATGCACCACAACACGATCTGGTGGGTTTCGGAGTTCTGCTCGATTCGCAGCGTCGGGTCCTCGGCGGCCAGCCGGCCCAGCCCGACCGACAGCTTGTCCTCGTCGGTCTTGGCGTGCGCCTGGATCGCGACCGGCAGCAGCGGCTCGGGCATCGTCCACGGTTTCAGCACGAGCGGCTCCGCCTTGTCCGAGAGGGTGTCGCCGGTCTCGGCCCGGCTCAGCTTGCCGATCGCGCAGATGTCGCCCGCCACCACGGCCGGGGCGGGGCGCTGCTGCTTGCCGAGCGGAAAAGACAGCACCCCGACGCGTTCGTCTTCGTCGTGGTCGGGGTGCGTGCTGCCGTTCCCGTTCACCGCGCCGAAGAACGACGCGAAATGGCCCGACACATGAACCGTCGTGTCGGGCCTGATGGTCCCGGAGAACACCCGGACCAGGCTGAGCCTTCCGACGTAGGGGTCCGACGTCGTCTTCACCACCTCGGCGAGCAAGGGGCCGTCGGCGTCGCAGGTCAGCGTCGGGTGCAGGGCGCCCTGCGGCGTAAACACGTCCGGGAGTGGGTGTTCCATCGGCGACGGGAATCCGCGGGTGGCGACCTCCAGCAATTCCAGCGTGCCGACGCCGGTGCTACTGCATACCGGGATCACCGGGAAGAACGACCCCCGGGCGACGGCCCGCTCCAGGTCCTCGATGAGCACCGCTTCGTCGATGGACTCACCGCCGAGGTAACGATCCATCAGCGACTCGTCCTCGGATTCCTCGATGATGCCTTCGATGAGGGTTCCGCGCGCCTCCTCGATCCGGTCGGCGTCGGATGGGTCGGGCGGCTGCATGGTCCGCTTGCCGTCGGAGTATTGGTAGCGCGTCTGCGACAGCAACCCGATCAGGCCCTGGCAGGACGGCAGGCCGGTCGGCAGGTAAAGCGGTAACACCTTGTCGCCGAACGCGTTCTGCGCGGCCGTCAACGCCTCGGAGTAGTTGGCCCGGGTGTGGTCGAGCTTGGTGATCACCACCGCGCGGGGCATGCCGACCTGATCGCATTCCTGCCACAGCGACTTGGTGGGTTCGTCGACGCCCTCGTTGGCCGCGATCACGAACAGCGCGCAGTCCGCGGCGCGCAAGCCGGCCCGCAACTCGCCGACGAAATCGGCGTATCCCGGCGTGTCGACCAGATTGATCTTGACGCCGCCGTGCGCCAGGGAGGCGACGGCAACGCCGACGGAGCGCTGCTGGCGGATCTCGGCCTCGTCGTAGTCGCAGACGGTGCTGCCGTCGGTGACGGAGCCCGCTCTGGTCAGCACCCCGCCGGCGACCAACAGCGCCTCGACCAGGGTGGTCTTGCCGCCGCCCGAGGGCCCGACCAGGACGATGTTGCGCACATCGCCGGGACCGTTCGCGGTGGGAGCGGCCGCTGCGCCCTGGGCAGCATTCGCCTTGTCCGCCATGGCGTTCCTCCAGTTCTCCCCGGCCGCATCACCGAGGGGTGCGCCCGGCGCGGTGTGTCCTAGCTCACAGGGTCCATAAGCAACTTTTCCCCCAACCGCGGCCCAACACAAGGCCACGGACCGGCCACAAATGCGTCGTCCTCGTCAGAAAGGGAGCGGCACCCGTCAGGCGTGCCAGCTCGACCAGCGGCGCACCGCTATCGCGATCACCGGCCCGTCCAGTGGAACGGATTGGTACTGAGGGTATTTGGCGCGCAGCAGCCGGTATCCGGACTGCATCGCCGCCCCGTCGGTGTGAATGGCCGCCGCACCGTCGAGCCGCACCCACCACAACCGCGTCCAATCGTCGGCGTAGTGGTCGACGAGCAGGCTCACGTGCGGGTTCTTCTCGATGTTCGCCAGCCGCCGCAGCCGTCGCGTCGTCTTGGGTTTCGCGTCGACGGCGGTGTAAACCACGTCGGCGGAGTGATCGGCGGCGAATACCACGGGCACCAGGTGGGGGAGGCCGCCGGGCGTGATCGTGGCCAGCCGGGCCACCGGGGATTGGCTGAACCTGGCCTTCGGGTCGAATTCGCCCACGGGGTCAGCCTAGGCGCCGGTCATCCGGGTCGGCGGGGAACCGTCGCAGCTGATCAGAACCTCGCCACTGCCGTGAATAGCTACCTGCATTACGGTTATATACACACTGATTGTGCCGCCCAGAACCGCAAGGCCGGGACAGTTTGGTGCTTACCGCGACGCAGGAAGGGTGACGGGATGAGCAAATCGCACCACCGTTCGGTCTGGTGGTCATGGCTGGTCAGCGTGCTGGCCGTGGTCGGATTGGGCCTCGGTTTGGGCGCAGCGCCGGCGGGCGCATCACCGTTCACCCAGCCGCGTGCGCCTCTCGACCCGGCGGCATTGGTCGGCCAGGTCGGGCCGCAGGTGGTCAACATCAGCACCAAGTTCGGCTACAACAACGCGGTGGGTGCCGGGACGGGCATCGTCATCGACCCCAACGGTGTCGTGCTGACCAACAATCACGTGATCTCCGGCGCGACGGATATCAGCGCGTTCGATGTCGGCAACGGGCAGACCTACGCCGTCGACGTGGTCGGTTACGACCGCAGCCAGGACATCGCGGTGCTGCAGCTCCGCGGCGGGGCCGGGCTTCCGACCGCCGCGATCGGCGGCGGCGTCGCGGTGGGCGAGCCGGTCGTCGCGATGGGCAATGCCGGCGGCCAGGGCGGCACGCCCAGCGCGGTCGCCGGCAAGGTCGTCGCGCTCAACCAGTCGGTCTCGGCGACCGACACCCTGACCGGCGCCAACGAGTCGCTGGGCGGGCTGATCCAGGCGGACACGCCGATCAGGCCCGGTGACTCCGGCGGTCCGATGGTCAACAACGACGGGCAGGTGGTCGGCCTGAACACGGCCGCCACCGACAATTACAAGATGTCGGGCGGCCAGGGCTTCGCCATTCCGATCGGCCGGGCGATGGGCGTGGCCGGGCAGATCAGGTCGGGCGCCGGCTCGAACACCGTGCACATCGGGCCGACCGCGTTCCTGGGTCTGGGCGTGACGGACAGCAACGGCAGCGGCGCGGGCGTCGAGCGCGTGGTCACCAACGGCCCCGCCGCGGCGGCCGGCATCTCTCCCGGTGACGTCATCACCGGCGTTGACAACGTCCCGATCACCGGGGCCACGTCGATGACGGACGTCCTCGTCCCGCATCACCCCGGCGACAACATCGCGGTGCACTACCGCTCCGCCGGGGGCGGCGAGCGCACCACGAACGTGACGCTGGCGGACGGACCCCCGGCCTGATTCCCGCGCGGACGATGCCCGGCTGGCGGCCAATTCGGTTGGTGCCAGCCGTGTTTCGCCGCATTCCGGCGGGCGTGATTCCGAATGTCGCGCCTCGGGTACCCGTGGCATCGTGGATTTGATGAACGACGCAAGAGAAGCTGTCGAGCACCATCCCGCAGCGGGCAGCCATGTCCAGGACGGCGTTGTCGAGCACCCCGAGTCCGACGACTTCGACAATGCCGCCGCGCTGCCCACCGACCCGACGTGGTTCAAGCACGCCGTTTTCTACGAGGTGCTGGTACGGGCGTTCTTCGACGCCAACGCGGACGGGGCGGGCGACCTGCGTGGACTCCTGGGACGTCTGGACTACCTGCAGTGGCTGGGCATCGACTGCATCTGGCTGCCCCCTTTCTACGATTCGCCGCTCCGCGATGGCGGTTACGACATCCGGGACTTCTACAAGGTCCTGCCCGAGTTCGGCACGGTCGAGGACTTCGTCGCCCTGCTCAACGCCGCGCACGAGCGGGGCATCCGCGTCATCACCGATCTGGTGATGAACCACACCTCGGAGTCGCACCCCTGGTTCCAGGAGTCGCGGCACGACCCCGACGGCCCGTACGGCGACTTCTACGTGTGGAGCGATACCAGCGAGCGCTACACCGACGCCCGGATCATCTTCGTCGACACCGAGGAGTCCAACTGGACCTTCGACCCGGTGCGCCGCCAGTTCTACTGGCACCGGTTCTTCTCCCATCAGCCGGATCTGAACTACGACAACCCGGCCGTGCAGGAAGCCATGATCGACGTTCTCCGCTTCTGGCTCGGCCTGGGTATCGACGGGTTCCGGCTGGACGCGGTGCCCTACCTGTTCGAGCGGGAGGGCACCAACTGCGAGAACCTGCCCGAGACGCACGCCTTCCTCAAACGGGTCCGCAAGGTCATCGACGACGAATTCCCGGGGCGCGTCCTGCTGGCCGAGGCCAATCAGTGGCCGGCCGATGTCGTCGAGTACTTCGGCGAGACCAGCACCGGCGGCGACGAATGCCACATGGCGTTCCACTTCCCGCTGATGCCGCGGATCTTCATGGCGGTTCGCCGGGAGTCGCGCATTCCGATCTCGGAGATCCTGGCGCAAACGCCGGAAATCCCCGACATGGCGCAATGGGGGATCTTCCTGCGCAACCACGACGAGTTGACGCTGGAGATGGTCACCGACGAAGAACGTGACTACATGTACTCCGAGTACGCCAAGGATCCGCGGATGAAGGCGAACGTCGGAATCCGGCGCCGCCTGGCGCCGCTGCTGGACAACGACCGCAACCAGATCGAACTCTTCACCGCGCTGCTCCTGTCACTGCCCGGCTCACCGGTCCTGTACTACGGCGACGAGATCGGCATGGGTGACGTCATCTGGTTGGGGGACCGCGACGGTGTGCGCACCCCGATGCAGTGGACACCGGACCGCAACGCCGGGTTCTCCAAGGCCAACCCGGGCCGGCTATACCTGCCGGCCAGCCAGGACTCGGTCTATGGCTATCAGGCCGTCAACGTGGAGGCCCAACGCGACACCTCCACGTCGCTGCTCAACTTCACCCGCATGATGCTGGCCGTGCGGCGCCGCCACGAGGCCTTCGCGATCGGCTCGTTCGAGGAGTTGGGGGGCTCCAACCCCTCGATGCTTGCGTTCGTGCGCCAGGCGCCCGACGAGGGCGACACGGTGTTGTGCGTCAACAATCTGTCGCGCTTCCCCCAGCCGATCGAACTGAATCTGCAGCACTGGAGCGGTTGCACGCCGGTGGAACTGACCGGGCACGTCGAATTTCCGCGGATCGGGCACCTGCCCTACCTGCTGACATTGCCGGGACACGGTTTCTACTGGTTCCAGCTGACCGCATGTGAGGAGGACGCATGACCGCGCCGGCGACGATGCAGAACGAAGTGATGAAGTGGGGGCGCCCCCAGCCGCGAAGCGGCGAGGGGGAGAGCGGCGCACATGACCGCGCCGGCGACGATGCAGAACGAAGTGATGAAGTGGGGGCGCCCCCAGCCGCGAAGCGGCGAGGGGGAGAGCGGCGCACATGACCGCGCCGGCGACGATGCAGAACGAAGTGATGAAGTGGGGGCGCCCCCAGCCGCGAAGCGGCGAGGGGGAGAGCGGCGCACATGACCGCGCCGGCGACGATGCAGAACGAAGTGATGAAGAGGAGCGGCGCACATGACTGAGCCGGCCAAGTTGCCCTGGTCTGAGTGGCTTCCACAGCAACGGTGGTACGCCGGGCGTAACCGGGAACTGACTTCCGCCGAGGCCGCAGTGGTCGTCCCGCTCCGGGATGACCTCGACCTGGTCCTGGTCGACGCCCAGTACGCCGACGGCTCGTCGGAGCGCTACCAGGTGATCGTGCAATGGGATACCGCGCCGGTCTCGGAGTACAGCACCGTGGCCACCATCGGCGCCGCTGGCGACCGCACCGGATTCGACGGCCTGTACGACACCGACGCGCCGCAGTTTCTGCTGTCCTTGATCGACTCGTCGGCCGTTCGCACCGCGTCGGGCACCGAGGTGCGGTTCGTCAAGGAACCCGACGTCGCGCTGCCACTGGAGGCGATGCCGCATGTCTCGGACGCCGAACAGAGCAATACCAGCGTGATCTTCGATCGGGACGCGATCTTCAAGGCGTTTCGTCGGGTCAGCAGCGGCATCAACCCGGACATCGAACTGAACCGGGTGCTGGCCCGCGCCGGTAACCCGCACGTGGCCCGGCTGCTCGGCACCTACGAGATGGCCGGCTCTGGCGGCACGGACGATGCGGCCTGGCCGCTCGGCATGGTGACCGAGTTCGCGTCCAACGCCGCGGAAGGGTGGGCGATGGCCACCGCCAGCGTTCGCGACCTGTTCGCGGAGGGCGACTTGTACGCCTACGAAGTGGGCGGTGACTTCGCCGGCGAATCCTTCCGGCTCGGCGAAGCCGTGGCGTCCGTGCACGCCACCCTGGCCGAATCCCTCGGAACGGCGCAGTCGGCCTTCCCGGTCGACACCGTGCTGGCGCGGCTGTCGTCGACCGTGGCGAAGGTACCCGAGCTGCAGGAGTACGCGGCGACCATCGAGGAGCGATTCTCCAAACTCGCCGGCGAGGCGATCACCGTCCAGCGGGTGCACGGTGACCTGCACCTGGGTCAGGTGCTGCGCACCCCGGAGAGCTGGCTGCTGATCGACTTCGAGGGCGAACCGGGGCAGCCGCTCGATGAGCGCCGCGCGCCCGATTCACCGTTGCGCGACGTGGCCGGTGTGCTGCGGTCCTTCGAATACGCCGCGTACGGGCCATTGGTGGACCAGGCGGCCGACAAGCAACTGGCCGCCCGCGCCCGGGAATGGGTCGAGCGCAACCGGACCGCGTTCTGCGAGGGTTACGCC